>DATNNE010000089.1:0-253959 GCA_035601995.1 Terriglobales bacterium
CCCGAGCCGTAAAGATGCGCCTGGAAAAAGGCGAGCTGAAACTTTCGGCTTCATCGACTGAAACCGGCGAGTCCGAAGACTCGCTCGAGATCGACTACAACGGCGACCTGATCCAGATCGGCTTCAACGCGCAATATCTTCTCGATTTCCTGAAAGCAACAGGCAACGGCGACGTGAAACTCGAATTCAAAGATTCTCAATCCGCCGGCCAAATGCGTCCCGCAGAAGGCGAAGAGTACAAGTATCGCTACATCGTCATGCCCATGAGAATTTGACGATGGAGGACGGCCGTTCTCGCCCGTCCCGATGGCGGAGTGTGGTTGCCTTGTTGTCGGTTTCCAACGCAGTCGTTCAACGATCGTTGACCAGTTTCGCTCGCTAGGCGGGCGTCCCCGCCTGTTCCCCACGCATCGGGAAAACCCTAATTTGGCGGGCCATCAATGTCGAGCCGGATGCTCGGCTTGGGCAGGGACTTTTTCCGAAGCTGGACTTTTGGATGAAGGCTTTCGAGCAGCAGAAGAAATATCGTGGCGAACATAAATACGAACGCAAGGAGCTCGAAACTGCGGCCACGACGGGCGAGTATGAAAAAGGGTGCGATGAGAGGCGCTAACACGGCCGAGCGCGGCGCTTTCATCTCCAGTCTTGCCTTGCAATGGGGGCAGACGAGGAACCTCCAGGCATCCAAGTTTAGGAAAGATGGAGTGGCTACATCCTGATTGCAAGCCGGGCACGTGGCCATAACGACATTCTCTCCAGTCTTGTACTTACTGTGCGGTTGCTATTCCACCGTGTCAATGGAAAGCACGAGATACAGCAGAACTGTCGTAATCACAGCTAGCACCCTACCCCACATCGGATCCGCTTGACGAGAGCGCGTGTCCGCCGTAAAGTGGCCGCCATGCCCCAAGGAGGGCCTCCCATGCTCAGCGGATTCAAGCAATTTATTCTTCGTGGCAATGTAATCGACATGGCAGTTGGCGTCGTGATTGGAGCGGCGTTTGCCTCAGTCGTCTCAGCATTCACTAAGGACCTGCTCACTCCGCTGATTGCGGCGATTGTCGGCAAACCCGATTTTTCTGCCATCAAGTTCACCGTCAACGGCAGCATGTTTGCTATCGGAGACTTCGTCAACGCCGGCGTATCCTTTCTGTTGGTAGCGACGGCCGTATATTTCTTCGTTGTGACCCCGGTCAATCTGTTGGTCGCACGCATGCGCAAAGCGGCGGCGCCCGCTGATCCCACAACCAGAAAGTGTCCCGAATGCCTGAGCGAGATCCCTATCGATGCCAAGCGTTGCGCGCACTGCGCCCAGCCCGTGCCCCTGGGCATAGCGGCGTAAAGCGCCGGCTGTAGAGATGTTGCTGGCAACTTCTCAGATCGGCCCATTCCTGTAACATTGGACAAGATGGACACTCCCGCTCGCGCAGTCTTCAAGTTTTTCGCGGTGACTCTGCTGGCCTGCCCTTTGCAAGCGCAACAAGCGGTGAAACCCGCGCCGACGCAGACTGCGGCGAAGTCAGATTCCGGCGTCCTTACCGACGGCATCTACCGCAACACCACATTCGGATTCACTTACAAGACCGCTTTCGGATGGGTGGATCGAACCAGGGAGATGAGAGACGACTCGAACGAAGATTCGAGCCCCGATTCCAACGCCGCCAAATCAATCCTGCTTTTAGCTATGTTCGAACGTCCGCCCGAGGCATCCGGCGACTCGGTGAATTCCGCAGTCGTAGTGGCAGCGGAAGAAGTCGCTTCTTATCCCGGACTGCGAAGTGCCGAACAATATTTTGGCCCGCTCACCGAGCTGACCAAGTCCAAGGGCTTAGCCGTCGTCAACGAGCCCTACGAATTCCGCGTCGGAGAGACGCAACTTGTGCGTGGCGACTTCGGCAAACCGCTCGGCAATCTGATTATGCATCAGAGCACGCTGGTCATGATCGAGAAGGGCTACGTCGTCTCGTTTACGTTTATCGCAGGCAGCCAAGACGAAGTGGACGAACTTGTGGAAGGCCTGAGTTTTGGCAGAAAAGAGACGCCTGCTGCACGCAAGTGACTCTGCAAGCGGCAGCCGGAGGAGGAACCTGGTCCCGAGATCGCGCAACCCTCCCTAAACGGCACTAGAATCACGGTTTACCGGCTCGATTCCGCGTCCGAGTTTCGGTCGAGCTATGGTATAATTACGTATAAATCCTGACGTCGTAAGTGTTAATAATTTCAGTCATTTGACCTCATTTTAGGGCACAGGAAATGCGCGCCGGCCAGAGCTTAGAATCCGGCCCATCTTCCACGGAGCTGAATGGCAACCAAAGAGATCAGCAGTGCGGCCATCGTCGACACCAAAAATCGGACTGGCGGACCTAACCCGGTCAACGGCAACGGCGATTACACCGCCGATTCCATCAAAGTATTGGGCGGCATGGAAGCCGTCCGCAAACGTCCCGCCATGTACATTGGCTCGACCGGCGAACTGGGACTTCATCATCTCGTCTACGAAGTCGTCGACAATTCTGTCGACGAAGCGCTTGCCGGATACGCCGACAAAATCGAAGTCGCGATTCATCTCGACAACTCCATCACCGTAATCGATAACGGCCGCGGCATTCCGGTCGATTCGATGGACATCGATGGCGAGAAGATTCCCGCCGCGCAAGTTGTGATGACGACGCTGCACGCCGGAGGCAAGTTCGATGCATCCTCTTACAAAGTTTCCGGCGGATTGCACGGCGTAGGCGTTTCCTGCGTGAACGCGCTGAGCGAAGAACTTGACCTCGAAATCTGGCGCGATGGCTTCACCTGGGAGCAGACATATTCCAAGGGTGAACCAACCAGCAAGCTGAAAAAAGCGGGCGAGGTGAAGACGAAGCGTGGGACGAAAGTCCACTTCCTGCCCGACAAGAGCATCTTCACAGTCACCGAGTACAACTTCGACACGCTGGCACAGCGCTTGCGCGAGTTGGCGTTCCTGAACAAGGGCCTGCTGATCACGCTTACCGACGAGCGCACTACCGATCCGAAAACCGGAGAGCCCAAGACCGCGCAATTCAAGTACAACGGCGGCATCGCGGAATTCATCAAGCATCTCAATCGCGGTAAGCAGGTACTGCACGACAAGCCGATCTACATGGAGGCTACCCGCGACGGCGTAGAAATGGAGATTGGCCTACAGTACAACGACGCGTACTCCGAAACCGTTTTCAGTTTCGCCAACAACATCAACACTGTCGATGGCGGCACGCATCTCTCCGGCTTTCGCACCTCTTTGACTCGAACCATCAACTACGCCGGCCAGCAGATGGGCCTGTTCAAAGACGTAAAAGAAAATCTCACCGGCGACGATGTGCGCGAAGGCCTGGTTGCGGTAATCAGCGTCAAGCTGTCACAGCCTCAGTTTGAAGGCCAGACCAAGGGCAAGCTGAACTCCGACATTGCAGGCATCGTGCAGGCATTTGTCAACGAACGTTTGGGCGCATACCTCGAGCAGAACCCGACGGTCGGACGAAAGATTATCAACAAAGCCATCGACGCCGCTCGCGCCCGAGAAGCCGCCAGAAAAGCTCGCGATCTGACCCGCCGCAAAGGCGCTCTCGACGGGGGTGGGCTACCCGGCAAACTCGCAGATTGCTCCGAAAAGCAGCCGGACCGCTGCGAGCTCTTCCTGGTAGAGGGCGAGTCCGCAGGCGGCACTGCCAAGCAAGGACGAGACCGGCGTTTCCAGGCCATCCTGCCGCTCAAAGGCAAAATCCTAAACGTCGAAAAAGCACGCTACGACAAGATGCTGGCGCACGAGGAAATTCGCGCCATGATTACCGCCTTGGGCACCGGGATCTCGAAAGAGGATTTCGATGCTAGCAAATTGCGATACGGCAAGATCATTCTGATGACCGACGCTGACGTCGACGGAAGCCACATCCGCACCCTGCTGCTCACATTCTTTTTCCGGCACATGCAGGAGTTGATCAAGCGCGGCAATGTGTTCATCGCGCAGCCTCCGCTGTACTCGATCAAGAAAGGCAAGTCGCAGCAGTACATCAAAGACGACCGTGAGTACGTAAAAGTCCTGGTCAAGCGCGCGTCGGAAGGCCTGGTCGTGCGTTACGGCGAAGGCGCTGCCAAACTCGAAGGTGCGAATCTGTCGCGCTTCATGAACGTCCTCGACGAGTATCTCAAGCTCTTCGACAAAGTCGACAAGCGTTTGCGCGACGAGCGCGTTACCGACATTCTGCCCAAGCTTGATCTGTCGAAGAGAGTCGATTTCGAAGGCGATAAGAAGACCGCGCCTAAAAAAATCGAGAAGCTCGAGAAAGAATTGAAGAAGCTGCAAAAAGAACGCGGCTTCAAAGAAGTAGAAAGCCGTTTCGACGAAGAGCACAATCTGTGGGAAGTGCGCTACCTGAACTCGCAGGGTGCGGAACACCTGATCAACTGGGAACTGGCTTCCACTGCCGAGTATCGCCAACTGCTCTCGAAGTTCAAGCAGATCGAGCCGTACATGGAGCCACCGTTTGTGGTCGAGACTGTCGCCAAAAGCGCCACCGCAAGCGCCAGCACTGAAGATGAGGCCGACGGCGAAGTCGAAGACGCCGAGAAAGCACAAAAGAAAACTACGCAAGAAGCTCCCGCGAAAGCCGTGGCAAAGAAGAAGCCCGCCGAACCCCAGCTCGTGGAAAAATCCACGGCGCGCGATCTCTTCGACTACGTGCTCGCCGAAGGCCGCAAGGACTACATCATCCAGCGATACAAAGGTCTGGGCGAAATGACCGCGCCGCAATTGTGGGAAACCACTATGGACCCGGAGCGGCGCACGCTATTGTCAGTCAAGCTCGAAGACATCGCCGAATGCGAAACCATCTTCACCACGCTGATGGGCGAAGACGTAGAAGCCCGACGGAAGTTCATCGAAGACAATGCCCTCGACGTAAAGAACCTGGATATCTAGTTTGCCTCGTGCGCTAGTGGAGGAACGTGCGCCGCCGCCGGTCCAGCCGGGCGAAGCTCGACACTTTGCCCATGCTCTGCCCTCCAACCCGTATTATAATGTATATGGATATCTGAGGTACCGTATGAAACTCAAGCTTAGGTCCGTAGGCACATCCACCGGCCTCGTGCTGCCTAAAGAAATGTTGATTCGGCTGCGGGCAAAAAAGGACGACACGCTCTTTGCCATCGAAACTCCGGCCGGATATTTGCTCACGCCCTACGATCCCGAGGTTGAGAAGCAGCTCGATCTTGGCCGTGGATTCATGAGCAAGTATCGCAGCGTTTTCCGCACGCTTGCGAAGTGAAGAAGCCGGTCTGGTTGGACCAGCGTGCCCTCGTTCTGCTCCACGCTGAGAGCCTTGCGGAACACGGCGGACTGTGGGGCTTGCGCGACGAAGCGGCGTTGCAGTCGGCGATGGCACGCCCTAGGAACTTGCACGCCTACGAACCCAGTGCAGACGCCGCGCGTTTGGCTGCCGCCTACGGATTCGGGCTCGTTCGTGGGCATCCGTTTAGCGATGGAAACAAACGAGCTGGATTCCTCGCTATAGGACTCTTTCTCGAATTGAACGGCTTTGATTTCGAAGTTGATGAAGCCAATGCCGTTAAAACGATCCTGGATTTGGCCGCCGGGAACTTCAGCGAAAAAGCACTCGCGGAATGGATCCGTGCACGAATAAAGCGCAGGAAGCGACTCTGACAGGGCCCCGGATCTAGACTTTCCTCCTCTGCGCCCCATGCCAGATCGTGCTGACCATAACCCGCCGGCGCTGTACGCGATACAACACGATGTACGGAGTGCCTCCGATGACCAGCTCTCTGATCCCAGGCTGTGCCCCAGCGCGGCCCAGGTAGGGATGATTTCTCAAAGCTTCGACCACGGCCACAATCCGCATGGCTAGCCGTTCCGCCGCCTCCGGTGTCTCTCGCGCCACGTAAGCGCGAATCTCCCGCAACCGGGTTCTTGCTAACGCAGACCAGACAATTTCTACTGGCACAACGTCTCGTCATCGTGTTCTTTGCCGCAGACGCACTTTGGAACCGGCACCTCCTTCTCAGTTCCCCACGACAATAGCCACGCCTTCATGTCTTCGTTACGGATGTAGTGTCCTGATTTGACTTGGCGATCCGCCTGACGAACCTCGGCCAACATTCTTTCCTGATCAGAGACGTACGCTTCTACCGCGTCCGCGATCAGAAAATTCGAACTACGCCCCGAGGCATTCGCCAGCCTAGCCAACCGTTTTTTTGTCTCCGGCTTCAGTCGTATGCTAAGCGTTGCACTGCGTGTGTTTGCCATGAACACATCTTAACACGGTGGATGGCCCGTCGTTGACCCTGTAGCGTACTTCGCCTCCGGATAGACTCGGTCAAACGCCATCCACGTCAGCGCGATGACCACAAACACCAGCACGCTGCCTTCCGGACCGACCGAGCCACCCGTAATCCAGTTCGAGCCGTGAAACGACGAACGCATCAAGTGTCCGGTAACCATTCCGCCGCTGTCGGGGACGGAGTACAGAAAGCTCTCGCCCCAATCCCACGAAGCGTGAAAGCCCACAGCAAACCACAGGCTCCCGGTTCGGCGAAGAGTCAGACACAAGAAAAGTCCAATGGCCGCAACCGCGAACAAGCCGACCCAAGTTTCTCCTGGATTGCCTAAGTGCAAAGCCGCGAACAAGCTCGAAAGCAAAATAGCAGCCGGCCAGAACCCCATGCCCTGAGTCAGCGTGAATTGAGGATAGCCGCGCAGCAGGAACTCCTCGAACATGCCGACGATCAGAAAGAATCCGCCCCAGAAAGCTGCAAATTTGAAGATTCGCGCGCCATGCAATGCGAGACTCCCCAAGGAGAAATCGCCAACCCCTTCGATGCCGAGCACGAGAACTGAAATGGCCACGATGCCCCAAACCGTTCCCACCCAGAATAATTTTCCGAAGGCATACTTTCGCGGAAGGCCGTAGTCGTCGAAAGAACGTTTCTCGATCGCGGCCATCACCAGTGCAGGCAGAACGGCCGATGCCAGAAACTCCAATTCCGCAATCAACTCCCGCCAAATCCCGTGCGCCTCGTGCGGCCGCACAGATCGCACCAAGGTGGTGATCAGGACAAGGAATACTCTCCACAGTCCAACGTAAACCAGAAATCGCCATCCCGCTCGCAGGCCGTGATCACCGACGAAGATGTTATGCACCGGCGGGCGAGATGGTGGAGGTGGCAGCGTGATCAACGCGGGATCAGGCGGATTGAACTCTGTTCCCGCTGGGCCCGCACTCGCAGTCGCCGAGCCCTCTTTTGCTTCGTCCATGGCGGAAGTTTCCCCAATCAACCCCGGACATGGTAAAACACTCGCCGTCCCTTCATGAGCAAATTTCTTTCACGCGAACGTTTCGGTCGCCCTCAGATATTGGCTGGATTGCTCCTACTGGGATTTCTGGCACAGTGCGGCTGGTTGCTGGTTCGCGGTACCGAACCCACAGAAATAGACTCTTCTCAACTCTTCCGCGTTGTCGAAGGGCTGCAACAATGGAGTGGCGACTCAGTCGCGGGAACGCCGTCGGTCGAGCGTTTGGAGGCAGGAACTCCGACCCCTCCCGAAGTTAAGCAGAATGATGGCTACGATCCCAACCACTCCCCGCTGTGGTATCTCCTGGCGTCCCTCCCGCTGCTCGATTGGACGGGCACAACAGAGTCCGCATCCTTCCATTACTGGGGATGGCTGGCGCGCACTCCTTATCTAATTTTTGGCCTGCTCTTGGGCGCTTCGCTGTGGTACGTGGCACGCAGGCTCTACGGAAACGCGGGCGGCTACATCGCGCTGGCTTTATATTGCGTTTCACCGACCATCCTTCGCAGCAGTACTCTGTACGCTGCGCAGCCGGAAATCGGTGCAGCCTGGGGCGCATTCGGAGCCATCTTCACCGCCATTGCGGTGGCCCACACTTTGTACGCCCCGCGCGAGGTTGTGATGTGGAACTGGCGGCGCATTCTGTTGCTCGGACTCTCGCTCGCACTAGCCATTGGCTCTCAGTTTTCTCTGGTCATCCTGATTCCCATCGCTCTTGGGTTCATGCTGTATCTGGCGCCAACGCGGCGTCGCGCAGCAGTTGCGATTTGGGCGGCAGCCTGCGGAGTCGCGTTTCTGCTCTTATTCGCTTGCTATCTATTCCGCCCAAGCCTCTTTTGGCAGGGCCTTCGCCACGCAAGGTTTATCGGAATCACATGGCCGGCTTTTCTTATGCCAAGCACTTATGTGCGAATTCTGGCGCAAACCGGGCAGAGTGGCCCCGCGCTTTTGCTGGCAATCCCAGCCGCTTTGATTGCATATTTCGCTTGGCGCCGGTCAAGGTATTTCGGCAGCACGGCGCCTCTTATGACCGCGGCGTTGTTTCTTCTCCTCGGCCTGGGCACGCCCCATTATCCTGGATTCGGATTTCAACTCATCGCAACCCCATTCTGGTTCGTGTTCGTCGCGGCCATCGCCGCCGATTTGCTGGAAACACAAAGACGCGATCTGGTGCTAGCCTGCGTGTGGGGACTTCTGCTGGCTAACGCCCTTTGGAACCTGGCGGAACTGGCACGGGTGGGAAGGCCCTTATAGCACCGGTGGGTTAGGGAGCAACTCGCTTCGAACCGCGGGCTTGAGACCCCGACTTTTCATCGACTTAGCTCTGCTCCGAGCCGACCCCTGCCTAGCACGAAAGTAATTCTCTTTAGGTACGCAACTATCCATGCCCTCTCATGTTCTAATATTTAAAGGGGGAGTGCGCCATGCGTCGAAAATTGGAGTATCATGTCCCGGTGAAACGGCTGAATCGAGCTACTGGAACGGGTTTTGCTCTGACGTTGTTCGCTCTTGGTTTTCTGGGATTGCTCTTGATCCCCACAGCGGACGCCCAAGTGAACGGCATGCCTGCCTCAGTCACGTCCCCCGGATTTGGTGGTCGCCAAGTCAACGGAGTGGCGCCGAGCGTCACCTCTCTCGGGCCGCGCGGCTACACGCCCGGTTCTCCCACTTGCTGCTTCAGGGGCGTAACGACAACCACCCCGAATCAGCCGCAGAATTCTCAGCATCCCCATCGGCACAACAACAGCCAATATCTTCCGTGGAGCGGCGCTTACGGCGTGCCATATTACGGGTATTACGATTCCGGAAATGACGTCGCCGATGATCCGCCGAGCGACTACAACGGCGGGCCTACAATTTTTGACCGCCGAGGTCCAGGGACCGCGCCTGCTCCAGCTCCATATCCAAGTCGCGCAAGCAGCAACGGCCCGCAGCCCGAATCAGACTATGACTCGGCAGCGCAGCCCGAAGCACCGGCTTCCGATCAGCCTCAGACCATCCTGGTGTTCAAGGACGGTCATCAGGTCGAAGTTTCAAACTACGCGATTGTCGGCAACACTCTGTTCGACTTGACCGCAGGACATCGCCAGAAGATTTCGCTTGCCGACCTGGACCTTACCGCCACGGCAAAACAAAACGACGACCGTGGCATCGACTTCCAGCTTCCCGCCCCGAACGAAGCGAACTAGAGTATGTCTAACCCGCGAATCAGCGCGCCGATCACGTTTTCGCTAGCGGTGCTGCTCGGGGTAACCATTCTCGCGCCCAGTTCAACCGCGCAAATGCGTGGTCCTGGCGTGAGTATGCCCTCTGGTTTCGGGCGGGGGGTCAATGTGTCCTTTGCTGGACGCCCGTATTCCCGCGCTTTTGGCGCCGGCGCAATTTTCCTCGGCGATCCCTTTTATGCGGACTATCCGGTTGCGCCCGTGGCAGTCCCACCGCAATTTGTTGTTGTGCAGCCTGCGCCTCCTGTTGAGACGCAGCCAGAAATAAAATCTGAGCCGCTGATGATCGAGCTGCAGGGGAATCGGTACGTGCGCTTCGGCGGAAGACAGCGATCGGCGGAACGCGGCACCAATGCGCCCCCCGACTATGCGGAAGCCGATGCGGCCAGCGCTCCGCAAATCACTCGTCAACCAGCTGAGCTGCCGCCAGCGGTGCTGATCTTCAAGGACGGTCATCGCGAGCAGGTGCCCGAGTATGCGATCGTAGGCAGCACGATCTACGCCAGTGGAGATTATTGGCAAAGCGGTCACTGGACGAAAAACATCCAAGTCTCCGCGCTCAACATCCCAGCCACAATCCAAGCCAATCACGAAGCCGGCATCCGCTTCACTCTGCCTTCCGCCCCCAACGAAGTCGTAACCAGGCCGTAGGTCCCCAGTGTCAACGAATTTCGTAGAGATAAGCATCGTCAATGTACATGCCAGCTATCTGGGTGTGGCCGAGTCGCGCTCCTTCCACCGATGCAGTCTTCCCAAACACGGAACGCAAAGCCTGGTAGAAAGGCACCCTTGGACTGATAAGCTCAATTCTCAAGAGCTGCGCAGAATCTGCGGCATCGCGTCGCGTGATGTTCGCAAGTTCTTCGTAGGCTTTTCTCGGGCCCACTTCGTCTACCCTTGGAGTCGCAATCATCAGATGCCACTCGCCTGATTGGGACTGAAAAAGCCAAAGCGCGCCATCAGCCGGGAACTTTCTGTTCCCACGCAGCGCGTTCCAAAGTTCCTTCCCGAACTCTATGTCCGTTCCTGTCAGGGCTTCGGCATACATGTCGTCACCATTTTCCTTTAATCCATTCCATCACGCCAGAGCGAGCTTCGGTGCTCGCATCGTATAAGGCTCTCGCTTCCAATTCTCCGACAATCGAGTAACGTTTTCCATCTTCCCAATCCTTGACCGTACTCCAATTTACGCTGAGCTTCTGGTCAGCATTCATATCCGTCTGTAATGCGACCCACAGTGCGCCGTTCAACTTGAAGAGTCTCTCCAGGTTGTGAACGTACATCGCATTCACAAAGTCTTTGTCCGGAAAGTCATGCTCTTTCACTTCTCCAGCCAGAGACGACTTCAACGCGCACTCAACTGCAAGCCCTGTCATGTAATAGGCGCCAGTCCAGAGTTTGTTTTCCAAGAGCACACGAGCTTCCGCTAGCCTGCTGCTTGCAAGAGTTCGTAGCGCGTCCCGATTCAGTCGCGCAATGGGCACGCTTTATTCTACAGCCAAGTTGCCCCGAACCCGACCGTCGAGATCAGGTCGTTGGCCGGCCTTGCGGTCTTGCGAAAAGCAGCAATGTTGCGCACCTTCGTCGATAGCCCGATCATCATAGCGACCATGAGACCGCCCTGCGATGACGTCGCGATCCGATCCCAGCCCGCCGCTGCCCCTTGCCCACCCCAGGCTGGATCGTGGATTCTGACCGCCGCAATTCTCGGATCCAGCATGGCCTTCATCGACAGCACGGTCGTAAATGTCGCGCTGCCGGCTCTACAATCCAGCCTCGGTGCGACCGTGATTGACGTGCAGTGGGTAATTGAGTCTTATAGTCTGCTTCTCGGCGCGCTCATTCTAGTCGGCGGTTCTCTTGGCGATCTGTTCGGACGCCGCTGCACGTTCCTGATCGGCGTTACAGTCTTTGCAATTGCCTCTGCATGGTGTGGCGTGGCGCCAAACATTCATCAGCTGATAATCGCCCGAGCGATTCAAGGACTGGGCGCTGCGTTTCTGGTGCCAGGAAGCCTGGCCCTTATCAGCGCATCATTCGACGAGAAGGAACGCGGTCGAGCCATCGGCACCTGGTCCGGCTTCACCGCAATCACAACAGCTCTGGGACCGGTTTTGGGCGGTTGGCTCATCCAGCACGCTTCCTGGCGATGGGCTTTCTTCATCAACCTTCCATTCGCCGCTGCGGTGATCGTCATTTCGCTGAAGCACGTTCCCGAGAGCAGAAGCACAGCCGCGAAGCGCGTCGACTGGCTGGGAGCCGCTGTCGTCACCGTGGGTCTGGGTGGCTTGGTTTCCGGCCTCGTCGAATCTGCGCGCCTCGGTTGGAGGGACCCATTTGTCGTTGGACCGTTGATCATTGGCGCCGTGTGTCTGATTAGTTTCTTTTTTGTCGAAGCCCACGTCGCTGAACCCATGGTCCCCTTGCAGTTGTTTCGGTCACGGCCTTTCAGCGGAGCGAACCTTCTGACCCTATTCCTTTACGCCGCCGTAGGAATCTTTTTCTTCCTCTTTCCATTGAACCTCATCCAGGTGCAGGGCTACACCGCAACCGCGGCTGGTGCCGCCGCGCTTCCTTTCATCTTGCTCATGTCTGGATTGTCTCGCTGGGCTGGAGGCCTGGTGGCGCGTTACGGAGCTAGGCTGCCACTTATCGTCGGTCCTCTCATTACAGCCGTCGGCTTCGTTCTGTTCGCGGTACCGTCTGTCGGAGGCAGCTACTGGAGCACATTTTTCCCAGCATTCACCGTGCTCGGTTTTGGCATGACTGTTAGCGTTGCTCCTCTCACCACCCTAGTCATGAGCGCGGTCGACCAGGATCGCGCAGGCACGGCCTCGGGAATTAACAACGCCGTCGCACGTATCGCCGGACTACTCGCAATTGCCGTGCTCGGAATCGTGATGGTTCAGTCATTCAGCACCCACCTTGATCGCAGCCTGGCACGCCTGCCCCTGCCGACCGAGCAGATGAAGGACATTAAATCGAACTACGTCAAACTTGCTGGTCTCGAAATACCGCCTGGGCTTGATCGCATTACGTCGTCCGAAATCAAGGCTTCGGTGAACGAAGCATTCGTGTACGGTTTCCGTTTGGTAATGCTCATCTGCGCGGCGCTTTCCGTAATCGGTGCGGCTCAATCATGGTGGTTGATTCCAGGCGAACCCCATCCGGACCTGCAACGGCAACCCTCGCGAGACCCAAAAAATGCTCCTCGTATGCTATAATCAATGCTATCCAATAGACCAGTAAGCTTCTTTAAATGCAATAAGTTACGACTGCTCAGCGCGGCTGAGAACCGAGAACTAAGAACCGAGAACTGAAGCTAACCCGAGAACCGCAAAATGCCCGACGACCAAAATCCCGAACTGCCGTTGACTCCTCCACCCCCAGGCGAAGGCGGAAATCCCGGCGCGCTGAATATCCAACCCGTCAATATCGAAGAAGAGATGCGCCGCTCGTATCTCGACTATTCGATGTCGGTGATCATCGGCCGCGCCCTCCCCGACGTGCGTGACGGATTGAAGCCCGTGCACCGCCGCATTCTCTACCACATGTTCGACTCCGGCCTGCTGCACAATCGCAGGTACGTGAAGTGCGCGAGGGTAGTCGGCGAGACGATGGGAAAGTACCATCCCCACGGCGACACCGCGCTGTATGACGCGTTAGTTCGCATGGCACAGCCATTTTCGTTGCGCTATCCGCTGATCGATGGTCAAGGAAACTACGGATCGGTCGACGATGATCCGCCCGCGGCCATGCGTTACACCGAATGCCGTCTCATGCGCATGGCGGAAGATCTTAACGCCGATATCGACAAAGACACGGTCGATTTTGAGCCAACCTACGACGACTCCAACATCCAGCCGACTGTTCTACCTACGCGCATCCCCAATCTGCTGGTCAACGGATCGAATGGAATCGCGGTCGGAATGGCGACGAATATCCCGCCCCACAATCTGACGGAGATCGTCGAAGCCACGATCCTGCTGGTAAACAATCCAGCCGCGCAACTCCCCGAGATTCTAAACATCGTCAAGGGCCCTGACTTCCCGACGTACGGAATCATCCACGGCAAAGCCGGAATCTACGAAGCCTACAAGACCGGCCGCGGCCGCTTCATGATGCGCGCCAAGGCCGGCATCGAAACTTTCAACAAAGATCGTCAAGCCATCGTCGTCACCGAAATTCCCTACCAGGTCAGCAAGAAACGCCTAATCGAGCGCATGGCGCAGCTAGTCAACGACAAGATCATCGACGACATAAGTGACATCCGCGATGAGAGCGACCGCGACGGCATGCGCATCGTGGTTGAACTCAAGCGCGGCGGCGAACCGCAAATCGTGCTCAATCAGCTTTTCAAGCACACCTCGATGCAGGAAGGTTTTTCCATGATTTTCTTGGCTGTCGTGAACGGGCAGCCAAAGGAAATGGGCCTGATCCAGGCCATCAAACATTTTATCGATCACAGGGTCGATGTAGTTCGGCGGCGCACTTCTTTTCTGTTGCAGAAGGCCAAAGACCGCGAGCACATCCTCGAAGGCTACCTGATCGCGCTCGATCACCTCGACAATGTGATCGTCATCATTCGTGCCAGCGCCAACCGCGCCGATGCACGCGAAAACCTGGTCGCCTATTTCGGTGGCAAGAAGATTGACATCAACACCACGGGCCGCACGCCCAAGCTTGATCCCGAAAAGCCATTCACCGGCATTCAGGCCGACGCCATCCTCGAACTGCAATTGCATCGCCTGACCAGGCTCTCCATCGACGAAATCAACAAAGAGTTGAATCTTACCCGCGGCAACATCGCCGAGTACGAATCGATCTTAGGTTCGGAGAAAAAACTGCGTGGCGTGATCATCAAAGAACTCGAAGAAGTTAAGAAGCTTTACGGCGACGAACGCCGCACCGTCATCGAAGACGAAGCCGCCGAAATCCATCTCGAAGACCTCATCGCGGACGAACAGATGGCGGTAACGGTAAGCCATTCCGGCTACATGAAGCGCACCGCCATTTCCACCTACCGCAATCAGCGCCGCGGAGGCCAGGGCCGCATGGGCATGAAGACGCGCGATGAGGATTTCGTCGAACATCTCTTCATCGCCTCCACCCACGCCTACATTCTCATCTTCACCAACACCGGGCGCGTCTACTGGCTCAAGGTCTACGAGATCCCCGACGTCGGCGCAGCCGGCAAAGGCAAGCACGTAGGTAGCCTGGTCGCGCTGCAACCCGGCGAGACGGTTCGCACCATGCTAGCCGTGCGCAATCTCGAAGAAGAGGGCAAGTACGTTTTCTTCGCCACCCGCAACGGCACCGTCAAAAAGACCGAGCTGAAAGATTTCTGCCACGTCCGCAGCGGAGGCATCATCGCCATCAACATCGAAAAGGGTGACGAACTGGTAGCCGCGCGCCTCACCGACGGCGTGCAAATCGTCTTCCTCGCCTCGCACGACGGCCAGGCCATCCGCTTCGAAGAGACCGACGTCCGCTCCATGGGCCGCAACGCCACCGGAGTGCGCGGCATGAACCTCGACGAAAAAGATTACATCGTTGGCATGGCCACGACCGTCAAGCCAGATGCCGCGCTGCCGCCCGCTCCCGCGAAAGATCCCGCCGATTCGACCCTCGAAGTCGAAGACGTTGGCAAGAAAGGCTCGCTCATCCTCTCCGTCACCGAAAACGGATACGGCAAGCGCACCGCCGCCGACGAATACCGCCTGACCAACCGCGGCGGCAAGGGCGTGATCAACGTAAAGACCACCGAGCGCAACGGCAAAGTCGTGGGCATCGCGCAGGTAACCGAAGACGCCGAGGTCATGCTGATCAGCCAGTACGGCAAAATCATCCGCATCGAATCCAAATTCATCCGTGAGTCGGGCCGCTCAGCCCAAGGCGTCCGCCTCCTGAACATCGAAGCCGGAGACAGAGTCGCCGCAGCGGTTGTGATTCCGCCAGAAGAAGAGCCGACTAACGGAGGCACCCTGATTCAGTAATCACTCACGCAGGGGCGTCCGCCCTCGTCCGCCCAGTCAAGCAAAGCTCTGTACACTGATGTCCCCCCTCTCTTATTATGGACTGGCGAGACACAGGCCACGTGTGGGCCTAGGCCTCTGATCGCTGGAGGAGCCGCGTGGTAGCAGAAAAAGGCATGGTCCAAGCCCGTAGGCGACATGAACCGGCGAGCAAGGCAGGCCAAGAGCCTTCCCTTCCCAGGCACAAGAGGGAACAATTGTTCAGGGGCTTGCATTGCGAAGAGATTCTGTATCGCATAAAGATCACTCATGACAAGTTCGATTATCCCGCCTTTACGAAAGCTCTTGGTCAATCCCCCAAGCCGGGAGAGTGGGGCGATGTCGTATGTCCTTCTAGGGACGCTGATTACCATGTCCACATCGTGTGGAAGGACGAAGAAACGCTGATTAGATTGCAAATAGGCCACTACACGGACGAAACTGAGGCGTCCTTGATTCCCAAGAACATTGTTTATGCGGAAGAGTGCATGACGTATCTGGGACAGTTTTTCACGAATGAACATACCCAAGCCCATATTCACGCGGACTTTGAGTTCGACGGGAAGCAGAGCAGGTTTCCACTGCCCTTGAGAACCACAATAGGTGCTTGCAAAGCGGAGATTGATGCGATTGGATTAAGGTTGAGCGAAGCTCCTTCCGGAGTCTCACAGCTTTGGATCGTGCAGCGCAAGGACGGTAAGCTTTCTGCTCAGCTATTCGCGGATAGGCGGGTCATTTTCGGGAGCTTCTCTGTTTCTGATGACATCAAGGATTTGTCAACGGTAATAGATAGCCTTACGGAGGAGGTCAGGTCATGAGTCATGCGATTCACAAACCCTCGCGCGGGTTCCCGTGCAGAGGTACGGACGATGCACACTGGAGGAGACATGACAGGTTCCCTTTGAGAGAGAAGGAATCTGGCTTTAAGGATTTCGATGTTCCGATCTCCGATGTGTTTGAGCGTTCTCTACAGGGCCGACCGTCGGTGGCGATTGACTACAACGTTTTGGGGGGTACGCCACATATTGCTGGCACGCGGATACCGGTGTTCATGATTCTGGACGCGGTGGAGTACCACGGCACTTTGGCGGGAGCCTTAGAATCCTATCCAAAGTTGACGATCGAGCAAGTTAAAGATGCTGTAAGTTTCGCCGCTGCGGTGACGGAGCATCCATTTGACTACAAAGTTGAAAGTTCTACTAGATGAGGATATAAGTGGCATTCTAGCGAATGCCGTTTCTGGCTTCTCTGGTTTATTGAGCGTTGCCTATGTTTGTGACATGCCTGGATTCCAAGGAACCAAGGATCCGCCGCTATTAAAGTACGCTGACGAACAGAATTGTGTGTTGATCACCGTCGACACTGACTTCAATCATCGCAACTACCCGCCCTGCACGCACAAAGGAATTATCAGAATAACCACTCGAAACAAGCATGAGGGAATCCAGGGAGGAGTGCTCAGGCGATTTCTCCAATCCGGCCATAGGAAAAAGGTAAAAAACTGTGTGGCCTACGTGAGCGACGGGAAAGCGATCATCCACACTCACGGCGGCATGGAAACTTACACCTTCTGAGGACGGCCTCAAGCCGCGGCAGATCGAAGAGGCAGTCCGCTGGGAGCAGAGGACGGCCGCTGTCGCTGCCTGAAGACTTCCTGCGGCCAGTGCTGCAAACCGAGTGCAGAGATCCTTCGTCGGCAGGATGACAGCGTGAATTTATGGTGTGGGCCGCGTCCGTCGGAGGCTAAGGCGTTTTCAGGATTTCTGTGGTGTCCACAAAAAACAAGTCCCTCCACTGCGCTTCTCATCCTCTTCGGATGAGAAGCTCCGGTCGGGATGACAATTTGTGAGGGGTGACGTGAAAACGAGTGTCCTCTGCGGGATTAGCTGCCGGTTATACAAAACCCGGGAAAATCCTTGTCAATAGGGCAAAATTACACGATCGGGCTTAAGTTGATGACAACAAGCCGAATATAAAGTTGGAAATCATGTCATAGTTTACCCCTAGAAAATGCTAGCATTGAAATAGAGATCAATTCTCAGACGCGGCCCTTCTGGCCGCGTTTTCTATTTCCAGGGACAATTTAATGTTTGGAGAAGGTGGGAGCGACCGCCGGCAGTTCAAGCTGCGCGGCGAGTGGGTAGAACTGCTTTTTATGACGCGAGCCGCCGAACACGGTTTGCGCGTGATGAAACCTTGGGGAGACAGCAGCCGGTATGATTTTGTGGTGGAAGCCGGCGGTCGCTTTCTGCGGGTGCAAGTGAAATCCACCAACTTCCGGAAAAGTAACTCCTACATTTGCAGCATGGTGAGGTTCGGGCAAAAATGCTATACCCCGAACGACATTGACTTCTTCGCGATTTATGTGATTCCACTGGACGTCTGGTACTTTGTTCCCGTGCGAAAGGCCCCCAAACGTACCAAGACGATATCGCTGTCGCCTCACAACTCACTTTCCAAGCACGCGATTTACAAGGAAGCGTGGGATTTGCTGAGATGAGTGTGATGGTCGTCCTACACGCGGGTCTGCGCCGCACTTTTCCCACGTTGACGGCACGCACAAATCCTCCTAAGATGGCTTCGCCCATGTTCCCCCTAAGACGCGGGCTCAGGCCATTATTCAACGATGATCGGGAAGACGATTTCCCACTACCGCATTGTGGAATTGCTGGGCGGCGGTGGCATGGGAGTGGTCTACAAAGCGGAGGACACGGCGCTCGGCCGCTTCGTCGCGTTGAAGTTTCTGCCCGACGAAGCCTCGGACGATCCCCAGGCGCTGGAGCGATTTCGCCGCGAGGCCCGCGCGGCGTCGGCGCTCAACCATCCTAATATTTGTACTGTCCACGAAATTGGTGAGCACGAAGGGCATCTCTTCATGGTCATGGAGTGCCTCAGCGGTGAAACGCTGAAGCACATGATCCAAGGCAGCCCGTTCGAACTGGAGCGGCTGCTGAACATTGGCATCGAAGTGGCCGACGCGCTCGAAGCCGCGCACGCCAAGGGCATCGTGCACCGCGACATCAAGCCGGCGAACATTTTCGTGACCGATCGTGGCCACGCCAAGATTCTCGACTTTGGATTGGCAAAAATCGCTCGCGCGGCCAAGCCGACTAGCGGAGAATCCCAAACCCGTGCTGACGCCAGCGGGCTTGACCTGACTAGTCCCGGAACAGCGGTTGGCACCGTCGCTTATATGTCGCCTGAGCAGTTGCGCGGCAAAGAGCTCGACGGCAGAACCGATCTTTTTTCCTTCGGCGTGGTGCTCTACGAAATCGCGACCGGCGTTCTGCCATTTCGCGGAGAAACTTCTGCGGTCATCACCGAAGCCATTCTCAATCGGACGCCGGTTCCTCCGACGAAGATCAATGCTGAAGTTCCGGTAAAGCTGGAAGAGATCATCAGCAAGGCGACGGAAAAAGATCGCGAGCTGCGCTGCCAGACGGCGGGCGAGATGCGCGCCGATCTGAAACGGTTGAAGCGGTCGCTGGATTCGTCGCGCACGTCGACGGTTGCCGAAACAGGTGGGTCGTCCGGGTCCGCAGTTAGCGCGGTCACGCAAACTGCGACGGCGCAGCCCAAACGACGTCCGGTAGCGCTGTTGCTCGCGGTCTGCACACTCGTTGCGTTGGCCGCTGGCGTGTACACCGGCAAGTTGCTCTTCACGACGCCTCCATTGGCGCCTCCGATTTATCGACAGTTGACTTTCCGGCGGGGCAGCATCCGGTCGGCGCGCTTTGCGCCGGATGGGCAGACGATTCTCTATAGCGCCGCGTGGCAAGGCAGTCCGGTGGATGTGTTTACTGCGCGACCCGAAGCTCCCGAGGCGCGGTCGATGGGCCTGACTCGAACTCAGCTTGCGTCCGTTTCTTCCGCGTCAGAGATGGCCGTGCTGCTCAACAGCAAAGCCATTGGCACGTGGGTGAATATGGGCACGTTGGCGCGAGCGCCGCTGGTTGGAGGAGCTCCGCGAGAAGTGCTGGAGCAAGTGCAGTGGGCGGACTGGTCGGCAGACGGAACCAGCCTGGCCGTCGTGCGTGATATGGGCGGACGCAACCGGCTCGAATTCCCCGTTGGAAAGTCGTTGTACGAAACCGGCGGGTGGATCGGACACCCGCGAGTTTCTCCGAAAGGAGATCAGATCGCATTCATCGACCATCCGGTGCAAGGCGACGACAGCGGTTCGCTGGCGCTGGTCGATCTCAACGGAAACAAGCGCTCGTTGTCGGGAGAGTGGTTCACTATTCAGGGCCTGGCGTGGTCGCCGGATGGAAAAGAAATTTGGTTCACCGCCAGCAAATCGGGCGTAGACCGCACCCTATACGCAGTTTCGATGGACGGGAAGGAGCGAATGGTATTACGGCTCCCCGGCGCCGTAATGATTTTTGACATCTTCAAGGATGGGCGGGTTTTGTTGATGCGGGCCAGTTGGCGGCGGGAGCTGATTGGGATGACTGCCGATGATGCCAAGCAGCACGACCTGTCCTGGCTGGATTACACCTACCCCGCGGACTTGTCGGGTGACGGCAAAACTCTGCTCTTCGACGAAGAAGGCGGCGGCGGCTCGTTGGACTATTCGAAGTCGGGCGGCCTGTCCTACGCGGTCTACATTAGGAAGACGGATGGCGCGCCTGCGGTGCTTTTGGGTGAAGGCGGAGCGGTGGCGTTGTCGCCGGATGGAAAGTCGGTGATTGCGCAGACTCAGGATTCTCCTTCGCAGCTCAAGCTGTTGACCACGGGCGCTGGCGAAGCGCGGGACCTGACCAAGGACAAGATCAACCATTCGTGGGCGCACTGGTTTCCTGACGGGAAGCGGATTCTGTTTTCGGGCAATGAGCCGGGGAAAGGTGTACGGCTATACGTCAGCGACGTGGCTTCGGGAAAAAGTCAGGCCATCACGCAGGAAGGTGTGAACGGGACTGCGTTTATAATCTCGCCGGATTCGCAGTGGGTCGCTGGGATCGGTCCGGACCAGAAGGGATATCTCTATCCGGTAGCCGGTGGAGATCCGCGGCTGATTCCGGGACTCAATGCCGGAGAGCAGCCGATTACTTTCAGTAGCGACAGCGCCTCTTTGTACGTTTATCAGCCTGGTGAGCTGCCCGCCTCGGTTACTCGGCTCGACTTGCAAAGTGGGAAGCGCAGTCTGTGGAAACAGCTGATGCCGTCTGATCCCGCTGGAGTGGAGACGATCGGTCCCATTCTTATGACGCCCGACGCTAAGACCTGCGTCTTCGGATACCATCGCATGCTGGCGGATTTGTATCTGGTCGAGGGGTTGAAGTGAATTCGTAAGAAGAGCGTTTCTTCGCCTACATTGGCCCTGCGCTTATCCGTTCTATCTCCGCTAGGGCTTTGGTCTGCCGATAGCGGCGGATTTCGATCACGCTGGCTGAAATCAAAGTGACGGCGGCGACCACTGCCGCCAGCGGCAACGCGATATGGCGATACGCGATCGCCATATTCGGATGGAAACCGCGCAGCCCCGCCACGATTACCAGACCCAAGATGCCGAGCAGGAGGCTGGTGGCGAAGGAAAGCAGCGTGAGCAGGAAAGTCACCAACAAAACGCGGGCGGGGATCAGGTACCAGTTGGGCTTGCTGGCGAGCGTGGCGCTTGGGGGCATCGTAGTTGATTGTAACCCTGCTGCGGATAACCTCCCCGGGGTGACCTAAGTCTTGTGTTGAGGGGCACGGCTTCCCAGAGGCTGGGGAAAAAGACACGCTTGCTTCCTCCGTGGGCTAGAACCCCTTATTCGTTCGAGGGCGGTTATCGCAGCGCTGAAGCGCTGCGCCACCCAAAATCGGAGTTTTCCGCAGGCTGGAGAGCGGCACGCTTCCCGTTCCCGCGTTTCCTGTACAGCAAATCGAGAACTACTCTAGAATACTTGCTATGTCGCAAGCTGCACCTGCAATTACGCGATCTCCGGACGAGGTCGTACGCCAAAGTCCCGTGTCGCAAGCGCCCAATGGGATTTGTTATGCCATTGTGGGCGAGGTTACCGTGGCAACTTCTGATCTGGAGCGGATGGTCGCTGCCGTCCCGGAGGCTGCTGCCGCTGCTTTGCAACGCAAGGCTTACTACTTTGTGCCGCTCACGGTGAATCAGGGTGAAGACACCGTCATCGCCGATCGCTACGACGTTGGGCTCAGCGACAACGCGGTCTGTCATCGGAATATCGAGCTGGGAGATTCGCAGTGCGTGTTTATTTCTACGCGGTTGATGGACGACAAGTTTTCGGTTGCGTTTGAGTTCTACATCAACGTGGGACATGCGGTGGTCGAGAAAGTGGGAGTGTCGCAGGAGTTTGCCGATCTGGTTTGGAAGCAGGTCGAGGCTGGAGTTCGCGGCGAGACTTCGCTGGATGCATGGGAGTCGCGCAAGGCGGCGACTTCGCATGATCCGGATGCGGAGAAACATAAGAACGAATATCTGGCGGCGACTTTCTCGGATGCGATTTCGATCTACTTGCTGTCTTTGTTTATCGATGTAGATTATTACGATTTGCGGGAGCGGGATTATCCGCTGCTGGCGCCGGCGCAGATGGCGGAGAGATTACGGAAAGTGGCGGAGTTGTTTCCGGCGAATCCGGGGTTTGAGTTCGCGATTTACTACAAGCGGAGAACCTAAGGGCTGGCCACGGATTTGCGCGGATTTACGCGGATTTCCCCCTGTAGTTAAAATCATTCCTTCATGTCCATAAGTGTTCGATCGTTCGCCAAGATTAATCTCGGGTTGGGGATTGGTGCGCTTCGGGGTGATGGGTTTCATGAGCTGCGGACGGTTTATCAGACGATTGCTTTGCACGACGTCATTCGCGTGTCGGTGGGGCGGGGTTCGGGGATTGAGATTCGTTGTGAGGATTCTCGGGTTCCGAAAGATCGGTCGAATACTTGTTATCGGATCGTTGGGCTTGCTATGGTGGCGCTCAAGGCTCGCGGGCGCGTGGTTGTCGAAATTGAGAAGCGGTTGCCGGTGCAGGGTGGGCTTGGTGGGGCTTCGGGGAATGCTGTGGCTGCTTTGTTGGCGCTTGAGCTTGCTCTGAAGAAAAAGCTTCCTGGGCCTGAACGATTGCGGATTGCGGCAGAAACGGGATCGGATGTGCCTCTTTTCTTAGTCGGGGGAACGGTGCTGGGGGTGGGGCATGGCGAGGAAGTTTATCCTGTGCCGGATTTGCCCGCGATTCCGTGCGTGGTGGCGACTCCTGACATTGGAGTTTCGACTCCGAAGGCATTTGCGGATTGGGATTTGTTGATTGGACCTCAGGGGCTAAAGCGCGGATTTTCTCAAACAGCTATCGACACGGCTGAAGCCGTGCCCGCCCGGTCTAAATTGACGCTTCATCCTGCGTCCGATAGAATGGGTGAGTTCGGTCGCGTGCTTGGTGCGTGGCTGGGCGGTCTGTCCCAGAGCAAACATAGGCAAGATAAGCTTAAGACTGGGAGGGCCTTATCCGGTGTCCCTGTGAGCAAAGGCAGGGGCCGGGCCGAGACGCCGCTTCTCGACCTCGTCCGTACCGGGATCGAAAACGACTTTGAACGAGTCGTCTTTCCTAAATATCCCGAATTGCGCGAGGTTAAGCGTGTGCTCGAACGAGCAGGGGCAGTTTATGCCTCGCTGTCGGGCTCCGGTTCCGCGACTTATGGGTTGTTTGCGTCCCGCGCGGCGGCTGAGAAAGCTGCGGCTCGGTTGCGCAAGGACGGCATTCCGGCGACGGCCACGACTACGCTGACGCGCCTGCGCTACTGGAAGAAGATTTTCGATTGACGATTTCCGATTGCCGATTCTGGACGGCGAGTTACACTAGAAGAGCCAGCCAGTCGTCAACAATTGAAATCTGTTTTCAGGGAAACTGGGCCGTCGACTAATGGTAGGTCAAGTGCCTTTGGAGCACTTTGTCTAGGTTCGAATCCTAGCGGCCCAGCCAGAAAAACAGCTATCAGCTGATGGTGCTGATTCAAGCTGATCGCTGAAGGCTGAGAGCTGAACTTATGGCAACTCTTGCGACAGTGACGGAAAAGAAAGTTCAGGCGGGCGCCGACGAAAAGTCGGAGCGCAAGCCTCAACGTGGTCGCGTCGACGATAAGTTCAAGATTTTCTCCGGCACGGCGAATGAAGCGCTGGCCGATGAGGTCTGCGCGTTTCTCGGCATGACCCGTGGGCAGGCCCTGGTGACGCGCTTCAGCGACGGCGAAGCCTATACGCAGATTCAGGAGAACGTGCGTGGGGCTGATGTGTTCGTGATGCAGCCTACGTGCCGTCCGGTGGACGAGCACTTGATGGAGCTGCTCCTGATGATTGACGCGCTGAAGCGGGCGTCGGCGCGGCGCATTACCGCTGTGGTTCCGTATTACGGTTATTCGCGGCAGGATCGCAAAGATAAACCGCGGGCGCCGATTTCTGCGAAGGTAGTGGCGGATTTGCTGACTACCGCGGGGGCTGATCGGGCTTTGATTATTGATCCGCACGCGCCGCAGATCCAGGGATTTTTTAATATTCCGGTTGACCATTTGTTCGCGTCGCCGGTGCTGGTCGATCATTTCAGGAAGCTGAGCTTGCCGAACCTGACTGTGGTTTCGCCGGATGCTGGCGGTGTGGAGCGCGCGCGCTTCTTCGCGAAAAAGATGGACTCTGCTTTGGCGATCATGGATAAACGCCGGGTGGAGATGAACGTGGCCGAAATCATGCACGTGATCGGCGATGTGCATGGCAGGACTTGCCTGGTGATCGACGACTTGATCGATACAGCGGGCACACTGGTGAAAACTGCCAGCGCGCTGATGCAGAACGGAGCCAGCGCTGTCTATGCATGCGCTTCGCACGCGGTGCTTTCTGGGGCGGCGGTGGAAAACATTTCGAAGTCTCACTTCACGGAAGTGGTGGTCACGAACACGATTCCGCTGAGTGAAGCGGCGCGCAACGAGCCGAAGATCCGGGTTTTGTCGATCGCGGGGTTAATCGGACGTGCGATCCAATCGATTCACGAAGAGACATCGGTCAGCAAATTATTTTTGTAGACAGGAATCAAAATCATGGCAACTGCAACTGAAAGCAATGTTCTGGAAGCACAGCCGCGCGTGGCTGGGACGAAGAATGATGCACGCCGGGTCCGGGTTGGTGGAAAAGTTCCCGCGGTATTGTATGGCGCCGGAAAAGAAGCTCTGCCGGTGAGCCTTGATCCGCGGCAGGTGTCGCGCATTTTGCACTCGCAGACTGGATACAACACCATTTTTGACTTGGCCCTCGATGGTGGCGAGCGCACTAAGGCCATGATCGTGGACTGGCAATACGAGCCCATCAAAGGGGCGTTGCTGCACATCGATCTGAAGCGGATTGCGATGGACCAGACGCTGACCGTCAATGTGCCGATCGTGCTGAAGGGCGAAGCGGCGGGCGTGAAGCAGCAAGGCGGCATTCTTGAACAGATTCTGCGTGAAGTGGAAATCGAATGTTTGCCGAGCGACATTCCCGCGTCGATTGAGGCAGATGTCAGCGAGTTGGTTTTCGGCAAGGTGTTCCGCGTGTCCGATCTGCCGCACAGTGAAAAACTCAAATTCCTGACTGATCCGAACCAGCCGGTGGCGACGGTGATCTCGGTGAAGGAAGAAGTGGTGGCCACGCCGGAGGCGGTTGCTGCCGAGGCGGGAGCGGGTCCTGCGGAACCTGAGGTCATCAAGAAGGGCAAACAGGAAGTCGGCGAAGAAGGCGCGGAGCCGGCCGCGGAGAAGGCCGAGAAGCCTGAGAAGAAAGAAAAGAAATAGATTTCACCACAGAGTCACAGAGACACAGAGAAGGCTTGATAAGAAAGGCAAATTCGGAATTTTCTCTGTGACTCTGTGCCTCTGTGGTGAACAACGTGAAACTTATTGTTGGGCTGGGCAATCCGGGAATCGAATACCAGTTCACGCCTCACAATTTGGGTTTTCTCGCGGTTGACCGGATTGCGAATGAGTTCGGGGTTGAGGTTAGAAATCGACAGTGCCGCGCGCTAACGGGACGAGCGGTAATTGGGCCTGAGACGGTTCTGCTGGCCAAGCCCGAGACGTTTATGAATCTGAGCGGCATCTCGGTGCGTGAGTTGGTCAGCAAGCATGAAGTTAGGGTGGAAGAAGAGCTGATCGTGATTCAGGATGAACTCGATTTTCCGCTGGGAACGATTCGGATTCAGAGACGGCGGAGTTCGGCGGGACATAACGGGATCGAGTCCATCATCAGCTCATTGGGCACGAATGATTTTTTGCGGATCCGGATGGGAGTTGCTCCCGACCGCAAGATTGAAGACGGGATGAGTTATTTGCTGTCGGCGTTTCGCAAGGCGCAGCTCAAGGTTGTCGACGAGATGCTGGAGGTCGCAGCCGATGCGGTGAAGGCGATTGTGACTGAGGGCGCGGCTGCGGCGATGAATCGCTTCAACCGCAAGGCGGACACGGAAAACGATTAGCCACGGATTTGCACGGATGCACACGGATTTGAAGATTGGTGTGAGATGGAGAATGGAATGAATCGTACTTATGAATTGATGTTCATCGTCCGGCCGGATATGGCGGAGGAGGACCAGGACAAACTTATTTCCACGCTGGAGACGGCGGTGGCCGCTTCGTCCGGGCTCGTGAAGGGTGTGGAGCGCATGGGCAAGCGGCGGCTAGCTTATACCGTCCGGAAGTTTCACGACGGCATTTACGTGCTGTTGACCGTCGAAGGCGGTGGTGGCTTGATTCATGAACTGGAGCGCCGTTTGCGGGTGACCGAGCCGGTGATTAAGTTCCTGACTGTGCGCATTGATGAGGAGCAGAAGCGCCTGGATAAGATTAAGGCGATTAAGGATGCCAAGCGCAAAGCGGCGGCGCCGGTGACTCCGGCTGAGGCTGCCGGTGAAGCTCCCGCGGCTACGGCGTAGAACAATTTCTAATCGAGGGACGGGCGTTTTGCTCGTCCCCGGCAACAATGTGACGGGCGAAGACGCCCGTCCTGCACGAGCTTAATGAAGGAGCATCATGGCTGACGAAACTAGAACATCTGAATCATCCTCTGGCGGCGACCGGCCGGATCGCGGCGAGCGACGTCCCTCTTCTCGTCCCGGCGGACCTGGCGGCGGTCGCGAAGGCGGCGGCGCGGGTGGCCGCAAGTATTTCCGGCGTAAGAAAGTTTGCAAGTTCTGCGTCGAAAAGATCGAGGCAATCAACTATAAGGACATTCGTCTGCTGGCGCAGTTTGTGGCGGAAAGCGGGAGGATTGTGCCGCGGCGCTTGACTGGGGTTTGCACGCCGCATCAGCGACGGCTGTCTTTGGCAATCAAGCAGGCACGCAATATTGCGTTGCTGCCGTTTGCTGGCCGCGCGGCTTGAAAATCGGCCACGGATAAGTACGGATTCTCACGGATTACTTGTTGATTCGAGCCGGCGAATCTGTTGCCTGCAAACATCTTAGAACGGGAGTCATTTTATGGAAGTCATTCTTAAAGAAGATGTAGCGAAGCTGGGATCGCGTGGTGACGTGGTCAAGGTCGCTGAAGGGTTTGGCCGGAATTATCTGCTGCCGCGGAGGCTCGCCATTGAAGCCTCCGATGGCAACAAGGCGGTGATTGCGCAGATGAAAGCGGCGTCAGTGCGCCGTTCTGCGAAGGAAAAGGCGCAGGCGGAAGAATTGGCCAAGCAGTTTGACGGTCTTTCGGTTTCTTTCCAGCGTCGCTCCGGCGAACACGATCAATTGTTCGGGTCTGTCACGTCCAGTGACATTGGGGAAGCGCTCGATAAAAAGGGCTTCAACGTGGATCGCCGCAAGATCCAGCTCCACGAGGCGCTTCGCACGCTCGGCGAATTCATGATCCCGGTTAAGCTGCACAAGGACGTGACCGCGCACCTGAAGGTGATTATCGAGAAGGAAGCTGCGGAGTAGAGATTTGCGGGGCGGCTTGTCGCGCCGCGCTGTGCAGCCTCGCGAACCCGCAGTACCGAAGTTACCGCAAGAATCACAGCTGCAATAACCTTTGTGCTTCCATCCTGTTACAGGTGTTTTTTGTCAGCAAGAACCCTGCCAGACTCCTATAATTCCTGCTCACGATTGGGCTTTTAGGCCGTCCATAGCTATGCAACCGGGAAGAACGGCAATGGCGTCCCGGGGCATTCGAGGACAGAGAAAAATATGCCGGCCGACGCGTGGGCTGTACCATTTGCAGTTGGCGAGTGTTCCCATCCGGCAATAAGTTGGGACCCAAGGGAAGAAGCTGGTGGAATCCAGGAGCCCCAATTGCGGGGCCTTATGGCTGGACAGGCTTCACGTATCGACGACACTTTATTGGTCCGCGAGGCGCAGCGTGGCAATCGCGCTGCCTTCGAGGAGCTGGTGCGAAGCTACGATCAGGCGGTGCTGCGGCTGGCGCTGCATCTTACCGGCTCGGAACACGAAGCCCAGGATGTTTATCAGGAAGCTTTCCTGAAGGCGTACAAGAGCATCGGTAACTTTCGCTTTGAGTGCTCTTTTTATACGTGGATTTATCGCATCGTGACCAATCTTTGCCTCGATCACTTGCGCAAGCGGCAGGTACGCAAGGAAGACGCCCCGGTTGCGACGGATGCGGCTGGGGAGCAGTACGATGTACTTGATCAGGTTGCCGATGGCCGGTCGGGCGCGAATCCGGAGCGCGATTTGATGCGCCGTGAGTTGGGCAAACGCATCAGTCATGCGCTGGAGAAGTTAACGCCGCGAGAGCGAATGGTTTTCGAATTGAAGCACTACCACGGGCTTAAGCTGCGGACTGTGGGTGAGGTGCTGCACACGACGGAAGAAACGGCGAAGAACACTTTGTTTCGCGCAACCCAGAAATTGAGAGGCGCGCTGGCTGATATGAGATGAGCGTGGGTGCCGAGCAAGCTCGGCGGGCGGGTCAAAGACCCGCTGCCACACAAATAAGACGAAGGAATTTTCCCCTGAGGGGGTGTGATTATGAAATGCGAGTGGGTTAAACAAAACGTTCTGCTGTACGTTTACAACGAGCTGCCCGATGATGCGCGTTATGAACTTGAGCAACATTTGGCGCGGTGCGCGGACTGCACGGCCGAACTCAAAACGACACGCAAGTTCCACGCGATGCTCTCCGAGTTGCCGGTCGAGGAGCCTTCGCCCAATCTGGTTGCGGCTTCTCGCATGCGGCTGCAGGAGGGACTAGAAACCGCAGAGCAGGGCAGGTTTTGGCATCGGCTGATCTTCGATCCCGCAGCATGGCTTCGTCAGATTCGTTTTGCTCCCGCATTGGCCGCGGCGATTTTCATCGTTGGTTTCGCGGGCGGCATTGCGACGACCTATAAGGTTGTGAGCGGCACCGGCGTTTCGATTGCTTCAGGCCCGGTCAGCGCGGCGGCCGAATCTTCGATCACGGGAATTCAATCCATCTCGCAGGACCCTGGATCGAACCACATCAGCATTAAGTACAACACGGTTTCGACGCAGGAAGCGCAAGGCTCGCTGAACGATCAACGCATCCAGCAGTTGTTGCTCTTTGCTGCGCGCAACAATTACAACTCAGGAGTGCGTATGGATTCGGTTGATCTGCTGACTCAGGAGCCGAATAACACGCATGTTCGCGAGGCGCTGATGTATGCGCTGCGCTATGACTCGAATCCGGGTGTGCGGTTGAAGGCTTTGGATAGCCTGGGCGCATTCGTGAAGAGCGATCCGCGGGTGCGCGATGTGGTGCTCGAAGCCCTGATTCAAGATTCCAATCCCGGCGTGCGAACCGACGCTTTGCGCCTGCTCGACCCGGTACGGGCCGACAGCAGCGTGCGCTCGGTTTTGCAGGAGCTCGCACGGAGCGATCAGAACCAATACATTCGCTCGCAGGCTCGGATTATGCTGGCGCAGCTTCCGGAATTTGATTAGAAAGCTTATTGCAAAACGTAGAGACGGGCTCTGACTCGTGTAACCGACAACTGTCGGTAGTGCAAGGATGAGAATGGAAGGTGAATGTTGAAGCAGCTCTCTAAATTCGTTGCGGTGCTGTTGTTGATCTTGCCGCTGGCAAGCGCGCAACAGACCCGCGTTTACGGGGATGGCGGAAACTGGACGCAGGAGATCGCCGGGTCTCTTGCGATGGTCAAGAATCTGAAAGTCAAGGTGGATATCGGTTCGGTGCGCGTAGAAGGCGGATCGCAGTCGAGCATCAACTACGTCATTCGTAATCATTCCTATAGCGGTTCGGAAGACAGGGCGCGCCGTGAATTTGATAACTACAAGATCAGTGCTTACGTTCGCGGAGATACGGCATGGATCGTGGGCGATTGGGAGGGCGGCAGGCCGCACAAGTTTTCCGGCGACTTTGTGGTCAACGTTCCGCGCGAGATGGATGAAATCAAAATTGAAACTGAGGGCGGCAACGTCAGCACCAGCGGGGTTACAGGCCGAGTTGATGCAGAGAGCGGCGGCGGCAACGTTCGCTTCGATGACATTGGAGGAGCCATCAATGCAGAAACCGGCGGCGGCAGCATTGAGGTCGGCAATGTGGCGTCTGACGTCAGCTTGCACACAGGTGGTGGTTCCATTCGGGTGAATTCCGCGAAGGGCAAGATCGAGGCTGAGAGCGGCGGCGGAAGCGTGACCATCGTCTCGGGATTACAGGGCGCGGTGCTGGAGACCGGCGGAGGCAGCATTCAGGTGGAGCGCTGCGCCGGACGCGTGAAGGTTAGTACGGGTGGAGGAAGTATCGATCTCGGCGATATCGGCGGTCCCGTAGAAATGGAGACGGGCGGCGGAAGTATTCGGCTCGCTTCGGCCAAAGGGCCGGTTCGCGCGGAGACGGGCGGGGGCAGCATTGAATTGAATGGAGTGCCATCGGCGCGCGCGGAAACCGGTGGCGGCGGGATCGTCGCGAAGTTTGTCGCGTCGAACGGCGAGCATCACGATTCCGAGCTTGAGACATCGGCTGGCGACATCACGGTTTACCTGGAACCAAACGTCAACATCAGCGTACGGGCGTCGATCGAAGTCGCCAACGGCCATAACATTCGTTCGGATTTTCCGGATATTCGCGTTAGCAGTGAAGGCGGCGACTATGGTCCGAAGACAGTTACTGCGGAGGGAAGTCTGAACGGCGGCGGTCCGGTGCTCAAAGTGCGGACGACGACCGGGGACATATCTTTCCGCCGGTCCAGCCATTAGCGGCGTCATGTTGTGGAGGGACGGGCGTCCACCAGGAGCGTTTTACGAGTTTGGGAGAGCGAACATGCGAAATTCAATTCTAATGACGATTCTTGCGCTGCCACTTCTGGTAGTAGCAACCTATGCCGACGACAATTTTTCATTTGCTCCGGCTAGCGATTCTTATGGTTTCTCCAGCGAGGACTGGGGCAGCGGTTCCTATCTCGGAGTCGATACGCGGGATATCACTCCCGACCGCCTGGCACTGCTTCATCTGAAAGACGAGCGTGGCGTGGAAGTGACCATGGTGGATCAGGATGCACCTGCCGGCAAGGCGGGCCTCAAAGAGCAGGACGTAATTTTGACTTTGAACGGCGCCGACGTGCAAAGCGTCGAGCAGCTGCGAAGAATGATCCGCGAGACTCCGCCCGGACGAGTGGTGACGCTAGGCGTCAGCCGTAACGGGCAAGCCATGACCATCAAAGTGGAGCTGGGGGATCGCAAGAAAAACTACTCTTACAACTATAGTCCGGATGGCAAGGAGTTCAAGTTCACTATGCCGGTCATGCCCACGATGCCGGTTATGCCCGAGTTGCCTGATCTGCCGGTATCCATCGTGGTCGTGCACTCCTCCTCGCGCAGTGGCCTGATGGTGGAGAACCTTACGCCACAGCTTGGAGACTTTTTTGGAGCCAAGAACGGCGAAGGCGTGCTGGTGCGTTCGGTCGAGAAGGGGAGCCGCGCCGACAAAGCTGGTTTTCGCGCGGGGGACGTGATCGTCAAGATCAACGGCGAACCGATTCATGACAGTGGAGATTTCAGCCAGGCTTTGCGCTCGCGCAAGGAGAACACTGCCAGTATCAGCGTCATTCGTGACAAAAAAGAACAGACCATTACGATCACGTTGCCCGAACGCAAGCAATCGGATCTTTTCCACGAGAGCCTGGATATAGAGCTCCCGGAGATCGACGCCAAAACGCGCGAGGAATTAAGCCAGATCCAGTCGCAAATGGCTCATCTCAAACCGGAGATGGAAGAAGCCATTAATCGCGCCGTAAAACCAGAGATTGAACGTCAGACTCGCGAGGCTAAGAAACGTGCCGAAGAGATCCAACGGCAGATGCGCGATGTGCAACGGCAATGGCGGGACCATCAGCGTGAGATCGAGAGAGAACTAAGGCAGGGATTTGGCAGTCCTACCGAATTCTGATCGGGCTATGTGTAGGGCGGACACTCCTGTCCGCTGCTTTTGACTTGCTTTCAACTCTAGAAAACGACAAGAGTGCCCGCCCTACGCGGCCTACTTGCTCGAGCTTTGCGCGAACCCGCGTCGCGGCGCGAGGCAAACGCGATTCCGGCCTGCCTGTTTTGCGGCGTACAAGCCGGCGTCGGCTGCCTTTACTAACTCGTCCCGCGTGGTACCGTGCTCGGAGTAGTTTGCGGTTCCGGCGCTGATAGTGACTCGCCGGGGAACACCCGGGAACTGCCAGCCTTCCACCGACTTTCGCAGTTTTTCCGCAACTCCCAAGGCGTGCACCGCGTTCGTTTGACACAGCAAAATAGCGAACTCTTCGCCTCCGTACCGGCAAAGAACGTCGATCTTCCGCAGTTGTTGATGAAAAATAGAAGACACCTGCCGCAGCACTTCGTCTCCCAACAGGTGCCCGAATTCATCGTTCAGGCGCTTGAATTGGTCGATGTCCACCATAACCACGGCCATGCCGGAGCCGAAGCGCTCTGCCCGCTCCATTTCCTCCACAATCCGCAATTCGAAGAACCGGCGATTGAAGATTCCCGTGAGACCGTCCAGATACGCCAACTGCTTTACGCGCTCGACATAATGAGCATTCTGGATGGCGGTCGCGCAGATGTCGGCTACCGACTCCAACGGCTGCGTGTCGGTAGCATTGAAGGCGCCGGTGCGAGTTGTATCCAGCACCAGAACGCCGAGAGTTTGGCCGAACGAAACCAGCGGAATACACATGCTGGAGCCGGTTTCGACGTATAAGCAAGGGTCGGAGGCCGCTTTCACGTCGTTTTCTATCAAAGTTTTTCCGGCCGTCAGGGCTCGTTGCCAGAGTCCCATTTCCTCGGGCAACCGCGCGCCTTCGGGAGCGCGTCCGGTGAGCTTTCCGTGGCTTGCGCGCAACACCAGGTCTTCCTCATCCTTTAACAGCACCGAAACGTGACACAGTTGAAACGCGTTCTGGACCCGCAGACATACCTGGGAGAGCAATTCTTTCAAATCAAGCACGGCCGTCATCTGCTGCGCGATCGCGTTGATCGCTTCCAGTTGGGAGGCGCGCTGCCTCTCCAACGAATACAGGCGCGCATTCTGCAGAGCCATAGACGCTTGCGTCGAAAACAGCGCCAGCAAGTCAATGGTCTCTGCATCGAAGTGGTTGAGATTTTCGCTTTGACAATCGAGCACGCCCACCACGTCGTCGCGTACCATCAATGGAACCGCAAGCTCGGAACGAGTAATCTTTGCCGACTGAATGTAGCGCGCGTCCTTGGTAACGTCCGCGGCGTAAACGGGCCGTTTCTGCTGAGCGGCTGTCCCGGTTATTCCGGTTCCGATCGGGAAGCGGACCTTGTCGTGACCCTCATCCCAGCCAACCTGGCAGCGCACGTAGAGTTCGTTCTTATCCCGCAGAAGGATCGCGACGTTTTGCAGGTGAAAATAATCGCGCGCGATGGTCAGGATTTGCTGCAGCACTTCATCCAGATCGAACGTGGACAGCACCGCCTGACTCGCGTCGTAGAGGATGGAGATCTTTTGCATGCTCTGGCAAGATTCTAGCTTCCTCGTCGCCAGTTACGGAGGTTCCGAAAGTAACGTATGGCGGATGGAAGTGTCAGAGACTTTTGTCCAAAATCCAGACAGGTGCGCTGTTGCCTAAGAGCGCACGCGAAAAAATCTTCGGTTTCTGAGGGAGACGGCAGGTCCTAACTGCTGGATCGGTTGGACCTTTGTCTCCGGCCCGCTATGGTTTTGATTATTCCGAAAACCACCAGGCAGAACCAGAAGTCCACCACCAGCCCGAGGTCAATCCGGAAGGGCACGTGACGAGCGGCAGGCGGAAGATACTTCACCAGCAGGAAATAGGCCGCGTTTCCTGCTAGAACCGCCACTAGGGCGTGAAAGAAATTGGTTACTCCTTTAGACATGTTTGATTCGAATCCAACCGAAGTGCCCAGCCCGGGTTAGAAACGTCTCGGGGACTATAGCACTCATGGTGCTCCTGCTAACATCCCTTCAGATGCTGCAACTAAGTACGCCCGTCAAATACGTGAAGGGGGTTGGCCCAAAGCTTGCCGAGCTTCTCGCCGGCAAAGGTATTCAGACTCTCGACGATCTGCTGCACTACCTGCCGTTTCGCTATGAAGACCGGCTGAACCCGAGGGGCATTTCTGAACTGCGTGCTGGTGAAATGGCCACGGTGATTGCTGAGGTGCGGACCTCAGGTCTTTTTCGCACGCGTCGCATGCCGATTTTTCAGATGACCGCCGGGCAGGGCCGGGCGCGGCTAAAGTGTATCTGGTTCAATGCGACTTATCTTCGGGACAAGTTCAAGCCCGGCCAGATCGTCGCGCTATACGGCAAGGTCGAGCAGGACTACCGCGGCGGCGAAATGCAACTCACCCAGCCTCAATTCGAGATCATCGGAGAAGCATCCGACGATGGCAGCGCCGATTCCGCGGAGCAGAAGCTGGCGGCTTCGCTCGAAATCGGTCGCATCGTGCCTATTTATGAAGCAACGGGACAAGGCCGGCTAACCTCGCGCTGGTTCCGTCGCGTCATTCACACCGCGCTCGAAAACCTGACTCCGGATTTGACGGATTCGATCCCGCCCGCAGTTTGCCGTCATCTGAGCCTAATCCCTCCCCGAGAGGCTTTGCAGAAAGTTCACTGGCCCGAGTCCGGAGAAAGTATTGAGGACCTGCAATCGTCGCGGACGCCGGCACACGTTCGTCTGATCTTCGAGGAGTTGTTTTTTGTCGAGCTTGGGCTTGAGCTCAAACGTCGCGAACAGAAGGCGCAAACCGGAATTGCGTTCAAGCTGGATGATCGCGCCCGCGCGGCCATCAAGAAGATTCTCCCATTTCATCCAACGGGCGCGCAGAAACGAGTGTTGAAGGAAATCGCTTCCGACATGGAAAAGCCATTTCCCATGCGCCGCCTGTTGCAGGGTGATGTAGGCTCGGGCAAAACCATCGTCGCCTTCGAAGCCGCGATTATTGCGATGGAAGATGGATACCAGGTCGCGCTGATGGCGCCGACGGAAATTCTTGCACAACAGCACTATTTTTCGGCCCGACGCATCCTCGAAAGCGCAGGCTACCGGGTCGTGCTGCTCACCGGTTCGATGGAGGACGATCGCAAGCGCGAAACTCGCCGGCACATTGCCCAAGGCAATGCGCAGCTCGTGATTGGAACCCACGCGCTGATCGAGCAAAAAGTCGAGTTCGCCAAGCTAGGCATGGTGATCGTTGACGAACAACATCGCTTCGGAGTCCTGCAGCGCTTCAAGCTGATGAAAAAATCAAGTGATGGAACAGCCAGTGTGGTGGCAGGCGCCCCGCCCGCCAAGCCGGATCAAAACTCAGCTGCTCCCGAGCCTGATGTTCTAGTCATGACCGCGACTCCGATCCCGCGCACTCTTGCTCTCACGCTTTACGGCGACCTCGACGTGAGCGTGATCGACGAAATGCCACCCGGACGCACTCCCATCGTGACCCGCTGTGTGTCGGATGAACGCTCCGCGGAAGTTTGGGATTTCGTGCGCAAGCAAGCGGCCGCAGGACACCAAACCTACGTCGTGTACCCAGTAATCGAAGAGAACGAGGAGACCGAATTAAAAGCGGCAATGAAAATGTACAAGGAGCTGAGCAAGAGTATCTTTCCCGACTTGAGGGTTGGCGTACTGCACGGCCGCATGGAGCCCGATCTGAAAGAGCATGTCATGCGCCTGTTCCAGAAGGGCGAACTGGACATTTTGGTGTCCACGACTGTGATTGAGGTTGGCGTTGACGTTGCGAATGCGACCATGATGGTTATCGAACACGCGGAACGCTTCGGGTTGGCCCAGCTTCATCAGCTTCGCGGTCGCATCGGCCGTGGCGCAGCCAAGTCTTATTGCGTGCTCATGACCGGCGGCAAGGTTTCGGAAGACGGAGAGCGCCGCCTCGATGCTATGGTCCGCACCAACGACGGATTCCAGATCGCCGAGCTCGACTTGGAGCTTCGTGGCCCTGGTGAATTCTTCGGCACGCGCCAGGCTGGCCTGCCGAACTTCCAGGTGGCTAATCTGATTCGTGATCGCCAGCTGCTCGAAGCCGCCAAGCGCGAGGCCGCGGCGGTCCTGGCAGGTCCAAACGCAGAAATCACGCAAGCAGAGATCGATGCAGCTCTGCGTCACATGCGCACTCGCTGGCATAAAAGCTACGGACTGGTAGAGGTTGGTTAGGTCAATAGAGCGACGGGCGTCCCCGCCCGTCTCGCGTCGAAATTGCATAGACAGAAGTGAAGGCAAGCTCGCCTTGGTCTACCGCGCGGACAGTGGGATAATCAATGCCGGTGAGAATCGACTCTAACGCTGATCTGTACCGCAAACTGCCATCAGTAGACGAACTCTTGCGTCGTCCCGAGTTGGCCGCGTTCGCTTCGAGAGAAGGTCAGGGCGCGGTCACTGACGCTGCCCGCGCAGTCCTGGCAACACTGCGGCAGGAGATTGCCGCCAGGCACCTCGACGCGAACGCCGTTGATCTCGCGCTTTCCGGACTTGAGGATGCAGTCGCACGCCAGGTGAGGCAAGCTCTGCAGTATTCGTTGCGAACCGTAATCAACGCGACGGGAGTCATTCTGCACACTAACCTGGGCCGCGCTCCGCTTCCGGCTTCGGCGCTGGAGTTCATTCGAGAGATCTCCGGCAGCTATTCCAACCTTGAATTCGACTTAGAAACAGGCGAACGCGGCAAGCGTGACGTGCACGTGGACCGCCTATTCCGCAAACTCCTCGATGAACAGGTAGGCGCGGGCGCCCCCGCCCGCGTGCCCGAGCCTGGAATCTCCACCATCGTCGTCAACAACAACGCCGCTGCGATCCTCCTCGCGCTCAACACGCTGGCGGACGGCGGAGAGGTCATCGTTTCCCGAGGCGAACTGATCGAGATCGGCGGATCTTTTCGCATCCCGGATGTGATGTCGAAATCGAATGCCGTCCTGCGGGAAGTGGGCACAACCAACCGGACCCGCATTGGCGATTACGCAAAGGCAATCAACGAAAAAACCCGGCTACTGTTGCGCGTGCATCGCTCCAACTTCCAAATCACTGGATTCACCGAGCAGCCGCAGATCGAAGAACTAGTTGACCTGGCCCGCAAGCGCAACCTCCCGCTTGTGGAGGATCTCGGCAGCGGTGCGCTTTTCGATCTGCGCTCGATTGGCGTGAATGGCGAGCCAAGTGTGCTCGACAGCCTACGCCAAGGCGTGGATGTTATCACCTATAGCGGCGACAAATTGCTGGGCGGTCCGCAAGCTGGGATGCTAAGTGGCCGCGCAGATCTGATCGCTCGCATGCGTTCGAATTCATTGTTCCGCGCGCTTCGCGTCGACAAATTAACCTACGCAGTCCTCGAAGCCACGTTGCTTGCCTATGTAAAAGGAGAGCACGATGCCATCCCTGCTCTGCGCATGATGCGTCTATCGAAGGACGAGATTGGACAGCGCGTGGCAACGGTGGCAGAGAGAATAAAGGCTTCGGGCTTGTCGCTGGAAGTGCTTGACGGCGAATCCGTAATTGGCGGCGGAGCTGCACCCTCTGCAGTGCTGCCCACGCGATTGCTGGCGATCACTTGCGAAGGCTCGAGCGCGGACGAACTCTCATCAAGCCTGCGCGTCGCTGATCCGCCGATCATCGCTCGAGTGGAGGAGGGGCGAGTGCTACTCGATCTACGCACGGTATTTCCGGAGCAGGATGAAGCGATCGTCAAGACTCTTAAATTGATCGTGGAAAATGATCGTCTGTGATTCACCCAGTGCCTCCGTACCTCTTTGGTGAAACCGTAGTGGCGACGCTCTACACCATCGGCCATTCCACCCGCTCACTGGATGAATTCGTTGCAGTCCTGCAAGCCCACTCTATTCAGACTTTGGTCGATATCCGCTCCTTCCCGATGTCACGTCGCTTGCCGCACTTCAATCGTGAAGCCCTGGAGAGAACGTTGTCCGAGGCTGGAATCCGCTACGTTTGGCTCAAGGAGCTTGGCGGACGCCGCAAGAAGATCCGCGATGACTCGCCCAACGTGGCGCTTCGCAACGACAGCTTCCGCAATTATGCTGATTACATGCTCACGGAAGACTTCGAGCGCGGCATTGCCGAATTGATCAAACTGGCCGAGCACTCGCGCACTGCTTACATGTGTGCCGAGCGAGTTTATTTCCGCTGCCATCGGATGCTGGTCTCTGATTGGCTGGTGGCTCACGGGCACGACGTCTTTCATATCGACGGAACCGGACCGGTCAAGAAGCACGAACCCATGGCCGAAGCGCGGCTGATTGATGGTCAGGTCATTTATCGCGGTCTTCTGCCGCTGCTGACGCCGTGACGTATTCTGTGTCCGTGTGGTCAAAGTCCTTCTCAGACGAGGCTCGCGAATCGCCAAGCTGGCATGTAGAATTGAATGACAGATGGCAGGTACTTCCCAATTAGTCCAGATCGAAGTTGGGCCACCCGTACGGCAGCCTAAGCCGGAGTGGCTTCGGGCCAAAGCTCCCGTCGGCGAGAACTTCCATAATCTCAAAAAACTGGCCCGTGGCCTGGGATTGCACACGGTGTGCGAATCGGCGCAATGCCCCAACATTGGAGAGTGCTGGAACCACCGAACAGCCACATTCATGCTTTTGGGCGACATCTGCACCCGGCGATGTGGTTTTTGCGCGGTTCCCAAGGGAAGGCCTGAGGCGATCGATTGGGACGAGCCGCGCCGCGTTGCCGAAGCAGTGGCAACGCTCGGCTTGAAACACGCGGTCGTGACCAGCGTCAATCGCGACGACGACAATCTGGGCGGAGCGCGAGTTTTTGCAGAGACGATTCGCGAGATTCGGGAGTTGTCTCCGGAGTGCCGCATCGAAGTTCTGATCCCAGATTTCCAGGGCATTGATGAGGCACTGCGAATTGTTCTCGACGCCAAGCCTGATGTGTTGAATCACAACACGGAGACCGTGCCGCGGCTTTATCGCGTCGTTCGATCCGGGGCTCGCTATGAGCGCACGCTGCGGCTGCTGGAGAATGCCAAGAAGTTTTCGCCGGGGATGGTCACGAAATCCGGTGTGATGGTTGGTCTGGGAGAAACGATCTCCGAGTTGGTGGAAGTGTTTCGCGACTTGGGTTCCCGCGGCGTCGATATCCTCACGGTCGGCCAATATCTACGGCCGTCGCGCGATCACCTTCCGATTGCTCTCTTCTACACTCCGGATGAATTCCGTTACTTGAAAGACGAGGCGCTCCGCTTTGGCTTCCGCCACGTGGAATCAGGTCCAATGGTGCGTTCGAGCTATCATGCTCACGAACAGGCCGAGGCAACTTCGCCGAGCGGACAAAGTCAGCCAAGCATCGTCTAGATCAGTTTCAATTACTTTATTACAGATTGTCCTCGCCACGTGAGCGCCTGCAACCTTAGAAAATCTTCAGTCGGATGGTCAGATACTGCTTGGGGTTTTGACGGATTGCTTTGATCAGTTGCTGCGTTTCCACCAGCAACTCGCTGGTATGGTTGTAGACCGACGGATCTTGCAGCAGTTTCCCGATCGTCCCCTCGCCTGAATTCAGACGGTCGCTCAGATCCGAGAGTTTGTTCATGGTATTTTTCAGCTTGTCGGCAAACTGCTGATCCCTGGCCAGCACACCCAAGGCGCCCTTGCCAGCGTTGACGTCGTCGGTCAATTTCTTGACGTTGGCAATGGTGTCGTTAGCCGTATTGTAAAGAGTAGGATCCTTCAGGAACTTTCCGGCAGTGCCCTTGCCCGCGTTCAGTTCGTCGATGATAACGTTCAACTTGTCAATCGTGGCATTTGCGTTCTGATAAAGCTGATCGCTTACGAGCAGCTTCCCAATACTGCCTTTGCCCGAAACCACATCGTTCACCAAGCCTTGAAACTGCCCAACGGTGGCGTTCAGCCGGTTGTAGAGGCTGGCATCGTAGATCACCTTGCCGATGGATCCCTGGCCGCTTTCTATAAAGGCCAGGATTCGATCTACCCGTTTCTCCAGCGCGTCCAGGTTCTGCAGCGTGCTCTGGCTGGCGCGCACCACATCCTGAATGTCAGGGGTCTCCCGTGTCGCCAGCACGTCCCCCGCCTGGGCCTCAGGCCCATGGGCTTGCGAGCTGTCGATGTCAATGTAGGTCTCGCCCAACACTCCGGCGGTGGACAGCAGCGTAACGGAATCCTTGTGTAGATTAGCGCGATACTTGGTGTTCACCTTCAAGATCACTTCAACCGGGGTCAGCTTCCGCGCCGAATCGGAAACGACCTGGATGCCGCTAACATTGCCAATGTCCACGCCCTGCAGGCGAACCGGCGCTCCCTCGCGCAAGCCGCCGGCATTGTCGAAATACGATATCAGGAGAATCTTCTTGGTAAGAATGCCGCCCGTGCCACTCATCAGTAAGATGAGAATGCCCAGCGTGATGCTGGCAATCAGCACCGTGAGCCCAACCTTCAGTTCAGACCACTGCAACTGCTTCTGGCTAGGCACTGATTTTCCCCAAGCACGTCATGGCAACATTCTCCGTGGCGACCCGTAAAACCAAAGTGGATGCCAGCATAATAGCAGACGTTTGGTGTGGGCTCCCGTCAGGCGCGGCGCGGATGCAGAGTTTCTGCGAGTAAGATGGCCATCAGATACGCACCGGCTCCACAAGCCAACGTGGCATTGAGTCCGAACTGAATAGCAATGACCATCGCCAGAACGGAGCCCAATACGCTCGAACCTGCATTCATGGCCCATGCCCACTCCACTGAAGTTTCCTGGAATTTGCTTTTTGCGGCTGCGGGAAACTCAGGCACGGGAATGCTAGCCAGTGCCCGCAATCCAGTGGGAAAAGGCATTCCCATAGCAAATCCCAAGGGAACCAACAGGACGGCGCTTACTAATAGCTTCGCCGCGAAGGGAAGCCCGACCAGCGCGTTTAGCAGTCCCGGCAAAATGAAAACATACAGCAGAAGAGCAGCCGTGATAAACGCCAGCGGCAGCCACGCGCGCCGCGTTTGCGGCAGCCACTTACGCGATGCCAGGCTGCCAGCGCCACTCGACAGTAGGAGTAGAAACACGACTACGGTCAGAGCATAGGTTGGGTGTCCGAGAAACAGAACAAAGCGCTGGATGAAGGCAATCTCCACCAGAATGTATCCCAGACCCACGGCGACAAAATACAAGAGACGGACCGGTCGCTCATGCTTGCGTCCACCACGGACGGCCAGGGGGATCACCAGAAACGCGAGCACCGCGACGAAAGAAATCACCAGCACCATGGCCAGCACCGCAACGCCCAGGTTCACTTTCCAGTCGATGCCTTCGCTCAATTCCTCTTCGTGCAGCACTTGGTCTAGCTTCAAGGTAAAAAAGAAAAACGGCGCATTGTCCCGTACCGGCGCCACATTGTATGGATACTCCCTCGCAAAAGCGTAAGGATCGTTGCGCCCGATCACGGCAGAAAACGGATTATCCTTGGGATCAGAGGGCAGATACAGCGCCACCAGCGCGGGATTGCTGGCCAAGTGGGACCGAACCTGCTCTTCTTCTTCGGGCGTGAACGCACTCTTCTTAGCCAGCACGACTACGGGAATTCCGTCTTCGTCGAGATCCCCTTCAGAGACTACGATGAAATTCCTCGCTGGATTTCCGATCCCCTGCTCGTGCAGCGCTTGCATCGCGACCGAAACCACACGCAAGGCTTCGCGCGGCTGACGGAACTCCCAGCGCGTGATCGCGACCATGCCATCGGGTTTCAGGTGCTCAAAATATTCCTGAAACGCCTCCACCGTATAAAGACTGTTTTCGCTCAGGGCGAAAGCACCGGCGGCGGTGGAAGCCCACGTGTCGACCAGGGTCATCTGGACCACGTCAAAATTTTGCTTCGCGTTGCGCACAAATGACCTTCCGTCGGTCACGTGAATATGCACTTCGGGCCGTTCGTACAAGTGTTGGGAATATGCCGCATAGCGATCGCGCATTACGGTGTTGGCGATGATGGGATTGATTTCGATTCCGGTGACGCTGGGACTGCCGTTGGCGACGGCGCGAAGCACATCGACTCCGCCGCCCGGACCAATAATTGCGTACTCCCCGTGCGGGCGCAGAACGTTGGCCAGCGCGGGCGGCGCGGACATCAGGTTGTGCTGCCACACCGAGCCCTGCCACTGCTTCGGGTCGGCGTTCATGATGTAGGTGGACGCATCCGCATCAATCACCACGGCCTTGGCGTCGCCTTGGCGATCTACTTCCACACGAGAGATTGCGTTCCAGCGGGCGAACTCTATCCAGGCTTTGTCACGAAGGACGCCTTTCGCATAGACCACGTCGACCAGCCTTCCCGAATAGTTCGCCGCGATCAGCAGGAGGAGAACCGTAGCCAGACCAAGAGTGAGTTTACGCAAGCCGGGGCTGACAGCCCATACGGCTCCGCTGATCGCAGCCATCACAGCCGCGAAAAGAATTGTGTTTGGACCGCCGATCACATTGAGGAGCGGAACAATTCCCAAACAAGCCAGCGCACCACCCACAAGGTCCGCGCCATAGAGAAGCGAGATGTGTCGCGATTCCCGTGCAAAGAGAATGGAGAACTCGAGTCCGGTGACGAAGAATGGCACTGCGGAAGCCAGGTAGATCGCGGTAAGACGCAGAAAATTATCTCGTGACAAGCTTAGAGAAACTGGAACGTGAAGCACGATCTCCAACACGATTGGCACGACCAGCGCATTAGCGATGCAGAGCCATGAAAGCAGGGCGCGGGTGGAAAAGCGGCCCAGCCAGCTCTTTCCTAAATACGCGAATACTCCGCCGGAACCGAGACCAAGAAGCGCGATTGAGATTGCAAGAAAGGCAAAGTGATAGAACAGTACCACGGAAAACAAGCGGGTAAGCGCTAACTCCAGAAGCAGCGCCGCGAAGCTGCTGATGGCCACGCCCGCCAGCAGGGAACGGTCAGGGCCTGGTTCCGGAGTGCTGATCCTGCTGATCGGAAGGGTTTCACTTATGGCGGACATTCGGTCTTTGCTCTGGAATGCGACAGTCTAACAGAAGCACTCAGCGTTCAGCCGTCAGCCCTCGGCCAAAATCGTGCGGGAACGGTCGCCTCGCCCGTCCAAGCCGAGCGAAGCTCGGCAGCTCCGCGCTCACCCTTCCAGGATGACCTGCGCGATGGCGTACTCTTTGGTGTGGGAAAGCGAAAGGGCAACATGAACCGCACCCAGCTTGGAAGCGAACTCCGCGGCCTTGCCGTGAAACGCGATGGTGGGGCGGCCTCCAGGCTGGCGGCACACTTCGACGTCGCGCCACGTGACCCCGTGATTCCAGCCAGTGCCGATGGCCTTCATCGCGGCTTCTTTGGCGGCGAAGCGCGCGGCGTAGCGCTCGACCCGGTTGGCTTTCGATTCACAGTAGTGAATCTCAGCCTCGGTAAAAATCCTATGCACAAAGCGGTCGCCGAAACGTGCGATTGACGCTTCGATGCGCGGTACCTCCGCGATGTCAATGCCGGTGCCGACAATCATGTGCTCAGGCCTTCCCGCTGTAGCCCCTTCAGACGCGCCAATAGTCTGGTCGCCAATTCTTAATGGCCTTCTTGATATCCGCGGGCGCGAGATTCGTCGACACAGTACGTTCAACCAGCGCCGCCAATTCTTCGTCCGAGGCGAAACGCAGTGCGATGAACTGGCCTTCGCTGAGCTTCGCAATTTGTGCGCGCTGCGAATCGGGCAACAACGAAGCCAGCCGCAGGCGCTCTTCAAGTCTGATGACGCGGTCCTGCACTTTCAGCGCGTATTGCCGGAACCGGATGACCGCAACAATTAGCGCCGTGTTGAAGATGACGATCCAGAAGTGGAGAAAACCGGGATGGCGTACTAGGAAGACTACGCTAAGGATCCACGAGATCGCGAAAACCGGTAAAAGAAAGTAGTGGAATGGAGGATCGAGCCTCACATGATTGGCAAGAGTCTGCGGAAAAGGTTTGCCCATGGTTCACCTCTTTATTTCTTGTCGCAATTGAAAGTCTAAATCAGGATGGCAGAAAGTGCTTCTCGATGAATGGTTCCGCTCAGAGCAGCCGATGCCCCGATAAATAAATCATAGGCAAGATAAAGACTCCCCAGCACATCAAGAATGGTGCCAGCGACGCTGACGGCCGCTAAGGTGGTCCATTGAGTGATTGTAGAGATAACACTCGAGGGATTGTGCTCGAATTACCGTGCAGTCGGAAGGAATTGCGTTAATTTGTGTTTATGAGAGACAGCTAACCTTCCAGACAAGCGTCGATCCACTCTTTGACCCTGAAACGGCGCTCGTCCTGGGCGTCGAAGCGGATGCCGAAGGTTTTGCCGCTCACGTTGCGCCAGGTGACTGCGCAGCGAACCCATATCCGCGGCAAGGTCAGCAAGGCGAACGAGACCTCGCCCGATTGCCCCGCCGCAATATCTTCAGCACTGCGCAGGGACATGCCCCCAGAGCTAATTTCAATACTGGTTGCCGTCACCTTGCGGCCATCGCTCAAGACCAGGGAAATTTCCGTAATCACCGGAATGCGGACATAACGCCGCAACTCGTGCAAGACGAGCATCTGGGTGGCCCGGACCAGTTTCAGCACGGCGGGGCGCTCGAGGGGTTCGTGGAAGATGGCGTTGATTCCGTACTTCGAGTAGCTCATTGCGTCCTGGGCGCTGCCTCCCACGGCGTATAGTACGATGCGGCTGTTCGAAGGCGAAGTGCGTGCCGACTCCATTACCGCCTGAGCTGTCGGACCGAGCTTGATCACGCAAGCCTCGAATTTCTCTTTCTTGAGGCGTTCGGCTGAATTTCCGTTCAACCAGACGCTCTCGATCCCAAACTGCCGAAAACACTCCGCCAGCGTATTCTTGGCCGGTTCCTTGATATCGATTAATGCCACTCGAGCCGAGGCCTTCTTGGTGCTGAGCGTGGGCATTACAGCGGTTCCAAAGGCTTTATCCATAGAAAAAGTGATCTCGCCGCTAAATCTATTCTGTATTCCACTATCGGCATTGGCAAAGGCGAAGAAGGCCAATCCCTAGGTACCAAGGTCTCATTACCAGGAACATAGGGAAGGCGACCTAAAGTTCCTTGCCAAAAGGGGACGAGTTCTCGGACGCTCGCCCGTGGACGCTGTTCTGCGAATGCGGCTCTCCCATCTTTTTCGGGCCTCAGCGTCGCGGCAAAGCTGAAACGGCGATGCGAACATTCTCTCCATTCTCACAAAGCTAATAATGGTACGAAGATATTATCTGCACTTGATGGCGAGGCAGTCCACCACGCCTGTGGTTCAGACGCTCGTGGACTCCGGGTCTGGAAAAAGACCCTCGATCGTCGCGAAAAGATCTTTGACTGAGAGCGGTTTCGAAATATAGGCGTCCATTCCAGCCTGGAGACAGCGATCTTTGTCCCCCACCATCGCGTGAGCTGTCATGGCAACGATTGGGATATGTTTTCCCGTGCTCTGTTCTTGCAGGCGGACGCTGGCCGTGGCTTCCAGGCCGTCCATTTCCGGCATCTGAACGTCCATCAAGACGAGGTCGAAAGATTGTTTCCCGAGAGCTTCCAAAGCAGCCGTGCCCGTTTCCGCCAAGACGACGGTGTGGCCCCCCTTTTCCAACAGGCGCGTTGCCAACAGCTGATTCACACGATTGTCCTCGGCCAGGAGAATTTTCAGATGCTTGCGGCTCTCTCGCAAGGAGTGAGTGGTGACCAGCGCTGGCGGCAGTTTGGCTCGGCCGGGCGAGCCCAGTACGGTTCTAATGGCCGCAAGAAGGTCTGAGCCCTTAATCGGTTTGGGCAAGTACGCCTGGATTCCCAATTCTCGACAGCGCCCGGCATCGCCGCGCAAGCCCGCCGAAGTGAGCATGACCACGGTTGTGCTTGCCAATTGCGGGTCCCGCCTCATTTGTTCCGCTACCTGGAAACCGTCGACTTCCGGCATTTGGGAATCAAGCAGCACCAGAGAAAAGGTGCTCTTGCCTGTGGCCGCTTGTTTTAAGAGATCCAGAGCAGAACGGCCATTACCGGTCTCGACTGGCCGCATATCCCAACCCAGCAGCATTTCTTTCAAAATGCGCCGGTTGGTTGCGCTGTCGTCCACGATCAAGACGGACACGTTGCGAAGCTCCTCTAGACCGACCGTCACGTGCTTGCTGCTGGAAGCCTTCTGGAATTGAAAACGGGCACTGAAGTGAAATGTGCTGCCGCGGCCCGCTTTGCTTTCGAGCCACATCCGGCCGCCCATCATTTCGACCAGGCGGGAGCAAATCGAGAGGCCTAAGCCAGTTCCACCATATTTTCGAGTTGTTGAATTATCCGCTTGCGTAAATGCCTCGAAGATCGACGCCTGTTTATCCGAAGGAATTCCGACTCCGGTGTCAGTTACGGAAAAATGGAGGATCGCTTCATTCTCGGTTTCTAGCTCTGGTTCCACGCGCAGCAGAACTTCACCGTGCGAAGTGAACTTGATGGCATTGCCAAGAAGGTTTATGACGATCTGACGTAAACGGGTGGGATCGCCTAGCAACGCGTCCGGAACCTCAGGTAGGATGTGGCAGGCAAGTTCGAGCCCCTTCTCGTGCGCCCGCAAGCTGACAGCTTTAATAATGTCGTCCAAGCAATCACGCAGGTTGAACTCGATGATTTCCATGTCCAGCTTGCCGGCTTCAATCTTGGAGAAATCCAGAATGTCGTTGAGCAAGATGAGCAACGACTCCGCCGAGCTCTTGACAAGGTTCAAGTAGCCGCGCTGCTCCTGGGTGAGCTGGGTATCTAGCGCCAATTCTGTCATGCCGATGACGCCGTTCATGGGGGTGCGGATCTCATGACTCATATTGGCGAGGAATTCGCCCTTGGCGCGGCTGGCCGCTTCGGCTGCCTCGCCCGCCTCTCGCAAAGCTTGCTCGGCTTGGCGTCGTTCCGTAATGTCCACGAAAGTTACGACTGTTCCGATGACATCTTTGCTGCGGTGCATGGGATGAGACCAGTATTCGACAGGAAAGCTGGTGTGGTCGCCACGCCAGAGAACCTCGTCATCTCTGTGCGTGCCATGCCCTTGGCGAAAGGCTTCGTAAATATGGCACTCCTCCACCGGGTAAAGCGTTCCGTCGGGCCGGGCATAATGGGCCAGGTCGTGCATGTTCTTACCAAGTAAGTCAGCAGCTTTCTCATAACCCAGGAGCCGGACACAGGCGGGATTGCAAAATGTGCAGTTGCCCTTTAGGTCGATACCGTAAACTGCCTCGGGAATGGAATCCAACAACAGCATGCACAGCTCTCTGCTATCGCGCAGTTCACCCTCCGCCCGTTTCTGGTCGGTGATGTCAATGCCGACTCCCGCAAGTCCGGTTATCTGGCCGTGATTACCCCGGATAGCCACTTTTGTGGACAGGACGCAGATAGCATTTCCTCGGTAGTCGACGACGATTTCCTCGCGATTGATCAGCGGTTCTCCCGAGCGAATCACGGCTTGGTCATCTTTATAGAAACCAGCGGCGAGACGTTGCGGGTAAAGGTCAAAATCACTTTTGCCAAGCAGATCCGCAGGAGTTTCCAAACCCAATCGTCGGGCGCAGTACAGGTTGGCCACGACGAACTTAGACTGCCTGTCCTTTACGTACAAGAAATTGGGCACGTTGTCGATCAAGGACCGCAATATGGAGCGCTCGTGTGAGAGCGCCTCTTCCGCGCCACCGCGCAAGGCGATCTCCGCTTCCAAAGCCGTATTCGCTTTACCCAGATCCGAAGTGCGAGCCCGGACTCGTCCCTCCATGTCGTTGTGCGCCCGCTGCAGTTCCTCTTCGATATGTTCACGTTCCACGATCTGCGTCGCCAGCGACTGGTTGACCCATAATAAGTCGGTTGTGCTTCGCGTCTCTGACTTGAAGATGGAAAACATGCTGATGAAGAGCCCTGTCAGCACGAAGATGTGTCCCAGAATCTTCAGCCCGTGTGCGACAAAAAATTGTGTGTCAAAGATCCTGCTATAAAACGACATATAGCCCATATGGCCCACCGCATACAGAATGAGGGAAAGCACCAGCCAGTGTTCAAAATCGTCGGTTTTCCACTCCCCCTTCCACAAATATCCGAGGGTCGCCAAAGCGAAAAAGAGAGCTGGCACGAAGTCGGCGGGGCGATGAATCAGATGGTTGGGATGAAACGGAGGAGGCAGTCGCACCAGCGCGAAGCAGAAGAAGCTGATAATAGTCCAAATTCCGACGATCAAGTAAACCGGGATTTCCTTAATTCTTACCCCTGCCGGCCTTAGCTTCTCTCTTCTCCACGCCAGAAGACTCGCACACATGAGCAGAGACATGAACACGCGGGACATAACCCCGCTCCAAGCGGTGAGGGTGGAAAGCGCAGAAGGGGTATGTCCGGCAAAGAAGGACGAAGTGACCGCCGCATGGTAGCCATCGAGAAGAGCCCCTCCCAGAAAGCCGCTGCCCAACAGCAGGAACATTGCATTTTTCTTTGTGTAGTAGCGCACCAAGGCCATTGCGCCGGTCACGAATCCCAATACCGTGGCAACGGTCTCGAACAAAGTGTGTAATTCGGAAGTGCCCTGCCACGCGGACCGGTGGGCGGGAAGGCCACCGAGAAGCAGGATCAGAGTGAGAAGAACGTAGATGAGACTTCGCCCCTGGGCGCGGTTTGGCCGCAGACCTGCCATTCAAGGCCTATCGGCAAGAAGGGATGTTTTGTTTAGCTATATGAAGATAAAGCTGGCGACAAAAATACGCATGATGATCTCTCAAGAGTTTCGATTAATGGCAACGCCGTCCCGGCTGGCGAGTGTACGCGGCGGTCGATTGCTCGGGACAAAGTATTCAACTGGCTAGTTCTGCCAGGGCCCGCAAGTCGGGGACTTCCAAGTCTGGTTTTCCGGCAGCGGTTTTGGCGGCTCCAGCGCCGGGCCGCGGCGAAGGGCGGTTCACCCAGACCGTCGCAATGCCCAACGACTGCGCGGGAACTACGTCGTGATAGATGCTTTGCCCGACGTGAAGCCATTGGTCACGAGTTACGCTCATCCGCTCCTCAGCGAGTTCGAATATTCTCATGCACGGTTTGTAACAGGCGGCTTGCTGGGCGGTGATTACTCGGTCGAAGGCTACTCCGAGCTTGGGTGCAGTAGCGACGAACAGATCGTCGTCCACGTTGGAGATCACTGCGAGTTGATAGCGGCTCTTGAGCTTGCGCAGGGCTTCGACGGTGTCAGAAAATGGCTGCCAGTTCGCCAGTGACTCGGGTAGTGAACGAACTTCGGTGTCAGTTGGCGAAAACCCGAGCCGCTTACCGAAGCCCCGCACGACAGACTGCAAGACATCTCGATAGCGCCGAAACTCTCCTTGCTCGGCCGCGGCTTCCAGTTCGGAGTACAACTCCAGAAGGGCGGAGTCGGAAATCTTCTTGCCGTGGGCTGCGAGGATTGGGCGTAACGCGGAAAAGATGCCGGTTTCCCAGTCGATCATAGTGCCGTAGCAGTCGAAGGTCAGTACTTTGAAGTGAGTGAAGTCGAGCATGGGAGATGGGAAAGTCAGTTATCGGGTCGCAGTTCGTGGTTCTCAGAGAGAGCCTAGCGCTGCTTGATTTCCAGCGGTTGTGCTTCCGTGATTGGTTGTTCCAGCCCGGGTGCATCTGCCGCAACGGCATTTGGATCTGGAGCCGCGACAACCGGGTGCTTCTTCTCTAGAAATTTTGCCGAGTTCAACAACGGACGGCTTAGCGAAGAGTTGTAACCGGTCCAAGGCCCTTCGGAGGCAGCTTCGCGTTCGAAATGAGCCCGCATGCTTTCCATCTTGGAATCGAGGTTGTCGAGATAATGCAACATCAGAGCCTCGGGAAACATAGGTAACTTGGGTGAGCCGAATTCGTATTCTCCATGATGGCTGATGATCAGGTGCTCGACCAGGATTTTGAGTTCGTCGGGGAAGTCGGGGAACTGAGCAAGTTTGGTCTGCAGCATTTCCAGTTCGATGATCATGTGGCCGAGCAACTGGCCCCGCGTGGTGTAGGAGAACGAGCGGTTATAAGTGAGTTCGTGAATCTTGCCGATGTCATGCAGGAAGGCGCCAGTGAGCAAGAGATCGCGGTTAATCTGGGGATAATTCTGGCACATAAGATCGCAAGAACGGAAGAGCGACACCACATGATCGAGCAATCCGCCGATATAAGCGTGATGCAGAGTTTTGGCAGCCGGAGCATTGCGGTAAGGCTCGGCAATCTCCGGGTCAGACATGAAAGCTTCCACCAGCGACTTGAGATGGGGGTCGCGAAAGGAAGTGACGAAGGCCGCGAGGGTTTGCCACAGCTCGCCAATGTCCTTGGTGGTCTTGGGCAAATAATCGGAGAAGTCGATTTCGGAGTCGCCGAGGCGACGCAGTTTATGGATGGTGATCTGGAAGCGATTTTTATACTTGTTGAGCAGGCCTTTGATTTTGAGGAAGTCGTCCTGCTCGAAGGCGTCGATGGCGTCCTCGACGTTGTCCCACATCTTGGCTTCGAGCTGACCGGTGCGGTCGCCCAGAATCAGTGCTAGGTATGGCTCGCCGCTCTTCTTCGGCTTAACTTGCTTGGAAACGACCACAAAGGTCGAAGTGATCACCTTGTTTTCGTGGTGACTGCAATCGGACAAAAAGAATTCCTTCATGGTATTGCTCCGAAATGCGCGAAAGAGCCTGGTCCGCAGCTAGACCCAGTCCACGCAGTCCACCGGTTCAGGCCAAGCTTAAACTAAAACAGCCCAAATTTTTTCTTCTTTTTGAGATCCTTGGCGCTGGGCTCTTTGTTCGCGGTCTCGATGGGCTTAGTCTGGTTGGGGCTGGCGCCCGAGTCTTCATAGCCAGTCTTGATATCTATGAAGGCGTCCTCGCGGAGTTTTGTAAGGTATTCGCGCAGCGCGGGCTGTAGCTTCTTCATGTAGAGCGCGTCCTGGATTCGCGGCTCGACCTCGCTGAACGGCGGAACGCCCGCACTGTGATGCTCAGTGACCTTCAGGATGATGAATCCTTGCTTGGCTTGGATTACATCCGATACCTCGCCTGGCTTCATGACGAAAGTCTTTTCCTCGATTTGCTGGGCAAGAGTACCGCGTTTAAATTCGCCGAGGTCACCACCCTGGGCAGCAGTTGGCCCATCGGAGTTTTTCTTGGCGACGTCTTCGAACTTGGCGCCTTTGCGAATTTGGTCGAGAAGGCCGTCCGCCTTTGCTTGGGCGGCTTTGAGCCGTTGCGCTTCATCGGTGGGATCATTCGGCCTGGCGTCAGTCGAGACCAGGATTTCACTCAACCGAACCGTCTCCGGCTGCTCCATGTCCTTCTTGTGTTCTTCGTAGAATTTCTGTTCGTCGTCTTTGTTGATGACCAGCCTTGAGCCAACTTCTTTCCCGATGACTTGCTGAGTAATGATCTGATTGCGTAAGTTTTGCTTGAAGTCCTCGAAGGAGACTCCCTGGGACTGGGCAGCTTTTTCAAGTTCCTCCATGCTGTCGAGTTTCATGTCTTTACGCATGTCGTCCAGCTTCTTGATGACTTCGGTATCTGCGGTGATGCCCAGATCCTTGCCCCTTTCCAACAGCAATTCCTGATCAATCAAGTCGCGAAGGACATCCTTATCGCGTTCGGCGACGAGCTTGTCGGCGTTTACAGGATCTTGCTGCGCTGCTTCCTTTTTCAATTCGTCTTTGCTGTGCAGGAACTCGCTGCGGGTGATGATCTGGTTGTTGACGCGCGCGACGATCTCTTCGACCACTTCATCGTCCGCCCTGAGAATGACGGACAAAGCAACGAATGAAAACAGGAGAAAGCCAGGGAGAAGTTTTCGCATAAGAATTTGTTCGCCTGAAACCTCAGCCAGCAGCGTCTATTCGGCTCTGGGCTGACTTTTTTTAAATTGTACCGCCAGATGTCTGGTCACGGCTACCGCTGGTCCTGCTATCATAATCGGTTTTCGCCCCGCACCGGTGGCGACCATGGCCTGGGAGGAGAAATTATGAAACTCACTGCCTACTCTATTCTTGTACTACTTATGGGAGTGACCAGTATTTCAGTAAAAGCACAGAAGAATGGGGCGCTACCAGACCTGGCACAACTCGACCAGATGGCGAGTCGTTTCGCGCCGACGCCGCTGCGGGTCGACACGTCGAGACTTTCCTCGGGCGATCGGGAAGCGCTAGTGAAATTGATTGAGGCTGCGCGCGTCCTGAATGACGTTTTCATGCAACAAATGTGGGACGGCAACCTAGCACTCTATGCCCGGTTGCAGAAGGACACGACGCCGCTGGGCAAAGCCCGCCTGCACTATTTCTGGATCAACAAGGGACCGTGGTCCGATCTGGACGAATACAAAGCGTTCTTGCCGGGCGTGCCTCCACGCAAGCCGTTGGGAGCGAATTTCTATCCCGAGAACATGAGCAAAGAGGCCTTCGAGAGCTGGGTTGCGCAGCTATCACCGAAGGAGCAGGAACAAGCAAAAAGCTTTTTCACGGTGATTCGTTCGGCGGGCAATAGCAAAGGGCCGAATAGTTTCGTAGCCGTTCCCTACAGCCAGGAATATGCCGACGGCCTCACGAAGGCGTCGAACTTGCTTCACGAGGCCGCAGGGTTGACTGACAGTGCCTCGCTGAAGAAGTTTCTTACTCTGCGAGCGGACGCTTTTCTCACCAACGAGTATTACGAGAGCGATATGGCGTGGATGGACCTCGATGCGCCACTGGATATCACGATCGGTCCATACGAAACCTACAACGACGAATTGTTCGGCTACAAAGCATCTTTTGAGGCTTATGTAAACCTGCGCGATGATGAGGAATCCGCCAAGCTATCGGTTTTCACCCGTCACTTGCAGGAGATCGAAAACAATTTGCCCATCGATCCGCAATACCGTAACCCGAAGTTGGGTGCGGCGGCGCCGATTCGAGTGGTCGATGAGATTCTGAGCGCAGGCGACGGCGCCCACGGCGTACAGACCGCCGCATACAATCTGCCCAACGACGACCGTGTAGTGCAGCAGAAGGGTAGCAAGCGAGTAATGCTGAAAAATGTGCAGGAAGCAAAGTTCCGCGGCGTACTGTTGCCCATTGCCCGGCGAACGCTGTCCCAAACGGCGATGGTGGATGTGAGCTTCGAACTGTTCTTTACGCACATCCTGGCGCATGAGTTGATGCACGGGCTGGGGCCACATCAGATAAAAGTTCAGGGGCGCGACACGACGCCTCGCGAAGAGCTGAAAGAGTTGTACAGCGCGATTGAAGAGCCCAAGGCCGATGTCACCGGGCTGTTCGCTCTGCAGTACATGATGGATCACTCGAAGGAAATGGGACTGGGCGCGTCATTGCCATCTGACGAGGCCGCGCAACGGCAGCTTTACACCACTTATCTGGCTTCCACGTTCCGTAGCCTGCGCTTCGGGCTGAACGATGCTCACGGCAAGGGCATGGCAATTCAATTCAATTACCTGACGGACAAAGGTGCGTTTGTGCAACACGCCGACGGTACTTTTTCGGTGGATATGGCAAAGATAAAATCCGCGATCGCGGAACTCGATCACGATCTTCTGACCATCGAGGCCGAAGGCAACTATGCAGACGCGAAAAAGATGCTGGACGAACTGGGTGTCATTCGCCCTGCCGTCCGGAAGGCGCTGGACGGTCTGCAAGCAATCCCGACTGATATTGAACCAATCTTCGTGACTGCCGACGACCTGGCGCCAATCGTAAATCGGCCGCCGAATGCAGGGCCTGCACGAAAAAAGGCACGCGGCAGATAGGCCGTGGGACGACACGCCTTTACACTGCGCGTTGCGGGTGCGAGGCGAATGAACTCGGCTCCTTCCGCTAAATGGGGAAGGAGCCGACGATTTTCCGAGACGTCCAAAAAGGACCTGGCTACTTCTTGTCTTGGGTTTGGTCCTTGCCTTTATCCGAAGCTTGATCCTTGCTCTGGATGGAGATCAGCTCAACTTCAAAAATGAGGGTGGCGTTCGGGGTAATGTCTGGGCCCTGACCTCGTTCGCCGTAAGCCAGGTCAGAGGGAACGAAGAGTTGCCACTTCGATCCCACAGGCATGAGTTGAAGGGCTTCTGTCCATCCCTTGATGACGCCGCTTACGGGAAAGGTCGCGGGCTGGCCACGTTTGTAGGAGCTGTCGAATTCCTTGCCGTCGATGAGCGTACCGCGATAGTTGCAGACCACAGAGTCGCTCGCTGTTGGCTTGGGACCAGTACCGGGCGTTAGGATCTTGTATTGGAGACCGCTGGGCAGCGTGACCACGCCTTCCTTTGCTTTGTTCGCAGCTAGGAATGCATCGCCTTCCTTCTTGTTTGTCTCGCCCGCTGCCTGCATTTTCTCTTGCATCTTCTTGCGCATCTCGGTCTGGAATTCGGTGAGCGTGGCGCGCGCTTCATCTTCTGAAAGCAGCGTCTTGCCGCCAGCAAGGGCGTCTTCCAGGCCTTGCTGCAACAGTTTCGGGTCAACCTCTACCGATTGCCGATGGAGGGTCGTTCCAATATTCATCCCAATGGCATAGCTGACTTTATCTTTTTGAGTTTTGAAGGCGGAAGCAGCTGGGCTTCCCGCCGCAGGAGTCTGTTGAGTCGTTGCCGGGGGAGTCTGCTGCGCCAAGACGTTTCCGAGCAGCATGATCGCGGCGGCCATTACACTTGCCAGCGTAGTTAAAGATTTTTGCATTCAAACATTGTGACACTGACCGCGAGGTTGGGCAAACCGGCGCGTCGTGCAAAGCTCGCTAAGCGCCGAGCAAGGTGGGTTCGCTGTAGTTTCGAGCCAAAGCAACCGCTGTCATATCGTTGCGGATTCGTGCGCTTCCCATAAACTGCTGCACCCGGTCGAGAACGGCTATGCAGAGTTTTTTCGCGCCTGCTCCTTTGGATGACTCGAGGGCTTCCTCCACCCCCTGCAATCCGAACTCTTCGGTTTTACGCTTCGCCTCTGCAACTCCACGCGACGCCAGAAAAAGGGCAGCGCCGGGCTCGACGGCGACCATGGGCGCGTCCGAGGTCATGTGGGAAAAAAGTCCCAGAGGCAGGCCGGTGGCGGGAAGTTGGCTAATTCCTTTGCGATCCCGGATGAGTCCGGGAGTATGCCCTGCGTTGAAGTAACAAACTATGCCCAGGTTTTCATCATAGGAGCCAGCGAAGGCCGGGCATGAGCGAACCCCACCGGCAGTCTTCAATATGACTTGATTCAATTGCAGGCATAATTCCATCATTGCGTCAGCTTCGTTTAGATCGGGCCGGGCAAATAGTTCGGTCCCGGAGGCTCGGAAAGTGTGCTGGGCGGCGGAGACGATAGAGCGCGTCTCCTCTAGACCACCAGCGACATCGAGGAGGCCGAACAGGACACGAGTAGGGCCAACGCGGATGAAATCGCAGAAATCGCCCGCCATTCGGGGGCCATAGTAAACCGAGGCCAGCTCGGCCCCTTGAACTTCGAGGATATCGGAATGGACCGGCTCAGGGACGGCAAGAGACCGAGACTCGGCGGAACGGAAGAGAGCGCGCATGATAAATCGAGCCGAGACGTTAGCACAGAATTCGGCAAAAAACCAACAAAAACCGTGGTTGGAGCGTGGTCCGCTTAACAGATAGGCAGAAATGGAACGGCTTCCAACCGAAATGGTAGGGCTGCGCCCTGAAGGCTCTTTTCACGGCGTTCGCCACTAATGTCCATATTTACCAATGAGGTATTTGCCGACCTCTGCTTCCAATTGGCCATAATCGGAGTGGATGGTGGCACGTAGCGCGGCTTCGGTCGAGCTTCCCTGCCCCAGTCTTTCAAGGATCCGTTGCAAATCGCTCATGCCGTAGGTGTCGCGGATATATTGCACGGCAGCAAGGGATTCTTCATAGGCCACGGTTGCCTGAGTGCTCGAGAACTGCATAAAGCTGCCTTCGAGGGCATTGAGTGAGATCTCCCGTTGGGTCCGAAAGAGATCGGCAAGAAGTTGACCATGAGCGATCTGCTTGGGTTCGACCGCCTGGGCAATACCCTCGTTGAGCCACTGCGGACAACGCCCGCCAGAAAGCTGGCTGATAAAGGAGTGAGCGAGTTCATGTTTCAGCACCCGTGCCAGTTCGGGTGTGACCGAGGTCAAACCATTGATAGGGATGCGTAGCTTCCCGTCAAAAACTGCCCCGCTCCACGACGGTGCCTGGGTCACATCGAAAAACGATTGTTCGGTGTAGAGCACGACTGGAATGTTATTACGGGGAGCGATGCCGAGTTCCCGCACCAGATCGTCGTATTCCGACTCCAGGCTTGCAAGCAGCTGGCCGCGCAGTGCCTCCGATGTCTGCTTGCCTTCGTATCTCAGGGTGAAGTGACTGCTCTCGTGCTCCGCGTAGTCAGCCTCAGTGGTGGCATCGCGCTGCGCCTTCTCCAGGTATTTTTGCACGGTCGCATCTGGACGAAGTTCGAGAGAGTGTTTCCAGGAACGTATGGCCTCCTGGGTTCGGTCGGCGGCGAACTGGACGTATCCCAGGACGGCGAGCGCGTCGGGTGAATCTGGCGCAGCGCGAACGGCCCGCTCGGCGTAAGGCAACGCCTCGGGGGCATTCCCGGTTCTAACCAACAGGGCAGCGTAGTAATTCAGAATCGTGGGATTCTGCGAATCGAAACGCAAGCCAGACTCAAAATAGGTTCGCGCTTTGCTGAAATTTCCGTGATCGAATTCGTGCTTGCCAGCAATAAAGTACCCGGCGGCAGCAGCAGAGGCGTTGTCTGCCTGTTCCAAAGCAGACAGCGCGTCAGGGTCGACTCGGCCGTCCTGAATGATCTTGCCGATGAGCGTAGGATCATTCTTCAAGTTGTCGGCGGGAGCGAACTCCGGCAGATCGTGCGCTGGCTTGGCGGTTAAGTCGGCAGGGGCGGACTCAGGTGGGCTTCCCCCGGCGTCGACGCGATCCACCAGAGACTTGGGTATCGCGTAGGTGTTATCGCCGAGGTCGTACTCGATGTGTGTTCCGGTGTCTCGAACGTGGTCGGCCCAAATGGTGCGACCGTTCTTCAGATGAATGACTTCAGCGGAAGCGTAGGCCACGGCGGCGGCCAGCAGGAAAGCCGTGAACAACGGGCGGATGACAGGAGTACGCACTAAGGCGCATTCTAGAAGCTATTAAGCAGTAGGCGTAGTGACCAGGGTAATCTCAAAAATGCGGACTGGAGCGTTGCCACTAGCCTGGTTGTTCTTGGTTTCTGCCGCGGTTGCGGTACCTTGGAACCAAAGCGCTCCCAAAGCTGACGGCGAGCCTGCGCCGACGCATCTCAATTCCGCCGAGAACCTCTACTTACAATTAGGCAACACGCCCCTGGACAAAACGAGAGTCTATCGCCTGCGCGATGTCTCCATCGATCGGGCAGCGATCCAGATCACTCTAAACGACGGCACGATCGCATTTACCGAGGATGTCGCCGGCCATGTCACGGGAGCCTTTTTCGAAGGGGATGGGGAAGTGTTGTTGTCTCCGCCAAACCGGTACGAGCGCGCCTCGATGGCCCTATTTACAAATGAGGCCATTCTGGAAGAACGGTTTGCAACGGCGTATTTCCGTTTTAATGACGATACCTTCGCCGAGTTGCGACCGTCCCTGACGACGGTTGATTACGCGCAGGCGTTCCTATCGCAGTGGAATGAAACCGCCCGTAATCTGGCCGAAGTGGATGCGCTCCGCATGTTTATAACATTCAGCAAGTTTCTGCCTGTTGCCGGCGGAGCGGCCGAGGACATTGTGACGACCGTAAACGACCATGACCGCTTTCTGCACGCTCATTTGCAAGGGCAAAGACTGGGAGCCTTTGATCTTTACTTCGACGAGGATACACCTGAGCCAGTCTGGGCCGGCCAGTTGAAAACTACGGACGGCGTCAGCTTCTACGATGTCTGGACGTCGTTCTCTTCCGTGGAAGTGAACCAGAGTCCGGAAGCAGTCAACGGGACGGTTGGGGAAGGCGGCAAGCCTGATTCCATCGCGATATCTCGCTACAAGATTCGCGCGGACATAAAGCCACCCACTAAAATCGACTCCGAAGCGCTTCTGCAAATGGAAGTGCGGCAAGGTGGCCAGCGCACGGTTTTATTCGAATTATCTCGAGCCCTTCAGATCAAACACGTGGAGGCCGACGGTCATCCCATCGAGTTCATTCACAATCCCGCGATTGAGGGAACTCAACTGGCTCGACAGGGCAACGACCTCGTGGCGGTGGTCTTCCCACGGGTCCTGCGGACCGGCCAACGATTGGAGCTTCGATTTGTCTATAGCGGCGAGGTGCTCGCAGAAGCTGGAGCTGGGCTGCTCTACGTTGGGGCGCGAGGGATGTGGTACCCCAATCGTGGACTGGCCATGTCCAACTTCGATTTGGAATTCCACTATCCGGCAGGCTGGACCTTGGTGGCTACCGGAAAACGGACAGATGCGAAGTCTTCTTCGAACCCCGGTGATGAGGGCCCAGCAGGAACTCCATCTGCAAGTGGACAAGCGAGCCGCTGGATATCTGAACGGCCCATCCCTATCGCTGGATTCGATCTCGGGAAGTACGAACGGGCGGTGGCTCATGCTGGCAATGTGACTGTGGAGACCTACGCGACGGCAGTGATGGAACGCGGGTTTCCCACGCCGTCGATTAAGAGCGTGATGCCGAACCCGCTTGAACCACTGGGTCACCATCCCCCACCGATTCTGGTGCCGGTGCTGCCTTCTCCCGCCCGGAATGCACAAAAGGTCGCAGACGCTTCGGCACAAGCAATCGACTTCTACGCCCGACGCTACGGCCCGTTCCCTTACAGTGATTTGAAGCTGGTACAAATGCCGGGAGCGCTAAGTCAAGGATGGCCCGGACTGATCTTTCTTTCCAGCGCTTCTTTCCTTACCGGCGCGGAAGAATCGCAACTGCACTTAACTCCGGTTGAGAGGACGCTGGTCAGCCAAGTGATCGCGCATGAAACCGCTCACCAGTGGTGGGGCGATCTGGTGATGTACAGCGGGTACCGCGACCAATGGATCGTGGAAGCCCTGGCAAACTACAGTTCGATGATGGTTCTCGAATCGGAGAATCCCGCGAAGTTTCGTGCGGCGATGGAGAAATACAGGGACGACCTCTTGCAGAAAAACAAAGCTGGGCAGGATTTGATGCAGGACGGCCCCGTGACTTTAGGCACGCGGCTATCCTGTTCCCAATTCCCCAACGGCTACGAGGCAATCAGCTACGGGCGCGGCACATGGTTGTTCCACATGCTGCGTTTCATGATGCGCGACGCCGAGCGGACCAGCACTGGAAACGCCCGGGCTGACGGCAAGGCTGGACCGCCGGAGGAGCCTTTCGTGCGAGTGCTCCGGGGGATCAGGGAACGCTATGAAGGAAAACCTATTACCACTCGCGAGTTATTACAGGCCTTCGAGAACGAGTTACCACGTTCCTTGTGGTACGAGAACCACAAATCACTGGATTGGTTCTACGAAGGATGGGTAAACGGGATTGCAATTCCACGTTTTGAATTGCATGGGGTGAAGTATTCGGACAATAGCAACTCCACCACAATCAGTGGCGTTATCGTGCAAAAGGATGCGTCCGATGATTTGGTAACGTCGATTCCTCTTTACGCATCGGTGGGAGGGAGAATGGCGCTGCTCGGGCGGGTGTTTGTCGACGGACCCGAGACCCCGTTCCATTTGACCGCAGCGCAGGGCGCACGGAAGGTCGTGCTTGACCCCGAGCGGACGGTGCTGGCGCGATCTCGATAGCTGCTAGCCGCGCTGGCGGTGCGACCGTTTCAGGACAGATTTCCCGATAATTTCGCGGATTCTTCCCGAGACGATCCTTCGTGTCGTGTCCAACCCTTCCCCAATATCGTATTGACTCCTCGCACGACGATAACTCGCAGTCCTGTATAGGACCTTCTGGTTGCGCGTATGAACCACGCTCGATGGAACCGTGGGTGCATATACATTTTCGCGCTGGGAGGACAAGAACTTGAATCACACACAATCATCCGCGGAAGTAACTGCTGATCCTGTCTCGATCGTACCGGGTATCGATACCCCTCGGGGCCGTAGCACTATCTTGCTGGTGGAAGATGAAGCCTTGCTGCGCGAAGTGACTTGCGAGATTCTGGAGTCCGCCGGTTATCGCGTGTTAAAAACGCGAAATGCGGCAGAAGCGGCAGTCGCCTTCGGAGAATGCAAAGCCATCGTGCAATTATTGCTGACCGATGTCGTCCTGCCGGGACAGAATGGCCGCGACCTCGCGAACGACCTGCGGGCTCTGTGTCCGAAGCTGAGGATACTTTTCATCTCCGGCTATCCGGAAAACGTGGTCACCCGAAACGGAATCCAGGAAGACGGAATGTTCTACTTGCCGAAACCATTTTCGCTGCAATCTCTCACCCGAAAGGTGGGCCAAGTTCTGGACAAGAAACAGACAGCCAGCGCAAGTGTGTGAGCCGTTTGTTAGTCGTGGGTAGTGTCTTAGTTTGGTCTCTGGTGGGCTGCTCTGCGCCTCTGCGGCGGTTTTCCGCGCGGTCTCAGCGTTCTAAGGTTTTGATGAGGGCCTCGGCAAACGCAAAGTCTTAAATCGCGGAGGTCGCGAAGAACGGCCACAGAGTGCGCAGAGAAACCCGAACAGAGACGCTACCTAGTCAAGGGCACTCAGGGGAAGGGTGAGGGTCATCTGAGGTTCGGGCACCGCGTGCGGACGCGCTCCATGGACGCTCTAAGGCCCGTGGTCTGGAGCGGGATCAGGCTGATGCTTCCCCACGACCACGACATCGACGCGGCGATTGAGCGCACGACCGGCCTCCGTGCCGTTGCTGGCGATGGGATGATATTCTCCGTAACCGCCTGCCGATAGGCGCTGCGGAGCAAAACCGTATTTCATGATCAGCGTACGAATCATTTCTGTTGCACGCGCGGTTGAGAGTTCCCAGTTTGAGGTAAATTGCGTATTGTGGATGCGCACATTGTCGGTATGGCCTTCGATGCGCAGGTTGTATTGGCGCTCTCCGAGCACGGTTGCCATGCGGCTGAAGGCCTGCTGAGATCCTACTTTGACGCCGGCTGAACCGCTGTCAAAGAAGCCCGCTTCTCGCAAGCTTATAACCAGTCCCTCATGTCCGCTTCGCACTTCCACTTCGCCTCGAGCGATCTCCGGCGCTAAAACTTGCTCCAACTCCTCTCGGAGTGCAGCCAAGTCGCGGTTTTCGTCGGTAGTGGGCGGTGGCGCAACCGGGGCAGCCTTGGGGGTAGCAACTGCTTGTTCGACTGGGACCATGGCTGACATGTCCGCGGTTGGGTTCGCTCCCAGTTGTTGGAATGCCACCTGAATCGCGGCCGCAAGCCGGTTCACTTTCTTTTTGTCCACTTGCGCAGTCGAATAATTCACATACACATCCACCACATTGGTACAGGTATCAAACGATAAATTCCATACGTGCTCAATGATCATGGCGCGGGTAATCCGCCGCCCCGCGTTGCGCATCAAGTATTCCAGCAGTGCAAATTCCTTGCCGGTCAGATCGATCCTGCGTCCGGCGCGCTCCACTCTTCGCTCCACCCGGTCGAGCTTCAAGTCCTCCACGGTCAGCACCGATTCCGCCGGCATATGGCAACGCCGCAGCAACGCCCGAATCCGCGCCGACAGCTCCGAGAACGAGAACGGTTTGCCCAGATAATCGTCCGCCCCGAGATCCAGACACTGCACCCGATCCTCCACGCGCGTGCGCCCGGTCAGCACCAGGATCGGCATCGTCGGTTTTCGCGTTCGCAGATAGCGCAGAATCGCAACTCCGTCCAGCCGCGGCAGGCTGAGGTCGAGCACCACCAAGTCGTAATCGAACTCGCCCGCCATCGCCCGAGCCTGCTCTCCATCATTCGAAACGTCTACGGCGTAGTGTTCGGCGTCAAGGCCCTTTTTTACATAGCTGGCGAGGGCGGAATCATCTTCAGCGATCAGAATGCGCATAAGGTTTCTCTAACCTGCACTTCGATTCTAGGCAAGAACCAGCCGAAGATCGGAGATTCCTCTGCGCACGAAGGTCTCTGCCTTCCGCAAACGGGAATGCTTTTCTTCAGGAACCTGCTCTGCCACTCGCTCCCGCTTTGCCCTGCCGACGATAATTCGTTGACACAGCTTTCTTTTCTAAAGGATCAAGCCAGCTTGGATCTGGGGAGCAAAGGAACGCTGAAATCCCTGTTCGTGCCTGGAGGCATACTGCTGCTGGCCGCAGCGGTACTGTTGTCAGGCGGATTTCTGTCTGTCTCCGCGGCCGCAGTCGACTTCTACTATTACGCAGTATTCGCCGCCGGAATTCTGCTGGCTTGGCGCTTCAACTCCAGCCGCGTCCTGTTCGCTCTGATTATGTTGCTTCTGGCACACCGTGCCCTTGAGTTCTTTTCCGGCGGACGAGCTGTCGCGATTGGGCCCGGTCGCATTGCGTTCGAAGCCATCGCGTTGCTCTTGCCCGCCAACTTCCTCGTGCTCGCGCTCATGCGCGAGCGCGGCCTGTCAATTCCCGCCATCACTCCCCGGCTCGTCTTGCTGTTCCTTGAGTCCGTATTCGTCGCGGTTATCTGCCGCCCCGGACAGACCACCGGTCCTGCATTTCTTCGTGTCGCGTTGGTGAGCCAATCTTTATTTCAATTTCATTGGACGAAAATCCCTGAGCTTGCCTTGCTGGCTTTCGTCGGCGCTTTTGCCGTTCTGCTCGTCCGCATCTTTCTCTATCGCAAGCCGGTGGAAATTGGTCTGCTCTGGTCGCTGGCTGCGACTTTTCTAGGCCTGCAGGCCAATGCCGTGGGACGAATCGGCGTTGCCTATTGGGCGACCGCGGGCCTGCTTCTGGTCGCATCGATCATCGAGAACACTTACGTCCTGGCCTATCACGACGAACTCACTTCGCTGCCGGCGCGCCGCGCCTTCAACGAAGCGCTACTGCGCCTGGAAGCGCCTTATGCCATCGCCGTCGTCGACATCGATCACTTCAAGAATTTCAACGACACTTATGGGCACGACACCGGAGACCAGGTTCTCAGCATGGTTGCCTCGAGACTCGCTCGGGTGAGTGGAGGTGGGCAGGCATTTCGTGTTGGCGGAGAAGAGTTCTCGATTCTGTTTGCGGGAAAGTCCGTGAGGGAAGTTGTGCCCCATCTTGATGCGCTCAGAATTCTCATCGAGGAGTCCACATTCCGGGTCCGCAGCACGCCCGAGCGCCGCAGCGCGCCTCGCGGCGCAGGTCGCAGGAGTGAAGATAAGAGAAGCACGCGTCGAAAACTGGGCCGGCCTCGCAACCCTCCGCAGGAAACTTCTCTCAGCGGACTCTCGGTCACGGTGAGCATCGGCGTCGCGGAATCAGATGGGAAGACGCGCGAAGTGGAAGAGGTGATTCAATCCGCCGACAAAGCCCTGTATCGAGCCAAGAAAGCCGGACGCAATCGAGTCGAGACCGCAAGCGAAGCCCGCAGTCGCGCCGCGCGCCCTAAGCGAAACATTGCCTGAGGCTGGGACGTACTCGAGAAGTGTTCCACGTGGAACATATTGTTGGGGCGAGGATGTATGTGTACGTCACGGGAACGCTTGTTGTTTCTATAAGTTACACGTTCTCCGGCCTGCGCGCGCAGTGAGACAGCCGTCCTCCATCGCGGTTTGATTCTAGGAACTGCCGATCAGGACTCCGGTGGCGAAAACTAGCGCTCCGCCCAACGCCACCTGCATGGCGGCTGAGAACGTCGGCGTGTCCATGTAGCGATGACGAATCCAGGTGATGACGCCGAGCTCGACGATCACGACTACGAAGGCGATGGCCAGGGCAATTCTAAAGCTCGGAAGCAGGAACGGTAAAGTGTGGCCCACCCCGCCCAAAGCGGTCATGGCGCCGCAAACTACCCCGCGAACCCAGGGATGACCGCGACCGGTGAGGCTGCCGTCGTCGGAGAGCGCTTCGGCAAATCCCATGCTGATGCCTGCGCCGAGCGAAGCTGCCATGCCGACCAGAAAAGCGTCCCAGGGATTGCGAGTGGCGAACGCGGCCGCGAAAACGGGGGCGAGCGTGGACACGGAGCCATCCATCAAACCAGCCAGGCCGGGTTGCACGATCTGCAACACGAAAAGCCTGCGGCGCGCCCGTTCTTCATCTTGCGCAACATCAGGGCTTAGCTCTTCTTCTTTCAATTCCTGAGCGCGATCTTCGTGGGCGCGCTCTTCCTGGGCCAGGTCGTCGAGCAATTGACGGATGCTGGCATCCTCGGTTCGTCCTGCAGCCTTCTCATAGAACCTGCGGGTTTCGACCTCGATGGCGCTGGCTTCGTTGCGCACCACGTCGAGGCGCAGAGGCCGCGCCAGCCAAACCGGCTTTCGTTCGACGAAGCCCTTCACGTCATGGCGGCGGATGAGCGGAATGTGTTCGCCGAATTTCTGGCGGTACAGTTCGATCAGTCTTCTGCGGTGTCCGGATTCTTCGTCGCGCATGCCCTCGAAGACGGCAGCCGAAGCGGGGAAGTCCTGGCGCAGTCCTTCGGCGAAATCGGCGAAGATGCGCTCATCTTCTTCTTCGAGTGAAATGGCCAGCGCGAGGATTTCGCGTTGGGTAAGAGTTTCGAAGTTCTTCATGGCGGATAGTGTAATCGGGCGGGGATGGATGCTCCAACTCGGAAGCGGGCCGGGACGGAAGGTTAGCTTGTGTCAGCGCATGGAGTCGAGCTTCGCTCGACTAGACAGCCGAGCTGTCTCCACATAATTCCTGGCTGCGGTGAACTTCGATTATTCGAAGTTCACCGCGGTCGGAAGTTCACTGTCGAGCGTCTGGGAACTAATAGGCCCAGAACGGACCGTTTCCATTCGGGGTTGTGGTTCCATCGATAGCCGTGAATACACTACGGCCATAGAAGAACGGGAGCCCCCAATCGAAAGTGCACGCCGTCGTATTCGAAGAACTACAGGCGCCACTGCCCATAGGTCCTGCCAAGTTGCTGAACGCCGCATCGTTGGGGTTGGCATTGGTTACGGTGTCAAAATTGTCCACGCTAAAATTGACCGTGTTCGACGTCGAATTATTATTCGGGTCCACATTGGTTGCCGTATAGGCCGTGGTCGTGGGGGGACAATACCACGAATTGTTATCGGCACAAATGTTTGGCAGATTATTGATCTGCGGGAAGAATATCCCATTCGAACCGCTGTCGATGAAGCTTCCGGTAAGGGCCTGGCCGTTGAAGTTGGTCGTGAAGTTGTCTGCCGAATTCAGCGTGAACAGGGTTGCCGTGCTCGGAAGGGCGTTGTTCGACTCGGTCCCAATGCCGAAGGTTAAACTGCCAGGCACGGTAGCAGCCACGTCGTTAACCGCCTGGAGTGTCAGGATGGTGCCGTTGTTGTCCGCCGGGAAGTTGAAAACTGGATTAGTCACCTGTTGATTAGCATTAGCATCGGAGCAGAGAGCGCCGCAGGATACAAATGTGGTTGAGCAAGAACCGCCAGAACCGCAGAGATAATATACGGCCGGAGCTGTGCCACCGGCGCTGGGGTCGCAGGCCAGACCGCAGTCAAACGGTTCCGGGCCTACGCCGAGTATGCCGTTTGCGCCCAAAAGCAACTGCGTGTCTTCGTTGGTCCCAGAGCATCCGCTCGGTATGCTGAAACTGGGGTTGGCGATGATCTGAACCGAAGTCGAAGCTGCTAACTCCGCACCCACCACGATATTCGCTGGTGCCACGGCTCCCCATAGAAACGAATTGTCCACGAATTGAACGCAGTCATACAGGGTGTTGCCGTTGGTGTCAGTTAACGGAGAGAGCGGGACTGTAACCTCCGAGGCCAAGACTCTGAGGCCGAACGATCCCGTGTCCACCAGGATGTTGGGGATCGTCTGGCAGGCTCCGTTGGAGGGAGCGCAGAGCAAGACGCTGACAAAAGCCGCGTTGGTATAGATCGTGCTCGGTACCAATGGCCCGCCGTCGACCGAGATGGGCGCAACGTTCGCCACAGTGCCCGCGGGCGCGATAACGATTGGCGTCGATGCGGTGACAGAGGAACTGGCTATAGACGTTGCCACGACGCTTGGGAGCGAGATACTGGTCACTGGATTCGGGGCAGTATAGGTCACGCCCGTGGTGGTTTGGCTGCTCAACGTTCCAGCCCCGGTCAGAGACCAGCTCACGCCTTTGCCGCTGGAATCGTTGGCAACGCTGGCAGTGATGTTCACACTTTGCCCAGCGTCGACGGACGCGCTGCTCGGGGTGAGCGTAATCGAAGTCACGACGCCTACTGGCGTTCCGCTGCTACCACAACCCGCGAGGAATCCGAGGGTCCCGACTAGAATTAAGACCAAGAAGCTGCGCACACTTTCCTCCTTATTGTAATGCGTCGACGTTGACGCCCTGCGGCACCATGGCAGGAACGTAAGCTCTGCCAACATACGCGCGCATGTGGCCGCCGTTTTGGAAAACGAAATCAGGTTGCTGGATGCTGACCGGCCGGTGACCCGGGTGGTTTTCCCGCTGGGCTTTTGCGGCTTGGGCAAACCGATCGAAGTACGTCCCCAGCAGCTGCTGCATGTTGGGGATAAACGGCCCGCTCCAGGTGATGGCGAAAACTTTGCCTTCCGGGGAAACGTATTCCTTTACCACGGTTTTGCCTGGGGCAGTGAGTTCGTGGGTGGTATAGGTTTCCGCTTCCGTGGTCTTAAGGGTGCTCTTCATCTGGGCCTGATCTTGCTGGACGGAGGTGGCGTCGCCGCCCAATGCGGCCAAGGCGGGGATGGGAAGCGCCAGCATCAGGAGAAGAACTCCCATCCATGAGGTCCGTAAGAACGAGGTCCGTAACGACGAGGTTCGAGACATCGAGATCAGAAAATTCGATTTCATGTGACTGACTCCGCTTTCTGCAGTGCGTAAGGCCGTGCGGTTCGTTGCGTTAAACCCAAAAGATGACGGTAAGTTGCGGTCGTTAGCTAGGATTTGCATCGAGGTGCCAAGGGTTGCTTTTCGTCGCGAGATTTGGGTCGATCACGTTGCTAGTGTAGAGCGGACACTCCTGTCCGCTGACCTTGACTCTCCAGATGTACGAGATCAAAACCAGCTACCCCAAGAAATCTGTCATACCCTCAAAGGCGGCGGACAGGAGTGTCCGCCCCACACGGTCAAAAGATACCGGTTATTTTATCGCTTTTATGGCTCGCGTGTGTAAAGGGTTGTAAAGTTACTTTACTATTCGCATTCCCCGCATCTGGAATCCGGACTCGTGAGCTGCCCCCGAGAAAAGCTGGCGGAGCTTGGCTCGGCAGGAGAGCCGGGGGCGGCTGTCCCCACGTTATTTTGCGCTGCCTACCAGTTTTTCGACGTCGGGCATCTCTTTGGGCACGCCAGACGAGAGTATTTCCGGGCCGTTGTCGGTGACGAGAATTGTGTCTTCGACGCGGAAGTGCATGTGCTGGTCGGGGAATTCGACGATGGGTTCGACGGTAACAACTTGACCAGCTTTCACGGGGCCGGTGGGCATCTTCACATCGTGCGTCGCCAGGCCGACGAAATGTCCGGGAAAACCTAGCCATTGTTTTGCGATACCGTTCTTTTCAAAAACGGCTTTGCCGGCATCCGCTACTTGTTCGTAGGTGTTTCCGGGCTTAAGCAGCGCGATGGACACCTTCTGCGATTCGAGATCGACCGCGTACCACTTGGCCTGCTCGGGCGTGAATTTCCCGCTGATGTTGAAGGTGCGCGTGATGTCCATGGTCATGTGATCGAGGTCGGCGGCAAAGTCAAAGACTACCAGGTCATTCGGCTGGATCTGGCGACGGTCGCTAAAGTAGTGCCAGGTGTTGATGTTTTCGCCGGTGCCGACGATGGCGGGATAAGCCCAGCCTTGCGCGCCGCCATTGCGAAATACGTAGTCAGCTTGTGCCTCAATCTGGTACTCGAACATGGGAGGATGGGCGTGCTCCATTGCCTGCTTGATTCCCTCGGCGCTCAGTTTGCCGTTTCGCCGGAGCAGTTCGATTTCCTGCGGAGTTTTGATGTTGCGCATATCGTCGATGAACGGCGTGGCGTCGCGTTGATGGGCAGCAGAATAGCGCTCAGCCAACTTCTTCAGAGCTGCCCGATCGCCTGGCAAGGGATCGCCGTATGGGTTCGAATAGTCAGCGGCGTAATCGCGGCCGACCTCGAAGCGGGCGCCATCGGCTTTGTCGGGGAAAGTCAACCGCAACCACAGGTCGGTTTCCTTGCCCAGGAAAAACGCGAGAATACCGTCGAGGCTATCCAGCGGTAACACAGCTTTGAAGGCAAATTTTCCCTGGGCTTCGGGAGTCATCGAGAGCAAGTTAGCGCCGTAAACCTGCTTCCCGCGCGGGCCTTGCTGCGGTTCAAAAATCAGGGTGTCGCCATTGCTCGCGTCCATGACCATGATCGCGCCGGGATCGGCCAGCCCAGTGAAATAAAAGAAGTCGTCGTCTTCGCGATAATGATTGGCTTCGGGAAGAACGGTGCGTGCAAACAGGATCAGGCGGCCCGTCTTAAGCTGTTTGGCAAGTTCCTGGCGACGGCGCTCGAATTCCTGCGGTCCGCCAAGATCGTTGATCACAGCTGGATCGGTATATTGCGCCAGGGTCGGCGCGCAGAGAAAAGAAACCAGCAGACAAAGAACGAGATATCTTGAGCCAAAAACTTTCACTTGATTCTCCTGAGAGCGGCGAGTTTAGCGTGTTGGCATCGAATTTGACAAGGTCATCGTCAATCGGTGTCGGCGTAATCCGAAAGTCCGGCAATTTTGCTGATCACGATCGGCGAGAGGTTCCCCTCACGCAGATGCAGGTTGAGTTGCGGTAGCCAGTTGGTCTTGACGTGATTCCAATCCGCAACACGCAGCTTCAATGCTTCACTCGATTCATGATAGAGCGCAATGGCCTGGGAAGGTGCGGCGCGATCGCCGCTCTCGACGACCGCCAGGGCGGAAGTTAGTCCGGCGCTGGCGTTCTCGAGTCCTACTGTTTTGCTCGCGGGATCTTCACTGCCCGCCAGGATCTTGCGGATTTCAGTTTCGAGTTGCGAGGCTGCGGATTTGAGCTGGGCGTGATGAGTATCGAGCTTTTGTTCGAGGTCGGACAACTGTTTTTGCACCGACCGGATCTCTGCCAAAGTTTGCCGACTGCTGATGGCTTCAGCGAAAATCTGCCGGCCAAGCTGGAGCTGTTGTTCAAGGTCGCGAGGCGTTGCGGGGGATCGCGGGTCCATCACGATCTTCAGCGGTTGAGTCAAAGTTTTTCCGTCGATCGTGAGGCGCACCTGATAAGGGCCCGGAACCGCGCGTGGGCCGCGCGGAGATCGATACTCATCTCCCGCGGGTTGACTCGCAGGCTTGGGGCCCGGATTGCCCCAGGCAAGATTCCACACGAAACGATGCATGCCCGGAGCGGTCGCGAGAATCTCTGGTTTCGGGAACCAGCGCTCGGCGATGGGGCGAGAAGGATGCTGCACTATCGGGTCGTCCGAGGAAAAAGCCTGAATCAGAGTCTGCTTCGCGTCAAGGATCTCAAGCTTGATGTGTTGTGCGGTGGCGTTGAGGTAGTAGTCAACGACGGCGCCGTTGGGCGGATTGTTCGCGGTAGGTTCTTCCGGCGGAAGCGGCGTGGAGAGGAAGTCATCATTATCGACGCGGACCGCCGTGGCTGGGCGGTAGAGATATGCGCCGTCCGCCTTCATGGCGTCATGCGCTTGGCGCAATGGGGTGATGTTATCGAGAATCCAAAACGCGCGCCCGTGGGTCGCGACGATCAAGTCGTCTCCGTGAATGTCCAGGTCGTGGATTGAAACGGTAGGAAGGTTCAACTGGAGAGACTGCCAGTGGTCGCCGTCGTCGAATGAAACGTAAGCACCGAGTTCGGTTCCGGCAAAGAGCAAGCCGCGGGTTTGTGAATCTTCGCGGACGGCGCGCAAGAAAGAGGACGTGCCGATGCCGTCGGTGATCAGCTGCCAGGTCGCGCCGTAATCGCGAGTGCGGTAGAGATACGGCTTCTGGTCATCGAGGCGATGCCGATCCACGGCCGCGTACGCTTCTGCGGGATCGAAGTGCGAGGCTTCGATCAGCGATATCTTGCTCCAGTCCCCGATGCCTTTGGGCGTGACATCTTTCCACGTTTTCCCGCCGTCTCGCGTGAGGTGGATGAGACCAGTGTCGCTGCCCGCCCAGATCAAACTTCCGTTCAAGCTCGAAGGTGCAATTGTGTAGACGACGCCGTAGCCTCGCTCCTTCGTGTTCTCTACCGTGGGCGGACCTTCGGGCTTCTTGTCGCCGGGGCGCTGTGTCGATCCGGTCAGATCAGGGCTAATGACGTCCCAGTGCAGGCCGCCATCGAGAGTCTTCATCACGTATTGCGTCCCCAGATAAAGCGTTTTCTTGTCGAACGGCGAGATCACCAGCACGGGCGTCCAGGGATCGCGATACTTGCGAGCGTTGATATCACTGCCGAAAGTCGACACGGGCCAAGGGGTAATGTCCTGGCTGAATGAGGTTCGAATATCGAAGCGAGTGACGTCTCCGTAGGTTCCGCTGGCGTAGAGGATGTTCGGATCTTTTGGATCGGGCGCGATGTATCCACTCTCGCTGCCGCTGGCCGGAAACCAGTCGCGAGGCGTGATCTGTGCGGCGTCGCCGCGGCTGCGAACCGCTGCGCTGCCGCTGTCCTGCTGTGTGCCATAGACTGTGTACGGAAACTGATCGTCCGTGATCACGTGATAGAACTGCCCGGTGGGTTGGTTGTACCACGTGCTCCAGGTCTGGCCGTAATCGAGACTGATGGTCGCGCCCTGATCGGTGCCGAGAATCATTCGCGAAGAATCTTTGGGATCGATCCAGATTTGGTGGTAATCGTCTCCGCCTGGAGCGCCGCGCACAATTGAAATCGTTTTGCCACCATCTTCGGAGCGGTAGAGCGCAACATTGGGCATGTAAATCACATCCGGGTTATTCGGATCGACCGTAATGTTTCCGAAATACCAGGCACGGCTGGTGAGCCGGCGATCGTCATTCTGAAGTGTCCACGTGTTCCCTGCGTCGTCGGAGCGATAGAGTCCAGGCTTCTTGGAGGCGCTGATGAGTGCGTACACGCGCTTGCCGCTGGTCGAGACGGCAACGGCGGTGCGACCCCAGTCTCCTTCGGGCAATCCGTTTCCGGTGAGGCGCGACCACGATTGACCGCTGTCTTGAGAGCGAAAGAGACCGCTGCCGGGACCGTCGAGCGGGGCATACGTGCTCCATGGCGGACGGTGGCTTCGCCACGTCGCGGCGAAAAGAAGTTTGGAATCGTCGGTAGCAATGGCTAGATCGGAAACACCAATGTCTGGACCTTGATCCAGAACCTTTGTCCAAGTCGTCCCGCCGTCGGTCGATTTGTAGACGCCGCGCTCGTCGTTCGATGCGTACGCGTGTCCGAAAGCGGCGACGTAGACGATGCTGGCATTTTGCGGATCGACGATGATCTTGCTGATTTGGCGGGAATCGCGCAGTCCGATGTTGGTCCAGGTCTGACCACTGTCCGTTGATTTATAAACACCGTCGCCGGAGGACAGATTAGAGCGAATGTCTGCCTCTCCCGTTCCCGCATAAATAACTTTTGCGTCAGACGGAGCCACAGCGAGTGCACCGATCGAAGCGATCGCTTGCCCGTCGAAGATTGGCTTCCACACAACACCCGCATCAGTGGTTTGCCAGACTCCGCCGTCTACCGAACCAAAATAAAAAGTGGTTGAGCTTCCCGGGAACCCTGCCACCGCGACGACTCGGCCTCCGCGAAATGGGCCGATCAGTCGCCACTTGAGCCCGCTGTAGAACGCGGAGGGAACAGGCTGGGCAACGGCCGACGTAACAACGACGAACGAAACGAAAATGGCAAGCAGATACTGGAATCTAATGGCACACTTTTGTACCTTGTTGATTTGCACCTGTTTGGTCCTCACCCAATGAGAACATTTAGTGTAGTTGAAATTTTAGAATTCGTTAGGACAGTTGTGGCATCCAATGTGGCAAGTCGTCAGTAGGCGGTCTGGGCTCATCATAAAATTCGCAAGCTACGAACAGGACGAACCCTATGAGCGAATCAACAACTGAAGTGTTGTGTGAGAGCTGTGGCAAGACGTTTACCGCGTTCCTGCAAGAGATGGCCGACAAGAATGCCGCGGTTACCTGTCCGTGCTGCGGCAAGGGTTATAGCGGCCGGCCAGACAATGTAGCGCCGCCAGCGGCGCAGAATTAGTTCTTATTCTTACGGGGATTACTTTCCTATGACCACAGAATCGACCGTGGCAATGCCGTTGCCAACGATTGACGAGATCAAAGATGCGCAAGATTTGGTGTATGCGGTCATGCCTCCTACGCCGCAGATTGTTTGGCCTCTGTTGTGTGAGCGGCTGGGAGCGGAGGTGTGGGTCAAACATGAGAACCATACGCCGATCGGCGCATTCAAGGCTCGCACCGCCGTGGTCTATGCGGCGGAACTGTTTCGCGGATCGAAAGACATCCGTGGACTGGTCACGGCAACCCGCGGCAATCACGGCCAATCGGTGGCGCTGGCCGCAAGGCGATTCAAAGTGCCGGCGCACATCATAGTTCCGCAGGGAAACAGCGCGGAGAAGAATGCCGCGATGCGGGCGCAGGGCGCCAATCTCCTTGAGTTCGGCAGCGACTATCAGGAGTCGAAAGAGCACGCGCAGAAACTGGCGAATGAAAACGGCTGGCACTTCGTGCCCCCGTATCACCGCGACATCGTCAAGGGAGTGGCCACGTACTGGCTTGAATTCTTCTCTGCGGCTTCCGATCTTGACATTGTTTATGTGCCTATCGGACAGGGATCGGGCATCAGTTCGTGCTGCGCGGTGCGCAATGGTCTGAATTTGCGGACGCGGATTGTGGGTGTTGTGGCCGACGGCGCGCCGGCTTATGCGTTATCGTTTGAGGCAGGACGCAAGATCGCGGCTCCAGTAACGACGCTGCTCGGCGACGGAATGGCTTGCCGCGTCCCCGATGACGCTTCGCTCGCGGTGGTGCTCGAGAATGTCGAGCGGGTAGTGCGTGTCAGCGAAGAAGAAATCCGTCAAGCCATGAAGATCTACTTCACCGATACGCACAATGTAGTCGAGGGAGCCGGCGCGGCAGGGCTGGCAGCCGCCCTGAAAGAAAAGCCTGCGCTGCGGGGAAAGCGCGTGGGCTTGGTCGCCACCGGCGGCAACGTCGATCACGACGTGTTTGCGCGGGTTCTGCTGGATTAGGTGAACTGCAGTCTTAGCGCTTCTGATCGGCGAGGCTTGCCCACGCCAGCAGCGCAAATGCTCCCATCGTGAAGATCGAGACTAAAGCGCAAGTACCTGTGATGTCGCTAATCCTCCACTGTGCTCCGGCAGGATCGGAAACTACGGAGACTATCGGCCTCGGAATCACCAGCAGGATGTTTCCAGCCGCGGACGCTGCGTAGAAGAGAATCGCCAGATTCCAATAGCTCGACGGCAGAGGATCGGGGTTCGTCGATCGGTCCCGCAGATAGAGCGCGAATAACTGGTAGAAGACATACACCGTGAGATACCAACCCAGGAAGTTGCTCACGGGCACGCCGAAGTAGGCTCCTCCCTGCCGCCAGATCCAAAGATGCAAGATGGTCGACCAAACTGGATCTTGCGAAAAATCCCAGGCGACCATAATGAATGCTGCGGCCAAAGGCAGAGTCACAATGCGCGAACCAGCAACAGCACTTCGCATGTTTCCCAAAATCACACGGGCCAGCGTCCACGAAAGATAGGCCATGCCCAGATATGCAAGTCCAAGCTGGATGGGAACGGCGAAAAGCTTTGGTTCCATCAGGTCCGTAAAGTAATAACTCCCGAACGGAAAGCCGGTGCGAACGCCCACGTTCTCAAAGGTGTTCCCGACTACCAGGCAAATGGCACAGAAGACTAAGATGCCGCGCGTCCGGTAGAACATGGCGCCGTGAATCAGGGCAAAGACGATGGGTGGAAGAACGTGTAGTGCGACGACCGCGACGATGGGAACTTTGCCGGGAAAGATTTGCAGGATCCGGGCGATGGCATAGAGCATTAGAAGTGCCCACAACACCAAGCTCGTTCCGGTCTTGGTCGCTACCGTCTCAGCGGGGTCGCCCATGCGGTTAAGAATAGTTCCTCGGGCTGTCAAGCTTAACCCTTTTCCACAAATCGCCTGCATGAAATCCAATCTGCAATCTCGCGCGTACTTGATCCAGTAGACGCAGCCGGTCGTAAACCGCTGGGGCGTGGCGCCGCGCCCCACTGGCCTAGCCCACGACACGGCGACGTCCACGAATTCAATCCCCGAGGAAAACTTTATGAAACCAAGAACGATGGTGACCTTCGCCATGGCGCTGTTCATGCTGGTTCCAGCCAGCCTGTTCGCGTCCAGCCACCGCGAAGCGCCTATCTCTGCCCTGGACCACGCCGCGGACGTGACGGACTGGTACGCGTTCGTCAGCTACGACCACCCCGAGCGAGTGACTATGATTCTCAATGTCGACGCGTTCCTCGAACCCTCCAACGGACCCAACTACTTTCCTTTCGACCCGAACGTTCTCTACGAAATGCATGTCGACAACAATCGAGACGGAATTCCGGACATCACTTTCCAATTCCGCTTCAAGACAGAAATTCGCATGCCAGGTGTTTTCACTGGATTCGTCGGTGGCATCGCCGGCATTCCTCCCATTACTTCGCTATCCGGTAAGGGTTCCGAAGGCTTGAGTCTTCGGCAGACCTATTCGGTGGTGATGATCAAGAACGGCGTGCGCACGGAGTTAAGCGAGGGCAAAACACTTTATGCCGTGCCTTCGAACGTCGGCCCCCAAACCATGCCGCAGTATGACGAATTGTTCAGACAGGGAGTTTTTGATCTGGGCAATGACGTGCGCGTGTTCGCCGGAACGGTCGACGATCCGTTCTTCATCGACCTGGGCGCAGCCTTGGATTCGCTCAACTTCCGCATGGGCGTGGGCGGCGTGCTGCCTGAAGCGGAAGATGCAGACGACACACATAACTACGCCCCTGACGCAGTGGCGGGCTTCAACGTGAACTCCATTGTGCTCGAGGTTCCTATAACCATGCTCACGGTAGATGGGAAGAGGCACAACGCAAACGACAAAGACGCAGTGATTGGGACGTACGGAGCTACGTCGCGTCAACGCGTCACGGTGCGGCGAGTCGCGGGGCAGACCGACGCCGACAGCAACCAGTGGCGGCAAGTAAACCGCGAGGGCAACTCGCTGATCAACGAACTAATCATTGGAACTGGCTCCAAAGACAAGTTCAGCACCGACGCCCCAGTGAATGACAAGCAGTTCGCCAGCTTCGTACTCAATCCTCTGCTGGCGCAGCTGTTTGCTTCGCTCGGCATTCCCGTGCCACCGCCGCCTCGTAATGACCTGCTCTTGCTCGTCCAATACGAGCCGCCAATTTGTCCGGGCTGCGGCGCGGGCGATGCGGGGCCGGTTGCGGACTTGCTGCGCCTCAACACCGGAATTCCGCCAACTCCTATTGGCAGCCAGAAGCGTCTCGGCTTCCTGGTGGGAGACGACGCTGGATTCCCGGACGGTCGTCGGCCAATCGATGATGTCGTTGATATCGCCGCTCGTGCCGTGGGTGGCATCCTGGTCGACGCAACAAAATACGGCACGCGCATCGGTGATGGCGTGCAACTCAACGATGTCGGCTACGGCACCACGTTCCCGTGGGTGAAACCGGCTCATAGCGGGCGTGACAGTCACCACATTGGGCCTGGACAGAGAGGTTGCAGCGGCCAACCCAATGATGTTTGCCCAGTGAAATAACTTAGTTTCGTGGCCGCTGCCAGCGCGGCGGTCACGAACTTTTCCTGACAAACTTTAAAGATTGGATTCAAGAACTAAAGAGAGGAATATCATGAAACGAATTGCAGCTCTTCTATTGTTCGTTCTGGGCACGGTTGCTGGATTTGCTCAGGCACCGCCCGCCCCAGCCGAAACCAAGCTCTCTCCTGCCGAACGCAACATGGATCAGGCGAGAAAGTTGATCGACAAAAATCCGAAAGATTTCGAAGCTTACAACGCACTGGCTCTGGCACTGTCACGCCGGGCGCGCGAAACTTCCGATGTCAAATTCTACGCACAGGCCGAGGAGACTTTGCAGAAGTCGTTCGAAATCTCCCCGGACAATTTTGACGGTCAGAGAATTCACGTTTGGCTGCTGCTGGGCAAACACGAATTCGCCGCGGCCTTGGACGTAGGAAAGAAGCTCAATCAGAAAATGCCAGACGACGTAATGCTTTACGGTTTCCTCACTGACGCGAATGTGGAGCTTGGCAATTACAAGGACGCAGAAACGGCGGCACAATGGATGCTGGATCTGAAGCCCGGAAATACACCCGGCTTGACTCGCGCCGCATATCTCCGCGAATTGTTCGGCGACATAGAAGGATCGCTCGAGCTCATGAACATGGCGTACCAGTCGACGCCGCCAGGTGAAGTCGAAGACGGAGCCTGGATCGTCACACAGATGGCGCACCTGAACCTTGCCATCGGAAAGATCGATGAGGCTGAGAAGCTATCGCAGCAGGCGCTGGTCATGTTTCCGGGATATCACTACGCCCTCGGCAATTTAGCAAAAGTCAGAATTCAGCAGAAGCGATATGACGAAGCAGTGGACTTGCTGAAGCAGCGCTACGACGCAGCGCCACACGCGGAGAATCTGTTTGACTTGGCGCAGGCGCTGCAATTGGCTGGGAAGACGGACGACGCGAACAAGGCTTTTGCCGAGTTCGAACAGAAATCCCTGCTCGAAACCAATCGTGGAGACAATTCCAATCACGAGTTGATCTTCTATTACGCGGATTACGCCAAGCAGCCGGCGAAAGCGCTGGAAGTGGCACAACGGGAAATCGCACGCCGGCACGATGTCTTCACTTTGGACTCCTACGCCTGGGCGCTGTATCAGAACGGACAGTACGAAGACGCACGGAAGCAAATCGAAACCGCGCTGGCGGTTGGCGTTCGAGACGCAAAGATATTTCGCCACGCTGGAGAGATAGCGCTGAAGTGCGAAGACAAAGCCGCTGCAGAACGCTATCTGCGGGAGTCGGCTGAATCGAACACCGTAGGTTCAGAGCAGGCGAAGATTACACTGGCGAGCCTCAGCCAAGATGTGCGACGGTAAGATCGACGCGACAGCTTAACATTGATAATTGTGCTTCTGCTGGCTGGTTTTAAGTCGTCAACTGACTCGCCAACAGCCAGCCGGCAGAGCGCATGCACACGGAGACTCGGACAAGGTTGGCTTAGCGCTCCGGTGGCGGATCATTTCCCTTGCGTGCTTCGGCTTCTGCGAGCCATCCACGGCGCAACACCTCGGGCGGAACGCTGGAGAGGTACGGCTTGATGTCGAGAATTGGGGTTCCATCCAGCATGTCAACTCCTCGAACGTGCAGATGTCGTCCCTCGCGGCGAAGCAACTCCACCACGGTAAGGCCAATCGGGTTGGGACGTAGCGGAGATCGTGTCGCAAACACTCCGTGCGGCCGATTGTCAGAAGGGGGTGTGCCCAGCAATGCGAAACCCTGAGAGCGATCGAATGCCCAGATCACGAAGAGATGCGAAAAGCCCTCGACATCGGTCAGGCCGAGCTCAAATTCGGGCATGATGTTAAGCACGCCTTCCGCATCGTGTTTTGCGCCAAGGCCCTTCGGCACCTGCGCAGAGCCTTGGTATGGACTACTCACGTGTCCGATTGGTTGTAGCGTAAACATGAAATATCCAGGCCTCCCAATTCCATAGTGATGCAGCAGCGTCGGTGAGCGGTTTCTTTTCCGGAGGAACATTGCATCCGACCATGGCAGAATAATGCAATGCCGACCGAACAGCCTGCGGCTCTCCCAGATTTTCTATATGGCACCGCCTGGAAAGAGGACCGCACGCCAGCCCTCACCGAGCTTGCGCTGCGCACGGGCTTTCGCGGTATCGACACGGCGAATCAGCGCCGGCATTACTTTGAAGCTGGAGTAGGCCAGGGATTGGCTGCCGCTTATCTCGCGGGGGTGGTAACACGAGCCGATCTTTTCCTGCAGACAAAATTCACCTATCAGCCCGGCCAGGACCACCGGCTGCCTTATGATCCCGCAGCCAGCCTTTCAGTGCAGGTTGCGCAGTCGATGGCCAGTTCGCTCGAGCATCTTGGGACCGACTACGTCGACAGCTACGTGCTGCACGGACCCGCGTCTGGCTACGGTTGGACGGATGCCGACAGCGAGGTCTGGGAAGCGATGAGGAAGGAGCGCGATGCCGGTCGCACGCGTTTCCTTGGAGTCAGCAACGTCTCCCTACGGCATCTTGAGCAAATGGCGGTGGCCCACCCCGAGGGCCCTGCATTTGTCCAGAACCGCTGTTACGCCCGTTTCGGTTGGAACCGTGATGTGCGCCTGTTCTGCGAGGAGCGAAAGATTATCTATCAGGGTTTCTCGCTTCTCACTGCAAATGCGGAGGTGCTGCGTCATCCCCGGATCGCTGATCTGGCCGTGAGTACCAAGGCAACTCCGGCTCAGGTCGTCTTCTGCTTCGCGCGCGCAATAGGGATGCTGCCGTTGACCGGAACCTCTGATGCCGATCACATGAAACAGGACCTCGCCAGCGTCCACTTAGCACTCGCGCCTGATGCGGTGCGGGAGATTGAGAGCCTGGCCGGGTGACGCCGAGTTCGTGGGCCGAGAAGAACCCTTACGCGGATACAATAGTTTCGGCAAGAAAGGACAAACCAGAACATGATCATGGGCGCGCACGTAATCGTGTACAGCCAAGACGCGGAGGCGGATCGCGCCTTCTTCCGAGATGTTCTCGGATTCAAATCTGTGGATGCGGGCCACGGATGGTTGATTTTCGCCTTGCCTCCGGCGGAAGCCGCGTTTCATCCCGAGGACAAGCCCGACCAGAAAAACGACCGGCACGAACTATATCTGATGTGTGACGATCTTAAGGCCGAGATGTCTGCGCTGAAGAAGAAAGGCGTGGCCTGCTCCGATGTTCATAATGAGCGATGGGGTTCGATCACCAGGATCAAGCTTCCCGGTGGGGGACGTCTCGGTCTATACCAGCCGAAGCATCCCACGGCGTTGCCCGGCAGAGCGGTCCCGAATATTTCACGCTAGATCCCTCGACCGGCGGGCGAAAGCGCGCGGCTGGAATCAATGCTTTCGAATGCTAGGACCCAAGTGACGACTCCGTGTGACGTAGCACCTTGACGAAACGATCGGGCGCAATGTAATATGACGACAAGTTTGCTCTTCGGAGCAGACCTTGGATTTCATGAAGAGTGGCTGAGGGACGAGCCCTAAGAAGCCACGACAACCGGATCGGGAGTCATCTCCCGGTCGTCTGGTGTCAACTCTCACCCGGAAACGGGGGACATGAGATTCGGGGTGCCCGCATTTCAGCATCTCGCTTCTTCTCTCTCCCTTAAATTTTTTCCGGCAGTGGTTTTCAAAACAGTTTTCGACGGCTCGTCCCGCAGTTACGGAAAGCGATTTTCTGATGAGCGCTACTGCGAGTGTTGCGAAGGCCCTCCCCACGACCGCCTCGGCCAAGTATGAATTGCGCTGCCGGGAATGCCACAAGAGCTGGGGAAACCAGCCGCGATCGATCTGCGACGACTGCTTTTCTCCTCTGGAAGTTTTCTACGACTACGATGCCGTGCGCGGAAGTTTCACGCGTGAACGCATCGCCGCCCGCGCTCCCGACATGTGGCGCTACGCGGAACTCCTGCCGCTGCCACTGAATTATCAACCAAGTTTGCCGGTGGGCTTCACACCTCTGCTTCGGGCGCAGCAACTGGGGACGAAGTTGGGCGCGAAGAATCTTTTTATTAAGAACGATGCGGTCTGCTTGCCCACCCTTAGCTTCAAAGACCGCGTCGTAGCAGTCGCGCTGGCGCAAGCGCGCAACTTCGGCTTCGACACCGTGGCGTGTTCTTCTACTGGCAACCTGGCGAATTCCGTGGCGGCGCAAGCGGCGCGCAACGGATTCAAATCGTGGATTTTTGTTCCCGCCGATCTTGAACCCGCAAAAATTCTGGGCACGCAGGTCTTTGGCGCCCGACTGGTTCGCATCGCCGGCAGCTACGACCAGGTGAACCGGCTCTGCTCGCAGATCGCGGACGAACATCGCTGGGGATTCGTCAACGTCAATCTGCGGCCTTACTACGCGGAAGGTTCGAAGACAGTCGGATTCGAAATCGCCGAGCAGTTAGGCTGGCGCTTGCCGGACAACGTGGTCGTGCCCATGGCTGGCGGGTCTTTGATTATCAAGATCAAGAAGGCTTTCGACGAACTGATTCAGCTGGGCTTGGTCGAAGCCAAACCGGTAAAGTTTTTCGGCGCGCAGGCGACCGGGTGCTCTCCGATTTCAACGGCAGTAAAGGCTGGAAACGCCGATATAGAACCGCAGAAGCCGGCGACGCTGGCTCGATCGCTGGCAATTGGCAATCCGGCGGATGGGCACTACGCCATCAAGGCCATTACCAAAAGCGGTGGGTGGGCGGAGGATGTTTCCGATCCCGAGATGATCGAGTCGATCCAGCTTTTGGCCGAGACGGAAGGCGTCTTCACGGAGACGGCCGGGGGCGTAACGACTGGATGCGCCCGCAAACTTTATCGGCAAGGCCGCATCGCGGCGGACGAAACGACGGTGCTATGCATCACCGGCAACGGTCTGAAGACCACCGACGTGCTCGCCGGCAAGTACGAAGTGGAAGAGCCGATTCGGCCCAAGGTCACCGACTTCGAATCATTTTTGCAGAGGACGCTGGAGACGGCTGAATTTCCAGTGCCCGTGGAGGCTTGAGATGACAGTTACCGTGCAGATTCCGACGGCATTGCGCCGCCTGACATCCGGAACCGGACAAGTGAAATGTTCGGCGACAAACTTGGGAGAACTGTTCTCCGCACTCGACCAGCAGTTCCCGGAGTTGAAGCAGCACTTGCGGGATGAAGCGGGCGAGATTCGCCGGTTCCTGAACGTTTACGTCAACGAGGAAGACATTCGATTCCTGGGCGGAAACACCTACGCGTTCCAGGATGGAGATGAGATTTTGCTGGTGCCGTCGATTGCTGGCGGGGCTGCGTAGCGCAATGGAAGTCCGGGCGTCCCCGCCCGGTCCATGTCGCGAGAAGCTAATTCCATTGGTTGAAATAGAAGTTTAGTCATGACTCGTAAATTGAAAATCGGATTGCTGGGTTGCGGAACGGTTGGCCGTGGCCTGGTGGAGTTGGTTGGCAGGAACGATGCGCTCGTCCGTCAGCGTTCTGGCGTGGAATTGCGCATCACCAAGATTTTGGTTCGCGATCTCGATAAAGAGCGTCACGGCGTGGATCGTGCACTTCTCACCAGCGATCCCGACAAGGTCCTGAACAACGGTTGCGATCTCGTTGTGGAACTAGTCGGTGGCATCGAACCGGCGCGGAGTTTTATCGAGCGATCGCTGTCGCGCGGCAAACACGTCGTTACCGCCAACAAGGCTCTGCTCGCGCTGGATGGTTTCAGTTTGATGAAGGCGGCGGAAGTGCAAAAAGTCCGTCTGGGATTCGAAGCCAGTGTTTGCGGCGGCATTCCGATCATTCGTGCTCTAAGGGATGGGCTGGTTGGAAACAGCATTCAGAAACTCAGCGGAATTCTAAACGGCACCTGCAATTACATTCTGACGCGCATGACCGAAGATGGCGTCGAGTTCGAAGATGCACTTCGCGAAGCGCAAGCGAAAGGTTTCGCCGAAGCTGACCCGACGCTCGACATCGATGGCCATGATGCAGCGCAGAAATTGAAAATCCTCACCGAGCTTGCTTTTAGCGCGCAGGTCGACGCTGCAGCCGTTCAGGTGGAGGGGATCCGTGACATCGCCGCCGATGACGTGCAAGCGGCCAAGGAACTGGGTTTTGTGATCAAGCATGTTGCGACCGCAGAGCTGACCGAGGATGCCGTCTCGCTTGGTTGCGCTCCCGTGTTACTGCCGGTGTCGCATCAACTGGCTGGCATTCGCGATGAGAATAACGCGGTGCTGGTTCGCGGAGATGCGGTAGGAGAAATGTTATTTTCGGGCAAGGGAGCGGGTTCTTTGCCGAGTGCCAGCGCTGTGCTTTCTGATGTCGTCGACATCGCTTGCCACAAAGGCGGGTTTTCCATGAGTCGCGGCGGCCGGGTCGGGGCTGCAGCTCGCGATTGCGATAGCAGGTACTATCTTCGCTTTATGGTCGGTAATCCCAGCGACATCGGACTGATCACAACCATCCTGGAGCGGAATCGCGTGGGAGTCGCTCGAGCTTCCGCGGTGTGGGCTAGAAGCGATTCCAAGAAGCACCAGGTTCGAGTGCTCACCCATTGCTGCTCGCGGAAGGCGGTCGAGGCGTCGCGGCGCGACATCGCCGGGTTGGGCATTGAGCAGAGTAAAGGCGTCGCTTTGCGCATAGCAGATTAGGCGCCGGGTAAGTCGCCGGTCGCCACGCCGATAGTAGCCCCGTAAACTTTCGCCCACATACCTTAGTGTACTGGCGTATCCTTCCCGCTTTTGATATAATCTAACTAACTGGTTAATTAACAGCAATGTCCCACACTACCAAATCACGTCTGGGGTCTCGGGGACGGCCTGAACAAAGCCGCGCCGCGATTCTGCAAGCCGCGGTTCGCGAATTTGCCCAGGAGGGAATTGCCGGGGCCAGAACGGATGCCATTGCCCGGGCGGCCAAAGTGAACAAGGCCCTCCTTTATTACTACTTTAAGGACAAAGAGGCGTTGTACGGTGCGGTGGTCGACCAGGTGTTTGGGGGTTTGATCACCTGCGTCGGAGAAGTTTTGTCTCGCGACTTGCCACCGCGCGAGAAAATTCTAGCCTACGCGGGCGCGCACTTCGACTACGTCGCAACCCATCCTCTTTACCCTCGAATTGTGCAAGGGGAAATGATGGGCGCTGGCCGTGGCACGGCGAACCATCTGGAACCCATCGTGAAAAGGTATTTTCGCCCATTGTTTGGCCGCGTGGCGGAAGTTCTTAAGGCAGGACAAGCAGTAGGTGAATTTCGCTCGGTTGATCCGATGCACTTCATTCCTTCCATGATTGCGGTAATCGTTTTCTACTTCACTACCGCGCCAGTGATGCGGGTCATGACGGGCAAAGATCCTCTGTCGTCAGAGCGAGTAGCCGCACGCCGGAGGGCAGTGTTGGACTTTATTTCAGCCGCGTTGTTTAAGCGTGCCGATACAAAGCAGCGAGGAGCACGAAAGTGAGTGTACGCAACAAATTCCTAATTATTCTCGGCGTGATCTTCAGCATATCGTTGACCTACTATCTCCTGTCCACGCCCAGGAACAAGGATCTGATCCTGATCGGCACCGTCGATTCGAATCAGGTGATCGTGAGCCCGCAAATCGAGGGCCGACTGGCGAAGTTGCTGGTGGACGAGGGAACCCAGGTAAAACAGGGCGATCTGATCGCGGTGCTCGATCCCTCGGAATTAGAGGCGGAAGACCGCGCGGCCGCAGCTACGATTGACAGTTTGAAATCCAAAGTGGCTGAAACCCAATCGACTTTGCAGGCAACGCAGGGATCCACGACCAGCAGCGTCGCGAACGCGCAGGCGCGGCTGCAATCGACGCGCGCACAATTGCTCCAGGCGGAAGCCACGCTCGAGCGCACGCAAAGCGACAGCCGCCGCATGATCGAACTGGCCAACGAGGGGGTGGATTCCGAGCAAGATCGGGTGCAGGCCGAGACCAACCTGGAGGCCCAGAAGGCGCTCGTGCAATCGCTGAATAATCAAGTAAGCGCGGCAGAGGCTGACCTGAATACGGCTCTCGCGAACACTCATCAAGCCCACGCCGCGCAAAGCACGGTTGAATCCACACGCGCGCAAGTCGCCAATGCAGAAAGCCTGCTGAAGCAGACTGATGTTCGCTTGGGATATACCAAGATTTACGCGCCGGTTACAGGAACCGTCTCGGTGCGCGCCGCGCGCGAAGGGGAAGTGCTGAATGCCGGTCAGCCGATCGTGACCATCGTCGACCTCGGTGACACTTGGGTACGCGCGGCCATTCCCGAAACCGACGCCGACCACATCGGGCTCGGAGACACGCTAAGAGTTCGATTGCCCGGCGGCACGATTACTTCGGGAAAAGTGTTCTTCAAGTCGGCGGAAGCGGACTTTGCCACGCAGCGGGACGTCGGCCGGCGCAAGCGCGACATTAGAACCATCGTGTTGAAGGTGCGTCTGGACAATCCGAAGGGGGCGTACGTTCCGGGCATGACGGCGGAAGTGTTGGTCTCGCCAGATCAGCTCAAAGGCACGGCTTCAGAGAACGTTTCGGCGGAGCAGCGCCCATGATCAGCGATGTCAATGGTCGCAGCAAGGCGAGTGAAGTCGCTCCCACGAACGGGCATGGTGCGGCTGGCGATCCCGCTGTGCCGAACGCTATCGAGGTGCAGCACATCGTCAAGAAATACGGCGATTTCACCGCGGTCGATGACGTCTCCTTCAACGTGAAAGAAGAAGAGATTTTCGGTTTGCTGGGGCCAAATGGCGCGGGCAAGTCCACGCTGATACGCATGATGACCACGCTGATTCCGATTACCGCGGGAACCGCGCGCATTGCGGGTCACGATGTGCAGAAGGATCCCGATGCGGCCCGAAGGGCGATTGGCGTAATTCCGCAGGCGCTCACCAGCGATCTTGACCTCACCATCGAGGAAAATCTGAATATCTACGCCAAGCTCTACGATGTTCCTTCCAAGAAACGTAAGGAAGCGATTGATGAGTTGCTCGAACTGGTAGATCTTACGAAGTGGCGTTCGGCTCAGACCAAGACCTTGTCGGGCGGCATGCGGCGGCGGCTCGAAATTGCCCGTGGCCTGGTGCACAGCCCGCGAATCTTTTTCCTGGACGAACCTACGACCGGGCTGGATCCCGTATCTCGCGTTGCTGTTTGGGAGATGCTGACCAACATCAAAAGCCATCGTCAGCTCACCATCCTCATCACAACTCACTACATGGACGAGGCCGATCGCCTGTGCGACCGCATCGCCATCGTGGATCACGGCAAGCTGGTCGCCCTGGATACGCCTCCGGCGCTGAAAGCCAGCGTACCGGGATCGAACGTCATCGAAGCACAGTTCGACAACGCTCCCGCAGATTGGGAAGATCGCCTGAAGAAGCTGAATGAGGTGACTTCGGTGCAGCATGAGGGCGCCGGCATGTACCGTGTCCTGACCGGAGACGGATCGCGAACTACAACCGAACTGGTGGAGGCGGCCGTGCACGCTGGCGTCAAAATCCGATCACTCTCCGTACAAAACACCACGCTCGATGACGTGTTCGTCCACTACACCGGGCGGCAGTTGCGCGATGAACTGGTCAAAGCGTACGCCTTCGTTATGCCACCCAGACCGGGGTTGCAGCCATGAATCACATTTTGGCCATCGTCGAGCGCGAAATGCGCAAATTCTTTCGTTCTCCCGCGTTGATGATGGCGTCGATGATTTTTCCATTAGTGCAACTTATCGTGTTGGGCAATGCCTTCGGCGGAAAGATTCGCGACGCGAAGTTGGGCTTGGTCGATCAGGACGGAGGCACCCAAGCGCTCAAGATCCGCGAGGCTTTCGATTCAGTTCATGCCAACATGCGCACCTTCGAGCCCGTCTACTACAACGACCAGAAGACGGCGATGGACGACGTGCGCAATGGCAAAATTCAAGGCGCCGTCATTATCCCACCGCAGTATTCGCGGCGGGTTTATGAGCAGAATCAACCGCGCATTGCGTTGGTGGTCGACAACAGCGACAACTTTATGAGTTCGACTCTTGAGGACGAACTTACCAGCATCACCAACGCGCTCAATCAGCCTACGGTCGAGCCTCGAATCCTGCAGCAGACCGTGCTGGAGATTGTCGAGCTTTATCCATATATCGAATATATGAAGTATCTTCTGCCGGGATCGATCACGTTGGCGATGTTCGTTTCCGTGATGATCGGCGGCGGAATGCTTTACATCGACGACAAGGCCCGCGGGGTGCACGAAGGATATTTGGTTACGCCCATTACCAAGACCGAGTTGGTCTTTGGGCTCAATGCTGCGGGAGCCCTCAAGGCAGTGATGACCGGACTTGTCATTACAGTGATTGGCTCGCTCCTGGCCGGCGTGGGGAGCGTGTTCAATCCGCTCACCGCGCTCGAATTGATGATCATGATCGTGCTTACCTCGATTTCACTCAACACCATGATGTTTCTGCTCATGGTTCGCATCGAGGATCCTCTGGTGCCGCGCGCGATGTTCGGAATCCTTAATACCCTGCTGTTCTTTCCCAGTGGGGCAATTTATCCCATCGAGGCGTTTCCCTGGTGGTTGCGTGCCATCGCCAGGGTGGACCCATTCACCTTCGCAGTACATGGATTCAAGTCGATTCTGCTGAAGGAAACAGGGATGGCCGCCATCTGGCCCGACATGCTTTATCTCTCCCTTTTTGCCCTCATCACTCTGAGTATTGCGACACCGCTGTTCAAGAGAACTCTGTAGCAGAATTGGGTAATTTAGTAATCGGGCAATTTTGGAATTGAAACACTCCCTCTTTGTCAATTACACAATCGCCGATTCCACCATTTCTGAATTCCTCCAGGAACTTTTTGTTCTCCGAAGGTTTCCGTTATGCTTATGGAAGCCATGACCCTGATGGATGCCGAACAGTACGATCCTACTCGCGACCGCCGGCGCCGAAGACTGATCGTCGTCGTGATTGTTCTCGTTCTCTTCGCTGCGTGTGTGGTTTATCATTATCGCGATTATCCTGAGCGAAATGCGGCCAGCAAGTTCTTTGCGGCCTTGCAACGTCAGAATTACGAGGAAGCGTACGCGGTGTGGTTCCGCGATCCTGACTGGAAGCAGCATCCAAACCAATATCCTAAGTACATGTTCAACGACTTCTATCGCGACTGGGGCCCGGGTGGAGAGTGGGGTCTGGTGAAGTCTTATTCGATTGATTGCTCCCTAAGCCCCGGAAGCGGCGTCATCGTTCAAGTTACAGTAAACTCTCGCGCAGAGCACGCGTATCTCTGGGTGGAAAAGTCCGACAAGACTTTAGCTTTCTCGCCCAGCGAAATACAATGCGGGAACTGGTGGACTTGGGTGACGGAGTAAGGACGCGGAGTACAGATTCCCTACGACCCATTATTTCAGGAGGATTCATTCGCGTGAACCGTTCGCGTCGTTGGGTTCTGCTTTTTGTCACTCTTCTTTTGTTTACCTGGTCGTCTCGTGTCCTGCTCGCGCAGACAACTTCTCCGGCTAGCGAGACTGGCAAGTTTACGTTGCACAAATTCGAGCAGCCCATCGGGGCAGAGACCTACGTCATCACGCGGGATGGCAGCGAACTCATACTGAAATCTGATTTTGCTTTTACTGACCGCGGGACGAAGGTTCCCCTTGCTGCCACACTGAAGGCGACCGACGACTATACGCCGCGAAGCTTTATCATCAAGGGCAACACCTCCCGCATGTCGGACATCGATTCCGACGTCGAACTTAACGGCTCGAACGCAACCATCCGCCAAGGAAAAGAGACGCGCTTAGTTGCCGCTCCGCAGAGTTTTTTCACCATCTCTGGCTATGCCCCGGTTGCGGTGCAGATGGCGCTCATCCGCTATTGGCGGGCACACGGTTCGCCGGCGCAACTGGCGACGCTCCCCACGGGCGAAGTCAGGATACAAGACCGTGGCGCCGAAACAATCGAGATCGGCGGGCGCGGCATTCCAATGGAGCGCTACTCCGTCCGCGGCCTGATCTGGGGACTGGAAACGCTCTGGATGGATAGCAACAACAATTTGGCGGCGCTGGTTTCAACCGATGCGGAGTTCGACCACTTCGAAGCCGTGAGGGAAGAATACGAACCAGGGCTCTCAAAGTTCGTCGCCAGCGCAGCGCGTGACGAGATGGCCGCACTTTCTGAGCTTAGCCAAGGGCTCTCGGGACGCCGCAGCGGTGCGATTGCCTTCGTCGGTGCCACGGTGATTAACACGACGGGCAAACCAACCATCCCAAAAGCGACGATCGTGATTCGAGACAGCAAAATAATCGCTGTCGGTCCTACAAACAAAGTAAAAATTCCGTCGGATGCACGCCGTATCGACGTTGCCGGTAAATACATCATTCCCGGGTTGTGGGATATGCACGCGCATTACGAGCAGGTGGAGTGGGGGCCGATTTACCTGGCAGCGGGCGTGACCACGGTGCGCGATGTGGGCAACGAATTCGAGTTCATCACCGCCGTGCGAGATGCAGTGAACAGCGGCAAGGGTCTTGGTCCGCACATGCTGCTGGCGGGAGTCGTCGACGGCGACAGCTCGTATGCGATCGGAGTTGCGCGCGTGAATTCTCCCGCCGACGCCCAGACCTGGGTGCAGCGCTACCACGACGCGGGCTTTCAGCAGATGAAGATATACAGCTCGGTGAAGTCCGAGAATGTCAAAGCCATCTGCGCCGACGCACACAGTTTGGGGATGACCGTGACTGGCCACATCCCGGAAGGCATGAACGCCTACGACGGCGTCAACGATGGCATGGATCAAATCAACCACATCCACTACGTCCTCGATCTGCTGAAGCCAGCGGATTTCGATTCGAAAAAGGCGACGCGCGAGGAGTTTATGAAGATGATGGCGTCGGTCGACGTTAATTCTGACGCCGGCAAGCAGGCGGTCGCATTCCTGCGAAAGCACAATACCGTGATAGATCCGACCATGGCGTTGATGGAATTCATGCAGCGTCCGGCGGACGTACCCGCGGACAAAATCGAGCCCGGAGTGGATCACGTGGCGCCGGAACTGCGCGAGCAACTGGTCAACGGAGGGTTGCCAGCGGCTCGAGCCGCGACTGGTCAGAAGATCGTGCAGGAAGAGTTGGCGATCATCGGGGCCTTGCATCGCGCGGGGGTGCGCATCGTCGCGGGAACTGATCAGACGGTGCCGGGTTATTCGCTCTATCGCGAGATCGAGTTATACAACCAGGCCGGGTTCACGCCGATGGAAGCGTTGCAAGCCGCGACCATCGTGCCTGCGCGGGTGATGAATGCGGACCGCGACAGCGGCTCCATCGAAGCTGGCAAGCGGGCCGATTTCGATATCCTCGACGCCAATCCGCTGGAGAACATCCATAACATCCGGAGCGGGCGCTCGGTGGTCGCGAATGGCGTGCTCTACGAAAGTGCGCCGCTTTGGGAGAGCGTCGGCTTCAAACCCTAGTGCGCCGATCGAAGATTCTAACCGCGAAGCAATCCATTAAGCCTTAAGCGCGATTTGTTCCAACGTCTTTTGTAATGACGCCTCGTCCGCGACGTTGAAACATTTCTGCGAGCGGTCGATCTGGCGCATCAGGCCACTAAGCACTTTCCCCGGACCGACCTCCACGAAAGTGTCCACGCCAAGCGCGATCAGCAGGCGCATCGATTGCTCCCATTTTACCGATCCCGTGACTTGCCGGATCAGGGCATCGCGACTGCGGTCCGCGTCATCGAGCAATGCGGCGTCGACGTTACAGACGACTCTGGCCACTGGCTTGCTGAAAGCGATTGAAGAAAGATCCGCGGCCAGGCGATCCTGCGCTGGCTTCATCAGCGAACAATGAAACGGTGCACTAACTGGTAAGACTCTTGCGCGCTTGGCGCCACGATCGTCGGCCAGTTTGGTGGCGCGTTCGACTGCCGCAGTGTGACCAGAAATAACAATCTGCTCGGGAGAATTGATATTGGCAGGTTCGCAAACCTCGCTCTGCGCGGCGTCGCGGCAAACTGCGGCCACTTTTTCGAATTCCATCCCAAGAATTGCCGCCATCGTGCCGACACCGATGGGAACTGCCTCCTGCATGTATTTACCGCGATGCCGTACGGTTCGCACTGCATCAGCGAAGCTCAGAGTGCCTGCCGCCACGTGCGCAGAATATTCGCCCAGGCTATGTCCAGCGGCGAAACGGGGTTCGAGGCCATTTTCGTTCACCACCCGCCACGCGGCGACGGATGCGGTTAGAATCGCTGGCTGCGTAATCTCAGTCAAGCGAAGCCGATCTTCGGGACCTTCAAAGCAAAGCTGCGAGAGCTTGTAGCCGAGCGCCTCGTCAGCCTCTTCAAATGTCTGCCGAGCGATGGGATATTGTTCGGCAAGCTCTTTGCTCATGCCGATGGCCTGCGACCCCTGGCCGGGGAAAAGAAACGCAATGGACCCATTGGTGGGTGAAGAATTTGTCATAGTTTATGCGATCGTTGTAGACACGTTGCTGGCAACGTCTTCGATCCCACTGCGGGCCGCTCTCGACGCTCGAATTCCGATCAGCGTTCGCTCGATCTCGGCGTTGATCGGGTGCTCGGCGAACTCTGCCGCTACCCGAATCGCATTCTTGATGGCATTGGCGTTCGACGATCCATGGGTGATGAAGCAAACTCCCTTCACTCCGAGCAAGGGTGCTCCACCATATTCCGTATGGTCGAGACGTTTCTTGAAATCAGCAAACGCACTGCGCGAAAGCAAAGCGCCGACCTGGCGCGTAATGGTAGCTTTCAACGATTCTTTGAGCGTGGAACGAACCAGGTTGGCCACGCCTTCTGAAATCTTCAGCGCAACATTGCCCACGAATCCGTCGGCTACGATAACGTCCACTTTACCGTTGTACAGGTCGCGGCCTTCCACGTTGCCTACAAAATTCAGAGGAAGCTTTTGCAGAAGCTGGAACGCTTCGCGGGTCAGTTCGTTCCCTTTGGTTTCTTCCTCGCCGATCGAAAGCAAGCCTACGCGCGGACGCTTCGTTCCAAACAACATGCGAAAATAGATTTCTCCCATCACGGCAAACTGCTCCAGATTGTGCGGCTTGCTGTCGACGTTGGCGCCCACGTCCAGGAGACTAGCGACGGTGCCGATCGCCGTGGGAAACACAGCCGCCAGTGCGGGCCGGTCGACACCGGGGATTGCTCCCAACACCATTTTGGCCGTGGCCATCGCCGCGCCTGTGTTGCCGGCCGTGATGAACCCCGAGGCGCGTCCATCGCGCACCAGTCGAAGACCAACCCGCATGGACGAATCGCGCTTGGCGCGCACGGCCTGCACCGCCTTGTCCTCCATGCCGATAACTTCGCTGGCATGCACGACATTAATAGGAAGTCCTGCCGCGGAGGGATAGCGCGCCAACTCGGCCCGCAGAGCCGGTTCCGGACCTATTAAGAGGATATGCACATCGTAGTGCCGCGCCGCCTGAATTGCCCCTTCGATCTCAGGCTTCGGCCTGCGGTCCGAGCCCATCGCGTCCAAGGCTATGACGCTTGGCATGGGGATGGCGGCGCTAGCTGGCTTCCTCGACGTTCAAAACTTCGCGGCCTTTATAGTAGCCACATTTGGGGCAGGCACGATGCGGCATCTTGCGCTCGTGGCAATTCGGACATTCAGAAAGTGAATGGCTTTTGAGCGAGTCATGAGCGCGCCGGCTTCCGGTGCGAGCTTTCGAGTGTCGCCGTTTTGGATTTGGCATTTAAATTCCTTTGTGGGCGCGAGCGTCCTCGCTCGTGCGCTTTTTGTGTCAGATAAAGATCAATCTTCCAACTTACTGCGAATATCCTTGAGCGCCGTCCACCGCGGATCTTCCATCGGCTCAGAACAAGAGCATTGTTCCAGATTCAGATTCGTGCCGCAGTGTGGACAAAGGCCTTTGCAATCCTCGCGGCAGATGACTTTCAACGGCACCGCTAACAGCACCTGCTCCCGCACCGCATCCTCGAGCAGCAAACCTTCGCCCTGATAATAGCCGACCTCAGCTTCGGCGCCGGTTACAGAAAGCTCTTCCCGGCCAGCATCCGCGCCCAGCGGCCGATATAGCAAATCAAAATTACGCCGAACCTCTTGGATCACCGGCTCCAGGCAACGGGCACATGGCAACTCAAGTGTCGTGGAGAGTTCCCCGTTGATCCGTATGTCTTGGATCCGCTGATGCTTTCCGTGATGCTCCTCGATCAGTTGGGCGCGTCCCGCAACGTGCAACGGCGTGCTCTGTTGAAGATCCGGGCCTAAATCGAGCACGCCCGGACCATACTCCTCCTCAAAATCAATCGGATGGAGTTCTAACTCTTTGATGTCGATGAGCATCGAGGTCCCCCGCACCCCCACCTGGTACCGCGAAGGAACGCGGAAGCACGCTCAGAGGCGTAACTTCTCCAGGGAGCGAAAGTTAAGGATAAAGGCCGCAGGAGTGGAGTGTCAAGGAGCGGGGATGTCGACAAGCTTCAGTCTTTCTATTGACTTCCGCCTCGCAGCGGCGTAAGGTCGCCTGCGAATTCCGCCGTTCACCTTCGCGTTCGGGGAGGCTGTCGATGGTTTCTCTCGCCGCTCTTTGGCTGCCTATCGTTCTGTCGGCGGTGATCGTCTTTATCGCCAGCTCCATCATGCACGTCGTGCTGAAATACCATCAGAGCGACTGCTACCAGATCCCTGACGAGGACAAGTTCCTCGCCCTGCTGCGCCCCGCCAACTTGAAACGCGGCCTCCACGTTTTCCCCTACTTCCTGCCGAAAGATATGAAGTCGCCCGCCGCGATCGCAAAGTATAAGCAGGGGCCGGTCGGGTTCATGACCATCATGCCGAGCAGGCCGCCTGACACGCCGAAATTTCTGGTTCAGTGGTTTGTTTATTGCCTGCTGATCAGTTTCTTCGTCGCATATCTCACCGCGCACACGGTTCCCTTCGGCGCAAACTATCGGGTCGTGTTCCGCGTTGCCGGGACGGCCGCCTTCCTCGCCTACGGTTTGGGACACATCAGCGACGGGATTTGGAAAGGTCAAACCTGGTCGATGACGATCAAAGAAGTCATCGACGGACTCGTCTACGGCCTGCTGACCGCCGGGACATTCGGCTGGCTCTGGCCCCGCTAGAGCGCCGAGGCAATGCTACGCGAATTTCTGATTGGGCGCTTTTCCCGACTGTGGGAAGGGCACGGCTTAAAAACCCCGCCCATTCAGGCCCGCAGCTTGTAAGGAGTTTTTTCGGCCCGTCTCCGGGATCAGCGGCAAAAGATTTGAAGTCAAAGGGGGGCAGGAGTGTCCGCCCTACACTGGTTTTGGGTTTCTTACGAATTGGCGTTGGTGCCAGTACGGGTAGGCTGGGCTTTGGTCGCTGGCGGCGTCTAGTTTTGCTACCTGGTCGGGAGTTAGGTTCCATCCTGCGGCAGCTAGATTTTGGCGGAGCTGTTCTTCGTTGCGGGCGCCGATAATGATATTCGCTACGGTCGGCCTTTGCAGGAGCCAGTTCAGGGCGGTTTGCGGGATGGTCTTGCCGGTTTCTTTGGCGACTTCGTCTAACGCGTCCACTACTTTATAAAGATATTCGTCGGGAACCGGCGGGCCTTGCTCGGCGGTGCTGTGCAGACGGCTTACTTCTGGCAACGGTTTGCCTCGGCGGATTTTTCCTGTAAGCCTGCCCCACCCCAATGGACTCCAAACTATCGTCGCCACTTTTTGATCCAGACCTAGCGGTATCAGCTCCCATTCGAAATCGCGGCCTACTAGCGAATAGTAGGCTTGGTGGGCTACGTATCTGGCCCATCCGTATTTTTCGGAGATGGCGAGGGACTTCATGAGGTGCCATCCGGAAAAATTGGAGCAGGCGATGTAGCGGACTTTACCGCTCTGGACCAGCGTGTCCAGAGTCTTGATGGTTTCTTCGATCGGGGTCTGCGCGTCGAATCCGTGCATGTGGTAGATGTCGATGTAATCGGTGTTGAGGCGGCGCAGGCTGGCCTCGCATGCCTCGATCAGATGATGGCGGGAGGAGCCGAGATCGTTGGGCGCATCGCCCATGGCGAACGTGGCCTTGGTGGAAATTAGAACATTGCTGCGGCGTCCGGCGATGGCTTTGCCGAGGATTTCTTCGGACGCACCCTTGGAATAAACGTCGGCAGTGTCGAAGAAATTCACGCCGGCTTCGAGGCAGATGTCGACCAGGCGCGTAGCTTCTTTTACGTCGCTGTTGCCCCAGGCGCTGAAAAAATCGCCGCGGCCGCCGAAAGTGCCGGTGCCGAAGCTGAGGACGGGAACTTTTAATCCGGAGTAGCCGAGTTGTCGGAATTCCATGGGGAGTAGATGCGCGTGGGGATTGCGGGGATTCGGGCGGGGGCAAGTTCGAACGACTCCGGGCGAGATCCCCTCGGCCCGCTGGAGAAAACGCGGGGCCTTCAGGATGACGAACTTTAACAAGACCGAACTGGGTGGACAGGAGTGTCCGCCCCGCACGGGTGCGGTGATAATCTTGCGAGATGACTCCTGGAACTGCCCGATCTTCGGTTAGGTTGGCGGTTGGGCTGGCGCTGGCTGTCGGATTGTTTTTCGGGGCAGTGCTGTTTGGCTCGGCTGGATGGTTGATGCTCTCGCGAAGTTCCGGGCGGAGTTTGTTGAGCCATCTTTGGTCGTCGGTGACTGGCAGGGTCCTTAGCATTGACGTGAGCCAGCCCACCGTGGTCGATCGCATTCAGCGGCTGCAGCGGCTGGAGACTGTCGTTTACACGATGGACAAAGTGGTGACGGGGGCGAAGGAAAATCCTATCTTCCCGGATTTTCTGGCTGGCGATCGGCTTTTGATGCTGGTGCATGGTGAAGTCGTCGCGGGAATTGATTTCTCGGGTCTGAAGCCGGGCGATGTTCGACTGGTGGGCAAAGAAGTGCATTTGCATCTTCCCTCAGCGCAGGTTTTCAGCGCGCGGCTCGACAGCGCGAAGACTCGGGTGTATTCGAGGCAGACTGGTTTGCTGGTGCCTACCGATCCGAACCTGGAGACGGAAGTACGTCAGGAGGCTGAACGGGAGCTGCAGGCGGTGGCGCTGGCCGATGGCATTTTGCAGACTGCCCAGCAGAATGCGGCTTCGGCCATCACCAGTCTGTTGCAGGGTTTGGGATTCGAGAAGATTGAGTTCGAGTAGCGCGGCGCGGTGGTGACCAAATCGCCTTGGGGAAGTCCATAATTTGGGTAAGGTAACGTTGGCTTTCGGGAGGATGCTATGAAGCGGCGCGATTTTATTGTTCACACAGTGCGCGGGTTGGGAGCGGCTTGGATCGGGTCGCGTGGGCTGGCGGCCTGGGCTTCTTCTGCGCCGGCCTTGACGCAGAAGTTCAAGGCCTCGGACACGGTGCTGTTGGGACGGACGGGCATCAAGACCAGCCGCCTCGCAATGGGAACGGGAACGGTTGGTTCTGGTCATCATTCGAATCAAACTGCGCTTGGCGTCAAAGGGCTTTCGGATTTGCTGCTCAGCGGGTATGACCAAGGGCTGCGATTCTTCGACGCTGCGGATTCTTACGGAAGCCATCCGCATGTTGCGGAAGCGCTCAAGCATGTGCCGCGGGACAAGGTCACGGTGCTGACGAAGACGTGGGCGCGCGATCCGAAATCGGCGCGCGACGACCTGGATCGCTTTCGGCGTGAGCTTGGGGTTGAGTATCTGGATGTTTGCCTGATGCATTGTGTCACGGAAGGTGACTGGACCGAGCGCTATAAGGGTGTGATGGACGTTCTCTCGGAGGCCAAGCAGAAAAGCGTGATTCGGGCGCACGGGTGTTCGTGTCACAGCATTGAGGCGCTGCGAGCAGCGGCCAAATCGAACTGGGTGGAGATCGATTTGGTGCGAATGAATCCGATTGGCTCGCACATGGATGCCGATCCTGGGACTGTGGCCGACGTGCTGCGCGAAATGCGGGCTGCCGGGAAAGGGATTGTCGGAATGAAGATTCTGGGTCAGGGAGATTTGCGGACGCGGCAGGACGAAGCGCTGAAGTACGCATTATCGTTGGGCCTGCTCGACGCGTTCACGATCGGGGCTGAGAGTAAGGCGGAGCAGCAGGATTTGATCAGACGGATCGAGATGGCGGCGTAGATCTGGACTGTCGGGTTCACGGGCGAGGGCGGCCGAGCCACACGTGCGCGAGTGGATGCTATGATTTTTGGACTTGGAGGGAATTCTTATGGGCGTCGCACTCGCCGATGACGTGAAGCAGTTGCTGGATCGCGCCAACTTTGCTCACCTGGCCACGGTGATGGAGGATGGGTCGCCGCACAGCACTCCGGTGTGGGCGGGCCGCGAGGGAGATCGAATCGTGGTGTGCACCGGGGCGAAGTCGCTTAAGGCGCGCAACACACGGCGAGATCCTCGAGTTGCGATTTCCATGGTGGACTTCAAAGATCCTTATCGGGAGGTTCAGCTTCGTGGGCGGGTGGTTGAGCAGCGTCCCGACCCTGAGTTGAAAGTGATGGACGCAATCTCGATGAAATATATTGGCAAGCCCTTCCCGATGCGTGCTCCCGAAGATCGGGTCGCGCTAATTATCGAAGTCGACAAGGTACGGTATATGAAACTTCCGTTTGAGCATACGCCTCCCAAATAGGATTGGCGCAGGTATCGCACTCTTTGCCATGCAAATCGATCAAATCGAAGGTCCAGGCGCGAAACTTTCTTCATAAGAGGTTGTCATGTTCGAAAGAACGCTTTTTGCCGGATGGGGCGATATGGATTTCAATTCCCATATGAAGAACACGGCATACCTGGATAAATCGGCGGACGTCAGAATGATGTTCTTTGCGGAGTGGGGCTTTCCCACGAGCGAGTTCCGGCGGCTGAAAATCGGCCCCGTGATCATGAAAGATGAAATCGAGTATTTCCGGGAGGTTCACTTGCTGGAAGAAGTCAAAGTGAATATCGCGATGGCGGGCCTTTCGGAAGACGGAAGCCGGTTCTCAGTGCGGAACGAGTTTTTTCGACACGACGGGAAACCGGCGGCGAAGGTTACGAGCACGGGCGGCTGGATGGACCTATCCGTCAGAAAGCTGGTCGTGGCGCCACCAGCGCTGCTGCAAGTTTTGAGAACATCTCCCAAGACCGCCGACTTTCAGCAGCTTCCGACCAGCGTAAAGCGGTGATCCGGGTCAGATCGCTCCATGCGGAAGAATCCCACCATTCCGACGAGCTGGCCGTCGACAAATGCTCCCAGCACAAAGTTGTCTCCGGAACCGGGGCCGAGACGGACGGCCAGGGAAGCAGGTGTCGTCATCCGATGCGCTGCGGCCGACGACGAGAAAGCCAGCGGTTCGGTTTCGAGGGCTTCGAGTCGCAATGGCCAGAATATTTCCGCGTCTTGCTCGGTCAAGATTCGAATCTGCATGTCTGAGTTTATCCGGACAAAGACATGCTCCAGGCCTAGCAACCAGCAAGATCAAGAAACAGGGTCGAGATCAAATGCGGCGGACAGGAGTATCGGCCCGACACGATCGAAGCTGTTAGCGCATTGCTACTGATTGGGTGAAGGCGGCGACGAGGATCAGAAGCAAGGGTACGAAGAGAATGAGGCCGCTTGCCACCAGGAGAATCTCGCTGAGCAAGTCGGGCTTTATTAGGTCTTCACGGTGCATCGGGGGTTGTGGGTGAATCATGGGCGCTCTCTCCATTGAGCGAATCACTAGATGCTCGAAAGGTTGTGGCGTGAAGCTGTCTACCGTAATCAGGCTGGATTCTTACTGGCGGAAAGCGGCATTTCTACAGGGATTTCCCGATAGGGGCTGACTCGCCCACTGCCGACATGAGGAGCTTAATCTTCCATCAGGCTACCTTCGAATGAATTCCCGCAACTAAGGTGTGCGCCAAAAGTGGGCGCGGGCAATGGAGGAAGCTTATGAAGCAAACCGGCCCGAAGAAGTGCGCACACGTTTTATGCAGTTGCAACGCCAGCGACACATACTGCAGCCAAGCATGCAAGGACGCCGGCAGCAGAGAAACTGACATTGCATGTCCATGTGGCCATCAGGGCTGTGTTGCTCATTTGAGTTTCTCCACACCGGGTTTCGATGTGCTTGCAGATTCCTCGCAACATTCGCTGTCCAAGTTTCGAACTTAGGACATGCGTCAACAAATGAAATGGAGGCAACACGAATGAAGCTGATGACAGTTTTGAGCGCAACCGTATTGGCTGTACTTCTGGGAATTTCGGCACCTGTTTTTGCGCAGGACGAGTCGCATCCGCAGGAAGACAAGCGGGCAGAGCCGGACGCCAAGGCGGCCCAACAAGACAAGCAAGAAGACAAACAGGTCGACAACGACAAACAGGAAGATAAACAGATAGACAAAGACAAAGCGGAAAAGCAAGCAGACAAAGACAAAGAAAACAAGCAAGCCGTGCAGGAAGACAAATCCGCGGCTCATCAGGATGCGAAACAGGATCAGCGAGCCGATGCCAAGCAAGGCGGACGCATTCCTGAGGACCGTTTCCGGGCCAATTTTGGCCGGGCGCACACGTTTACCATTGGGCATCCAGTCATCGTGGCGGGAACTCCGCGTTTCCAGTACGGCGGCTACTGGTTTGTAATCGCGCAGCCGTGGCCGGTGGGTTGGGCCTATACCGACGTGGTGTACGTCGATTTTATCGATGGCGGATATTATCTGCTTAGCCCGGTGCATCCGGGAGTGCAGATTTCAATCAATGTCAATCTCTAGGGGTGATCGGGAGAAAAGCAAGGCCACGTTGGGATCGAGCGTGGCCTTTTGCATTCTCAGTGGGCTTCAGTTATGGCGGCGTTGGTTGGAGCGGTCGCCGTGTCAGTGGCTACTTCCGGAGTAGCTTTTTCCGGCACGGCGACGGGTTGGATCTTTACCGTGGAAAGCATCCAGTTCAGCTGACGAAGGACTTCGTTGCTGTCGACCGTCTTGACGCCAGGTTTGGGCTCGCCCGAGTCGGCTCCGACGGCGGTTTCGAGACCCAGAGTGAATTCGTAGCAGCGTCCGTTCTGGAAGGCGTGATAGAACCTCACGTGCGCCTGGTTGTTCTCGGTTTCGGCGAAGGCTTCTACTGTCTGGAATTCGGTGGGGCCAATTCTTGTTTTCGATATCGTGACGGGATCCGTTTCAGGATTGCCGGTTTCTGGGAACGCGAATTGTCCACATTCCTCAGAAGTCATCTTCGGATTCACGCTGACATTGAAGAACGCGGTGTTGAAGTCTGTTCCCGCATATAGTCTGCGGGGCAGTTCTACCGCGCTGATGGTGGTTCCACCCGGCTCGACGAAATTCGTTTCGACCGGGCCGAGGCCATCCAACTCCAGATTCGCCTCGTCGCCTTCTTTCAAATTGTCATACTTGGGGTAACGGAACGACACTCCGTAGGTCGGGTTGGTGTAAGTCGAAGCCGCCAACTTTCGCTGACGGGACTTCTTTTTCGCGGGCGGCTGGCTGGCGATCGGCGTGGTTGTTGTGGATACGGCCGTGGTCCGCGTCGACGGCTGGCTGGCCCCGATCTGATTCGGCGTGGCGACTGCCGAAGTCTTGTCTGATTCTTTCGAGCACCCGCTTTCGAATACGAAAACTCCGAGGAGTGCTGTCGCAATGATTGAACCGACTAGCGCCGCGGTTTTTTGCTTCCTGGCAGGTTGCTTTTCGCTTGAGCGTTGACGGTGTCCGTCCGAAGGGTTGGGTGGTGTTTTCCCTTGTGGTTTTGTTTCTGGTTTCTTCTCTGGACTTCCCGATAATCCGAGTTGCGTGAAATGCGTCATACTTGGTCTCCTGTGCTGGTTTCCCCCAGTCGGGAACCGTAGGAGCAAGATGGCGGCCTTTGGGAAATGGGCTGATTTCACGAGGGTTAGAGGAAGCACGGTTCAGGAGCGGCGTGGTTCGCGGGAGACGTTGTGGCGGGCGGGACACGCAGCGGAGAAGAGTGTCCGCTCTACACGAACTGGGCCACGTTGCCGATGCAGCGTGGCCCTAGTTGTTCTGACTAGAAAAGCGCGGTCGGACGGCGCTTCCAGGGTTTGCCTTTTTCTGTCGATGTTTTTTCCACATCGTTCACGTAGGCGCCAGTTTGGGTCAGCACGTGATGCAGATCGTTGCCGAGGCTGATGAAGGTGAATCCTTTTTCGAGGAACTCGCCCACGCGAGCGGTGCCGAATAAGAAAAGCCCAAGAATAACTTTGTTCTTACGGGCCTGCTCGACGAGCTTTTGCGTGGCCGCTCCCAGTTCCGGCGAAGTGTACATGTGAGGGAACTCGTATTTCTCGAAAAGGCCCATCGACATGCACAGATCGTTCTGCCCGAGGAAAAGAATATCGACGCCTGGGACAGCCGCGATCTCGGCCATATTCTCGATGCAGGAAGCGGTTTCGACCTGCAGCGCGACGATTAGGTTCTTGTTGGCGTTGCCGGCGTAGCCGAGCAGTCCGGCCTTGTTCATGCTGCGCTGCGGAAAATAAACCGAGCGCGTGCCGGTGGTCGGATATTTGTTGCAACTCACGGCTTGCCGTGCTTCTTCCGCGTTGTTGATGTAGGGAATGAGAACTCCATCGGCGCCGAGGTCGAGGGCCTGCTGAATTCCGGGGCGGTCGTCGTATCCTCCAACGCGGACGATGGATTTAGCTCCGCCGCTGGCGATGGCCGCCAACATGAAGGAAAGTTTTTCGTGATCCATGGGCCCGTGTTGCGTGTCGACCAGCAGCCAGTCGTAGCCGCTGTGAGCCAGTTGCTCAGCGACGGTGGGGCTATGTGAATTCAGGAACAGGCCCAGCTTGGGCGTGCCTTCGCGCAGTTGCTGTTTAAACTCGGCGCCACTGAGGGCGGCTTCGGACATAGGAAAATTCCTCCTGAAGAAAGTTCCTTAGTTTAACCTACGCGGGTGTGAGATGGACGCCGTGGGATTTTTCTTTCTGAAGTTTATGACCCGGCGATCGGTGAATCTCGGAATGCGGCAGCACAACAACGTGTGCCGCACAACTAGCTACGTACACGTCCAACAATCCCACATGAAGTCAATTCAGCGATTATTTTGGGGGTGGAGGTGTAGCAGGCGGGGCATACGATGCCTGACCCTGGCAGCCGTCGATTAGCGGATGCAGGGACCATTGGTTCTCGGGCTTGGACTGAATATTGACGGTGCTCGGCATGTTGATAATCGAGTACTGTTGGTCGAGTTTCGTCTTCATGCTCTCGAGGTCTATGCCCCAATCGCCGGTAGTCAGTCCGCCCATTGGCACTGATCCTACCTTGACGATGTAGTGGACGGGATGGAGTTCGTTGGATCCGACTGGCTGATGGAGCGAATCGAATACCCAACGCCCGCAAACGTAAACGAGATCGACAAGACTGCCGGTCGTCGGGGCATCAACATAGGCATAACCACCCCATCCATCGCCACCCTGAGGGCTGCCGGGCGGATTGGGCGGCCCTGCGTCGTCGTTCTGGATGGCTGGGCCACCGAAGAGAAGTGCGAGAAGGGCCAGGAGCAGGAGAAATATGGATATCGCCGTCCCGATGGGAGGGAAAAATGACAATACAGCCGCAGTAGTGAATGTGCCGAACAAAGCCCATAGAAGAGTTCGAAGGTCCTCCATACCTCGCCCTTCAATCTCGCAGTGAATCAGGATCTGCTCCCAGGGTCCGGCGGCCACAGTCGTGCCGGTCACCACTTTCACCGTGGCTGCGCCCGAGACCGAAGCCGCGCCCGATCCATAGGTCGCGGTGATGAACACCGTTGTGTTCAAGCTTGCATTGGTTGTGGCGGTTACCAGACCTCCCGTGGAGATGGTCGCGGCCGGTCCCGACGAGGTCCAGGTCGCCGCATTGGGACCTTGCGTAAGGTCCTGATAGCTTCCGTCCGCACGGTATCCAGTCGCCTTCAACTGTAGTGTCGATCCGTTTGTTATTGACTGGTCAGACGGTGCAACGATAATCGAGACGAAAGGCAGGGCGGACGAGCTTCCTGGAGACGAGGCGTATTGCCCGGTGAAGCCAAGCCCGAGGCTTCCCATCGTGCCCTGTTGCGGCAGAATCAGGTTGGCATCATCCCAGGAGATGAACGGAAATAACGTCGGCCATTGTGCCTGCAGCTGGGTTATGGGGGACAGCTGCCAAGGTGTGGGGGAGGTCGGCGGTGAAAAATTGTCTACAAACCAATTAGGCAGCATGTCCAGAGGTAGGGCAGGGTAGATCAGTAAGTTGAAGCTATAGTCGGTGTCATAGTCGCCCAAGTTCAGGAAGTCTAGCGAAGGCGTGGGGGGCTCGATGTTGAAGATCGCGCCGATCGCGCTGCGGTCTCCACCAAGGCAGATCAGCCGTATGTTCAGCCACCAGTTGCAGTAGTAGACTCCGGCCAAACAGAGAATGGCAAGAGAGGTGGCGGCGCCCGGAATCAGTGCCGCGGTCACGCCGCCGACGCCTACTCCAACCAGCACGCCTACCACCCCGATAAGTGCGGTGTACCAATTGACACTGTTGTCGGAAAACCATGAGTTCACGTTGGTACAACAGTTCGTCCAGGATTGATACCAATTTCCCATCAGGGCACCTCGACCGTTAGGGTGACTCCACCAACCGGCCCGTTCGCATCCCATCCAGTTACGTTGATCGGCATGGACCCGGAAAATCCAGGTGGCGGCGTGATCTCCGCCTGCACCTGCTGTTCTTCGCCTTGGGCGAGCTGTAGGCTGCCTGGCGTGAGAACGACCGTCCATCCTTCAGGCACTGAGGGAGCCACCTTACTGACAGCTCGCGTTCTGTCGATCCCCGCCCTTCGATCATCGCAGGCCAGCAGGGGAGGAATGGTGTAGGCGTCAATGGTGAAGCGCACGTTACGAACCCTTGGCCCGACATGATTCCCGACGGAGAAGGAGAACACGGCAGGACTTTGAGGCTGGGTCACGAATATATTTCGCTGGCCAAGATTGTTCAACCAGTTGCTGTCGTCCGGCGGTTCCAAAAGCACCTGGATGCAGTAGTGTCCCAGGGTTGCGGGAGTGGTCCAATAGATCGAGGCATACGCAGGACAATCAGCAAGACCTTTAACTCCGAGATCGGTCCAGGAGGTGCCAATTGCGTGCGATTGGGTGCCCATGCCAAAGGATAAGTAGAAAAAAGCGACATTGAGATGGATGACGGGTACAAAAACGGAGCTATTCCAGACTCTCGCAACCACCGTGTACTGGGTATTGGCCTTCAACTGGTGAGGATCTACCAGCACCAGGCCCTCGAAGACAAAGATGTCGGGGTTATCCCAAGTTACGGGATACCCTAACGCCATGAGGAAGTATTGGCAATACAGAAACGGATCGGGCTTCTTGAGCGGAGGAGGATTCGGACAGGCACATCTCGCGCGCTTTTTCAGGCCCAGTAGATACCTGAACAGGGCGACGATGAACGCGAGGAGCTTCAGGAGAAATTCCCAGAATTGTTTAAGCAAACTCACGTTTAATGTCTCCTAGCTGCTTTGCCAGCTTGCGGGTCAAATACCGAGAGGCTTCAAATGGGGAGGGTGACGGCTCTTGCCGGACCGGGCACACCTCTGCGCTGGAGGATAAAAGTCTGCGCAGCGATCGCGCCTGCGAAACCGGCAGAGGCCTCAGCTAGATCGACGAGCAAATATATCCAGCTTCCGTGAAACTCGCCGCTGAGCACGGTAGCTACCAGGGCGGTGAGCACGATGGCGGTCGCACTGAAAACAATACGCGCGATGCCGCAGGAGATATGCCAAATCAGGCTGCCGAAGGCGAAAGCAATGAAAACGGGAATTAGCTCATCCATGGATGTTGTCTCCCTTTCGCAGCGTCCCGGACAAATTGCGCTTAAGCTTCCAACCCGTAATTTCCGTTTTGGCTCCTAACACACCACACGATACTTGAGCCAAAATTTCCGTTCTGGTACCCAACAGCGCCCCACTATATACCCCTCAAGGGATTCCGGCGGACTATTTTTCTACGTTGGGCGCAGGACTTGGGACCAGGATTCCGGTTGGCGTCCACCTCGTCCTATCTTTTCTTTAGCATAGCGTTTAGCAACGCGGGGTCTCATTGACTTGCCGGTTTCGGCCACGTAAGATTCGCGACGAAACGATTGGCCAGATCGCCGCGAGACTGCCGGGTCACGAAAACCCAGGCGGCAGTGGCGGATCGGGCCCACGCAGGCGTAATTCACTCAGAATTTCAAATATGAGGAGGCGTGATGCTACTGCGCCTGGAAAGCCGCCCGGTCGGAGATGTTCTGGTCATTCAGTGTCAGGGACGGATCGTTGCGGGGAAAGAAGTGTTTACGTTGCACTCTTACGTGGGCGACTCCTTCGTCAAGTACGGCGACGTGGTGCTGCAACTCGATCAGCTAGAATTCGTCGACAGCAGCGGATTGGGCGCGTTGATGCGCCTGATGCAATCCGCGCGATTGAAGGGAGGCGATCTCAAACTTAGCGGAGTACCACCGAGGATCCGCAAAACGCTGGAGATGACTAGCCTGCTCTCGCAATTTGAAACCTACGATTCAATCGAAGAAGGGATCACGGCCGCCTATTTAGGCTCGCGATATTCGCGAGGAAAAACCGGAGACGCAAGGCCACGCATGCTCTGTGTTTACGACTCAACGGATGTGCGCACCTTCCTACGCGAGGTGCTGTGCAGCGCCGGATACAACGCCATGACCACTGCGACCATCGACGATGCCCGAATCCTGCTTAAGGCAACCAAGGCGAAACTGGTGGTGATTCCGGCGCGTATGCAATCTGTGCACGGCAAATCGACGCGCGAGGCGTTGGAGGAAATTGATCCGGCCATCGCTCTCCTCGTTTTGGACGAAAACTTTGCCACTCAGGATCCTGGAGAGGCGGCGGAGACACTGCTGAAAGGTGTTAGCAGCCGGTTGGCGAAACCTGATTGACGACCGCAGCGGATGAGTTCCGGCGGTGATTCTTACAGCTTCTCGTACTCGGATTTGGCTTGCTTCAGAACCGTAGCTATTCGAATTGCTTTCTGAAGGTCGCTAGCTGCTGTTTGAGGTCGGCTACTTCTCTTCTTAGATCAGAGACTTCGTTTTCCATGCGGTCCATGCGATCGGGGTCGGTCGAGTGGCTGAGGACAGACGCGGGCGAGGGCGCCCGCGCAACATCTACGACATCCTCCACATCGCCCGCCAGCAGGTGCTTGTAGCGGGACTCTTTGGTTCCGGGTTGTCTGGGAAGAACTCTTGCCAGCGGAGGGTCGCGCTGCATCAGGCGCTGCAAGGCGGATTGCACTTCTGTGAGGTCTTCGAAGTGGTGCATGCGCTCGGTGCGTCCGCGAAGTTCGCCAGGTGTTTGGGGACCTCGCAATAACAGCACGCAAAGGATGGCGGTCTCGCCGCGAGTGAAGTTGAAGACCTCCTGCAGGCGATGTTCATACTTGGTGACGCGGCTGTCGGCGCTGCTCGTGGGGCCTGCGAGGCGTTTGTCATGGAGAGTGTCGAGTGCCTGCCGCACAGCCTCTTCGTCCAGATTCATCACTGGGTCGCGGTTGTTTTTCTGGTTGCAGGCGTTGACTAGCGCATTCAGCGAAAGAGGATAGTAGTCTGGAGTCGTGACGTCCTTCTCGACCAGCGAGCCGAGCACTCGGGTTTCAACGTCGTTCAGGATTATGTCCATCGCGTGACTCCCCTCAGAGGCTGCTCGAGTCTTAGAGATTGTACAGAAGCTGTGGGCATTGCAAGTCGAGTGGGTCGAGCTTCGCTCGACCGGGCAGACGGGGGCGTCCGCCCCTACGTGGGCCAATCGGACAAATAGATTCCTTTAATGCGGCTCATAAGCTTTTTTGATTGGCAGGGGGTAGGGCTCCGCGATACCCTACCAAGTTCTGATCATCCCCCGAAAAACACTTGGGTTTTATCGCAAAACTTATTAAGGAGATCCATGCCGACCGAACTGCGAAATTTCCTGGCCATCCCGTACGACGAACTAGAAGAGATGAATCTGAATGCGAAAGAGCAACGCAGAAATCGTGTTGCCACGCACAAGATTCAAGAGGAGCGGATCGAGTATTTAACCGAGGAAAAGCGAATCAAGGCTGTGACCGTGCTCTTCAGCGACCTCGAAGGGCGCTTGCACATGCTGGATTACGACAAGAAGTTTCTCATCAAGAGCTGGGACAATCTTACTTTTGATGGTTCTTCGATTCGAGGATTCACGGCGCAGCGGGAGAGCGATCTTCGTCTAGGCATTGACTGGAGCGCGTTTTACTGGGGGCCAGCCGATGTGTTCGGACCGGGGAAAGTGCTGGTTTTCGGCGATGTAATCGATAAGGGTGGTACACCCTATAGCGCCGACATTCGTGGCATCCTCAAGACCTATGCCGAGGGTCTTTACAAGAAACACGGCTACACGCTGAACGCTGCCAACGAAATCGAAGGCTTCCTGTTTCAGGGGCCGGATGCGGAGCGGCACTACCACGAGACCCACAAATTCGAGTACGTGAACACCGGTGGCTACTATCATTCGCTGCCTGGCGACGTGTTGCGCACTTTCATTGACACCACGGCGGAAGTGCAGCGCGCGATGGGCTTCCAGAACGAAAAAGATCACCCCGAAGTAGCGCCGTCGCAGTTCGAGATCAACTATGGTTACGGGGAAGTGGTGGCTGCGGCCGACCAGATCCAGCTCTACAAACTGATCTGCCGCCAGGTCGCTACTAAGATGGGTTGCACCGCGTCGTTCCTGCCTAAGCCGGTGGTGGGCGTGAACGGCAGCGGCATGCACACCAATGTCTCGATCAGCAAAGGCGGGAAGAATCTTTTCTGGGATGCCAAGGGCGAGGAGAAACTCAGCAAAATGGGCTGGGAATTTATCGATCGGATCCTCACGCATGGCAACGATCTTTGCCTGCTGCTGAATCCCAGTGTGAACGCGTATCGCCGTTTGGATCCGCACTTTGAGGCGCCCAACCAGATCAAAGCGTCGCCTACGGATCGCGGCTCGATGATTCGCATTCCGATTGGCAACGAGAAGAGCATGCGCGTGGAAGTTCGCTCGGTTGCACCGGACGCCAACCCTTATCTGGTGATGCACTCAATCTTTAAGACCGGCCTTGATGGTGATACCGCGAAGATCAAGAACCTGCGGCAGGCGCAGCGCTACTTGCCGGACAACATCTATGACGCGCTGGAGAATTTCCGCAAGGCGGGTTGGACCACGAAGCTGTTGGGCGAAGATGTGAAGGGGCGCTACGCGGACTTGAAACAAGCTTCGGCGGATCGCTGTCCGCGGCTGCTGGGAACATTTGTGAAGGCTCCTGAAGTGCAGTATCACCACGATGTGTACAACCAGTTCTTGTGGAATCTGTTCTAGGCCGAGGCGAAGGCAAACTGCCATCGCGGCGCACTCTGCGGATCTGCTCCGCGATCTCTGCGATTTAAGATGTTGCGGTTGCCGGTAAAATCAAAACGCGGAGACCGCAGAGAGCTGCCGCAGAGCGCCTGGAGCTCGTCGTCCTAGTACTTCCGTGCTTCGCAATTCATTGAAAGCAGGAAGAACCGCCTGTCATAATCAATTGTTGATGGAGCGTGCTTCCTGGCTACAACCTCACTCGCAAATTTAGAAGATCGCTGGCTGCCGGCTTCCGTTCTCTGCCTGCGCGACTACAGCCTGAACAAATTTGTGCATGACCTGGTCGCAGGAGTGACGGTCGGGCTGGTTGCCCTGCCGCTCGCGATGGCGTTTGCCATTGCGTCGGGATTGACTCCACAGGCGGGAATTTATTGTGCCGTGGTAACGGGGTTCCTCATTTCCGCCTTAGGCGGATCGAAGACCCAGATCGGCGGGCCGACAGGCGCATTCGTAGTGGTGGTGGCGGGCATTGTCGCAGTGCACGGCGTGGATGGGCTATTTATGTGCACCGTGATGGCCGGCGTACTGCTCATCATTCTCGGAGTCACGGGCATGGGCACGGCTGTCAAATTCATCCCGCGCCCCGTCGTGACCGGCTTCACCAATGGAATCGCGGTTCTGATTGCGAGCACGCAGCTCAAAGATCTGTTCGGATTGAAGATCGACAAGATTCCGGGCGTGTTCTGGCTGCGCATGGAAACCATCGCAGCCAATTTTCATACACTTTCTTACACTGCGACAATTCTCGGCGTGGGCACGATCGTCATTATGCTAGTGTGCCGGGCGGTGTCGAATCGCATCCCCGGACCGATCGTAGCCATGCTAGCCAGCACGGCCGCGGTGGTCGTGTTCAAGTTGCCGGTCGAAACCATTGGGACGCGCTTTGGAGGAATTCCCAGTGGCCTGCCTCACATGGCAATACCGCATTTCCGCTCGGATCTCATTCACGGGCTGCTCGGCCCGGCGTTTACGGTTGCGATGTTGGGCGCGATTGAGTCTCTGATGTCGGCGGTGGTGGCGGACCGCATGAGCAACGACCACCACAATCCCAACGTCGAGTTGATGGCGCAAGGCGTGGCCAACATTGTTTCACCTATGTTTGGCGGGCTGCCCGCTACGGGCGCAATTGCTCGCACTGCGACCAACATACGTTCGGGCGGAAAGACGCCGGTCGCAGGAATGATTCACGCGCTGACGCTGGTTTGCGTTCTGCTCTTTGCCGCGCCGCTGACCAGCTATATCCCAATGGCTGCACTCGCGGGAATTTTGATGGTTGTCGCTTACAACATGGGCGAGTGGCGGGAAATTCCGCAGCTGTTGAAACTAACAAAGACCGACATCAGCATTTGGCTGGTTACGTTCGCACTCACCGTGTTTGCCGACCTCACGGTCGCGGTCGAGGCCGGAATGATTTTGGCGGCGTTGTTGTTCATCGGCCGTGTGGCAAACACAACGACCGTGTCTCAAGTCACCGACGACTACGTCGAAGATGGCCGTGTGCACATTCTTCAGGACAAAGACATTCCATACTACGCGACCATCTTCCGTATTCACGGGCCGTTTCTATTTGGCGCGACGGATAAAGTCGCGACCATCCTGGAGAGGATCCATGAACTGCCGCCGGTGGTCATTCTGCGCCTGCGCAACATGACTGCGATCGACGCGACCGGCTTATACGCGTTGGAGGAAGTGGCGCGGGAACTGCATGCGGCGAATCGGACGCTGATTCTTTGTGGCGCCCGCGAACAACCGGCTCAACTCATTCGGCAGTCCGAGTTTGAAGACGTGATTGGACGCGAAAACATCTGCGAGAATGTGCAGGAGGCGCTGCGGCGGGCGGAGGATGTTTTTGAGGGACTGGAGAACAAGGCCGCGGCGGGCGCAAAGTGAGATCGGTCCTCCCCCGAGTCCCGAACTCATTTGTACGCCCGCCAAGACCCTTGCCGAAAACTCGATCTACTTGCTTGTGGCGGCCGGTGGTGCTGATGCCTGCGTTATTCCCAAGTAACTATTCACGGCTTGAGTTGACAGGGCAGTGTTTGTGACGATCTGTGGGATCGTTTCTCCCTGAGAGTTCAAGAGCCGAACTTGCGCGCCTGCCGAAAGTTTTACCGTATCGGCTGGTGGCTCAGTTTTGGTTAGTTGCCTGGCAGACGCGGACGGCGCGGCTGCGGTCTGTGGTTGCACGACCGGAGCTTGCGCGGCTGCGCCAAAGTCGAAAGCGGTTCCCCCAGAAATCGGAGTTGCCATAACTGTTCCTCCTTCAACCTACCGTTATCAGTGACTATCGGCAGTGCTGCAGACAACTTTAGGTCGTACCGAATTGCTGGCGACAACCCCATCTATTAGATTGTTTCTTAAGGGACTTAGATGGATGCCGTTTTTCTGGATTTTCGGGTTGGTGCCACCTACTTCTTGCTTTGGGCCAGAACTGCGCGGCTGGCCTTGGTTGCGCTAAGGTAGTCCTCGGGGGCGATCAGGATTTGCATTCCGCGAATGCCTGCAGAGATTGAAATCTTGTCGAAAAGTTGTATGCTCTCGTCCACACAGACTGGGTAATCTCTCTTAGCTGCCAAGGCAGTGCTCCGCCGCGAATATAGCCAGTCAAACCTTGCAGTTCTTTTACCGGAACCAGTTGAATCTTGCGGTCTCCGGAGGCCGTAGCCAGAGCTTTGAGGTCGAGTTCGGCATTGCCGGGAATCACGGCCATGCAGATTCCGTTGCGATCACCGCGCGCCACCAGCGTTTTGAAAACCTGCTGGGGCGGTAATCCGATCTTGCCCGCGACCGTTTCGGCGGCGAGATCTTCGGGGTCAACTTCGTATTCCCGCAATTCGTAGCGAATAGCAAGCTGATCGAGCAGGCGCGCTGCATTGGTCTTGTGGGCCACGGTTTAAGTTTATGACGCCGCTTGCTGGGTTGCTAGGTTGGGCTTTGCCGCTTTATAGTCTGTTTGCAGTCGGGAGGGTCAACTATGCTTCGAATGCTGTTGCACTGGTTCGTTACCGCATTGGCAGTTTGGATTACCTCGCGCGTTGTGACCGGCTTTTACGTGGACGGAGCGGCCGCCGCGCTCATTGCAGCCATCGTCATCGGACTGGTCAATGCGACGCTGGGCCTTTTCCTAAAGATCATTACCTTCCCGCTCACGATTCTCACGTTGGGATTATTCTGGTTCGTGATCAATGCCATCATGTTGGAACTCGCCTCGGCATTTGTACCGGGCTTCCACATACGAACTTTCGGAGCAGCGTTCGTGGGCGGCATCGTGCTCACGCTGGTAAACATGCTGCTGAAGTGGCTGGTGATGCCGTCGCCTCATGGATGAAAACCGGATCACCGTCCGGCCTTGCGCGGTTTCATAGATTCCCAATCATCCTCTGTCAGCAATCTGCCTAGCGAGCTGAACTCGCCGGCGCCTTGTAGTTGTTCGCCGCCGTCCATCACAACCACTTCACCGTTGATGTAGCCCGAACCATCGCTCACGAGAAATGCAGCGAGATTCGCTACCTCCTCTACGGTACCGAAGCGGCGGAGAGGATTTCGCTCACGGGCAAATTGTTCGAGCTCTGGCCGCGGAAGCAAGCGCGAGAACGCTCCTTCGGTGGGAATCGGTCCCGGCGCAATCGCGTTCATGCGAATGCCACGGTCTCCCCATTCCACGGCCAGACTGCGGGTAAGAGCGACCACGCCAGCCTTGGCCATAGCGGAAGGCACAACATAGGCGGATCCGGTTGACGAGTATGTGGCAGCAATATTCAACACGACGCCTGGGTGCGCGGTTTGCAACCATCGGCGTCCGCAGGCCATCGTGGCATTGATCGTCCCCATTAGCACAATTCCGAGAACGGCTTCAAATGCCCCAGGGGACAGCTCTTCGGTGCGGGCCAGGAAATTTCCTGCTGCGTTGTTTACCAGGATGTCGAGCGGCCCGTCTTTCCAAATAGACTCGATCATCTCTTCCACGCGCGGCAGATCGCGAATGTCGCAGGGGAAAGAGCGAATCTTGTTTGGCGCCACGCGGCTCAGTTCGGCTTCCGTTTCAGATAGAACATGCAGGCGGCGTCCGCAGATATAGACTGCCGCGCCCAGCTCCAGAAAACGGTGGGCCATGCCTTTCCCTAAACCTGTACCTCCGCCGGTGATGAGAATGCGCTTTTGGTGCAGCAGGTCGGGCTGGAACACGCGACTCCTCCGTTCTGTGTCAAGCGAGCGATTGTAATCCAGAAAGTCTAAAGAGCGGATCAGTTGGAGGGTGAGTCTTTCTTCTTGCTGACCTTGCGGCGAATGTCGGGCCAGAATTCTTTCACGACGTAGGTGATCGTGTCGTACCCTACTTGCGTTCCCCAAACCTTAGCGGTGTTCGACGGAGTGCGATCGGCGCTGGGATGGTAGCTATAAGTCGCAACCGCGGCCGCCGACGCACTGCCTAGAATCTCGGAGAAATTGAACTGCTGGTGCCCCGAGTCGGTGCGTGTGATGACGATACGGCTAACCGCGTATTTTGTGCGATGCCAAAATCCACCCTGGCTCTCCTGAAAGAAACGCGGATCCTGGCGGAGTAGGGACGGGTAAATAGCGCTGGTCATAAAGTTTTCGATGGTGCCGTCAGCAAAGGCCGCTCCGAAACGCTTTCCATAGCCCTGAGCCCCTTGGCCGTAGCCCGGTTCGCTGTTTTGAGCCTGGCTTATCCCTGCGAGAGCGGCGTACCACGGAATCTGGATGTAGTCGAAAGAGCCTCGAGCCACGACTTTGAACTTCTGCCCTACCGTGAGGGGTGGAACGTTGGCGCCATTCTCCAGGGTCAAAAAATTCGGCAGAGCGAAAAAAAGCCGGTCGTTGGATGTGCCCTTGGTTGCTGTGCCAGCCTTCTTGTCGGGGGTCTGATTGTTTTGCGAATCCTTAGGCTGGTCCGTGATCTGGGGCTGCTGCGAAGCGGATGGATTGGCGGCCGGCGTTTGCTGGGCAAACGAGGCGAGCGAAAGCAAGCTCACAAGAGCAAAGAAAAGAAAAGAACGGGATAAGAAATTCTTCAACAGAATGCGTCTCCTATAATTCCGCTAGGTCAGGCTTCGGTCACAATGAAGCCTGAAATTGCAATCGGTCAAACGATGACTTCCAGGTCTTGCGTCTCAATCGGGCAAAACGGCTAGGCTTTAGAGTAACAAAGGACCATCGAGAACGGAAAAAACGCACGCGACAAAAGTCAGGGAATCCGTTCAGAATTCAAGATTTCTACATAAAAGGGTAAACCCGCGGGAGCAGAATCCACTCGTGTTTTACACTACTTTACAGAAGAAGAATGGTCGGGACGGGCAGATTTGAACTGCCGACCCCTCGCACCCCAAGCGAGTGCTCTACCAGGCTGAGCCACGTCCCGACGAGTAGGAGCCCGCTGCTACAAGCCAGCAACGGATGGGGTTGACTTGAAGATTTTACACCACTGGGACGCATTTTCGTTTGGTTAGTGGCGTTTATCTGCCGAAAAGCGTTACGGAGCTTCGCTCCGCTAGACGGGCGGGGACGCCCGTCCTCCACGTTTTCGCTTAGCGGGTCGCTGCGGTTTTTCCTCGAACACGGCAAACTGAATTTTCTTTTCGACCGGATCGATGCGATCCACGAGCACGCGAATCTTCTGCCCCAGGCCGTAGATCTTGCGGTTGCGCTGGCCGATGATTTCGCGCGTGTTTTCGTGAAAGGTGTAGCGGTCGTCGGTTAACGAATCCAGCGGGACCAGGCCTTCGATAAACAGGTCGGTGAGCTCGACGAAGAATCCAAACTTGGTCACGCTGATAATCAAGCCGTCGAAGTCTTCGCCGACCCGGTCCTGCATGAATTTGACCTTCTTCCATTCCATGAGGTCGCGTTCCGCGTCGTCGGCTCGGCGCTCGGATCGGCTGGATTCCTCGGCGATCTCGTGGAGCTCTTCCGTGGAGATCGGACCAGTGACGGGTTCGAGTGCTTCGCGGTGCGCAGTATGGTCACGTCGTTTGGACCAGGGGGACGGTACGGTGGCAGCCGCGTCGTTCGCGGGCGCGGGCTCCTTCGCCACCTGATCGCTCGCGGCGTCTCGCAATACTTCTTTCAGAATGCGGTGGACGATCAGATCGGGGTAGCGGCGGATGGGAGAGGTGAAGTGCGTGTAGGTGGGCGCGGCCAGCGCGAAGTGCCCTAGATTCTCTTCAGAATAGCGCGCTTGCTTCAACGAACGCAGCATCAGGTAAGAAAGAATCCGTTCTTCCGGCTTGCCTGCAATCTTCTCCGTCAACTTCTGATACATGCGCGGCGTGATGTGAACTTCTTTGGGGATTTCAATCTCCCGCGGGCGTTTGCCGGTGCCGTGGCTGGCGCGACGTTCGGATTTGAACTGTACCCGCTGAATGGGGAGTGCACCCACGCCCAGCGAATATCCGAAGGCTGCGGCGATGACTTCGAAATCGTAAACCCGCTTGGCATCGGGCTTCTCGTGAATGCGGTAAAGCGAAGCCACGCGTTTGGTCTCAAGATATCCGGCTACACATTCGTTTGCCGAGAGCATGAATTCCTCGATGAGGCGATGCGCGATGTTGCGTTCCGAGCGGGTAATGCTTCTCATCAACCCATGTTCGTCGAATTCAATTACCGGCTCAGGGAGATCGAAGTCGATGGATCCGCGCCGCTCGCGTTTCCGTTTTAGAATCAGTGCCAGATCCCGCATCATTTCGAATGTGCCAACCAGATTTGCGTAACGTTTGCGCGTGCCGGCATCGCCTTCCAGTACCGCATTTACTTCGGTGTAGGTCATGCGTTCGGCGGAACGAATGATTCCCTCACTCAATTCATACCCAAGAACTTCGCCACGATGGTCGATCTTCATCACGCAGGAAAGCACGAGCCGGTCAACCTGAGGGCGCAGGCTGCAGATATCGGTAGAAAGCTCAAGCGGCAACATGGGCACGGCGCGATCGGGGAAGTAAACGCTAGTGCCGCGCAGCCGCGCCTCCTGATCCAGCGTTGAGTCAGGTGTGACGTAGTGGGCGACGTCGGCGATGTGTACCTGAAGCTCGTAGTTTCCGTCCTCGATTTGCCGGACGGTGACGGCGTCGTCGAAGTCGCGGGCGGTTTCGCCGTCGATGGTGACGATCGGGAGAGCGCGGAAGTCGCGCCGCCTCTGGACCTCAGGCGCTGGAATGATGGGCTCAACACTTTGTGCTTGGGCGAGAACCTCCGCCGGGAAACGATGCGGCAGATGAAATTTGCGAATGACGACTTCGACGTCTACTCCGAAATCGTCTTCATAGCCCAGGATCTCAACCACTCTTCCGCGCGGATTCTGTGTGGCCGATGGCCAGTCGGTGATTTCGACATCGACGACCACGCCTTCGAGATCGTCCCATTCGCGACGGGCAGCTTCCTTCCCCAGAACGCGATCGACAGATTTGTGTTTCCTTGGAACTGTAGCGCCGGGCCGACTTGGTTCTTCTGGAAAACCCATCCCCGGCGGAATCACGATTTCCTGAGAAATCTTCTGGTCGATCGGTGTCACATAGTTGCCGCGATTGCCGTGATGAAAGATCCCGACGACCGTGCTGTGAGCACGCACGACGGGGCGGACAATGCGGCCTTCGGCGCGGCCATCGGGACGAATCGTTCCGACCTCGACGAGCACTCGGTCCCCGTGCATCGCCGAACCGACTGCAGGCGGGGGAATGAAAATATCTCCAGCGAGCTGTGTCTTCAGACGGGCATCGAGCGTAGCGGCGTCGGGCGTGACAAACCCGTAGCCGTCGCGATGCATGCTTAGCCTTCCAACCAAAACGTTCTTACTCGCGACGGCCTTCGGAATCGCGTAGCGGTCTGAATCAACCTGAATTAGCTGGCCACTACTGACCAAGTGTCGCAGACGGCCGGAGAGTTCGTGACGTGCGTCGCCATGAAGTCCCAGTTCGCGCACCAGTTGCTTGAAGCCGGCTGTCCCTTTGGGCTGGCGTTCGATCTTCTTCAGAATGGCGGAATCGGAGAGTCTGTCCAAGATCGTGAATTGTCTGAGGCTGGATTGTCTGCGGCTCAAATCATAATACGCGACAATCTAGTTTCGTTACCCAGCAGTCTTACCATGTATCGCCCGCCTGTCCTGGCCAAGAGTTCAGGAGGCGGCGCAACAAGACTATCTGCCCAATGTGATAGCTGTTGTGCACTGCCGTCTGCCACAGGACGGCTAAGACCGACGACGACTGCTGAGTATGAACTGCATGCGTGGCCTTCACTTCACGATTCAAGAACTCCGGATCTGACTGAGCGAGTGCGGAGAGCTGCCCGATCAAAGCGACGAATCGTGCTTCGGCTTGCTTCCACTCTCCATCACTTGCCGGAGACGAATCGGATGTCCAACTCTCGGCAGCGTGCGCAGGGTAAGGCGGATCTTCTAGACTAATTCTTCGCAGTTCGTATTCCATCCAGAAGTTCATGTGGGAAAGAATTTGGAAAATCGAATGAGGGTAGCCTTGCAGTCGACGACTGGCAAGCTTGGCTGGGATTCCCTGAACCGATGCGATCGGGTCAGCGTGCGCACCTTTTCCATATAGCAGTTCGATCAGAATCCGTTGGTTACCGGTTTCAGTCATGCTTTAAATGGCGGTTGCGACGGCTCCAAACGAGCAACCGCAAACGGGACCACCCGAGCACCATATTAGCGGTACCCGCGACAGTATAGAAACCGCTCTTCCCGGGGCAGGAATTACATTGGGACGGTTCCGTCCCCGTGCATAACTAGGTTACGAAAGGGCTCAAAAGTGCAGAAAGCACAGAATTTCCACAAGACTTGAGCTGACAGCGGGAGTAGAATTTATTTGGTCACCAAAATGCGGGTTAGACCGTTTAATCTACTTGTGAGGAAAGGAATTTTTCGACATGTGGAAACCCACTAATCAGCCTTCTACAACACCTTCGCGGCCAGGTGAGCCAGAGCGTCCCGCTATGCCTACCCCGGTGACGTCTGCGCCAAGTGAACCCGCTACCGTTCCTCGTCCGGCAGTCGCCGCCAGCACGGCGGATCAGGCGACCATTGGGAAATCGCTGGTGATCAAAGGCGAAGTGACCGGTTCGGAGTCGCTGTATATTGACGGTCGCGTAGAAGGTTCCATCAACCTCGCCGGCAATCGGGTCACAGTTGGCCGCAATGGTGTGGTGGCCGCGAACATCAATGCCCGCGAGATTGTGGTCCTGGGGAAAGTGCGCGGCAACCTGACGGCCAGCGATCGGGTCGACATCCGTAGCGACGGTTCGCTTACCGGCGACGTAGTCGCAGCGCGCATTTCGATCGAAGATGGAGCGTTCTTCAAGGGTGGCATCGATATTCGCAAGGGCGGCCAGAAACCGAACGGCGAGGAAGTAAAAGCACCGGCCGCGGTCGAAGCAGTCGCAGCCCGAGCTTAGTCGGATATTACCTTCAGGTCTCGATCAGAGATTCTTGTGCTCGAGACCTGAAAGCTTGTCTACGGAACGATTCCTTTCATCAGCTCTTCTGCTTGCCTTTCCGCCACGCGCGGTAGGACTGGTCCTTTCCGTCGACGTAGATCGCCTGGCAACTCAGACCGAGTTAGCCAGAGCCCCGCCGCAACTGCTCCAGCCCAGGTGATGCCAATTAGAGCTAGCGCCTCGATGTCGGCAACGCGGCTGCCAGTCACCACGATGGCACGCGCGACTCGGTAACTCAGCAGTCCCGCCACAGCCGCCGTGACCGTCGCCTTCGCCAACTCGCCCCATTGCAATTCGTTCCACCGAACCAGCTTGCGTTGGTGCAGCAGAATTGCCATGGCCAGGCAATTGGCTGCGATCCCCAGATCGGAGGCGAGCGCAAGTCCCACCGATGAGAAGGCATGGTAGAGCGCGCGGTACATGGGCAGCGATGCGATCGTAATCAGGCTGCTGGCCACCATCGGGGTGAGCGTGTTTCCGGCAGCATAGAAAGCGCGCGCATAAAGTCCTTGCGCCGCCCAGAACACCAGGGACACGGAGAACCAAAAGAAGTAAGTTGCCGTGGCCTGCGAGTCTGAGAACACGAAGTGACCGTGGGGCAGCCGGTATACCAAGTCGATCAGTGGGAGGGCAGCCGCCATCATTAAACTTGTGGCGAGAAGAGCCGCAGCCGCGGTGCGGTAGACCGATCCATTGACCGTGTCAGCAAACTCCTGCATCCGTTTTTCGCCAAACAAACGGGCAAAGAATGGCAGCGAAGCTTGGCCGACAGCTTGTCCGAGGATCGCGATCGGCACCGCCAGCAGGCGCTTGGCGTAGTTAATGTGGCTGATCGCGCCGGCAGAATCGGAGGCAAAGTAACGGAGAATCCAATCGTCGGCGCTGACCAGCGATACGCCGATCATCAAAGGAATCGACATTCGGACCCATTCGCGAAAGGCCGAATTGCGCACGTCAAATGAGACGCGGTAACCAGCACCAACCCGCGCGGCCCCGATTGCGTTGATGAGGAATGGCCCGACGAAAGTGCCTGCCAGCGCTCCATAAGCGAGTGATGCGATTCCGAACGAATGGGAAAGTGTTATGCCGCCCAGAATGATGAACGCGTTATAGATCAAAGGACCCAAGGCCGGAAAAAGAAAAAGTCGGCGTGAGGACAACACCGCGGAAACGACTCCGCCGACGTAGAACAAAATCTGCGCAGGCAGCAGAATGCGAGTAAGACGCACGCAAAGATCAATCTGTTCTGGCTTGAAGTTGTGGAACATGAGCCGCGTGATCTGCGGAGCGAAGATCTCCGACAGAATGACGCCGATCCCCAAAACCAGAGTCATCACGGTAATAATCACGGAGAAAGTTTTTTGCGCATCTTCCTCTCTTTTTTCTGCCAGAAATCGTGTGTAGATGGAAACGAATGTGATGGAAATTGTGCCACCCGCGACCAGGTAAGCCAGGAAGTCAGGAATTTGGAAAGCCGCGATATAAGCGTCTGTCGTTGGGCCAGCGCCAAATGCCCACGCGGTGTAGGCCTCGCGAAGGTAGCCGACAATACGCGAGAGCACCATTGCCGTCATTAACAGCACGGTAGCTGAAAACGCGGTGTGCTGGTGAGATGGCTGGAATAGGCGCAACCATCGGGCTGAGACACTCATCTTGCCGGGTTTAACGTCGCGCGCAGAATTCGCCATCAAAGGGCGATTCTACACGCAGAATCAGGTCGGTCTCGTTACGCGCGATGGTTCGTGCTGATCATTTTCCAGGGACGGTCCAAAACGGAAACGTCGTACGAACCCGAGAAGGTCGTTTGAAGTGTTTTGACACCTGTGGGCGAGCCGCCGGATAATCCGAGACGTGCCGGAATCCACTGTGATCGATCCTTCTTCCTATTCTGCCGTTCTCCGGCGTTCGTTCCGCAGGACTTTTCCTCCGGCGGTGCGTGGCGAAGGTGTTTATCTGTGGGATGCGCGCGACAAACGATATCTCGATTTCTCCGGATCTGCCGCGGTGAATTTCATCGGGCACGGGGTTGTGGAGATCGCGGCGGCGATGGCTGCTCAAGCAAAACAGCTCGAGTTCGTCCACAGCAGCCAGTTCACGACTCCGGTGGCTGAAGAGTATGCGCTGGAGTTGGTCGATTTTGCAGGCAAGAATTTTGAGGGCGGCTGCGTTTACTTTACCTGTGGAGGCTCGGAGTCAGTCGAGACCGCCCTCAAGCTTGCACGTCAGTATCAGGTGGAGATCGGTCAGACCAATCGCTATCAGGCAATCAGCCGGGGGCAGAGCTATCACGGGGCCACGCTGGGTGCGTCGTCGGTATCGGGAAATAAACGACGGCGCGAGATATATCGTCCGATGCTTCGGGAATTCGCTCACGTCGGATTTCCGTATTGCTACCGCTGTGCGTTTGACTGCACCGATAGCTGCCGGAGTTGCGGGCAAGAATATGCTGCGGAGTTGGAGCAGGCGATCGAGGCCGCAAAGGGCGAGGTAGCTGCGTTCATCGTTGAACCAGTCAGCGGAGCGACCTTGGGCGCAGTCGTGCCACCGCCCGGCTATCTACAGAGTGTTGCCGAGATCTGCCGCCGGCATGGAGTTCTCTTGATCGCCGACGAAGTGATGACTGGCATGGGCCGCACCGGACGAAATTTTGCCGTCGAGCATTGGGACGTCGCGCCCGACCTTCTCGTCACCGCCAAAGGGTTATCGAGCGGGTATGCGCCGCTGGGCGCGGTGCTGGTTTCGAAGAGAGTCGCCGACGCAATCGCCGATGGTTCCGGGGCTTTTCTGCACGGGTTCACGTATAACTCGCATCCGATCTCGCTGGCTGCAGGCAGGGCCGTGCTGAGATTTCTGCAGGAGCGAAAACTGGTAGAGGCGGCGGATTCTGATCGGCAAGGCTCGACGGCCGCGACCCTGCGCCAAGCGCTCGAGGGGTTGCGCGATGCAAAGACGGTTGGCGACGTTCGCGGGATTGGATTGCTGTGGGCGGTGGAGTTCGTCGCCGATAAAGCGACAAAGCAGCCGTTCGATTCGGAAGTGAATTTCTCCGGTCGCGTAGCGCAAGCGGCGGTGAAACGAGGAGTGTTGGTTTATCCCATGCAAGGTTGCGTGGACGGAGTCTCTGGCGATCATGTACTGGTTGCGCCGCCAGCGGTAATCACCACCGAGCAAATTGATTGGGCTGTGAAGCTGTTGCGCGAGGCGATTGAAGAAGCTGCTTGTTGACTTGAGCGCTGCGCGATGGAGCGACGGGCCGTCTCGCCCGTCCAGTTTTGTGAACGCCACACGGGCGGGGACGCCCGTGCTCCATTGAAGTTTAGAGCTAATCCACGTGGTTGTGGGCCTGACGTTCGACGGACCAGACATCTTCCGGCTTTTGTTCGAACGGATAAACGTGCACCATCCAGCCGAAGATCTGAGGCATGAATCTGCCTCCTGCAGCATCGCAGGCTTCCTTGGTTGTAATCGAACCGTGCAGGCCGAATTGAGCATTCGGTCCGGCCAGCTCGCTTCTTTTGTCTTCTGGAGGCAGGCACAAGTTCACGTGAGCGTGCCACTGTGCGACGCTGAGCGGGATGCGCGAGTCGAGTTCCTCTTCATCAGTGTTCTTCGGAGCGGTATACATCACGCCGATGAGCTTGTAGCCATCGCCCTGTTTCTCGTAAAGCAACGAAGTGGGATGATCGGGGTTGAAGTGTCTGCCCGCTTCGAAAGCGTACCGGTAGTTTGTGAAGTGGTACTGTTTTTGCGGTCGGTTGGGCATAAAAATCTTGTAGCCATCGGCCAGGGCGACTGTGTAATCCACGTATTTCTCTGCGACTTTGCGGGCAGCCACGACTACCTGGTCGGCTTTTTGCTGATCGCCCGGCTTGAGATCGCGCAGCGCGGTCATCTTCATGTGCGGGCCCATATCCATGTGGCGGCCTTCCATGGATTGCATGGCATGAGCGCTGCCGTCGTTGCTCATCCCCGGCATGTCGTGCATCTCAGAGGGGCTCATGTTGGACATGTCGCTCTTGGGCTCTTGTTGCTGGCCCCAGAGCGGAGAAAATGCAAACATCGCTATCGCAGCAGCAGTCAGGATTGATTTGCTCATAGAATTCCCCACAATGTATTAACCCTGAACCAGACGGATGGTTTCTGCAACAAAAGAGAGTTACTGACGGTTACGGGAGTAATTCGAAAAAGGCTATCGGATCTTCAGGAGGCGACTCTTTGCGATGCGTCCTCTGGCAATCCAAGGGCGAGCAAAGCTTTATTCGCCGCATCGCTTCCTGAGCGGACGCAATCAGGCACGCCAATTCCGCGGTATCCGTTGCCCGCCAGCGCCAGGGCTGGAAGCGACTGTAGCAGGCCGTCGATCCGTTGCAACCGCTCCAAGTGCCCGACTCCGTATTGCGCCATCGCATTCCTCCAGCGATAGACGCGAGTGAAAAGCGGATCAGCCGTCAGCTTGATGATTTGGCCAAGCTCTTTGCGCACGATGCTGACGATCTCTTCATCGGGAGCGTCAAGAATCTTTTCGTTTCTAGCGCCGCCAATGAAGCAGCGAAGCAGGGCGCGGTCGTCTGGAGCGCGGTGGGGAAACTTATTATGGACGAACGTGGCCGCGAGCATGCGTCTGCCCTCGCTGCGAGGCACCAGAAAGCCGAAGCCCGGCGGCAGAGATGCGCGCACGCTGCGATCGTAGCCGAGATTGACCGTGACGGACGAGGTGTATTGGATGCTGCGGAGTTCGGAGGCGAGGCCCTCTTTGGTCGTGCTCAACAGGTCTGCTGCCGCGTGGGCTGGAGTGGCCATAATCACTGCGTCGAATTCATCCGAAGAATAGCCGGCGGAAATCACCCAGCTTCCATTCTCCTGCTGAACACGCTGCACCAGGGTATTGGCGTTGAGTGCAGATGCAGGCAGCCGAGACACTATCGCATCCACCAACTGCTGCATGCCATCTTTCAGCGAAGTGAAAAGCGGTCTTGTTGGAACCTTCGAAGCATGCCCCATCTTTTTACGTGCTGCCAGCATGGCTCGGCCCAGGCTTCCATGCGTGGCTTCCATCTCGGCAAAGCGCGGCAGAACGGCGCGCACGCTGAGTTGGGCGGCTTCGCCACCATACACGCCGGAAAGCAGTGGGTCGGCAAGACGGTCCACCATTTCGGGGCCATAGTGGCGCTCTACAAAGGACGCGACGGTTTCATCCGCATCGGCCTTTCGCGGAGGATGAAACCATTCGCTCGCCATTCGTAATTTCGTGCGCGTGGAAAACAATGGCGACAAAGCCGTCGGCGCGATCTTGGTCGGAACCATGAACATCAGGCCGTCGGGGATCACGACTAACTGGCCGTTCACCAAAATATATGTCTTGCGATCGGCATCGTTGGAGCCGATGAGTTGGTCACCCAATCCGACTTCGCGGCAAAGGCCGCTGGCCCAGGGCTTTTCGGTTAGGAATGAATCGGGGCCGGCTTCGACCAGACAGCCATCCACGCGATCGGTCACCAGCACTCCACCGAGACGCGGACTCGACTCGAACAGGGCGTATTCCAGCGACGCCCCAGCCTGGCAGCGCTTTTCGAGCGCGAAGGCGGCTGACAACCCGGAAATTCCGCCGCCGATGATGGCTATGCGCTTCATTTACAAGTGAGCTGCGATTGCGAGAGCTGCGATCGGGCGACATCGGCAAGCGCTGCTGCCAACAACGGCGACTCATTCAGCGAGTCCGCACGCCACAGCCGCATGCCTTGCTTCTCTGCAAATTCCTTGAAGCCGATGTCGATGTCGTAAAGTACCTCGACGTGGTCGCAGAGAAATCCTACGGGTTGCAGAAATACATTGCGATGCCCTTTTTCTTTTAGGCGGAGAATCGTATCCTCGACTCGCGGACCCAGCCATGCTCCGCCGGACATGCCCTGGCTTTGAAATGCGAAAGTCCAGTCTTCAGGCGCCAGTGCGGCCTCGCGCGCTACCAATGAGGCGGTCTCTTTTGTTTGACTCTCATAGGGATCGCCATCCGCGATAGTGCGCTCGGGCACGCTGTGCGCCGTAAAGATAATCGGAACTTTTTGCTTCTCCGCTTCACGGCAGGCGTGGCCCCATCCGGCACGCAGCTTTTCGGCGAAAGCGCGAACCAACGCTGGTTGATCGTGCCAGGACTCAATGAAATCAACGGTGAAGGAAGGCCGGTTGTCTGCCAGGGCGGCGCGATAAAGACCGACGCTGGTGCGGGAATTCTGCGGCGCCATGCAGATCACAACCGCGTGCTCGATACCATTTTCGACCATGGCGCTAACCGCATCAGCGATGAAGGGTTTCCAGTTGCGCATGCCGACATAAACTGGCATGTCTATTTCGTGCGCCAGAAGTTCTGCCTGCTTCAGCGTCAACTCGGTAAGCGGAGATCGGCCGATTAGAGAGTAACGGTGCCTCACTTCATCCACAACTGGCTGTGGAAGCGGCCGCCCACCGGTTACGCGCAGGAGAAAGTCCGGCACTTGATCGACGGAGTCGGGGCTGCCGTGCGCGAGCAGCAGGACAGCAGTTTTCTTTGAATTGGCCAATTGCTACTCCAATGCTGGGACGTTTTTCGTGGAGTGTTCCTGCACAAATTTCGCCAGCGCTTTCACATTCTCAACCGGAGTTTCCGGCAAAATGCCGTGACCCAGATTGAAAATGTGTCCGGGACGTCCAGCCGCGCGACGCAGAATGTCTTCCGCACGCGACTTCAATTCCTTCCAGTTCGCGAACAGCAGAACAGGATCGAGATTTCCCTGCACCGCACATTCGAAGCCGAGGCTCCGCCAGCCGTCATCGAGCGGAATGCGCCAATCAAGCCCAATCACTTCAGCGCCAGTCTCGCGCATCGAAGGCAAAAGTGTAGCGCTGTCGGTTCCGAAATAAATTATAGGTACGCCGGTTCTTTGCAGAGCCTCCACAAGTTCGGTCGTTCGCGGGAGCACGTAACGGCGATAATCTTCGACACTGAGGCAGCCGACCCAACTATCGAAAACCTGGATGACGTCCGCGCCAGCCCTGACTTGCTCAGCCGCATATTCCGAAACGACCGCGACTAGCTTCCGCATCAACTCATGCCATATCGAGGGCGATGAGTACATCATTTTCTTCGCATGAACATAATTACGCGAGCTCCCGCCTTCAATCATGTAGCTGGCAAGTGTGAACGGCGCGCCACAAAAGCCGATTACGGGCAGACGCTCTCCAAAATGCTTGCACACCAGTCGTATGGCTTGGGAAACGTATCCCAGATCGGCCGCACGGTCAGTGCGCAGGCGGTGTATGTCTTCCTTTGTCCGCACTGGCTGCTCGATTACTGGACCTTCTCCGGCTGAGAAATGGAAAAGCAATCCCATAACCTCCAGAGGCAGCAAGAGGTCAGCAAAAATGATCGCCGCGTCCACCCCGAGAGCCTCTGCGGCAGTGATGGTCACTCCCGCTGCGACTTCCGGCTTCTTACAAATTTCGATCAGCGAATATTGTTTGCGAACGGCGCGGTATTCCGGCATGTAACGGCCAGCTTGACGCATGAACCACACCGGTGTGCGGTCCACCGGTTGCAGCTTGCAAGCCTTGACGAATCGGGATTCAGGCGCGGACATGAGACCTTCCAATGTAGCATTTTCGAGCCGGAGTCGGGGCCTCAGCGAACTCCGCGACGGTCTGCGTTTTAAGGTTTTGATGGGACTTCGCAACCCAATGTCTTAAATCGCAGAGATTTCTGAGAACGGTCGCCGAGGTCGCGGAGATTTGAATGTTGCAGGTTTCCAAAATTGAGACACTGCCATGAATTCACACTTTTGCCCTTCCGAGTAGGGTGCACCAAAAGAGATAACGTCGTTCTCCATGGGAATCGGCCTATGATTCTAGTTGGTAGGAGGTGTGGGCATGGCAGCGAATCAGGTGGTTCTTTATTTCGACAAGCAGGAGGACGCTCTGCTTTTCACCCTGGCTGCCAGTTCGGTCATGTCAGCAGACGGGCCGGTCCACGGCAGCGACGCCGTGGTCAAGGTTGCTGAGGAAATCTGCAAAGCCAGTCGAATCACGACTGAGGGCGTTCTGAATAATAGCGAATTAGTCTGACCACGCTAGTCTGACCAGGGCTGCGGCGTCCGATCCCAGCGGTGTTTTTTCAAGGCGTGAAGCAGTGCCGCGTCAAGCGGCCCGGCGTCACTCATCGCGATGTTTTGCCGGACGTGATCCGGCTTCCTCATTCCCACGATCGTGGTGCTCACGGTTGGGTCCGATAAAATAAACCGCAATGCCGCGTCCGGAAGATTCAGGTTCTTGGGAATCGCTGGCTTCAGTTTCTCCACGCGCGCCAGCGTTTGCTTGAGATTTTCTGGGCTGAAGTATTTGGATCGCCAATCGCTCGCGGGAAACTTGGTTTCCGCCGTCATTCTGCCACCGAGGCTGCCTTCATCGAGCGGCACTCTGGCGATCACACCAATGTTCAACTCCCGGCACACAGGAAACAGTTTGTCCTCCGGAGCCTGATCGAAGATGTTGTAGATCACCTGCACAACGTCTACCAGCCCGGTCCGCATGGCTTTGATGCCGTTCTCCGGTTGCCAGCGATTCAGGCTGAGGCCGAAGAAGCGGATCAGCCCGTCACCCTTTAGCTTTTCGACGGTCTCGCGAAATTCTGCTTCGCCAGTCCAGCTATCGTCCCAAACGTGAAATTGTAGAAGATCAACCGAGTCGGTTCCAAGCTTCTCCCGAATGAGCCTGGCATATTTGAAGACGTGATCAGCGGGGAAGACATCGTGGTACTTATCCTTCGGAGACGCCGGCCATTTGTCGTTCAGCGGCGGAATTTTAGAGGCTGCATACAGGCGCTTGCCGCGATTGGCGGATAAGATTTTGCCCAGCAATGCGTCACTCTTGCCTGCGCCGTAGGCCCAGGCGGTGTCGAAGAAATTGCAGCCGAGGTCGACAGCCAACTGCAGAGCATCGAGCGATTGCTGGTCGTCAGACCCACTCCAACCGCTCATTCCCCAGAGTCCATGCGCGATTTCGCTTACTTCGAAACCAGTTCGGCCAAGTTTGCGATACTTCATGAATCCTCCCGCGGAGATGAAAAACTCGCTATCGGGATTTGACATCCCCGCCCCAAGATTTCTAACATATAGGTTCAGTGTTGAACTGTTCAACAGTGGGGCTGTTCAGGCGCTGCACACCCTAATACCTTGCATCAAACCTCTTATGATTACAGTTAAAGAGCTTACCAAGAGATACGCTCGTAATACTGCGGTCGACCACATTTCATTTCAGGTTGAAAAAGGTCAGATCGTAGGTTTCCTCGGTCCAAACGGGGCTGGGAAGACCACAACCATGCGTATGCTGACGTGCTTTCTGCCGCCCACATCGGGCAGCGCGACGGTCGCGGGCTTCGATGTTTTGGAGCAGCCGCTCGAAGTCAAAAAGCACATTGGCTACCTGCCCGAAACGCCGCCGCTGTATCCCGAGATGGAGACTTCTGAGTACCTGACTTTCGTGGGCAAGCTCAAAGGGCTTTCTGGTGCAGAGTTGCGCAAACGGGTTGACTACGTTTGTGATCGTTGCTCCATCGCGGACGTAAGAAACAAACTGCTGGGCAAACTTTCGAAAGGCTATCGCCAACGTGTAGGTCTGGCTCAGGCCATCATTCACAACCCGGATGTGCTGATTCTCGATGAACCCACAGCCGGTCTCGATCCCAAGCAGATCAACGAGACTCGCGATTTGATCAAGAGTCTGGGCGGCGATCACACCATCATTCTCAGCACCCACATTCTGCCGGAGGTGGAGCAGACCTGTGAGCAGGTGATCATCATCAATAAAGGCAAGTTGGCCGCGACCGACTCGGTACACAATCTGCAAAATCGCGCTCGTGGCGCAGAGTCCGTGCTGGTCGAAGTCAGCGGGCGCAATGGCAGCCTCGATTTCGCGGCCGTGCAGCGGCGGCTGGAACAAGTCGCTGGCGTGAGCCGCATCGTGGTTAAGCTGAGCCAGCAGAACCGTATCAGCTTCGAGATCGAAAGCGGCAAGGGTTTTGTTCGCGGCGATCTGGCGCGGGCGGTCGTGGAGTCCGGCTGGGATCTAAATGAGCTTCGTCCCACCGCTATGAGTCTCGAAGAAATATTCTTGCAACTAACCGGTGGGGAAACAGCTGCAAAAGAAAAGCAAGAAGAAGTCGCAGTCAAGGGGAGACAGTAAATGCGAAATGTTTTGATCATCTGCCGCAAGGAACTCCGCAGCTATTTCGTGTCGCCCATTGCATACCTGCTGCTGACCATGTTTGCATTGATCTTCGGATTCTTTTTTTGGAATTCGCTCGGTTATTTCGTTCTGATGGGCATGGAATCGCAGATGCGCGGCCAGATGATGCCCATGAATCTCAACGAAATCGTCATAAGGCCACTGCTGTCGAATGTCGGTGTGATCGGGCTGTTTTTTATCCCCATGATCACCATGCGCCTGTTCGCGGAGGAGAAACGTAGCGGGACGATTGAACTGCTCGCGACTTCGCCCATCCGGGATGTTGAAATCATCCTCGGAAAATGGCTTGCGGCCCTCAGTTTGTATGCATGCATGCTGCTGGTCGCGGCGGTGAATTTTGCGTTCCTCTTCAAATACGGTAAGCCCGACTGGAAACCGCTGGCCATTGGCTATCTGGGATTGTTGCTGCAGGCGGGCGCATTGCTGGCCATTGGCACATTTATCTCGACGCTGACCAAGAACCAGATCATCGCCGGCGCCGCAACCTTCGGAGTGTGCCTTCTTCTCTGGGTTCTGGAGTGGGTGAGCGGATACGAAACCGCAACCTGGGCTCAAGTGCTCGCCTATATGTCAATCATCACTCACTTCGAATCGTTCGCCAAAGGAGTGCTCGATTCGAAGGATGCCATCTTTTATGTGACGGTGATTTTCCTGGGACTGTTCTTCACGGCTCGTTCCATGGAATCTCTCCGCTGGAGGACGTAAGTGAATACACAGTTGCTCAAAGCCAGACAGACGAAGTACGCGGCTTACGCGGCCGTCTATGTCCTGGTTGTCATAACCGCGGTTGTGATCGTAAATACACTGGCCAATCGTTACGCAAAGTCCTATGACGCAACGTCGAACAAACGCTATAGCCTGTCCGAGCAGACCGCGAAGATCGTCAAGGGGCTGAAAGAGAATACGACCATTCTCTATTTCGATCAGGGGACGCGGTTTCAACACGCGAAAGACCTGCTCGGGGAATACGCTTCGCTTTCACCGAAAATCCATGTTAACTACATCGACCCTGACAAGAATCCGCAGCAAGCTCGCGAAGAAGGCATAAAGAATTACGGAACGGCGCTCGTGCAGATCGGCGACAGAAAAGAAGAAGCCAAGAGCATGACAGAAGAAGGCGTCACCGGAGCGTTGATCCGCGTGCTGAAAAACAAAACGCGCACAGTATGTTTCGTTGCCGGAAGCGGCGAGCATCAGATCGACAACTCCGACCGTGACGGTTATTCCAATTTGAAAGAACTGGTGGGTAAAGACAACTACGATGCGAAGTCGATTGACCTACTGCAAAAAGCGGAAGTCCCCGGCGATTGCACGACGCTGGTAATCGGTGGACCGACTCGAGACTATCAGCAGCCCGAAGTCGATGCCATCAAGAAATACGTCGAAGACGGTGGGCGTGCTCTGTTTATGCTTGATCCGCCACTCAAGATCGGCCGCTCCGAGATCGCGGACAACGATGCGCTCACAAACCTGTTGCAGACCTGGGGCGTAACCATGGATAAAAATCTCATCCTGGACCTCAACCCGATCGGCCAGTTAGCCGGACTTGGCCCGCAGGTAGCTCTCGTCACAAGCTACGAGTCGCAACCGATTGTGAGTGGCATGAAGGGCACGGCGACCGGCTTCCCGCTTTCGCGATCGATCCAGATCAAGAATGGTGATAAGACTACAGTCCAAAAGTTGTTCGACTCTTCAACGACTAGCCTGGCGACGAACAACCTGAATTCTCCGGCAATCGATCCCAACGACCCCAAAAACAAGAAAGGCCCGCTGACGATTGCTGCCGCTGGAACCTACAACACTGGCAAGCAGGATTCGCAAGGCCGGTTCGTGGTAGTGGGCAGTTCGTCATGGGCGGCGAACTCGTTCATCAAGTTCAATGGCAATAGCGATCTGGCTTTGAACACCATCGACTGGTTGGCGTCCGACGAAGATCTGATCTCGATCCGTCCCAAGCAAGAAGAAGATCGCCGCATCACCATGACGAGCGCCCAGATGAATTTGGTTCGGATCACCAGCCAATTCCTGCTGCCGCTGGTGGTGGTTCTTGCCGGCGTGTCCGTGTGGTGGCGGAGGCGGTAGATGAAACTGCGTGGTCTGATCGTCGCTGCCGTCGTCTTAGCCGGGCTCACGGGAACACTGTATTGGTCGAATCATCACAAGCCAGCAGAGGCTACCGAAGCTTCCGCCGACGTGGCGCCCAAGATTCTTGCGGTTAAAGAAGCGGACATTTCCAGGTTCGGCCTCAAGAAGAATGGCGTCGAACAGGTCGCGGCTGAACGCAACAGTGCGGGCCAGTGGCACATTACTTCTCCGACGTCTCTTCCCGCCGATCAGAGTGCGGTTTCCAGCTTGCTCGGTACTTTTTCATCTCTTAACTCCGAACGGTTAATAGAAGAGAAATCTGGCAACCTCGCCTCGTATGGTCTGGACGCGCCGAAGCTTGAATTTGATTTGTCTGAGAAGGACAACAAGACGCAAAAACTCTTGCTGGGAGACGACACTCCAACGGGTAATGGAATCTACGCCAAACTCAACGGCGATCCGCGCGTCTTCATCGTGCCCAGCTATGACAAGACCAGCATTGACAAGACGGCGAACGATCTGCGGGACAAACGCCTGCTAACGCTCGATCCGGATAAAATCATCCAGGTCGACCTGGTTGCCAAGAAGCAGGAGATAGAATTGGGCCGCAACAAGGACGAATGGCAAATCGTCAAGCCCAAGCCGCTGCGTGCGGACGGCTCGCAGGTCGACGACCTCGTTCGCGCTCTCACCGATGCCAAGATGGAGCTCAATGTGCTGGACGATCCGAAGAAAATAGCTTCAGCGTTCGCCTCGGCTGCTCCGGTTGCGATCGCGAAGCTCACGGCTGAGTCCGGAACGCAGGAGCTGCAGGTCCGGAAAAGCAAGGACGATTACTATGCCAAGTCGAGCGCAGTCGAAGGCACTTATAAAGTTGCGAGTACACTCGGCACGGCGCTCGACAAGAACCTGGACGATTTTCGCAACAAAAAGTTGTTTGACCTCGGCTCCAACGATCCCAACAAAATCGAAATTCGCGACGGATCGAAAACTTACTTCTTAACCCGGAGCGGAGAAGATTGGTGGTCAGGCAGCGCGAAAAAGATGGATGCTGGCTCCGTTCAGGACCTCATCGACAAAATTCGCGATCTCTCCGCCAGCAACTTTGTAGATTCCGGGTTTACAACGTCACTGATTGAACTTACCGTCACATCGAACGGCGGCAAGCGCGTCGAGAAGGTAGCGATCTCGAGAGCCGGCGACAATTACGTCGCCAAGCGGGAAAACGAGCCAGCGCTCTACCAGATTGATGCCAAGACAATCGACGACCTGAAAAAATCAGCCGAAGATGTGAAGCCCGCAGCCGCCAAGTGAAGCCGGAATCTCACATCTGTGTCCTCCGTGGTTTCACCATTAGCACTTCAAAGGACACGAATGTACACAAAGGTACGGTCCTCATGCCTGTCGATGGAAACGTAGCATCGGAATCCAAACTGCCCTATGCCCTTTTCGGGCGACTTCATTTTAAGTCCTCCCTGGTGATAATCTGCTAGCGTCCATGAAAAACCTCACACGCCGTCGATTTGGCAAGACTCTGGCCGGCACTGCCGTGGCCGCCTTTGTCAGCGCTTCTTTACCGCGGATCGCATTCGCACAAACGGCCACGCCGGAGTTGCTGCGATTCCCGCCAAACTTTGTTTGGGGCTGCTCGACCGCTGCCTATCAGATTGAAGGCGCGGTGAACGAAGACGGCCGAAAGCCGTCCGTGTGGGACACTTTTTCACACACACCGGGCAAAACGTTTCAGGGGGACACCGGAGATGTCGCCGACGACTCCTACCATCTTTATAAAGAGGACATGAAGCTGCTTAAGAACCTGGGCGTCCGCGGATACCGCTTCTCCATTGCGTGGGCGCGCATCTTTCCTGACGGGACAGGCCAGCCGAACCAAAGAGGTCTCGACTATTATCAGCGCGTGGTTGACGAACTGCTCAAAAACAATATTGCGCCCTACATCACGCTCTTCCACTGGGACCTGCCGCAGGCACTGCCCGGCGGCTGGCAGTCGCGTGACACGTCGAAAGCGTTCGCCGATTACGCGGGGTATGTTTCGAAGAACCTCTCGGATAGGGTGGGCCACTTTTTCACCATCAACGAGTTTACATGCTTCACTGATCTGGGTTACAAAACCGGGAAATTTGCGCCGGGCCTGAAGTTACCGGATGCGCAAGTGAATCAAATTCGCCACCATGCGGTGCTAGCTCACGGCATGGCGGTACAAGCGATTCGCGCCAACGCCAAGTCCGGAACCCAAATCGGCTTGGCGGAAAATGCGAAGGTCTTTGTGCCGGTGATTGAGACTCACGAGCAAATCGCGGCTGCGCGGTTCGCCACTCGTGAGGAGAATGCCCCGTTTCTCACGGCCGTGATGGAAGGCAAGTATACCGACGGTTACTTGCAGCGCGAGGGCGCGAACTCTCCCAAGGTCGAGCCTGGCGACATGAAAATTATCGGCAGCCCGCTCGATTTCGTCGGCCTCAACGTATACACACCAGAATATGTGCGCGCGGATGCGTCCCCGGCCGGTTACGTGGTGGAAAAGCGTCCGTCTTCGTTCCCGCGTATGGCCTCGGACTGGCTGTACATCGGTCCGGAAGTGATCTACTGGGCGGTTCGAAACGTCAGCGAGGTTTGGAAACCCCGGGCGCTTTACGTCACGGAGAACGGTTGTTCGTCGGACGATGTGTTAACCGCCGACGGACGCGTCGAGGACACCGACCGCGTGATGTATCTGCGCAATCACCTCACGCATCTGCATCGCGCAGCTTCGGAAGGCTACCCGATCAAAGGCTACTTCCTGTGGAGCCTGCTCGATAATTTCGAATGGGCCGACGGCTACAGCAAGCGATTCGGTCTTCACTACGTCGACTACAAAACGCAGGTGCGCACACCTAAGCTCAGTGCCGAGTGGTACCGCGACGTAATTTCGCGAAATGCGGTCGCGTGATCCAGCGATTTCACGTCAACAACGCAGAACAACTTCTGGCACCGTGCAATCTTCGGCCCGCCCGGCGCTCCGTCCATTTGTAAAAATCCATTAAAGATAAGTAAATCTTTGTAGTGCCCAGCAACCTCTGTGAGGAGTTCACATCTCATTTGTCTGGGCCATGCAGAGGCGAATCGAACTCGATGCGGCACGAGGCGCGATGCTGGTGTGGATGACGCTGACTCATCTGCCGACGATTATCAGCACTTACTTCAATCAGCCCTTCGGATTCGTATCGGGCGCAGAAGGTTTCATCTTCCTGTCGGCACTGTTTACGGGCCGCATTTACTTTCTCACAGCTGAACGGAATGGCTACCGAGCAATGGCCAAACAACTATGGATGCGTACGGCTCGGCTTTATCTTTATCACGTTGCGTTGCTCGGGGTCGCATTTGTGGTCGTGGCGCATCTTGCCGCTGGTGGCAATCGGCCGGCGTTGCACAACTTGCTCGACTTTTATTTCACCGCACCCAAGCAAGCTCTCATCTACGCCGCGCTGCTGATCTACCGGCCACCGCTGTTGGACATTCTGCCGATGTACATCACGTTCTTGCTGCTCACGCCGGTGATCCTGAAAGCAGTCAGAAGGCCGAACTACTGGAGGCTTATCCTGAGTGCAGGGTTCACCTTTTGGCTGTTGGCGCAGTTTGGACTCCGGCAGATTCTCTACGATTTTGCCACGCGCGTTAGCGGAATTAATATCCCCCTGAGTGCTACAGGCTCATTCGACCTATTCGCGTGGCAATTTATGTGGTTGGTCGGTCTGTATTGCGGCGTCCGCTGGGCGAAGGACGAATTGCCGGTCGCTGAATGGGCCAAACGGATGCTGATACCGGCCCTCGTAATCGTTCCGATTCTGTTTGCTTTGCGGTACTCAGTCGGACGCGGCATAGAACTCGGAATGTTTGAGGTCTCATTCGACAAATGGCATTTGGGAGTGGTGCGAATCATCAATTTCGCAGCCGTTGCTGCATTGCTGATTCGGTTCCAACCCATCATGAAGGCGTTGGCAATTCGGCCCCTTGTACTTATGGGTCAGGCTTCCCTGCAAGTCTTTTGCGCTCATGTATTATTCTGCTTCGTCGGCCTGGCAATCATGGGGGATGCTCCCTTTGTGAACGGTTGGCATGAAGCGATACTGTTGACCATGACGTTGGCGGGGATGCTTCTGACCGCGCGAATCTTCAACAAACAACAAAAGAGCGCGAAGGACTACTCTTTGAGAGACCGGTCGACGGGCAGACCTCTCGCACAATTCGGCGATTGAAAAATGGTTTGTAGTCGTGCGATCCGCGGATCCCATGTTTTCGTTGGCGTCATTCCTGGCCGGCCATCAGGCCGCGAAGGATCTGGCGCGGTTTGGGAGAACGCCTTTAGGGCGCAGTTATAGGCCTGGAGCCAGCTGGCGGCACGAGGTGCGAGATCCTTCACTTGGGCGGAAGCCAGGTTCAGGACGACGTCGTTTGAGATTTCATTTACTGGAAGCCTTAGTCTATTGATGGCTATCGCCGACAGCGTGTGGATTGCGCTGGCGTCGTCAAGCAGGCTTCGAATTCCGTCAACCGAGCAAGCCGGCCAAAAATATAATTGGCGAAAGAGTATAAATAAAGAAAGAAGATGCCGGTGAATGGATTGTTCTTTCAATCGGAGTGAGCATCAGCATCCGAGGAGGTTCTATGGATTGCACGAACCATTTCATTGCCGTGATCGGATTTGTGCTTGTCGGGCTGGGAGCAGTGGCACAACAGTCGTCCACCCCGCCCGCCACGGCCAGTGCGTCCGCCAATGTCAGCACGGTTCGCGGCTGCCTTGACGGTCAGCGCGGGAACTACATCGTAGTCGAGGATAAGACTGGCCTGGTCTATGTTCTGAAGGGTGTGAGTAACAAGCTCGATGCTCAACTGCATCATGAAGTCGAAGTGAAAGGCCGACTGCGGTCTGGGATCATCAAGACGGGCATGAATCCAACGAAATCTGGCAGCAATCCCAGCGATACCGAACACGGGGTTGATGGCGTGCCGCTCGAGGTAACAAATGTGCAGACGGATGTCCGCACCATCTCGAAGCACTGCAAAGCCGCGGATGAGGAGTAACTCGCCGCGCGGATCACGCCGGGTTTCCTGACTCAGCAGTCCTCCGACGGAGAACTGTGTTTGCCGTGACCCAGAATGTCCCTTTGGTAAAGTTATGCAAAGATTGTGAGAATCTCGCTTTCTTGCGCAACTTCCGGTGCATAATCCCATTCATAGATGTAGACAGATCGCTTTGAAAGGAAGATTCCAATGCTCAAACAATACCTGCTCGTTCTCATCGCGATGGGACTGATCTTGATCGCTGCCCCTTTTGTAGCGGCGCAGGATAGCTCGTCCAACGATCAGCAATCCCCGCCCGCGCGCGAGGGCGGTCGCGGACATCACGGCATGCCCGATCCGGCTCAGCGCACCCAGGAATTGACCAAACAACTGAACCTCACCACTGACCAGCAAACCAAAGTGCAGGACATACTCACGTCCGAACATTCCCAAATGCAGAGCCTGCGCCAGGATACTTCGCAATCGCAACAGGATCGCCGCAGCAAGATGATGGACATCCACAAAACTAGCGACACGCAGATCCGAGCGCTCCTCGACTCCACGCAACAAAAGAAGTGGGACGAAATGCAAGCCAAGCGTGAGCAATGGATGAAAAACGGCCGCCAGGGACCTCCCGGCGCCGGTGCCGACCAGCAAGGCCCACCGCCCCAGTAAAAGCTAATCCCGAAAAACCGAAGATCGGTCGTCCTTCGCGCATAACGTTGCGAGTGGACGACCGGCTCTGAAGCAACCCCGTTATCTTTCCTGCCCGCTTGCCGCACGAGACGTATAATCCAAACCATGCGAAAGCTGTGCACGGGGATGGGCCATGCCTGAGTCGATTGACTGGCCGCGGGCGGATCCGCCGCGACGTCGCCGCGGCTTCCTTCTCATTCTCGCCGTACTTCTCGGAATTCTCTTCGCCGCTCGGACCACTCTGTCGTATTACGTGGACGTGCTCTGGTTCGACTCGCTCGGCTACGGCAGCGTGTTCTGGAAAACTCTGAGCCTGCAGTGGGGAATCTTCACGGCTTTTGCCGCGGCAACATTTCTCATTCTGTACGGATCGTTCGCGGCGCTGAAGCGGGCGCATCTTCCGGACTTGCCGAGCGGTCACACGATTTTCATCGGGCAACAGCCAGTGAGATTGCCGGTCGAGCCTGTTCTGCGCTTAATCGCGCTCGCTGTTTCGCTCGCCATTGCGGCTGCAACCGGCGCCGGCATGATGGTCGAATGGCCGACGCTGGCGCTCTTTTGGTACGCGCCTGGCACCGCCGGCGCGGTGGATCCTTTTTTTAGCAAGCCGCTGAACTTCTTTCTATTCACATTGCCCGCCTGGCAGCTGATTGCCAATTGGCTGCTTACGCTCGCTCTCATTACTTGTGCGGTTGCGATTTTGTTCGTCTTCGTCTCGGGTGGAACCAGTGTGCTCGCGCGTCGCCGCAGCTCCATCACGTTGCCCTGGCGCGGATCCTCCATCACATTTGCATTCCTGTTGCTGGTCCTGGCGATGCTGGCGTATCTTGGCCGCTTCGAGCGCTTGTTCGAGGATCACACGATCTTCGCTGGCGTAACTTACACTGACGCGCACGTCACGCTGACCGGGACGCTCGTTGTGTGCGCGGCGCTCGTTGTCGGCGCGGTGATCGCTGCGGTCAACGCCGTGTCGATGCAACGAGGGCGCTGGCTTGTCGCGGCAATCGTTCCCGCCGCAGTGTGTTATTTCGGGGTTCAGATCGTCGGCTGGTACGTCAGCAGCTTTATCGTCAAACCGAACGAGCTGGTTCGGGAGCAACCGTACATCGCCCACAACATCGAGCTAACGCGGCAGGCCTACGGGTTGGATCGGGTCCTGCAACGTGAGTTTCCCGCGGAGACGACGGTCGAAGCAGCAGACCCGGCGAACAATCAGGCGACGCTCCAGAACATCCGGCTGTGGGACTGGCATGCGCTGCAGGACACGCTGCGTCAGATCCAGGAAATCCGCACTTATTATGATTTTCCCGACATCGACATCGATCGCTATGAAATCGATGGCACGACGCGCGAAGTAATGCTGGCTACGCGCGAGTTGAACGTCGACAAGCTCCCCGAAAGCAGCCGCAACTGGATCAACGAAAAGCTGATTTACACCCACGGCTACGGCATCACCATGAACCCAGTCAATGGGTTCACCCCGGAAGGGTTGCCCACCCTTATTCTGAGCAACATGCCGGTCCAGAGCACGGTGCGTGGTTTAAATGTAACGCGACCAGAGGTCTATTTCGGCGAGTTGACGAATACCGACGTTTACGTGAAAACACGGCAAAAAGAATTCAACTATCCGCAAGGCCAGACCAACAACCTGAACTCCTACGAGGGCAATGGCGGCATCCTCCTCGGTGGTTTCCTGCGGCGAATTATTATTGCACTCGACCGCGGCGATCTGGCAAAGCTTCCGTTCAGTGATGACGTGAACCACGATAGCCGGCTGCTGATGCGGCGCAATTTGCGCGAACGCGTAGCCACGTTAGCGCCGTTCCTCACCTTCGATCCCGATCCGTACATCGTGCTCGGCGACGATGGTCGCCTGTCGTGGATTATGGACGGCTTCACAGTGTCAGATAGCTATCCGTACTCGACTCACTATCGCCTCGACAACAGCGCGATTAACTACATGCGAAATAGCGTCAAAGTGGTCATCGACGCCTACGATGGCACGACTACGTTTTATGTGTTTGATCCCGATGATCCGATCATCGCAGCTTATCGCCGCATCTTTCCGAGTCTGTTCAAGGACGCGGCGGCCATGCCGCCGTGGCTTCGCAAGCACGTGCGCTACCCGGAGTTGTTGCTCAAACTGCAGGCGGAAGTCTACGGCCTGTATCACATGACGGATACGGAAGCGTTCTACAACCGTGAGGATTTATGGACGGTCGCTACCGAAGTCGGCATGAGCGAAGGCGGCGAGCAGACGACACAGACGATGGAGCCGAATTTCGTGCTGATGAAATTGCCGGACGAAAGCGGCATGGAGTTCGTGGAGATCCTGCCATTTACGCCCGCGAACCGCAATAATCTGATCGGCTGGATTGCGGGGCGCAGCGATGGCGCACATTACGGTACGTCCGTGGTTTACAACTTTCCCAAGACGAAGCTGGTGGACGGGCCCTTGCAGATCGAGGCTCGAATCGACCAGAACGCGCAGCTTTCCGGACAGTTGACGTTATGGAATCAGCAAGGCTCGCACGTGCGGCGCGGGGCTCTGCTCGTGATTCCGACGGGAAAAGCGTTGTTGTACGCGGAGCCGATTTATCTGCAGGCTGAACGAAGTCCGATGCCCGAGCTGCGTCTGGTCGTGCTCGCCGTGCAAGATCGACTTGCTTACGGACCAACCTTCGAGTCAGCGATGGCGGCCCTTTTTGGCGGAGCGGCCTCGTCATTAAGCGCGACGTCGACGAGCGGTGCAGCAACTCCCGAAGTGGCGAAGAATGCGCCACCATCTGCCGCGTCACCGGAGCCCGCGCAGGATCTCAATGCGCTCATCGCAAAAGCCGCTCAAGACCTTGCCGACTACCAGCGCCTCACGGCAGAAGGTAAGCTCGGCCAGGCTGGCCAGAAGCTTGAAGAGCTGAAGCGCACACTCGACGAACTGAACAAGCGTAAAAAGTAGCCTGGCGAGGAGCGATTCCCGGTTACTCCCCTTCGGTCAATCTCCCTCGGAACTGAATGATTCTGCGGCGATCGCGTTTCGATGGCCGGCCCGCGGGCAATTGTTCGAATTGCTTCATCGCCTTACGCTCTGCTGCCACCTTCAGCCGCAGCTCACGGCTCGCCTCCGTCTCGCGATAAAGGGTTTGCGCAACCAACCCGGGGCCCCGCACTTCGCTGAGAATCAAGACTTCCACTTGAAAGTCGCCACTGTCGTTGGTCACTCGCAACATGTCTCCGACGCGAACCTCGCGCGCAGGCTTAGCGGGCTGCCCGTTGGATTGAATCCTGCCAAGTTCACAGGCACGTGCAGCCAGGCTGCGAGTCTTAAAAAATCTGGCTGCCCACAACCACTTGTCTATCCGCACGCTGGCCATGATCTATCTTATTAGCTCGCTTGCAAAAGCGCTGGTGTGCACTGCAAGCTACTGAACATGCCGGAACTGCCAGATATCGCCGCTTACATTAGCGCGCTTGAACCGAGGATTGTTGGCCAGCCAATCGAGCACATACGATTGTCGAGCCCGTTTCTGCTTCGTACCGTCCAACCATCGCTTACGGATATTGAAGGCCGCATCGTGCGTGAATTGCGGCGCATCGGCAAGCGCATTGCGATTGGGATAGAAGGCGATCTCTGGCTGGTGCTGCACTTGATGATCGCCGGCCGGTTGCATTGGCGTCCGCGGGGAGCAAAGCTCGCCGGACGCAAGAGCCTGGCGGCTTTCGATTTTCCCAACGGTTCTCTCGTGCTCACCGAAGCCGGCACAAAGCATCGCGCATCGCTGTATCTTTTCGCTGGCGAGGAAGCCTTGAAGTCCGTGGACCCTGGCGGAATCGAGGTCTTCAGCAGCAACCTCGACTCGTTTCGCGAAGCACTGACAGCCGAAAACCGCACGCTGAAGAGGGCACTTACCGATCCCCGCATTCTTAGCGGTATTGGCAATGCGTATTCGGACGAGATCCTGCACGCTGCGCAATTGTCTCCGATCACGCTAACCCAAAAGCTAAAGTCGGATGAATGGGATCGGCTGTTCGCTGCGACCCGCAACACGCTTAGTCTCTGGATAGACCGCCTCCGCGCCGAAGCGGAGACCGGCTTTCCGGAAAAAGTGACCGCGTTTCGCAAGCAGATGGCGGTTCACGGTCGCTATGGCGAACCGTGCCCGAGATGCGGCGAGAAGATTCAGCGGATTCGCTATGCCGACAACGAAACTAACTATTGCGCTCGCTGCCAAACCGGCGGAAAAGTTCTCGCGGATCGAAGTTTGTCCCGGCTCTTGCGATCAGACTGGCCGCGTACGCTGGATGAACTCGAAGCTCTTAAACGCCGCTAAAACGGAGGCATGGAAATTGGCAAACTACATCGGCGCAGTTGACCAAGGTACCACGAGTACTCGGTTCATCGTGTTTGACCGTTCGGGGCGGGTTGTGACGATCGCTCAGAAGGAACACGAGCAGATTTACCCCAGACCTGGTTGGGTGGAGCACGACCCAGAGGAAATCTGGCAACGCACACGCGAAGTGATTTCGGAAGCCATGGCGAAGGCGAGCCTTCAGCCCTCAGACCTCGCTGCGATCGGGATCACCAACCAGCGCGAGACCACGGTCGTATGGAACCGCAAGACGGGCAAGCCCGTTGCGAACGCACTTGTCTGGCAGGACACTCGGGTTGCGGACTATGTGAGCGAGCTGGCGAAACTCGGCGGGCAGGACCGTTTTCGCGGCAAAACGGGACTGCCGCTAACCACTTATTTCAGCGGTCTCAAAATCCTCTGGATCCTCGAACAAGTAAAGGGTGTCCGCGAAATGGCCGAGGCGGGCGACGTCATTTTTGGCAACATGGATACTTTTCTGATCTGGCATCTGACAGGCGGCCACAAGGGCGGTGTTCACATCACGGATGTTACCAACGCGAGCCGCACGCAGTTGATGAACATTGAAACTTTGTCGTGGGATGCAGAGATTCTTGAAGCTTTCGGCATCCCGCAAACCATGTTGCCGCGCATCCGCTCGAGCAGTGAAGTCTATGCCCACGTCAATGAGCCCGCGTTGAAGGATGTGGCGATCGCGGGAATTCTGGGAGATCAGCAGGCGGCGCTGGTGGGCCAGACTTGCTTCCGCGCCGGCGAAGCCAAGAACACTTACGGCACCGGGTGTTTCCTCTTGATGAACACTGGCCACCGCATGTTTCACTCCACCTGCGGCCTGCTTACAACCGTGGCTTACAAACTCGGAAACCAACCTGCACATTACGCGCTCGAAGGCAGTATTGCGATCACCGGGGCGCTGGTGCAGTGGATGCGCGACAACCTTGGCCTGATTGAGACCAGTTCCGAAATCGAGTCTCTGGCTCGATCAGTTGCCGACAATGGTGGTGTCTATTTCGTCCCCGCCTTTTCTGGCCTGTATGCGCCTTACTGGAAAGATAACGCGCGCGGTGTCATCGCCGGACTCACTCGCTACGCCAACAAAGGCCATCTTGCGCGCGCTGTGCTCGAAGCCACGGCGTTTCAAACCCGCGATGTGGTTGAGGCCATGCAGAAAGATTCGACCATCAAGCTCGACGTGCTGCGGGCCGACGGCGGCATGGTCGAAAACGAACTCCTCATGCAGTTCCAGGCGGACATTCTCAATTTACCAGTTGTTCGTCCGGTCACGCGTGACGCTACAACAGCATTGGGGGCTGCGTACATGGCTGGTTTGGCCGTCGGCTACTTCAAAGATCTCGATGACTTGCGCTCCAACTGGGCGGTTGATCGTATCTGGAAACCGAATCTAGCTGATGCCAAGCGGGAGGAAATGTACTGCCTGTGGAAGCAGGCAGTGAGCAAGTCATTCGATTGGGTACGCTGATTCAAACAAGAGCCTTTCGCGATATGCCAGATGTCATCGAGTCGTTTTGAAACCGATGCTTCAAGACAAGAGAGCCGCGCATCCTGCCACCAGTAAAGCAATGGCCCACACGAGGTCGAAGTTAAACCAGGTGTTTCGCAATAGCCGAAGTCCGAGCTTTTCGTAGGTTTCAAAAAAAAGCAGCGCGAGAATCCCCGCCACCACTAGCATGCTTACGGTGTGAACCAGCACGGCGAGCACGATAACCGAAGCGCTCAATGGCGGAGCTGCAAGAGCGCTTCCCTCCAGGTTATGGGACATGCCGGACATCGGTTGAGCCAGCAGGACTGGCATAAGCATCAGTCCCGCGCCGTGAGCTGATGCCATGAGGAATGACCACACTAGCAGGTCTTTTCCGCTGGCTCTCATTCCTGCTCCGCGGGGATGGCTTGCCCGGAATATTCGATACGCGCCCAGAGTAAAAAGAATGGTTGCCACGATCCACTTCAGAATATTCATCGGCAGGAAGTGCTGAAAGAAGCGTAAGAGAAGAATCGCGACGGCAACCGCGACTGCATGTCCGAGAGCAATCGGGAGCAGCGCGCCGATCACGGCCGACCGGCGTTTTTCCTGTAAGCCCAGAGCCAGAGCAAACAGCCAACCCATGGCTGGATTCAGACCGTGATAAGCCCCGAGCAGCGCAAGAACTGCCCAAGGCCAAGTGTGGCTCATGGATAACAGTAGAAGTCCGACGATGCGTCCCCGCCCTGCAGCCTGACCTGGTGCCCACGCAGATCGCCGAAGTCAACAAACAATTTCGGATCGAGCTCAATTCCTCCTGAAGGATTCACGTCGAGCTTGACCATCCAGCCGCGAATGCCATCGGGATAAAACTGCTTGTCCCACGAAGCGTACAGAGAGTTGGTGAAATAGACGCGGCGACCGTCGCGGCTGACTTCTACCATCTGCGGACCGCCATTTAAAGCTTCTTTCGGCTTGGCAGGATGAGGCGCGCGTCGTACGATCCCGCCAATATGAACCGAGCCGACCAGCTTGGGCTTGAATGGGTCGGAGACATCGTATTGACGCATTTCTCCCGTGCCCCAGCAGGAGGCGTAGAGAAAACGGTCGTCCACGGAGAGGTTGATGTCGGTGAGCAGTGGAGGCACAGCCTTGAAGCCCTGAAGCAGCGGCGGAAGTTGGCTGGCATCGGCCGGTTCAGCCGGAATCTCAATTACCTTCTTGATTTCCCATTTTCCGTTCGAGGCGCCATTCGCCCGGTGCCACAACCAGATCGAACTGGAAAGATCCGTCAGCGAAGTAACCACTCCCACAAAGCCGTAAGCTTTTGTTGGATCGTGCGCCGGTCGCAGTTCCAGCACCATCTGCTGTTCTGCACCGAGATCCAGAGTTTGAATGTGCCGCCGCTTGCGGAGATCCCAGAAGTGAAGGTGGTGTCCGTACTTGCCGCCCAGGAGTAGCTCTGGATTCACGCCGTTCTCCACCATGTTCGGTGTGCCCCATTCGCTGGTCACGGCGATGTCGTATCCCAGATGCCAGGCGAAGTCGTAGGCAAAGTATTGGGGACCGCGTTCCACCTCCCACCGTCCCAACGGCTCGAAGGTGTAATGATCGAGGGCAAAGATTCCCCCGGGCCCATCGCCGTTGGGCGCGCCGAGAGCGCTTACGTAGATGCCGTCGGGGCCACAGTGCAGGGTGTGGGGGCGGCTGTACCCGGTCCGGTCTGCCACCGTCTGCGGCTCGATTACCTTCACGATCCTTGGTTTTTTCGGGTTCGGTTTGGTGTCGACAATGTGAATCCGCGAAGAGCGCAGACCGGGAACAATCAGATATCGCCGCTCCACATGCGGATGCGAAGCATAGGGACAGAGAGCGGAGCTGCAGGCATTCCAGCCGAAATGGTGCAGTTCGTCTCCCGCATTGGGCATGTCCACTCGACCGACAATCTGGCCGTATTTCTTGGACTTGTCGTCTATGTCGACTACGAGCAGCGCGTCAGGCTGAGTTCCACCGTTTGCATTCAGAGCCGCCACATAAGCCAGCTTTTCAGCGGGCGCCTGGCCGGCGAGTTTGGGAGAAGGATAAAAAGTCGGATCGGCCTTCCACAACATCGGATTGACCTCTTAATTTGGAGTCTTGAGCTCCAACGCACTCACTCCTTCATCTACCAACGTAGTTTCCACAGTTGTCGGATCGAATCGCCGGCGTGACTTCTACGATGTAGATTGCCGGAAATCAGCTGCGTCGAGCCAATTTTGGCGCTTGTCGCTTCCCAAATTACACTAATTTTAATCCGGTCACAAATAGAAGCGCGGCCACGGCCGGGCGCAAAGTCCCCTCGGGAATGCGGCTGGCGATATAGCTCCCCAGCGAAACTCCGGGAATAGATCCCAGCAGAAGGCCCGATACCAGCGGCAAGTTAACATCGCCCAGACGCCAGTGTCCCAGCGCGGCTACACCAACAATGAGCACTCCGTGAAAAACATCGCTGCCGACCAACCGGTTCAACTTTTCGCCGGGAAACATGAGCAAGAGAGTAGTTACGATCAGACTGCCGCTTCCGACTGAAGTCAGGGAAACCAGCACGCCGACAATGAACCCAAGCAGTGGCACTTGCCAACTTTTCAGATTCTCGTCCGTTGCGGACCGAGTGGCGGTCGCCGGAAGCCAACGATGGATGTACGCCTTGAAGATGATTCCCACCGCAACCAGAATCAGCGTTCCACCCAGCAGACGCACGATCAGGTGGTCGACAAAGTCGACGCCTGCATGCTTTTTCAGCGATCCCAACAAGTAGAGGCCGACTAATGCTCCCGGAACGCTTCCGCTCGCCAGCCGCCACACCAGCTTCAAATTCACGTTCTTGTGGCGATAGTGAACCGTCGCGCCTACGACTTTCGTTAGAGCGTTCCAGACTAGATCAGTTCCGACGGCAACGGTTGGTGCTGCCCATCCGGTCCAGAGCAACAGCGGAGTCATCATGGCTCCGCCGCCCATTCCGGTGAGACCAATCAAAAACCCAACCAGCAATCCTATGCCAGCCGCACCCCATGGCATACACGTAACTCCCTGCAGACAATTCTTCAGGCCGCTTTGCCGACGTCCTGAGCGCCTTCTACCTCAATTAGTTTTCCGGAATGCACGTCATACACGAATCCGTAAATTGGAATCGACTTAGGAACGAGTGGATGAGTCCGAATACGTTCGACGTCGTCAATGACAGCCTGGCTTTGATCCCGAATCGTCAGCCACTCGATGAATTCGCCGGCACTCGACCCTGGCCCATGGCCCACGTCGCGGAATCCATTCGGCGTCAATTCGGCCGTCTCCAAACTCGAAGCCAGCAATTCGCGCATGACGTCACCCGAGAAAAACTCCATCCCGCAATTGGTGTGATGAATGACAAAGAATTCCCGCGTCCCCAGCAGCTTGTAGCTGATCACGAGAGAGCGGATGGCGTCGTCACTGGCGCGCCCGCCCGCATTGCGAATTACGTGGGCATCTCCCTCGGCGAGACCGGCATACTTGGCGGGATCGAGCCGGGCATCCATACAGGTGAGAATCGCGAAGCGACGAGCCGGCGGCAAAGCCAACTTCCCTTTCTCTGCGAAACTCGCGCTGTACTTTCGGTTTGCCTCGAGCACTTCCGACAGAATCTGGCTCACGGGAATCTCCTTAGCCCGAATAAGAACGCGGCGCTAGCTAACGCTCCGGCTCCCACCTAACGGTTCACTTCGCAAAGCCGATGTCACAAAACTTATTACGTTCGAGATGCCAACTGACCCGGCAAGGTGTATTCGTTATTGTCGCGGTCAGACGAGTCGCGGGCCTCCAGAGGATCAGCCACGCGGATGCCATGGAACCAGCGCAGAATTACGAGGCCTGCCAGCAACCACCACAGCAACCAAGTCTTTTCAAAAAAATCGATCATGAAAGTGTTTCCTCCCATGGACTAGCCCGCGCGCAGTCAACGTTTCGGACAGAAGCATACCACATAGTCTATTAACATACTATAGATTATTTACGGTGGCCGACGAGCCGCAGACGTTCGGGAAACAGCCTGTTGGAGTTGTCATCGCTTGGTCGGATGGCAAGGTAAGCACGGCTCTGGTGTGATGCATGACAAAACCCATATATGACGACTACGCGGAGTTTCACGGCGTAGCCTCGGAGGGGAGGCGGGTGCAAAAAAGATTACCGCAGTAACCGCGTTGGTGGGGTAGCGAACGCTCGTTATTCAGGGAGTGCCCCTAAACTAAGAAGCGAGTGTATTCTGCGGGACTAAGAATCTCTGAGCCATGGAAACTCGCTGGGGCAAGCGTTTCGGACGATACGAGATCATAGCTGAGCTTGGCCGCGGAGCCATGGGAGTTGTGTACAAGGCTCGCGATCCCAAGATCGACAGGTTTGTCGCTGTCAAAACGATCTCGCTCTCCGGCCAGAATCCAGAGCAGGAGCGCGAATATCGAGAGCGCTTTTTTCATGAGGCTCAGGCGGCCGGTCGTTTGTTGCATCCCGGCATCGTCACCATTTTTGATACTGGAGAGGAGCCGGAAGGCCATGTTGCCTACATTGTTATGGAGTACATCGCCGGTCAATCTCTGGACCGACTGCTTTCTGGCGAAACCAAGAAGCTACCGCTCAACACCGCACTTCTGTTGACTGAGGAACTGGCGGAAGCGCTGGATCACGCCGACGGCCAAGGCGTAGTCCATCGGGACATGAAACCTGCCAACGTCCTCGTGACCAACGAAGGGCGCGCAAAGATCGCGGATTTCGGTATTGCAAAACTGAACCTGGCGAATCTGACGCTGCCGGGCAGGACGCTGGGCACACCGGCTTACATGTCGCCGGAGCAGTTGGAGGGTGAGCAGGTAGACGGGCGCTCCGACCTGTTTTCCTTGGGCGCGATTCTCTACACCATGGTTACCGGCTTCGGACCTTTTCAAGGTAACAGTGCTACCACCGTCTGCTTCAAAGTAGCCAATCGTGATCCCCTACGGGCAACCGCGTTTGATCCCGACCTTCCTCCTGAACTGGATGCCATCATCGCTCGTGCCATGGCAAAGGATCCCGCTGAACGTTATCAGCGTGGATTGGAATTTGCTCTTGATCTCCGTGAGCTGCGAGAACGAGGCTCGACAATCGCCAAAGGTGCCCTCGGTGCATCCCGGTTCTCAAGAGCGGGAGAAGTCGTGGCTCGGTCAGGTGGCGACGTTACAACCGACGTTCCGTCAGCGACCTTCGCTCCGATCGGTTTCTTTGAAAAAGTGGCTCGTGCTGCAAGAACAGGCCGCAGATTTGTCTCACGACGGGTCTTGTCGTGGTGGCGGCTGCCGGTCGTACGCATAGGGGTCGGACTCTCGGTTGCGGCGATCATTCTGACTCTCGTTGCTTATCACAAGAGCCACGCATCGCGAAGTTCAAGCCAGATCGGTACTCCGGCGCCTGCCGTCGCGAGCGAAGAACCGGGTCCGGTTGCCAGTGCGCCCCAAGCCAACCAACCACCCAGTCCCGGGAAGGTGGCCGATTCCAAAACGATTTCCAAAGTGGTTGCGGATTCCACCTTGAACATACGCATTGAACATCGTTTCTCGGCGGCAGATCTTTCGCTGTGGATCGACGACAAGCTGGCTTTGGAACATTCGTTGCGTGGCCAGGCCAAGAAGCATTGGAATCCGTTTCGATTGGATGTCCGGGAAACTGAAACCGTTCCCCTAGCCTCTGGAACGCATCGGCTTCGTGTGCGCGTGCGTTCCATGGCTGATAAATATGAACAGTCTGCAACGATCCTGGGGAGCTTCGCCAAGGGCCGTCAGACAACCTTGCAGATCAACTTTGAAAGGCAGGGGAAAGCGATGCGCTTGGCATTGCGATAATCCGTAGCGGTATTCGTTTGTTTCCACGAGGGGAAACTCCTGGAAGAACACCTGAACCAAGCCGGGTTTCTCCGCTTGGCTGACCGGCGGTAAAGTCGAATCGGTAAACTTCGTGTCTCGGCAGGTGGCTAAAGAAGCGTGATCTCGCCCATGTCGATTGCGACGAGTAAGGGCTCTTTCACAAGCTCGTAATCGCCTTCATACGCGTAGACTCGACGCCTCGTCGGGAGAATTATTCCGTCGACATTACGGTAGTCCGACGCGTAGTTCAGACCGGTGGCGCCGCCAAGAATGTCCACGGTGTAGTCGTGCCGGCGCAGTAGTCCGTCAGGTCCAAAACAGGATATCTGTTCCTTTGAATGGCTCTTCACGCTATCCGGGAAGGTCACTTTCAGGCGTCGCCAGGTTTCGCCCTCAACCTGAATCGACGAAATCTCCTCGGTAAGGAAGCCGTCATGTGTGTACAGGAACGGAGTGTTTAGATAGGTCCATAACGCCTCACCGACGAAGTACGCCACTTGGATGTCGTCCCACGGCGTTTCTCTCTGCTGTCCTTCGAATGACTTCTCTGGGTTATCGCGGGTCTCGATCAGAGTACCGCGGATCGTTTCGATCACAATGCGGTTGGGCTCGAAAACTGCACGCTTGTCCTGGCCGGGAAAGTCGATTGTGACACGTTCGTTCCGCGTCTGTGCAGTCAATACCACGTTCTTTAGAACGTCTCCCTTACCCTTGACAAACCAGATCGCGCCCGTAATCGACGCCGCAACCTTGATCGCATTCACCTTGTTCCAACGGTCGAGACCGCCGTGTGCTTTGACCGCCAAATCCAATAACTCGATCTTCGCCACTTCTTTTGCGCGTCCGGTTTGCTCGACCAGCCCACCCTCTTTGGGATCCAAGACTGCCGCTGCTGCTTTCATAGTGAGTCCCCTCTCAGAAAATGCTCTCCGCGTCCACTGTGTTCATCCGGCAACCTACTCGCTCAGGCGACGAGATTCGACTGCCCTCTCTCAACGTTTCTGTTTGGAACGAGGCGACAGGCCCCTGATATCGTCAGCCTACCAAGCAAGTTTCCGTGAGACTGTATAAAAGAGACCACCTCGCCTAGTTGAAAACGGCGCACCAAAGTCTGAATCATGGGCAGCGATCCGCTGAACGATCGGGTTGCCTTTTATAGTGGAGGGGATCCAAAGCGGGTGCACAATATTCGACGACCAATCCAGAGCCAATCCATCCCGACTCCCACGGGAAAGCCGTTCAATATCTCTCGCATAGTTACGTGGCTTGCTTCAGATGGGGAACAAACGCCATCCAGGAGCGGTCTCTCGCATCAACTTCGAGCCTTGCGCCCGGCTCAGAGAACCGGTATTTTTTGCCCGTCAACGGGCTGACTACAGTCAACGCGGTCTTGCCGGTGTACTGAAAGTGCGCCGATCCCGGATGGACTGCACTTCCTCCCGATGTCGACGTAGTACTGCCTGAATGAACCAATGGGACCGCTGCGTGCAATGGCCTACCGCAGCACATGTTCGTCTTCTTTCTCCTCCACGTAAAAACCACGCGCGACGGGAGGCCGCTCAGCTGTGATGCGCTCCAATAGAATTGCCGCCCCCGAAAGGGCCGGCAAGAGCAACACCTCTTCTTTCCAGTCCTGACCCAGCCACAATGCAAACGGCGCGGCAATCCACAGGCTCAGGCAGTAGAAGCACCCCAACAGTCGTCCCCGGAAACCGTCGACCGATGAGTTGCGAAGCCTGGCAAGAACTTTGCCAGGCCCATTCTCCTGGCTAAGGAGGTGGGTGGTGCGCCACACCGCCAGCGTTCCGAGGATGACAAGGTACACGTGCACGGTCTTTCGGATCACTCCCATCTTCAGGTCATTTCAAGAAATCGCAGAATCCGAAAGAGCGCCAGAGGCAAACCCAATACTTGAGCGGCCGCTCACTTGCGGATTGCTCCTTCCGAGCCAAAAAACCGGCTCCCCACCCCGTACACAAAGCCGGATGAGGAGCCGTCTTGACGCAACCCTTCTAAGTCACGCTCAAGGCCACGGCCGCAAGCGCCTCGGCATCAAGGTCGCTGAAGTGGCTGCTGCCATCCGTGTGCTTGCTATATACGTCAAGTTGAATGGCAAAACTGCACGACGTCGGCGGAGGCGTTGGCGGCGGCGCGAACAGCGTCGAAAGCGACCCATTCGCCGCCGGCGACTCCTGGGGTGGACCAGAGGCCCGGGTCGAGGGCATATCTGTGTCGCCGCCCGAGTCGAAGACTCCGGTGGGCCCGCTCAGCCCACGCTCCCACCACAGCTCGAAGTTCGACATGAAACTGGCTGGCGGAAGTGGATTCGGCGGATCGGGGTCGCTCAGCACAGCGTGATAAGCGCGATAACCCACCTGGAATTCGGCTGACGACGGTCCGCTCAAGAACTGGCATTCCTCTGAGCTGGTGATGCCGTCCAGCGTGAAGCTATCGATCTCGCCGACCACGGGCCGGTTGTCGGCCCAGAACAAGTGCGTCAGAGCCGCTTGTGGTACGTTGGCCGTGCTGCCCGGTCCAGAGGCCGACATCAGTCGGATGAACTGGAACGGCGTTGACTTGTCCCCGGGCTGCAGACCCACTCCCGCAGGAACCAGGCGGTTGCCGGCATTGTCGAAGGTCTCGACCACCAGCAAGAACCTTCCGTTCCCGGGTCCCGGGACCCCAGACGCCGTCGGGTTGAGCGTCGTGGTGTCGAAATACTGATGAAACTGTGCGCTCAGCCAGTCAGCATCGGCGTTATAAGGGATTTGGTATAGTCCCGTCAGAGTTCCCACTGTGTTCGGCCCCAGCGCCTGCGGCACAATGTCGATTTGCGGCAGTCCTCCGACAATAACAGTCACGAATTTCGACCATGCGATGGGATTTGTCAGGATTTGCGTCGGCCCTACTGGATTCCCATTCGTGTCCGCCGGAGCATAGCTCATCCGGTAATAGTAGGCACCCAACGCTTCCATCCCCGGATCGAAATACAGCATGAAATAGAGCGTCTTGCACCACGGTGCATCATTGGAATTAACCAGCCCTCCGCTGGCCGGGATTGGCGCCGCCACGGTGTACGCGCCCGTCTGCGTGAGATCGTTGTTGGCTCCGTCGACCCCCATATAATTGCTGTGCAGGTTGTAGGCCGGCGTGCTGCCGATCTGCTGGAGCGTGACAAAGTCCGTTCCTGGAGGGGGCGGTACGTTTCCGCACGCATTACCCAGAAAAGTGGACAGGTTCGCAATCTGGTCGGCGTTGAAGTACTGATTGGCCGCTGCGCCATCGTAGATGTAGACCCAGACTCCGCTCTGCATCTGCTTCACCTTGTAGAAATAGCTGCGGAAGCAGATCGGGATCGGGAACAAATATTGCTCATAGCAGAACGCAAATGTGCCATCGGGATTCAGAGCCGTTTCGCCCAGCTTCGTCTGGCTACAATGGCACCAGATAGGCCAGAGTTCGGGACGCAACTGGAAATACTGCGCGGCATCCTGGGCGGACATCCCCTTCATGGCCTCGAGATCCTGCGCCAACTCAGTGTTCGGTGTAAAGCGTAAATCCACCTTTCCACCAGCGATGGCGCGGTCCACGCTTTTCGCCAAAGCGCGATTTACGCGCCGTGTCTTCGCTCCAGGTTGAGGGACTGCCGGGAACATCACCGGGTTCGCCGCCAGGAACGCCTCCAACTTTTCGAGGAACGGCGGCACATAGAGCGGCAGGAAGGGGAAACAGCAACAGGTCGATTCCCAAACTTCCACCACGCCATTGCACACCGGCCAGCAACGTTCCCACACGATCGGCCCAATTCCGACGGCGATCGACCGCAACAGCGGCACGCGATCGATGATGAACGGATAGCATTTGTTCACCTTGCCCGACAGACAAATCGTGATGGGCCACCACGGTCTCCACCACAACGTGGGAATGTCGATACTCTGAGTTTTCTTCCAGAACGGAAGCTGGTCGGCAACTCGCAGGGTCACCAGCAACTTGGGATCCAACGTCTTCGTGTCCGCGACGTCGGGACCAAGCGTGACCGTTGCCCCTAACTTGGATTCGGGGCCTAAGTCCAATTTTCCATCCTTCAGCGATGCGATCTTGGTGGCCTGCCCCCGAGCGTCGACGCTATAGGCAGCAATGTTTGGTGTTTGCTCGTTGGGCTCAGCGCCTAGGAACTTCACAGCAAGCTGCATGATGTCCTCCTCAGACACGTGGTTTGCGGAACGATTGGAGACAAAAACAAAAGCGCTGGGGAAGGGCAGATAATGCCGGTTCCGAACCGCATTATGTCCGGCTCCTGGGAAAACGTTTCAGCCCGAATCCATAGTGCGCCGGACTCGTCAGCGGACCGTGCTCCGACCTGAGCGCCAGCACCGACGTGTACAGCTATCTGTTTGGTCCGCGAGTTTCTGTGAGTGTGGGGAAAGTTCGGCCGTTCGCGGAAGCGTTGTTTGGGGCGGGCCATATCACGGAGAGTGCGTCAGGTTCTCTAATTCGAATACGTCGTTTGCTTATGCAGTAGGCGGCGGCATTGACTATCACTTGATCCCTCTCATCAGTTGGTGCGTGGAGGGAGACTTGCTACAAACTCGTTTTTTCAGCAGCACGCAGAACAACGTTCGAATCTCGACCGGGGTTGTGATTCATTTCTAGAGAAAACTAGAGCTGGGATTGGTGACCGAACCGGTTAGACCACGGTTTCAAATTGAATCGGCGCGACGGGGCGCTTGCCGCATTTTTCAAGAATGTCCGGCACTTCAAACAGCGCTCGATTCGAATACGTGCTGACACTACGGCGGAGTTGATTGAAAGTCGCACTCTGGAGCAAGCGCTGAACCGTGGGTGCGATTTCTCGAAAGCTGGATACGACGATTCCAAATCCCTTTTCTGTCAGCCATTCCGCGTTGTAGCGTTCTTGCGGCAGCGTCTTTGCATTGCATTCCACAATCACAGGCAAGTGGAACTGCAGTGCTTCGCTGATGGAGCCGGGTCCGGGTTTCCCAATGAAGAAGTCGGCCAATGCCATGTAGGATTCCACGTTCTCGGTGAACCCTTGAACCGCGATGGGCTTTTTGGTTTTCAAACCCCTGAGCTGAGTGGCAAGCTCCTGATTATGTCCGCAAAGCATGATCAACTGGACTCCGCTGTTGCTCTGGTCAAGTTTCTTGGCAATGTCGAGCATGACTCGAGGCCCGTGGCCTCCGAACAGCACAATTCCCGTTGGACATTCGGGTTCAAGACCCAGCCGCTTGCGCTCAAGAACGCGATTCACCGCAGTCTTCTGATAAAACTTCGGCTTCAAAACCATTCCTGATGTTTCAAAGATGTTATCTAAAGAGTGGCCCATGGCCAGGGCTTGCTGCTTAGCTCGTTCGGTAGCGACGACAATGTATTCAGACTCTTTTTCCATCCAGAAGTGGGGCGGGTAATCCGCGAGATCCGTTAGCAGAGTAACAAACGGAATTTTGTCCGGCCCTTGAAGGCTCTCAGCCAGAGCCCGATTGAAGTGCGGAATTACCGAGAGCACCAGGTCTGCCGGATGTTGCGCCCAATACGCTCGCAAAGCCTTCACGACCCAAGGATGAGCGACACGAATTGTTGCCAGCAGAAGCACGAGCAGTTGCGGCGTGAACCGCGTCCAGCCTTTTCGCAGAATTAGATTATAGGTGTCTTCGACGTGGAGCCCGGTGACTTTGTGAAGCACATCCAGCGGGCCAAGCAAATCTTGAATGTTGAGAAGACTGACGTCCCAGGGCCGGTCTTGAACTGCGAGCGTGGCCTTGAGAGCGTCGGCTGTACTGCGGTGTCCTCCACCGGCGTGGTGGAAAACGATCGTCAGTTTGTGCAAGCATCTCCTGACCTGGCGTCGCCGGAGCGAGCGGCGTCAGCCACTGATATTTTCATATTCTGCATCTTCGGGCAGTGCGGGCTCAAGTGCAAGTTCAGAATCAGTTTCGGATTGTTCTTCGCTGGAATGATGATCCTCAGGTCGCTCATGGTATTCATGAATTCGCGCCCCTGAGGAGTCGATGGTGATGTACGTGAGCCTTTCGTCGACCCATCCGCCAGAGTTGTAATAATGGATTCCGTCTTTCTCCTGGTGCGTGGCCTCGTGGGTATGGCCGCAGAAAATTCGGTCCGCCTTGTGCAGGCGGGCGTGAAACAGCGCTCCTGACGCCACTTTGTGCGACATGCGCAACCAGCTAGTATTGATGCGGTCAATGAAGCGGGCCACAGGCTTGCCCTTAACGTCAAGCCTTTGCAACATCAGATAGAACAAGGTTCCGAAATAATTGAGACGAACGTTATTGGCCAGGAGCCGGTCAAACTGATGACCATGAATAGCCAGGTGACGCATACCCGCGTATTCCCACTCGTACTCTTGATACACGCGCACTCCAACCAAGTGCGACATAATATCGGCGAGGCCCTGGTCGTGATTTCCTTCAACCCAAACTACTTCGAGGGCGCGTTTAGGATTGGAGAGCTTGCGGATGTATCCCAGAAATTTCCAATGTTCCTTGGTCAGCCTGCGGAAATTGAGGTCTGCGAAGATGTCGCCCAGCAAAATCAGCCGCCGAAAGCGGTTTTGCTTCAGCACGCAAGTGGCCTCGCGCGCGCGGCTAGTGTCCGATCCCAGATGGACGTCGGAAAGGATCAGCGTATCGTAGAGGGGCGGATCCATACCTTATTTCTAGCCCGGGAATGTTACGGGACGATGAAATAAAGGTAACAATGCGGTAAACATGTATCCCCTAAGGTAACAACCGTATGGTCGCCGTATGACTAGGAATGGCGTGATTAACTGGTGCTTGCCCGGTTGGTGATCTCTAGTGTCTGGCTATTTCTGCGGTACGTATTCCTTGGGTGGGGCAGCGCCTTCGCCGAAGAAATACTGCTCCATCTGCTTGACGATGGCTTCCTGATCTTCGCGGCGAGCCGGATTCAGACGATACTCGTTCAGTAGCATCTTGCAGAATTCCGTCCAGCCTTGCCACGCTTGCTGCGAGACGTTTTCGTAAATCTTCTTGCCGAATTCCGTGTCAAAGGGTGGTTCATCCAAACCGGGAAGCTCCTTGTGCAACTTGACACAGAAAACCCTGTGCTCAGCCATATTTCTCCTCACACTCCATCTGAAAAATTATCTCATACCGGGACCAGCAGGCCTCCGGCTTCGGGCTTTAGGCATTACTCGACGAAGACCACCAGAATTCGTCCATCCGATTTATAACCGTCACCCGTGGCATTCTTCGCGTCCTGCACAGGATTGGGCGGGAGATAGTAAGACATGGTTTTCACTTTGCCTCCCTTTTGCAGACTAGCGCCGATATTTTCTCTTTCGCCATCGACGTTGGGATCAATCTTGTGCGTGACGCTGCCATTGCGCTTGTCCTTGGCAAATCCGATGTCATGCGTTCCAGCGCCCACCCACACCGTTTGTCCGTTCCACATAAATGGCGCCTTCCACAAACGGAAGTGATGCCGGCTCGCGACCATGGCGATGGGTTCAGCCTGCTCATACCCGAAATCCTGGGGCCGGTTAAACAGATAGAGCGTGCTCATCGGCATTGCCAGGTAATCTTTGTTTTCGTAAGTCGTCATCGCCGCTTGGAGAACTGCCCTCTTGTCGTCGGTGTCGGCCACGTGGAAGTTGGCTGCGTCGAGCGCGCTCTGCACTTGCTTCTCGGAGCCGATGAGAACAAAGTTCACCATGTCACCGAGATTCTTGAACTGGTCATTGACGCGGCGCGGCAGACCATCGATGTCCTTCCGAAGGCCCGCATCCAAAGGCGTGTTAGAGATTTTCAGAGCTGGAGTCGCAGTCGCCGAACCAGGCTCTTGAATGCCTAACTGCCCTGCCAGAAAGATTCCGGCAGCAGTCACCAATTGTTGCTTGAGAACATCTCCACGGCTTGATGCTGGTTGCGCCTGGCGATTGACTTTGACTTCAAAGTTTCCTTTACAAGGCGGCTTGTCCGCGGCGTTGATCCCAAGAAACAAGTGGCCGGCAGCGTCGACCGTCACTTCCTTGCTGCTCCCAATCAGAACCGGAATCCCCTGCGTCTGCAGTTTGGCAATTAGCGCTCCTGGAAGCGCATCAGCCACGGGAAGACCCTGGGTGGAAGCGCCGCTCGCGCCCTGCGGATCACACTTGCCGCTGGCCGTAATGTTGAGGACATCGCCAGTTTGAAGATCGACGCCCGTGTCGGTCCAGGACTGAGTAGTTGAAATGTTAAAGGAGTAATCGTTACCAGTTGTGGAAGCAATCTGCGCCATGCCTTGGCACGCACTGATCGACGCGATTGCCACAACGTTGAGCGCCCAAATCCAGCGCTTCATCAGCCACCCCCACGAAAGAATCCGGACCTGACGAAGGCCCGATTTTTATTACATTATGCACCAGCGAGATTGCACTTTGCACAAGTAGGGATCGTCAGCTGTTTTATCCGCATTGCCCCGTGCCGTGGCACTTTCGCCGCAAGGACGAGCAGTTGCCAGGTTCGGCCAGCTTGCCGTCGGGTCCGATACAAGCTTGCGTGTGGATGCACCAGAACAGCCCTTCATTCGAGGGGGGAACGGTTGGGTCGGCCTCGGCGAGGATGAATTGCGCCTTCCAGCGCAGGGATGGGCAGAGGTCGGGATGATTAGTGTTGAAGCGATCGGATTCCGGTAGCGGCGATTGTCTGATCACGCGGCGCCTCCCGAAGCGGCTTTCATAATAGCCCGTTTGACCGCTACTTTTGCAAGTTGCACTTTGTAGGCATTGTGGCTCAACGGCGTCGCCTTCTGCAGGGCTGCGTCACTGGCGGCTTTCGCAGCGTCCTCGGACACATCCTTCCCTGTCAGTGCACGCTCGGCCTCCGCCGAGCGCCATGGAATGGGCGCCACGTATCCAATCACGACCCGCGCCGATTGGACTGAGGAACCGTTCATGACGAGCGCCACGCTGGCCACGGCTAGGGGCCAATCAAACGCCTGCTTCTGTCGAATCTCGTAGTGAGCGACCTTCATTCCAACCGGCGGAGGCAAGATTACTTCCGCAACGATCTCGTTCGGCTTGAGGTCGTGCTCGCGCTCGGTTTCGGTTTTTGGGATCACATAAAACCGCTCCAATGGAAGTTCGCGCGATCCCTTGGATCCGACCAGCCGTATCGACGCGCCATACGCGATCAGCACGGGAACTATCGTAGAAGGACTCACAAACTTAGCCGGGCCGCCGTTGCCAAGGATCGCGTGATATCGATTCTCACCTGCAGCCACCAATTCTTTTCCTGACTCATCCTTGGGAAGCAGCCCGAAGCCACCGCGAAAATACCAGCAGCGCGGGCGCTGGCAGAGATTGCCGCCCAGCGTGGCCATGTTGCGAATCTGCGGGCTGGCAGCGTCGTTGAGTGCCTCGGCTAATGCGGGATAGCCCTTGACCACATGCACATTGTCAGCCAGGTCGCCCAGCGTGGTGAGGGTGCCGATGCGAAGTCCCTGCGACGAGGCCGTAACGCCATTCATCTCCTTGATCTGCTTAATATTCACCAGCCGCTTGGGATGCACGACGTCGTCCTTCATCAAGGCCAGCAAGTCAGTACCGCCAGCGAGGACTTCAGCCTGCCCCCATGCGGTTCCTAACAGTCCCACAGCTTGTTCTTTGGTGGTCGGACTCGTGTATTCAAACGGTCGCATTATGCACCTGCCTTCTGAGCCAGCTCTTTTTGGCTGAGTGCCGCGAGCACTTTGTCGGGCGTGATCGGCAAAAACGAAACCCGCGCGCCGATCGCATTTGCCACCGCATTCGCAATCGCGGCTCCCGGGGAAATCACCGGCGGCTCTCCCAATCCGATTACACCGCGCTCGTCATAACCCTTGCCTGTCATCATATGAACCACGAGCTCGGGAATGTCATTCAGCCCGGCGAGCCGATAAAACTCCATATTCGGATTGAGCATGCGGCCAGTCGCCTGGTCCATCACTTTTTCCTCGAACAGCGCATAGCTGATGCCCATGACAAGCGCGCCGTAGCAACTGCTCTCGGCGGTTTTGAGGTCGATGATCAAACCGCAATCCTGCACCGTCACCATTTTCTTTACTTTTACGATGCCCGTCTCGATATCGACTTCCACGTCGGCCATGCCTACCCCGCCGACGCCGCTGTTAGTAAGGTCGGGCTGATTCTTGCTGGCGACCTGATCGTTGTGTCCGCGGGCAGTCACTGGCATTGCACCGATCTTCGAACAAGCTTGTTTCCAGTTCAGTGATCGGCTTGGATCACTCTTTACCCGTACTGTGCTGTTCACGCATTCGAGATCGCCAGGCTGCGCATTAAGCGCCGGGGCGACTTTGGCGAACAGCGCTTCGCGCGCATCCACAGCGGCGCGCCGAGTAGAAGAACTTACTCCGCCCGGAGTAGTCGAACCGCCGGAACCGCCGGATGGAGGATAGAGCGTGTCACCGATGTAAAGATTGATGGCTTCGATCGGAATGCCCAGCGTCTCCGCCGCGACGATGACGATCGTGGTCCGAGTGCCGGTGCCGATGTCCTGCGTTCCCATCTTTATATCGACCGAGCCATCGGGATGGATAGTCAGATCGCAATCGCTGGCGTGACCGCGTCCGCCCCAGGTGTGAATCGAGAGCCCGAGGCCGCGAGCCACGGTTCCCGAAACGTTCTGACCGCGCGGACGCCACTTTTCTTTCCAGCCCATCAGGTCGGCGGCGATTGCCAGTTCCTCGCGATAGACATCGCGACGCGGTCCGGTAATATCGAGGTTCTTCAGCCAAAGATCCAGAGGATCCATGTTAAGTTTGGCTGCGAGATCATCCACCGCGCCCATCGTGATTACAGCCGCCTGCGGATGGTTGGGAGCACGCCACGCGCGGGCAGGACCGATGTTATTGCGAATGGCAGTGTGTTCCTTATGTTGGTTGGGGATGCTGAAGACGTACGGAATGGGCGGCATTCCGCCGCCGCCCGGACCTCCGGTTCCCCAGGACTGCGACTGCCATCCAATGATGGTACCGTCTTTTGTCGCAGCCACTTTCACGCGAGCATACGCTGAAGGCCGCGCCCCAGCGACTTTCAACTCCGCGTCGCGCTCTAGCATCATTCGAACCGGCCGACCGCCTGCTTTCTTCGAAAGCCGGGCAGCGGCTATGTCCCAGCGATCGGCGGCAAACTTACTGCCGAAGCCACCGCCCATGTTGTCCTGGTGAATTCGAATGTTGGCCGCAGAAATCCCGAGCGGCTCCGCCATTTGCGCGGGGATGCCAGAAACATTCTGCGTAGAGATGTGGGTGAACAGATGGTCCTTGTCACTCCACTCCGAAACAGAACCGTGAGGTTCAAGGCAACAGTGGACGATGACCGGGGAGCCGTAGAGACCTTCAGAAACGACCGCAGCCTCGGCAAACGCTTTGTCGGGATCTCCGCTGGTTTGTGCCGCGGTTTTCTGGTAGGCGGAATGGCCGCCACCTTTGCCCGCGTGATATTCAGCTTTCTGGATCGCTGCAAGAACTGCGTCGGACGCGCCCTCGCCCTTCATGTCGTTCAAGAAGTCCTCATCGACTTTGAAAGTGACACCGTGGTCTTGAAGATATTTGACCAACTGCGCGTCGGGAGTTTGATTGCTGATGGCGTCATCAATGTCGTCTTCGCTCATCGGGCCGGCTGCTTCGCCCGCGCCAGCGGGCGGCTCGGCGTCGCTGACTAGGTAGGACATGGGTTGATAGCTCACCTTGATCAACCGGACCGCATCTTCTGCCGTGGATTCGTCGACAGCGGCGACGGCCACGATCTCATCTCCCGCCCATTGCGCGGTGGTGCCTGCTTTCTGAATGATCTCGACGGCCTTCACACCCGGCATCTTCTCCGCTGCGCTGATGTCGATGCTTACGATCTTCGCTTTGGCATAGGGCGCGCGTAGAATCTTGCCGAAGAGCATATTCGCGCCACGATAGTCGTAGGTGTACTTGGCGCGGCCGGAAACTTTGAAGGGCGCATCCACGCGTGAAATGCGCTTGCCGATCAGAGTGCGATGTTCAGCGTCAGGCCAATTGTAGTCCGGCATGGCTCACGCTCCTTTCTGCGCCATCTGCGCAATTGCCAGATGGATTCCGTGATAAGTGCCGCATCGGCAAACATTCCCGCTGAGGCCGCGGCGAATTTCTTCCGGACTTGCATTCGGGTTCTTATCCAAGGCCGCCTTGAAGGCCACGACGAATCCGGAGGTGCAGAAGCCGCACTGCGACGCGTCGTTGTCGACGAATGCCTGCTGGATAGGGTCAAGGTTTTCGCCTTGCATCAAGGCCTCGACCGTGCTGATCGCCTTGCCCTGCGCTTCAATTGCGAGAACTGAGCAAGCGTAGACCGGCTTGTTGTCCAGGGTTACCGTGCAGGCGCCGCACTCACCACGATCGCACACGCGCTTGGCACCGGTGATCTCGAGCTGGTCGCGGAGGGCGTCAAGCAAAGTGACGCGCGGCTCAATCTGTAGAGTATGTTTCTGGCCATTGATAGTAAGTTCGACGGGAACTTTTCCGGGGCCATAGACCTTTACCGGCACGCCTGCCGCGTGCACCACTTTGGTTCCGAGAATCGGAACAGCGGCGGCAGAAATAGTAGAAATCTTCAGGAAGTCGCGGCGGGAAACGCCAGAGCTGTCGTCAACTTTTTCTTTAGTCTCGTGGGCGTGCGGATCGTGGTTGGTTGGATCGTCTCGCATTCGTAATCTCCGAGCGGTGTTCGTAGTCCGATAGAAGAGTTAGACAAGATGAGACTGTTTCGGTTAGCGGAGTTAGATGGTGATCTGTGCTATCAGTTTGCCTCGTTGCAGTTAAACAATTATATAACCGCAACAAGATGCTTTGCTCCTGCCGCGAATTGTGGAAGGCAGCCCACCTCAGACTGCTTCCCGTGAAAAGGTTCTTACCAGCTGACGACTGCAACTCTCAATTGCTTACCGACTCTTAAAGCCAATTTCTTCGGTGGCGGGGGAGTGAGTACAATTCGCGGCTCGTTGATGACCTCGTTGTCGATCCTTACTGAGCCTTGTTTTAGCTTCCGAGCTCCATCGGTTGCAGAGGCAGCTAACCCGCATTTAACTAGAAGCCGATCCAACCTTAACAGGGCTCGGGAGTTGGCATCGATGGATCCACCCATTTCCTCAACGCTGACCGTTACTTCCTCCACATCCTCTGGTACCTCATCCTTCTGAAACTGCTTTCCCCAATCCTCTCCGGCTTTTGCCGCAGCATCCGCGGAATGGAAGTCGGCCACGATGCGGCGGGCGAGATCTTTCTTCGCCTGCATTGGATGCGCCTCGCGCTTCATCTTCTCGATCTCATCCAGCGACACATCTGTCAGCAGCTCGTAGTAGCGCCACATGATTTCGTCGGAGATCGACATAATCTTTCCGTACATTTCGAGCGGGGGCTCGTGGATGCCGATTGCATTGCCCAGCGACTTTGACATCTTCTGGACGCCGTCAAGACCCTCGAGAATCGGCGTGGTGAGCACGACTTGTGGCTCCTGCCCGTAAGCCCTCTGCAATTCGCGCCCAACCAGTAAATTAAATTTCTGATCCGTTCCGCCCAGTTCTACATCGGCTTCAAGCGCTACCGAGTCGTAGCCCTGAGCCAGCGGATAGAGCAATTCGTGTACGGCGATCGGCTTTTCTTCAAGGAAACGCTTGTGAAAGTCCTCGCGCTCGAGCATCTGGGAAACTGTGTACTTGGCTGCCAGCCGGATAAAGTCATCGGCGGTAAATTTCGAAAACCAGCGGCGGTTGAAATCGATCACCGTCTTCTGCGGATCGAGAATCTTGAAGACTTGGGCTTTGTAGGTTTCCGCGTTCTGCTCAATCTGCTCCCGCGAAAGCGGCGGACGCGTGGCCGATCGCCCAGTCGGATCGCCAATCATTCCGGTGAAATCGCCGATTAAGAAAATAACCGTGTGACCGAGGTCCTGAAAGTGTTTGAGCTTGCGGAGCACTACTGTATGTCCCAAATGCAAGTCTGGCGCGGTAGGATCCATGCCGAGCTTCACGCGCAGGGGCTTGCCAGTGGTGCGGGATTTTTCCAGCTTGGAACGCAGCTCGGTCTCGCGAATGATCTCCGCGCTGCCCTTTCTTATGTAGGCTAGCTGCTCGTCAACCGGTGCGAAGTTTCGCATGGACTTTCGATTATAAGCAATGTGCGTTCTCTGCCGAGCATTGTGCGCTTATCGGGCAATCGCTTTCAATCGCCTGCCTGCAATCTCGAACTTCCCTTGTAGAACAATGTTGATCGCCTCGGAATAAGCGATATGCTCCTGCTCAAGGATGCGGGCGGCGAGGCTGGGTTCGTCGTCGGTGTCGAGTACCGGGACGGCCTTCTGCAGAATGATGGGGCCGTGGTCGAGTTCTTCGTCGACGAAGTGGACAGTACACCCGGTAACCTTCACGCCGTAGGCGAAGGCTTGTTCCTGAGCCTCAAGTCCGGGAAAAGCCGGCAGCAGAGACGGATGAATGTTGAGAATGCGCCGGGGAAACTGTTGCACGAACCACGGCGAGAGCAGCCGCATGTATCCCGCAAGGCAGACCAAGTCAACTTTGTGATCCTTCAGAGCAGCTACTACCTCGCGATCATGGTCGGCGCGAGCTTTGTTCTTGGACGGAATTACTAGCGCGGAAAGCCCGAGACGGCGGGCGGTTTCAATCCCGGGCGCATCTGTTCGATTGGAAATAACTACGGCGATGCGAGCATCGGGAATGCCCCCAGCCGCGACATTTCTGGCGATGGCCTCGAAGTTCGAACCGCGTCCGGAGAGCAGGATGCCGAGATTCTTCATGAGATATCTAAGCCGCGAGCCATCAGCGTGCGGCAAGCGTTCATCATAATTCAACTTGCACGCCGGCTCGCCGGTTTGCTACCGTCCCGAGTGGTCCGATATAGTTTTAAAGGCATGTACAAAGACTTCCACGCGATGGACCGCTGGACCCGGAAGGAAGTGCACTGCATTTATCAGGCGCTGATCGTGGCCATTGCGACCCGGCACGCCGATGCCGTGGACATCAAGTTTCTGGTCGACGGTCGTCCCGTCTGGATTGCACTGCCCCATCCCGCGTGGGTGGAATACGAGAAGCGCACCGGGAAATTGATTACCGACCCGCTCGCCGTGGAGATTGCCGGGCACTATCTCAAGTACGCGCTGGAATCGGGCGAAGGCATGGATCGCGAAATGTTTTCGCTGACCGTCGGACAGACGCTTGAGCATCTGGATGCGGCGGTGGAAGAGAAAGTTGGTTCTCAGCCCGTCGGGTAGCGCACACGACACGCCTTCCATTCTCGTCGCAAGGATTCCGCGCGTGATCCTGCAATCCGCAGCTCGCAACAGGGAGATATACGATGGCCAGTACCACGATAGACGTTGAAACAGCCGCCCACGACCATAGGCATCCTAAACTGGCGCGGTGGGTTGAAGAAGTTGCGAAGTTGTGCAAACCCGATCGGGTGCACTGGTGCGATGGCTCGCCGGAAGAGTATCAGGCGATGCTGCGATTGATGATCCTCACCGGAACGGCTATCCCTCTGGACCCGGCGAAGCGCCCCAACAGCGTGCTGGTTCGGTCGGATCCGGCAGACGTAGCCCGCGTCGAAGATCGAACGTTCATCTGCTCGCGAACCAAAGAAGACGCCGGCCCGACCAATAACTGGGAAGACCCTGCGAAGATGAAGCTGAAGCTCACCGGGCTCTTCACCGGCTCCATGGTAGGCCGCACCATGTACGTGGTTCCCTACAGCATGGGTCCGATCGGATCGCCCATCGCGAAGATTGGGGTTGAGATCACAGATTCCGCCTACGTGGTGGCGAGCATGCATCTCATGTCGCGCGTGGGCAGCCGGGTGCTTGCGGCTCTCGGCGAAGACGCCGATTTTGTGCGCGGACTGCACTCGGTTGGCTTTCCGCTCAGCCCCGCTCAGCCAGACGCGACCTGGCGCTGCAATGCCGAGCACAAGTACATCTGTCATTTTCCAGAAACGCGTGAGATCTGGTCCTATGGCTCCGGCTACGGCGGCAATGCATTGCTGGGTAAGAAGTGCCACGCGCTGCGCATTGCGTCCGTGCAGGCGCGCGACGAGGGTTGGATGGCCGAGCACATGCTCATCCTCAAGCTGATCAGCCCGTCGGGACAAGCCAAGTACATGACTGGCGCATTTCCCTCGGCTTGCGGCAAGACCAACCTGTCGATGCTGATCCCGACCATCCCCGGTTGGAAGGTCGAGACTATCGGAGATGATATCGCGTGGATGAAATTCGGCGCCGATGGCCGGCTCTACGCCATCAATCCCGAGTTCGGTTTTTTTGGCGTCGCGCCGGGCACCGGCGTCAAATCGAATCCCAACGCCATGCTGACCGTGGCGCACGATTCTATCTTTACTAATTGCGCAATGACCCTCGACGGCGACGTGTGGTGGGAGGGCATGACCGATAAAAAGCCGGCCGAGTTGGTTGACTGGCTGCGTCGGCCATGGACGCCAGATTCGGAGCGCAAGGCGGCCCATCCGAATGCGCGGTTTACGGCTGCTGCTAAGCAGTGTCCGGTAATTGCGCCGGAGTGGGAAGATCCCAAAGGCGTGCCCGTCGATGCGATCCTGTTCGGTGGCCGCCGCGCCGGAATTGTTCCGCTGGTTACGGAAGCGTTCAACTGGCAGCATGGCACGTTCCTGGGGGCGACCGCCAGCAGCGAGACGACTGCCGCGATCACCGGAAAAGTGGGCCAGTTGCGCCGCGATCCCATGGCAATGCTTCCATTCTGCGGCTACCACATGGGCGATTATTTTGCCCACTGGCTCAAGATTGGCGCCAGTTCAGACGCATCCAAACTGCCGAAGATCTGCTATGTGAACTGGTTTCGCCAGGATAAAAACGGCAAGTACCTCTGGCCCGGCTACGGAGAAAACAGCCGCGTGCTGAAATGGATTTTTGAGCGCTGCGATGGCAAGGTTCATGCGAAAGAGACGCCCATCGGACGCATTCCCGACGTAGCCGATCTCGACACCAAGGGGCTGGATATCAAAGGCGCCCATGTGGACGAACTGCTAAGCGTAGATGTCGAAGGCTGGTTGGCGGAAGTGCCGTTAATCACAGAGCACTTTGCTAAATTCGGCGATCATCTGCCGAAGGGATTACAAGATGAAGTTGCGGCGCTGGAAAAACGGCTGAAGTCCGCGAAGCAGTAGGCCGCCACCAGTAACTAAGAACTGTCATCCCGAGCGGAGTCGAGGGACCCTGTGTTTCTACCCCTTCCCTGTTACCGCCTTCTGGATTCCTGCTACGGCCGTCATTCGTCCCGTTACTCCCTTTTCTGCTCGATATGAAAAGAGCAAATCCGAACGGCACGCCGTACACAACAGCGAGGCTTTGATGTTCCCGGGCGAAACTCCAGCGTCGATCAACTGACGGCGGTTGGCTTCGACCAGATCGAGAAAGATCTTCGTTGGCAGTTCGCTGTGTCCGGGCGCTCGCGCAGTAAGAAAGAGCAGCGGATACTTTTCGCGTACCGGATCCGATTCTTTGATCTCGCGAAACAAATCTTCGGCGTAAGCGAACTGCGATTCGAACTGCTGGCGCACTTCCGGTCCGACGTCGTAGCAACAAGCGTGGATGCCGGGGCCGATGGCAGCTTTGATATTTTGGGGACGCGAATCGAAACAGCGGCGCATCTCTCCCAATCCTTTTTCAACGATGCGCTTGACCGTACCGCGCCAACCTGCGTGAAACACTCCCGCGGCTCTCTGCTTGGTGTCGACGAGAATGACCGGCAGACAATCAGCCGTTTGGACGGCGAGCAGAATGCCCGGCATGCAAGTGATCAGACCGTCGCCAACTAAAGGATCCTTGGGCACCTCAGCCACGCAATGAATGAGGTCGGAATGAATCTGGCGTAGCGTAACCAGAGGCCAGTCTTTCTTGCCGCTGCGAGCGCCGAGTTGCGACAAGAAAGCCGCCCGGTTGCGTTCTACCGCGTCGCGCGAATCCTGCTTGGTGAATCCAAGGTTGAGAATGTTCCCCCCGTAAGCGCGGGAAAATCCACCAACCCGCGTGCTGAATCCATGAATCAGCCACGGAATGCGAACCAGGTTTTCAGAACGAAGGATGGTCAGCCGAGCCTTGTTAGTATTCTTGACGGGCACTAGAACATACTAACTCGTCCTAATTAAGAGCCACTGTGGGGTTGCTGGCGAGTTACAACAGCTATCCTCCGGCGAGGTCGGACGCAAGGAAACGAACAAGCACGACTGCCACCGCATACCCAGCTCCGTAAATTGGAAGGCTTGAGATGATCTTTAGCAACGCCGCGCGAATCGAACTAGCCGATCGCACAGTTGCAATCGCAAGAACCAAGAAAGCAATCATCCCGATCGCAATCAGGTAGCTCACTCTGTGTATAAACAATCCGGCGACCGCACCAAGCCAGAGATTCGATGATCCAAGAACGAACGCCATGGGAATCCGGAGCCGCGAGGGCGAGATGGAAAGCTCGGTTTCGACTTGCTCTCCATTTGGTCCTTCATAGAAAGTTACAGCCCTGAACGGGACTCCAAGTTTTTGGAGGTTTCTGGCGGCCACCGTGAGATCAAGGTAAAGGATGAAGCCGCTCGCCAGTAGTCTTCTGCTTCCATCAGGCTCGATCACCCACAATGTTCTCCCGAGTGCTTGACTGTGGTCCCCCGCGAAGTACATGTCACCCTTTTGTATGCGGTATTCCAGGCGTGAACCGGGCGGAAATGCGGCATCAGTACTCTCAAACTCTTTGGCCCACTGGCCCGGCAGAAACTTGATTTTGCCATTCTGGAGTTCCACGGAGGGAGTTCGCCGATATAGGTCATATCTCCCGAGTGCGACTCGCGGGGATTGGGAAAGGGGCATGTGCAGAGTTTATCTTCGACCTAGACGGCTGTCACCGCCCCGACCAGTGATCGAATGTTAGACTTCAGCCATTTCTCGCACTGCGTTTGTGCCAATCCGTGACCTGCTCATAGGCGTGCGCAAGCTGCAGAACCGTGTGTTCTCGCCAGTGCGGTCCTATAATCTGCAGTCCAATGGGAAGACCTGCTCTTGTAAAACCACATGGAATTGAGATCGCGGGAAGTCCCCACACATTTGCCGGGCGCGTATTCCTGAGCAGGACGAGTTCGCAGGGGCGAAGAGCGTCCGGGTCGCGCTTCAAGTCCGCGATCGCAGGTGCGGGAATCGGCGTCGTTGGCGTTACGAGCAAGTCTACGTCTGCAAACATTTTGCTGATTTCACTGCGCACTTGTTTCAGCTCACGCGCTGCCTGCTCCCTCCGCGCGGCGCTGATGTTCTCGCCCGTGCGGATGCGGCGCAATGTTTCGGGTTGATACAGTTCGGGACTCGTCGAGACGAACTCGCGATGGTACGCATAGGACTCTGCGGCTTGCAATGTGCGGTCAGTCGGGACTTCAATCTCGACCTCGAAAAGATCATTGCCAAGGCTTCTCAGCACGCCGAGCGCCTCTTCCACTGCCGAACCAACTTCCGGATCAAGATCTTCATAGAAGAATTTCCTGGGCACACCGATCCTCATCGGCGTTAATGGTTCGCGGATAGCTGCGAGGTAGTCGCCCATAGGCACGTTCGCACTGCTCGCATCTTCTGCGTCGTAGCTGGCGATCGCCTGCAACATCAGGGCCGCGTCTGAAGCCGTGCGCGTGATCGGGCCGACGTGATCGAGCGATAGAGAGAGCGGGATTACACCCCGCACGCTAACTCGCCCATACGTAGGCTTCAGGCCTACAACTCCACATAGCGCCGCAGGTTCGCGAACGGAACCGGCAGTATCCGTTCCGATCGCGCCATAGCACAGGCCAGCGGCTACCGATGCGGCCGAGCCTCCCGATGATCCCCCGGCGATACACGCGGGATCCCACGGATTGTGAACTTCGTCGTAATGGCTGATCATCGAACTGCCGCCATAGGCGAACTCGTGTAGGGTTTGTTTTCCCAAGAGGACGGCTCCCGCGTCTTTCAGTCGGCGGACGACTTCAGCATCTTTTTCCGGGATCCGATCTTTGAACAAGGCGCTGCCAGCGGTGGTGCGGATTCCGGCGGTATCGATCAGGTCTTTCAACGCCAGCGGTATGCCGTGCAACGGCCCACGCCAATTTCCACGAAAGATTTCTGCTTCAGCGGCGCGTGCCTGCGCGAGAGCCGACTCTGCCGTTACCGTGATAAATGCATTGAGGATAGGGTTGAGTTGTTCGATCTGCGCCAGGCAGTTCTTCGTCAACTCGACGGGCGACACTTCTCGTTTACGCAGCAACTCGCCCGTTTCCACAATCGATGTGAGCATGGCCTGTTCGTGTTGATGCGAATCGACCGTCGCCCGAATCATTATCGTGTGCCAGTCGCACTTTGCCGCGCTTGAAAAGTCTATAATCTTTACTGCTTGTGGGGTGCAAGAACTACGCCATGGCCCAGATGATTGCAACTCCAGTCGCAACTCACGGATTTCTCCTCGATGGTAAATGGGTTGAAGAAGGCGATGTGGTCGAGATTCGGGCCCCCTACGATGGCAGCGTTGTCGGCAGGGTATTTCAAGGAAGGCGCGAGCACGCAGAGGCGGCCATCGCGGCGGCGGTCAAGGCTTTTGGCACGACGCGACGGCTTCCGGCATTCGAGCGGCAACGCGTGTTGCGCCGGGTCGCCGAGAGCATTGCCCACCGCAAAGAAGAGTTTGCCCACACATTGGCGCAGGAAGCGGGGAAGCCGATCAAGGCGGCGCGGAGCGAAGTCGAACGATCCATCTTCACTTTCACCGTGGCCGCCGAGGAGAGCACTCGCATCTATGGCGAGTATGTGCCGCTCGATTGGCAGGAATTCACCGCCGGACGTTGGGGAGTTGTGCGCCGTTTCCCTCTGGGGCCGATCGCTGGGATCACCCCGTTTAATTTTCCTCTCAATTTAGTGGCACACAAAGTAGCTCCGGCGATTGCCAGTGGATGCTCCATGGTGCTGAAGCCTGCGCCGCAGACGCCGCTCACCGCGTTGCTCATGGCTGAGGCGGTGCAACAGGCAGGTTGGCCCGACGGAGCTCTGAATGTTCTCCCGCTCTCCAACGACGACGCTGGATTGCTGGTGACGGATGAACGGCTGAAGCTAATTAGCTTTACGGGCAGCGCCGCGGTCGGCTGGGAAATCAAACGACGAGCGGGCAAGAAGAAAGTTGCGCTCGAGCTGGGAGGCAACGCAGGCGTCATCGTTCACAGCGACACTGATCTGACGTACGCCGCAGAACGGTGCGTGACTGGGGGTTTCGCCTACGCCGGGCAATCCTGCATTTCGGTGCAGCGTATTCTGGTCGAACATTCGGTTCTGGAAAAATTCACCGACATTTTTGTTGCCGGAGTCAGGAAACTGAAGACCGGCGATCCGCTCGAAGAGGCGACTGATGTGGGGCCGTTGATTCGCGAAAGTGACGCCATCCGTGCCAGTGATTGGGTTCAGGAGGCGGTCCGCGGCGGTGCTCGCTTACTTTGCGGAGGACAACGCAAGGGGTCGATACTCGAGCCTACCGTTCTAACCCGCACGCGTCCAGAAATGAAAGTGAATTGCCAGGAAATTTTTGGCCCGGTAGTCACCATTGAGTCGTACGACGATTTTTCCGATGCGCTCAAGCAAATTAACAGCTCTCCGTACGGCCTGCAGGCAGGTATCTTTACCAGGGATGCCAAGCTGATGTTCAGCGCCTACGAAGAGCTCGAAGTGGGTGCCGTGATGGCCGGCGACGTTCCGACATTTCGAATTGATCACATGCCTTACGGCGGAATCAAAGATTCGGGACTGGGCCGCGAAGGCCTGCGTTACGCCATCGAGGAAATGACCGAACCAAAATTGCTAGTCATGAACCTCCGTTAGCCCGTTCTGCTGCGAGCAGGACGGCGAAATGTATCGGGTTGCGATAGAACGTCCGAAGGTCGAGCGTCCGTCGCGGCAACCGGTCGCGAGATTCTGTTAGAATTTCGAAACAAGTTTTCCCGTTTTGATAACGTTGCGTCAATTTTTTGGGGTTCAATTGTTGCCGGCAATCATAAGCTGCGCGAACTGTTATAATCACAAGTTTTCCTGTGCCAACTCACGGCTGCGTGTGAGGTTGGTTCCATAGGGCCACACTAAATTGGGGGATGAAGTTCGACGTCCCTGCTGCACTGAAAGTTCTGATCGATGCAGATTTTTCATCGCAGTACGAACACAATCTCCCGCGCCACTATTTACGGCGCGGTATTCCTGGTGGCGGCGTTGCTGTGGGCGGTGCTCGAGCTGCAGCGTTCGCCCTACATCACTTACGCCAAAGTGGCGCGGCCGCAGCCCGTGCCCTTTAGCCATCAGCACCACGTCGGCGGCTTAGGCATCGACTGCCGCTATTGCCATACTTCGGTTGAGAAATCTTCGTTTGCTGGGATTCCTCCGACCAAGACCTGCATGAACTGCCACTCGCAAATCTGGACGGGAGCGCCTTTGCTCGAACCGGTGCGCGAGAGTTTCCGCACGGGCAAGTCTCTGGTCTGGACGCGAGTCGACGATTTGCCGGATTTCGTTTATTTCGACCACAGCATTCACATCAACAAGGGAGTGGGTTGCAACACTTGTCACGGTCCGGTCGACCGGATGCCGCTCATGTTCAATTACGCATCGCTGCAAATGGAGTGGTGCCTGGAGTGCCATCGCGCGCCAGAGAAAAATCTGCGGCCTCGTGATCAGGTGTTCAATATGGGGTACGAGCAGCCGTCGAGCGACAAGCCGGTGGTACTCGATGGCAAGGTCTATACTGATCAGCTTTCGCTGGGCGTGGATTTGGTGAGGAAATATAAATTGCGCACGGTGACCGACATTACGAGTTGTTCGACGTGTCACCGATAAAGTTCGAAAGAGTGATGCGATGCGGGCGTCGCACCGGTCAAGGACATTCACGGTAGAGACGTAACTGGCTACGTCTCGACGGCAACGAAGTTCGAACAATCAGATGGAAGAGAAAAAGATCAAGCAGCGCCGCGAGGAAGTTTGTCCGGGCAAAAAGGACAAGCTCGACCTGCAAACAGTGCGGGCCCAAATCGCCCAGACGAAAGGGCCCGAGTATTGGCGCAGTCTGGAAGAACTCGCGGGCAGCTCCGAGTTTCAGGAGATGATGCATCGCGAGTTCCCCAAAGGCGCGTCGGAGTGGCTGGATGCGGTTTCGCGTCGCGGATTCCTGAAGCTGATGGGTGCTTCGCTGGCGATGGCAGGAATGACCGCCTGCACCAAGCAGCCGCTCGAGCCGATCGTTCCTTACGTCAGGCAGCCGGAAGAAGTCATTCCCGGCCGGCCTCTTTTCTTCGCTACAGCTTTCACGCTGGGCGGATACGCCAGTCCGATCCTGGTTGAAAGTCATCTGTATCGTCCCACCAAGATTGAAGGCAACGAACAACATCCCGCGAGCTTGGGAGGAACCGACGTATTTGCCCAGGCGTCGATCCTCGGAATGTACGACCCCGACCGCTCCCAGACTATCGCGTATTTGGGCGATGTGCGCACCTGGGGAAATTTTCTGGAAGCAATCCGCGGACCGCTGAACGCGCAGAAAGCGGTGCAGGGAGCGGGGATTCGCATCCTGACCCGCACAGTTTCTTCTCCCGCGCTCGCCGATCAGCTGCGGTCGGTGCTCAAGCTGTATCCGCAAGCGAAGTGGCATGTCTATGAGCCGGTAAATCGCGACAATGTGTTCGAAGGCGCGAAGATGGCCTTCGGCCAGCCGGTCGAAGCCCAGTACAAGCTCGAAAATGCGGATGTGATTGTCTCGCTCGACGCCGATTTTCTTTACGCAGGATTTCCCGGTTCCACGCGATACATTCGCGATTTCGCCAAGCGCCGCAATCCTGACGCGGGCAATGTGAGCCGGTTGTATGTGGTCGAGAGCACGATGAGCTCAACCGGCGCGAAAGCGGACCACCGGTTGCCGGTGCCGGCGTCGCAGGTCGAGAATTTTGTGCGAGGATTAGTTTCGCGAACCGGGCTTGGTGGCCCAGGGACGGGTTTCACAGATAAACAAACGAAGGCCTTTGATGGCCTCGTGCGAGACCTTAACGCGCATCACGGATCGAGCGTCGTGATTGCTGGCGATCACCAGCCGCCGATCGTTCATGCTTTGGCTCACGCGATCAATCAGTCCTTGGGAAATGTTGGCCGCACGGTGATTTACACCGATCCCGTCGATGCCAACCCAATCAATCAGAACGACTCGATCAAAGACCTCGTCGCCGACATGCGCGCCGGGAAAGTGGACATGCTGTTCATCATGGGCGGAAATCCCGCCTACGATGCGCCTGCCGATTTGAACTTTGCCGACGCGCTCAAGAACACAAATATTCCAATGCGCGTGCACCTCGGCCTCTATCAGGACGAGACCGCCGAACTCTGCCAATGGCATGTGAACGAAGCCCATTATCTCGAATCATGGGGCGATGCTCGCGCGTATGACGGCACGGTGAGCATTGTGCAACCGCTGATAGCCCCGCTCTACGGTGGCAAGAGCGTTTATGAACTCGCTGCGTTGCTTGCGGGGCAAGCCGAAGCCACTGGCCACGAAGTCGTGCAAGGCTATTGGCAAAAGCAGTATCCCGGCGCGGATTTCGAAGCCTTCTGGCGAAAATCGCTGCACGATGGCTGGATCGCGGGAACAACATTTGAGCCGAAGTCAGTCACACTGAAGTCGGCGAGTTTCCCAGTATCCCCGATCAGCGACGTCAAATCCATCGAGATCAACTTCCGCCGCGATCCCTGCGTTTACGACGGATGCTTCTCCAATAACGGCTGGCTGCAAGAACTGCCCAAACCAATGTCGAAGATGACTTGGGATAATCCCGTGCTCATCGGCCCAGCCATGGCTGCGCGGATTGGGCTGAAGACCGAAGATCTGGTTACGCTGGAATTAAACGGCAAGAAAGTGACGGCGCCGATCTGGATTCAGGCCGGGCATCCCGATAATTCCGTGACCGTCTTTCTGGGTTACGGTCGCAAACGCGCAGGCCGAGCAGGAACCGGCGCGGGCTTCGACATGTACCCGCTGCGCTCCAGCGCGACGCCGTGGTTCACGACGGGCGTCAATATCAGCAAGGCTGGCGGAACTTACAAGCTGGCGACGACGCAGGGTTATCAGACGATGGATACGCCGGAAGGAGCACGGCCGCAGGTGCGGGCGGCGAGTCTCGAAGAGTATCGCAAGGAACCAGATTTCGCCAGGGATGAAGAGCCTCCAACAGAACTAACGTTGTACAAACCCTACCCGTATGAGAAGGAACTTTACGTGTGGGGCATGGCGATCGATTTGAATGCCTGCGTCGGCTGCAACAACTGCATCGTTGCCTGCCAGTCGGAGAACAACATTCCGGTGGTCGGTAAAGAGCAGGTTGTGATCGGCCGCCATATGCACTGGCTGCGCGTCGACGCTTATTATCAGGGCGACCGCGACAGTCCGAAGGCCTACTTCCAGCCTGTACCGTGCCAGCAATGCGAGAATGCGCCGTGCGAAGTAGTCTGTCCCGTGGGCGCGACTGTCCACAGCACCGAAGGCCTGAATGACATGGTCTACAACCGCTGCGTGGGCACGCGCTACTGTTCCAACAACTGCCCGTACAAAGTGCGGCGTTTCAATTTCTTGCTCTTTCAGGATTGGGAGACGCCTCAACTAAAGATGATGCGCAATCCAGATGTGACTGTCCGCAGCCGCGGCGTCATGGAAAAGTGTACTTATTGCATCCAGCGCATCACTCAGCATCGCATCGATTCCGAGCGAGAAGATCGCAAGATCCAGGACGGTGAGTTGCAGACGGCTTGCCAGCAATCTTGCCCAGCCGACGCGATCACCTTTGGCAATATCAACGATCCAAACAGCCGGGTTTCGAAGGCTAAGGCGATCCCACGCAACTACAGTTTGCTGGCCGATCTGAATACCCGGCCGCGAACCACGTATCTGGCCGAGATTCGTAACCCCAACCCAGAGCTGGAAACCTAAGCGGAGCGCGATCGAACGATGGACGAGCAAAGACAACCCGCAGCTCCAGTAATCGAGCCGGGATACACCTTTGGCACGGTCACTGACAAAATCAGCTCGATCGTGCTCACGCGCCCGACTTCCAATGGCTGGTACTTTGGCTTCGGCATCGCTTTTCTGCTGACTATGATGATGTTGTTCGCCGTCGGATATTTGTTTCTCCGCGGCGTCGGCATTTGGGGCATCACGATCCCCATCGGCTGGGGCTTCGCCATCGTCAACTTCGTTTGGTGGATTGGAATTGGCCACGCGGGCACGTTGATCTCCGCGATCCTCCTGTTACTGCGGCAATCTTGGCGCAACTCAATTAACCGGTTCGCCGAGGCCATGACTTTGTTCGCGGTTTCAGCCGCAGGTCTCTTTCCCCTGATTCACGTAGGCCGCCCGTGGCTTGCCTACTGGCTCTTTCCTTATCCCAACACCATGAATTACTGGCCGCAGTTCCGCAGCCCGTTGGTTTGGGACGTTTTTGCCGTTTCCACCTACGCGACCATCTCCTTGTTGTTCTGGTTCATCGGCCTGGTTCCTGACTTGGCTACGCTGCGCGATCGCTCCACCAATCGCGCAGCGCAGATTATTTATGGAATGCTGGCGCTGGGCTGGCGCGGTTCAGCGCGGCACTGGCATCGTTATGAGACAGCTTATCTGCTGCTCGCCGGACTCGCGACTCCGCTGGTTCTGTCGGTTCACACCGTGGTCAGTTTCGACTTTGCCGTCGCCATCGTGCCCGGCTGGCACACTACGATCTTCCCGCCTTACTTCGTTGCTGGAGCCATTTATTCCGGCTTCGCGATGGTCCTCATGCTGGCGATTCCGATCCGCAAATTCTATGGCCTCGAAGACTTCATTACCGAACGCCATCTGCAAAACTCAGCGAAAGTCATGCTCGCGACCGGGTTGATTGTGGCGTACGGCTATGCGATCGAGGCTTTCATGGGATGGTACAGCGGCAACCGATTCGATGCTTTCCTTCTCTGGAACCGGCTGCATGGCCCCTATGCGCCATGGTATTTGGCGTTGTTGGCTTGTAACATCTTTGTCCCGCAGGTGTTGTGGATTCGCAAACTGCGAACCAGTCCAGTCGCATTGTTTCTGATTTCCGGAGTCATTCTCGTCGGCATGTGGCTCGAGCGTTTCATCATCGTGGTGGTTAGCTTGCACCGTGATTTCCTGACTTCTTCCTGGGGAATGTATTATCCGACGCGCTGGGACTGGATGACTTACATCGGCACCATCGGAATGTTCCTGGCCGCGATGTTCCTGTTTGTGCGCATCCTGCCCATGATTTCGATCTTTGAAATGCGCACCCTCCTGCCCGAGGCGGAGGTGAAGGAATGAAGCACACTCCAATTTACGGAATGATGGCCGAGTTTGATTCTCCCACCCAACTGGTGGACGCGGCTCATCGTACGCACGAAGCCGGCTATCTGAAGATCGATGCGTATAGCCCGTTTCCGGTGGAGGGATTGGCGGAAGCAATCGGCTTTCACAAGAACCGCGTGCCATTAGTCGTGCTGATTGGTGGATTGCTCGGAGGTTTATCCGGCTACGCCCTGCAGTACTGGATCTCGGCTGTCAGTTATCCCATTAATGTGGGCGGCAAACCTTATCATTCGTGGCCGGCATTCATCGTGGTGACTTTCGAGATGACGATTCTTTTTGGCGGCATTTTCGCCGTGTTTGGCATGTTGGCATTGAATGGTCTTCCCATGCCGTACCATCCCGTATTCAATGTGCCGCGCTTCGCCTTCGCGACCAAAGATCGCTTTTTCCTGATCGTGTTTTCTACCGATCTCAAGTACAGCCCGAGCGAAACTCGCCGGTTTCTTGAAGGTCTGGGGCCACGCTCGATTTCGGAGGTGCCGAGCTAGGTATTTCCCAACCGAGAACGGAGAACTTGTAACTGAGAACTGGGTTTACGAAACCCCGAACTTTGCGCTAGAAACAATGTTGAGTCTGAGAAACATTTCGCCGTTGGGCTTGCTGGCCGTGCTGGCGCTGGCAGCATGCCGCCAGGATATGCAGGACCAACCTCGTTTTAAGCCGCTCGCCGAGAGTGACTTTTATTCCGACTTGCGCTCCGCGCGCCCTCCGGTCGACGGAACTGTGGCGCGCGGGCAACTACATGAAGATACATATTTATATTCTGGAAAACTCGGCAACAATCCCGGGGACTACATGCCCTTTCCGGTGACCGACGAAGTGCTGGCCCGCGGCCGCGAGCGCTTCAATATTTACTGTGCTCCCTGTCACTCGCGGTTGGGCGATGGCAACGGAATGATTGTGCAGCGCGGCTTTCGAGCGCCGCCGTCCTATCACACTGAGCGCTTGCGGAAGGCGCCCCTGGGATATTTCTTTGACGTGATGACCAACGGCTTTGGTGCGATGCCGGAGTATGCCTCGCAAATTCCGGCGCGGGATCGCTGGACGATCGTGGCGTATATCCGGGCTTTGCAATTGAGTCAGGAAGCGACCATAAGCGACGTTCCTGCGGGACAAAAAGTGCCGTCCGAGCCGCCTGTGTTCCGTGGCGATCCCGGCTCTGGCGCAACTTTACCGGAGCTTGAGCCTGGTTCGAGCGGCGAAAAAGGAGAGCAGCCGAAATGAGCGCGGCGCGTGCGAACAATCTGAACTTGATGGCGCCCCCGGTGGTCAAAACCATCCAGAGCCGCTCGCTCGTCGTCGGCTTGATTTTTGCCGCGATCTCCGTGGTCCTTGCGTTTCTGCGTCCGGACGAATTTTTCCGCGCCTACCTGCTGGGCTACATGTGCTGGCTCGGAGTCACTCTCGGATCCATGGCAATTGTCATGATTCGGCATCTGACCGGCGGCGGGTGGGGCACGGTTATTCGCAGAATTCTGGGCGCGGCCATGCGTTGTCTGCCCTTGATGGCAGTTTTGTATATTCCGATCCTGTTCGGGCTTGGCAAACTTTACGTTTGGGCCCGGCCACTGGATTCCATCGCGGACCAACATCTCCGCGAACACCTTCAGGAGCTCACAAAGACTTATCTGACTGTGCCCGGGTTCATCATTCGCGCTGCGATCTACCTCGCAATCTGGAATCTGTTGTCGTTTCTGCTCAGCAGGTGGTCGAAGGAGACGGACAACCCGTCGTCACGCGACAATAGCGCGCGCTTTAAGGCCGTAAGCGGCCCCGGGCTGATTCTCTACGCCTTCACGATTTCTTTCGCCGCCATCGATTGGCTAATGTCCATCGACCCCAGTTGGATTTCCACGATTTACGGGTTGCTGATCCTGATCGGCGAATTGCTGTCGGCGATGTGCTTCGCCGTCGTCGTCGAGCGGATTCTGGTGGACTACAAGCCGATGTCGGAGCTGCTAAAACCTGATTTCGTGCATGACCATGGCAAGTGGATGCTGACCTTCATCATGGTCTGGGCGTATTTTTCTTTCTCGCAGTGGCTCATCATCTGGGCGGGAAACTTGCCGGAAGAAATCACCTGGTACATGCGCAGATTGAACGGCGGTTGGGGATTCATTGGCTTGACCCTCGTGGTATTCCAGTTCGCCGTGCCTTTCGTGCTGTTGCTTTCGCGTCCGTTCAAACGCGATATACGCCGCTTAGCCTGGCTCGCAGCCTGGATCATGTTCATGCGGTACCTCGATTTGTTCTGGATCATCGAACCCAATTTCTCAAAAACATTGTCCGTGACGCTGGCAGACATTGTCGTGCCCATCGCCATCGGCGGAATTTGGCTGGCTTACTTCTTCCGCAACCTCAGTTCTCTGCCGCTTGTGCCCGCGTATGACGCGGACGCCAACGAAGTATTGGAACCGGCACATGAGTGAAGAGATAAAACACGGACACGCCGAAGAGGGCTACGAGCGGCAGGACCTGACCGCGCACGCGGTGTTCGCGTTCCTGATCAGTCTCATCGTAGGTGGCATCGTGGTTTATTTCATCATCTGGGGCTTGTACCACTACATGGACGCGCGTCAGAGAGCACGCCAGCCTGAGCAGAGTCCGCTGGTAAAACAGGTGGACACCGACACGCGCATCGTATCGCCGGACGAGATCACCAAATTCCCGCAACCACGCCTGGAGCGAAACGAACGAATTGAGATCCACGATTTTCGCCTCAAGGAAGAGCAAACGCTAAACAGTTATGGCTGGGTGGACGAAAAGGCTGGAGTGGTACGCATCCCGATCGAGCGTGCAATGGAGTTAGTCGCGCAGCGCGGATTGCCGACCACGCCGAAGGCGGGAACCGTTCCACTGTCTGACGTAAACACCGCGAATCAAGCCGCGCAGCGTTCGGACACAAGCGGGGAATCGGCTAAGCCGCAAGCCCCGAAGTAGAAAGGAAAGTAGCAGTGCGCAGTGTAAAAGGATCGATGAGTTCGAAGCTAACCGCGGCAGCTGTATTGACGCTGTCTGTTCTTACGCTGCCCGCGTGGCGCCAGGGAATAACGCAAGGCCCGCTGTCGCCGCCCGCGAATGTGCGCCCGCCGGGATTGAAGAACGTTGGCATTGAGCAGCATCTGGACGAACAGATTCCGCCCGCTCTCACGTTTCGTGACGAGACCGGGAAAGCAGTTACGTTGGGAGACTATTTCGGCAAGAAGCCGATGATTTTGAACCTCGTGTACTACCAATGCCCCATGTTGTGCGGAGAAGTCTTAACCGGTTTGGAGAGTGCGCTGCGAGTATTGAAATTCGACGTGGGAAAAGAGTTTGACGTTCTCACCGTGAGTTTCGATCCCAAAGAAACGCCCGAGATGGCATCCGCGAAAAAGGCGGAATTCTTGAAGCGCTACGGACGACCCGGAGCGTCAGAGGGCTGGCATTTCCTGACCGGGCCAGCCGCTTCAATCGATGCGCTCACTAAGGCTGCTGGATTCCAGTATCAGTACGATCCCAAGAGCGGCCAGTTTGCTCATGCGACGGCAATCATGGTGCTGACGCCCGAAGGAAAAATCGCGCAGTACTATTACGGAGTCGAGTACGCCCCTAAGGATTTGCGCCTGGGATTGATTCAGGCGTCCGAAAACAAAATCGGCACGGTGGTCGACCAAGTGTTGCTCTACTGCTACCACTACGATCCGGACACCGGGAAATACGGCGCAATCATCAGTAGAGTTCTGCAACTGGCCGCGGGCGCAACGGTACTGATTTTAGGAACGTTCCTGATCGTGATGTTCCGTATGGGTCCGACAAACAGCGGTCGACCGACGACGAATGGCTAACGACTAACTTATGTTCGATAACTTTCCACTTTGGCCTGTACGCGCTTCGACCAACGCCGGCAATGTAGACGCCCTCTACATTTTCCTGGTGGCGCTGTCCGCGTTCATGTGTGTGGCCATCTTTACCATGATCCTGGTGTTTGCGACGATGTATCGCCGCCGCCGCGGAGTCGAAGCCGAGCAGATCGAAGGCTCTTCCGCGTTGGAGATCACCTGGTCGATCATTCCGCTGGGAATTTTCATGGTCATTTTTCTTTGGGGCGCGGTCATTTACTTCCATGAGCGGACACCTCCGCAAGGCGCCTCTGAAGTCTACGTCGTAGGCAAGCAGTGGATGTGGAAACTCCAACATGAGGAGGGTCCCCGCGAGATCAACGAACTACATGTGCCGGTGGGCCGAGACGTCAAACTGATCATGACCTCGCAGGACGTGATTCATAGCTTCTACGTCCCAGCTTTTCGGATAAAGCAGGACGTGCTGCCGGGACGCTACTCAACTGCATGGTTCCGTGCGACTAGGCCTGGTGTATATCACCTTTTCTGCTCGCAATATTGCGGCACGATGCACTCGGGCATGATCGGACAAGTCGTAGTCATGGAACCGGCGCAATACCAAGCCTGGCTCTCCGGCGGCAGCACCACGGGATCGCTTGCAGCAAGCGGCGAAAGTCTTTTTCAACAATTGGGGTGCCCCACCTGCCACCGGTCAGACACGCAAGGCCGTGGACCGATCCTCGCCGGAATTTTTGGCAAGCCCGTGCAACTGGAAGATGGACGAATCGTGATTGCCGACGAAAACTATATTCGCGAATCGATCTTGAGCCCGAGCGCGAAAATCGTCAGCGGATTCAAGCCCATCATGCCCGTTTTTCAGGGGCTCGTGGGCGAAGAACAGTTAAACGCTTTGGTGGCATATATCAAGTCGTTGAGCCCGGTTCCAGCAGGAGCAGCAGGCAAAACTAGCCTGACTCCAGCCGGCACAAGTTCGCAGAACCCTTAAGGAACAGCAATGGCTACCGCAGCACTTACCGCCGAACGCGAAAACTATCTGAATAAGGAATATGGCATCCGCTCGTGGCTGCTGACCACGGACCATAAGCGCATCGCGCTCCTGTACCTCGCGTCCATTACGTTCTTCTTCTTCATAGGAGGATTCTTTGCCCTGCTGATCCGCCTCGAGCTGTTGACCCCGGCGGGCGATCTGGTTCAAGCCGATACCTACAACAAGCTCTTTTCCATGCACGGCCAGGTGATGATCTTTTTCTTTCTGATTCCTTCCATCCCCGCCGTGCTGGGAAATTTTCTCGTTCCCCTGATGATCGGTGCCAAAGACTTGGCGTTCCCCCGCATCAATCTGTTGAGCTGGTATCTCTACATGATTGCCGGCACGATCTATCTCCATTGCATCGTTACCGGAGGCGTGGACACGGGTTGGACTTTCTACACGCCTTTCAGCACGGCTTTCAGCAATACCAAAGTAATAGAAGCGGGCATCGCGATCTTCATCGCCGGATTCTCATCGATCCTCACCGGCCTCAACTTTGTCGTAACCATCCATCGGATGCGAGCGCCGGGGATGACGTGGTCCCGGCTGCCGCTGTTCATCTGGGCACACTACGCCACCAGCATCATCCAGTTGCTCGGAACACCCGTTTTGGCAATTACGCTTTTGCTGGTGGTCTTCGAACGCGCTTTCAATCTAGGCATCTTCGATCCCACCCGCGGTGGTGATCCATTATTGTTTCAACATTTGTTCTGGTTCTATTCGCATCCCGCGGTTTACATCATGATTCTGCCGGCCATGGCTGTCGAGAGCGAAGTCGTGGCGTGCTTCACTCGCAAGCGTATTTTCGGCTACAACTTCGTCGCCATGTCCAGCATTGCAATTGCGGTGTTCGGATTCCTGGTCTGGGCGCACCACATGTTTGTCGCGGGCATTTCGCTTTATTCGGCATTGGTCTTCTCCATTCTCAGCTATCTGGTTGCGGTACCCTCGGCGATCAAAGTATTCAATTGGACCGCGACCATGTACAAAGGTTCGATCTCGTTCACCACTCCCATGCTGTACGCCTTCGGCTTCATCGGGCTCTTCACCATGGGCGGACTCACCGGCCTGTTCCTGGCCTGCCTGGGAGTCGACGTGCACGTCCACGATACTTATTTCGTCATCGCCCACTTCCACTACATCATGGTCGGAGGCGCGGTGATGGGCTATCTTGGCGGGCTGCATTTCTGGTGGCCCAAGATTTCTGGCCGCATGTACCCGGAAGGGTGGGGCAGGCTTGCGGCGTTGCTAGTGTTTGCCGGCTTTAATCTGACGTTCTTTCCGCAGTTCCTTCTGGGCTACATGGGAATGCCGCGCCGCTACTGGCAATATCCGCCTGAATTTCAGGTATTGAATGTGCTCTCGACGGCGGGCTCGACCATTTTAGCGATCGGATATGTTCTGCCCATGGTCTATTTCCTGTGGTCCATGCGCTACGGGAAAATCGCGGAGGATAACCCGTGGGGCGCGGCCGGCCTGGAATGGAAGACCTCTTCGCCGCCGCCCACTTTCAATTTCGATGAAGAACCAGAAGTGACCTGGGAAGCATACAACTACGAAGAGATTCCCGCTCCCGCGGAGGTGAATGTTGAGCGATAGCCCAGTCGCCGTCGAGCAACACGGCCCCGAACTGTTGCATCACTTCGTCGACGCGGAGCAGCAGCGCGACGCTGCCACTCTTGGCATGTGGCTCTTCCTCGCTACCGAAATCATGTTCTTCGGCGGCATGTTTTGCGCCTACCTGATCTATCGTTACTGGTACTACAACGAATTCGCCGCCGGCAGCCGCAGCCTAGATATTTATCTGGGCACGATCAATACCGCCGTCCTGATTTGCAGCAGCTTGACCGTAGCGCTTGGCGTTCGTGCTGCGCAGATGGGCAAGCGCAAGCTACTGGTCATTCTGTTACTCCTCACTATTGTGTTTGGCTTCGCCTTCCTAGGAATCAAAGGTGTCGAGTGGTACGACAAATACAAAGAGCACCACATCCCCGGGCCATCGTTCAACGTGGACGATCTGGTAAGGGACTATCCTCAAATCCATATCGACCCACGGCACGAGCAGATTTACTTCTCACTCTACTTCGCGATGACGGGCCTGCACGCCCTGCACATGATCATTGGAGTGGGACTTTTCGTTTTCCTGACTTACTACGCATGGAAGGGGCGTTATACGCCGAAGTACTATACGCCTGTCGAAATGGGCGGCCTGTACTGGCACTTCGTGGATATCGTCTGGATTTATCTTTTTCCGTTGCTGTATTTGATCGATCGACACCGATAGGGGTGAATGGCCATGTCTGAGCACATAATGTCGAGCAAGTTTTACTACGCGATCTGGATCGCCCTCTTGTGCCTGACGGTGATTACAGCGGCAGTTTCATTCGTCGACCTGGGGCCGTTCAACGCGGTCGTTGCGCTCGTGATCGCCACCGTCAAAGCTTTGCTCGTGGTTCTGTTTTTCATGCATGTGAAGTACTCGAGCGAAAAGCTTACCAAGATCGTGATTGTTTCGGCGATCTTTTGGCTGTTTCTTCTGTTGGCGCTCAGCATGGCTGACTACGGCACACGGCTGTTGAGCTAGAACAACTCTCCTCAAGAAGAATCTTGTCATCCGGAGGAACCTGTCATCCTGAGCGAAGCGAAGGATCTCACACTCCTTCGATTGCGACGAACTCCCAGAGAATTCTCGAATCATCCTCGCCGGTGACTGTGGATTTGCGATATACTCCGCTCTCGACGCGATCCTGCGATATACGTGTAAGTAGGTGAGGTAACCGCGATGGCCTTCTGCAACTCTTGCGGTACAAATCTGGAAGCGGGCGCAAGGTTCTGTCCAAAATGCGGCGCGGCCGTGCCCATGTCCGGTGCAATTCCGGCGACCGTTCCTCCCACCCCCGCATCGTCACCTCAGGGAAACGATGCGCTCAAGATCATCTTGATCGTCGTAGCTGTCATCGTCGTGCTGGGCATTCTCGGAATAGGGACGCTAACGTTCGTAGTCCGGCGCATTGCTCACAACAGCCATATCAAGAATGAAGACGGCAATGTTCGCGTGGAAACCCCCTTCGGCACGGTGCAGAGCACAAACAATCCCGACGATGCCGTCCGTAATCTCGGAATCGACCCATATCCTGGTGCGCGTGTCCTGCAGGGGAATAGCGCGACCATCGGAGGAATGCATACCGTCACAGCACAATTCGAGAGCGCCGATTCGGTAGACAAAGTCATGGCGTTCTACTCGTCGAAACTTCCCAACGCCAGAGTCAATACGAAGGATCAGAATCACTGCACGATTGTCTCCACGGACAATAAAAATATCATCACCATCAACATTGCGCCGGAAGGCAATAAGAGCCAGATTAACATTACAACTGTGAGTGGCAAGAACCTGACCGGCAACAGTTCCTCGGACTAGCGCCTCCCGTTTACATGTCGAATAATTTCGCGGAGCTCGCTCGCGCTGCCAAATCTGCAGTCGTGGACGCAAACGGACTCGCCTCTGCACTGAGCCGTCACCTTCGTGGCGACGTTCGCTTCGACGACGGCACCCGCGCGCTTTACGCCACCGACGGGTCCAACTATCGCCAGATTCCCATCGGAGTAGTTCTTCCTCGTGATGCCGACGATGTCATTGCGACCATCTCGCTGGCTCGTGAATACGGCGCGCCCATCCTCTGCCGGGGCGGTGGAACTTCGCTGGCTGGACAGTGCTGCAATGTTGCCGTTGTGCTCGACTTCACGAAATATATGGCTGAGATCCTTGAGATCGATGCCTCGCGGCGCATCGCGCGAGTTCAACCGGGCGTCGTCCTTGATCGTCTGCGTAACGCTGCCGAAAAGCATCACCTGACATTCGCTCCCGACCCCGCGACCCATGATCGATGCACGCTCGGCGGCATGATCGGAAACAACTCCTGCGGCGTGCATTCGGTGATGGCGGGTAAAACCGACGACAACATCGAGGAACTGGAGATTCTTACTTATGATGGCCTGCGCATGAAAGTGGGCCAGACCAGCGATGCGGAGATCGAGAAGCTCATCGGCGAAGGTGGTCGGCGCGGGGAAATTTACGCAGCACTCAAAAGACTGCGCAACACATATTCCGATCTCATCCGAAAACGCTATCCCAACATTCCGCGCCGGGTCTCAGGCTACAACCTGAATTACCTTCTCCCTGAAAATGGCTTCCATGTCGCACGCGCCCTAGTAGGATCGGAAGGCACGTGTGTCACCGTGCTCGAAGCGTCGTGCCGGCTGGTGGAGAGTCCGCCTGAACGCGCACTGCTTCTCATTGCTTATCCTGATATCTTCCAATGCGCCGATCGCGTGCCCGAAATAATGGCCCATCATCCTATCGGGCTTGAGGGCGTCGACGAATTGCTGGTTGAGTTTTCTCGGCGAAGGCAGCTGAATCTCGAAGGACTCGCTCTTCTGCCTCCAGGAGGTGGTTGGCTGTTCGCTGAGTTTGGCGCGACCACGGTTGCCGAAGCCGAGTCTCAGGCACGCGCTCTCATGCAGTCGCTCAGCCGCGACGCCGAAGCGCCTGCTATGCGATTGTTCACCGACAAGCGCGCGGCTAAGCAAGTCTGGGACGTGCGCGAATCGGCTCTGGGAGCCACTTCTCACGTGCCGAGCGAGCCTCCAGGCTGGGAGGGTTGGGAAGATGCTGCCGTCACTCCCGACAAGCTTGGCAGCTATCTGCGCGATCTGCACAAGCTGATGAAGGGCTACGGTTATCGCAGCGCACTTTATGGACACTTCGGGCACGCCTGCGTACACATGCGTATCAACTTCGATCTCGAGTCCGCGCAGGGCATCGCGAACTATCGCAAGTTCGTCGAAGAGGCCGCCGATTTGGTCATTAGCTACGGCGGCTCGCTTTCGGGCGAACACGGCGACGGGCAATCGCGAGCGGAGCTGCTACCGAAAATGTTTGGCCCGGAACTGGTGCAGGCCTTTCGAGAATTCAAAGCCCTGTGGGATCCGGATTGGAAAATGAATCCGGGCAAGGTCGTCGAACCATATAAGTTGGATGAAAATCTACGCTTGGGCGCCGACTACAAACCTTGGCAGCCGCAGACGCATTTTCAGTTTCCCGAAGACCACGGCAGCCTGGCGAGTGCCACATTGCGCTGCGTGGGAGTAGGGAAATGTCGTCGGGATGAAGGCGGAGTCATGTGTCCAAGTTTCCGTGTGACTCGCGAAGAGGAACATTCCACGCGCGGCCGCGCCCACTTGCTTTGGGAAATGACCAAGGGCGACGTAATTAAAGACGGATGGCGAAACCAGCACGTGAAGGACTCGCTCGATTTGTGCCTGGCCTGCAAGGGATGCAAGAGCGATTGCCCCGTCGGCGTCGATGTGGCCACGTACAAAGCCGAGTTCCTGTCGCACTACTACAAAGCGAGACTCCGTCCACGCAGTGCTTACGCTTTCGGAAATATCGACATTTGGGCCCGGCTGGCTTCGAAGGCGCCTGGCTTGATCAATCTGACCATGCAACTTCCCTTCCTGCGCGATGTCTCTAAGCTCGTTGCAGGTATTCCGCGGGAGCGCAGCATTCCTGCCTTCGCTCCGCAAACATTTCGCCATTGGTTCAGTCGTCGAGCGCTCCGCAATCCGAAAGCAATGCCCGTGCTACTTTGGCCAGACACATTCAACAACTACTTTCTTCCGGATACCGCGAAGGCGGCTGTCGAAGTGCTCGAATCCGCAGGCTACCGCGTCGTGCTGCCCAAAGCCGCGCTGTGTTGCGGGAGGCCGCTCTACGATTGGGGCATGTTAGATCGCGCCAAGAAACTGCTGCTCCAGATTCTCGTCACACTGGAAGCCGAAATCAAACAAGGCACTCCGATCGTTGTCTTGGAGCCAAGCTGTGCCGCGGTGTTTCGCGACGAGCTTCTGAATCTGCTCCCCAAAGACGACCGTGCACTCAGACTGTCGCAGCAGACATTCTTGCTGAGCGAGTTTCTCGAGCAGAAGGCAACTCATTTTTCCCTGCCGAAATTGGCGCGTAAGGCCCTGGTCCACGGGCATTGTCACCACAAAGCAGTAATGAGAATGACCGACGAGGAATCCATCCTCCGTAAAATGGGAATTGATTTTCACACTCCGGCCCCCGGTTGCTGTGGCATGGCCGGTTCGTTCGGCTTCGAAGCTGACAAATACGATATCTCGCTCGCGATCGGAGAACTGGAGCTCCTGCCTGCAGTGCGGAAAGCTGACCCCGACTGTCTAGTTATTGCCGACGGCTTCAGTTGTCGCGAGCAGATCGCGCAGTGTACGAATCGCCGTGCCCTGCATCTAGCGGAAGTAATCCAGATGGCGGCTCGCGCGTCGCCCGCGTAGCCTCGAACGCCACGTCCTCAGGAATAAACGGACCGTAAGTTATTGATAATAAAATAATCTCGTCAGCTGACCTCGCCAGACCGACCCAATTCTGGGAAAATACAAAGGTACCGCCGAAAGCCCGCCAGCTTTCGTTTCGCGGGCCAATGCCAACCATGATCCGGGATAGCGAATCCGCTCTCACCATCACCGACACCTCGGAGCAAACCAAAATAGCTCCTGCGGTTGACGCCTCGCTCCACGGCTCGGTTCTGGTGCTGATTCAATTCGACGTGTGCGAAGAGATCCGTCTCGACAAGCTGCGTGAGATCTTCGGCGCGCGCACGCTGGAGCAGCCTACGCTGAAACATCCGGCCCCCGGGTATGTCCGTTACCAGCGGCCTCCGGTGGTTGAGCCAATCGACACACTGATCCTCGAGAGCGGCGAGCGCCTCGAAGGCCAGATCAAGTTTTACGATTACGGCGTGGTGAGCGTGGTGCTGGAGCTGCCATTCTCGGGCGACTGGGACACATTGGTTCGGCTCGGCAGCCGCTGGGTGTGGGACGTCGATTTTGCCGGCCACGCATCGCGCATCGCGCACCAGAAACTCGAACGCGCGGCTCCGGCACTCGTGAAGCCGTATCCGGACTGGCTGAGCGAGGATTACTTCATTTTCCATGTACGTGAGATCAGCGGCGGACCTTCAGCTAATGAACTGGTTTCTTCTCATGGAGCACGAATCGCCCAGATCGTTCGTGGAGAAACGGCACAGCTCTCTGAAGGCGAACAAAACGAAATCCTGCAGTCGCGAATCTCGTACTATCCCAACGATCTGACCGTAATCAGTTGGAACGCAGCATTTCTGTATGACAGCGCGGCTGGCGCGGAAACCGCGATTCAGCTGCTGGAATATGCGAACTCGCAGCTGCTCGAGTTCCGCCATTACGATGAGTTCCTTACGCGCGAACTGGAAAGCGTTTACGACTCCTTTGACGAAGGCACGGGGATGCTGGCGCGCTGGCGCTTGGCACGCGCCGCTACCAAACTGCACACGGTCTTGCTCGACGTAAACGAACTCACCGAGCATGCCGACAACGCCATCAAGTTTCTTAGCGACATGTTTTCCGCGCGTCTGTACAAGCTCGCAGCCTCCAAGGTTGGCGTTCCTGATTACAAGGATCTGGTCACGCAGAAGGTGCAAACTGCCGAGGAACTCTATCGCTTCATGGTCGATCAGTTCAATCAGAGCCGCGCCTTCGTGCTCGAACTCATGGTGGTCATCATTCTGATTATCGAACTGGTCTACTTCTTTCGCGGCAAACCTATCTGAGAACTGAGAATCTGGGTCTGCGAACTGATTTCATATCGCCCGTACCATCCTGAAAAACGATGCGTGGACTTGAAGGGAAGCGCGTACTGATCACCGGCGGTGCCAGCGGCATCGGCGCGGCCACAGCGGCTCGTTTCCTGGAAGAAGGCTCGGCGGTGTGCGTGCTCGACCGTGACTCTAAGGGCCGCGAGGAAATCCAGAAGCGGTTGCCGGATCTGGCTGGAACCGTCGATGCCGACGTTTCCGACCTCAAGCAAGTGCAGGCTGCGTTCGACGATGCGGTGCGCATTATGGGCGGCGTCGATGTTTTGATCAATAACGCCGGCATCAGCATTCGCCACGACTTTCTGAAGATCACTCCGGACGAATGGGATAAGGTCGTCGCGGTCAATCTGACAGGCGTGTTCTACATGGCGCAGACGGCCGCGCGCCACATGTGGGAACGCAACGGCGGCGTCATTCTGCAAACCGCTTCGACCAACGGAATCGTGGGCCAACCCTTCTACGCCGACTACAATGCGACCAAGGCGGGAGTGATTGAACTGACCCGAACCATGGCGCTGGAGCTTGCTCCCAAGGTGCGCGTGTGCGCGGTCGCGCCCGGCTACGTGCTCACGCCCATGCAGCGCGCCGAATATACCGACGCGATGCTCGAAGAGGTGAACAGCAAGATCCCCTTGCGGCGGCACGCGAAACCGGAAGAGATCGCAGCCCTGTTCGCATTCCTGGCGTCAGACGATGCAGCGTACATGACCGGCCACGTCTACACCATCGACGGCGCTGAAACTGCGGGCGGACTGGCCAGCCGGTAGGTTCGGCCCTGGGAGCTGTTTTGCTCATAAACGATCCCGCAGGAGGGCACAGCCGGTTCATTAAATGGTCTACGTCTTTGAGGAGAATGCGCCGCGAGTCTAGCTGTCGGACGCCAGTCGTTTGGCCAGCCGCCACAGGCGCACCAGACGATAGAGCGGGTGCAGAGGTTTCGGAAACCGAACTGTCGTCCATTCGCTTAAGCTTGGAGTGGTGGCTAGGCGGTAGAGAAAACGGATTCGATCCTGACGGCGTTCTCTTAGGCGCATCATCAGGCGGAAGTAGGGGAGCGATTCGGTGTTGTAGTGGTCGCTCCGCTTCATAATCCGCAGAATCTCGTTCGCCAGAACGTTCGTTTGCGTTTCTTCCTTCAAACCCCCGTGTGGCGATAGCGAGCCCAGCAGTTTGTGAGCCAGAAGCAGATTCAGGTTGACGATCCGTTCAATTCCCAGTCGGCGGGCTTCGTGCTGAATCGCCCTCCAGTCAAGACGTTCGGACCTTGTCAGTTGGGCGATGTCGCGCAGCCATGAGAGCTGAACCCACATGTGCTTGGCGGCGTGGACGCAGAGCACGAGTAGGAGGTCTTCCGGGCGCAAAGTTCGCATCGGGCGTCCCCCAATGTCGATCTTGTCGGCTCGGTCCAAAAAATCGGCGACATTGAAGTCGATGGAATAAAAACGGGGCACGATTCGCCACTGCAACTCCAACAGATACTGGCCAATCGTCGAACTGAACGAGCATTCGTATCCAGTTTTGATGTAAACATCTTCGATTTGCGGCGCAAGCTCGATTCCGGGTTTGTATCCCAGATCACGTAATGCGCCTTTGGCCTTGGGTACATCCGCGGGATGGATAAGGAGATCGAGATCGCCAAACTGGCGCTGCGTGACTTCGCCATACAGAGTCTGCGCCAGAACCGGGCCTTTATAAGGGAGAACCTTGATTCCGGCCGATTCGAGATGGCCAACAATGCGAATCAGTTCAGCGGTAAACCAGAGCGTCTTACGGGCGTTGTTCTGATAACGCGATCGGAGCGCATCGAGATGTTGGGTGGGAACCAGATGCGAGTACGCCGACAGCTCGCCGTACACTTGCGGGACCACGCGATGATGATCCACGAGGGCCAACAGTCGTTTCCAATTGAGCCGACAGGAAAGCAGCGCGCCGATGCGTTTGGTGTGTTCGTCGCTGGATGAATCGGCACAGCAGGCGAGTAGAAGGTCAAATTCGGAGTCGTCAGTGAACGGTCGTATGCCAGATCGGCTCTGTGCGTCGGATACAACCGGTCGTATCTCAGCGGCAGCAGCCATGCTGGAGAGAACGATAACCTCTGCACGTCAATAAGACCAGTTAGAAGAGCGATGCTCCAGCCGACTACGCGAGCGTCGTTCGATTGCGGTTACTTTGGTTTCGACTTTGCGATCCCGCTGCCGATTGAAGATTCGTGTCAGACGTACAATTAAAGTGGTCTGCATATGAGTTCGGCTGTGAAATCCCACGAAGCAGAGCGCCGCAGCACCCGAATTCGGGCGCAAATCCCTTTTCGCTTGGCCAGCCTGGATCCTGAGATTCCATTCAGCGAGCAGTGCCATACTCTTGTAGTAAACACCGAGGGATGCGGCGTGCGCCTCAGCCGCCCTCTGGAAGCTGGGCTATCGGTTCTGCTCGATGAACTTCCGGGAGGAACGAGCGCGCCGGCGCGAGTGGCAAACTGCGTACCGCTCGGAACAGGGAGCAATTACTGGCTGGTGGGCATCGCGCTGGAGCAGCCAGGGAATATCTGGTGTATCCAGCCTGCGCCAGCGGACTGGGGAATCGAGGCGAAGCCAGTGGTTGCTGCTGTGGCTCGGCCGAAGAAAGAGAACGAGTGGCCCTACTCCGTTTTTTCCAGCAAGGGCGAAGCGCATCCGGGAAGAAAGTAGCGAACCCTCAAGCCACCGAGGCCGCGCTCTTCCACGCTGCATAAGCTCATGCGAACTTTCCTGGTGAGATTCTCCGACTATTGTAGATTCTAGTGGGCCCGCACGGGCGGCGACGCCCACGCACACATTGGATTCTCAGCGGTTTAATTTCTCGTAGTAGCGGTTGTCGTAGAGGGCTGTCGAATTTTGCACGAATTCCAGGATGCGGTGCATCCTGACTTTGTCTTCGCGATTCAATTCCTTGAACTGCACGGCAACGCCGGAACCGGGATGCATTCTGGCCACGGTGCCCTCCGCGTGCAGTTTGCCATCGTCGATCGAGAAGACCAGCTTGAGATTCGTGCCCGGCGTGAGGATGGCGCTGGTTTCGACATAACACCCGCCCATGCTGATATCGATCAAGTTTCCAAACACCGGCGTGCCCTCGCTCTCCGGATGCAACTCAATCGTGATGCGGCACTTCATGCGGGCATAAAGCCTCCGGTTTTTGCGCGATGGCTGCTGCTGCTTCTCCAGATACATGCGGCGGTCGGCCTCGGCGAGAAGCTCTTCCGCATCTTTTCCATCCTGCGGATACATGGCTTGCCCCACGCTCAGGGAAAGGATCTCTTCGGCGCAAACTTCAAATCCTGCTTGCTTGGCCAGCTCGCGCAGTTGATACGCTTTCTTGGTCGACGCGTCTGCGGGCAGGCCGGGAGCGATGACCACAAATTCGTCTCCGCCCATACGAGCCACATAGTCGTACTCGCGGCAACTTTCTTTTAAAGCCTGGGCAAACAGGCGCAGGACACGATTTCCCTCCAGGTGGCCAAAGCGATCGTTGATCTGCTTGAACCCGTCCATGTCGCCGACCATCACGGTTAACGTCGAATTATCGCGCTTGCAGCGGGCCAACTCGCGGTCGAGCTGCAGGAACAGCGATCGCGCATTGGGCAGGCCGGTGAGATAGTCAGTGGTGGCGGAGTTTTCTGCTTGTTGGTATTTCTCCGCGTTCTCAATCGCCAGTGCCATCTTCGAACTGATGGCCAAAAGGATGCGCAAGTTATCCGACGTAAACGCGTCGCGTTCCCCGCGATAGAGAGCGAGCACTCCGATCACGCCGGCCACGCCTTCCAGCGGAATCGCCAGGGCCGAGCGCAGGGTGCTGAACTTCGTAGGATCGTTCAAATATCCAGGCTCAACCGACGGATTGCCGTTAATGATCGGCTTCTTGTTGTGCGCCACCCATCCCGAGAGCCCCTGCCCAAGTGGAATGCGCAGCGATGAGAACAGACGGAAGTTGTCGCCATTCACATAGCCGGGAATCAACTCGTCATTTCGCCGAACATAAATCGCGATGGCATCATACGGAACCAGGGATCTCAGTTTCACCGAGAATACCGACAGTGTCTCAACCAGACTGAGCGAAGCGCCCAAATCCTGACTGAGCTCGAAGAGCGTTTGTGCTTCTTGCCGGGCCGCCGCAATCGAGGATAGGAATGTGGCTTCGTGGCCCACACCATCTTTGACCGAAATGTTTTCGAAGCCCGCTGCGGGCGCCGAACCCCGTTCAACCTTAACCTCGGTCGAGAGCAACGGATTCACCTCGCGCCCAAACTGAGCCAGAGCCATTTTTTCTAGACTGAGGTATCGCTTCTTAAGGATCTCGACGACCTTCGGATCAAAGGATTTCCCCGACTCCGCCGCCAAACGCTGCATGACTTCATTCAGCGGCAAAGCCCGCCGATACTGGCGATCAGAGGCTAGTGCGTCCAGATAATCGACCGCAGAGAGAACCCGGGCGCCGATTGGAATCTGCTCGCCTTTCAGGCCCATGGGATATCCGGAGCCGTCCCATTTCTCGTGATGGGCGCGGACAATGGGCACGACCGGGTAGGGAAACCGAACCCGCTCCAAAATCTCGGCTCCAACGACCGGGTGAATCTTCATCTTCTCGAATTCTTCGAGCGTCAACCGCCCGGGTTTCGAGATGATGTGCTCAGGCACAGCCAGCTTGCCAATATCGTGCAACAGGGCGGCGGCATGCACCGCTTGCATTTCGTCGTCGCTCACGCCCAGTTCTTTGGCCACCTCGACCGCATACACTCGCACTCGTTGCAAGTGGTCGTGCGTGGTTTGATCTTTGGCTTCAATCGCCAGAGCTAACGCTTCGATGGTGCGCAAGTGCAAGCTCGCCATTTCCTCGACGTGCCGCTTTTCATCCTCCAACTTCCCCAGGTACAAACGGTAAGAGCGATAGATTACGTAGATCGCAGGCACCAGCAGCAGAGACGTTTCCCAGTAGAACGTCTGATTGAACCAGCCAATCGCCCCGGCAACTCCCGCGCCTACGAGGTAATAAGGGAACGACCAAAAATAGCACTCCACCAAAATCTTCTTGAGCCGTTTCCCTTCGGTAAGCGATATGACCGTCGCAATCGAGCCCGTGTTGGCTACGAAGTAAGTGCAAGCTGCGACTCCCAGCAGCAGCGGCCGGCTATCGACCATCAGATTGAAGAATGGATGGTGATAAACAAAGTAGGCCAGAGCAGTTGAAAGCGCACCCGCACATACGTTGAAGGTGACCTGGATCGCGTTCGGCCGATCCGGATACAACGACTGCACCAGGATAGAAACGCACCCGAGAATCAGAGTCTCGGAGAAACTCAGTTCCAACACGCCCAGCAGGACAAACAGGAAATTCACCGACATCGTGCCCGTAATCCCGGGCAGATTTACCTTCATCCTCGAGGCCAGAACGGCAATCCCGAGATAACAAATGAATTCGGCGATGTTCTTACTGCTTTGGTGGATGGCTCCGAAAAGGAGGACGCCTGTACCCACGGTCACAACCAAGCCAATAAACAGCTTGGCCGGTACGGTCAGGTTTCTCCAAGACTGTGACTGAGCAGCCATTCGGGTCCTGTCGGTCTCGGGGGAGCACAGCAGATTGTCTCAATAGAAATAGCATCTAACTGTGTTTAGGAACAATGATTTACGGGTTTTCCAGGAAACTTCAGTAACGTTTCCCAGGTGACCGGAAGGCGTCAGGTTCGGGCGGGCGGAACACGCCAGAAAAGCCTCCGAGGATTCAGTGATTTAGGCTGGGGAGGGATGGGTGCTGGGGCCCTTAGCGGGAGCCGCGACGACCCACGGGGCACTCTACGTTTCGGACGATTTTCCCTGCCGTTGTACGACCTGCTATGAGATAATTCGCGGCGTTTCCGGCTCCGCTAGCGGAAGTTGACTGGAGGCTCCAATGTATATCGCGGACGATGTACGTCGCGAGTTCACGGAGTGGTGCAAGGCGCAGCTGGTAGCCGATCCAGAGTTGCATGTGACCTGTCAGATGGTGATCAGAGCCGCCGAAAGCAATAGATGTTTGGACAAATTGTTAAATCTGCCTAAGGGAACTCTCAGTTTGCGGGAATGGACGAGCGTAAATCTCCACGCAAGCCCGGTAGAGTTTAGGGACGTAAGGCGCGTTGGAGGCGACCACGACCGAGGATTTACCTCGACACTAAATCGCGAGACCCGAAAGCGCAAAAAAGGCGAGGATTAGCCACGCAAGGCTACCCTAGATAGCCTCGTTTTTCCACCTGGCCCTCGGAGCCTTAGGGCCAGTCTTGGAACGCTGGGCCTTCGTCGCGGTACTGGGCCTCGACGCGAAATGGCGCATGAAAACCGTACTCATCGCAATATGGTTGATAGTGTGGATAGCCGGCTTTGTGTGGGGTGGTGAGCAGTTCAAAAACCCCAGCGGGCTGTTCGCTTTATGCGTCTTCGGAATTTGGTTCCTTGGGTGGATTATGGTGGGAGTGAAGTTTGGAGACTGGTGGGAAGAAAGGGCGGGCCCCGATAAGGAGCGCGAGCAGTGACCGGAGACGCTTGCGATAAACCGTTAAACGGGGGCTGGGGGCTGGCCCACCTTTACGTTCTCGGTAAAGGTGGGGACGACGAGGTCGGCGGCCGCGGCCTCTGACGTGCCAGTCGGTCAGCGGAGAGGCAAACGCGAAATCATGACGCAGGCTGGACGAGTCCGCGAACTTCCCAATTCGGGAACCGGCCCGCGGGCCTCCACTTTCTTCTTGAACCCAGCGCATCACTTCCGATAACATAGGGACGCAGAAGTTATCTGCAAGATAATCTTCGATCTTTGACAATCTGACGACGGGCGCGGCTCCTCGACCGCTGACCCGCTGAGTCCGACCAGTGCGCCCCCTTGCGCGGCCGAAACGGAATCGCGAGCAGAGAGAAACCGAGCTAACTCCAATGTTTCCAAGATTTTGCCTCCAACCACGAGAGGCAGGAAAATCTCGGCCGCGTGTTTTCTATAGTTTGCGCGGAGAACCGGGGTTTCTCACGAGCCCCGTAACTCCAATGTTTCCAAGATTTTGCCTCTAACTACCTTTAGAACCATAGATCTAGGAGGCAAGAAAAATTCCGACCCTTTGTTTTCTAGATTTTGCGCAAAAACGGAGAGTTTTTTTGAGGAATATTCTGCACCAAAAAGTGTGCATTCAACCGGCGCGCGACGAATGGACTAGCGCCCTTTCGTTCGTCGCGAGGGCTAGCTGAGTTTGCTTCTGTGCTAAATTGAGCCCACGGGCCCGTAGCTCAACGGTTAGAGCAGCAGACTCATAATCTGTTGGTTGTAGGTTCGAGTCCTACCGGGCCCACCAGAATTAATCGGCGTTGATTGCACCCAAACTTCGCTGGTGGCTGTACAATTCGTGCCCGGGGGAGACCCAGATGAGCAGGAATCGTGAAATCCTTTGTGGGCTTTCGATCTTCTTATGCCTGGCAATCGGCGCGCAGGCGCAGAATCCGTTCGACTTCAAACAGTTTTCCGCCACCATCGTGATGAGCCCGATGCCGGCAGGCCGCGAAGGCGGCGGCATGAAAGTCTATCGCTCGGGCGACAAGATGCGAACGTCCATGCCGGGCGGCGCCGGTTACATGATCATGGATCTCGATCAGCACACGAATTACATGGTGATGAACGCCAGCATGTGCATGCAGACGACGACCCCGCAGGCTCAACAAAATCCTTTCAGTCAGGCCAGGAACGCAACGGTGGAGCGCACGGCGGCGGGCACGGACACGGTGGACGGCCATCCCTGCAAAGTTGAGGACGTGACGGTCACGCCTCAAAACGGCGAGCCCCACAAAATGAAGGTCTGGGAAGCGCAGGACTTGAAGGGATTTCCCATCAAGATTGAAACCGAATCCGCCCACGGCCCGATGACGATCGAATACAAAGACATAAGCTTCAGCGAACCTGATGCTTCGCTATTCACCCATCCGGACAACTGCCGGCAAATGCCCACGATGCCCTCGCCACACTGAAAGTCGCGTCAGTCTTTGTAGCGAAGCATGGTCATGAAGCCGAAGTCCATATGCAGTTGCATGTGGCAATGAAACAGCGACGGCCCTGGGTTGTCGGCCAATAAATCTACCTCGATCTGGTTGCGCGCGGGCACCATGACGACGTCTTTGAGAATCCCAGATGTCGGTTTGCCGGCGACCTTCGTCAATTCGAACGAATGCCGATGCAAGTGTATGGGATGGGCCTCGTCGCTTTGATTGTCAAATCGAAGCCGATACCTCTGGTTGGCTTTTACAAGGATGGGATCGGTTTTGGGAAAAGACTTACCGTTAATGGTCCAATGCTGGACCCAGCGGTTCCCGGCAAACTTGCTGCGGAAAACCAGGGGAATAATTTCGATGTCCGGAGCAGGCGTGCTGGCCGGCCGTCCGAAAATCGTGTAGTCCCAGGATGTGACGGCTGGCGCGAGCCACTGCGCCGGGCCTTTTTGGTTGGCATATTCGATGGTCACGCCCAGGCCTGCGCCGCGTATCTTGTCGTCCAGTTCCCCGAGAATCCAGACGCCCGGCCGGTTCATGGTGACGGCCACGTCCGCTCGTTCCCCAGGCCCGAGTTCGAGCACGCCGACGGTGCGTGGCACAGGGACTGGGTTTCCGTCGAGACTGACGACGCTGAAGGAATGGCCGCTGAGCGCCACGCGGTGCAGCAGCGTAGCGCTGGCGTTGACAATCCGAAACATAACCTTTTGGTCTTTCTGCACGCGGATGGGTTCGCCGCTTCCCAAGGCGTGACCGTTGACCGAGTAACTCTTGTAGCCCACTTCCAGAAAACCTTCGTCGTCGCCCATGGTGCTTAAATAAGGATCCCACCCATGCAAGGTGAGAAACACTTCCGCGTCGTAGTCACCAGGCTCGTTCTTGGGTTCGATGTACAGGACGCCAAACTGGCCAGTGTAGGTACTGCGCTTCAGATCGCGTCCAGCGGAGACGTGGGTGTGATACCAGCGGGTGCCCGAAGGACGCGGCACAAACGAGTATCGCTGCTTGCCGTGGGGCGGAACGGCAGGCGTTCCCTCATCGCCGACGCCGTCCACGTTGGAGGGAACAAAGAGGCCGTGCCAGTGCACGAATTCCGGATCCGAGGTGTCATTCTGAACTTCTATGGTGACGGGCTTGCCTTCTTGCAGACGCAGGATCGGACCCGGCACCGAGCCGTTGTATCCGATGGTCTTAACGATCCGGCCCGGCGCGGCCTCGAGCTCGACCGGCGAGATGCGCAGCGTGAAATCGGCTGGCGAGACGGGCGGCGATTCTTGGGCCGCCAGACGCGATGCGGCATTCCAACACACCGCGCCACCCATCAATTCCAAGAATTGTCTGCGGTCCATCTTTTCCTCGGTGAATAGGCGAGACCCAGTTTAAGAGACCAGGATCGTCCCAGAGCCGTAGGAAATCGGATCACTTGCTCCCGCAATAAGTTTCAGAAATCTGACGGGTGCTGAACATAGCCGGCCTGTGGAAAACCCGAAGTTGTGCTGTGCCGACAAAAACTGCGGTCATTTTCTCCACAGCCCTTTGTGCCACGCCTGTAGCAAAGTTTTAAACGAACATTCACGCATGGGTCATCCGGCTGTAACCGCTGGGATGGCAACCTTGAGCGGTGTTGGGGAAGTGACGATGAAAAATCCCCATCCGGAGGAAATCGAATGCAGTGTGGAAATCTCTACAGCGCGACCTGGCGATATCTTGGACTAGGCGCGGCTTTGCTGTCTACCGTCACGAACCTGGTAGCTCCCCCAAGCTTGGCCGCCGAAACCAAGAAGCATCCCACGACAACCCCCATTCAACACGTGATTGTGATCATCGGCGAGAACCGCACCTTCGATCATGTTTTCGCCACCTACCAGCCGCCCACCGGACAAACCGTCGATAACCTGCTCTCAAAGGGCATTATCAACGCCAACGGAACGCCCGGGCCAAACTTTAAGCTCGGCTTGCAGAACCGAGCCTCGGTTTATGGCACCTTCTCGATAAGCCCGAAAAACAAGACCCCGTATTCACTCCTGCCGCCGACCAATACCCAAGGGACACCGACAGCTCCCAGCGACCAGTTCCCCGCGCCGTTTCAGACTGTGGCCGCGGCTGAGCTTGCCGAGCCAGGACTGCTTCCCGGGGATTATGGGATGCTTACCACCGGCGCGAGCGGTTTGGCACAAGGAGTAATCGACACGCGTATCCACAACGTGACGCACCTGCCCAGCGGGCCCTACCAGTTAACTCCGGGCGTCCCTTATGACGCTTATGCTGGCAGCCCAGTGCACCGTTTCTATCAAATGTGGCAGCAGCTCGATTGCAATGTGAAGAATGCCACCACCAGCAACCCCAGCGGCTGCCTGGCCGATTTATTCCCTTGGGTGGAAGTTTCGATCAGCACCGGCGGAAACGGTCAGCCGAGGCCTAATCCGTTCAACAATGAAACTACTGGTGAAGGCTCCATCGCAATGGAGTTCTTCAACGTGCAACAGGGTGACGTGCCATATTTCACCTCCCTGGCCGAGAGCTACACACTTTCTGACAACATGCATCAGGCAGTCATGGGTGGAACCGGCGCGAACCACATCATGCTGGGTTCCGGCGCGGCCTTCCCCTACACGGATGGGAAGGGCAATCTGGCAGTCCCGCCCAAGAACGAGATCGAGAACCCGAACCCACAGGCTGGGACCAATAACTGGTACACCCAAGATGGATATAGCGGCGGCAGTTACAGCCTTTGTGCCGATCGCACCCAGGCTGGTGTGAAGCAAGTGTTCCAGTACCTGGGCTCGCTTCCTTACAAGACGAGTACTGCGATTTGCCAGCCCAGCTCGTACTATCTGCTAAACAACTACAATCCCGGCTACTTCGGCGATGGTAGCGTCAACACCACCGAGTTCACGATTCCTCCGGTGCCGCAAACAACCATTGCAGATTCGCTGGAAAATGCCAACGTCGGCTGGAAGTACTACGGCGATGGTTGGGATCTTTACTTGCAGGATCCAAATTTTGACAACCCGTGGAATCAGTACTGCAACATTTGCAACTTTGCGCAGTACACAACTTCCATCATGACCAACCCGACTCTACGCCAGCTTCGCCTGGCGGATGTTCCGGATCTTTACAATGACATCTACAACGGAACTCTGCCTGCCGTGTCGTTCGTTAAGCCATCGGGCTTCCTGGACGGACACCCGGCCTCTTCCAAGCTCGATCTCTTCGAGGGCTTCGCGAAGAAAATTATCACGCTGGTACAGGCGAACCCTACACTTTGGGCGAACACTGCGATCTTCATCACTTTCGACGAAGGCGGGGGCAACTACGATTCCGGTTACGTTCAGCCGATCGACTTCTTCGGCGACGGAACCCGCATTCCGTTCATCGCGGTATCGCCGTATTCCACGGGCGGCAAGGTCGATCACACTTACTACGACCACGTGTCGATCTTGAAGTTTATCGAGAAGAACTGGGGACTGTCGCCGGTAACCGGCTACGGCCGCGACAACCTGCCCAATCCGACGGCTGGTCCAACGCCTTATGTACCGGGCAACCAGCCAGCTATCGGCGATTTGACGAATATGTTTAATTTCTCGAAGAAATGAGATAAGGCACGACGCGAAAAAAGCCGGCGCCCTTTAGAGCCGCAACGCTCTAGTGGGCGCCGGTAATTTTTTGCCGTGAGATCCATTCGTGATGTCGAGGTTTGCTCAGCCTCACCCTCCGCTCACTCGCTTGCAAGTTCGAACTTGAACCCTGAAACTATGCGTATGCGTCTTTCCGTCTCCGGCAAAGTTGCTCTCATAACTGGCGGTTCGCGTGGCATCGGCGCGGCTGCAGTGCGCATGTTCGTGGCTGCGGGAGCGCGCGTGCTGTTTAGTTACGAGAAATCAAAATTGCAGGCCGATCGGCTGGTCGAGGAATTAGGCGGGGACAAGTGTGCCGCGATCGCCCGCAATCTATCTGGAACGGAAACGGCGCGAAAACTGGTTGCTGGCGCCGTCGAGCGTTTCGGCCGGCTCGATATCCTGGTTGCCAATCATGGGATCTGGACGGCACAAGACGTTCCCGTCGATCAGATGGATGATTCGCAGTGGCGCAGAACGGTTGCCATCAACCTGGATAGCATCTTCGCATTGATTAAGCATTCCGTTGCGCAAATGAAAGGGCAAGAGAAGTCCGGCGCCGCCACGGGTCACATCGTTCTGGTTAGTTCCACCGCCGGGCAGCGTGGCGAAGCTTTTCATTGCGACTACGCTGCCACCAAGGGCGCGCTGATCAGCATGGTCAAAGGGCTTGCCACCGAACTGGCCCGCGATGGCATTTACGTGAATTGCGTGGCCCCCGGTTGGGTGGACACGGACATGTCGGCTGCCGCGCTCAATGATCCCAAGAGCCGGGCTGCGATCTTTGCGACCATTCCGTTGGGACGGGTAGCGAAACCAGAGGAAATTGCGGGGCCAATCCTGTTCTTGTGTACGGCTGCGGCAGGTTTCATAACCGGAGAAATCTTCAACGTCAATGGCGGGGCCGTGCTGGCAGGATAATCGCCGTCTAGCGCGGACACTCTTGTCCGCTGCCGTTGACGTTGATTTTGGAACTCGAAGACCACGGGCAGCTACAATGACAATGTCGGCGTCTAACTAATGGGAAGCATGAAGTATCTTCTATCCGCATTTTTGTTGAGCGCCCTGGCCTTTGGGCAAGCGAACGCGAACGCGGCTGCTCACTCGACTGCCGCACAATCGATTCCGGTCGATCAGGAGAATGCTCGCAAGGCCAAAACTTTGCTCGATCAAATGGTTGAGGCTCTGGGCGGAAACGCATATCTGAATATCGAAGACGTCAGCCAGGAAGGTCGCACTTATAGTTTTCACTTGGGAGAATCGGAGGGCACCGGAGTTCTGTACTGGCGCTTCTACAAATTCCCCGACAAAGAACGCGTCGAACTGACCAAGAAGCGTGACGTTGTGTACGTTTACCGCGGAGACAAGGGTTTTGAGATCACCTACAAAGGCACGCGCTCCGATGACCCCAAGGCGGTGAGCGATTATCTGCGGCGACGCCAATATTCCCTGGATTGGGTGATTCGTAAATGGTTATCCGAACCGGGCATCGCTCTGTTCTATGAAGGGCACACGATTGCCGCGCAGAAGGATGCCGAACAAGTCACGATCATGACTGCGAGCAATGAGAGCGTTACTTTGTGCATCGATTCGAGCACGCATCTGCCGGTGAAAAAGACTTATTCCTGGCGCGATCCGACGGATAAGCAGCGCAATATCGAAGACGAGGTCTTCGACAATTACCGGCCGGTACAGGGCGTCATGACTCCTTACAGCGTGACGCGTTTTTACAACGGGGATATGTCCAGCCAGCGCTTCTTGAACTCTGTGAGCTACAACAAGGGATTGAACGACTCGATGTTCGCGGCCGATGTTACCTATGATCCGAACAAACCCGCATCCAAAAACTAACCCGTCTCCAGGCTTCTTTTTTACAGGCTAACTTCCTACAAGGGCTGAGTTTAGGTGAAATCCCTGGCATCAGGGTTGGGTAAAACCCACGAACTGTGGTCAAATTGCCACAGCCAGACTTGTGTCCGCGGGCTGTAATCTCTTCATCTGACAATAGATAAGAGAACCAAAGGCTGAGACACGAGCAGACAATTCGTGGGGCGGTGGAATGCGCCGGGGTCGGCCTACACAGCGGCGCTCCTGTGCGTTTGAAGATCCTGCCCGCCGCTGCGGGTTCCGGTATTGTGTTTCACCGCGTCGACCTGGACGATTTCGAGGTCGAGGCCGTTAGCCGGAATGTCGCGCGCGTCAGCTACGCGACCAGCCTGATGAAGAAGGGCGTACTGATTTCCACTACCGAGCATTTGCTTTCGGCTTTCATCGGAACCGGCATCGATAACGCTATTGTCGAACTGGACAATCTGGAGCTGCCTATTCTGGATGGGAGCGCACAGCCTTTTGTGGAACTGATTCAGCAGGTCGGAATCCGCAAGCAGCGGCGTCCCCGAAGCTATCTTCGCATTCGCCACGCGCTGGAGATGCGCGAAGGCGACAAGTTTATCGCGGTATATCCGGCAGACACTTATTCCGTTTCCTACACCATCAATTTTCCGCATCCTCTGATCGGCAAGGAAACTTTCAGCGTGGAGCTGTCGAACGGCAGTTACCTCCGCGAGATCGCTTCGGCTCGCACCTTCGGTTCCCGCCAGGACGAGAAGACGCTGCGCAATATGGGCTTGATTCGCGGTGCCTCGCGAGAAAACTGCGTGGTGCTGACCAGAGATGGTATAGAGAATCCCCCTCTGCGTTTTGCCGACGAATTCGTGCGGCATAAGGTGTTGGACCTCATCGGCGACCTCGCGCTCTTGGGGAAACAGATTCTAGGCAACGTAGTCGCGGACCGCGCCGGCCACGCCATGCACACCGCGTTAGTCTCGCGCCTCCTGCGTGATCACACGTTGTGGGAGGAAACGACGTTAGAGGATCAGCGCGATCCAGTGGCTGAGTCCGTGCACGCCATGGCCGGACAAACCGCTTGATCGTCTCCCGAGTTTGGTTCGTACGTCACCGTACGGTCTAAAGTCTCAGGGCCTGCACGGAGGTGTAACCGGTGCTCAAGTCCATCGCGGTCGTTGTCGGCAGCTACCTGCTCTCGGTTGTTCTTGTCTTCGCAACGGACCCGTTGCTCTCGCGCGTATTCCCGGGCGATTTCATTCAAGGGCGTGTCCCCTCCGACGCCGCTCTCATCGCGAGCACAGCGCTCTTCGTCGTTGTATCGATTCTTTGCGCGTGGATCTGCGCCCGCTATGCTCCGGGCCGCGCGCCACGGCATGTGCTCTGGTTTTTCGTCATCGGAGAAGTGATGGGTATCGGCGCGATTATTCCCAACTGGAGCAAGGGCTGGCCACACTGGTACTGGTTGTCATGGTTGCTGACCTGGCCGGTGAGCTGCTGGATCGGGCTGCTGCTTGCCAAGCGTCGGGCAGATTTTCGCTCCGCCTGAATTCTCGCCTCGGGTGAAGGATCACTCGCAGAGATTTTCCTGGCCGCGAAAATCCGCTAGTCGGCGGCTTGCGGAGTGCGATCATTGGCGTCCCAGAAGGATCCTTCCTCGATAAGCTTTTCTAACTCTGCGCGAGCATGCGCGGTCAACTGCGCGGCGTAATCTTTCGCCGACTGCTGGCGCTCTGGAGTCAACGGCGCAACCCGAGCGGCGAGCAGCGGGGCATCTTCCTCGAGCATCCGAAGCAAACGCTGGGTACGATCAATCTTGGCGTGAATCGAAAGCATGAGAGCGTAACCTCTTTTTTCAATGTAGGCGCGGACGTCCTCCGCCCGTGCGTCACCGCTTAACCAATTTGTAATCCTAAAAGCGTGCCGGGAAGACGTGGTTTGTCGCAAGTCTTTATCTGGATACCGGGTTCCGAGCGGTTGTCTGTAAACTGGCAAGGGAAAGCGGGAATTATTTCGAGTGCATGCCCTCGTCTATCTTTCGCTTGGTTCGAATATTGGTGATCGGGCGGGAAATCTAAGTGCTGCTGTCAACCGGTTGCGCACTTTGGGCGACGTGGTCGCGATCTCACCTTTCTACGACACCGAACCCGTGGAATTTACCGCCCAAGCCTGGTTTCTGAATTGTGCTGTCGCGTTGGATACGGAGAAGACGCCGCAAGAACTGCTCGCCGGCATTTTCGAAATCGAGCAACAGATGGGACGGCGCCGAGCCCAGAAAAAGGGGCCACGCGTCATCGACATCGACATTCTGTTGTTTGACAACTTGATCGTCGACGATCCCGGCCTCACGATCCCTCACCCCGCTATGCAGGAGCGGCGCTTTGTGCTGGAGCCGCTTGCCGAGATCGCGCCGGATGCACGTCATCCAGTGCTCGGGCGAACGATCAGTGAACTTCGCGATGCCTTGCCACCAGGGCAACAAGTAAAGCCAGCCACGGATTTCAGGGATGAGCGCGGATAAACCCTTAGTTTCTTTATCCGCGCTCATCCCTGAAATCTGTGGCTGGCTTTACTGTGCGAAGAAGGTCACGGAATAATCAGGCGGTTGCCAGCGTCTCCTGGAGCAACAACCGCCGCTTGGTTCTCGGGAAACTGCGACAGGACGAAATCCACGAAAGCTCGCGACTTTGGCCTTCCTGAAGTACGAGCGTGCCCCATCCGCAAAAGAAAGACGAGCGCGCCCAGTACATCTGAGTCGTGAAGCCTGCTGAAACCGAGGTGCTTTTGTTCTGCTTCCCGATACTCCTTCAACATCTTATGCACTTCGGCGACAACGGCTTGTTGGCTCAGGCTGGCGATCGGGGTCTCGTAGTGCAAACCCGAGTTCACTAGCGTCTCTTGCTTCTTGGCCATCGATGCGAGCGCGGCAATCAGATCGCCATCCGTAATGGCATGGTCTGTCCGCGCACACTTTGCCAGTGCATAGGTCAGACCTAGAATCAGGTGTTCGTGCTCGTAGAGAAACTGCTCGCCGATCTCCACCTGCGGAAATAAGGCCGCCTGGTCCAGATCCTGCAAGGGACGTGGCCTTTCATGCTCCCGAGCTTGTTGCAGGTAGACGCAAGTGCTGGGACAGTCAAGCGTCACTTCGCGCTGCTCGCCACAACATTGCGGACATATGCGTCCGTGAATAGCGGGACAGAAGCGCTTCTCTTTTCTCTTTTCGCAGATCGCACAACTCACAAGTCTCGGCTCCTGAATCATTATCACACGCGAAATCGATTGTCTGGCCCGAACACGCACACTCCTCATTCACAGTTGCAATTGACTGATGGTTGTTCCTTCGTCTCTTGGAAACACACGGTCAGCAGTGACTGCAAATGTCACGAAGTTGTGTGAAAGTTCGTGAACATTCGTAAAACAAAATGTCTCTTTGTAGACAAAACAAACGACCAGTGTGTCTATTAGCGCACTTGCTAACTACGCTGCCGATGAACCGTCCAAGTGAGTGATTGCCATTTGCAGCGCGAGGGAACTTCGAGGCATCCAAAAACGTATATCGATATGAGGAGCACGAAAGCCGGTTGAGCGATTTGGTCGACCCAGCTTTCGGGAAACAATTTCAGGGGTTAAGGGACTGGCTCATTCTCGGTTTGGCGGCCCAGCTGAGCGCAATCCCTGCAGCAGAGAGCTCGCGGTCTTGCGGCCACGCGCTTTCTCCTTAACCCCGCGGCAGCATTGTAAGTCTTTCGCGGCAAAACGCAAGTTTTTCGTGGAAGATCAAACTCAGGCCGCCCTAAAAGACGCTTCCCGACGCTTTTCGGGAAAGAAAAAGGAGTCTCATGAAAATCGCAAATATTTCCAAGGGCTTGCTGCTGGGATTGGCTTTGCTGCTGGCGACAAGCACATTCGCGGCTACGAACAAGGGTTCCATGCAGCTTCAGGATCCGGTGACAGTAAGCGGGAAACAATTGCGCGCAGGGGATTACTCGGTGAAGTGGGATGGCAGCGGTCCGAATGTTGAGCTGAGCATCCTGAAGGGCAACAAGGTTGTCGCCACAACCCCGGCGCGGCTGATCGATCTAAACGAAAAGTCAAACCGTGACGCGGCCGTGGTGCAGAATAATGGCGATGGCAGCAAGTCCCTGGCTGAAATTCATTTCAGTGGCAAGAAGTACGCGTTGACCATTGGCAGTGACTCCGCCAGCATGGACGGCAGCGGCAGCAGCAAGTAGCGGTGGAGCAAGAAAAAAAGGGGAGCCCTAAAGCTCCCCCGTTTTCCTCAGGCCGTGGTACCCAAACCAGACGACTACCGAAACTGGTGACACCTACAAGCTTTATTGTCCTTGAGATTCCAGCTCCGCATTGATATTCACATTTCCCCCCGTAGCCTTGACCTTTCTCTCCCACACTTTGAAGCCAGACTTGCTGAGCGTGAGCGTATGATCCCCGGGCGTCACATCAATTTCGGACGGCGTATTGCCGACAAAACTTCCGTCCAACATAATGTCCGCATTCGCGGGTGTCGAGGAGACCGCAATCTTACTTGCGACCGAAGGTGTTGCCGAGTTGTCGCTGACCGTCACCAGTTGTGCGGCCGGTTTCTGCGCCGAGGCCCTGCTGGCTCGCGACGGCCAATCCTTTGTAATGGCCTCGCAAGCGTCTTTCACCGAGTTGCCCAGCGACCGGGTCGAATGGCTGACGATAGCATCGCCGTCGCTGTTGAAAACCGCTACCTTGTTGTCGTGGGCCAGAATACTCTTGCCGCCTTCATGGTCGAGTACGACGACGTAATCGGCTTTGTCCCTTTGGTCGTTGACGACTACCTGAGAACACCGTTCACCAAAAGTTTTGATGATCTCAGCCGTTTGCGGACGAGCGCCGCCGCCCATATGGCCGGCGTGGGCGTCGCTTGTACCACCGCTGTTGGCGGTGATCTGCCAAGACTGGCTGTCGGTGATGAAGACTCGCGCTTTCTGCGCGTCAGAAGTGGGTGTTTTCGCGGCTGCAGGAATCAGCAACAACGATAGAACAGCGAGATGGATAACGGATCGCATTTCGTCCTCCAAAAAGCATGATCGAGGGGGAAGCGTCTATTCTTGCAGGGGTGGGCAGGACGGCATAGTTACGGTTGTTCCTGTCCAAAAGGAAAGGAAACGGATGGCAAAAGCCGTAACAGGCGGGCACATTGAGGCAGTAAGCCTCGACGCGATTGTCGATCGCTGTTAACTCAGTCGATCAAAAAAAGGACGCGGGGCAGCGCCCGACTGAGCTGGCCTTCCGTTCTCAATACTTGGGCATTCTGGGATCGACACGATCCGCCCATGCCAGGATTCCGCCGGCCAGATTGTGTACTTTCCTAAATCCCGCCTGTTGCAGGAACGCAACCGCCTTCGCGCTGCGCACGCCGGAGCGGCAATGGGCCACGATTTCGCGGCTGGAATCGAGCTCGTGCACGCGCTTGGGCAGATCGCCCAGCGGGATCAAGTGCCCATTGATGTGGCAGATTTGATACTCGTGGGGCTCACGCACATCGAGCACGAAAAGGTCATCGCCCGCATCCAGACGCCGCTTCAGCTCTTCGACTTGTATTTCGGGAACACTGGCTTCCACTGGTTTCTCCTGGCTTCTTTCCTCACCCCGGATTCCACAAAACTCGTTGTAGTCTATCAGTTTTGTGATGGTGCGGTGCGTTCCACAGGCAGGGCAATCGGGATTTTTGCGTAACTTAAGTTCGCGGAACTTCATGCCCAGGGCGTCGATCAGCAGCAGCCGTCCAATGAGTGGCTCACCCTTGCCAAGAATCAGCTTGATGACTTCGGTGGCCTGAATCACGCCCACCAGTCCCGGCAGAATGCCCAGCACCCCGCCTTCTGCGCACGAGGGAACCAGTCCGGGCGGAGGTGGCTCGGAATACAAGCACCGGTAGCATGGGCCATCCTTTGTCGCAAAAACGCTGGCTTGCCCTTCAAAGCGAAAAATTGATCCGTAAACATTGGGCTTACCAGTGAGCACGCAGGCATCGTTCACCAGGTAGCGAGTGGGAAAATTGTCCGTGCCGTCGGCGATGATGTCGAAGTCGCGAAACAATTCAAGCGCATTCTCGCTGCTCAGCCGGGTCTCGAATTTGCGGATGTTTAGAAACGGATTAATCGCCTTCAGCTTTTCCGCCGCGGAATCAAGCTTCTTGCGTCCCACGTCAGCGGTAGTGTGAATAATTTGCCGCTGCAGGTTGGTGTAATCCACCACATCGAAGTCCACGATTCCGAGCGTGCCCACGCCAGCCGCGCCCAGATAAAGCGCCAATGGCGAACCCAGCCCGCCCGCCCCAATACACAACACGCGCGCGGCCTTGAGTTTCTGTTGGCCCTCCATGCCCACTTCAGGCATGATCAGGTGACGCGAGTAGCGCAGAATCTCGTCGTTGGTAAGAGCGGCGACTTCGGGTCTGACTTCTGTGATGGTAGCCATAAAAACCTCTGTTCAGGAACGCTGAATTTTAATGATTACAGAATGGACAATTAGAAACAACAACAGAACGGACAACAACAGCAGGCGCTGGGGCGAGGCATTCGAAGAGGGGTCCGTTCGCGATCCATCCGGTTCACCAGCCTCCGGCAATCGAAGGCACTATCGAAATAGTATCACTGTCCTTGATTGCAGTGGCTTCTTTTTGCAGGTAACGAACGTCCTCGTCATTCAGGTAAACATTCACGAAAGAACGGAGTTTCCCATCGTCGGTGTAAAGATGCCGGCGCAGGTCAGGGTGCTTGGAAACCAGTCCGGACAAGGCTTCAGCAACGGTTCCGGCCTGAACCTCGACCGTCGGTTGCTTTCCAGCGTATTGGCGCAGAGGGGTGGGGATGTGGATTTTTGTCATGCAGATAGATGATGCCACAATGCCCCGGTGGGATTCAGTTCGATATCCGAGGCTTAAATGCCGTAGAGACGTAGCTTGCTACGTCTCCACTTCAATCTTCTCATCCACCAGCTTCTTGTCGCCCTCGTCGCTCCCGGTCAATTCGAACGAATTCGTCAACGCAGCTTTTCCCTTTTCCACGCTGGTGATTACGTAGGAGCAGCCGAACCAGTGCGCCTCGGCCAGATCAGTGGGCGACCAGCGCGCCGGGTGGTCGGGATGCGAGTGGTAAAAGCCGACGATGTCCTCGCCGCGCTCCCGGCCTTCGCGCTGGATGCGAACTAGCTCCCGTGGATCAATGTGGTAACGGTTTTGCGGCGAATCGGTTCGCGTGTTACCGCAGCGGGCAATTGACGTCACCACGCGCTCGTCGTCGCGCATCTCACCGAGCAACACGCCGCAGCACTCGTGCGGATAGGTCTCCTCGCCGTGCTGCCGCAGAGCTTCGTAATGGGTGCGTTCGATCTTCAACATAGAAACGATTTACCACAGAGTCACAGACTCACAGAGAAGCATAAAAAAGAAAAACGGATTTCTCTGTGTCTCTGTGGTAAAACGCAGTTAACCTTCCTGCCAGAATCTCTCGCTCAAATACTTGTCGCCCGAGTCGCACAGAATCGTTACGAACACCGCATGCTCGTTTTGCTTCAACTGCCGAGCGAGCTGCAGGCATCCGACTACCGCCGCAGCCGCCGAGATTCCCACCAGCAAGCCTTCTTCGCGGGCCAGGCGCTTGGCCATGACATAAGACTCCTCCGTCGAGATTCCTAAATCTGCGTCGGCCAGAGACGGATCATAAATTTTCGGAACGATGGCGCTGGCCATGTGCTTCGCGCCTTCGATTCCATGAAACGCTGAATCCGGCTGCAGTGAGACGCAGCGAATGCGAGGATTCAACTCCTTGAGCCGCCGCGTGGTTCCAACGAACGTTCCACTCGTGCCCAGCATCGCCACGAAGTGCGTGATACGTCCTTCCGTCTGTTGCCAGATTTCATTGGCTGTGCCATGGTAGTGAGCTCGCCAGTTGGCATCGTTGGAATACTGGTCGGCGTAGTAATAGAGATCGGGGTGCTTAGCCGCCAATTCGCGAGCCATGCGAATCGCGCCGTCAGAGCCGTCGGCGGGATCGGTGTAAAGGATATTGGCGCCGTAAGCCTGCAGGATGCGCTTGCGCTCGACCGATACATTCTCGGGCATGCACAGCGTCACCGGAAAACCCTGCGCGGCGGCAATCATGGCATAAGCGATGCCGGTGTTGCCGCTGGTCGAATCCAGCAGAATTTTACCGGATGTTAACTTGCCACTGGCCCGGGCTTGCGCCACGATGTTGGCTGCGGCGCGGTCCTTGACGGAGCCTCCGGGATTGAGCCACTCCGCTTTACCGAGAATTTCAACTCCGGGTAGATCGTTGGCGATGCGGGCCAGGCGAAGCAATGGAGTGTTGCCGATGCGATCTACAGTTTGCTGGCCCAAAGTGGGTTTTCCGGAAGAACCGTTTCCGTCTGCATCTATCGCAGAACCAGAGACTTCGGCCATGTTTGGAGACCAGGGTTGCATAAAGCTCAAACTCGAAGACCGTGACTTACGTAATGTTCTGCACAGGCAAAATGAAACGCGAACAACGATTGGTTAGATTATAAGAGAGACTGGTCGGTTCCACCGAAGATGCGGGCCACGTACTTTTTTCAGCAATCTGCATCTAACCTAAGCGAGAACGAAGGACGAAATGGCATCGAAGGTAGAAGCACGGACTTACGAAGAAGCGCTGAACTGGCTGCGCGATCATGGCTTTGATCTGCTCGAAGCGCCGGGCACGCAAGCGCGCGTCTTCCTGAAGAAATACAATGTATCGGCCGCCATCCAGAAGGACGGCGATGACGGCGTAAAGATTTTTGCGTATCCCGGCTACCTGATTGGCAGCGAAATATCGAAGTTGGTGAACAAGGGATACCAGCAGTTTCTCAAAACCGCCAAGACGGAAGTCCCTGCCACCGCCGACCATCTGAAAGCCCTGCAACAGTTTACCGAAGAATTAAAGGAAGGCCTGGGCCTGCCCACGCTCTACAACGAATCGCTCGGCACGGTGAGCGATTCGTACCATTACGACCGCATTGAAAATCGTGACAAGGCCGTTGCCGACCGGCCTAAGCGTCCCTGGGAAAAGGCCGGAGTCGTCGCCGCCGCCGCAAAAAAAGGTCGCGCGTAGACCTCCGCCTCTAAGTTTCGCATCGAACCGGCGAACTCCCGTTCCGTCTCACTCCGGTCGTGTCCATCGCGTTTCGCTGAGGCCTTTTCAGTCGGCTGTTGGGACACTATGCGACACTGGTTTCGGCGGGAGGCTCCTAACATGACGAAATCTGCGGCCGTTGCGGTCGTGTTGATTCTGCTTTCCTGTTCGTTCAACGTCACCGCCCAGAATTCCAAACCAGAGGTATCACCCGCCGTCGAGCAGGTTTTGCGGCGGCAACAGGACGCCTGGAACCGACACGATCTCGAAGCCTTCATGTCCGGTTATTGGAAGTCTGCGGATTTGACGTTTTTCTCGGGAGCTGAGAAGACGTCCGGCTGGGAGGCGACTTTGGAGCGATATCGCAAGAAATATCAAAGCGAAGGCCAGGAGATGGGACAGCTGGAGTTCTTCGACTTGAACATTCAGGAACTATCCGCGGATGCGGCCTTCGTGCGCGGCGCATTTCATTTGGCTATGCCCGACGGCAGGACGCGTCATGGCCTGTTCACGCTGATCTTCCGCAAGTTTCCCGACGGATGGAAAATCGTGCACGATCACACCTCAGCGGCAGACCGCTAGGGCCTGAGTCTGAAGGTCCGCCGGATCAGTCAGCACCGCGATGTCAACTAAAAGCCCCGCCCTCTCGCCAAGAACGCGAGAAGGGCAGGTCACCCGCTTTTGTGCGTGTCGAAAGTAATCAGCAAGCCTCTTCCGTGATTCGCCGTCTGGCTTTATTCTGTTTAAGACATCGCGGCCATTGACTGTCAGTTTCTTCCGGAAGTCATGATTCCAACTCGTCTCTATACCATGATCATTGGCAGCGCCGGCGCCTTGCTGGCCGCGTATCTCCTGCTGCGTCGCAAGCCCAAGGCGCACGATGAAGTGGAGCGGGAGCGGCGGGTGTGGCTCGACCGGGTAGGCCGGATTACCGACGGGACCGTCATCGACGTGCAGGAGATGCAGCCCGAAGGACGCAAGCCTGCTACCTTCCTGATCTTTCAATACGACGTGGCTGGCGTGTCCTACGAAGCCTCGCAGGACGTGACTTACTTGCGGCAGCTCATCAACCTGCACTCCTGCCGTCTGGGCCTGCCCACGTCTGTGCGTTATGATCCCCAGAATCCAGGCAATTCCATCGTTGTCTCCGAGCGCTGGATGGGATTAAGGCAGTGATTGACACGTGCGCGGGTGCGCCTAACCTGAGATCGAATGGAAGTACATCTCACTCCCGATCAGAAAGCATTTGTGCGACAGGCCATTGAGAGCGGGCGTCTCCGGCGGGCGGAAGACGCCGTACAGGAGGCTCTCTCCTTGTGGGAAGAGCGCGAGCGCGCTCGCGCGGAAATTCTGACTGCCGTCGACGCAGCAGAGGCTTCCTTCGCGGCGAAGGGCGCACCGTTACCCAGGAATCCATGCGGCAATTGGCCGACGAAGTGAAGCGGCGCGGCCGCAGACGCCTAACTTCTGAGCAATCCTCTCCTCGCTGATGGCGCACCGTCTTGCACCGGAAGCCGAGACCGAACTCGGTAACATCTGGTATTACGTCGCGAGAGAGAGCGCGGAGCATCGAGATTGCCGACCGGCTCATCGATTCCATCACTGAACGTTTCTATCTTCTTGCGTGCCATCCGCACATAGGACGCCGCCGCGACGACGATTTGCGCCCTGGCCTGCGTAGCTTCGTTGTGGGCCAATACGTCATCATCTATCGCGTCGAAAAGCAACACGTTCTAATCCTTCATATTTTTCGTGGCAGCCGGGATCTGGAGGCGCTGTTGCGGGAGTAATTGCTGAGTGCTGAGTGCTGAAAGCTGTCCTTCTAGCTTCCCGCCGCGAAGCCGCCGCCGTGCGCCATGGTGAGGCGCAGGAATTTGTGGGGATTGACTGGAGTGTCATTGATACGGACTTCGTAGTGCAGATGTGGACCGGTACTGCGACCGCTCAACCCGACGTATCCGATCGTGTCGCCACGGCGTACATACTGTCCGGGAACTACCGCATAGCTGGCCAGATGCCCGTAGCGCGTCGTGATGCCGTGGCCGTGGTCCAGCGCGATAGCTCGGCCGTATCCAGTCACGAAGTCGGCGAACATGACCACACCGTCGGCCGGAGCTACGACCGGCTGCCCGTAAGAAGCCGATATATCGACTCCACGGTGAAATGCACCCTCGCCGTTGAAAGGATCAATTCGCTCACCAAACGATCCTGTGATCGGACCTTCCACCGGCCAAAGGTTGGGAGCCGAATTAGCCCGGAGCCAATCCGCCGTGGTCACGTCGCGCGTAAGGCCGAGAGAAATCCCAGTCGCGGCGGCGCCACTCAGCGCGGTATCTTTCAGGGCATAAAGCCGATCCACGGAAGAACTTACTTGGGCGTCTTGAATGTGATCCGAGGATTCCGAATCCAGCGCAGGATCCGATTTCAAACCGTAGAGCGAAGAAACTTCACTAGCCAATGAGCCCAGCGAGGCCACTTGAATGTCTCTCTCCTGAGCGACCTGTTCCAGCCGCGAATAGCGGTTTTTCAGCGCATCTTTTTGGGTTCGCAGCTCGTTAAAGCGGGAGACCTTCAACAGCATTCGCATGTAGGAACTGGCGATTCCGGTCAGGCTCATGGCCCCGATCGTGGCCCCCACAACTAACACATACAAATAGTGGACTGGGATGGGGATCTTGCGAAGTTGCCCGTCCTCGCCACGCGCTACGAAAAGTATGTAGAAACGCTTACGCAATAGGTTCCCTTCGTTCAATCGGATCGAACGACTGCGGCAGGTTCGCCGCTTTTGATCCTACTACCCGATCCCCGCTGCGATCGTACCTTCCCCATTTTGGGAATTAGGTCAGTAAATCGCTCCGCCTACCGGAACCAGGGTCAGGCTCGAAATCTTCTGTGCCTGCAATCCTAACCGCATGCGGCACTTAGCTCGGCCAGAGCTTTGGAAGTAGCTTCGCAACGGTACCAAAGTAGGTTGTTCCTGTCAACGACCGAGCGCACACCGCAATGTTACGGAAGACACAGGAGTCAGCGTCCTTCGGCGGGTTACCAATGCCAAATCCCCGGGAACGGTACAAAGAGCAATGCGGCGTCAGGCGACCGTCGCAACAAGGCCTGCGATGCACGGCCGTTAGCCACAGACCTCAATTCTGATGGACTGGAGCCAGCATGGGTTGCCCCTACAGCGTCGGCATTCGGCACACCGATTTGTATATGATTGACCCATCTTGCCTCTGGCCGAAAAACTCTTGATCTCTCGCATCCGGGAGCAGACAACCCGAAGACGAGCGATCGCAGCCGGCATCGGGGATGATTGCGCGATCCTGCAAATCCCCGCCGGTCACCAGACGCTAGTTACTACCGATTTCAGCCTCGAAGGAATCCATTTCCGGCGGGAATGGCATCCCCCCGAAGTCGTCGGTCACCGCTGCCTCACCCGAGGCCTCAGCGATATCGCAGCCATGGGAGGCATCCCGGTCGCCGCGTTTTTATCCCTGGCCCTGCCGCAAGACCTGCGCCAGCGTTGGGTTGACCAGTTTGTGAAAGGCTTGCTCCAACTGGCGGATCGGTTTCACGTGAGCCTTGCGGGTGGAGACACAGCACAATCTCCAGGCGGAATTTTGGCTGACATTGTTGTTATTGGTTCCGTGCCGAAGGGGAAGGCAATCCGGCGCTCGGGCACCCGCCCCGGAGATCTTATCTATGTGACCGGCGCTTTAGGTGGCGCTGCCGCCCCGCTGAAGTTGTTATTCTCCGGGCGGAAGCTTCGGCCAGTCGATTACCCTCGCCATTTCTATCCCGTCCCTCGAATCGAGGTTGGCCGGTTCCTGCGCGAAAAGGGTCTCGCCTCAGACATGATCGACCTCAGTGACGGCCTCTCCACCGATCTCGGACACATCTGCGAAGAAAGCGGTGTAGGTGCGGAGATCCAGTCGGATGCGATTCCTTGCGCAGAGATCGGCAAGCCTGCTCGCAAAGTCGATCTCGAATTCGCTTTGCATGGAGGTGACGATTACGAACTGCTCTTCACGGCGCCGAGCAGCAAACGCGTCCCGTCCGAAATTGCGGGCGTCGACATCACCCAAATCGGCCACGTCACGCGCCACAAGCGCGTCATCCTCATGAATGACCAGGGCGTGGGACACGAACTCCGTCAGCAAGGCTGGGAGCACTTCAAGGGGACCTGAAGCCTGAGGCCAGAAGCCCGCATGTGACTTTCGTGCTACGAAAACCTCTTCTTTATGTGCCGCCGATCCGCCAAACGGACTAAAGTAAGCTTTATGTCGTCCCCAAAATCCGTTCTTCTTCTTGCCTTCTGTCTGTGTCTGAGCTTTGCGGCTACGGCACAACCGGCATCTGTGTCTCCTGCGGCCAAGCCCACAGTCGACAACGCCTTCGTCCAAAAACAATTCGGATCCACCTGCTCCCTCATCGGGTTCGAACCGCTCATCGCTGACTTGGATGGCGACGGCGTTGAAGACATCGTCATCCCGGCGCGCTGCACCAACCCGATGATGGATCAGATGGAAGACAGCTTTGTGGTCGTCGATCCCTACAACAGTTTCTTTGGTTACGGCAATCCCAAGATCACCACGCAATTTTCTTCCGATGATCCGGAACGTCGCGGGTACTCTTTGCTGGTGATTCATGGCGCAGGCACCGACGCCTGGCACTCCGCTACCCCCAAAGCGAAATTCATCATTGTGAATCTGCCCTTCAAGGAAGTCGTTGTAAAGAAATTAGCTATCAAGAAAAAGAAAATGGTCATGGGAATCTTCGCGGAAGAAACCGGTGGCGATCAGGCAACCTCGGTGACTTTCTGGGACGGCCGGAAATACAAGTATCAGCCGCTCGGCGCCAGCATGGAGTAATCGAGATTCAATGGAGGACGGGCGTCCCCGCCGGTCTTTCGTAAAGCCACGCCGCTCACTTCTGCAAGCCCGCATAAACGGCCCGCGCCTGCTGCAGCAGATCCAACACACTGGTTTTTTCGGCCTCCGTGTTCCAATCCGAGTTCGATTTCGCGTCCTGAATCATGCGGTCAATCCAGGCAATAAAGTAAGCAGCATCTTCGGCTGGTTTCGCTGTGGACCCATCGACCTGCACGTAGATTGGGCTGGTCGTCGCGTACGGATAATCGTCCAGCACCGGATACTCGGCCTTATCGCTCCACGCGCGCAGCAGGCACCATCCGCTTTGCGAGAGCGGGACTGTATCTTCGATGTCAGCGCCCTCGCGATCGCCGCTTAACTTCAGCTCTCGCGTCACCCGGCCATTGCAAATCAGCTCCAGATGATCGACGGGAACGATGGAACGAAGCCACGTAGTAAACTTCACTTTGTTCTCGCCAGCGGGAAGACGCAGTTCGTCGCCCAGCGCGCGTCCGCCAAGCGTAAAACCAAGAAGCGGACCGTTCGTGGCAAAGGTGTGGCCCTGCTTCAACGAACTCAGCCATAAATGGATGTCGAGAGGACCTTGCGGAACGCTTGCATAAACTCGATTGAGCCCAACCGGTCCGCGGAGAGAAGCGAAGTTCGCCATAGCATCCGTGCCCGCTGCAGCCGGCAAGCGAAAGCCACAGTTGAGCAGCCGATACCAAACCGCCACAGTCGATTTGTGATCGCTGAAGCCGAGCACCTCGACGTAATCCACCTTGCCAAGCGCAGCATCGACGGGCAACTCGTGCGTCAACCTAACATCTTTTGCGGGATCCGGAAACGTGTCGTACGGATGAACGTATCCGACCAACGCATGTTGTTGGTGCGCCATATCCGCCACCGCTGCATTGGTGGGATAGAGGCTGGCTGCCGCCGTGGTGGGATAAGCGGCGTAACCCGGAATAAGAAAGTACTGAGTCAGGTTGAGCAGCCCAAGATGCCCCCAATAGCTGGTATGGAATTCCTGCGCGTGCAGCAAAAGAGTGGACGCAGTCGATGCAGGATCGGGTTTAGGGCTGAAGTAAGCGATATCGGGAATGCGTTGCTCTTTGTTGACAATCAGATCTTCGACGATGGAAAGATTCTCCGCCGCAGCTTGCGCTACAAGATGCTTCGGCGTGTTGCGATAGGCTCCTCCGTAGTTCATGTGGACATGAACGTCGGCGCTGACCCAGCGAGAATGCACCTGCTCGGGAAGAGAAAACGGTCGCAGGCGAACCGTAACTTTCGTCGTTTGACCGGCCGCAACCTGGACAGACTTCTTCTCGACACGATATTCGAAGCCTTTCATAATTTCTACGTCGACGCGCCCAGCCGGAACCGTTAACTCAGCGTTGCCGGCAGTGTGAAAATAATGCGCTTCGAAAGGCCGTTCGGAGCGGACGAAATTATCGTCCGCGTGTATCCAAACGTCATCGGGCGCATAGGCGCGGCCATCTTCCCCCGTGACGAAGACTCGCCCTGGCGTAAGCTGTCCCGACGAATCAACCACCTGTATCGTGAGACGACCCATTGCTCGCAGATAGTGCTTTTCTTTGGCAATAATCTGCTTCTGAGCCCCACCTGGAATTTCCTGGGTCCAAAGCGAAGTATTTCCATCACGGTTGGAGATGAAAGCGATTCTCGTCCCGTCCGGCGACCAGCGCGGATCGACGTTATCGAAGTCTCCATACGAGAGCGGGAATGCGTCTCCGCCGCCAGAAGGCATCACCCAGAGTTGGTGCCATTGCTGGCCTAAATACGAGGCGTACACAATGCGTTTGCCGTCGGGCGAAAAGTCCGGGCGCGCCTTCCAGGTCGTTTCTTCGTAGTGAATCTCGTGCGCCTCTGCGCCGGGCTCCGCTTTCATCCGCCAGAACCCACCAGTGCCATAAATATGTCCGCGATTCGAAACAAAGATTAATTCCGTTCCATCGGGCGACCACGCGGGGCTGATCTCGTGATCGAACTCGCTGTAGTAATAGCGCGACAAATCGCTGCGGGTCTCGCCGGTCACCCGTTTTATATCGGTCAGCTCACCATTCATAAACTGCCCAACAAAGATATGAAAGTGTTTGAGATATGAAGTCGAGACGAAAGCGATACGCTTGCCATCGGGCGAGAATCGCGGCTCAACATTGACCGCGCCGCCCGTAGTGAGTTGGCGCGCCTGCCGAGTGTCCAGATTCAAAGCCCAAAGTTCGATGGCATCGTTGGCATAGGAGGAATAAACGACCCAGTGGCCATCGGATGAGCAATCGGGCTGGTAATCGTAGCCAGGACCGGCGGTCAGTTGCTCGGCGACTGACCAATCCAACTTCTGTTTCCATAACGAACCCGCCATCGAGTACACGAGGGTACGCGAATCGGGAGACCACGCGACCGAACCTGGCCCGGTGGTGAGTTGCGGCAGATACATCTCGCGGAAGTAATACGGATGCGGCAGATCGATCTGCTTGAGCACAGGCTCACGCTGCGCAGATAGCGGCAGGCAGGCACCCAGAAGAATAAGAAGACTAAATTGATGTCGGTTGAGCAAAAGGCCACCCCCGGAACTGAAGGGCGGATTATATCGAAAGGCCGCGGGCAGGTACGGCCCAGAACAAACTAACGCAGACGAAGCACGATCAGCACCACGGTGAGCACGATGATCAGCACGGTTCCTATCGTGTAGATGTGAGACCCGAGCCAACCCTGCTCTTTCCGATTTTCGAACTTCGCAAGGAAGGCCGGAGCTTGGCCGCCGGCCAGAGGCGCGGGGCTGTCGCCCGAAAAACGAGTGGCCTCGCAGTCCAGGCAAAGGGTGCGGCCTTCGGAAACAGGGAATCCGCAGGCCTCGCATTTTCGAATCTTGTCCAGTACTGGCGTCCGAACGGGCTCGGTTGGCTCGGGCTTGAGCGCTGGTGTTTCTTGGGCTTTTGTCTCGGGCACGCTGGCAACCGCCGCGACCACGCTCTTCTCTGGCTCAGCCGATACCGGTGCAGGTTCTGATTGCTTCTGTTCCTTCTGTTCGGCAACGGCTTGTTCGTTCTTTGCGGCAATCTCCTGGAGAGCGCGCTTAGCGGCTTCGGCATGCTCCACCCCAGTCTGTACCATCTCGGCCAGCCGCTCCAACGCGGTGACGTCGCGCTCCTCGAAAGCGTTGGCCCGGTCCGCGAACAGTTCGAACACGCCGATCACTTCCTGCTCGCGAACCAGCGGCACCACCATGACAGACTTGATGCCGAGTACACGGCAACTTTCGCGATTTACCCGCGTATCGGTTTCCGCGTCATCGCAGCGCAGGACTTGCCGGGTGCGGACGCTTTCGCCCGTCAGTCCTGATTTCACCTGTACTTCCGCTCCCAGTTCCGGCGCCGAAGGTCCAGCGCTGGCGCGGCAAATCATTTCGCTCTCTTCGAGCAGCGCGATCGCCGCTCCCGACGCTCCCGTAATATATTGCGCCCGCTCCGCCAACAACTGCAGCGCAGCTTCAAGGTCACGTTGAGCCATCTCAGTCAGGGATTTGCCACTGTCATCCGCAGACAAGCGCGGAGATTGTGGCGAATCCGGTTCATGCGTCGTATTTAAAACCGGCGGAGGCACTTCCCGCGCGCCGCTCGACGAACTTGGATCGAGAATGGAGTAACGGTCCATAGCTCTATGTATTATCGCCCGAGTTTGGCCGGATGCAAACAGAGTTTTGGGAAATGGCGTGTCTCGCTATGTCTCCGACCGGTTTTCTCCGCGCACTCTGCGGCAGTTCTCTGCGACCTCCGCGATTTAGGATTTTGCAATTGCCAACGTGTGCTTAAAATCTTGAAACGCAGAGGCCGCTGAGAACTGTCGCCGAGCGCGCGGAGGAAGCAAAATCGCCTGTATGGAATTTCCACGCTGAATTCACGATGTTGCCCGAAAACGATTTTGCTGAAGAAACCTCGCGACTATTTCTTTTTTGGCGGCAAAAACTTCTTTTCGATCGAAGCCACGACGACGTAATTCGGATCGACCATTTCGTTCAGATGAATTTTTGCAACCTTCGACAACAGCTCATAAGCATCCAGTTCGGACAATCCATAATCCTGATGGATCCAGCCAACCAGTTCAGTGAACGCAATGCGCACGCAATCATCCAACGGACGATACGCTCCGACCGCCATAATCGCGTCGTCATTCTCGAAGCGCGGCCAATTAATCTTCTGGCCTTTGATCAGATTAAGCTGAACCCGCGCCCGCAGCGGCACTTCGATAGCCGTGCCCGCCACTTCACCATCCCCCATGGCGGCATGGCCGTCGCCCATATACAGCAAGCCTCCGGGCACATTCACCGGGAAGTACACCGTGTTACCAACGCTGGCCTCGGGAGAATCCATATTCCCGCCAAACTCCGCGGGCACGATCGAGCTGCGCGCCTCTCCGCCAGCGGGAGCAACCCCAATGCATCCGAAGAATGGATGCAGTGGAATTTTCACTGAGAAATTCGAATCCAGCGCTTTGAACGTCGCCGTGTTGTTAGCGTGGTCGATTGGATAAAACCAGATCTTCTCCGGCAACGGCGGATGCAGCATGGGCGTGTAATTGGTCTCATTCAGCGCTCCGAAGCCCGGCGCAAATGCTCCCACGCCCTGATCGCTGTCGACTTCAAGATCGAGAATCTTCACGGCCAAAGTGTCTCCCGGCTCCGCACCCTCAATATAAAAAGGCCCGGTTAGCGGATTGTCGCCCTTGCTCATGCTGAGCGTGTCCCCCGGCTTCTTGATGGCATTGCCAAAACAGTCAAGCGTGTTGGTATCAAGAATGTCCCCCGGCTTCAACCGCGCCACGGGCGCGACCGAGGCGTAAACGTATTTCACATCGTTGATCGTCGCGTGATATTTCACCACATTGCCGGGCGGGGCCTGTGCCAAAACGTTCACCGCGCCAATGATCAGCAGCACGGGCACCAGAATGTAAGTCCTCAAGAAGCGCCTCCACGGCGACCTAGAAATGGACTAGATTCGTCCATAAAGCCGAAACAACATCAACTGTCCTCGAAGCCCGCGTGGCCGCGTCGGTCTCCGAAAACAGCCATCAATCGGGGTTGTAGCAGAAGGTCATTCGCAGCTCCAGATATTCCCCGGGGAATGCGCTGGGCAGTGGCAAAAATGGGTTCGAAGCGGTGATGCCGGTCCAAGCACCGTGATCGAATGCGAAATCACCCGATCTTGCGACCGACGTCATTCTCGCAATTTTGCCATTCTTGAGAATGGCAAATTGGATCGTAAGCTTGCCCTTTTTCATGATGGGGGCCTTCGCCGATTCTGGGATGTTGTTATACCAATTCAGGCGGACGTCGTGCAGAACCCGCTGCACATAGGGAGCGAAATCCACACCCATGGTGTCCGATAGCACATCCACTGGCCCAATTGTTGCGGTTGGCTTTGGGCCTGTGCCCCCATAAGACGGAAAAGAGCTGCCAACTATCAACAAGACAATCCCGAAGCTTAGGAGAGACTTCATGGCTTCCGACCCTGCAGCATTGTACGCCGAGCACGCGATCAACCCGGTCGGTGATTGTCGCAAAGGGTCCATCGCACCGCATATTTCTCGCTCCACCTCCCTCGCCATTTATGAGCCCTCTAACGAATCCAAGCCAGCCACGCCCATCCCACAAGAAGCGTCGCCAGCGTGATGGGAAATCCAACCCGGAAATAATCCCAGAAACCAATTTCCATCTCTGGCTTGGCGCTCTCGACCACGATGAGATTGGCCACGCTTCCTGTGATTGTCAGATTCCCCGCCAGAGTTGAAGCCATGGCTAGAGCCAGCCACGCCGTGTGCGGATTGCTGAAGCCGGGGATCAACGATTTCAGCAGCATCACGGCGGGCACATTGCTTACGATATTGCTGAACAGCGCAACCACCACCGTGAACGTCCCGAGCCTTTGCAGGTTCCAGTGTTCCGCCAGCCCAAGCAACTGACGAACGATTCCTGCATTTTCCGCTCCACCCACAATCAGAAACAATCCGATAAAAAACACCAGCAGCCCCCAATCGACTTCCTGATAAAGCTTTCGTGGTTCAAGGGTTCGGGTGACCAGCAACGCAGCCGCACCAAGCGCCGCCATCATCGCCGGAGGCACACCGAAAAAGAATCCGATGACAACAGCACCAACCACAATGACGGGCTTGGTGAGGTGCGAGAGATCCAGCGCCGGCAGCGGAATTTTTTCTTCTGTGTCGGGCGGCAGTTGAACCTTGCGCATATGAACCCAGTGCAGTACTGCCCAGTCGATGAACAGTCCGATGGCCGCGACCGGTCCCAGATGAAAAAGAAAATCGTAATAGCGAATGCCGGAAGAAGATCCAATCAGCATGTTCTGCGGGTTGCCGGTGATCGTGGCCACGCTACCGATATTGGACGCGGTTGCGACCGCCAGCAAGTAAGGCAGAGGCTGCAGCCGCATGCGCCGCGTGATGCCGAGTACGAAAGGCACCATGACCAGGCAGACAATGTCGTTCACCAGAAATGCGGAAAGAAATCCGCAGGTGAAAATCACCGCGGGCAAGAGGTGCGTAGGCTTCAAACGTCGCAAAACTACTTCAGCGTTCCACTCGAAAAAGCCCACCAGGCGCAGATTGCCCACGATCAGCATCATCGAAAACAGAAGCACAAGGGTGGAAAAGTCGATGAAGCGCAGCGCATCCGACGGCTGCACCACGCGGAAGGCGATCATGGCCACAGCCCCAATGATCGCCGCACCCGGACGGTCAATCTTCAGACCGGGAAATTTTCCGATGGCAAAGACCAGGTAGCTCGCCAGAAAAATGATGTATGCCGCCGCCACTTGGGCCTCGGGCACTGCCGTGGAAGGAGTGAGAAGCATGTCGTCGGCAGCAGAATAGCAGGGCGCAGGGCGCGGACGGAATCACCGGCTCAGATCCCACGACGCACACGTAGTCCCGGACGCCTCGTCCGGGCAATGACTAAGAACAGGCGTCTACTTTTGTGAACTCATCCGCTTTTCCATGCGAACGACCGTGAGCGATTCTCCGTTTGCCAGCGGAGCCTCGATATTTTGCAGCGCAACATAACCTCTGGCGCGGTAGAGCGGTACCCCAGTCAGGGTCGCACCCATTTCGAATCGCGTGAAGCCCGCACCGGCGGCCGCTTTTTCGCAAGCTTCAAGGATCACACTGCCAATCCCCAGGCGCACCCAGCGGGGATGGACAAAGAAGGCACGGATCTTTGCGGCGTCCTGCTGAGGATTCAGTAATGCATCCTGTCGTCCGGTCCAGCGGTCGCCACCGAACAGCGTTTTGCGTTTGCTCCATCCGCCACAGCCAACGATCGCCCCCTCGGCTTCTACAACAAAATACGTTCCGTCGGCGATCAACTGGCTATCCACGCCGTAGACGGATTGCAGCGCCCCTTCGATCTGAGCCGGCGTGTAATCCGCGGCCTGCAATCCGCGGACGGACGCATCAATCAACACACGAAGAGCGGGAATATCCACAAGCACGGCTTGGCGGAGAGTTAAATTCATGGTGGAGCAATGTGAGAAAGTTTACCAAGCCAATGCCGAGGTTTCTGGAAAAATTCGCAGAGCAGATTGCTCTAATGCAGATCGTCCTAGTGCAGGTCGTCGCGATGGCGAAGCCAATCTAAGAACATCTGCTCGATCGGCTTGTCATAGGTCATCATCACGTGGCGGATGGTGTGGCCGCTGACGAAGTGGCAGACTTCCTCGGCCAGGTTCTTGGCGTGATCTCCGGCGCGTTCGAGCGATTGGGTCATGAAAATGACTTGCAAGCTAGCCTGGCGCTGCGAGCCTTCCGGGTTTTCAATGTGCCGCAGGAAGATCAGATTGCGCAGACGGTCCATCTCCGCGTCGGCACGCAACACGTCGATAGCCTTCTTCACATCACGCGTGGCAAAAGCGGCGCCCGCGTCGGCCAGCATCTTTTCCAGCACCGTCGCCATGTGCGTAAGGTCGCGCGTGTCCTGCGGATCGATCCGGGCACCGGCAGCTTGCGCGCTGCTGGCAAAACTGAGCAGCAAGTCTCCGATGCGCTCCAGGCTGATCATGAATTTCATGCAGGCCAGCAATTCACGAGCCTCCGTTCCGGAGACCTGCGTGATGGCGAGCGTAACCCCATCGTCGATTTCTCGGTCCAGCAGGTCGAGTTGTTTCTCACGCTCTCGAATGGTGTTGAGCAACGGCGAAGATCCGGTCGCGATGCCCTCGGCGGCAGCCGCAGCCGCATCCTTGGCGACTGCGCAGGCTTCAATCGTTCGCTTTACCAGGTGCGAATAGGCAGGCTCAGGTGCTGGAGTGTTGATGGCGGCGGTACTCATCGCAAATTCCCTCGGCTCACGGAATGGCGGCCGCACCGCATTCGGTCGTCTTCGCTGCCGGCCTGTAGTAATGCTCACCGTACAAGCATAGGTTCTTTGTTTCAACAATGTTGTTAAAAGCTTGTAAATTCTCGGGTTCGGGCGCTGGATGTAGCTGTTGTCGCCTCCGCTTGGGCGAAGCCTGCCTCACGCTGACGCAGGCGAAGACTCGGTGGCCAGCGGCAGAGTAAACAAAAACACCGAGCCATGGTTGAGTTCGCTCTCGGCCCGGATAGTCCCATCGTGGGCCAGCACGATATGTTTCGCGATGGCGAGTCCCAGCCCGGTTCCACCAGATTCGCGGGAGCGAGCCTTGTCCACGCGGTAGAAGCGTTCGAACAATCGCGGTAAGTGCTCATACGGAATTCCCGGGCCGAAGTCGCGCACATAGAATTCAACTCCACGATCCGAACGCCTCGCCCCCAGAACCAGGTGGCCACCAGACGCGGCATATTTCAGCGCGTTGTCGATAAGGTTGGAAAAAACCTGATGGATGGCCTCGCGATCGGCGTCGACCAAATCCGGCGCCGAATCCTCCACCTGCAAATCGATGCCATGCGCCCGCGCCAATTCGCGGAAGTTCTGCACTGCTTCCTGCAGAATCTCCGCTGCCGACACCGGCTGTATATCAAAACGCTGCTCGCGCGATTCCACTCTCGCCAGGGTCAGCAAGTCTTCGGTGAGGCGAGACATGCGATGAGCATTCTTGCGAATAATCTCGAGAAACTCGCGGGAATGGTTATTCTCGGGCGAACTGTCGAGCAGAGTTTCGGCGTAGCCTTGAATAGATGTCAGCGGCGTCCGTAATTCGTGGGAAACGTTCGCAATGAAGTCGCGACGGGTTTTCTCGATCCGCTCCGTCTCAGTCAAATCGCGCAGAACGGCAACCGCGCCTCCACCCGGCATGGGCGCGGCGGTCACATCGAAAGTGCGGGCAGGAACAATGGAAGTGGCTCGAGCCGTGAACACCTTGCGAGTCACGCTGGCTCCCCGCACTGCGCGCAAGAAATCAGGATCGCGCACCGTCTCGACAATCGGGACATTCAGCCGTGTACGCTGCGGAACCAGGCTATCCATTCGCTGGTTGGCCCACTGAACGCGGTCGTCGGGACCAACGGCGATGACAGCGTCCTCCATGCTGTTCAGCAAAGTTTCAAGCTGGCGTTGGCTGGTTCGCAGGGCGGCAAAATTGTTTTCCACTTGACGCGCCGTCTTATCGAGCGCCGCGGCAAGTTGTCCAATTTCGTCGCCCGAGGCTTCGGCGATACGCGCTGTCAGTTCGCCGCTTGCGATCTTGTTGGCAAACTGCACGATGCGTTGCAGTCGGTGCGCCGTGAAGTGGGCCAGGACTCCGGCCAGCACCAGCGCCACCAGGAATGCGAGTGCCGAACCCGCCAGCAGCGTCTTGCGAAGCTGTGACGTGGCAGCTCCAAGGTCCGATAGCGAATCGGCCAAACGGGCTGCTCCCCCGGAAACTGGTGCGGCCACATAAAGGAAATCAATTCCCAAGGTCTGGCTGGGGCGCGTATCGGTTCCGACCTCTCCTTTCAGGGCCGCGGCGAACTCGGGCGTTTGCCCAAGATTCTCCATCGCCGAAGGAGCTGCTACAGAGTCCGCAAGGACTTTGCCCGTTACATCGATGACTGTAGCCCGGGCGCCGGCGGCGTGGCTTGCCTGCGAGACAAGGTCTTGAAGGTTGTGTTCACGGTCGGTGTCCACGCGATTCGCGAACATCAGGGTCTTCTGTTTCAGGCTGCGGTCGATTTCCTGCCGGAGCGAATTTTCCCATGCGCGCCGAACGGAGAAATCAAGCGTCGCCGTGGCGACTGCGATCACCAGGGCAAAGGCGGCCAGCAGCCGCAAGAAGAGCCGGCTTCTCACTTAGGCGCCTCGAAGCGATAGCCCGCACCACGCACCGTCTTCAAATAACGCGGGCTCTCCGGATCGGGCTCGATCTTTTCGCGGATGCGCCGCACATAAACATCCACCGAGCGTGGCGTGACATAGGCCGTATCCCGCCAGACCGAATCCAGAAGCTGATCGCGGGTAAACACGCGTCCGATGTGCCGCGCAAAATAGTCCAGCAGGCGGAACTCGGTGGCGGTCGTCCCTACCAGTTGGCCGCGGACCGTCAGCGTCATCGCGCTGGGATCGATTTCGATCTCGCCCACTTTTAACGGCGACTGCGAGAGCGGGCGTTCGAAACGCCGCAATACCGCCTTTACTCTCGCCACCAGCTCGCGCGGGCTGAAGGGTTTGGGGATATAGTCATCCGCGCCGAGTTCCAAGCCGAGAATGCGATCGGCCTCGCCGCTTTTCGCCGTAAGAAAAATCACAGGACTCGACGCCAGCAACGGCGTCTGCCGAATCTGACGGCACAGTTCAAGCCCATCTCTTCCCGGCACCATGATATCGAGAATGAAGAGGGTGGGCCGCTGCCGTTCCGATTCCGCGACCACTGTGTTGCCCGTCGGAAATACCTTGACGGTGAATCCCGCCCCTTCCAGGTGATGGCGCACTAGCCGGGAAATATCGGGATCGTCTTCAACCACAAAGATGCTTGGTTTCACAGGGGTATTGTAGCCGGGCTGTCACAATATTGCCCCGATTGTAACCAGATTGAAACATTTGAGGGTAGAGCGGACAGTCCTGTCGACTGCCGTTGAGCGACACCACGCTACGGCCGAGTCCGGATGATCATGTTTCGGGTTCGATCCGTCCAAAACTGCGCTTTGGGAGGAAGAATCGTAGTTGCGCTGTATTCCGTGACCACAGCCGGCCCCGAATACTTCCGTCCAAGCCGCAGCGAATCCCGGTCATAAGTTGTGGCTGCGATTTTCTTGCCGTCGAAAAAGACCGAGGTTCGCTCCGCATCGAAACCGTCGCGTTTGGCTCGCTCCGCCTCGGCCCTGCTGAGGCCGGACTGCGGAGATTTCACGATCGCTCGCAGGCGTAGCGTGACTAACTCAATCTCACGGGCCGGATAGCTGTAGCCGTAGCGGCGTTCATGCTCGCGACGGAAAGCCCCGATCAGCCTGCCAGTGAAAGGAACATTGAGTTCGTACCCTTGGCCTCGATAACGAACATCCACGTTGAGCTGATGCCGGATGGACCCCTGCCATCCCTCACTTCGAAAATCTTTCTCGGCGCGTCGGCGCAAATTGCCGAATTCTTCGTTCAGCCGCTTCAACGGAAGTTCGTCTAAGGTCCGCAAGAGCACGGTTCGCGAGTAGTCCTTCACAACATCGCTGACCAGAATGCCGAACGCAGAAAGCGCGCCCGGACGCGCAGGCACAATCACTCTCGGGATATGCAAAGCCGCAGCCAGTTCGCAGGCGTGTAAGCCGCCAGCTCCGCCGAAGGCGACCAGGACAAACTCTCGAGGATCGTAACCTCGCTCAATCGAGACCACGCGAATGGCTTTCTCCATGGTCGCGTTCACCACACGAATGACTCCTGCGGCAAACTGTTCCAGCGGGAGTTTGCAGTATTGCTTCTTCAGCCATGCAGATACGACTCGGCGGGTTCGTTCGAGATCGAGCGTGAAGTCGCCACCCAGAAAGCGATGCGGCTGCAACCGCCCGAGAATCAGATTCGCATCCGTGACCGTCGGCTGAGTGCCGCGACCGTAGCAAATGGGACCCGGATCGGCTCCAGCGGATTCAGGACCTACGCGCAGCGCCCCAGCGGCATCGAATCGCGCGATGGAACCTCCGCCAGCACCCACCGTGTGAATGTCGAGCATGGGCACACCAACCGGCAGGCCCGCGATTTCGGTCTGATTGCCTCCGCGTACTTCACGATCGACGAGGGCTACGTCGGTCGAGGTACCGCCCATGTCGAACGAAATAATTCGTTCGCATCCGCTGCGGTGCGCCATCGCGACGGCGCCCACGATTCCTCCCGCAGGCCCAGAAAGCACAGTTCGCACGGGTTCGCGGGCAGCGGAACGCAGCGCAGTGATTCCACCACTGGATTGCATGACAAAAATGCGAGCGCCCGAATTACGGCGAATTCCGTTCTTCGCTTGCGCACGGGCCTCAAGGCTCTCCAGATAGCGCGACATCACCGGTTGCAGATACGCATTCACCACGACCGTACTCGTGCGTTCGTACTCGCGAAATTCAGGCAGAATCTCGTTTGAAACCGAAAGCGGCACGCCCAGATCTTCCAGTTCCCCCGCGACCACGGCCTCATTCTTGGGATTGGCAAACGAAAATAGAAACGAGATCGCAATCGCCTCAGGCTTTTGGGCAAGCACTTTGTTTTTCAAGTCGCGCAAATGTTCTGCCGAAGGTGCCCGCAGAACTTCCCCGTCATCGCTGATTCGCTCATCCACCCCGAAGCGCAAATCAGCGGGTACCAAGGGTTCCACCCGGTCAAAGAAAAAATCGTACAGTTTAGGCCGCGCCTGCCGCCCGATCTCGATGACATCCTCAAAACCACTTGTGGTGACAAGCGCCACGCGCGCTCCCTTGCGCTGTAATAATGTGTTCGTACCGACAGTCGTGCCGTGAAGCAAGATCAGCGAGTCACGACGTCCGATCTCTTCCAATGCTTCCACGACGGCTCGCGAAGGGTCATCAGGAGTCGAAAAAACTTTCAGCATGCGGATGCGGCCGCGCTCCATCCATACACAGTCGGTAAAAGTGCCGCCAGTGTCGATGGCGATGCGGAGCGGCTGAGTTCGAGAGCGGCGTGCCATGCGATTCGAAACCGGGACGCTAGGTTACCATTTTTTGAGATCGGCTTATGCTGGTAGAACAAACATAATCGCAAGGAGCTTGCTATGAGATATGGTTTTCTGGTCGAGACCTACGCAACCGAACGAGTCAAGGTAATCAGCGTGTGGAGCGAATTCCGGGACGAGGATCTTCCGGTGCGTCCTAGGCCTGATGATCCGCGGGGACGCAGTGTTCATGAGCAGATGGTGCATCAGTGCGTGAGCGAAGACTTGTGGTTTCGGACCATGCTCGGAATCGATGTCGAAGCGCCGCCATTGCCGAAGCAGGAAACTCGCTTGCAGTTCATGAAACAGTACGCGCAGGACAGCGGAAAACGACAAGCCCAGCTTGAAGAGAGAGACGAGGCGTGGTGGGAGGAAGCCACAAAGTTTTTTTCTGTGCAGCGTTCTCACGCGTGGGTCGTGACCCGGCGCATCGCGCACACCTCGCATCATCGCGGCCAACTGATGGCCATGCTTCGCATGTTGGGACGCGACTTGCACAGCAATTACGGCCCCACAGCAGACACGGGTGGCCTTATGCAAAATCACGCGCCCACAATTTACGCCTATGCCACGCTGGAAGACCTGCTCAAAGGTGAGGCCGAGGGAGTTTCGAAAGCTGCATTGCCAGGGGCGGGCGGAAAACCTGTGACCGAGCGCCCTGCGTAGACACGGACACTAGCTCTTCGTCGAAAACGCCAACGAAAGCAGCGTCTTCTGCTCCATTTCGTGCGCCTTGGCTGATCCCGTCGACGGACTGGCGCTGGCTGAGCGTTTCACAGAAAGCACATGACGTTCTCCCGCGAGGTGGCGAAGCCGCGGCAGCACGTAAGGCATCGCGCCCATATTCGCGGGTTCTTCCTGCACCCAAACAATATCTCGCGCGCTCGCATGACGTGCCAGTTCCTCGGTCAGTTCAGCCTCGGGAAACGGGTACATTTGTTCCAGGAAGACAATCGCCGTCGAATCATCCTTTCTTTTCTTTCGCTCGTCGCGTAACTCGTGACCGATCTTTCCCGTGCAAAGCAGAATGCGCGAAGCCTGACTGACTTCCGTGTCAGGTAAGACATTTAGGAAGTGCGGCTGCGCAAAATCCTCAATCGGCGAAGCAGCATCCGGATGCCGCAACATGCTCTTGGGCGTGAAAACGATTAGCGGCTTGCGCCAATGCCGCAAAGCCTGACGTCGCAGCAAGTGAAAATATTGCGCGGCATTCGAAGGCTGGCAGATCTGAAAATTGTCTCGGGCCGCCAGCTGCAGGAAACGTTCGATGCGAGCGCTGGAATGTTCAGGTCCCTGGCCTTCGTAGCCGTGAGGCAGCAACAAAACCACGCCCGAAAGCAATTTCCATTTATCTTCGCCAGCGCTGATAAACTGATCAATCACGGCCTGCGCCACGTTAACGAAATCGCCGAACTGTGCCTCCCAAAGAACCAGTGCCTCCGGATAATCGCGACTATAGCCATATTCAAAGCCAAGCACGCCAGCTTCCGAAAGCGTGGAATTGTAAATTTCACAGCGCGCTTGATCCGCAGAAATATGCTGCAGCGGCATATATTCCTGCTCGTTCTCGATATCAAGCAACATGGAATGCCGCTGATTAAAAGTACCGCGTCGGCTATCCTGTCCGCTCAACCTCACCGGCACGCCAGCCTTCACCAAACTGCCAAAGGCCAAAGCTTCCGCCATGCCGTAATCCACCGGACGCTTTCCCGCACCCATCTCAGCCCGTTGTTCAAACAGCTTCTTGACTTTCGGATGGATGTGAAAATCTTTCGGGTAAGCCGTAAGCGGCTCTGTGATCTCCCGCAACTCCTCCGCCGAAAGCCCAGTTTCAACCTCATACTCCGGCTTGTATCGTCCACCCGTGTATTGATCCCAATAACTCGGCAGTTCGCGCAGCGTCGGTTTCTTAGTGATGGTCCCGGCCTGTTTCTGCGCCGCTTCGAATTCGGCCCGTATAGCCTGCACCCGCGTCTGCACATCTTCCACGCCAATGTCTTCGGAATAAATTTCCCACAACGGCGGATGCTCCTTAATCGCCTTGTAAAGCAGCGGCTGCGTGATCGTGGGATCATCCACTTCGCTGTGCCCATGCCGCCGATAGCCAATCAGGTCCACGACCACATCCGTGCCGAACGCGTAACGATATTCAAGTGCGATGCGTCCCACGCGAATCACTGCATCCACATCTTCTCCATTCACGTGAAAGATGGGCACCGACTGGCGCCGCGCCAGCTGCGCCGAAAATCGCGACGAATGCGACTCTCGGGGCAAAGTGGTAAAGCCGATCAGATTGTTAGCGATGACGTGTATCGTTCCACCCACGGTGTAGCCCGGCAGATCGGCAAAGTTCAAAGTCTCGGCGACAATGCCTTGTCCCGCGAACGCAGCATCGCCGTGAACCAGCAGGGGCAGATATTTTTTTCGTCCCACTTCCCCAACGCGATCATGCTTGGCGCGCGTACGTCCGATGGTCACCGGATCAACCGCCTCCAGATGGCTGGGATTCGAAACCAGGTGAATATGAACCTTGGCACCGCTGCGAGTCACGTACTCTCCGGTGGCGCCCATGTGATATTTCACGTCACCACTGCCCAGCACGCTGCGCGGATCGACATCTTCAAATCCAGCATAAACTTCTTCGGCGCCACGCTTGGCGACATGCACAATTACGTTCAGCCGCCCGCGATGACTCATCCCCATCACCAGTTCGACTGCGCCCTGCTGCGCCGCCGCTTCAATAATTTCGTCAACCAACGGAATCAGCGCGGTGACGCCTTCCAGCGAAAAACGCTTGTTGCCCAAATACCGTTGCTGCAGCACCTGCTCAAACACCTCGGCCCGGATAAGCAGGTCCAACGCGTTTTGCTGATCCACGGCTGCTTGCGGGCCTTCCAGCCGCTCCTGAATCCAGCGCCGCCGCGCCGGATCGGTAATGTGCATGAACTCCGCTCCGACCGTACCGCAGTAAACACGCCGCGCTTCTTGCGCGAACTCTCCCTCGGTCGGCAGATCAGAGTGCGGTACCGGGCGGATAAAGCCAAGAGGATCAAGGTCGGCCTCCAGATATCCCCAACGGCGGTATGCGTCGAAGACGCGTTCGCGTTCTCCGTTAGGTGCGTCCAACACTGCGGCAGAAGAAGTTTGAGTGCCAGTTTTCAATCGAGCCATATGGATGCTACTAGAATAATGGATGAGCGGCAGATCGCGTCAGATTCGTCGACTATAGAGCGGACACTCCTGTCGTTGACCTTGAGGGTGTTTTTATTTGGGAACATGAATATACATTCAGCGAAAAGCCCCCAGCCGGAGCCTGCCAGTGAAATCTTTTAAGCCAACCCTGCTCGGAATTCCTTTCGATGCGAACTCCTCCTACCTGCGCGGAGCCGCGGATGCCCCACCCCTCATTAGCGAGGCCTTCCACTGCGATTCCTCGAATTCATCCACTGAGAACGGGATCGAACTGAGCGCAGAATCCGTATTGGACGCCGGTGACCTGAAACTCTTGACTGACAGCGCATTCACCACGATTGAGAACGCAGTCGGCGAGTTGCTCGATAAAGGGCAAAACCCATTGTGCCTCGGCGGCGATCACTCCATCACTTATCCAATCGTGCGGGCCTTCGCAAAGCACTTCACCGATCTCACCATTGTTCACTTCGACGCGCATCCTGACCTGTACGACGAATTCAGGGCAGTCGCCACTCCCATGCTTGCCCGTTTGCCAGGATCATGGAAGAAGGTCTAGCGAAGAGGCTGATCCAGCTCGGCATCCGAACCATGGTTGCACATCAACGAAAACAAGCAGCTCGCTTTGGGGTCGAAGTCGTAGAGATGCGAGACCTGCCTGCTCTCGAGAAACTGAAGCTGACCGGGCCAGTTTATATTTCGTTCGATGTTGATGTACTTGACCCAGCGTTCGCGCCGGGTGTCTCGCATCGTGAACCGGGCGGGATGTCAGTCCGAGAGGCCATCTCGCATCTGCACGCGATCACCGGCAACGTCGTCGGAGCCGATCTCGTAGAGTACAACCCGAAGCAGGACGTATCGCGACTGACCGCGATGGTTTGCGCCAAGATCCTGAAAGAAATTCTTGGAAAGATGATTGGCTGATTTCCGGCAACAGCCGCGAAGCAGCGTATGAATGCAGCCCACGGCGCAAGCCGTGGGCAAAAGCTGGCTTACGAAACAGTCTCTCTATCTCCCCGCGTGCTGGTGAGTGCTATGATGAGCCAATCCTCGGCAACCCGGCGTCATACGTCTTCGCCGGAGCGGCCGCGCTTACATGCGAATGCGACGACGCCTCCCCATCGTTCTGGCCGTCCTGCTGATCGCAGCAGCCGTCGCTCTGGCCGTCGTGCTGCGCAAGCATGCCCCACCCGAGCCAGCGCGGTTGCTCCCAGGCGCCGATGGCTTCGTCTACGTAAACCTGGGATGGCTGCGGCGCGCCAATATCACAGGCGAACTGCCTGTCGTGCCTCACGATCCAGACTACGAAAAGTTCATCCAGGCGACCGGATTTCAATTCGAGCGCGATCTGGACGAAGCCGCTCTTGCAATTCACTATCCCGCAAATTCGTCCGGCACGAAGCCGGAAAGCGCGCAGCAGCCGCGCTACTCGGAAGTCTTTGTAGGCAAAATCGACGACGAACGGCTGCGGGCGTACCTTAGCCAGATTTCTAGTTCGGTCGAAAACTACGAGACTCGCGACATCTACAACATCCCGCTCGAAGGCCGCACGCTGCGAGTCGCCATCCTCGGCGTGGACACGGTCGCGGCATCGAATCTCGACGACCCGCTCGTCATCCGTGGAATCATTTCCCGTTCCCGCAGATTGGCATCGCCCTTCGGTGGGCCGGCACTGCTGCGCCAGTATTACAAAGAAGTCCCTTTCGCCAGCCTCGGCTGGGCCGTCTTCAAAATTCAACCATCAGGCGACGTCTCCGCTTCCGGCCCGACCGGTTGGTCGTTTCTATTTCAAAAACCTGCCACTGTCGTGGCCTCGGTGCGCTATCTGGGAGCGGTCCACTTCAAAGCTCAGGCATTTGCTGGCAGTGACCAGGATGCCAGCCAACTGGCCGAGCGGATCGGAAGCTTCCTCAATCTTTTTCGCACCGCCGAAAGCACAGTCTCTACACCAGGACCCGATCCCGATATCAAAGCATTTTTCGACAGCCTGAAAATTCAACCACAGAAGAATCGTGCCGTCCTGACCGCGACCGTACCGTTGGGATTGATCCGCAAAGCCCTCGCCGAGGCTCCGACTACAGTGACCCCAGAACCCCAACCACCTCAAAGTTCCCCGCCCGCTCAGGGAAGCAAGCCCAGGAAGGGTTCGATGTAGGCGCGGGCGTCCTCGTCCGTGCGGGAGCGGCAACAATTTCATCTACAGCCAACCCCCAACTTGAACCCACTCAAATCTTTCGAATACCATGCCCAAGTCGCGCGCGAGCTAACATGCGAAGTACGAGATGCTGAGTCGACGAGCATTTTTAAAGCTTTCAGCCGCCACCACGGCACTGGCTTCTGCGCCAGCTTTACTACGTGCACAAGAGGAGGAAAACTATCATCCCCGCACACCCCTTCCGGTAATCTTCAGCCCTCAACTCGATCGCTACATCGACCCATTGCCCATTCTTCCAACTCTTAATCCCGTGAAGAGGAAACGGGGCAGCTCTCATTATCGAGTTCGTCTGATCGAATTTAGGTTCAAGCTCCACTCTCAACTTCCACCCACCCGATTGTGGGGATACGAGGGCCAATACCCCGGCCCTACCATCGAAGCCCAGACGGATGAAGCTGTTTCGGTCCGTTGGGAAAACAGGCTTCCAAAGGACCACCTGTTTCCGATCGACGCTCATGTGCACGGTGCTATGCCGCCTTCGCCAGCGGTTCGAACCGTTACGCACCTCCACGGTGCACGCACTCCCTCCGCCTCTGACGGTTTGCCCGAGCGTTGGATGAAATCAGGAAAGTGTGCAACCTATTTCTATTCCAATCACCAACCAGCGGCCACGTTGTGGTATCACGACCATGCTCTGGGGATCACCCGGCTCAACAATTATGCTGGGTTGTCGGGCTTTTATCTTCTCCGAGATCAAGAGGAGCAGAAATTAAATCTACCTGCGGGACCTTATGAAGTCTGCCTGTTGATTCAAGATCGTATTCTGAATGAGAAAAGCGAACTAGTGTATCGACCGACCAACGACGACGGAACTCCTCTGCCGCCGGGAACGTGGGGGCCGGCATTTTTCGGAAATTTGCCGGTCGTCAACGGAGCGATCTACCCTCATCTGGATGTCGAACCCCGTTTATACCGGTTCCGCATTCTCAACGCATCCAACTCGCGTTTCTTTAACTTGTATTTCAACTTGGCGAAAACGCCCTACGATATTCCTTCTCTGATTCATTTCTACCAGGTAGGCAGTGACGGAGGCTTACTGCCCCAATCCGTGAAACTGCAGAAACTTCAGCTGGCTCCTGCCGAACGAGCCGACCTGGTCATCGATTTCTCCGCCGCAAACGGAAAAACCGTAACCTTAGCCAACGACGCCATGAGTCCCTATCCCGGATGGCAAGTGCCAGGCCCGATATACGCACCGCTAAACGAACTGATGCAATTTCGAGTTCGCTCTCCGATTTCTGGAACGAAAGAATTCAGCATTCCCCAATCCATGCCATTTTCGCAATTACGCGACTCTCCCGATTTTCCGACCAGAGATTTTGTCCTTCAGGAAACCTTCGATAAGACGGGGCGAACCCTCGGAGTTCGCATCAATCGCAAAGGCTACGATGACCTGCTCAGCGAGAGCGTAAAGTTGGGATCCACCGAAAAGTGGAGATTCATTAACAACACGGATGATTCTCACCCCATGCATTTGCATCTGGTGCAGTTTCAAATCCTCGAGAGGCAAGGTTACGATCCAGTAGCTCTGCGCAAAGACGAAATCAAGCTCATCGGAAGGCCGCGGAAACCGCCGCCGAATGAAGCGGGATGGAAGGACACGGCGGTGGTGAATCCAGGGGAAGTGCTCACCATTATCGTGCGTTTCGACGGCTATGCCGGACGGTATCTGTATCACTGCCACATGCTCGAACATGAAGACAACGACATGATGCGGCCCTACGAAGTGCTCGGCTGAGCGTTGGCCTCGGCACTTGCCCCCGCTCGGTAGGCCTGAACCCTAACGCAGATCCGAAACTTTTTCGCCTCGCCAGAGTCCAATGGGCATAAGGAAATTGACCTTTAGATGACCGCGACGCCACTTATTCAAGAGCGTAAATCCATCCGGCAGGTAGAATAGCCCTGTAATGACTAGCCTTCCTCTTCCCATTGCGGCCTTTCTCGCCGGCTTGGTGTCGTTTCTCTCGCCCTGCGTGCTGCCGCTGGTGCCCGGATACGTGTCGCTGATTTCCGGCGTCGGCGTCGAACAGCTCAAGACGCAGGAATCCCAGCTGCTGCGGAAAGTCATGCTGAACTCCGTCGCCTTCATTCTCGGATTCAGCGTCGTCTTCATTACTCTGGGAGCGGTCGCGACCGAAGTCAGCCAAATGCTGTCGCGCTACCGCTCGACCCTGGCGCAGATCGCTGGCGTAGTGATTATTCTCTTCGGCCTGCATCTCACAGGAGTATTCAAGATCAAAGCTCTCTACACCGACGCGCGCCTGCACAGCGTGAAAGGCGGCAGCACCGCGTGGGGCGCGTTTGTGATTGGCTTTGCTTTCGCTTTCGGCTGGACCCCGTGCGTGGGCCCGGTCCTGACCGTCATTCTAACTTTCGCCGCCGCTCAGGACTCGATCACCAAAGGAATCGCCCTGCTCGCGATCTATTCGATGGGCCTGGCCGTGCCGTTCCTGCTCACCGCGCTTGGCGTCGAGCGCTTTCTCAAGTTCTACAGCCGTTTCCGTGTCCACATGCATGCCATCGAAGTAGCCAGCGGAGGATTGCTGATTGCCCTCGGCGTATTGTTAGTAATAGGACGCTTTACCATCATCTCGAATTATTTGTCGTTCCTGAATCGATTTGCCTTGTGATTGGAGTTCTTCGTGAAACGTGATCCGGTCGTCATCATTGTAGTCGCGATGGTGGTTGCTTTAATGCTCGTGTTCGGCTTCAAGCTGGCCCGCCGCTCCAAGCAGGAAGCCGCCATCGGCAACATTCAAATGAAAAGCGGCGTCGCTCCCGACTTCGCTCTGCAATCCCTCGACGGCAAAACCGTCCGCCTCTCCGACTTCCGTGGCAAACCCGTAGTCCTCAACTTCTGGGCAACTTGGTGCGGGCCGTGCAAGATTGAGATGCCCTGGTTTGTTGATTTGCAGAAACAGTACGGGCCCGCGGGGTTGCAGTTTATAGGCGTGGCGATGGATGACGCCGGCACCAAGGACATCGCGGAGTTCGCCCAGAGCATGAACGTGAACTATCCAATTCTGATCGGCAAAGACAGTGTGGGCGACGCTTACGGCGGAGTGCAGTTCCTCCCGGAGACGTTTTATATTGACCGTGAGGGGAAAGTCGTCGACAAGGCGTTCGGTCTGAAGGGGCGGGACGAGATCGAGGATGCCATCAAGAAAATTCTCGGATCGGGCGCTGTGGCCCAGACGCAGAAATAAACATTGAAGCCGATCACAAAATTCGCCTTCGTGCTTTTCCTATCCGCAGTGGCTCTGATGGCGCAGGATGATCTGGGCAGGAAAGCGCCGTCGGTTACCCTGTCTGCCCCGCCGGTCACCACTGCGATTCGCGGCAAGGCTAACGACGTGGAGCTGCGATTCCAGATCGGATCGGGCTTCCACATCAACTCCAACACGCCGGCTGCGGAATATCTGATTCCCACCACCCTCAAACTGGATGTGCCCACCGACATCGTGGTAGGAAAAATCACGTATCCGGAGGGAGAGCAGATGAGCTTTGCTTTTGCTCCCGATGAAAAAATCAGCGTCTACAGCGGAGAATTCAATCTGACGGTGCAAGTGCGCCCGCTGTCCAGTATGCTGCCAGGCAAGTACGAAATTCGCGGACGATTGCGATATCAAGCCTGCGACAAGGCTGCCTGCTTTCCCCCAAAACAGTTGCCGGTTGCGTTCCAAGTCAAAGTGATCAAGGCTCCGCTCCCGCCCAAGCCGAATCCCGCCCAAAGTCCGCACGCGCACAATTAGCAGTCCAACCAACTGTGATCCCAAGCGGACTAGAGGGACCAACGACTGGATTCAATGGCCGCCCGCAAGCGGAAGAACCTGCGCGATAAGTTCCCGGAGAAACTCATCGGAGTTCATAAACACTGCAAAGTGGCCTCCAGGAATCGCTACAAATTTCTTTTGTGGGGACTGAATGGCTTCGAGATTTTCGGCTGCCCCTTCCCGCAACACGGATTATTTACGGAGCAACCTTCGAACTGTTGCCGGTGTCGTGCAAGAGGATGACATCGGAAACAGAACTAAAACGCAGCACGGCCATGGCCTTGCCGTTTGGGGACCAGCGAAAATCCTGGATCTTTTCAGAACCTTTGAAGCTAGTCAGTCTCCGTCCTTTTGATCCGTCCAGAGGCTGCATCCAGATGTTGTCGACTCCCGCTTCTTCGATCACAAAGGCAATGCATTTGCCGTCGGGAGAAAAGTGGAATCCGGCGCTTTCCGGCGGTCCCTGAGTGAAGAAGACCACGTTTCGACTGGGATCAAGGTCGAGGTTTCGAACGCCCGAGTCCAGCAGACTGACCAGTACGATCCGGTTGGAGTAGGTCTTGGATTCAGGATTCAACAGAGAGGTAAATAAAGCCAGCATCTTGCCATCAGGGGAAAGTGTCGCCTGTTGCGCAAGTGAGTTGGGAGGACTCGCGCCCGGTACGAGCTCGGGTTTGCCGCCGGTCGCAGCGACTCGAAACACCCCAGCACCTGTTTGTTCGGAGTAGTACAGCCATTTCCCGTCCGGCGAGCAGCCCCAGAGACTTCCGAATTCCCCCGATGTGAGCGGCACGTTATCAGAGCCGTCGGCATTCGCGCGCCAGATTCGGTTTCCGTTTCCCTCGCCGTGAACCATCCAGTTCAAGGCAATCCACCGGTCGTTGTCGCACGATACTGGATCGCTGATCCAACCCGCCGGGTCGCTCAGAATTGTAGTCGCGTTAGTGCCATCGATGTGCTGCCGGACCAAACGATCGCCGTGCGAGATCAGCAACTGGCCATCGTGAGTCCATGCGAAGCTCGGAACGCTTTCGTGGGCGGCAATCCCGGGCACGGATGTAAAAGATCCAGCCCTGGTCTCAGGCACCAGAACGATCTCTGTCGAAGTCTCAGTCTGCACCGTGGCCAGCGTGTGGCCATCGGCCGACAGTGATATGAAGTTGTAGCTCGTTAAGTCGTTCGTAATAGAATGGAACCTGCCATCGGGATAGGAAAACAGCCCGATCTGGGTTTTAATCGACAAGCGCTCGCCTCGCGGCACATAACTGACAAAAATTCCCCTTCCATCCGGCGCCCAGGCGTTGCCTAGAATGATCTTGTCGTTCGACGCCACAAAAGGTTCTATGCTCCCGCGGGCGAAATCAAAGAACTGAATCTGGCTGAGGGTCTTATTGTTCAAGGTCAACGCGGAAATCGATAAGCGTTTGCCATCGGGGGACCAAGAGAGTTGAGCGGCTGGCCCGCCTGCTAGATCTCCCACATGCAGCACTTTTTCGTTCCTGCCGTCGGCATCGGCTTGCAGCAACCGCCACTTGTTCACCTCGGGATCGTTGTAGCGGGAATACACAATATTCTTGCCGTCCGGTGAAAATACCGGCCCCGCGTCCACATCCTTGGCAAGCAAGGTGGGTGAACCGCCGAGAAGCGGAGTCCGGTAAAGATTAAACGATGCGCTGTCCGGGCTCGTGCGGAAATAGATGGAGTTCCCGTCAGGAGAGAAAACCAGCGAAGCGTACGACTGCCCTGAATCCGGCACGACTTGTGTGTCGCTGCCCGTCGGGATGTTTCGCAGCCAAAGGCTGTTCTTGCCATTGTCGGACTGGACGCTGAGCAGAAACCTGCCGTCCGGAGAAATCGCCGTCTCCGTCACCTTGCCGGTATTCGTCACTTGAGTGATGGCGAAAGTCTGAAACGGTGCATTGGCCTGATGGTGGAGGAGAGCGTAGATCCCATAAGCGGCTGCGGCTGCGACAATAAGCCCAATAAGCAAAACAGAACCCGTCGCTGCCTTGTGTCGCCGCGCTACTGCGACAACTCTCGAAGAGCTGGATGTTGTCGACAACGATGCCGGGGATCCCGAGCCTCCGCCACTCGGCGATTGCTGAGAGGATGCATTTGCTGCAGAGATTACACCCGAGGGTCCAGACGGAGTCTGATCATCGCGGTCCGTTGCAATCGAACGCCCGCTGGAGTCGATGTCACGCTTGAGGCGTTGCAGGTCCGTGCGCATCTCCGCCGCTGCCTGATAGCGTAGATTGCGGTCCTTCTCCAGAGCCTTGTCAATAATTTCCTCCAGCTTGGGCGGCACGGCGGCATTCAACCGCAGTGCAGGAACAGGTGCGCGGTTCAGAATCGCCTCGAACATGGTTGCCGTACTCTCCCCACGGAAGGGCAGTTGTCCTGTGGCCATTTCATAGAGGACGACTCCAAAAGAGAACAGATCCGTGCGCGAGTCCAACTCTTTCGCCCGCGCCTGCTCCGGCGACATATAGGCCACTGTACCCAGTGCACTGCCCGGACTGGTGAGATGCTCCTCTGATTCCACGGTCGCAGCACTCATGCCAACGCTCTCCGGCTTCAGAGTGACCTTCGCTAATCCGAAATCCAGGATCTTGGCATGCCCCTGCTCGGTTACAAAAATGTTCGCGGGCTTGATGTCGCGGTGAACTACGCCCTTGGTGTGCGCCGCATTCAGAGCATCGGCGATTTCGATAGCCAGCGATAGAATCAGGTCGCTTTCCAACGCACGCCCGGCGATGCGGTGCTTCAGGGTCGCGCCATCCAGAAACTCCATGGCAATAAAAGAGCGACCATCGTGCTTGCCGATCTCGTAGATCGTGCAGATGTTGGGATGATTCAGAGCGGACGCAGCCCGTGCTTCCCGCCGAAAGCGTTCCAATGCCTGCAGATCTTGCGCGACATCTTCAGGAAGAAATTTCAATGCGACGAAGCGCCCGAGCTCGGTGTCCTCGGCCTTGTACACCACACCCATGCCGCCGCCGCCGAGTTTCTCAATGACGCGGTAGTGCGAGATCGTCAGGCCGATCATGTGTGCAAAACATGCTATGGCGGAAGCATCGGCAAGTCAATGAAAGGCGGGGCATTTGGCGGACACGCAAAGGAATTGTTGTCGTAAGATCGCGATAGCGCTCATTGACCCCTGGGTGAGGGCAATCGTCATTTCGACAAGTTAGCACCAATCAGGCGGGTGGACCGGACGAACCGTGTCCATTTTGCTCCCTCTAGCAAAACGGACGCGAAGGCTGCGCCACTCGCCCTAACTCGATCAGGCCTCGCAGCCCTGGGAAACGCTCTTTTGCCAAAATCTTGTCAAGCCCCCCTAGGGGTCGAATTCCTGCTAAGGCGTTCATTTCAAACATAAAATAAAGTTGGAAATCATGGCATTTTTGCTATAGCGGTGTGCCATACTATATCTAGAGGATTAAACGGAAGGCGCGGGCTTGACGGCTCGCGCCTTTTTTGTTTTCGTCGTACCAACCCCCCCAACAGCAGCTTTTACGCGACGTCATCCTGAGCAAAGCGAAGGATCTCGCGCGCAAGCATCACAACCGCCGTTCCTTTAAAAAGAGCTGAGAGCTGACGAAACCGACTCAATAATTTAACAACGACAACATCAAGGAGAATCAGGCGCAGGCTAACCCCTGCGCTTTTTTTATTGCCATGAAACAAAAACCTGGAATCAGAGTCCCGACCCCAACCGCGACCCCCAAAAAGCTGTTCGTGCGCAACACCAAGCGCTGCGGAGAACTCATCGAAATCGCCTTTCTCCACAAAGCTGCAGACATGGGTTTCGCGGTAACCAAGCCTTATGGCGACAGCGAGGCCTACGATTTCATTGTGGATGCGGGCAATCGGCTTTGGCGGGTGCAGGTGAAATCGGGTTCGTCGATGGTCGGGCAAGCCTATAACGTGGTCGCTCATCACCACCGTATCGGGAAAAAAACAAAAATCTCCTACACACCGGAGCAGATCGACATTCTCGCAGCCTATGTCGTGCCCCTGAAGGTTTGGTACATCATCCCGGTGCGCGCCTTCACCCCCCACATCGCTCTCTTTTTGTTCCCGCACCTACCGGGACACAATGGAAAGTACGAACAGTTTCGCGAGGCTTGGCATCTTCTGGCTTGCCTGCGGGGTGGAGAGCTTAAAGAAGGGATTGTTACGGTGCCGGGTTGTGCGTATTGTCCGGCGTCGGGGAAGGTGTGTCCAGGGTGTGTGTGGAAATAGTGGGCCACCCTTGGCCTGCCACAATGCCCCGAGGCAGTTGGATCGCAATTGGCAAACGCAGGGTCCTTCGACTTCGTAACTGGTTCGCTTTTGCGAACCAGTTGCTACGCTCAGGGTGACAGGGTTAGGGCGCTACACTTATTTATTTCTTTTCGGTTTTCTTTTCTACTTTGGCCCAGGTGTCTTTTAACGCTACTGTGCGGTTGAAGACGGGCTTGCCGGGAGCCGAGTCGGGATCGACGCAGAAATATCCCAGGCGCTCGAATTGATAGCGGCTGCCCGGTTCGGCGCTGGCGAGCGATGGTTCGAGCTTGCAGTCGGTCAGCACTTCGAGCGAATTCGGATTGAGATTCGCGGTGAACTCTTGACCCTCGTCAGTTTGGTTAGGATCTTCTTTGATGAACAGGTTTTCGTAAATGCGTACTTCGGCATCGACGGCGTGCGCGGCTGAGACCCAATGAATGGTAGATTTTACCTTGCGTCCGTCAGGAGGATTGTTTCCGCCGCGAGTTGCGGGATCATAGGTGCAGTGCACTTCAATCACTTCGCCTTGGTCGTTTTTTACAACCCCGGTGCAGGTGACGAAATAGCCGTAGCGCAAGCGGACTTCGCGTCCCGGAGACAGACGGAAATATTTCGGCGGCGGGGTCTCGCGGAAGTCATCCTGCTCGATGTAAAGCACGCGGGAGAATGGAACTTTGCGTGTGCCCGCGGACGGATCTTCGGGATTGTTGACCGCTTCCATTTCTTCGGTTTCGTGCTCGGGATAGTTGTCGATCACGACTTTCAGCGGGCGCAGTAAGGCCATGGCGCGCGGGGCACGTTTGTTGAGGTCTTCGCGAACGAAGTGCTCGAGCATGGCGAGCTCGATCGATCCGGTAGTTTTCGACACGCCGATAGCGCCGCAGAAATTACGAATCGCCTCAGGTGTATAACCGCGGCGACGAATGCCGGAAAGCGTGGGCATGCGGGGATCGTCCCAACCGCTGACGCGGCTCTCGCGCACAAGCTGAAGCAGCTTGCGTTTGCTCAATAAAGTGTAAGTCAGATTGAGCCGGTCGAATTCGATCTGCTGCGAAGGAAAAATGCCCAGCTCCCGTATAAACCAAGTGTAGAGCGGGCGGTGGTCTTCGAATTCGAGGGTGCACATGGAGTGCGTGACGCGCTCGATCGAATCCGACTGGCCGTGGGCAAAATCGTACATCGGATAGATGGGCCACTTGTTGCCGGTGCGGTGGTGGTCGGCGTGGAGGATGCGGTACATGACGGGATCGCGCAGGTTGAAGTTGGGCGCGGCCATGTCGATTTTGGCGCGGAGCACGCGGGCGCCGTCGGGGAATTCGCCGGCACGCATGCGTTCGAAGAGGTCGAGGTTTTCTTCGATGGAGCGATTGCGGAATGGGCTATCCTTTCCCGGTTCGGTCAGGGTGCCGCGGTATTTGCGGATCTGGTCGGCCTTGAGATCGTCGACGTAGGCCTTACCCGCTTTAATGAGTTGCACGGCCCAGGCGTAGAGCTGGTCGAAATAATCGGAGGCGTAGAAAAGGCCGCTCCACTGGAAGCCGAGCCACTTGACGTCTTCCATGATCGAATCGACGTACTCGGTTTCTTCTTTCTCGGGATTGGTGTCGTCGAACCGGAGATTAGTCTGCCCGCCGAATTCGGCGGCGAGGCCGAAGTCGAGACAGATGGCTTTGGCATGGCCGATGTGGAGATATCCGTTGGGCTCGGGAGGGAAACGGGTTTGCACGCGGCCGCCGTATTTGTTGGTCTTGAGGTCATCGAGAATAACGTCGCGCAGGAAGTTCGAAGGACGAGACTCGGGAGACGGAGGGACGGCAGTTGCGGTCTCGGGATTCGAGGCAGTCATAGATTTTTCAGGGGCGCAGACTGGGAAATGTTTGACACTCGCCGCCCGAACGCCCGGGACTTCAGAGCTGACCCCTGTCGAGGGTCAGAATCTCAGGTGGAAATAACACTATAACGCATCTGCGCCGCGCGGGCGTGTGAGGGTGTGTCGCGATCGGTCTTTCGCCCCTGCCGGGGCTTGTCTGGTTCCGACTTTTACCCACGGCTTACGCCGTGGGCTGCAATCTTGCGCCGCTTCGCGGCTGTCGCGTATCCCATTCGGGGTTATCGGCCGCTGTCTGGTTATGAGACACGCCGGTTCCGGTCGGCGCCGGTCAAGTATCGACGGTAATCGTGGGGTGGTTACTTCCAGGTGACTGGGGGCCGCTGGTTCTCATCGAAAGACTATTGTTTTGTCTAGGAGGGTATGAAAATATTGGGGTCGCAGATTTCCTTAATTTAAGACGGTTAAAGGGAGCGGCGGAGAACTGTTCCCAAGAGTCATGGATAGCACTACCCCCATCGCCGTGGTTATTCTGCCGGGGCTCGTCGCCCTGTTGCTCTTCCTGTTGTTCACCTACCTGTACGAGCAAAGCCGGCACCAATATTTCCGGGCGTGGCAGTTGGGCTGGGCCGCGTACACGCTGCACTATGCCCTCGATGCCTGGGTCGCGATCCGTCGACCGTCAGCATTGATTTCGTTCTTGAGTTCTTTGTTGCTGATGGCGATGGCGCTTTGCATCTTCATCTCCACGCGGCTGATGAAGCGGCAGAAATTCGCGCTGCGATGGTACGACGTGGCCGTGGGCCTGGGCGGCATTGCGTTGGCATTGTGGAATTTGAAAGGGCAGATTGTGGGTGGAGTATTTCATCCCGAAGCGGTGGCCAATCCACATTTGCCGCTGGACGTTGGTTTAGGTGTGGTGCTCTTGTATTGCTCTTTTTATTTTTATCGTTACGCGCATCGCGCCACCGTGAATTCGCTGGCCTTTACGCTGCTCGGAATTTCGCTGGCGCTGTGGGCTGTGTTGATGATTTTTGGGCAGTTGCAGAATCCATTTCTCGGGGTAGTAGGGACGGCGGAGCATTTCCTGGGCCCGATCTCACAGATGCTGCTGGGCATCGCCATGGTGATGGTGCTGTTTGAGAACGAGCGCAATGCAGTGCAGGAAAATGCGCTGGCTTTCTCCACGTTGGGTGTAGACCCCATGCGGCTGCTTTCGGCGGACGATCTGGTGCCGAGCCTGCAAAACATTTTGGAGCGACTGGTGGCGCCCTTGCCGACAGGCCGGGCGATGATCTACATTTCCGAGCGCTGGAGGACGGTTCTGCCCTCGGTGCAACGGGGATTTTCACCGGAGTTGGTCACCAAGATGGAGAAGAACGGCGCCGGGGAATATATCGCTGAACTGGCGTACCGGCGCGGCGGATTCGTGACCTTTCACAACTTCGCGGAGATGTCAGAACCGCTGCCCGCGTTTCCGGGCGCGCGCTTCGAGCAGTTTCGGCAGGTGATGGCGGAAGAAAATATCCGCAACATTACCGCTGTCAGCTTGCAGACGCGGGAGCATAACTTTGGCGTGATCATTTTTCCGCACGCGGAACGGCGCGTGTTTGGATCTTCGAACCTGCGTCTGCTGATTGGATTGGCGCTGCAGATTGGACTGACTCTCGAAAACTATGTGGTCATGCACAACGCTCAGCGCCGAACCAAGGAATATGAACTTCTAACGCAGATTGGGCAGGCCATCAGCTCGCGTCTCGATCAGGATGAGATCCTGCGGACGGTTTACAAAGAGCTGGGACAAATCTTTGACACCAGCGATTTTTATGTGGCTTTTCAAGAAGGCGAACATATCCGCTTCGAGTTCGAAGTGGAAAAAGGTGAGGTTCTGCCCAAGCGATCGAGGAAGGTCGACAATGGTCTCACCGAGTACATCCTGCGAACGGCACAGCCTTTGCTGATTCGAGCCGATCTTGAGAAAGCCCGGGAACGCCTGGGCACGACGTACGTCCCGACGCGACCCTCCAAGTGTTTCTGTGGCGCGCCCATTCTGCAGGGCGGCAAACCCGCGGGAGTCATGGCGGTCATGAGCGCGGAGCGCGAATATGTCTTCGAGCAACGCGATCTGGAAGTGATACACACGGTGGCTGGGCAGGTTTCGGTGGCCGTGGAGAATGCGCGGCTGTTCGCCGAGGAGCAACGCCGGTCGCGCCAGTTTGCATTTCTCAACAGCATTTCGAAGACTGCCATCTCCAGCGAGGACGCAGAGCAGATGCTGCTGGAGATTGTCGGACACATTCAGAAAACTTTCCTCTTCGATCATATCGGGATCGGTATTTTTGATTACGTTCGCAAGGACATAGAAATCAAGGCCGAAGCCGGCGTCACCGCCAAGGCTTTGGGTATGCGAATTCCGCTGGGCGTGGGAATTCTGGGGCGGGTGGCGCGAACTGGCGAGAGCGCGCTGGTTCAGACCACGGGCGAAGAAAACCTGCAGGGAGTGCTGGCCGATTCGCGATCTGTGCTGTGCATCCCAATCACCTATGGTGAGACCTTGCTGGGCGTGCTCAATGTTGAGAGCCGGCAGGAAGATGCATTTTCGCCTGAAGATGTGCTGATCATGAATACGCTGGCCGACCTGTTGGCAACGGCACTGCACAATTCATTCGTTTTTCAAAAGCTGCAACAAACCGCCATCACCGACGGTCTTACCGGCATCAAGACTCGGCGCTTTTTCTGGGAAGCTCTCAGTTCGGAATGGAAGCGCGCTTCCCGCTCGGGACGTCCTTTTTCGGTAGTGCTGATCGACCTCGACAAATTCAAGGATGTCAACGACACTCTCGGCCATCTTGAAGGGGACCTTGTATTGGCGCGAGTCGGCCGTTTGCTGGAGCAGAAATGCCGGCAGTCGAATGTGGTTGCGCGCTACGGCGGCGACGAATTTATCATTCTCATGCCAGAGACCGGCGTGGAGCAGGCCCAGGCGCTGGCCGAACGTCTGCGCCTCTGGCTTTCGACCGATCCCATGCTGCAAGAGCATCTGATTACTGGGAGCTTTGGCGTAGCCAGTTTTCCGGTGCATGGCTTCACCGCCGAAGAGATTATCCGGGTCGCAGATGCGGGGATGTATGTCTCCAAACATGCGGGCGGCGATCGTGTTTCGACCACCGACCAACCTGCCGACAGCGAGAGCGGTGCGGTGCAACGGCAGCTTATCTCCGGGTACATCGAAGGCTTCCTGCACCGCGAGCACACCGGGCCCGAACACCTTGACGAACTTCTGGGCACGCTCCGCAAGCTTAGCGACGAGGAGGGCGGGGACGAAGACGGCAGCGTGCAGATTCTGCGGGAAGCGGTTGAAGCGCTGGCGCGCGCTGGAGAATTGCGTGAGGTGAACGGCGTGGGTCACGGTGAAATGGTGGCTCGCTACAGCGAACTCATGGCCCGGGCTTTGGGGTTGTCCGCGGAAGAAGTTGACGACCTGGCCTACGCGGCCCGAGTGCATGACGTGGGCAAGATCTTCGTTCCTGAACGGATTCTCAACAAGTCTGGTCCGCTTAGCGACGAGGAATTCTCGTTGGTAAAAATGCACGCTCACGTGGGAGGGACAATTGTTGCCACCCTGCCGGCGAGTGAAGTGTTGCAAAAAGCGGTGGAGCACCACCACGAGTCCTTCGATGGGACTGGTTATCCGGGAGGCCTTCAGGGGGAGCAGATTCCTGTGTGGGCACGAATCCTGGCGGTCGCCGACGCTTACGTCAATATGACCACCGATCGTTCGTTTGCTCCGGCCAAGAGCAGCGGGCAGGCCTTGGCGGAGTTGGAACGGTTGAGCGGCATCCGGTATGACGGAATGCTGGTGCGCGTGCTCTTGCGGCAACTGAAAACGGAACGGGCTTCGTCGAGCTTCGGCAACTGAAATTTAATTCGCGTGATTTCGTAAAAACATCTAGCGTCCCACCTCGAGGTGCATTCATGTCTGATGGCAAGTTGGCGGCGGCGAAGGTCGGCTTCGAATGCGTCATTCCTATCCTGAGAGTGAACAGTCTCGCGGCCAGTATCCGCTACTACGTGGACGTGCTCGGTTTCAAGGTGGATTGGGGCGGTGAGGGTGAATCGACTTTTGCGTCCGTTTCCCGCGATCGCCGGGCGATTATGTTAAGTCAGGGTGAGCAAGGGGAGCCGGGGACGTGGCTCTGGATTGGCGTCGAGGACATTGAACCCCTCTTTGCAGAGTACCGTGCCAAGGGTGTGAAGTTTCGGGAGGGACCCACCAATTATCCTTGGGCGTATGAAATGAAAATCGAGGATCCTGACGGGCACGTGCTACGGTTTGGATCGGAGCCCAAGGGCGATTAGCGTGGGGACTCCAAAAGCTGGCTTTTCAAGAATTTACAAAACAGTGGGCAACCTCATTCGACCGAAAGAGGTTCCGACTTTATGAGGACATCTCGTCCGCTGATTTTGTGACCAGGAGGACGTTATGGAGTGGCGCAGCCTTACTGTATTTCTGTTTGCGGTTGCGTTTGTATTGGGGGCGCTTCCGACTAGTCTGGCGCGATCGAGCGCAGACCGGAGTTCCCCATCGAGTACTCGCGGTGCCGTTATCTACGTAATGCCAAACGCCGTTTCGAATCCGGGGCCGGGCGATAATTCGCAGGTGGTTGTGGACTCTTCGCATAACGGCAAGGAACCCCAAGTGGCGAAGATCTACCAGGAACTGCAGCACCGAAAGGAATGCCAGCCGTTCGCCGAAAACATGATTAGGGAGAAAGCGGATTATTTCCTGCTTCTGCAGCACGGGGGCGGTAAAGGGAACCGCTGGGCAGTTTCCGATAAAAACGGCGACGTGATTGCGTCGGGCGATTCGCTCCTGCTTGGGAACTCGGTGAAGGACGCTTGCCTTGCGATTGGCAAGAATTGGCAAGAGCACGCGGTCACGGCGGGAAACTAGAACTTCGACGACAGAGAGCGCCCTAGGCCGAAGCTGCGCGGTAGTGGTTTGGGTTCCTAACTAACCCGGCCGGTGGCAAATACGGCCCCTTGGAAAAATCCCCGGTTCACCACCAACAACATGTTGCCCATTTCTTCACTCAGGGAGCGGGAATCCGCTTTGCATCATGCCGCGTTTTTGGTTGCCAGTCGATAACGCTGCGGGATCATGCGTTGTCTTTTGGCAGAAGGACATTCATAGAAGGGTCGTTCGGCCAGCGTAGGACAGGCAACCTCTCCGGATGAGCCCCCTGCCTCGGCGCAAGCTGCGACCCTTTTTCGAGATTTTACGCTTATATCAGTAGGGGCCAGATCTCCCCGATTCTGTCAGGAGGGAATCCATGAAAAACCGTAAGTTTACTGCGCTAACTCTGTTGATGTTCGCTATTGCTTTCGCATGTCTAGCCAACCCAGGACTCGCACAACAAAGTCCTGCCGCTGCTCCTATCAACCTGGTAGCTGGAGTTGGTGGCCCGGTTTCGACCTCAAGCGAGTGGTCCAACTATTCGGCGCTCAACCTTGTTGCTGGGGCCTTTATCTTCCCAGCTGTAGCCAGCGTCAAAACCACGGTCTTCTACATCGGCTTCACGGCAGGAACCGAGGCAGACATCGGCAACATGGTTCTTTACACCACGAAGCGGGGAAACTCCAAAATCACGGCGGTGACGCCGGTGAAGCTAAAGGGCGTCTCCGACCCGATTATTACGCTGACCAGTAAGAAGGTCTGTCCTACGCAACCCATAAGCACGAGCAATCCCTGCGTCATTCGGATGGATCCGATAGCGCTGACGCCGTCGACCCTGTCGGACTATTACTTCGTCATGTATTTCGCGAACGACTCAAACAATGCGGAGGTTGGCGCCGCTAACTCGCAGTATCCGATCACGAGCCTTACCGGTTGGTACGAGAGCGGAGACCAAACCCAACTGAAAGCAGGCGACGCCATTCCGGCCGGTTACAGCGGGAGCCATCCGTATTTTCTGCTGTATGTTATGAGCGATTAAGGAGGAAGGGAGCGGATCTGGTCCGAGGCGGGATTTGATTCGCTCCCCGTTCTGCTGAGCGGTCCAAATTCGGAGATTGTGCGGCACAGTGGAAGGCTCTGGTTCCTCTGAAAAGCCTTGTTGCGCGCGGGGTTTCAGTGTGTTAACTTTGCCAGCTGGTGGAGTTCACTCCCCCTGCTGGAAGCTGATTTGCCGTTCTCGGGCCGAACAAGGTGGAAGATCAGGTCCGGAAGCGGATTGGTAGTTCCCCAGCCTTGATTCGGGGATGAGAATTATCTCTGGCCCTCCCACTAATTGTCTGATTCCGTAGGAGTTTGTCTTGGGCCAAAAAGCGAAGCTTCTTTTCACAGCGATTCTCTGTCTGTTCTCGTGGATGGGCATGACGCGTCTCAGCTATGCACAAACTCCGGCGTGGAGTCAGTGGGGTCAAAACGCGCAGCATACGGGAGACGTGGCAGCGAGCGGGCAGCCGCTTAAGTCTAAGCTCGCGGACCTGGTGTACGACCCCTTCGTGCAAGAGGAGATCGCGGAAAGTGGTGCGCTGCTGATGCACTATCAGGCGGCGCTGGTCAACGCACCTTACATTTTCATGGAGTTCAAGACCGGGGTGTACACCCCGTGCGATCCTCCGGGCTCGGGGAAGCCGTTTCCGTGCGGGCCGGATGCCTGGAGCGGCGAGATCTGGAACGAGACGGCGTTGCAGTGGCAGAAGGGCAACCTGGTTCCGGTGTGGAGTTTTGCGTCGGACTGGAAACCGGTTCCGAACTCGGGCACGTCCCCCTCGAACAAGTCGCTGGGAGGATGGGAGCCGCTATTTCAGCCGGCATTGTCCGGATCCTACATTTACGTTCCAGGCACTGGGGGCACGATCTATCAGCTCAATCAGAGCGACGGATCCGTCGTGGCGCAGATCAATCCATTCGGCACCGTGAATCCCAGCATATTTGTGTTTGGTCCGCTGACCGCCGACAGCGCGGGCAACATTTATTACAACGCGGTTCAAGTGCATCTCGACTGGCCGTGGGACCAGGACGCGGTTAATGCCTGGCTGGTAAAGGTCACGCCGAATGGCACTGCAACCAAGACCACCTACTCCACGCTGCTGGCGGGCGCTCCGGTGGAATGTCTCGGAACCTTCAGCGCGGCGCAGTTGCCATGGCCGCCCAGTCGAAATGCAGTGCCGCACAAAGTACCGTGCGGCTTACAGCGAGCGGCGCTAAATGTTGCGCCGGCAATTTCTGCGGATGGTTCCACCCTCTACACCGCCAGCCGCGGGCACTTTTCAGGCCGGGGTGCTTACCTGGTCGCGGTGAATACTGCCGACCTGAGCTTGCAGTGGGCGACGTCGTTGCAAAAACTCCTCGACGACGGCTGCGATGTGTTACTGCCTCGCAATGGACAGCCAGGGGGCTGCCGGCTCGGTTCGAAGATCGGCGTGGATCCAACCCAAAACACGCGGGGGGGAGGCATCATGGAGGACGAAGCCTCGGCTTCGCCCGTCGTGGCGCCTGATGGAAGCATTCTCCTCGGGGTTAACACAGCCTACAACTATGGACGCGGGCACCTGCTGAAGTTCAGCTCGAAGGGCCAGTTGCAGGCGAACTATGATTTTGGCTGGGACAGTACGCCTGCGATTTTCCCGCATGATGGGACCTATTCGGTAGTGCTCAAAGACAATCACTACGACAACGGTTCGTATTGCAACAATCCAACGTGGTGTCCCAAAGCGCCGCGCGGTCCTTATTACATTACTCAACTCGATTCCAACCTGGCGCCCGAGTGGCACTACAAAGACCCATCGGTCAACAAGAACCATCCTGATGGATTCGAATGGTGCGTGAACGCTCCTGCGGTAGACAAGAAGGGCGTCGTCTACGGCAACAACGAGGACGGATATCTCTACGCGATTCAGCAGGGCGGGACGAAAGCGCAACGGATTTTTCTCGACAAGACAATCAATGCGGGATATACGCCGGTTTCGCTCGGCAGCGATGGGACGATCTACGCGGAGAATTCTGGGCACTTGATCGCGATCGGTAAGGTGTCTGCGACAACCACGAAGGGCAAATGATGTTTGGAGTTCGCGATTTCCTAGTTCGTTGAGATTGAATCTCGCCGGATGGTGCACGAGCAGCTCGGTGTGCATCTGCTCGGGGTGCATCTGATGGTCCGCTGCCGCGACGTCTGCTAAAAGCCCGGCCCTCTGGCAACCAACGCGAGAGGGGCAGGGCGCCCCGCTTTCAGCCGGGCAACCATCTCGAACTATTTTCACAAATCGAGGTGGTTGGTGACTCGACTTCGATTTCATGCTAGAAATGCCGTGCTGCAAATTCTGCCTGTCAAGGACTCTATCAATGGGATCAATGGGAAATCCAGGGGAACGACACCTTTCCGCGAAGACTGGTTCGGCGTCGGCAGGAGCAACACTGATGTTTGTATTGGCGCTCGGCTTCGGACTGCTTATAAACCACTCCGCGCAAGCGCAGACTCTCCACGTGCTTTACAACTTCGCAGGATCGTCGGACGGCGGAGATCCCTACGCAAGTTTGATCCGGGATGCCGCAGGAAATCTCTACAGCACTTTTGGCTATGGCGGCGGCACATCCTTTTCGGGGGGAGTGTTCAAGGTCGCTCCTGACGGCACCGAAACCGTGCTGTACAGCTTTACGGGTGGGGCCGACGGTGCATTCCCGATTTCAGCCTTGGTACGGGACAGCGCAGGCAATCTCTATGGAACCACGACACAGGGTGGATCTGCCGGCGCCGGGGTAGTGTTCAAACTAGATGCCAGCGGCACCGAGACCGTGCTACATAACTTTACCGGAGGGAAGGACGGTGTAGACCCGGTTGGAGGTTTGTTGCGAGATAAAGCAGGTAACCTCTACGGCACGACTTCGCTGGGCGGTTCTTCCAACGACGGAGTGGTATTCAAGATAAATCCAACTGGCAAAGAGACGATTCTGCATACCTTCACCGGCAGCACCACCGACGGGAAATATCCTACGTACACCAGTTTGCTGATGGACACGAAAGGCAATCTCTACGGCGTCACCGAAGAGGGCGGAAGTTCGGGCGGGGGGATTTTATACAAGCTGAGTAAGAGCGGCAAATTGACTATCCTGCACAGCTTCACCGGTGGAACGACCGACGGATGCAATGTTCTGGGAGCGCCGTTCCTGGACGCGGCAGGCAATTTCTATGGCACAACTTCCTCCTGCGGTACCAACAAACTGGGAACGGTGTGGGAAGTCAGCAAGAGTGGCAAGGAGAAAGTGTTGCACAGCTTCGCCGGTGGAACGTCGGATGGCGAATATCCTCTAGCCGGTGTGATTGTGGACGCCGAGGGCAATGTGTACGGCACTACCGAGACAGGCGGCGCGTCCAACGTTGGGACGGTCTACAGAGTGAGCAAGGGGGGCAAGTTTACCCTTTTACATAGCTTCAATGGGACGGACGGGAAATACGCGTACTGTGGCCTCGTCCAGAACGCAAAAGGCACTCTGTTCGGCACGGCTCAAAATGGCGGCAGCATCGGTTATGGGACGGTGTGGAAGATTACGAAGTAAGCTGCGGTTGCACCGGGATTACCGTTATGGTACCTTTTAGAATTGTCCCGGACATCTGGAAGGGATCAGAGGGATATATGCGCCCGAAGGCGTTTCTGTCCCCGACTGCTGGCGTAGCTCAGTTGGTAGAGCATCTGATTTGTAATCAGAGGGTCGGGGGTTCAAATCCCTTCGCCAGCTCCAGCATTTGATTGAGCGCGATTCGATCGATCCGGCGGTTGAGTCGAGGCGGTTCCGGAATATAGGGCTTTGCGCGGCGCGGCGGCGTAACAGATTTTTCCCAACAGCACTCCATAAGGAACTTTTCCAAGTGTGGTGTTTGCGTGCGAGAGGATTTTCGCGCGCACTCTGTTTTTCTATTGGGCAACCGCCCGCTTGCTGCATCGGACCGCACGGGTAGGCCGGCGACCGAGACCTGAGTAATAAGGGCCGGAAGGCTCGGCATTTTTGCACAGGTGGGTGAGTGGTTAAAGCCAACAGACTGTAAATCTGTCCCTCCTAGCGAGGTACGAAGGTTCGAATCCTTCCCTGTGCACCAGGAATTTGAGGCGTTTTGCGGGCGGGAGCCCCAGTTGGAAATCCCCGAGCGGCGCGAGGGATCTGGTGAAGCGTTTAGTGGTGGCCATGGCGGCGTTCGTGGGACTGGGAATTTTGTCCTGGACGACGTTGAGTGACTCGCGAGTCCGGCTGGCGACGTTGGCAATTTTGGCGATGTTCGCATTGAAGACCTGGGTGCGCCGGGAAGATGTACTGCACCCGGACAAAGAGTAGCTGTAGAGGCGTAGCTTGCTACGTCTCCGCTGAAAGCGTTTCGCCGATGTAGCTCAGTTGGTAGAGCACTCCCTTGGTAAGGGAGAGGTCATCAGTTCAATCCTGATCATCGGCTCCAGAGTTGAATGTTTGTCGGAGTTGCGGAGGCGGCGGGAGTAACTCAGTGGTAGAGTCACAGCCTTCCAAGCTGTTGGTCGCGGGTTCGATTCCCGTCTCCCGCTCCAGAGTTTTGGTGGTCGAGACGTAGCTTGCTACGTCTCCCCAGAGAATACGGAGAGAGCTAGGCAATGGCGAAAGAGAAATTTGAGCGGAATAAGCCGCACTGCAATGTGGGGACGATTGGTCACATTGACCATGGCAAGACCACGTTGACAGCGGCCATCACCAAGGTGTTGCAGAAGCATAACCCGAAGATCGTGTTCCGATCGTTCGACTCGATTGATAATGCGCCGGAAGAAAAAGCCCGAGGGATCACGATTGCCACCGCGCACGTCGAGTACGAAACCGCGAACCGGCACTACGCGCACGTCGATTGCCCGGGGCACGCGGATTACATCAAGAACATGATCACGGGCGCGGCGCAGATGGATGGCGCAATTCTGGTAGTCGCGGCGACGGATGGTCCGATGCCGCAGACGCGTGAGCACGTGCTGTTGGCGCGTCAGGTCGGTGTGCCTTATATCGTGGTCGCGTTGAATAAGTGTGACGCGGTCGACGATCCCGAGTTGCTGGATCTGGTCGAACTCGAAGTGCGCGAGTTGCTGAAGAGCTATCAGTTTCCTGGCGACGATGTGCCGGTGATTCGGCTGTCGGCGTTGGGTGCGCTGAATGGCGAAGAAAAGTGGGAAAAGCAGATTGACGCGTTGATGGAGGCGGTGGACAAGAGCGTTCCGCAGCCGGCGCGCGAGCTGGACAAGCCGTTCCTGATGCCGATTGAGGATATTTTCTCGATCTCGGGACGCGGCACGGTGGTGACGGGACGAATCGAGCGCGGCAAGGTGAAGGTGGGCGAGGAAGTGGAAATTGTGGGCTTCCGCGAGACCCGCAAGACGGTCGTGACCGGCGTCGAAATGTTCAAGAAGCAATTGGACGAAGGCTTGGCGGGAGACAACGCCGGGCTGCTGCTGCGCGGCATTGGCAAGGACGATGTCGAGCGCGGCATGGTGCTGGCGAAGGGCGGATCGAT
>DATNNE010000090.1:0-214193 GCA_035601995.1 Terriglobales bacterium
CGTGCCGTCAGAGGATATGCGCCAGGCGGAGCCGGACCCCTCTCAGAATCGCGGTGCGATATCCCGGTGGACGGGGCAGTGCCATCTACTCCGCCTTTACACCCTCCCACCCCACCTGTTAACATTGACCACGTTACAAACAATCGAATAAAAACAGACAGGAGTGCATCAGGGTAGTGCTAGCCAGAGAGCAAAAGAAATCCCTCATTGATCAGTACGGTAGGACGGCCACCGATACCGGCAGTCCCGAAGTTCAAATCGCTTTGATAAGCGAGCGCATCGGTCAATTGACGGAACACTTCAAAGCGCACCAGAAGGACCACGGTTCGCGCCGCGGTCTTCTCATGCTGGTCAGCAAGCGGCGTCGCTTGCTCGACTATCTCAAAACCTACAATTCCGATCGCTATAAGACTGTGGTCCAGAAACTCGGTCTCCGCAAGTAATTGCGGGCGGACCCGTTTCTGGAACTTCGTACGTCCACAACTTTTTGCCGAATGCCAACGGAATTGTTCTTCCGTCCTACGATAATCCCAGGACCGCAGCGGTCGAATGAGAAAAGCGGAGAAGGTGCGTCTCCAAGCAAATCCCGAGTCCCAACTGGCACCGGGTGCCCCATGTCTCGCGGTTTTCGAGACGTGGGTAAGCGCTAGTCCATTGTGCAACCTCCGCGACCGGCACCGGCGTGCCCTCCTGCCCAGAAGGAAATAAAACATGAAGCATGACGTATCAGTTCAACTCACCGGAGGCAAAAGCCTCGCGTTTGAAACAGGAAAATTAGCTAAACAGGCCCACGGCTCGGTCGTGGTGCGCATCGGAGAAAGCGTAGTCCTGGCCACCGCCGTGTCCAATCCGGACCCCCGCGAAGGCATAGATTTCTTCCCCCTAACCGTCGACTACCGGGAATACACCTACGCTGGGGGACGCATTCCCGGGGGGTTTATTAAGCGCGAAGGGCGTCCCAGTGAACGCGAGATTTTGACCAGCCGGCAGATCGACCGTCCCATTCGGCCGCTGTTCCCGGAAGGCTTTAAGTGCGAGACGCAAGTGATTGCGTTTGTGCTGTCGGCGGACACGGAGAATGATCCCGACGTGGCCGGCATCAACGGTGCCTCGGCCGCGCTGACGATTTCTGACATTCCGTTTAACGGGCCCATTGGGGCCGTCCGCGTTGGCTTGGTGAGCGGGCAGTTCATTATTAATCCGACCTACAGCGAAATGCGCGACAGCATCCTGAACATCATGGTCGTCGGCACCGCCGATGGAATCGTGATGATCGAGTCCGGCGCCAAAGAAGTAAAAGAAGAGACGGTCGTGGACGCGATCGAATTCGCCCATATCGAAATAAAGAAAATCTGCGCCGCCATCAACGACCTGAAAGCGAAGGCAGGGAAGCCGAAGCGCGAAGTCACGGCGCCGGAATTCGACGAAGCCTACTACGGCCAACTCCGAGCGAAGGTCGGCGACAAACTTGCCGACAGCCTGGACACGCAGAAGCATCCGAAAGCGGAAAGCCACAACCTGGTCCGCGACCTGAAGAAAGAGCTGCAGGCGGCGATCCCGAAAGAAGACGAAGAAGCGCAGGCCAAACTAAAACACTATTATGAAATCCTGCGCGAACGGATCTTCCGCGAACAAGTAATCAACAATAAAAGAAGACCCGACGGCCGCCCCTTCGACAAAGTAAGGGACATCTGGGTCGAAGTCGGAGTCCTTCCGAGAACCCACGGCAGCGCAATCTTCACCCGCGGCGAAACCCAAGCCCTGGTCACCACCACATTAGGAACGAGCGACGACCAACAACGCCTCGAAACCTTCGAAGGCGAAGCCAAGAAGCGCTTCCTTCTTCACTATAACTTTCCTCCTTTTTCTGTTGGGGAGGTTTCGTTTTTGCGGGGTGCAGGGAGGCGCGAAATTGGGCATGGAGCGCTCGCAGAGCGGGCTATTTCGGCGATGCTTCCTACCGAGGAGAATTGGCCTTACACCATGCGGGTCGTGTCGGACATTCTGGAGTCGAACGGGTCTTCTTCCATGGCCACCGTCTGCGGGGCTTCGCTTTCGCTGATGGACGCGGGCGTGCCGCTTAGGTCTCCTGTCGCTGGGGTGGCGATGGGGTTAGTTAAGGAGGGCAACGATTATGCCATCCTGACTGACATCGCCGGGGCAGAAGATCATTACGGCGACATGGATTTCAAAGTTGCTGGAACGAAAGATGGCATCACGGCGCTGCAGATGGATATTAAGGTCGGCGGCATTACCGCTCAGATCATGCGGGAGGCGCTGGCGCAGGCGCAACGGGGGCGGTTGCACATCCTCGAGAAGATGAGCGAGGGGATTACAGAGCATCGCGAGAAGGTTTCGGCTTACGCGCCGCGAATTTACACGTTGCAGATTCCTGTCGATAAGATTCGCGACGTGATTGGGCCTGGTGGCAAGATGATTCGCTCGATCATTGAACAGACCGGGGTGAAGATCGACGTTGAAGATACGGGCAAGGTCAACGTGGCTTCGAACGACGAGGCTTCTGCGAACAAGGCGCTGCAGATTATTCGCGACCTGACGGCTACGGCTGAGGTAGGGAAGACTTATCTGGGCACGGTTACGCGCTTGGCCGATTTTGGTGCGTTCGTCGAAATCATTCCCGGAACCGACGGGCTGCTGCACATCAGCGAAGTGGCTGAGCATCGCATCAAGGATGTGCGCGATGAACTCAAGGAAGGCGATCAGGTGTTGGTGAAGGTGCTTGCGGTTGAGGGCAATCGCATTCGGCTTTCCCGGAAGGCCATCCTTAAGGAGCAGCGCGCGAAGATGGGTGGTGGCGAACCCGGACCGGACGGTGGCGAGCCGACTAATGGTGAAGGTGCTGCTGCGCCGGCGTTGACCATCGAGGGCGGAGGGGATTTCCCCGACGACGAACCTAACTTTAACCGGGATGCAGTTGCCGGTGTCGCTGGAACCGGTGGAGGAGAACGGCCTTCCGGAGATCGTCCTGATCGCGGTGGAGATCGCGGACGGGGTGGGCGACCGGGCGGCGGTGGTGGACGAGGCCGCGGTCGCGGTGGACGACCCGGTGGTGGTGGTGGGCGCGGTGGCCACGGGGGATCGAGACACTAGATCGGATTGGATGCCAAGGCCGCGAGTTCGCTCGCGGCCTTTTTTATTGCCTATCCTCTTGAGCATTGTCGTTTCCCACCCTTTCCGCAAAGGGCGCGGAAAGAATGGGGCACCCCGCGTTTATTTCTGATCGAGTGATTCCGTTGGGCATTCTTGTTTCCCACCCTTTCCGCAAAGGGCGCGGAAAGAATGGGGCACCCCGCATTCCTTACCATTACCTTCGGTTGTCGGTTTGGGGTTCGGGGTGGATCAGGACGCGAAATAGTTCGGGGGCTTCCTGTTTGAAGTGGATCTCCAATTCGGTCGAAATATCGTGAACGCGCGAGAGCGGCAGGTCGTCGGAGAAGGTGCAATGGCAGGAAACATAGAGGCGTCCGCGTACGTGTTTGACCTCGACTTCATGGACATCCAGGACTTCGGGAAAGTGCGCTACTACCGCCTTCAGTTTCTTTTCCAATAGAGCATCGCGCACCACCTCATCGCCAGTTTCGATGGTCGCGGGTTCGCTCTCGATGTGGGTCAGGATGGTCGAAATCTCGGGCACGTCGCGGCGGATATCGGCTTCGAGCCGGGTGACCTGATCGTGTGCTTCTTTCAAACTTAACTGCTCGTCGAGTTCAAGATGCTGTTCGACGTGCAAACGCCCGCTTAGATCCTGCACGCTGATGTCATGCACGTTGAAGTTGTTGCGTGTGGCCACGGCACGAACCCGATCGAAAATGTTTTCTCTGCGGGCCGGCCGCGCCACCGAACGAACCACAACGTCGGCATCAGGAAGGATGCCTTGAACGGCGGAGGTGACGGCGTCGGCGACTTGTTCGGAACGCTGGAAGGTTACGTTGCGGGCTAGGCCGATGGAGAGATCGGCGAAATAGCGGTTGCCGGCACGGCGGATGCGGACGCGATCCACTTCAAGCAATCCATCCACCTTGTTGACTGCGGCCACGATGTTGGCACGCACACCCGCCGGGGCGGCGTCGAGCAGCGCGTCGACGGTTCTGCGCGCCAGCCTCGAACTCACGTACACGACGACTCCAGCGACGAAGAGGGCGGCCACGGGATCGGCATTACGCAGCCATTCCACACCGTTAAGGCGGCCAATGAGCACCAGAGCCAGGCCTAACACCACCACGCCGCTGGACCAGATATCGGTAGAGAAGTGCAGGGCATCGGCTTCGAGGGCCTGGCTGTCGTATTTGGTGGCGATTTTCCCCAGAGCGCGGGAGCGCCAAAAATCCACTGCCATGGAAATGAACATAACGGCAAAAGCGGCGACGCTCGGTTCAATTTCTACATGCCGGAAGAAGAGCCGCTTCACTGCTTCGTAGACGATCCAGACGCAAGTGAGCAGCAACAGGGCGGTCTCGATGAAAGCGGAGAAATTCTCCACTTTGCCGTGCCCATATTGATGATCGGCGTCGGCGGGCTTGTCCGAGACCCGGACGGAAAGGAATGTGACAATCGCAGCGATAAGGTCGAGTCCAGAGTGGGCGGCTTCGGACAAGATACCCAGACTTCCGGTGGTGACCCCGACAAAAATCTTTAGAGTGGTAATGGCGATCGCGGCCAGCACGGAACTTCCCGCCACGGCGCGTTTTTCCGCGCGCATGGAGGCGGGGCTGTCAAGTGCTGGCGATGAAGCCATGACAGCATTATCGCTGCTAACCAGTTAGTCCGCCAATCCATCCTCTGGACACATTTCCGGCAAAGGCTGCCGACGACGGATGGAACTCTGTGCTAGGATTTTCAGTGGTCTTTTCGATCTTCCCTGGAGGAATCATTAAACATGACGAAATACGGCTTAGTCTGTCTGCTGCTTGGAGCCATGGCTTGGGGCCAAGCAGCGAGTTCGACGTCCACTCCCGCGGCCGGGCAAGCGGGTGCGCCAGCCAGCAACACGATGAGTCCTGCGCAGAGCAATGATGCCGAGGCGTCAAAAGTTGCGCCCGATGCCCCGGTCATTACGATCAACGGGGTATGTGCGAACGCGTCTGCCGACAAAGCGGCCGACCCGAATTGCAAAACTGTAATCACCCGTGCTGAATTCGAAAAACTATTGGAAGCGGTTCAGCCGAATTTACCCCCGCGGGTGCGCCGGCAGTTCGCTATGCGCTATGCCAGTTTGCTCGCGATGGCGCAAAAGGCGGAGGAAATGGGCTTGGATCAGGGACCGAAGTACGAGGAGCGTTTGAGGCTGGCGCGGATTCAGATTTTGTCCCAAGCTTTCAACCAGGCCATACAGGAGAAAGCGGGACAGATTTCTGACCAGGACATTGACGACTACTACAAAAGTCACACTGCCGACTTCGAAGAAGCGGACCTGCAGCGCGTATTTATTCCCCGTTCCCAGCAGGCGCCCGCGTCCAAAGTCAAGCTGAGCGATGCAGCTGAGCAAAAGCGCCTGAAGGACTCGGAAGAGGTGATGCAGAAAGAAGCCGATAAACTACACGCGCGAGCGGTTGCTGGAGAAGATTTTGCCAAGCTGCAAGATGAGGCATATCAGTTGGCCGGAATCAAGACTAAGGCTCCAAGCACAAAGATGGGAGACGTGCGCCGCAATGGGCTGCCGGCAGCGCAAGTTTCAGTGCTCGATTTGAAGACTGGGGAAATTTCTCACGTATTCTCCGATCAGAGCGGGTACTTCATTTACAAGGTCGGGAAAAAAGAAGTGGAACCGCTTGACAAGGTCAAGGACGAAGTGCGGTCTTCGCTACGAACGCAGCGCATGCAGGAACAAATGCAGACGGCGCAAAAGTCGGCTACGCCCACCCTGGACGAAAGTTATTTCGGACCGGAAATGCCGCCAACCCACGGCATGCCGTTACCATCGCCCACCGGAGGGCCTTCGACCAAACCTCCTGGTCCTAGCCCCAAGTAATGGGCCAAGTAATGCGCAACGAGAAGCCAAGCATCGTGGTAACGGGGATTGCTGGCAATCTAGGGCTGCGGCTGTTGCCGCAGCTGGCGGATTATCAGGTCATCGGGATCGATTTGAATCCTCCCCGGGACGGCGATTCGCTGCGGTTTGTACGCATGGACCTTGGGCTGGAAGAATCCTGCCGCGAGTTATTTATTCTGTTGCGTGAAACGCGCCCGGTGGCGGTTCTTCACCTGGCTTTTGTGCTTGATCCCGTACGCAGCGGTGTGCTCGACGTAGAGCGGATGTGGCAGATCAACGTAGCCGGTACAGCGCGCGTGATGGAAGCCATCACCGAAGCCAATCGGGACGATTCCATCGTAGGAAGATTTATTTTCCCCAGCAGTGTTGCCGTGTACGGGCCGGATTTGCCGCAGCCGGCGAGCGAGGACTCTCCTCTGGGCGCGCACACCCTGCCATATGCGATTCACAAAATGGAGGCTGATCGGGTGGTGCAACAGCGTGCGCCCGCGCTACGAAGCTGTAGCGTGTATATGCTGCGTCCGCACATTTTTGCCGGCGCCAGCGTGGAGAATTACATGCTCGGCGGTTTTCGCGGCACACCGAATGGTGTGGCAAAGCGCGCGGCCCGAATGCGGGAGCAGGGTAAGCGGCTTCCTTGTATGCTGCCCTACGGAGATCAGTATCTTGCAAACCGCATTCAGTTTGTCCATGTGGACGACATGGCCAGATTGTTGGCTCACATTGTTAGAAGAACCGAGCCCGAATCGCAGCGGCTTACGGTGCTGAACGTTGCCGGACGCGGTGAGCCGTTAACCTTTGCCGGCTGCATAAGCATGGCCCACGGGAAGCTCACGCGCGTCCCCGGAAAGTGGGCTTTCCGTCTGGTTCTGCAGTCGCTGTGGAAGTTGGGTATTTCCGCGATCCCGCCGGAGGCTCTGCCCTATATGACCGGCGAATATATTATGAACACCGACCGTCTGCGGAAATTCCTGGGTGACGATTACGAGAAAGTGATCCGCTACACCGTGGCGGATGCGTTTGCCGATTCGTTTGGACCGCAAGTCACCCCTCCTGTAATGCCATTGCAAACGTCTTCCGCTAACCAATCAAGTTCGGTTACGAGCTAGCCTTAGGGCATCGTCAAATTGTTCTTGACGGATGTTACCTACCGTGGCACCATACATTGCATTGCAATGTATGGTGCAATGACACTGGAATGGCAGGGAATAACAATGGCGAACGCGGACAGCACTGGGAGGCCCAGTTGCGGAAAGGCTGTCTGGAAATGGCGATCCTGTCGAGCTTGTGGACTGGGCGGCTCTATGGGCTGGAGATTCTGCGTCGCCTCGCGAACAAATCGCATCTCGAAGTGGCGGAAGGCACGGTCTATCCCATTCTCGCTCGTCTAAAAGCCGAGGGCTTGCTGCAGTCGGAATGGGTTGAAGCGGAGGCTGGGCATCCCCGGAAATACTACTGGCTGACTGCCTCCGGTCGCCGCCGTGCCCAGGAAATGGCGGAAGCATGGAACGACTTCTCTGCCAGCTTGGCGGTTCTTGTAGGGCCAGTCTTGAAAGGGAAATAGATGATGACTAACCTGGCGCAGGCGAGAAATGAGCAGATTGAAAGCTACTTGACAGGTCTGGATGGAGCCCTTAGGGGCGTGGGTCGCGAGGAGCGGGATGAGATTTTGAGAGAAATCCGTACCCACATTCTTGATTCGCTTCCCGACAATCCCGAGGCCGGGGTCGAGACGGTGCTGCGCGCGTTAGGCGCACCGGAACGTCTTGCCGAGCAATATCAAACCGAATTTCTTCTCACTCAGGCTAGCCGCAGCTTTTCGCCTTGGCTGTTGTTGAGTACCGCTTGGCGTTGGGCGCACACCGGGATCCGCGGCTTTGCCGTGTTCATGGTGGCGATGGTGGGCTATACGATGGCGCTGGGATTTCTGGTGACCGTGTTGCTGAAACCATTCCTTCCCAACCGCATCGGGCTATGGGTTGGACATGGAAATTTCGTGTTCGGGGCTACGAGCCAGGGTTCGGGGGTACATGACGTTTTGGGTAGCTTATATATTCCTGTCACGATGCTGCTTGCATTCGGCACGGCGGTGGGTACAACCCATGCACTGCGGTGGCTAATGCGAACTCGCCGACGGCCGGCACGCTAAGGCCTCGGAGATCCGAGTTTTGCAGATCTCATCGTCCTAAGGGAATAAATTTCCTAGTCCGTGGTTTACCTTATACAGGTGGCGGAAGAGCGTTTGACGGCGGCTACGTTCGAAGGGTTGGCCATGCCGCTCTTCGATCAGCTGTACAACTTCGCGCACTGGCTCGCCCAGGACCGGACGGAAGCGGAAGACTTAGTGCAGGAGACCTACGTCAAGGCGTTAAAAGGATTTTCTTCCTTTCAGCCGGGCACGAATTTTCGCGCCTGGATATACCGGATATTGCGAAATACATTCCTCACATCGCGCACGGGATTAAAAGCGACCGTCGCACTGGATGCTGACGACGGTCCGGAATTGCCGGCGGGGCCGGAGACGCCTGAAACCATCTTCATCGAGCATTCTCAACATCAATTCCTTCAAGCAGCCATTGAGTCGTTGCCGGTACACTTTCGCGAAGTGCTTTTGCTTTGCGAGGTGGAGGAAATGTCTTACCAGGAAATCGCGGAGGCGCTGTCCATTCCGATTGGAACCGTGATGTCGCGGCTTTCGCGCGCGCGTAAAGCACTTCGTGAAAGCCTGCAGCAGAAGCTGGTGAGGTCTTAACGTGGCCGACCATTGGACCGCAAAACTCGATACTTACCTCGACGGGGAGCTGCCTGCGGACGAAATGCGGGATCTGGACGCTCACCTGCGAGGTTGTCCGCCGTGCGCCGCAGATGTGCTCAGCCGGCTCCAGACCAAGCGGGCGGTGCATTCGGCGGGTCTGCGTTATCGGCCGAGCCCTCAGTTTCGCGACCGGGTGAGAAAGAGCATTGCGTCGAAGCCTCGGCGGTCGCCAATACGGATGTGGCTCGGAGCAACGGCCGCGGTCGCCCTGTTACTTATCGTTGGATTCGTAACTTTATCCGTTCGGCGGGGCGAAATGCGGCGAGAAGTTTTCGGCGAGCTTGCCGATCTTCATGTGGCCACGCTCGCCAGCGCCAATCCGGTGGACGTGATTTCGACGGATCGACATACGGTGAAGCCGTGGTTTCAGGGAAAGATCCCGTTCACGTTCAATCTGCCGGAATTGCAGGGCTCGGAATTCACCTTGGTGGGAGGCAGGGTTGCGTATCTCGGACAGTCGCCGGGGGCAGAGCTTATTTATCAGCTTCGAAAGCATCAGATTTCGGTCTTCATTTTTCAGGATCGCGGGGCCGTCCGCGAGCTGGGATCGAGCGCGCGGTCGCAGAAGGTGCTGTCGTTCAACATGGAAAGCTGGAACCAGGGCGGCTTGCGCTATTTCGTTATCGGCGATGCTAGTGACGACGACATTCGCCAACTTGCGGATATGTTGAAGAAGGCTTCATAGTTTGGCGAGATTCGCCCTCTACTTTTTTCCTCGGTACAAACCTGCGATGCCGAAGGTGTACGGGGTCCATGAGGCTTCGCGAAATCCCGCGCGGCGCATTCGGCCGAGCATTTCTTCTGGAGAAGGGAAGCGTTCGACTGAGGCGGGCAGGTACGCGTAGGGACCTTTCACGCCCGAAATCATCGTGCCCACGGCGGGTAGGACATGCTTGAAGTAGACGCGATAGAACTTTCCCATCAGGCCGCGAGGCTCGCCGAAATCGAGGATGCCGTATTCTCCGTTTGGGCGCAACAGGCGCGCTATTTCGCGAAGGCCTGCATCGTAGTCCGCCAGATTGCGAAAGCCGAACGCTGCGGTGATCAAGTCGAATTGCTGACTCGGAAAGGGCAGGCAAAGCGCATCCGCCTCTACCCAGCGCAGTGACTTTCCTGTCGACTTGGCATTCGCTCGTTGCAGCATGGCGTGGGAAAAATCAACGCCCAGGATTTTTGCAGCCGACTTACCGGCCTGCCTCCGCAAAGCGAAAGTCATGTCGCCGGTGCCGCAGCATAGATCGAGGACGCGCGCGTCGGGCTGCTTCAAAATGGACGAAAAGCTTCGCGCGGTTTTGCGCCACCAGAGCCGGTCCACGTTGAAGGAAAGAACGTGATTCAACAGATCGTATCGCGGCGCGATAGAAGTAAACATCTCGCGGACGGCACGGGCAGCCGAGGCCGGATCGCTTACGCCTTCAGGCGCCGCCCCAATCACCGTCGCTTTGGACGAATTGCTCAAAATTGATCGCGTCTTCAACTCAATCCACTGTCGGAGCGTGGCACTTTGGCATCGACGTTGAGTTCTTAAGATGCGTCCCATTCGGACAGAACCGACGCTGCTGTCACGCCAACTTGGGCGCTTCCCGAGAGGGCATACCGCAATACCTCAATGTGATCGTTGTCGTAGAATCCAATCTCCCAAATCTTCGACGCCCCACTTATTCGGACAACGATACCATCGCACTCTCTGCTGGTCCGCCGATATTCGATCGAGCAAGGGACTCCCCTCTGTTCAAGCCCACGCAGGAGTTCCATGAGCTGCGGCGCGTTAATCGGCTCTGTCATGACACTTCCTCTTTACGGACCTTTCTTCGGCATTGAGCCTTTTTGTCGCGGCTTAGACATGCGCCGCAACTCGTTGATTGCGTCGACAACTATTCTCTCCGGCACATCGTTCACGACCTCGACCTTCCCGATTTCTCTTGGCAGCACGAAGTGCACAACCCCGCTACGCGTCTTCTTGTCCCTCGTGAGCAAGCGGATGATGTCGCGGCTGCCAGCGTCGACGTTTGGCAACTTACCAAAACCGAGTACCGCATCGGAAATTCGCTGCGCTGCGTTGTTGTCGATGCGGTCAGTAACGGCGGCAATGTACGTGGCCGCGATCATTCCCCACGCTACTGCCTCGCCATGAAGGAAGCGGCGATAACCCGATTCAGTCTCCAGAGCGTGCCCGATCGTGTGCCCAAAATTGAGCACGCGTCGCAGCCCGCTCTCCCGTTCGTCAGACGAGACCACGCCGGCCTTCAGTCGGACGGATTCTGCGATTACCCATTCCAATGCTGCCGCATCGCGGCGCAACGCCCTCACCTGGACCTTTTCGAGGCGATCGAACAGCGCGGGGTTACCGATCACTCCGCACTTCAAAGCTTCGTACAACCCGGCGCGAAATTCACGCTCCGGCAAGCTGGACAGTACGGCTGGATCAATCAACACCGCCAGCGGCTGATGAAACGTTCCGACCAGATTCTTGCCGGTGCGCAGGTTTACGCCCGTTTTTCCGCCGATGGCAGCGTCCAATTGTGCCTGCACGGTAGTGGGAATTTGCACCACGTCGACGCCTCGCATGTAAAGCGACGCCAGCAGACCAGCTACATCACCCACAACACCGCCACCGAAGGCTATGATCACAGCGTTTCGATCTGCATTGAGCCGCGTCAACTTCTCAGCCAGCTGTTCGACCGTGGCCAGTTTTTTGTAGCGCTCGCCATCGCCCATCTCCACGAAGCGCGCGTTGAATCCGGCCGCAGGTAGTGACGTCATCAGCTTCTTGCCCCATCTGCTGCGCACTGGCGGCACAGTCACGACAAACAGCGGCTTGCCATTGCGAGACGCGGGCGAGGGCTCCCTCGCCACATTTAGGATTTCGCGCAAGTGCTCCCCCGCTCGCTCCAGCAGGCCGTTTTCGATGATGGCGTCGTACGGGCGCGGCTGCACGGCAATGGTTACGCGGATCATGGAATCTCATCATAACGTAGTCGCCGCCGCAGCTAGCGAGCTGCCGCGTGATAACATTTTCGCTTATGCAGTCTGCGCCGTCTCACACCGACTTCCTGGTCATTGGCGCCGGAGTTGCCGGATTACGCGCCGCCGTCGAATTAGCGGCAGCGGGCACGGTTCTCGTGCTGGCCAAGCGGGAGGTCACGGAATCGAACACGCAATGGGCCCAGGGTGGCATTGCGGCCGCACTCAGCGACGAGGACGAGATCAGTCTTCATTTGCAAGACACGTTGCTAGCGGGCGATGGTCTGTGCAATCCCGAAGCCGCCAAGGTGCTGGTGGAAGACGCTCCTGAGCGGATCGACGAATTGATTCAGTGGGGCACGGAGTTTGACCGCCAGGGCACCAAGCTCACGTTCGGCAGGGAAGGCGCGCACAGCCGCAACCGCATTCTGCATGCGCACGGAGATTCCACTGGACGCGAGATTCTGCGGGCTCTCTACGCCAAGAGCCAAACGTTGAAAAGCATTTCCGTCCGCGAGTTCGAGTTCTCGACTGACCTGATCGTGGAAAACGGTCGGGTCCACGGCATCCATCTCATCAACGAGAGAGGCGAGAAGCAGCAGATGTCGGCTTCCGCTATTTTGCTCGCCACCGGGGGCATGGGCCAACTCTATCGCAATACGACCAACCCGGCGGTGGCCACGGGGGACGGCGTCGCCATGGCATTTCGCGCCGGCGCCGAAATCAGCGATATGGAGTTCATCCAGTTTCACCCCACGGCGTTGTATTTAAAGAATGCCCCACGCTTTCTGCTTTCGGAGGCGCTACGCGGCGAGGGCGCGTACTTGCGCAACATCGAGTTGGACCGCTTCATGCACAAGTACCATCCCATGGGCGAGCTGGCGCCGCGCGATGTGGTTGCCCGAGCGATTCTTCATGAACTCGAGGTCAGCCGGGTCAAGGACCCATTTGTCTACCTTGATCTCACTCACCTCGATCCGGATCACGTGAAGAAGCGTTTCCCGCGCATCTATGCGACGTGCATGGAATTCAACATCGATATAACGGCCGACATGATCCCGATCCGACCAGCCGCGCATTACGCCATGGGTGGCGTGCGCACAGACCTCGTGGGACGTTGCACTCTACCCGGTTTGTATGCCGCGGGGGAAGCGGCCGCTACCGGCGTACACGGAGCCAATCGGTTGGCCAGCAACTCGCTGCTCGAGGGCTTGGTCTTCGGCGCAAGAGCAGGCAAAACCATGGTTGATGAACTGCGCCGTCCGGCGGCAAGCGCTGCCAAACCCCGCCGCGCCGTGTCTAACGGGCCAGTCGACACCGCGACCGAAGAGGTTATCCGCGAGATTCAAGATTTGATGTGGCGGGATGCGGGGATTGTGCGTACTGGAACAGGATTAAAAGCGGCCATCGAAAAACTGAATAGCATTGCTCCGCGCGTGGCCCACCCCCAAACCCGGCGTGCGCACGAGGCGCAAAACCTCCACGCTCTGGGCTTGCTGGTAGCTCGCTCCGCGTTGGCCCGGCAAGAAAGCCGCGGCGCTCACTATCGCACTGACTTTCCCGCTCATGACGATGCCAAGTTCCTCAAGCACTCCATCGTCAAGGGCGACTCGATCCGCTTCGCGTAGAACCTTTAACCCTCTTGACGTCGCGGCTTGAGCAAGGATGCCAGCACCGAAATCAGCAGCACTCCCGCTACGACTCCCAGCGCAACATGGGTCGGGATCTTATAGTAGTTAGAGCTCACCATCTTCACCCCGATGAAAACTAAGACCAGAGCAAGCCCGTAGTGCAGGTAATGGAAAAGGTCCATCAAGCCAGCCAGCATAAAGTACATCGAGCGCAGACCGAGAACGGCAAAGGCATTCGATGTATACACAATAAACGGATTCAGCGTGATGGCCAGCACCGCGGGAATCGAATCGGTGGCAAAGAGCAGATCCGTGGCCTCAACCAGCACCAGCACCGCCAGCAGAGGCGTTGCGTACAAACGCCCGCGCCGCACTACGAACTTATCGCCCTCGTAATCATCCGTCACCCGTACCCAGCGCCGAAACAAACGCAGCACAGGATTTTTCTCCGGCTCGATTCCCGCGCCGTGCTGGCGAAACAGCTTGATTCCGCTGTACACCAGCAGCGCCCCAAAAACGTAAGTGATCCAATGAAACCTTCGAATCAGACTGATGCCCACCACAATGAAGATGGCCCGCATGACCAGCGCACCCACGATTCCCCAGAACAACACCTTGTGTTGGGCGTCGGCAGCGACACGAAAATACCGGAAGATCAAGAGAAAGATGAAAAGATTGTCAACGCTAAGGGAAAGTTCGATCACGTAACCGGTGACGAACTCCATCGCAGTGCCGCGCCCGTGCCAGAAGTAAACCAGCACCGCGAACGCACACGCCAGCCCGATCCAGACGAGGCTCCAGGTGAGCGCTTCGCGAAACTTCACCGTGTGGCCGGGCCGCTGCAAGAACCCGAGGTCGAGCACCAGCATTCCGACCACGAAGAGATTGAAAAGAATCCAGAAGAGTAGCAATGGATTTCCAACCTTTTCAAATTATCAGTCACCAACTTACAATTGCCGATTCGTCCGCCGCCCGAAATTTCCAATCACCAATCGGAAGTCGAGTCTAATCGGCCCGTCCCCATTTTCCATCTTGCCACAGCTGCCACATGCCAAAGGTTTTCATCAGATCGTCCAAGTGCGTCTCGTGCATGGTCTCCTCGATTTGCGCGTGATGCAGGCGGGGACCGATCCGCTCCGGAGTATTGGCGATGCCAAATGTGAGAGCGGCTGCTTCAGCGACATGTTTCTTGAGCTGGGGCAGATCGACCTTGTCGAATGTGTCGGACATGGCGTGATAGTTGATCAGGTAATTCGCTTCCTCCTGCTCGGCCACGAACGTCGGTACGCCTTCCAGCATGAAATCGAAATGGTCGGTGCCCCACTCGGCGGTGGTTTTCAGTGTGGTGGCGTCGAATTGCTTGAGAGGCGCAACCAGGCTGTTCGCGGCATCGACCACGTCCTTGCGTCCACCGACAGAAAAGCCGGTGACCTTGCCCGTCCCAGAATCGAAGACGACCACGCCTGCGGCCTTGTCGAGTTCAGGGCGATGCGCGATGGCATAGGCATGCGATCCGAGCAGACCTTCCTCTTCGCCAGAAAACAGGATGAAGCGAATACTCCGCCGCGGCCGCAGACCTGCTGTTTTGATCGCGCGCAGGGCGTCGATTACCAGTGCCGCATTGCATCCATTGTCGAGCGCACCCGTGCCCAGTTCCCACGAATCGAGGTGCGCTCCAAGGATTACAAACTCGTTCGGCTTCTCGTTGCCGCGTATTTCACCGATCACGTTCGCGGCAGTGATCGGCCCGCCGACGCGGTTAGGAATTGCCAGGTCGGCACGAACCTTCTGCCCGGAAGCCAGCAGCCGCGCGATGCGACCGGCGTCCTCTCTCGCGACTAGCACCATGGGAATGGGGCCGATTTCACCTTGCATCGTGTCGGTGTGGCGATAGAGCAGGTCGTGCGGGCGCGTGGATTGGACGGCAATAGCTAAAGCTTTAGCCTGCAGGGCGCGAAGGATAATTCCCGGAGCCCTCAGATATTCGGCGAACAGATCGTCCCACGTGGCCATCTCGTTGGAGTGAACGAGAAGTAGAGCGCCGGTGACGTTGCCGGCTTTGACGAAATCTTCGGGCTTTCCTTCGCCCACGTCAACGATCGGCACATCCTGATGAGCTGGCAGAGCCGGAGCCCACGCCATCGAGACAACCCGCACGTCAAATTTTTCCGGCGCGGAGACGCTCATTCGGGTAAAGCCTTCCCCCCACGAGGCTTGAATGGTGAAGTTTTCCGTGTGGACGCTGTCTGCGCCCGCAGCTTTGAAAGCGACAACGCCCCAGTCGACAGCTTGTCGCATGGCCAACGTACCTGGCACGCGGCCTCCAATTTGATCGGTGAGCCGCTGCAGATTGGAGTCGAGAGGCGAGGGCTTCAAAGCCTCGGTGATTACTTGGTCGACGGGATTTTGTGCGGATGCAAGTGCAACCAGAAAGACAGGTAACAACACGCGGAGTTTCACGATTCGCATAAGCATGGAATTAGAAATCAAATCGCGAAAAAGCGAAAGCGCAAAAGAAGCGCTGTGACTGACCTGCTACGATTGTTTCGTCCACCAGAAGGGAGCAACCATGCGCTGGTACCACTATGTGGCATACTTCTTCGGGGGCTTATTTCTCGCCAATAGCCTGCCCCATCTCGGCAATGGGATCTCGGGCCACGCCTTCCAAAGCCCGTTCGCGTCGCCGCCGGGCCAAGGTTTGTCCTCCGCCATGGTCAATGTCCTGTGGGGCTTCTTCAACCTTGCCGTCGCTTACCTGCTTGTCTGTCGCGTCGGTGACTTCAATCTACGCAAGACACAGCACGTGCTCGTGCTCGGGGCGGGGATCTTGATCATGTCGCTAATGTGTGCCCACGCTTTCGGACGGTTTCACGGAGGCCTGTGAGGCCGACTTCCCAATAACGTGGAGTCAGTTCCGGCCGTTTGTTCGGCCGGGTTAAGCAGGTTAATCAAAGACCGAAGAGTATTGAGCAGAGTTCTATTTCTTGTTCAGCATCTGCACCGTTTCGAGGGTCACGGTGCCCACAATTTCCAGGCTCTTGGGGCTGAGCTTGTCGACCGTGTCTTGCGTGGTGTGCCAGAAGACATTGTCATATCCATAGTTAAAGTCGATTAGGTCGGCGCCGGGAACACCTCGTTGCATAAAAGGTTTGTGGTCGTCTTCCATCGGGATGGTTCGAGCAAAGAAGTGCGATTGATAGCCCAGGCGAGTCGCCGCCTGATAAATCAAGTCTTCAAGCCAGGGAGTAGAATTCTCGTCGCGCTCAATATTGAGGTCGGCGTCACCGACCATGTCTTCCAACAAGAATGCCTTGATCTTCTTGATGGTTCCGTCATCCTGCCATTTCTGAGCCAGGTGACGAACGCCGTAGACGCTATTGGTGTCCGTCCACGGAAGTTTTATGGCTTCCTCTGCGTCGTCCCAGAGCAGCCATACGCTATAGCCGTCGAGCTTCTTGCCGCGCAACTGGTTCGCAATTTCTAACAGCAGCGCGCTCGAAGAGCCGCCATCGTTCGCCCCCACGTACGCCGTGTCGCGCAGCGGATAATTCGTATCGTAATGGCTGGCGATCACGATGATGCCATCGCGCGTGCCCGGATACTTCGCAATGATGTTGCGAACGGGAAATGTCCCTTCGGTCGTGTCTATAGTGAAGGCATCATCTTCGACGACGTCGCCTTTCAAGTGGGCGTGAATATATTCTTCAACTTTCTTGTGATTCGCGCTGCCAATGGGACGCGGGCCGAAGGCCACGATTTCCTTGACGTATCGCATGGCACGAATTTCATTAAACTCCGCGGGAGCGATCCCCGTCTGGGGATTGTCCGTAATCTTAATCTCCATATGGCCGGTCGGAGCGGCAGCCGGCTCCGCCGTCGCAGGCGCGGCCGCGGCCACGTCTTTTTGCTTGGAGCAGGCGGCTAGGCTCAGAAAACACATCAAGCCGATCATCTTGACGACTCTCATTGTCCCTTTTTCTCCGCCCGCGCCTTCCGCTGCTTTGGATGCACCAGGTAAGCAATTCCGATGCTCCCCAAATAGAGCGCAACCATAGGCGCAGCGAAAATGCACATATTCAGGATATCGGTCGTAGGAGTAATGATGGCAGCGATGATAAAGATCACGAGAATCGAATAACGTACGTTGCGCCACATCCAACCCGCGCTAACCACTCCCATCAGGGCCAGAAAGAAGACCAGAATCGGCAACTCAAACACCACGCCGAGCCCAAGAATCACGGTCAAGAACAGATCCGTATATTCGTGGATGGTGATCATCGGCTGGAATTGCCTGCCATAGCCGATCAGGAAATCCAGCGCCGCCGGATAAACCAGTTTGTAGCCAAATGCGCCGCCCGCCAGGAACAGACCGACCGTCGAGAACATAAAGGGCGTCACGTAGCGCTTTTCGTGCCGGTAGAGCCCCGGCGAAATGAACATCCAAACCTGATAAAGCACTACCGGACAAGCCACAAACAAGCCCGCCAGCATCGCCACCTTCAAGTAAAGGTTGAAGGGGTCGGTAGGGTTCAGATAGACCAGCGTCTGCGGCATGCCGTTTTTCCGCAGCGCTTCCATGATTGGTTTCTGCATCCAGCCGACGATTTTCTCGGCATATCCCCAACAGGCGAAAAAGCCTACAGCAATCGCGATAATCGAGTAGACGATCCGCCGCCGCAATTCCTCGAGGTGATCGAGGAAGCTCATCGCAGGCATGGGATCCTGCGCAGGTTTGACGGGAGGCGCTTCGGCAACCAAGTCAGGCATTGGGAGCCTTCACCATCGCAGGGTGTTCGGAAGACCCAGCTTCGGGGCTCGATTCCAAAGATAATTGGGGACTGGCAGCAGGCTCCAACGTCAAGGGCTCCGCAGCGACCGTGCCCTTCGGGGGCGTGGACGGAGGCAGGATTTGCTGCCGATTTTCGATTTCCAACTGTGAAATCTCGGACTCAATCTGGGCTTTGAACTCATTCGAAGCCCGGCGAAACTCGTTCAGTGCCTTACCCACCTGACGAGCGATCTCCGGCAACTTCTTTGGCCCAAAAATGACCAAGGCCAGAAAAAACAGGAAGATCGTCTCCGAAAAGCCCATGCAGTTCATCATACTGCCAGCCGCGCAGTAGCGGCAACGCGTAGCCCGTCATTTGACAATCACTTGACATCCGCAGTCCACCCCGGCGAAATATCGCAACAAAGTTCCGCACCTCCGGGCTCGGGCGACGCATCCTAATACACAGAGCGCGTACGGCTTCCCCTCACCCAGGTGGTTACTTAAGGTCAGCTCAAACCTGGTTTCGGCTGTTTCGGGACGTGCTATACTTCGCTCAGATGCGGTGGCCGGGCCTTCTCTACGCCCGAGCCGAAGGAAACTAAAAGAATGGCCCGTAGTTCTCGTCGCACACTTTACCTTGCAGTCTTCGTTCTTGTCACTTGCGGATTCCTCGGCATGGTCTTCGGCCAGAAGATCAACCCTGCGGCAGCTCCGGGCGGCGACGCCGACGTTCGTGACAGCCTGCGCCAGTTCGCCGACGTCTACAGCCTGGTCGAGCAGAACTACGCCGAGCCCGTGAATGCCGACAAGGCCATTTACAACGGCGCCATTCCCGGCATGCTGCACGTGCTCGATCCGCACTCGAATTTCTTTGATCCCAAGTCCTATGCGCTTCTGCGCGAGGATCAGCGCGGCAAATATTACGGCGTCGGGATGACCGTCGGCCCGCGCAATAATAAGGTCATCGTCATCGCTCCGTTTGCTGGAACGCCTGCGTATCGGGCGGGCATTCGTCCCGGCGACATCATCGTTGCGGTCGACGGCAAGCCGACCGACAACATGAGTACCAGCGACGTGGCCGACTTGCTCAAAGGCCCCAAAGGCACGACTGTCCATATCACCATCCTGCGCGAGGGCGCCGACAAGCCGCTGGAGTTTGCCGTAGTGCGCGATGAAATCCCGCGCTACAGCGTCGATCTGCACTTCCTCATCCGACCTGGCATTGGCTATCTGCACATCACCGGATTCAACGAGACCACGGAAAAAGAAGTTTCCGATGCGCTCGATCAGATGGGCGATCTCAAGGGTCTGATTCTCGATCTCCGTCAGAATCCGGGGGGCCTGCTCAGCGAAGGCGTTGGCGTTGCCGACAAGTTCCTGCGCAAAGGTCAGTTGATTGTTTCTCACCACGGACGCAACTCGCCCGAGAAGCGCTACACCGCGACCCACGGCGACGGCGGCAAGGAATATCCTCTTGTGGTTCTGGTCAACCGTGGCACGGCTTCCGCAGCTGAGATCGTCGCCGGAGCCATTCAGGATCACGATCGCGGCCTCATCGTTGGCGAAACCACTTTCGGCAAGGGCTTGGTCCAGACCGTGTACCCGCTATCCGAGAATACCGGTCTCGCTCTGACAACAGCTCACTACTACACGCCCAGCGGACGCTTGATTCAGCGCGATTATTCCAACGTCTCGCTTTACGACTATTATTTCGAGCGCCCTGACGATAGCAAGAACGGCACCGCCAGCCGTGAAGTGAAACTCACCGACAGCGGACGCACCGTCTACGGCGGCGGCGGCATTACTCCAGACGTCAAGCTCGATCCCATCAAGAGCACGCCGTTCCAGGATTCGCTCCTGCAACACTACGCGTTCTTTAATTTCGCCAAGCACTATATGGTCAACCATCATCCGACTAAGAGTTTCGAGGTCGACGATGCCACCATGCAGGATTTCCGTAAGTTCCTCGACTCGGAGAAGATTCCTTTCACCGAAGCCGAACTTCTTCAGAATAACGATTGGGTTCGCTCGAGCATCAAGAGCGAGATCTTCGTGAACGCCTTCGGCCAGGAGGAAGGTTTGAAAGTCCGAGCCGAAGCCGATCCCGAGGTGCTTAAAGCCCTGGACCTGCTGCCGCAAGCCAAGCAATTGGCAGAAAACGCTAGGCACGTAGTAGCCCAGCGCGCCAGCGCAGCCCCGCTAACCCGCTAATCTTTTTGCACGAGATCAAGGCCCGAGCAATCGGGCCTTTTTCTTATCTAGGCGGGGGCGTCGCGCCGGTGCGCCGATTTGAAAATCGTATATCACGGAATAAGTTCATGTTCTTGTGGAAGGGCACGGCTTCAGCCGTGCCAATACGACTCTGAGAGTACGCAAGAGCTTTAGTCGCTGGGGGACTCGTTCCTCAGTGGCTGTGGCCGGACAACCTCCAGCTCGCATAGCTCCCGTAACATTGACTTGCCCCCATCCCTATGTGACAATCCGCCCATAATCGCTTGTTCCGGCAACCTAATCTGGATTTTGAACGCTTACTCCCGGCCGTGGAGTTCATGGCCATAACAGTATGGCCATCGCCAAAGAAGGAGTACTGATTTTGCCTGCGTTACTTGCCATCGCCGGTGGATGGACGGACTACCGCTCCCGCCGCATTCCCAACTGGCTGACCGTTCCCGGTCTGCTGCTCGGGATCGCCGCAAATTCCTGGCTGCGAGGCTGGCCCGGAGCTAAAGATTCCTTGTTAGGCGCTGGCTTGGGCTTGGCGCTGCTGCTGCCCTTCGTCTTGATCCGCAGCCTCGGCGCGGGAGACTGGAAATTCGTAGGCGCGCTCGGAGCTTTTCTCGGGCCGAGCAATCTACTCACCGTGCTGTTCCTTGGAATATTGGTGAATGGTCTGATGGCGATGATCATGGTCATCCAGAAAAAGCGCGTCCGCGAAACTGCCCGCAACCTGGGACGCATGTTGGCAGCTCTCGTGACCATCCACTTGCCCAGCCCCGACCTCACTCTGGATAATCCAGACTTAGTGAAAGTTCCCTTTGGCGTAGCCGTCGCGATCGCGGTTATTCTGTATACAGGCCGGCAAGCCTGGACTTGAGAATCTAGACGCACGCGTCCCCGCGCGTGCAGGAGTGAATTAGAAGTGGCGAAGATGACAAAGAGTGGACTAAGAAAACTCACAGTCGGAACCGGCGGTTCAGAAATCGCCGAAGCCGCCCTCGTGATCCCCATTTTCTTCATGATCATGATAGGCATCTACTGGTTTGGTCGAGCCTTCAATACGTATGCCACGATCAATCACGCGGCGAGAGAGGGTGCCCTCGTTGCAACCGTCTCCACTTGCGCAAGTTGCGGGAACAATCCAACACTATCAGGCACGGTCGCTACTGCGGTGACAACGGCATTGCGAGCTGCCGGACTCGACCCCGGCCAGATCGAGACCTACCCCCCACCATTGGCCGTGGCTTGTGGAGGAGGGGCGCCCAGCTGCAACACAGCGAGCCAAAATAACAACATAACTATCTGCTCGAATGTTCAACTGCCCGTTACTTTACCCGCAGGTTCCGGCGCACCGGCTTGTGGAGTGACAGTGAGCTTTCAGTATCCATACAATTTCACGCTTCCTTTTCCTGTCCCACCGTACGGCTCAAACGGCTTCAATCTGCAGTTGAAGGCTGAGGTGCAGATGAAAGGACAATACTAAGGCGTGTTTGGTCAAAAGAACTTTCGTGCGCTTCTTGGGTGGTGTTTAGTGCGACTCTGCGGTGACGAGGCGGCGGCTCTCATCGAGTTCGCAGTTGTGCTTCCGCTGCTCGTAGTCTTAGTCGTGGGAATCTTCGACTTTGGCGGAGCTTTTAATTTGAAGCAAGAGCTGAACAATGCGGCGCGCGAAGGCGCGTTCTTCGGGGCCAGCCAGCCGACAAATGATCTGTTAAACAACGGGACGCCGCCGTCTGTGGACGCCGTGCGCTACCTAGTGGCTTCCTACCTCCAGGGAGCGAGAATCAACGACTGCGGTTTGGCAACTATGGCGGCCCCGGGCAATCAAAGTGGCCCAATGACTTGGACTTATTCTACCACTGGAAGCTGCGTAACGACCCTAACACTGACAATCCAACGACCTTGTATCGGGTCGAGTTGTCCATCTGCACTCGGAGCATACGTGCCCTATACCAATGTCATAATCTCGTACCCGTACCAATGGCACTTCAACAATGTCATTCAGTTGCTGGTTCCCGGAGCCCATTACACGCTAACAAACATTATCACCAATGCTACGGCAGCGAACCTGAACTGAGATTACATGATGGGGGAGAAAACAGCTTGCCGAGACATGCGCGCGAGCGGGGCCAGACTATCATACTGGTCGCCATTGGGCTGATAAGCTTGCTGGCCATGGCAGCATTGGCGATCGATGTCGTGACGCTTTACGCTGCCCGCAGCGAGACCCAACGAGCCGCCGATGCCACTGCCTTGGCCGCCGCCAAGGCGATTGCGGATTCCGGCTTCACTACTCTTTCTCCGAACGACCCTAACATCGTCAACGGTAAGGCTCAGGCGTTGGCTCAAAGTATGGCCACAGCTGCCATTAATGCAATGCTGACTGCCCCGAGCCCGATCAATCAGGTGGCTGGAATGCAGCCGGGACTGGTCGGAACGCCGATACTCTTCTTCCCTTCTACCGCCGTTCCCCCCAATAGCAATCCCCACATCACGGTCACATTGCAGGTAACCACACTTCCCACCTTCTTTGCTAGGATCTGGGGAAACCGCACTGCCACTGTGACCGCGTCCGCCACGGCTGAGGCCTACAATCCGGCGAACGTGCAGAGTTTCACGCCGATCGCGCCAAAGGGCGTCAAGCCATGGTTGGTGGCGAACCTCGATCCCAATCAACCGCCTGCGCCGCCCGGAACTCCGTTCATCAACATCACGACAGGAGTGATTGAGCCGAACGTGATCGGAGAATCATTAAACCTCCATGCCGACTGCAAAGCCGGAGCCGGTTGCACTCTCCTCAACACCGGCAACCCTCCCGGATTTGGCCCGCAAAACAACCAGGTTTCCTACCCCCAAGTCGACTATGTGCCCGCGAAAGTCACGCCGAACTCCAACGATGTCTGTCCCTTGCCTGCCTCTTGCACGGAAGATCCCCTATATCCCGACTACCAGTACAGTATTCAGTGCCACGATGTGAATCCCTATCCCTGTGGTGGCTCCGTAAATAACACTACATGGGACAACACGGTTAATCCGCGTGGAATCGCGGGTCCCAGTGCCTTGGGCGCAGAATGCCTGATTCGCGCTGCAAACTCCGGGACAGGGCAGGGACAAGACCTGCTGCTCCCAAATCCCGTGACTTGGCCTGCTGCTCCTTTTCAATTCTCGGCACAAAGCGGCCCACAAAATGGAAACGCGGTTACGACCAGTAGTTCGATTGTGACGATTCCGATTATTGACCAGACACACTTTCAGACGGACGCTCCTCTCGGGGTCACCGTGGTCGGATTCATGCAGGCCTTCATCGACCAGGTTCAACCTGGCCCCCTACCCGGCTCCGACCCCGGCGATATCCAGGTCACCGTCCTCAATATTGCAGGCTGCAGCGCAACACCCAATGGCGCGCCTCCCGTGGTTGGCTCGGGTACTTCGCCCGTCCCCGTTCGCCTGATTACTCCTCCGTAGAACCGCGAGTTTCACTTCGTCAGCGAGGTCAGGATTTCTCCCAGCACATCTGCGCCTTCGGCGCGCTCCAGATGCGGGCTTCTGATTCCGTCGTGGTAGGCGATCGAATAGGTCTTGAAGAACTTTGCGTTCTCGATCAGCAAATCGATTGGCTCTTTGCTATCTTTCGACGCGCGCAACGCATCCTGCAAAACGTCTTTTGACCAGGCTCGGCCATTGATCGCGACCAGCTTCATTCCCGGACCAATCCCGGCCGCATAGGCAGGCGATCCATAAATCACATCCGACAACGTGCCGTCTTCCTTGACTGCGAAACCCAGCGAGTAAGAAGCGTCCACGGACTTGCGCAGTTTGTCCGAAGTCTTAATGAACAGGTTGGGCTGATCGTTGTACACCAGCCGCCATCCGCCGCGTTCGATGCCGCCCAGCGGCGCGTGCGCATCAGTCGAATGCACCCGCTTCTTCAAAAGCGCTGCCCAGTCGTACGGCGCTACCTGATTCAACGCTTGCACTACATCGTCGAAGGTGTAAGGCACAACTTTCGGAGGACCGCTTTCGCCGCCATGAAAGAGACGGCAAAAATCATTGAGCGACTTTTGCCCCTGAGTCTGTTGCCGAATGATGGTGTCCACTTCGAGCCAGATCAACTCGCCCTCGGGATAGTAGTCGAGCGAGCGCCGCCAGCTCTGCCATTCCGGTCCTTGCAGCCGAAGAATCTGCACCGAGCGCGCCGTATCCTCGAGCGGACGCCAGGTGCGTCCCGCGCGATGGTCGAGCATCGCCGCAGTCGCCGCCAACGCTTCGCGATATTGATCCTGCGTCCACAACCCGGAGCGCGCCGTCAGAACTGCGCCGAGGTACTCGGTCAGCCCCTCATACACCCAAAGCAAATCGCCGATCATCGGATCCTGATAATTGCGCGTGGCCAATCCCGCCGGCCGACGATACTTGCCGTTCCACGAATGCGTAAACTCGTGCGGCAGCAAGCCCGCTTCGAGCAGCTGCAGATCCGGTTCAAGCAGAGTGCGCTCACGCACGCTGTTGTCGCTGGACTGATGATGCTCAACCCCGTGATGACCAGCCTCGTCGCTGAGCGTGAGCAGAAAATGATATTCCGAATAATGCCGCGCCCCGAACAGAGCGCCAGTTTCCGCGACCAGCTTGCGGTACGCGGCTTCATCCGCAGGTGACATCGCCAGGCCTGCGTCGCTTTCGCTGACCATGTCGATCACGTGTAAGGGAGTTTCTCCTGGCTTGGTCAGCTCGATCCTGCGATAATGACTGCCCGCGATGAGTGGTGAATCGACAAGTGTGGTCAATGAGACAGGCTTGAATCCAGCGATTTCATTGGTGCCACTCTTTGTGACAGCAGCAACCGGCAGCGCTGTACCGAATTTCCAAGCTTGCGGTGGCGTGACTGATGCTTGAACTTGCACCGCATCCGAACTCGTGCCTTGCGGATAGAGCACGACCTGGTTCCAATTCAAATCAAGAACATTCGTTGTCGCCGAGGGTCCGGTGGCGCCGGCGCTGCCGTCATTGGTAATGGTATCGAACGAAACCCGCAGCTCGTTCGCGCCCGCAGGCACGTCGACGTGGAAGGCGTACATGTCCACGGGATCGCGGTGCCACGCCAGCGTTTGTCCTGCGGCTTCCATCTTTATGCCGGTCACGTTGGCAATGGGTCCTGAAGGCCGGTGGTTGCCGGGAATCCATTCGGGATAAACCAGCGTGAGCGGACCTGGCTTCACCGGAATGGTCAGCCGCGAGTGATAGATATTGCGCGGCGCCTCGGTCAAATCGACCGACAGTTGGATGGACTGAGCGCCGGCGAGGTCGGACAAAAACGAAACTAAGGACATGATCAGAGATAGTGCAAACAGAAAGCGCACGCGTAACTCCATTTTTGGGCAAAAGTCAGGCGCAGGTGAGCTTAACGGAGAAGAAGCCGCGGGCGCAACTTAGGCTAACCCAGGCTACGATTTTGCCGCAGCTCTTCGCCGGCGCCAGTAGATTCCCGCGATGCCCGAGGAAACCAGCAGCACCGTCGCTGGCTCGGGAACCGGTGGCGGCGGAGGCTTGTGATGCGGGCACGGATTGCTTTTTCCCGATCCTGCGGCGAGTTCATCCTTGATGTCGACAGACGGGCAGCTCGCGGTCGGAATTGGCGGCGGAAAAATGGGTGGTAGTCCGCCTCCGGGAAATGGAGCCGTCCCTGAACTCATCAGTGTCGGAGGGCCAGCGGCGCCAAGGCCTGCGTACTCGCGTGCTGGCCCCATCGCGTTGAAGTCTCCGGGGAAGGGAATCTGGCCGGCAGTGCCGTCGAAAGGCTCTTCGAACTTTGCGGCCGGAGGCTCGGCCGGCGAAACCGCGGGCTGCACGCTTTCTGAGATCCGGTTGGCACAGCGGACGCGCGCCGTCATTTTTCCATCAGTGATCAGCTTCTCGCCTTTATTTAAGCTGACTCGCTTTGCCGTCCAGAAAATCTTGTCGCCCATGCGGTACGAAAGATAAACCAGCTTGGGCTGATCGAGTTCTACGATTCTGGCGTTGCGAAAATCGAAGCCCGCGTAGTGGCTGCCGACGACGCGATCATGCTCGCTCACCTCGCGCAGATCGTCCGGCGTCTGGACGCCGCCGGGAACGATGGAATAGGGATAAACCACTCGGCGCGGAACCGTCAGCGGAGATGAAACCGACCTCATCGCCAGCAGGGACAGGTTCCGACTGAGGTTTCCCTGTGTCCAACTGAGGTCAGCCTGTTCTGAGCTGGTGTGGGATGGCTTGATCAGCGAAAGCCAGGACGGGCGAACCGAGAAAGTCCACCAGGCGCCGAGGTAGAGAAGCCCCAGCAACGCGAATGCAAAGACCGTCCGGCGAACCCGCCTGCGCTGGCGGGACCTGCTCGTACGCACCCGCACAGACCTCCCTGAATCACTCACACCAAGCCCCCGCCGCTTCGTCGATCGGGAACGACAGGTGGAAAACTAATGCTCCTGAGGCACTCGTCATTCCATACTCTCGCCATGTTCTCGACCATGAATCTGTGATCTGGCTGGAGTTTCAATTTTGTTTGTGGGCTCATGGTAGCAGAGTTAGGAATCGGTTTGGATAAAACCGGTGTGCACTTTGTTGGTTCTTCCCGAATTGGGTTGAGGTGCGGGCTGGATTCTTGCAAAACTGCGAGCTCTCAAAACTCGCGGCTGCGTTCCTCGGTCGCGCCGACGCGATGTTTGATATGCACACATTCTGGTGCAGTATTTACCTCAAAAAAAACTCTCATTTTCCCGCAAAATCTAGAAAACAAAGAGTCGGAAGTTTTTGGTACCCGCTAGATCTATGGTTCTTAAGCTAGTTACGGCCAAAATCTTCTAAACATTGGAGTTACGCGTGCGCGAAGCGCCTGCAGTTCTGCTTTGGAACTGCGGAACGGGAGGGCACTGGTCGATTCGTAGCGTAGAGCGGTGCAGTGGCCGCGCTCGCTGTCAGGTTGTCAAAGATCGACTATTATCTTGTAGATAACATCTACGTTTGTATATTATCGCGAGTGATGGAGTGAGTTCAAGTAGAAAGCGGGGTGGCCGGGGATCGATTCCCAGATTGGGAATCGAAGGATGCGCAGACTGCGGGCTGTGGAAAAACTCCACGCCCGTCTCCCTTAAAGAGTACCGCGAGGGCCCGGTTGGGCGTCCGAAGTACGGACGCGAACCTAGAGCACCGAGCAAAGTACCAGTTGACAACGGTACGTCTCGCGGTCAGAATGCTTTACTGTCCGACTGAGGGGGTCGCGGCTTTGTGAGGGGAACCTTGCATGCTTATGCGTCGTGCGCCTCTGGCCTTCGTCGTGATGGTGGGCTGTCTGCTTGCAGCTTGTGAAAAGGGCGCTTGGCACCCAACTGCCCAGGACGGTTCAAAAGAGAAGCTCAAGATTAAGTACTTTTGGGCTCCCTCTGACAGCGATCACCACTACAGCTCCGTAAGAACGGCAATTGAGGCCGCTCAGGGCTCAGATGAGTTTAAGAAGGTCGATCCTTACGTAGAGCTTTCTGAATACAAGGACTCCGGAAGCCAAGAAGATGCTATCCAGGAGGCACGGATCCTTCGTCGTAGTCCAGACGTTCTGGCCGTGATTGGGCATCCACGCTCCGGTGCTACTCTCGCGGCTTTGCCCTTCTACGCGCAAGCAGGTATCCCTGTTCTTATACCGAGCGCTACGAGTCCATACCTGCTCTACAGACACGCTGAAGGAGAGATTCCGGATTTCAGCGCGACCAGGCCCGACTTGGAACCACCACGATTTGCCAATGCGTTCCGTCTTACGCCCAGCGACATCCCTGACCAAGCGCATGCCTTGGAACTGACCATAAAGCAGCTTGGAAAAGATCGAAAGATCAAAACTCCCAAGGTAATGCTGATTTGCGATTCCACCGGCGGCACGCGATCGAGCACTTACTCTAAACCCATGTGCGACTATCTGGCGTCGGAAGCGGGCGATGCCTACGACTTCGCCATCACCGTCTCTCGCAATGTCGACTTGGAGAAGGGCAATATCTCCGGCGTCATAACCGAGATCCACGCAGAGGATCCAAATTTCATCGTTCTTGTGGGGTACCAGGAACTCGCGAGGGCTCTGCTGGAAGAACTCAAGGAGAGGGCAGACAGAGACATGCCGCATAAAAAGATAGAGAACTACACCCTGATCATGCCCGACGCGTGTCTCACTAATGACCTGATCGACTTTGGTGCCCAGGTCTACGTGACTTCGCCCATGAACCCGCAACGTGCCGTAGCATGCACTTCTCCCCGGGGCGAGGCGTATAGCGAGGCCCTCAAATTTCAGCGGGCCAGCGAGAAGGTTGTTGGTATCCCGGAAACCGACGAGGGGTTTGTCTACGATTCGGTTCTTATTTTAGCAGCGGCGGTAGATGACTGTAACCAGTCCGGCGATCTCAACCGCGGTTGCGTCCTCCGGTACCTCAACAAGCACCACACCAACTTGTTAGGCGCGTGCGAGAGTTACCACATCGAGCAAGGAGAACGACAGAACGCATACTACTACGTGTATGCACAACACGTTCAGGGCAAGCAGAGAGAAATGCGCCCCCGTTGGTTCACAAGAAAGGAGGACCATGAGCTCTACCCCTCTGACAGCTGGGACCAACAGTCCCATTGAAGGTACTTCAGTCGAAACGGGCCGCAACCTTGCCTTGGTGACCCCTCAACCGGGGGATGTTCCCGTTTCCTCCTCCGCAGTCCAGCCTCCGGCGGCGCCGTCCCGACTTGCATGGGTTCGTGACTACTGGTGGTCTGGCATTGTCGTCGGGCTCGTCGCCTTCGATGGTCTGGTCCTCCTCCTAGCTATCTGCGATTCGCTTCGTTTCATGCTTCAGGGATTGTCCTTAATCGATGCCTGGACATTCGCGTGGGAGGGAGTGCGTGAAGGCGAGTTTGTTGTTCTAGCAATCACAGTATTCGCCGTTTTCCTCATCGCGTTACCGGCCCTCTCTGCGCTGTTCCTGGCTTGGCTTCAACACCGGAAACAGAAGAAGGAAGCACCCCCAGCTGTCCAGACTTCGCGCACTCTGGACCGAGCGACAGGAGGACCTGGTGAGTCGGAAAATAAGGTTTCACCGGCGGGGCGCATCGGCACTGTCAACGATCGACCTCCTTTTCTTCGGCGTGGTGGCAAGAACGTTTTTCTCTTGCATCTAGGTTTATCGGGATCCATTGCGTTGTTTACTGTCGTTGCGCAAGGTATGGAGACGCTGTCGGGATGGAGCAAGAGCGAAGCCTACGTCTACAGCTTTTCTTCGTACTGGCTTCTTATCGTCCTATACCTGAAACTCGCTTATCCAGGGTACTTCCTACCTGTGTTTCGCAAGTTCTTCGTGAGGGCGGCAGGCGGAGAACATCCCAGTCTCCCCGAGGTTGTGCGAGAGGTCACGACCGAAGACGGTTTGCGCGGCTGAAATCGCAATCGAATGGGAATGAGTATGGATCAGGTTCGCCTCCAAAGAAAACTTGCGAAGCAATCTCGGTCATGAACTTGCAGAGATCCTTCGTTGGGAGTCGTTCGTGAGCGAACGACTCCACTTCCTCAGGATGACATCGCGATCTACTTGTCCGGGCCGACGGCTGGGGGCTTGGCGCTGGCGGAATCTTTCTCGATTTCGGCTAGGCCCTTTTTGGCTAGCCCGATTTCGTCCGGCTGCGTGGCCGAGTGGAGATAGAGCTGCATGTGTTCTGCCGCCGCCTGGTAGTCCTGTTTGTGCAGAAGGATCATGGCGAGCAGATATTGCAGCTTCGGAATCTGATGGTTTTCGTCGACGCGGATTCCCTGAAGCGCGCTCTTTTCCCCATCATCAAAATTGCCCAAATAGCAATTGGCTACCGCGTTGTCGTAATAGGCGTCGGGAAAGTTGACCGGGTTCAAGCTGATGAGCTTGCTGGTAACGTCGATGACGCTATGCCAGTCGTTGGCATGCATGGCGATCTGCGCCAGTCCATCGTAGGGATTGACGTATTTGGGATCGGCGGCCACGGACTGTTCGAAGGAGTGCTTGGCCGACGGCATGTCCTGTTTGCGCGCTTGCAGCCATCCCAACTGATACCAGGCGGTCGCGTATTTCGGATAAATCTGGACGGCCTTTTCGAAAGATTTCTGGGCGTCGTCCAACTTGTTCTTTTTTGCCTGTTCGAGCCCTTTTTCAAAGGCTTTTTTGGCCGCCGGCGGGGCCAGGGCGCTGGTCACGCTGATGCTCGTGCCATCCACATGGGCCAAGCGGTGCAGCGGGACTCTACCCACATCGACGTTGCTGGTCATGCTGGCCCGGCCGCCCATCTCGATGGGTTGCGACGAAAAGCCGGCGAGTTCAGCCTGGAGTTGGCACTCAGTGATATCTGACGAAGATTGACTGACCGAGCGAGTGGGCGCGCCCGAGCTACTGGCATCGCTAATGGAGGCTGCCGCAGCCGATCGGGAGTCTCCGAATTGAAAGCTGAAATAGCCGCGGGAATTGCTGTAAGTTTGGTTGCGCCGCTGGCCCCGGCAGATGGTTTGAATCATGGCGGGCTCGGTCAGCTCCGTTCCGTCGTCGAGCACAACCTGGCCGGTGACGAACATGCCCGAGGACGTCGGGATGGGACTGTTGGTTCCGGCCCCAGGAAGAGAACCGGGCAAGGTTGAGCTAGGACCGCCGACGGAAGGTCTGCCGGCGCCAGGGCGTCCTTGGGCGAAAGCAAGTGCGTTCAAGGCGACGACGAGAAACGAAGCACGAAGGAGGAGTATGCGCATGACACGCCCTAATGCCGTTACCGGAGTATATGCCGTTTGTCGAGCGGAGAAGACACTTTGTTGCGATTTCGCAAAGATTTTACAAATGGAGTAGAGGTGGACTGGACTGCGCGAGGAACGCGTCCCGCCAGGCACGAAACGAAGGCGATGCGGCCTGTCGGGCAGGATTGAGCATTCTTGTCTGCGCCTTGCGGTACTAAAGTTTTCCGCCCTAAGCGACGATATTCCTAACAGATGCGCGTTCGTCGATCCGCGAATTGCGTGGCGAATTGGGCGACGGAACGGGCATCAGAGGAGCAATCTTGTGAAAGCCTTAATCGCTGAAGACGAACCGCTTTTCCGCAAACTTCTGACGCAGTTGCTGTCTTCTCAATTCGAGCTGACCGTGACCGAAGACGGCACCAGTGCGTTGGCGAGCCTTCAGAAAGAAAACGGACCGGTTCTGGCGATCCTCGACTGGGTAATGCCGGGGCTGTCGGGGCTCGAAGTGTGTCGTGAATTGCGAGCCCATCGGCAAACCGCAGGGATTTACGTGATTCTGCTCACGGCAAGAAACAGCGCGGCGGATATTGTTGCCGGACTTCGAGAGGGTGCCGACGACTACGTCACCAAGCCAGTTCAACAGGAGGAACTCCGGGCGCGGGTGCAACTGGGCTGCCGGATCATCGAACTGCGAGCAGCACTGAAAATCGAAGTGGGAGCGCTGGCCGTGGCCCTGGCCAAAGAGAAACTGCTACTGAGCCGGCTGGCGCTGATTCCACAGCAGGCGCAACGGCGCGAATCGAAGAAACGTATTCCCGCGCTGGCGTGAGGATTGTTTTCAGCCTGCTATTGTCCCAGCAAACCGAAAACTACGACACTGTTTGTCGTGCCCACGTAGACTTTTCCGTTGACGATCATGGGCGTGCCAAAGTGGCTGGCGGTTCCGAATTGATCCCGATTATTTCCGGCCTGACTCGAGTTATAGAGCTCCTTCGCCAAGTTCGAGGCGTTGTAGGCGTGTAGTACGTCATTGGGGTCGCTGTGCTCGATTGCCCAGACGATGCCATTGGTCGATCCGTTGGCAGAAATGCTTGGCGTGGTTCCTGGGTAAGTGAATGAGGCTACGCTTTTCGAATGCGGCGACGTCGAGAGCCTGGCTTTCGAGAACTGGAACTGCAACAGATTGTTTCCTACCGGTCCGTAATAGATATTGCCCTTAAAATAGGCGGGGGAGGCCCATTCGCCGCCTCCCAGGACTCCGTCGACTTCCTGGTAGATCGCATTATCGTTGTTGGGATTGAACTTTCCCATGTTGGCTCGATCCACGATATAGATGTTCTGGTCTTTACCCGCCCCGATGGCCAGGTACCGAGTTTTGCCTTGAGCGTCTTTCATGCCAGGCACTATAACCGCACCTCCGGAGCCGAGGTCTTGATCGCTATCGGATTCCTGAATCGTGTTGTACATATTGAAATAGTCACTTACGTGGAGTTTGTAGTTCGTGACCGAGACCTTCACGAAGGCATTGCCGTAGTCACCTTTGATAGGAAGGCCTTTGCTGTTGAGGGTAGTGTCGAAGGTGCCGTTGGCGTCCAGAAAGAAGAGGCTCTTCCCGTCGGAAGCGATGCCGGTTCCGTTTTGCCAGATCGATCCCTCATTGCCATTGGGTGTCACGTTCAGCACGCCGGTTTGGGTCAGCGTGCTTTCGCTGTACCCGATTATCCATCCGGTGTAAGGCCGATAGTCGCAATGAGAAGTCCAGCCGGTATAGATCACGCCGTCCACCAAGAGCAGTCCCTGCCGCTCAGCGTACTGCCCGGGATCAAAGATGACGTAGCCATCGTGACTGTTGTCGCCGGTTCCGGGATACTTGGCCTGAACGGTGGAGGGTCCACCGAATTCTTCTTGCCCGGTGGTGATATCGAGGGCGTGGATGCGCTGAAAATATTGCGTGGAGTTCTTGCTCATGGCTTCCACGTAAATCGTGCCGTTCGGGCCGCTGGCACGATCGATGACCGGAGTAGAGGTGATGCCGATTTGCGGACTGATCTGGCTGCAGCCGTGGTCATCCGAAGGAGACTCGCCTTGTCCGAGGACTGACACGTGCCACAGCGGAGTGCCGAGGTCGGCATCGAAGGCATACACGGTATCGTTCTCGGTGACGGCATAGACCACATTGTGCGTTCCCTTACCCGGAATTGAAACCGTAGAGAGATATAAGGGTTGCGCATCAATGATGCCGTCTACCGGAAGCGTGAAAAGCTTTCCGAAGCGCGAGAAGTTCACGTTGCTGGTGGTCAAGATAGTCTCATTCAGATTTTGACCGGTTCGCGCGATGTCATTGTGATAGGTCACAACGTCGGTGGCCGAACACGCCAAGGTAGTGAACAGGAAAACGCAGATTAAGCAGATCAGCCTTGGATATTCCGATCCGGGTCGTCGGAATGGAAGGCAGGCGGCGATCCAATGAGAATTGGAGCGCGGCGCACGCGAACTGTGATTCAAGTGGTCAAAGCCGTGTCGTTTGCTTGGCATAGTTCGCACAAAAACCTTCAAGACTTTCCTCCATTTACTTGCCATACTTGACCGCGAGCACAGGAAATCTTTATCGCGCACTTTTGATGCTTTAAGTCAAAAGTGGAACATCGAAAACCTCGCTTTTCTCAGCAAAATCCTATCGCGTACACGCTTTCGCACATACACACAGAAGTTCATGAGGGAGGAAAGACTGATTTGATTGGTCAACCGCAGGCGGGGTCACCCGGACGCAATCAAGAAGTAGTTTCTCGTCTCCGCGAAGGGCTGTCAATATGAAACGTTTTGCACAGAGGCGATCGGCGGGAAAGGACAAAACTTTCTTCTTATCTGGTGGTGACGAGTTCGGTGGCCTCGCGAATGGGGGGTCATCCCTTGAAAATGGCGCTGATATCCCGATAGCCCACGGCATCATCGGCGAAGCTGAATGTACCGTGGTCCCGCATTTCGCGGGCGGCGCGAAGAAACGCACCAAGGGCTGTGCGAGAAAGAGCACTGCCGACGCTGACGCGCTTGACCCCAAGCGCCGAGAGCTCGGCCAGGGTCAACTGAATGCCTTGCAGCCCCATGATGACATTCACCGGGCGGTCGACGGAGCGCACCACGCTGGCGATGTCATCCTTTGTAATGAGGCCGGGCGCATAGAGAACATCAGCGCCCGCTTCCTGATAGGCCTGTAGTCGTGCGATGGTGTCTTTCAAGTCGGGCCTGCCGACGAGATAGTTTTCGGCTCGCGCGGTCAATGTGAAATGAAAGGGAAGGTTGCGCACGACTTCTGCGGCGGCGCGAATTCGGTCGGCGGCGTGCCCGAGCTCATACAGCGCACCATCCGCACGGCCGGACAGATCTTCGATCGATGCTCCTGCCAGCCCAGCCTCTGCGGCGAGCCGAATGGTTTGTGCCACAATTTCAGGGGAGTCTCCGTAGCCGTTTTCGAGGTCGGCACTGACTGGCAGGTCAGTGGCTGAGGCGATTGTGGAGACATGGGCCATCATTTCTTCGCGGTCGATGGTATTGTCGCGGCGTCCGACTGAGAAAGCATAGCCGGCGCTGGTAGTGGCTAAGGCCTCGAAGCCGAGATGAGCCAATAGCCGCGCCGTGCCCACATCCCACGGATTGGGAATGATGAATGCCTTGTCTCGCGCATGGAGCACGCGAAATGCCAGCCCCTTTTCAGCTTGCGTCAACATGGAATCCCCTTGTTTCTGCGAGTGTTGAAGACCACGCCTAAGTCGTCGAAGGATACAGGCTACGCCACTGCTGACCGAACTTCGCGCAGCCTTCGCTCGAGAAATCGGCGCTCGCTATCGTTCGTTACCAAGGCTAGAGCCTGCACGTAGCTCTCCGCCGCCTCAGGCAGGGAACCGAGGCGGCGCAGCAGATCAGCACGCGCGGCATGCAGCAGGTGATAGTTCGCGAGATGGTCACTTGCGGCCAATGCATCGATCAATGCGAGCCCTGCGCGGGGGCCTTCCGCCATTGCCACGGCCACGGCACGGTTCAACGACACAATGGGAGACGGCTGCACGTTTTCGAGCAAGTCGTACAGGCGGACAATCTGCGGCCAATCCGTATCCTCAGCGCGCGGTGCCTGACAATGCACCGCAGCAATTGCCGCTTGCAAAGCGAATGGACCGGCTCCGTTACGAAAAGCTTCCTCGACCAGTGGCAGTGCCTCAGCAATTTGCCTTTGATCCCATCGGCCGCGATCCTGCTCTTCGAGAACGATAATATCGCCGGCGTCATCGATGCGGGCTTCGCGGCGAGCATCGTGCAGCAGCATGAGGGCAACGAGAGCCGTGGCTTCCGTCGGAGGCTGTGGCATCATCAGCGATCTCACCAGGCGTCCCAAGCGAATGGCCTCGGCGCAGAGGTCGGTCCGCACCAGCGGTCCCACGCGAGTGGCCGCGTAGCCTTCGTTGAAGACAAGATAGATCACGGTCAGCACGGCCGCGAGCCGAGCAGCCATGTCGTTGGTCTCGGGCACGATATAGGGAATACCGGCATCGCGAATCTTGCGCTTGGCGCGCACCAGGCGTTGCGCCATGGTCGTTTCGGGTACCAGAAAAGCACGCGCAATTTCGTCGGTCTCGAGACCGCATAATGTGCGCAGCGTCAGCGCCACCTGTGCTTCGGGCGCGAGGGCGGGGTGGCAACAAGTGAAAATCAGGCGAAGGCGATCGTCGGGAATTTCGGTGGTGTCGTAGTCTGGCTCTTCGACCGTCCGGACCAAGCCGGAGGTGGTGTACGATTCAAGCTTTTCCTCGAACCGCGCTTTACGCCGGATGCGGTCGATTGCTTTGTGCCGGGCGGTCTGAATGATCCATGCACGCGGGAATTCCGGAACGCCGGAAATCCGCCATTGATCCACAGCAGCTGTAAATGCTTCTTGCGCAGACTCTTCCGCCAGATCGAAGTCGCCCACCAGCCCAATCAGGGTGGCTACGATTCGCCCCCAGTCGGAGCGGTAAACTGCTTCGACGGCTTGTGTGACATCGAGAGACATGCCTGATTGTAAATATATTTTCGGAGGAGTGTCGATTTGGTGGGTCGCCGTTCGATCTACCAACGAAAGCCGCTCACGAAGCGCTTCAAATTGAGAGGAGATATAAATGCGATTCATGGTGATCGTAAAGGCAAATCAATATTCGGAGGCGGGCGTTCGCCCCTCCAAAGAAATTCTCAACGAGATGGGAAAATACAATGAAGAGCTGGTGAAGGCCGGTGTGATGCTCGCGGCCGAGGGGCTCCAGCCAAGTTCCAAGGGCAAGCGCGTCAAGTTCTCCGGACCGAAGCCGACCGTGATCGACGGGCCGTTCGCCGAGACTAAGGAGCTGATCGCTGGCTTTTGGTTATGGCAGGCTAAGTCGATGGAAGAGGCGATCGAATGGCTCAAGCGCAGTCCTTTCGGAGGCGGGGTCGAGATCGAGATTCGTCCGCTTCACGAGATAGAGGATTTCGGCGACGCCTGCACGCCTGAGATTAAGGAGCGCGACCAGCGCCTACGCGCGCAGTTGGCTGGGAAAAAATAGTTGTCGGCTTTTTGATTCGGTTGCGGTTTCATCGAGGGATTGAAAAAGGGAAGCAGGATGCGGAAACTAATCGTCTTCAACAACGTCTCGCTCGATGGTTATTTTGCGGGCAGGGATGGCGACATCAGCTGGTTCAAAGGAAATATGGATCCGGAGTTTACCGCATTTACTTTGGAGAATACCATCTCGGGGGGCGCGCTCCTGTTTGGCCGAATTACTTACGAACTGATGGCGAGCTACTGGCCGACGCCGGATGCGATCAAGAAAGATCCTCTCATCGCCGAACGAATGAACAATCTGCCGAAGGTTGTGTTTTCAAGAACGCTGGACAACGTGGCGTGGAACAATACGGCGCTGGTGAAGAGCGACCTGGCAGCGGAAGTCCGCAAGCTGAAGAAACAACCTGGAAAGGACATGGCGATCTTAGGCAGCGGTAGAGTCCTTGCACAATTGGCGCAGGCGGGCTTGATCGATGAATACCAGATCGTGTTGAATCCCGTTGTTCTTGGGCAGGGAAGGACGATGTTCGACGGCATCGCGGAGAAACTGACCCTAAAGCTGACGAAGACGCGGACCTTCGGCAATGGCAATCTTTTGCTATGCTACGCGCCGACGACGTGAAGGTTGTCCATTTTGATGCCTGCCGTTCGATTGATAATGAAGGAGCAGAAATGAAATACATGTTGCTGATTTACGCCGACGAAAATGCGTGGACCGAGGCCGAGCGGCAGCACTGTTACGGAGAGTCGACGGAGCTTTCTCACACGCTCAGATCGAATGGACAGTTTTTGGGGGCCTCGCCGCTGCAGCCGGTGTCGACCGCGACCAGCATTCAAGTGCGCGATGGCAAGCGGCTCGTGACCGACGGTCCGTTCGCGGAGACGCGCGAACAACTCGGCGGCTATTTCATGGTCGAGGCGAAAGATCTTGACGAAGCGATCGACATTGCAGGACGCATTCCGGGCGCACGCAAGGGTACGGTCGAAATTCGTCCGGTGGTCGAGCTTCCACACCTACCGGAGGTTTAAAGATCGAGAATAGCGATAGTGACAACGGAAATGACAATGGATTTCGCCACTAGACTCACGAGGAGAGCACCCCGATGCGATTCATGATGATCCTTAAAGCGACCAAAGACTCCGAAGCGGGTTTGCCTCGGAATCCCAAGCTGATCGCGGCCACCGCGAAACTTGCCGAAGAAGCCAACAAAGCCGGCGTGATCGTCGATTCGGGCGGGCTTCTGCCCAGTTCGCAGGGCGCGCGTGTCCGTGTGTCAGGGGGGAAAACAGCCGTCATCGATGGCCCTTTTGCTGAGACAAAAGAGCTCGTGGGAGGCTACGCGATTTTCGATTTGAAATCGAAAGAAGACGCGATTGAGATGGCGACGCACTTTATGCAGGTACACGGGGATATTCTGGGACCGGCTTACGAAGGCGAGTTGGAGATTCGTCCAATATCTGCTAAACCCTCGAACGGCACAAAACAATTGAATTCTTATCTTCATTTCAAAGGCCAATGTGAGGAGGCGTTCAAGGTCTACGAAAAATTTCTGGATGGAAAAATCGACGCGATGTTTCGTTATGAAGGCACGCCTGCCGCAGAGCAAGTATCTGCCGAATGGCACAGCAAGATCGTACATGCTCGTATGACAGTAGGCGAGCAGGTGCTAATGGGTATGGATGCCCCACCCGAGCGCTTCCACAAGCCGCAAGGCTTCAACGTGAACATTGGCGTTAAGGACACAGCGGAGGGCAAACGGATCTTTGAAGCCCTGGCCGACCGTGGGAATGTGGTGATGCCGTTTGGGCCGACCTTCTGGGCCGCAGGTTTTGGTATGCTCGTTGATCGATTCGGCATACCGTGGATGATCAATTGTGAGCAAACTTGAGTTAAGAGACAACTCAACATCATTGATTTACACCCGAAACTATAAGGAGATAACGACCATGGAAACAAAACCCACGCACGAACAAGCACAACTTCACTTACAAGTTTACGACATGCGGCGCGAGACCAAGCTTCGGCAGGCGCGCGATTGGTTCTTCAAGAACTTTTTCGTGGACAGTCTTGAGGACTGGATGCGAATCGGAGGGCCGGGAACCGAAAACGGCGTCTTCGCGATGATGGTGCTCACTAATTGGGACCAGGCCTGTGCCCTGCTGAACTACGGTTTGCTGCACGAGGATCTTTTCTTTGAGACTAGTGGCGAGTTTTTCGGGGTCTGGGAGCGGGTAAAGCCCATCGTCCCGCAGGCTCGTGAGAAATTCGTAAACAAGCAGTTTCTCGCCCACCTGGAGAAAGCCGCACAGCGCTATGAAACGTGGGTTGAAAGCCGCAATCCCGGAAGCATCGCTGGCATGCGGGAGTTTATGAAACAAATGCGTCCGCAGGCTGCAAAAGCGGCTTGAGGTCAGATTCGCGGTCGAATGGGCTCCCACCCTTCGAAAAATGCGAAGGGTGGAATGCCGTTATCGATCAGCTGTCGAGGAACGGAGTTCGACGTGGAAATGAACCCTTATTTGAGTTTCAACGGCCAGTGCGAGGCAGCATTCAAGTTTTACGAGAAGTGCTTGGGCGCCAAAATTACTTTCATGATGCCGCACGAGGGTACTCCAACGGCGAACCACGTTCCCGCGGACTGGCGCAAGAAGATCCTTCACGCCAGCTTGCAGATCGGCGAACGTCTCTTGCAGGGAGCTGACTCTCCGCCGGATCACTATCAAAAACCTGCAGGCTTCTCGGTGAAGCTCGACCCCAAGGACGCGGCAGAAGCGGAACGCGTATTCCGCGCGCTGGCGGAAAACGGGACGGTTACGATGCCGCTGCAGGAGACGTTTTGGGCGGAACGATTCGGCATGCTGGTCGATCAATTCGGCATCCCGTGGATGATCAACTGCGGCCAGGGGGCCTAGCGGCAAAAATAATTTAGTTCGTAACCAACGAAACGGAGCTACGGATGAGCAAGGTACGGGTTCTGGTTGGCACTCGCAAGGGTGCATTCATTCTTACCGCCGACGGTAAACGCGAACATTGGGATATCAGTGGCCCACACTTTGCGGGCTGGGAAATCTACCACATGAAGGGATCGCCCACCGATCCGAATCGGATTTATGCCTCGCAGACCAGCGGCTGGTTTGGGCAAATCATTCAGCGCTCCGACGACGGCGGCAAAACCTGGCATCAGCCGGGAACACCGGCCGGAGAAACGCCCGCACCAGGCCCTCCGAAAGCCGCGAGCAACAAGTTCGTCTACGACAGCTCTGATGAAACCGGTAAGGCGCTCACTACGCATCAGTGGTATGACGGCACGCAGCATCCGTGGGAGTTCAAGCGAGTGTGGCATCTGGAGCCGTCGCTCACCGATCTCAACACGGTTTATGCGGGCGTGGAAGACGCGGCCTTATTTCGCTCGACTGATGGCGGAGAGAATTGGCAGGAGCTCTCCGGTCTGCGCGGACACGGTACCGGCCCTAATTGGCAGCCGGGCGCCGGCGGCATGTGCCTGCACACGATTATTCTCGATCCCAGCAATCCTAAGCGGATGTGGATCGCCATCTCGGCCGCGGGTGCGTTCCGCACCGACGATGGCGGCAAGAGTTGGAAGCCGATCAATCGCGGACTGCGTTCGCAGTATATTCCTGACCCGAACGCTGAGATCGGCCACTGCGTGCACCACGTGGCCATGAATCCGAAACGCCCGGGCGTGCTGTTCATGCAGAAGCACTGGGACGTGATGCGCAGCGATAACGCCGGGGACACGTGGCACGAGGTTAGCGGCAATTTGCCGACTGACTTTGGCTTCGCGATTGATGTTCATGCCCACGAGCCGGAGACAATTTATGTTGTCCCGATCAAGAGCGACTCAGAACACTACGTGCACGAAGGCAAGCTGCGCGTGTTCCGGAGCCGCACCGGTGGAAACGAGTGGGAACCCATGACGAAAGGCCTGCCGCAACGCGACTGCTATGTGAATGTGCTGCGGGACGCCATGGCCGTCGACTGGCTCGATGAATGCGGGATATATTTCGGCACCAGCGGCGGGCAAGTGTACGCGTCGGCCGATGCCGGAGACAGCTGGGCGCCGATTGTCCGCGATCTTCCGGCGGTGTTGTCGGTCGAGGTGCAGACGCTGAGCTAGGCGGCGGTCGTTATCGGAAGAGTGCGACAATGTCTTTCGACCATGGGAGATTTCCCTCAATTCATGAAGCATCCGGCGAACAGGATTGCCGGGTCTGACCAAGCGACTCCAGGCGTCGAGGGTTACGTCTTCGACGGAGCAGACGGGAGCCAGATGGCATTCTGGACATGCCGGGAAAGCGCGATATCAGCGGAACATGTCCACGAGTACGACGAGTATATGGTCGTCGTGCAGGGCTGCTATACCTTGAGTATCGATGGAGCAAGGATTCCGCTGAAGGCCGGGGAAGAATATTTCATTCCGCGTGGTGTGGCTCACAGCGGAGAGGTTCTTGCTGGCACCAGAACGATCCACGTATTTGGCGGCTACCGGGCCGATCATATTCGGGACTCTTAACGAGGCGATCTCAACTTCCAATCTGCACTAATTCATGTTGATCAAGCCCATATGATTCGCGTGATCCTACCGCATCATCTGCGAACCCTGGCGCACGTCGGGGTCGAAGTCAAGCTCAAGGTACAAGGTCCGGTCACGCAACGGTCGGTGCTCGACGCGCTCGAAGCCGCCTATCCCATGCTGCGCGGGACCATCCGCGATCACGTGACCCAGCAGCGCCGTCCGTTCTTGCGCTTCTTTGCCTGCGAGGAAGATCTCTCCCACGAATCGCCGGATGCTCTTCTACCCGAGGCGGTCGCATCAGGAGCGGAGCCATTGCTCATCATTGGGGCAATTGCCGGCGGCTAGGATTGAACCCGCCCAAGGCTGGCAAGATGCGATCGGTGCGAGTACCCTATTCCTTCATTTGTTCAGCCGAATCATTTGATGGAGGAACTTCCGGTGAAGCTATGGATCGTGTTTGCAGTTCTCGCACTCGTAACCGCCAGATCAGTTCCCGCACAAGAATCATCTCCAAGCCAGAACACAATCGATCCTTATAAGGCAACTTTGGATCATCTGGAATCGCTTACCACCTTGCCTCTGACTGATTGGCGGTTTCATGCGGACGTGGCCCACCCCGAGGATCCGTCTTTGGATGACTCAGGTTGGCAAACAATGCAAGTCGGAGACAAATGGTCGAGCGGGTCTCGCGTGCTGCGCCGTTGGATTGAGGTTCCAGAAAAGATCAAGGGCTACGCCGTGCAGGGCGCCCGTATGAAATTAGATATAAGGTTCGACTTCAATTGGAACAACAAAGGACCGGTCACCATCGCAGTCTTCTCGAACGGATCGCTCGTCTCACGCGGGGATGACGATATGCAGCAGCCGATTCCGCTCACCGAGAACGCGCAGCCCGGACAAAAGTTTCTGATCGCGGTTCGGATCGATGCGCCTGAAGTGGAAACGGAGTTTCATCACGCTCAGTTGAGTATTGAACCTGCTGGCCGGCCCGATCCGGCGATGTTGCGAATGGAAATCCTCGCGGCGAGTCCGATGATTGCGGCATATGAGTCGGGCCGGTCGGAACGCGAGCAGCAGCTTGACGCGGCGGTCAAAGCAATCGATTTCGCTCCCCTCGACAAGAATGACCAGGCAGGCTTCGACATGTCGCTGCGCCAGGCGCAAGACAAACTGCAATCGTTGAATCCGTGGTTGAAGCAGTTCACAGTTCGCGCGGTTGGGAACTCACACATCGACATGGCCTGGCTGTGGCCGTGGACAGAAACCGTCGAAGTCGTACGTAATACGTTTCAAAGCGTTTTGGACTTGATGCGGGAGTATCCCGACTTCAAGTTCACCATGTCGTCGGCGCGAACCTATGAGTGGATGCAGGAAAAATATCCGGCCATGTTCGAGCAGATCAAGCAGCGGGTGAAGGAGGGCCGGTGGGAAGTGATTGGCGGCATGTGGGTCGAACCAGATCTGAATATGCCGGACGGCGAATCGTTGGTGCGTCAGATTCTGGTCGGCAAACGATATTTCCAGAAGACCTTCGGGGCTGACATCAAGATCGGCTGGAACCCGGATTCTTTTGGATACAACTGGCAGCTTCCGCAAATCTACAAGAAATCGGGCATCGATTATTTCGTGACCAGCAAGCTGCTGTGGGCAACGGATTATACAAAGTTTCCATACCGGCTGTTTTGGTGGGAAGCGCCTGATGGGAGCCGATTGCTGACTTACTTTCCGCACGAATACGCCAATGACTTCAACCCTGAGCAGATGACCAAGGACCTGTCAGTCTATGCTCCGCTCATTTACGGCACTCAACTTACCGATTCGCCACAGATGCTTTACTTGTACGGAATCGGCGATCATGGCGGCGGGCCGACCCGAATCATGCTTGATCGGGCCGATCATCTGCGTGATCCGAATACCGTCTTTCCGAAGATTGAGTTCGGTACCGCGAAAGAATTCTTCGCCGACCTGAACCAGCAACTTCCAAATCTCAAAGTGCCCACTTGGAAGGATGAACTTTATTTCGAATATCACCGCGGCGTTTACACATCGCAGGCGGACACGAAGCAACGAATTCGGAACGATGAGGAACTGATGCTGGATGCGGAAAAGTACGCGTCACTGGCTTCGCTCTTCGGCCATCCCTATGCGCAGGATCAGTTGACGCTCGCCTGGAAGAATTTATTGTTCGATCACTTTCACGACGTAATGCCGGGCTCTGGAAACGCGGTGAACTATCTCGACGCCAAGCGAAACTTGGAAGATGTCGCCCGTTCAGCGAAAGAGATCACGAATGGCGCGCTCGATGAGATTCTGGCTCGCATTGACACGCAAGGCGATGGCGTGCCGGTTGTGATTTTCAATTCCCTCTCTTGGCCACGGACGGAAGTGGTCGAGGTCGAGGTGCAACTTCCTGGCCCGACTAAACGGATTGAAGTGGTCAACGCAGCTGGGCACCGAGTTGAATCCCAACTACTCGCAATGGACTCAGCAACGAATCGGGCGCAGCTCCTCGTTTTTGCGGACACGCCAGCGATGGGCTACAAGACTTATTTTGTGCGTTCCACTGCGAAGGGTGCGGCCTCTGTAGACGCATACAACGGTCGAGAGATGCAAGTTGTCAAAAGCTCTGACAATACGATGGAGAACGGTTCTGTTCGAGTCAAGGTCGATCCGCACACCGGATGCATCCTCAGTCTGTTCGATCTGCGAAATCAGACTGAAGCGCTTGCTCCCTCCGAAACTGATACCGGCGGTCCCACGACATTTGCTTGCGGAAACCTTTTGCAGGCTTTCTACGATAAGCCTAAACGATGGGATGCCTGGAACATCGATGCCGATTTCGAAAAACAACATTGGGACTTGGACAAAGCCGACGAGGTGACGCTTGTCGAGGCTGGGCCGCTGCGCGCTGTGATTCGCGTAAAAAAGCACTTTCAGAACTCGACGTTCGTGCAGGACATCACCATGTATGCTGGGGTACCGCGCGTCGACGTGAAGATGCAGGCGGACTGGCATGAGAAACACATTTTGGTGAAAGTCGCATTCCCTTTGAGCGCCCATAGCGACAAGGCTACGTTTGAAATTCCCTACGGGTCGATCGAACGTCCGACCACGCGGAACACGCCAGCCGAACAGGCGAAGTTTGAAGTCCCGGCGCAGCGCTGGGCCGATCTTTCTGACACCAAGCACGGCTTCAGCCTGCTCAATGACAGCAAGTACGGATACGACGTGAAGGGCAATGTGCTGCGTCTCTCATTGCTGCGCTCGCCGGAGTGGCCCGATCCGCACGCCGATGAAGGTCACCACGAATTCACCTATTCGTTGTATCCGCACGGCGGAAGTTGGCGGGAAGCGCAGACCGTGCGCCGAGGATACGAACTGAATTACAAGCTGCTCGCCGTGCCTTCGCAGAAACACCAGGGAACACTTCCGAGCGAACATTCTTTCGTGCAAGTTGACTCGGATAACGTAGTGCTCACGGCCACCAAGAAATCGGAAGACGATGACTCGCTAGTCCTGCGCTTCTACGAATGGGCGGGGAAAGACGGGGACATAAAACTCCATCTGCCGCCAGGAGCGCAGTCGGCGTCAGAAACCGATCTGATGGAAAAACCGATCGCCGATCTTACCATTCACAATGACGCCGTCACCGTCCATACCAAGCCATATGAGATCAAGACGCTGAAAGTCCGATTTACGCCACAAGCGGCATCGCAAAAAGTTCCATAGCATTTCTGTGTCGCTAGCTTTGGCGGGACGCGGCGTGCCGGCTCTGGAGATTCCAACACTGCTGGGCAATTGCCCAGTCTTCCTGCGCCCGTATTACCAGCACGCGAACCGACGAATCGGTTGCAGCGATATCCTGGTCGAGAACAGGGCGGATGTTTTTATCAGAATCAAGCTTCAGCGCGAGATAGCCAAAATTCTCACAGGTAGCGGCACGCAGTTCGGGAGAGTTTTCGCCGACTCCGGCGGTGAATATGACGGCGTCCACTCCTCCGAGCGCCGCGATCATCGCGCCGATACCGGATCGCAGGCGATGAATGTAAATATCAAAAGCAAGCTTGGCTTGTTCGTGGCCTTTTTTCACAGCAGCCAGAATCTGCCGCATGTCGGCCGAGAGTCCGGAAATTCCGAGCAGCCCCGATTCTTTATTCAAGATCTCATCCAGCCGCTGGGCTGAAATTCCCCGCTGCCGCATGAGGTAAGTAAGAATGCCGGGATCGACCGACCCAGACCGAGTGCCCATCACTAACCCCTCGAGCGGCGTGAAGCCCATGGTCGTGTCTATGCTGCGACCGTCGCGTATGGCGGCCAGAGAACAACCGTTGCCCAGGTGACAGCTCACAAGTTTCAAGGAATTCGAATTCCTGCCCAGCAATCGCGCAGCACGGCCTGCGCAGTACTGATGGTTGATGCCATGAAATCCGTAGCGGTGAATGCCGTCGGAAAACCATTCATAGGGTCCGGGATAAACGACGGCAGCCAGTGGCATTTTGCGATGGAAGCCAGTATCGAAAACGGCAATCTGCGGTACTGCTCCGAGCAGCTTCGCAACGATCTCCATGCCTTCCAATTCGGCGCGATTGTGAAGCGGAGCAAAGGCGGAGACTCTCGCGATCGCAGATTTGACCTCGGACGTAATGAATATCGGGTCTTCATAGTGAGGACCACCATGGACGACGCGGTGTCCGACGACATCAATCTCAGAAGGCGCAGAAATAATCCGGGTTTCACCGTTCCACAGCGCGCCAAGCAAGTGCTCAATGGCATCGGCGCGAGAAGCGATTCTTACGCGATCATTTCGTACAATCCCGTTCGCATTCTTTAGAGACACCTCAGCAACGTCGTCCTCCCACTCGATTTTCCCTTCCCACAGACAAGCAGGCGGGTCGTCAGGAACGGAGTCGCCAATCTCATAGAGACAGCTCTTCTGGCTGCTCGAACCAGAATTAAGCACAAGGATTTTCATCAGTACGGCCAGGTCCAATTTGCGATTTCCGGCATATCGTCGCCGTGCTCGTGAATGTACAGTTTGTGGTCGACGAGTTTGTCTCGCAGAAATTCCTTGAAATGCGCACCGATTTTCTGCAGTCGAGGCACGCGATCGACAAGGTCCCCGGCGAGATGAAAACGGTCAATCTGGTTCATCACCGTCATGTCGAAGGGAGTGGTTGTAGTCCCTTCCTCTTTGTACCCGCGGACGTGCATGTTGTCGTGATTGCGTCGCCGGTAGGTGAGTCGATGAATCAGCCACGGATAGCCGTGATAGGCGAAGATGACTGGCTTGTCGGTGCTGAACATCGAATCGAAATCCAGGTCTGAAATTCCGTGAGGATGCTCTGACGGCGGCTGAAGCGTCATGAGATCAACTACATTGACGACGCGAAGCTTGATGTCGGGGAAGTGCTGGCGAAGCAAATCCACGGCAGCCAGCGTTTCAAGGGTCGGAACATCGCCCGCGCAAGCCATGACTGCGTCCGGTTCGCTGCCCTGATCGGTACTGGCCCACGACCAAATGCCGATTCCGTTGGTACAGTGCTCAATCGCTGCTTTCATGTTCAGCCACTGAGGTGCAGGTTGTTTTCCCGCCACAATCACATTCACGTAGTCGCGGCTGCGCAAGCAGTGATCTCCCACCGACAACAGACAGTTTGCATCCGGCGGCAGATATACACGCACAATATCCGCCTTCTTGTTTATAACGTAATCGATGAAGCCGGGGTCCTGATGGCTGAAACCGTTGTGGTCCTGACGCCAGACATGCGACGTGAGCAGATAGTTCAGCGACGAGATCGGCCGGCGCCAGGGGATGCCGCGTGAAACCTTTAACCACTTGGCATGCTGATTGAACATGGAATCCACGATGTGGATGAACGCTTCGTAGCATGAGAAAAAACCGTGCCGCCCAGTTAGCAAGTAACCTTCGAGCCAGCCTTGGCACATGTGCTCGCTGAGCATTTCGACGACGCGGCCGGTGGTCGAGAGGTTCTCATCCGTGGGCAGGAGCGGCTCCATGAGCACCTTGTCGGTGACCTCGTACAAAGCATCCAGGCGATTGGAAGCGGTCTCATCCGGACCGAACACGCGGAAATTCTTGGACTCTAAATTCAACTTCATCACGTCGCGCAGAAAGGTGCCGAACACCCTGGTTGCTTCCGCGTTTTCTCGCCCGGGTTCAGATACCTTCACGGCGTAGTCGCGGAAGTCGGGCAAGAGAAGGTTCTTCAGCAATAAACCACCGTTTGCGTGCGGATTCGCTCCCATGCGCCGATCGCCTTGGGGCGCGAGTTCAGCCAGTTCGGAAATAAATTTGCCCGTTTCGTCAAAGAGTTCTTCCGGCCGGTAGCTCTTCATCCAATCTTCCAGAATCTTCAAGTGCGCTGGTTTCGTGGCTAGGTCCGTGACCGGAACCTGGTGGGCACGCCACGTCCCTTCGACCGGCTTGCCATCCACAAACTTCGGGCCGGTCCAGCCTTTTAGGCTGCGCAGAATAATCATGGGCCACGCCGGACGAGTCGGCGGGTTTTGGGAACGTGCGGTCTTTTGAATACTCTGAATCTCGGCAACCACAGAATCCAGAGTCGCCGCCATGAGCTGATGCATGCGCTCCGGTTCGTGGCCCTCAACGAAGTATGGTTTGTAGCCGTATCCAGTGAACAAGTGGGTCAGCTCTTCATCGCTGAGACGCCCTAGCACGGTGGGATTTGCGATTTTATAGCCGTTCAAATGCAAAATCGGCAACACCGCTCCATCCCGCGCCGGATTGAGGAACTTATTGGAGTGCCAACTGGTCGCCAGCGCGCCGGTTTCGGCCTCGCCATCTCCGACAACGCAACAGGCTAATAGATCAGGGTTGTCGAAGACCGCGCCGTAGGCGTGTGCAATGGAGTATCCCAACTCTCCACCTTCGTTGATCGAGCCGGGCGTCTCCGGCGCGGCGTGGCTGGGGATTCCTCCGGGGAAAGAGAATTGCTTGAAGAGTTTCCGTATTCCATCTTCATTTTGCTGAATCTGCGGATAGAATTCGGTGTAGCTGCCCTCCAGATAAGAGTTGGCGACGATTCCCGGCCCACCGTGACCTGGTCCGGTGATGTTGATTACATTCAAGCCGTATTTCTTGATGAGCCGGTTGAAATGAACATAGATGAAATTGAGTCCGGGAGTGGTGCCCCAGTGGCCAAGAAGCCGCGGTTTCACGTGTTCAATTTTCAACGGTTCACGAAGTAATGGATTTTCCAAGAGATAAATCTGGCCGACGGAAAGATAGTTGGCTGCGCGCCAATAGGCGTTCATGCGCCGTAACTCATCGGGAGAAAGCGGTTGACTTGATGATGGCAGCTGTGCAGCTTCTACAGGAGCTAGAGAAGACATGACGGTCCTCTTTTCTACAGGCTAGCCTCTTAGATTCGGATTGGCCGGTAAAAGTCAGTTGAATTTCAGGTTAATTCACGATCGAAAACAATGGTGGAGCTAGTCGGGCTCGAACCGACGACCTCATCGTTGCGAACGATGCGCTCTCCCAACTGAGCTATAGCCCCAGTCTTGCGGAAACAAACCGGGCAACATCACGATTTTATCAGTGTTCGCTTGCCTGGGCCAGACGTCGGCCGTTGTTCCGCGTTTTCGTGAGCTTTCCCTTGCGCCCAGCTTCGCGCTATAGTCTCTGTCCGGTTCAATTGGAGGCTTTTTATGGTTAGTCAAACACGGCCCGAGGGCAAAGTCAGGAGTTTCGGCCAAAACATCGAAAGCGATCTGGCTTCGAGATTTTTGCGCGTGGTAGAAACTGCGGCCATTGCTTCGGCTCGCACCATGGGCCAGGGCGAGCGCAAACTGTCGGATCAAGTGGCCACCGAGGCGATGCGGCAAACCATGGATGCCATCCCTATGCGCGGAACGATTGTGATCGGCGAGGGTGAGCGCGACGAAGCTCCCATGCTCTACATCGGAGAGAAGGTTGGGGCTGAGTTTCCCGACGGACGTGAAGTACCCGAGGTCGACATTGCCGTAGACCCGCTCGAAGGAACGAATCTTTGTGCCACGGGAGCACCTGGCTCCATTACCGTGCTGGCGGCTTCGGAACGCGGCGGACTGCTGAACGCTCCCGACTGCTATATGGAAAAAATTGTGGTCGGACCTTCGTGTAAGGATGCGGTGGATCTGGATGCGCCGGTGGCCGATAATCTCAAGAACATTGCCAAGCGAATGGCCCGCGATGTTGAAGACCTGGTGGTCATTGTGCTCGATCGCCCGCGCCACGAGAAGCTGATTGCTGATATTCGCGCGGCGGGCGCCCGTATTCGGCTGATCGGAGATGGCGATCTCTCGGCCGGCATTGCCGCAGCGGTCATTGGCACGGGTGTACACGCGGTTATGGGTTCAGGCGGGGCACCAGAAGGGGTAATCACCGCGGCTGCGATCCGGTGCTTGAACGGATACATGCTGGGACGGTTAGTGGTCGATAAGCCTGAGTTGGAAGAGCGCATTGCTCGCATGGGTATCAAGGACAAGAATAAAATTTACGAAGCCGAGGACCTGGCTCCGGGCAAGCAATTGATTTTCGCCGCAACTGGCGTAACCGAGGGCGCGTTGCTGAAAGGAGTCCGCTTTTTCGGGGAAGGCACGCGAACTTCGTCGGTGATCCTGACTTACCGTACCGGAAAAGTACGCTTCATCGACAGCATTCATTTGGAAAAGGGCCCAGATGTGAAGGTGCGGTTCGCATGAGTTTCGTGAATTCAGGGTTCGCATGGCGAGCCTTGATAGGATCTCGTGATGAAAGTTATTGAGCGGCGGGTGGCTCGCGCGCTGCGACCCGGCGGTCCGGAAGTTATTGAAGTCAGCCTCGAGCAGTTACCCCCTTTGGAAACCGGGGAAGTGCTGGTGCGGGTTGAAGCGGTAGGCCTCAACCACGCGGAAACGTTGATTCTTTCCGGTTCCTACGCGGTACGCGTTCCGTTTCCCTTTTCTCTTGGAGGCGAAGGCGCGGGAACGGTGCTGACCACGGGACCGGAGGTGACCATCCCTTCTGGCACGCGAGTGTGCTGGGCGGCGGTTCTCGGTTCATGCGCAAACTTCCTCGTCGTTCCCAGTTCCATGGTCGTCGCGATCCCCGCGGATCTCAGCATTGAGCAAGCTGCTTGCATTGCAGTCGCAGGGCTGACGGCCGGAGGCCTCGTCCGCGTCTGGCCCTTGCAAAAAGAGTCAACGGTCGTGGTGTGGGGCGCGGCGGGTGCGGTTGGCCGAATGCTCGTCGCCCTGCTGGCCGATCGCGGAGTGAACGTGATCGGCATCGCCAGCGGGGGTCGCGTGGACGCGGTACTTGCCGCGGGAGCGGTTCATGTGATCGACCGCTCCACTGGGGACGCAGGCGATTTGGTGCGCGCCCATACTAAGGGACGCGGAGCAGACGCCGTCTTTGACCCAATCGGGGCGACCACCTTTCAAACTAGTCTGCAAATGCTGGCCCCGCGTGGCTGCTTGATCAACTACGGCGAACTATCCGGGCCCGTGCCTGCCGTTGACCTGCACCAACTTTTTCCCGGTTCCGTTTTCGTGACCAAATACAACGGCGCCCGCTGGGTCGAAGGAACTCACGAGTTTGCCGACCTCATCTCGCAAGCATTGACCCTGGCTGTGAAACGGCCAGCCGTTATCAGCGAGATCGCAGGGAGATTTTCCCTCGATGACGTGGTCGAAGCCTATCGCGCACTGGAATCTTCCCCGCGCGGCAAGATTCTGGTAATCCCCGGCCACAACAGTTCCCATAAATGAGGTTAGTTCGGGATATGCGCCGTGCGGCGAAGGAAGAAGAAGCGGCAGTTGCAGATTGGACATCGAATAATAAACGATGGAGCCGCAATGATTGAAGCAAAGGTAATCTGGACCGACAACCATCGATTCCTGGGGCAAGCCAGCAGCGCTCACGGCATTGTTGTCGATGGCGACAGCGAAATTGGCAGCAGTCCCATGGAATTGGTGTTGATCGGATTGTGCGGGTGCACGGGTTACGACGTCGCCAGCATCCTGGGCAAGAAACGCGAGCCCTTCACCAGCATCGAAGTTCGGGCTGAGGGAGATCGGGCCGCCACTCCGCCCACTGTCTACACCGAGATCCGGCTGGTCTATCGAGTAGGGGGAAAGGTCTCGCACAAAGCGGTCGAAGATGCGGTCCGGCTATCCGAAGAGAAGTATTGCTCGGTTGCGGCTATGCTGAACAAGACGGCTAAGATCAGCTACGTGATCGAATACACGGAAAAATAAAAGGGTGTCTATCATTCATTGCTCAGGCGAGCGCATCCCGTCCGCGGATATTTATACATCGCCAGCGCCGCGTTTTTGTGGGGCATTGCCGCCGCTCTTGGGCGAGCCGCGTTTACCGGTCGGCTTTTGCCCAAAGGACAAGCGCTTCGGCCCATCGATCCGTTAATCCTGTCGCAAAGCCGCGCCACGTTTTCTTTCATTGTTCTGCTAATCGCTCTGTTGCTGATTCGTGGCTGGAAGCGATTGCGGCTGCCCGTCGCCGATTTTCGGCGGATGTTCGTGCTGGGGATTCTCGGCGTCGCAGCTTCCAATTACCTCTATTACCTCGCGATTCAAAGAACGAACGTGGCCACCGCAATCATTCTGCAGTACACCGCACCGATATTGGTGCTGCTTTACACCGTGGCACGCGGACTGCAGAAACCAACCATGCAGCGAGTGGCGGCGGTGGCATTGGCAGTGACTGGAATCGCTTTGGTGATCGGAATATTCGGCGCCGGAGGATTCCGGCTGGACGCGATTGGCGTATTGGCGGCGCTCGGAGCGGCGTTCTCATTCGCTTTCTACAACGTCGGTGGCCACAGCATCCTTGCACGCTACGATCGCTGGACCGTGTTGCTGTATGTCATCCTGAGCGCGTCGGTATTTTGGATCGTGGTGAACCCGCCGTGGAGGGTCGTGGCTGCGCATTACTCTGGGGGACAGTGGTTGTTCCTGCTCGTGTTTTCGTTGATCTCCGTGCTTGCGCCGTTCTCGCTTTATTTTGCCGGGCTGCAGCATCTGGAGCCAACTCGCGCCATCGTGGTCAGCTGTTTGGAACCCGTGTTCTCCATTGTGATTGCCGCCGTCACCTTGGGCGAAGTGATGAAGCCGCTGCAGACGGTAGGGATCGTGCTCGTTCTGGTTGCGATTGTCGTGGTGCAGTTGCCCGATCGGAAATTGCACGAAGAGATCACGCTGATCGAGCCCATGGAATGATGTCGAGGAGGTCACCAAGGTAACCACAACTGGCAGGTTTACGCTAGGTTTTTACAGGCAGAAGCGGGATGCTTTAGACAAGTGTTTCGGCACTACGCGGGTGGAGTTTCTCTATGAAATGTTCTCGCATTGGCTGTCTGATGGTCTTCATGATGTGCTCGTTGCTTCCTTGCTTCGCGCATCATATGGCTGTTGTCGTGAACAAGGACAACGCCGTCGGCGAAGTGAGTTCGGCGCACCTTTCCAAGATATTTCGTTTGGAAGTGAAGAAGTGGCACGATGACAAAGATGTGATTCTTGTCCTGCACAAGAGTTCAAGCGGTGAAATGAGCACCCTGGAACGGCTGAGTAAGATGTCTTCGAGTGAGCTGAAGTCGTTTATCGCAGCTCACCAAGGTTCGATCACCATGGTCGATTCCGATGAAGATGTGCTCAAGGTGGTCGAGACTATGCCGGGCGCGGTGGGCTTGGTCGATGTTCGCTCTATCAATGACCAGGTCAATGTGGTGAGGGTCGACGGTAAGCTGCCGATGGAAGACGGCTATCTGCCCCACTAAGAATCAAGACTGGATCGAAAATTAGGCCTTCGCTCGATCTCTTAATCGCAACCAATGAAAATAGCGTCGAGCCTTCCTCACGTCCTTGCCAATCTGCTCGCGTAAAGCTTCCACTGAGGGAAACTTGATTTCGTCCCGAAGCCTTTGCAGAAAGTGAATCTCGACTTCTGTCTCCGGATTCAGTTCGATGGGATGAAAGTTGAGCAGATGAGTCTCGATGGCAAAAGACTCAGCCCCGAACGTTGGGCGATTTCCGACGTTGGTTACTGAATCGAAGCACTCCGCGCCCACGCGAGCGCGAGTAACGTAAACGCCGTCGCTGGGGACAAGTTCCTCATAGCGGCTCAGGTTGATGGTCGGGACGGTGTATTTCGAGCCGTAACCGCGCCCGCGGCCGGCGGTCGACAAAATGCTGAAGGGACGCGCCAGCAGATGGCGTGCGCGACTTGCTCGTCCGTCGGCGAGCAGCTTGCGAATTTGAGTGCTCGAAACCGGTTCACCCCGCAGCCGTAATTCCGGATAGACCTTCACTTCGAAACCCATTTCGCGACCAAATTCCTCGAGCAGATTAATGTCGCCTGCCGCCTTGTTGCCGAAATGGAAGTTGTAACCTTCGTGCACCTCACGAGCTTGCAGACTGCTTTTCAGAATGTCATGCGCGAAATCTCGCGGTGTCATAAGAGAGAGATCGCGCGTAAAAGGGAGCAGCAGAACAGCGTCGACGCCAGTGGCCCCGAGGAGGCGCAGTTTTTCAGAAGTAGGAGTGAGCAGCTTCAGTCCAGAGTCAGGTCTCAAGATACGCACGGGATGCGGCTCGAAAGTAACCACCACCGACTTTCGTCCTTGCTCCCGTACCCGGGACACGATGTTGGCCAGCACCCGTGTATGGGCGCGATGCACACCGTCGAAGTTGCCCACGCTCAACAGCGTTGGCCCAAAGCCGGCGGGAATGTCTTCGAGTTTATGAAAAAGCTTCATTGCTTGTGTGGTGCGGGCGCCCCCGCCCGCAGCCGTTCAAACCGAGACTCCCACGACAGATACGCATGTAGAAATCCACCGGCGAAAGAGGCCGCTCTATGCAATCTAAATCTCAAACTCCAGCTTCATGCCATCGTAAGAAAGCCGCACGTTCGGCGGCAGTGAGGCATTGGTCGCCTCGTGAGGCAAGTCGTGGCAAATATGAGTAAAAAAAGCGCGCTTGGGCTTGAGCCGCTCGACGATGCGCAAAGAGTTCTCGACGGTAGAATGCGTGGGATGCGGGATGTGTCGCAGTGCATCCAGAAACAGGATGTCGAGATTCTGCAGTTTCGCGAGCGAAGCCTCGGGCACACTGCTGTGATCGGTCAGATAAGCAGCGCTGCCAAAGCGAAACCCGTCAATCTCGGTTTCACCGTGGATCACCGTGACCGGCTCAAAGCGAGCGCCGAACAGATTAATCGGACCGTCGAACGATTGAAGTTCGACCTGAGCCAGTCCGCCGTACTTGTAGTCCGCGTCGAAAATATATCGGAACGTGCTGCGGATAAAATCTGCCGCTGCCGGCCGTGCATAGAGCGGGAGCTTGTTGGGTTTGTGACGAAAGCTGAGTGGACGCAAATCATCAATGCCAAGGATGTGATCGGCGTGGCTGTGGGTGAAAAGGACGGCATCGAGTTTGCGAATGTGTTCGCGGATGGCCTGCTCGCGGAAATCGGGAGTGGCGTCGACGAGCACACTCTTGCCCGCAAATTCAACCAAAATAGAAGGTCGGGTGCGGCGATCGTGCGGATCGGAAGAATGGCACACGGCACAGTCGCAGCCGACCGTCGGCACGCCCATGGATGTGCCGCTGCCCAGGACCGTGAGTGTAGCTTTCATCGCTTGATGGCTGCGGCACTGGATGCCGGAGTCTGCGGCGGACGGGCCAGTGCGTTGGTCACTTCAACGTAAGCCATGCGAAGTTCGTACAGACAATTTTGCAGGAAGTTTTCCTCGGTGCTGGTGAGATTGCCTTTGGTCTTCTCGGAGAGAAGGCTGAGCGTGTCGATGGTCTGGCGCGCTCCAATCAGGTCAACCCGTGGCTGGCCGCCTTGTTCGTGCATCAATCCCAATTGCAGCATTGCAGACATGTAGAGCGAGGCCATGAAACGCTCGAACGTCATCTCCAGTTCTTTGGTTGAATGTCCGCTGAGTTCCACTCGTGCGTCGAGGTCCTTCGCAGATTTCCGGTACGCGTCCGCTTGTTCCTTCTGCTCAGCTGCGGTAGGAGCGGGGGGCGCGTCCGATTCCTGGAGTGGCGGAGCAAGCTCTGGTTGCGCCACCGGTGCGGGCTGCGGGGTAGGTGCCACGCTGGAGACTTCCTCTTGAGAAACTTCCTGGCGAATTTCGCCCTCTGGGGTAAACAGCCGCCGATCGGTGACGGTAAAACTTTCCTGCTTCTTTTCAGCCATAGATTGTCCCTTCAATGTTTACAGGTTATCGCGTTTGAATATGTCGGAAAATGGCAGAGCCGCGACGGAGAGCCGAGTGCTGCCCGTTTGAAATTGCTTGCCCGGGGCCGCGAGTTCGCGGCGGATATAACCCAGCGCCACGGAACGCTCGCCGCTGCCAAGGGGCAGGGAAGCAACACTCGTAATCTCGCCAATATCGCGGCCATCGGCCTGGATCTTCGTGCCCACAGTAGGCAACGCACCTTCTACTTCAAACCCGATAAACTTGCGATGCACGTTGCCCCGGGAGCGAATTCGTTCTACGATCTCCTGCCCGACGTAGCACCCCTTGCTGAAATGGAGCGCCCGCTGTTGCTCGGTCTCTTGGGGCAGATCACGCTCACGGATGTCCTGCCCGTAACGCGGAATCCCGGATGCGATGCGCAGCAACTCTAACGCGCCTGCGCCCGCGGGCATTGCGCCGGCCTTAGTCAGCGCGGCCTGGAGAGACGGGACCTGGTCGGGCGATAGCCACAACTCATAGGATTCGATGCTTGCGTTGTCTCCGCGCACGACCGTCACAGCGATGTCGTGCCAAGTCACATCCACGAATTGCAGCGGCTCGATGGTCGATATTTCAAATCCCGCTGCGTGCAACACTTCTAGTGCCTTGGGTCCTAGGATCCCGATCGCAGTCAGTTTATTGCTGACGTTTGCAACCTCGACATCGTCCATGATGATGTAGTGATCGAAAGTCGCCAGCAACTTTTCTGACTGGGACCGATCGGTGTCGATCATCAAAAAGTCGCCGCGGTTGTAGGCATAGAGGTCGCCCAAAATGTGTCCCTGCGGATTCAATAGAAAAGCATAGACGCCACGTCCAACGCCAAGGTCGCGGACATTATTCGTGACCATGCCATTGAGCCAGCGCACACGATCGCCCCCAGTGAGCGCGATTTTGACTCTGGAGCTGAGGTCATAAAATCCGCAGACCAACCGCAGTGCGTCGAACTCAGAACGTAGAGAATCCGTCACTGGGGAAGCTGGGTCGCCATGAAAAACAGTGGAAGCCATACGGTTACGTTAGATTATACAAGGGCAGCGCGAGGTGCATTCGATGGCCGCAGCAAACTCCCTTTGTATTCTTGCTCTTGGCCGCACCTTCGAAGCCCCGGAGCTAGGGCCATGGATTGGCTGGCACGACCTAAAGTTTCCTGTGGGGTCAGCCGATAACTGCTATGAAGGGGAGATACTGATGATTACGAACCCAGTGCAAAGTTCGCCCGCAGCCCAGAATGAAGCAGCCACCAAGGCGGCGCCACGCCCGAATGCGGCACCACAGCAGGCGGCGGTTCCACAGGACAAGGTAACGTTGAGTCCCCAGGCCCAAGCGCAAGTCCAGGCGCAAGCCAATGCTCCTAAGGCAGTCTCGACCGATACGGACCACGACGGCGATAGCAAATAAATCGTTTCGCCGTCCCCCAATCCACTGTCAGACGACCGAACGCCGAGCTCAGGAAATACCAATCAGACATTTCTTGGGCTCGGCAGTTTAAAACTACGCGCGGCGAACGCACTTTCTCGCTGAACTGCGCACCTCGGCCATCTAAGCAAACTCGACGGCCACTGTGTTACCTTTTCTGCGCGTGAATTCAAAGAAAAGAATAGCCATTATTCCTGGCGATGGCATTGGGAAAGAAGTCATTCCTGAGGCCGTCAAGGCGATTGCAGCGTCCGGCGCAGATGTCGAAACTTCGCAGTTCGATTGGGGCGCTGACCGCTATCTAGTCGATGGTGTCACGGTGCCTCCCGACGGCTTCGCCATGCTGGTGCGCGACTTCGACGCCATCCTTGTAGGCGCCTTTGGCGATCCGCGCGTCGCCTCGAACATTCACGCCAAAGAGATCCTCCTAGGCATGCGCTTCAAAATGGATCTCTACGCCAACGTGCGTCCGGTACGCCTCCTCGATGCCGCATTGTGCCCGCTCAAAGGCATCGAGCCTAAGCACGTTGACTTCGTGGTGATCCGCGAAAATACCGAGGGCCTTTACACCGATGCGGGCGGCGTATTCAAACAAGGCACGCCCGATGAGATCGCTGTACAGGAAGACATTAATACCCGCAAGGGTGTGGAGCGCATAATCCGCTTCGCATTTGAATATGCCGAACGCCATCCAAAGCTCGACGGAAGTCCGCGCAAGCGAGTGCTCATGTGCGACAAATCCAACGCCATGACCCATGCCGGCGGACTGTGGCAACGAGTTTTCAAAGACGTGGCCGGCGAGTATCCGCAGATCAAGCCTGAGCACATGTACGTGGACGCGGTCTGCATGCAGATGGTCCGCGACCCCCGCCAGTTCGACATCGTGGTGACGAATAATATGTTCGGCGACATCATTACCGATCTCGCGGCCGGCCTGCAGGGTGGGCTGGGCATGGCCGCCAGCGGAAATATTCATCCGGGAACGACTTCGATGTTCGAACCCGTTCACGGATCAGCTCCACCGATTGCAGGGAAGAATGTGGCCAACCCGTTTGGAGCAATCCTGACCGCAGCAATGATGCTCGGATACTTGGGCCTGACCGAAGAAGCAAAGAAGATCGAAGCCGCCGTACTCGAAGCGGTACAACAGAAGCGCACTACGCAAGACATCGGCGGAGCCCTGGGGACGAGAGAAGCGGGCGATTGGGTAGCAGAGAGGGTTGGTCGCGGCTGAAACGACTTCGTTAAATTGTCTCAGCAAGTTGGACGTTTAAGATCTATCCGCGTTGATCCGCGCAAATCCGTGGCGAAAGCCTCTCAATTAAACATCGCGCGCAATCTTCTCACTCCTGCCAGCGCCGACACATATCTTTTGTCCATCAAATAGGCTGCGGCATAGCATTCTTTCGCCTTCTGCCAATTTCGCTTATGCTCATACACGCGTCCTAAATTGAAATGCGGATAAAAACGCGCTTCGTAGCGCGGCGCGACCATCGCCTTTTGAAACCACGGGATGGCTTCGTCCCATTTCTCTTGTTCAATCAGGTAAGCCCCGATATCGTTGTAGGGATTGCCGAATTCTGGATCAAGCTTGATCGCTTGCAGACACTCGGCGATGGCGCGGTCGTAGTCGCCGAGGAACGAATATGTCCAGCCGCGAAACGTGTAGGCCTCGGCGGTTGCGAAGGTCTCGATGGAACGGCTGTAGAACTCGATGGCTTGCTGGTACTCACCCTGCATCTGCAGTTTGTAGGCTTTTTGAAAGTACTCAGCCGCAGTTTGGCGAGGATCGTCTTCGGACATAAATGGGTCCAAGGATTGAAATGAAGAAATTGTATCGGAAATCGCCGTTTCTGCTGGCGGTTACAGAGCTGATACTGATCTCGGCGTCGTGGGCATGGGCGCAATCGCCTGCGCAGCCGCCGCAAACAGGTGCAGCGACAGCAGCTACGCCTCAGAGTGCCGAGCCTGGACAAGACAAGAAGACTGCCGCCGCAGACGCGGGCACGCAGGAACAGAAAATCTCTCCCAAAGAGGCGGAGGAACTTTTCCGCGACGTCGATCAGATTATGCAGTTCGCCAGCAAGGAAACCGGCTTGCCTATCAGGAATGAGGTCAAACGGCGACTGGTTAGCCGCGATGAAGTGGTGGCCTATCTTGAGAAAAACATGGCCGAGGACAAGGATGCCCAGCGCTTGCGGCGCTCCGAACTCGTGCTAAAGAAGTTCGGACTTCTGCCTCGAGATTTCGATCTGCAGACTTTTCTTGTGGCGTTGCTGCGAGAGCAGGTGGCCGGTTATTACGATGTGAAAACCAAAACCGTGAACCTTCTGGACTGGATCGACAGTGAGCAACAGCGCCCGGTGCTTGCGCACGAACTGACGCATGCCCTTCAAGATCAGTCCTTCGGCCTGGAAAAGTGGATGAAAGTCGGCGACACCGACCTGAATGACAAGAAGGAGACGACGGCCGCCGACATTGAAAACGACGAAATCAGCGAGGCCCGCCAGGCCGTGGTGGAAGGCCAGGCTATGGTTGCGCTGGTCGATTACCTGCTAGCTCCTACTGATCAATCGATTGTTACTTCTCCGCAAATTGCCGATGCCCTGAAGGAGGGCATGCTCGTGGGCTCGGCCGACTCGCCGGAATTCAAGGACGCGCCCATTTTCCTCAAGGAAGAATTGACCTTTCCTTATCGTTATGGTCTGGATTTTGAAACGGAACTGCTTCGTACCGGCGGGAAAGAAAAAGCCTTTGCATCGGCCTTTAGCAATCCGCCCCGAACCACGCGCCAGATCATGGAGCCAAAAACGTATTTGTCGCGCGAACAACTTGAGCCCATGCGCGTGCCCGACTTCCAGCGAGACTTCAAGAACTACGAACGCTTCGATGTGGGAGCGATCGGGGAATTCGATGTCGCCATTCTCGTCGACCAGTACGCTGGCAAGAAGGCTTCGGACAATTTGTATCCGCACTGGCGCGGCGGGTACTATTACGCGGCCCGGCCCAAAGCAGATCCCGCAGCCCCGCTGTCTTTGGTCTATGTCTCGCGCTGGTCAACCCCCGAAAGGGCATCCGCATTTGCCGCCATCTATGCTCAGTCGCTCGCAAAGCGCTATAGGCACGTGAGCGAAGTAACCCCAGACAGCAAGGATCTGCCTGACAACTCGCGGAAAATCGACACGCTAACCGGCACGCACACTTGGCTGACCGAGGAGGGGCCAGTGGTCATCGCCGTAGTCGGCGGCGCCGTGCTTATCACCGAAGGTCTGGACCAATCGACGACTGAGCAGTTGGAGCACGAGCTCTTTGAGCCGGCGACAGCAACAGCTCAATGAAACCGTGAAAATGTCTAAGGCTTTTTCCTAGGGTTTAAGCCCGTCCAGTCCTTAACAACATGATCTTTATCGATAAGTATTTTGGTTTTCAGGGGAACGCTCGTTGCCTGATCCAAATCCGATTGAATGAATTGGGCCACCGACGGATCCGACGCGCCCTGTTTGTTGAAACTGGGATCAAGTTTGATCTGGCAGACAGCCCGTGCAAACTCATACTCACGCCATGCTGGTTCTCCCGATCGATCCCGAATCCGGATTGCATCGTTCAAGAGACTGAGTGCCTGACTCCAATCGTCAGTAGGGTTGTCATCTTTCTTTTTCCCCATCAGAGCAAGCGCGCACTGGCTTCTATTCCGGTGAAAGACGCCTTCTGAATCCGCGTCGACCAGCGCCTGGAAGACGGGAAGCGAGCGCTCGTTCACCTCTTCGGTGGACGACTTGCGATATTGCTCTGCCTGCAGGAAAATCCGTATCCTCGCCGTGGAGGAAGCGTTCTTGACGGCGTCCATCATGTTCGAGCGCGTCTGGTCATCCGGAGTGGTGCGCCCATTCAACCAGAGAGATACCAAAGCCGCCGCCGAAGCATCAGCTGCTCCATAGGCGGTCACTGCCTCTTCATATCGTGTCCAGAGATAGCCGTACAGGAGTCCACATGCGGAGAAGAAACCCATGATCGCCAAGGCGATAGCGGGGTTGGGCGCCTCCCACGGCTGGCCCACTTTGTCACCTTGCACTGCTCCTAGAGCCATCTTGTTCGCAAACAGCCAAATAGGGCGGGGCATGCTGGTCAGCTGGACCAATCCAGCTCCCAGGATTACTTTCGTGAGCCAGTCCGCAATCTCCGCGAGATTCGTACTAGGGGGTGGGCTCGACGAATGGCCGTTTGCCGTCGCAGAATCGTCGGTGGGGTGAAGTCCGAATAGATAACCCAACAGCACACCAGAGATAAAAGAAAAGCCAGCTACCAGAATGCCGTAGCCGATGGCGCGACCCACGATGTGGTATTGCCAGTGTCGCGACTGCGTGGCCACTGAAAAAAGGGCCAGCATACCAATCGCGACGCACCACAACAACTTTTCAAGCGCTCTGCTGTATGTGGCTGCCTCGACCGAGAGCTCGATGTCTTTGTGGTTTTGCTGCCACCAGCACCAAACGGTTAGCGCCAGCAACAACAAAAGCGTTATGAGGCTGGATTGAGCTACGATCCAGTTCTCACGATCAACTGCCCAAACGAGCGGAAACACCGTCAGAAAGCTCGGGAGCAACAGCCACGGGTAATAAGTGTTCACCCCTTTGGTCGTCGAGGGTTTCTTGTGTTTGTGATGGGTTAGGGAAACAGCAGAACTGTCCTCGACCGCCCACAAAACCGGGAGCCGGAAGAAGAATGGATTTTTCACAATGCCTCCAAATGCGAGAAACAAACTCGCAGCGGAGGGTGCCTTGAAACGGACGCCCTCGGGGGAAGGCTGCCGTGCCCAACACTTTACACCCTTCTGGATGGGATTCAATGGCCATCGATGTTTTTTTGTATAATCCGTGTTCCACTGATTAGGAATAAATTGCCTAGGGGGATTCTTGTCGCAAGCAGAAATTGGCATCATCGGCGGCAGCGGGCTCTATTCCATGCCCGGTCTTAGCGACGTGCGGGAAGTGAAGCAGCCGACTCCGTTCGGAGATCCCTCTGACCTCTATGTTCTGGGCACGCTCGAAGGCCGCAAGGTCGCATTCCTGGCGCGCCACGGACGCGGACACCGCATTCTCCCTACGGAATTGAATTTCCGCGCCAATATTTACGGCTTCAAACAGCTCGGCGTTGAACGAATCATTTCTGTCTCCGCAGTCGGATCGTTGAAGGAAGAGCACAAACCGCTCGATTTCGTAATCCCCGATCAGTTCTTTGATCGCACTCGTCATCGGGTGGATACGTTTTTCGGCGATGGCATCGTTGCTCACATTGCCTTTGCCGATCCTATCTGCCCTGAGCTCGCCAAAACCGTGGACGCCGCATGCAAAAAATCAGGCGTGAGTAGCAAGCGTGGTGGAGCCTATGTATGCATGGAAGGACCACAGTTTTCCACCAAGGCGGAATCCAACGTGTACCGCAGTTGGGGCATGGACGTGATTGGCATGACCAACCTGCAGGAAGCCAAGCTCGCGCGTGAAGCCGAGATTTGCTACGTCACCGTGGCCATGGTGACCGATTATGATTGCTGGCATCCTCATCATGACTCAGTCACGGTTGATCAGATCGTCGCCGTGCTGCTGAAAAATGCCGAGAACGCCGCTGCGGTCGTGCGCAACACTGTGGGTTCGATGCCAACCAAACGGAGCTGCAAGTGCGGCGCGGCGTTGGCGCATGCAATCCTTACCGATCGTGACAAGATTCCAGCCGCCACTCGTGAGAAACTCAAACTGATCCTCGGAAAATACCTGGAGACTAAGACTTAATAATGAGCATCCTGGCCGTTGGTTCAATTGCTTTTGATTCCATCGCTACGCCTTCGGGTCGGGTGGAAAATGTATTGGGCGGATCCTGCACATTTTTTTCGCTCGCCGCCAGCTATTTCACCGAGGTTCGCATCGTCGCTGTCGTGGGCGAAGATTTTACCGCCGAACACGAAAATGTTTTGAAGAAGCGAAAGATTGATATCCGAGGGATCGAACACGCCAAGGGCAAGACATTCCGCTGGGGTGGGCAATATCTCGATAACCTGAATGAAGCCAAAACCGATTTCACCGAATTGAACGTGTTCGAACGGTTCCAGCCCCGTATTCCGCCCGAATACTCTGATTCAAAATTCCTTTTCCTTGGCAATATTCATCCGACTCTGCAAACCGCAGTTCGGCACAAGATGGATGGGGTCCGTCTCACCGGCGGCGATACCATGAACTACTGGATCAACGGTTTTCGTCCCGACTTGGTTGAAACTCTTAAGCTGGTCAACGTGCTTTTGATCAATGACGCCGAAGCCAAAAGCCTTGCCGGTGAACCGAACCTGCTCCGGGCCAGCCAGAAGGTCCTCGCGATGGGACCGCAAGCGCTGGTCATCAAGCATGGTGAATATGGTGCAACCATCTTCTTTCGTGAAGGCGCATTCGGCATTGGCCGCCATCCATTTCGCGCGCCGGCTTTGCCTATCGAGGAAGTGAAAGATCCAACCGGAGCCGGCGATTCGTTCGCCGGTGGGTTCATGGGATACATCGCCTCGCAGGAACAGTTGAACCGCGAAGTTTTGAAACGGGGACTCTTTTATGGCGGCGTGATGGGCTCGTTTGCCGTCGAGCGTTTTGGCACCGAACGGCTGCAATCTCTCACCCGCGAAGAAATCGATGCTCGCTTCCAAGTCTTTCGCGAATTGACCCATCTGGAATGAGCCTGCGGCGAACCAGGTCCGACCGATGAAAGCCCAGCCGACGAAAGCCCAGCCTACTCGTTACTGGGATCGTGAAACCGCGCTCGTGGCCCAAGTCACCGCCTGCGTCTCGTTCATATCGTTCGCCTATTATTTCCAGCACGGCGGCCTGCTCCTCTACGGCGATGCCGTCGCGCACATCAACATCGCCCGGCGGGTCTTCGACTCGCGCACGCCCGGCCCACTGCAGCTCGGCACGGTGTGGCTGCTGCTGCCCCATCTGCTGATGATTCCATTTCTGCTTTTCGACACAGCGTGGCAATCGGGCATTGGCGGTTCCGTTCCTTCGATGGTCGCGTATGTTCTGGGCACTGCGGGCATCTTCCGCCTGCTGCGAAGCGCTCTGAGTGTGAATTCCGACCCAGAACCCAGCGCAAGAATTGCCGCGTGGCTGGGCGTGATCGCGTATGCCGCGAATCCTAATCTAATTTACCTGCAGACCACTGCCATGACGGAGTCGCTATACCTGGCTTTGTTCATCTGGGCCGTGGTGTACTTCAGCGACTTCGTCCGGCAATCATCTCAGAAGGATGGCCCACCCGACGCAGCACCTTCGTCTTTGATGAAGTGTGGCCTATGTCTCGCCGCTGCGTGCCTCACGCGGTACGACGGATGGTTTCTCGCGGTGGCAATGTGTGTCGGCGCGCTCGCCGTGGTGATGAAGTCGAAAACAAACGCTCAAATCCTGCGTCGTTGTTTTGCGAAATTCGTTTTGCTCGCGGCTGCGGCTCCAGCCCTCTGGCTTGCCTATAATGCGATCATCTATCGAAACCCGCTGGAGTTTGCCAACGGACCATATTCTGCCCGCGCCATCGAGCAGAAGAGCGCAACTCCGGGATCACCCAGACATCCCGGCTCCCACGATTTGCCGGTTGCGTTCAGTTACTTTCTGAAATCGGGCGAGCTGAACATGGCGGAAGGGCCGTGGCAAAAGTTATGGGTGGCATTGCTCCTGGCCGGAACAATCGCGATTCTGATTCTTGAGCGCAAGCTCTGGCCCCTTCTTCTACTCTGGGTACCGCTTCCGTTCTACATGTTTTCGATCGCGTACAGCGGCGTCCCGATTTTCGTGCCCACATGGTGGCCGTTCTCGTTCTATAACGTTCGTTATGGACTGCAGCTTCTGCCCTTGTTCTCCGCGGCATTGGCGGTGACTATGTACTTCCTGCTCCGCCTTAGCCAAAACAAATCCGCGAAGACAGCCGTAATCTTTGGCGCTATAGTCCTCCTCGCTTTGAGCTACGGCTTCGTGTGGCGAACGCAGCCGGTGTGCTTTCGCGAGGCCTGGGTGAATTCGCGAACCCGCATCGCCTTCGAAACTGAACTTGCGTCTAACCTCAACAAATTGCCCCATGCATCGTCCTTGTTGATGTACTTGGGCGACCACGTGGGCGCTCTCCAACGAGCCGGCATCTCGCTTCGTCGTACGATTAATGAAGGCAATCATCGTCCCTGGAAATCGCCAACCGATCAGGAGGGCCTCTGGGAACGGGCGCTGGCCAACCCTTCACAATACGTTGACTTCGTAGTTGCAATGGATGGCGATCCGATCGCTTTCGGCGTGCAAAAACAAGGCCTGACTTCTCTCATAGTCATACGCACTGCCGGGCAGCCCGCGGCCACCATCTATTGGACGCATCGTGCGGCTTCCGGCTCTACCCGGTAATCACGCCCGTTAACGGCGCAGGCCAGGCACGCGTTGGCGTCAAGTTTTCCGGTGATAAAATCCCCAGAACCGACGTTCGCATGCCTTCGACGCAGCACACTTACGACCTCCTTCAGAACGAGATGACATCCATGGTCGGAGTCTCGGTCATGCGTCTCGTGCTGGCGGCCATTCTGGGCGGCCTAATCGGACTGGAGCGTCAACTGAAACATCGCCCAGCCGGACTGCGCACCAATCTTTTCATCTGCCTCGGCGCAGCCATGTATACCATCCTTTCCGATGCGCTCGCGGTCAAGTTCCTGGGAGATCACACTCGTATTGCGGCCCAGATCATCCCAGGAATCGGTTTTATCGGCGCAGGTTCCATCCTTCATGCTCGAGAGAAACTCGTCACCGGATTAACCACGGCGGCAACTATCTTCGTCGTGGCTTCGGTCGGCATGGCGGTCGGCGGCGGACTTTATCTCACCTCGGTTTTTGCTACCGGACTCATTTTGCTTTGCCTCTTTCTTTTAGGATATGCGGAGGAGCGATTTGGTCTGAAAGCGGCAGTCCACGCTTACGAAGTTGCTGGCCGCAGTGCCGACGAAGTTACTCTTGAGATAAACCGCGTTCTGGAATGCGTCCACGGCATGACGGACAACTTGCAGGTTGCCGCGACTGCGCAGCACGTGCGAGTTCAGTTTGAATTGGAGGCAACCCGCAGCCAGCAGGACCAGGTCCTGCGTGGGCTGAAGCAGTCCTCAGTTTTTGAGAGTGCAACCCCGCTGGGCCCGGTGGACATTGAATGAGTTCTCCCAGTAGCGCCATCCCTTTCGTCAAAGCGAGCGCCTGCGGAAACGATTTTCTGATCATCGATGGCATTCATGCCCCAGTCGACTTGGCTCGGTTCAGCAGGCGTATCTGCGAACGGCACGATGGCGTAGGCGCTGATGGAGTGGAGTGGCTGTTCCCCGCGCAAGATGCCGACGTGCAGGCCCGCTTATTCAACGCCGACGGATCTGAGGCTGAGATTTCCGGCAACGGCACGCGTTGCGTCGCAGCCTACATTTGTTCCGAGCAGGCGAAAGAAAAAGTTGTGATACGTACCGGTGCTGGTTTAAAGACCTGCACATTCACCTCCCGCAACGACAATCAGTACGAGTTAGAGATTGCCATGGGCAAGCCAGAGGTCGAAGATGAGCTTCCCATCAAACTGGCCTCTCGCGAAGTACGCGGTATTCCGGTCTCAATGGGCAATCCGCACTACGTCATCTTTGTCGACAAATTCAGGCCGGACTGGCAGATAGAGGCGGCCGAGATCGGGCGGCACGGTAATTTCAAGCATGGAATTAACATTGAGCTGGTAAATACAGTTGATAAAAGAAATATCCATGCCAGGTTCTTCGAGCGCGGAGTCGGCGAAACCCAGTCCTCTGGGACCGGATCGTGCGCCGCCGCAGTCGCGGCCATCGTCGCTGAGAAAGCTGAGTCGCCGCTGCGAGTGCACACGCCCGGGGGCGTGCAAACGGTGCGATGGGAGGGACAGGTTTTCCTGAGAGGCACAGCTCAACTCGTCTGTCGCGGAGAATTTCTTGTTTAGACTGCGTACATCCGGAACGTCCTCGTCCGGGCAGCCGAGTGAAACTCGGCAGGATTAGTCTCACGACACAACAGTCACCGAAGTAACAAATTGCGCCTTGCCGCGGCCTGTTAAGATTGACCGTGCGAAGACATTGATGCGATGCCGCCGACCCCATCGATCCCGCGCATAAAGCCACCCGCGCTCCAGCCCGGCGACACGGTCGGAATCGTCGCTCCCGCCAGCAATATTAAGCTCGACCTGCTCGAAGCCGGATGCGACGCGCTGAGGCGAATCGGATACAAACCTTTCTATTTCGATTCCATCCTCGAAAAGGATCTCTATTTCGCCGGATCAGCAGATCGCCGGGCCCGCGAACTCGACGAAATGTTCACGCGCGATAATGTCCGCGCAATTGTGTGCGCCCGCGGCGGATACGGAGCCAATTATCTTCTCGACACTCTCAATCTGGAGAATATCAAAGCCCACCCCAAGGTTTTCGTGGGCTACAGCGATATCACGAGTCTACTGACCTATATCTCGGATTCCGCCGGCCTCGTGACCTTCCACGGTCCCATGGTCACAAAAGATTTCGGTAATCCCGACGGGGTCGATCTGGGCTCTTGGAACGCCGCAGTCGGCGCGGCTTCTGTATTGGAAGTAAACTTTGGACTGGAATCCGGCGTGAAAGCCTTGCAACCAGGTTCGGCCGAAGGCATCCTCTATGGCGGCTGTCTGTCGATGCTAGTGGCTTCGTTGGGCACGCCATATGAAATTCACACGGCGGGAACCATTTTGTTCATCGAAGATATGGCCGAGAAGCCTTATCAGATCGATCGCATGCTGATGCAATTGAAATTGGCCGGCAAGTTGGCCGATGTTCGTGGCATCGTATTCGGCGAGATGCTGGACTGCGTGCAAAACAAAGACCAGAGCTACACTTTGGAAGAAGTTATATTGGGAATCGTCGGAGACTTGGGCATACCTGTTGCGTTTGGATTACGATCCGGCCACGTCTCGCATCGCAACATCACGCTTCCTCTCGGCGTGCGCGCAGCACTCAAAGTCGGCGCAAGCGGAGGAAGCCTCCGGATTCTGGAATCCGCCACGTGTGGGGCGGACACTCCTGTCCGCCGCCTTCAAACTTTGGATATTTAGCGGAAGCGTTTTTTTTAGAATTGGCAAGCGGTAAAAGCGGAACATAAGTGAGATCATGCCCGAGAACAAACACATCCACCTGATCGGGATCTGTGGCACGGCGATGGCGTCCCTCGCCGGCATGCTGAAGCGACGCGGCTTTCGCGTGACCGGTTCTGATACGGCCGCATATCCGCCTATGTCAGATTTTCTAGCGTCCCTCGATATTCCTGTGGCGCCATTTGCCGTGCAGAACCTGCAACCGCAACCGGATTTGGTGGTCGTGGGCAATGCCATATCGCGTGGCAATGTCGAATTGGAGCACGTACTCGATCAGCGCATCCCATTCTGTTCACTCCCACAGATTCTTCACGATGAGTTTCTGCGCGGCAAAGAGGTTCTCGTTGTTGCGGGCACACACGGCAAGACCACTACAACCTCCATGCTGGCTTGGATTTTTCATACCGCCGGCTTGCAACCGGCTTTCCTGATTGGTGGCATTGCAGAAAACTTTGGCAGCAGCTTTCAACTGGGACAAGGCAAGCACTTTATCCTGGAGGGCGATGAGTACGACACTGCTTTCTTCGACAAGGGCCCAAAGTTTCTGCACTACTTTCCCGACTCCATCATTCTGACCTCGGTGGAATTTGATCACGCCGATATCTACAAAGACCTCGATGCCGTTGAAACCGCGTTCAAGCGTCTGGTGAATCTCATCCCTCGGCGCGGTCGCATCATCGCATTCGATACCGGCGCCAGTCTCGATCGTTGTCTGGCCCGCGCATTTTGCGCGGTGGAGCGATATGGCTCAAGCGTGAACACAACCTGGAAAATCATCAACCTGCATCTGGAACCGGGACGAACGCGATGGTCAGTCGTGCGGGACGGGAAGCCCTGGGCAGATTTCGAGTATGCCGTGGCGGGCGAATACAACGTGTGGAACGCGACTGCCGCAGCCGCGCTGGCTGCCCAGTGCGGAATCTCCCGCGAGGAGATTGCAGCCGCGTTGAAGACCTTCAAGAGCGTGAAACGTCGCCTTGAAGTCCGCGCTAAAGTAAATGGCGTAACGATTATCGACGATTTCGCGCATCATCCGACGGCGATTGCGGGCACACTCACCGCGTTGCGCGCAAATTATCCGGGAGCCCGCTTGTGGACGATCCTCGAGCCGCGCTCGAACACTCTGCGGCGCAACGTACTGCAGAACGAATTGGCGAAAAGCCTTGCGCTCGCCGATGAAGTAGTCGTAGCGAACGTCTTCAAGTCAGAATCCATCCCGGAAGCAGAACGCCTGGACTTGGCCGCAGTGGCGGCGCAAATCCAGAAACACGGCCGCCGGGCACGGATTGTCCCGACCGTCGACGGCATCGTGCAACTGGTCGCTCCCGAGTTGCGTTCGGGCGATGTCGTCGCCATTCTTTCCAACGGAGGCTTTGGCGGCATCTACGAGAAACTTCCCGAGCGTCTGAAATCGCTCGGCGCAGCCATGGCGCAAAGTTCGTGCGCCGAGAATAAATTGATATTGAGCTGAACGATATGGACAACATCGCAGCACAGCAAAAAGCCAACCGTGTCGGCAGGTTCAAACCATTCTGGTCCACAGGTGAATCGCATCGTTCCGGAGACGCGCGCCCTTGATTCGCACTCTCTTGATGCTCGGATTCTGGGCCGCACTACTCCCGGTCGCGGCATTAATCGGCTTTCCGTGGACCTTGCTGACCGGCGATGTCAGCATGCTCTATCGCATGACCATGTGGGGCGCGTGGACCGGGGTTCGGCTCGCTGGAATTCAGGTTCGCGTCGTTGGCCTGGACAAGATCGACCCCGCACGCACCTACATCTTCATGTCCAATCACGTTTCCAACATCGATCCCCCAATCCTGATGCCGCTGATTCCGCGCCGCATGTCAATCATGGTTAAGAAAGAGTTGTTCCGCGTTCCGGTCTTGGCACGGCTTATGCGATTCGGATCGCTGGTACCGGTGGATCGCGGGAACCGCGAGTCGGGAATCGCCGCAGTCCGGGCCGCTGCCGATGTAATTCATCAAGGCATCAACATGACGGTCTATGTCGAAGGACACCGTTCTTTCGATGGCAAGCTTCTGCCTTTCAAGAAAGGACCGTTCTACCTCGCAGAGGAATGTGGCGTGCCGATTGTGCCGGTAACAATCGTAGGAACACACTACGTGATGCCGAAGAGAAGATTCGCGATCAAGCCGGGAATTGTCACGGTAATCTTTCACCAGCCCATTGAACCCAAGGATTTCGGCAGCCGTGACTGCCTGATGGCGAAAGTTCGGAAAGTCATCGACCGCGGTTTGCCAGCCGACCTTCAAGAGGCAGCAGCGACAACCACAGAGGACGCTCTTCGACCCGGCTCAGGGCAGGCTCCGGTTCACGAAGGAAAAGCTTCAGCTTAACGCGTCTCACAAAATAGCATCATCCTGAGTGGCCGGAAGGCCACGAAGGATCTCGCGTGGACAATCGATAGCCCTCAGTTTCGGACAATGTGCAGAGGCTATTCCTTTTTGCTCCGAACGGCTTTCGCGATCTCGGGCAACTTGCTCAGCAATGCCGAATACTTCAGCCACAGCTTGTGATCGACCGCCGGAGCCCCGCTGACGATCGCTCCGGCTTCGATGTCGGCAGCAACCCCGCTTTGAGGAGTGACGATGGCGCCATCGCCGATCTTGCAGTGACCAACGACGCCGACTTGACCGGTCAAGATCACGTTATTCCCCACCTCAGTCGAACCCGCGAGACCAACCTGCGACGCCAGCAGCGAATGTTCTCCGATCCGCGAGCCGTGACCCACCTGGACCAAATTGTCGATCTTCGTTCCGCGAGCAATGTGGGTTTCGCCAACGCTAGCGCGGTCGATGCAGGAGTTGGCTTGAATCTCCACGTCGTCTCCGATGACAACCGGCATCGGCTGCGGGATTTTGTGCCAGTGGCCAAGATCATCTTTCGCGAATCCGAAGCCATCCGCCCCGATGACTGCTCCATTCTGCAGCAGTACATTGTTTCCCATCCGACACAACTCGCGGACGATCGCGTGAGCGTGGGCTAGGAAGTTATCGCCAATTCTCACACCGCGATAAATGACAACGTGCGCGAGCACCACGGCGTTCTTCCCAATCTCGACATCTTCGCCGATCACGACGTACGGTCCGATGTGCGCGCCTTCACCGATCCTTGCAGAGGCATGAATCACTGCCGTGGGGTGAATTCCGGCCTCGTATTGATGAGGCGGGTGAAACAGAGCGATGGCACGGGCGAAAGCCAGATACGGATTCTTGCTGCGCACCATCGCAGTCGCAAGAGCAGGGAAGTCTTCGGCGACGATCACGGCGGACGCTTTTGTCTTCCGCGCCGCCGCCGCATACTTTGGATTGGCCACGAATGTAAGTTGGCCGGGGCTGGCTTCTTCAATGCCAACGACGGCTGCGATCTCGGTATCGGGCGAGCCGTTTTCCAGGCGTGCGCCCAACGCAGAAACAATCTGTGCAAGTCTCATTGGAGTGTTAGCAAGAACGAGACCGATTGTAATTGACGCGCGGGCCAACCGGAAAAGGATCACCAACCCGGGATGCGAACCGCAAGAGCCGCTGGCGCCATGATCCCCCGACCAGGCAATGGCAGGCTGCCGGCGCGCATCCCGGATGGAAATTTCCCCCTACTCTCTAAAGCGACAAAGACGGAGAAAAGACCTCACAAGAAATCAGAAAATTGTTGATCCCACAATCCCCAAGCATTGTCGGTGATTTATTCAGCCTCTCCGCCGATATTGACTCTCTCGCGGGCCACTTAGCTAAACTCAAGTTTTTCTTGACACCCTGAGCGTGGGCGAGGACAATTGCATCGCTCTGTGAGCCCCGTGTCCCTTCCCCTTGCGGGCGTCGTCGCTGAGTAAGACCCTTGTCTGTCGGGCCGAATAGTTCAAAGTAGTTTTCGCAGGTCTTGCGTCAGGAGAATTCCAATGAGGAAACCACGAATCCACAGGCTTTCAATGGCCGCAACGATTGTGCTGGCTGTAGCGGTTGTGACCGCCGCGCATGCCCAAACTCGTGTGCCCGTCCGACGAGATGCTTTGGGCCAGCCGAATGTGCCGACGGAGCTGAAATCCGGCCTCTCGGCTGCCTTGGGGCAAGATGCTTTCAGCTACCACGCGCAAGCTGTTGGCGACGGTTTCGACGCTTCAAACTTGCGCCAGAAATTGGACATTCATTTCAACTCTGAAGGGGTAGGAGTACGCAGTGGAGCTTCTCGCTGGCTAATGACCGTGCGCGGTTACGGGTATGGCGACGCAATTCGGGGAGTCGGCGCCGCTGTTCCTGTGGCGAATCGTAACCGTATTGACTATCGGCGAGGAATTTTCACCGAATGGTATATCAATGGGCCGGTTGGTCTCGAACAAGGATTCACTATCAACGAACCGATCAACAAGGCCAAAGGTGGTCTCCTCACAATCGCATTGGCGCTGTCGGGAGATTTGCATGCCGCCATGGATCAGAATGGTGAGGGCCTGAGCCTCACCGCAGCAAACGGAAAGCCAGTGCTTCGCTATACCGGTTTGAGGGCTTTTGATGCCTCCGGAAAGGCATTGCGCACGTGGCTGGAACTGAACCACGGCGAGTTGCTTCTGCGAACTGACGACGCCGGTGCGCGCTATCCTGTAATGATCGATCCGTGGGTGCAATTGGCCGAGCTAACGGCTTCAGATGGAGCGGATGGTGACCAGTTGGGCATCGCTGTTAGCATCAGTGGAAACACCGTAGTAGCCGGAGCGGAGAACGCCGCCGTAAACGGCAACGCCGGGCAGGGCGCCGCTTATGTCTTCGTAAAGCCGGCCAGTGGGTGGGGAAATATGACCCAGACGGCCAAGCTGACTGCCTCGAACGGAGCAGCAGGCGACGGCTTCGGAGGCGCAGTCTACATCGCGGGAAACACGATTGTAGTGGGGGCATGTCCGCAGAGCGGTGTGTGCAATGGTCCGGGCAAAGTCTATGTCTTCCTCAAGCCAAAGAGTGGGTGGAAGACGACCGCAAAATCCAAAGCCGAGCTCACCGCCTCTGACGGAACGGCCAATGATGGCTTCAGCAATGAGCTGGCACTGAGTGCGGACGGCAACACCGTGGCCGTCGGAGCAGCCGGCGCGACCATCGATGGCAACGCGGGGCAGGGTGCAGCCTATGTGTTCGTCAAGCCTGCCTCGGGCTGGAAGACGACCACACAGACTGCCAAACTCTACGAGTCGGACGGTGCAGCGGATGATTTCGCAGGTGAAGTGTCTGTCAGTGGCGATGGCTCCACTGTGTTTGTTGGCGCGCCGGGCGCAACCGTCGGTGCAAATGCGGGCCAGGGGGTGGCCTACCTTTTCGTGAGACCGGCACAAGGCTGGAAGACTACTTCGAAATTCACCGCCAAACTGTCCGCTAAGAATGGGGCGGCATATGATGATTTCGGTTTCTGCCAGGCGGGATCAGCCTGCATCAGCAGCGACGGAACCACGGTGTTGGCGACGGCGCTTCAGGAGAATTTTTCGACCGGTACATTTACGGGTCCGGGCAAGGCCTATGTCTTCGTGAAGCCAGCCGGGGGATGGAAGACGACCTCGAAGTTCAACGCAGAGCTGACCGCCTCTGGCGGACAGATGGGGGATGCCTTTGGATGGTCGGCTGCCATCACCGGCAACACAGCTGTGGTCGGCGCGGTCGCCGGCAACGGTGGCACTGGCGCAGCCTATGTCTTCAACAAACCCAACGCTGGCTGGAAGACAACTTCGAAGTTCGCCGCGAAGCTGACGCCATCCGACGGAGATATCGGTGATGCGTTCGCATTCAGTGTGTCCATCAGCGGAAGTACAGTCGCAGTCGGGTCTATCAACCACCCTGCTGGCAGCACCAACGGCCCTGGTACGGCCTACGTGTTTGGTCCCTAGAACCACAGTCCCCATAGCCAATCGACGCTGGCGTGTGTGATGGTCGATGCCGCCACGCGCCGGTGTTCGCGCCAGGCGCGTCCGTAGAAAATACCGGCGATCGTGGCTAATAAAACGTAGCGCCAGTTGAAATGCACCGATCGTTTATTGAAGTGCGACAATCCAAACAGCGCAGACGCGATCAGCAGCGCTGTCAGACGGCCCACGCGGCGTTCGAGCAGATTCTGCACCCAGCCGCGAAAGAAAAGTTCTTCGGGCAGGGCGGTGAAGAAAAATATCAGCAGCCATCGCAGAGCCGCCGCGCCCAAATTCGGTGCGTTGGCGTGAGGATGGATAAAACCGAGGGCCCATCCCAGGCTCAACACCAGAGGCGCGAAGAAGACGAGCTCGCGCAATCCGCTCTTCCAGTCGCTCCAGCGCAGGTGAAAGTCGAAACCGGTTCCGCTGAGCTGACGGATGGCAAGAAAACCATACAGGCCCATGTCGACGAGGAGCAATTCATTCAACGCTCGCAATCCGCTGGGCCATGCCCCCTCAAACCAGCGCAGATCGACGGCCAGCCCCAGCGTCAGCAGGATGATTGCGTCCCGCCAGTTGCCGCGCTGCTCCGGATCGACAGCCGCCGCTTGCCCGAGCAACCACGCGATCGCCACGGGCAGTCCGGCATAGAGCGCGAACCATTGCCATCGAAAGATATGCTGGGAAACCGAAACCAGAACGTAAGGCAAGACACACAGAGCGGGAAAGGTGATGCGCACGGCGACCGGCCAGCGCTGGACTGCTCGCGTAAGGCGTTCCGCGGCACACCCGAACGCCACCGCGGGAGCGAGCTCCATTAGGGCCGCGATCGCTGCCGGGGTCACATTCTGCACAGGCCATTATCTTAATCGCAATCGTTGAATTCTTAAGCGCTGTGCAAAAGAAGTTGTGGGCAACCCAGATCGACAAAAGGGTGGACCACCCACGACTACGCTGCGCGCTCAGAGATGCCGTGGACCATAATTCTTGCGATGGTGGTCGCCATGTTCCTGGCAGCACGGCGATCCTGCTGGAGAACGCAAGGCCGCATGAAGCCAAACACCAGTCCGATCGTCTTGATCGCCTGGGCCAGGCCTTCCATCTCTTCCTCAGACAGCGACCGGCGCTGCTTAAAATGCTTAAGGCGCTGCACGAATGCTGGCACGTGCCGGGCCAGCCCCGCCTTGCTAAGCACCTTGCCCACGCGCGGTTCCACGAGCCCACGCGAAATGATCACCCGCAGGAAATCTCGATCGCGCCACATATTCCTGACTTCCCACTCGACAAGTTGAAGAACTTCCTCTTCCAGCGTAGAAGCCAGAGGCAATTGGTCGGTCAGTTCCACCACTTCTTGCGACACGCGCCGCTGAATGAGCGCCAGCAGAAGGCCTTTCTTACCACCGAAATAACGATGGATGAGACCTTCCGCGCAGCCCGCCAGAGCCGCTACTTCAGCGGTCCGGGTTGCCTCGTATCCACGGCGAGCAAAGAGTTTGGTGGCCGCGATGATCAGGGACTCGCGCTTTCCCGCAGGATCGCGCAGCCTCGAAGAAGGTGACGGCGTTGCCCGGTTCCGATTGTGATTTGTCGTCTCGCGAACCCTCACGTCGCAACTCCTTCACGAATGGATGCAGGCTAATATCGCCGTTGCCTTTGCAATAAATGGGGGGAGTGAGACTGCTCGCGCTTACTGCACTTCTTATTGTAATTAGAGTAGGCGCAAGAGGGAACTACTACCAGCCATCGGAGAGCAATTCGAGTTTGGCCGTATTGCGCGTCCTCGGCGACATATTTACTCCCGAAGCAAGCGATTACTTGAAGAATCCCGGCGACACCGGCGTCTAATTATGTTTCGCATGAGAGCGAGAAACATCGATGGCCTCGCTGTCAGCGTTTTCGAAATGCCCCTCGCTGTCCGCAAACGTATCTCTGGACAACACCGTTCCGAAGATCACGAGGAACAGCGGCCAGAGGGACGATAGCAGCACCCGCTGAAACAAGCCCTGCACGAACCGCTGATGCTCCAAGGCATGGACGTGGACAATTTGCGCGAAGACCAGAATCGCAGCGGGCAATCCTCCCACCGCCGCTGAGCCATTGCCGAGGACGTCGCGCAAGTGAGCCACCGCCCCGACCGTATCCGCATACAGGATAAACATCCCGAGCCCAACAAGGACCGCCCCAAAAATCGATTTGAGCCTCCGAACTATTGTCCGCTGCGGTGCCATACCTGCCTCCTCGGGCCGTTTTTCCTGGTTCACTTATTAGTCGAACCAGAGGCCGCGAGATCGACAGGTCAAGTATCTTTTTTCGCAAATACTCACGCGTAGTTCCGCCCTGAAAGAGTGTCGACGAGACCATGGGTGTACACTACCGTCGCCCCAGGCTGGGTCCCCCATAGAGGTCCTGGGCAAATCACGGAGGATGAAAATCATGAACAGGAAACTGTGGAAAGTTTTCGCAGGGCTGTGCGTGTTAGCGATGTCCGCCGTCTGGGCCATGCCCGTATCTGCACAGATGTCCGAAGTTAAAGAAAAACCGCCGATGTATTCATACGTCGCATTTTGGACTCTTCCGCGCGCCGAGTGGGCCGACATGGCAAAGTCCAACATCGCCAACGCGAAAATCCTCGACAAGGCCGTCGCCAACGGAACCATTGTGGGCTATGGCAACGACGAGAATTTAATTCACGCGGCCGACGCTCCCACGCACGACGGATGGTGGTCGGCGATGTCCATGGCTGGCGTGCTCAACGTGCTCGACCAGTTCTACAAGGCCGGCAATCCCACTTCTCCGGTGTTGGCCAGTGCCACCAACCACTGGGATAACATTTATGTCAGCCGCTATTACAACTGGCATTCGGGATCGTGGAAAGATTTGTACACCCACGGGTCGTCCTATAAGTTAAGGCCGGACGCGCCGAGCAATGCGGTAGAAACACTCAGCAAGACCCTGGTCGTGCCACTGCTCGAGAAAATGCTGGCCGACGACACCATTCACGAGTACGAAATCGACATCGAAGCAGTTCACACGCAAGCGCCCGGCACATTCTGGATCTTTTACATGGCAGCCAACGCGGAGGCGCTGGACAAGGTCGACACGGCCCTTCGCGACACTCTGAAAGCAAACCCGCTGGATGGCCCGGCATTTAGTTCCATGACGGACTTCACAGAGCATCGTGACTATCTAGTTCGCACAGCCGCCACCTACAAATAGGTCCCCGATCGGCAATTGTTTAGCAGAACAAAATAGCCCCGTCCAAGCAAAAGCTTGGGCGGGGAAACGTTTAGAGTAACCCGAAATCCGGTCCGACATCGATCATTTAGGCGCTACGCCGTCGGTGAGGATGCACCGATAGTCTCCGCCGTGGAAGCGATGTTCGCAGGCGGCCTGATACTCCGGGCTGTGATACCAGGCCTGCGCCGCTTCGTAGCTCGGAAATTCAAGGATGACAATGTCCTCGCTCTTGGGACCTTCGAGAACTTCCGAGCGGCCATGAATGGCGAGAAATTTAACCGGATGCTTCTCAAAACTGGCCGGAGCGAGTTTCCTGTACTCGTCCAACTTAGTAGAGTTACGAGTCTTTTCACGAATAACAACGGCGTAGGCGGGCATTGATTCTCCTTAGTTTCAAGCAGCAGCCACTGCGAAGCTGCCGCTTGTCTGAAAACGTATAGCATAACCGGTCGGTAACGAAGGCGATAGTGTGGCCACGTGGCCCTCAACTCAACACCTCAGCCGTTTCAGTTTGGCCGCAAGATGCGGATAGTCCGTTTTCACCACATCCGATATCGTCCAGGCATGCACAAGACGATTGAGCCGACCATCCTCTACTTTGGCACGCCCATAGCCCTGATCAGCACCTTGAACCCGGACGGCTCGCCGAATCTGGCGCCCATGTCGTCAGCGTGGTGGCTGGGTTGGAGCTGCATGCTGGGCCTGGGACAGATGGGCCAGACTTCCGACAACCTCATCCGCACCCGAGAGTGCGTCATCAATCTGCCGTCGGAAGACTTGGTCACGCACGTCGATCGCCTCGCCCTAACCACCGGAAAGAATCCTGTCCCGGAGAAGAAATGTCAGTGGGGTTATCGCTACGAACCAGATAAATTCGCCATTGCAGGATTCACTGCAGTGCAGTCGGAGTCGGTTGCGCCCCCGCGCGTGCGCGAGTGTCCCGTGCAAATGGAGGGCATCGTTCACGATTTTCGTTCCTTCGGCAAGAACGTGAGCGCCAACGCGTTCGAGGTCCATATCGTGAAGTTGCACGTCGATGAAAACCTGCTGGTCGAGGACGGCGCGCGTCCTCATATCGATCCGGTGCGCTGGCGCCCTCTGATCATGAGCTTCTGCCGTTTCTTCGGCCGGGGTGCCGAGGTGCATCCCTCGCGCCTAGCGGAATCAGACTTCATGAAATTCGTAACCCAAGGAACGGCCCCGCAATCGGCAAGTTCGTCCAGCAAACCCGAGCCGGGATAGTGCGATCCGCCGAAGGGCAACGACGGCGGTCGAGTGCGAGCCCGCGGCGGTTGCAGGAACGGTCTTTCGCAGAGTCCTCGCGAGCATTTATAATGGTCACGCAGGTGACCACATGAAAATCAGCACCGTACGGGAATTTCGCGACAAGGCAACAGGAATGCTGCGCTCCAAGGATCCGATTCTGGTGACGCGACGGGGAAGGCTCGCGGGAGTGTTTTTCCCCTTGCAGAAGGACTCCTTGCCGGGAGAACTCAAGCATGAACTGTTTGCCATGCTGACTAGCGAGATCGCGCGGCAGATCAAGCGCAGGGGAATCTCTGAGAAAGAAGTGCTGGAAGACTTCGAGGGCTGGCGCCAGGGTTATGCTTGAGCTTCTATTCATTCCCTCTGTGACTTCGGTCACATGCAACGAAGTCGCCTTTACGGCATCCTATGAGTGTGATGTCCCACAAGAAACCACCCGCCACCATCAGGAGAGACGACGTGCATTGGAATATTGAAACTGAACTCGAAGATGATGGTCGATGGATCGCCGAGATTCCCGCCGTCCCCGGCGTGATCGTATACGGAAAAACCGAAGACGAAGCCAAGCGAAAAGCATATGCGTTAGCTTTACGGGTCATCGCAGATGACGTGGAGAATTCCGAGAACGTTCCACGCTCGATTACACTCGACTGCGTTTCCGCTTGACGCTGTGGCCCAGCGTGAAGGCGAAGCAAGCCTTCAAAGCCCTTCTCAAAATTGGCTGGATAGAAGTCTCTCAGCGCGGTTCCCATAAGAAACTCAGGCATAAGTCAGGAAAACCTGTGAGCGCCGACCTTCCCGTTCCCACCTTTACAAAAAAACGTAAAGGTGGGCCAGCCCCCTCGAATACAAAGAACTCACGAGGGCCGCCTAGCTGCGTTCAAAACGAGCAGTCGCAATCTCTACGAGATCATCTTCTGCCTTATGGACGTTTCCAAGAGAATCTACAACGCATACCGACATAACCTGTTTCCAAGGTGCTAGGGACGCTGAGGGATTTATTTCACCTATACGTTTGATCGGTTCCGGTACGTAGTTCCAGACATCAAACGTGACCCAGCCTTCCTGTTTACGCCCTCGCGCCAAAGGCCACTGAGTTGTAATATTGATTGGCCCGATTCTTGTCCTAACTTCGCTACAGCCGTCCGTTTCAATGATCTCGGCGTTCTCGTCGATGTAAGTGTATGTCGGATGAGAAAGCTTTCCAACGGACGACGGAGTGCCTTCACCTTTGGTCCTTTTGTCATCGCCGTAGTTAGCAATGCTGAGCGAGTACTTGTTAATCGTACAGGGCACGTCGTTGTGGTTCACCAAGCGAAGCTTGATGTAGTACCGACTGTGTTTGGACCAAGGCATTCCGTCTAGGTCTCTTCGTACTTCCCAAAATGCAACGAGAATCTCCCCGCTAATGTCGGGCATCGTTTCTAACTTGTTGATCTTCGCATTGGCAACCGCTAACTCATCCTCCACTTTCTTAACTTCCGCCTTGCGCCCGTTGTGAGCCTGATCCAGAATGCGTCTCGTATGCCGAAACGAATACTCAAGTGCAAACAATACGGTGCTCGCCAGAAGTCCTATAGCCCAAATTTTCCATCCCCATTTTGGCGTGATCCACGCTTCGTCCCATGTTTTCTTGAACTCGACTGATCCATACTTTGCGACTAGCGTGTCAGCCGACGAGAGCAGCGCCCAGAGGCCGTTCACGACTGCCCACCACGGACCAAAGATTGCCTTGTAGTGCTCTCCTCGAGTGAGCATTGCCCAAAATGGTACTCCGCGTGCAAGTCTTGCGTCAAATTCGCAATCCCGATCGTTTGTGCTTTAGATACATAGACTTATGCGATCTCTTGCAATTCTTGGTACAAATTGCCCGCGATCCTATGGCATAATGTCCCTAGGGGAACAAGCCATGGCGACGTCAGTTCCGGCAGGCAGAACTCTAGGGGAATATTTGCGGGAGTGGTTGGGGGCGCGGTTTGCTTCGGAGTTGGAGTTGGCGGCTTTGGCTGAGCGCGGGCTGCCGCTGACTACCGTCAACCGGATGACCAAGCACGGGTTGACCCGCGACGAGGTGCATGCGCTGGTAATCCATCGGCGGACCTTCAAGCATCGCAAGAGCAGCCATCAGAAGCTGTCGCGGGAAGAGTCGGACCGGGCCATTCGAACGGCGCGGATTCTGTCGCGCGCGCAGGCCACATTTGGCGATTCAGACGCGGCCCTCGAGTGGGTACGCGCGCCGAAAATGCGTTTCGAGGGTAAGAGCCCAATTCAAATGATGTCGACCGAAACCGGTGGGCGGTTAGTCGAGCAGATGCTGGTGCAAATCGACGAAGGCATGTTCGCCTGATGGCTCCGAAAATGACGGCCACGAACTTGACGGCTACGAAAACTCTGTCATCCCGACCGGAGCGAAGCGCAGTGGAGGGACCTTGTGTTGCTGCTTTCCGCAGCGACGATCAATTCGTTTCTCCGCATGCTTAGTATGCTTAAGGTAGCCCTCCTGAAAACATTCTTTGGCGATCGCGTTCATGTTCCTTTGGCGAATCAGCAACTACGAGACTTTGGACGGGCGCGGCGGATTGCTGGCGTCGGCGCGATGGCATACGCAGGGGCGTCCGGTTGTGTACCTGGCTTCGAGTCCGGCTGGGGCGCTGGTTGAAGTGCTGGTGAATCTGGAGTTGGATTTGGCCCGGTTGCCGGGAACTTATGCCATGCTTAAAGTGGATGCCCCCGACGATATTCAAATGAAGCGGATCGAAGCTGGATCTTTGCCGGAGGGTTGGCCGGCCGATCTGGCGGTCTCCAGGAGTGCGGGGGACGATTGGCTGGCCAGCGGGGAATCGGCGCTGCTCGAAGTGCCCTCCGCGATTTTGCCGGAGACTTGGAACGTATTGTTGAATCCGCTGCATCGGGACGCGGAGCGAATTCGAGTGGTGTGGCGGCAAGCGTATCCCTATGACCGAAGATTTTTCAAGGTGAGGAAGTGAATGCCGGGTGGCCCATTCTTTCCGCGTCCGTTGCGGAAAGGGTGGGAAACGAGAATGCAAATCCAACGATTCCGGACCTGCCTTAAATCTCGGATTCCTGAATTGGAACCGGACCCATCGGCCACACCGCTTTTCCGTTGATCTCACCCCTCAAATCGTGATAATGTATTAGCGTATAGGTTATCTACAAGATAATCTTAGATCTTTGACAATGGCGGCCCGAGAGTGGTTCAAAACAGAACCGCGACCTGATAACTCCCATGTTTCCAATATTTTGCCTCTAACTACCTTTAGAACCATAGATCTAGGAGGCAAGAAAAATTTCGATCCTTTGGTTTCTATATTTTGGGAGAAAACGAGAGTCTTTTTTGAGCTAAATTCTGCACCAGAATATGTGCAGAAGAACGAAAATCAGGAGAACCAGGCACAAGGCTTAGGCGCGGACACACCTACTCTCCAAACAAAGGCACCTGTCCCGCGTCTTCGGGAACGCCCCGACGCTGACGCCGGGTCGCCCCGATGACGGCGAGCACATTTAGCGACTCGAGCGCGGTCCGGGGCACAAATATGCGCTGCGTGTTCGAGCGCAGGTCTGGCGGATTAATCAGGAAGCCCTCGGCAGTGTTCATCGAGAGGTCGTTGGGCATCATGCCTTCGAGAACCTCGCTGTCTTTGAAGCGGAGCCGGACCCAAAGCCCTTCGGTGCGCGGCCGGGTGGTGAAAGTCTTGCGGCTGGGAGAGTCGGCGTCTCCGAATTCGCGGACGAAATAGACGACTTTAATGTCCTTAAGATCGATTGTGACGACGTTTCCGGCGGTATTAAGCAATTCCAGCTTGCCTTCACGCACAAAGTCGGCGGGCGCGACGTAGCCGTTGAGGGAATCGCGATCCATCTTTCGGACTACCACCTTTTTGTGAGTGGAAGGCATAGGGATTGGACAAAGTGGCACGGATAGCGGCTTTTCGCGTCCGGGCTTAATCAGATTCTCACACTTTTGCCTCGAACATAGTGAGTCATCTCATTCACAGTAGCCAAATTGTTAACATTGTGTTATTTTCTACAGTTTGCTGCCATCCATCGCAACTCGTCTAAGTCTAGTCTTCAGAGCAGTTTACGTAGCACGTGCCGGAGGCCACAGAGCGAGCTGGAATGCGCCCTGTGGAAATCTTGCTCCGGCCAGCCCTGGGGAATTGCAGCCTGGTAAGTCTAAGTTCTGAATAAGGCATGGCTGATTACATCTACACAATGGAGATCCGGCTGACTCCCGACCAGCAGCGCGGGGTCACGCTGGTACAAGACATTGCGCGCGACGCGGGCATGAACATTTACCTGACCGGTGGCGCCGTCCGCGACATCATCAGCGGATTTCCTATTCGCGACTTGGACTTCACGGTCCAGGGCAATCCCCTCAAACTGCAGAAGCAACTTGAACACGCTGGGGCGATCGTCGCGTCGTCAGACGACGATTTGAAGACCCTGTACCTCGTGTTGCCCGGCAATGTCCGAGCCGAGATCAGTACGGCCCGCACTGAGCGGTATGAGAAGACAGGGAAGCCTCCCATCATCGCTCCTGGGACGATCATCGAAGACCTGCGGCGGCGCGACTTTACGATCAACGCGATGGCGCTGTCGCTGAATCCTGGCTCGCGCGGGTTGTTGATGGACCCGTTCAATGGTGCGGCGGATATTGAAGCCAAGCTGATCCGCATCCTGCATAACTATTCGTTCATGGAAGATCCGTCACGGCTGATTCGCGCAGCCCGTTTTGCGGCTCGCTTTCATTGGCCCATCGAGGAGCGCACGCAAGCCCGGATCCAGTCGGCTAAGGAAAACAGCTACATCGAATACATCACCGATCGGGCCATCGGCCAGGAGATCGAACAACTGGCCTATGAAGACGACCCGCTGCACATCGTTCGCGTGCTGGAGAAGGAAGAGCTACTGAAAGTGCTCAACCCTCATTGGTCCACGGCAAAGGTGGATACGGCTGGGCTCGGCCAGTTGATGAAAACCCGGCAGCAGATGAATCAGCTGGGCTACACGCCGGATCCGTCGCCAGCCGTCCTGTATTTCCTGACTGCGCGGTTGGGCGACAAAGATATCGCGGACATGCGCAAGCTGATTCCGCGCAAGGATCTGGTGGCGGCATGGAAAGACTTGGAGGACAACGCCAAGGATTTGGCCAAGCGCTTAACCGGCAAAGAAGCGGCCACGCCGTCGCGGACGTGGAAGCTGCTATCGGAAGCTCGGCCGGAGATGGTGCTGTTCCTCGAGGTCACAGCAAAACAACAGGCGGTGGCGCAGAAGATCAAGAACTTCTTTGGTAAATGGCGGCAGGTGCAGCAGAAGCTTCCGTTGCTTGAGATGACGGAGCTGCGGATCACGCCGCAAATGCCGGAGTATCCCAAGATTGCTCACGATGTATTCATGCTGTTGCTGGATGGAAAACTGCGCTCGCGGACAGAAATATTGAAGTTCCTGAAACCGCTGTCGCCGCCGCCCCCTCCACCTCCCCCTCCGCCGCCTAAGCGCGGCCGCGCCGCCAAGCTGGCTGCGGCCGCGCCTCAAGCTGCCGCCGTTGTCGCTCCCGCCGGAGGCAAGAAAAAGGGAAAGGGCGCACCCGCGGTCGTGCCGGTGCCAGTGCCCGCTGCGAAAACCGAAGTTGCGAAAGCCCCGCTTGCGAAAGCTCCCAATCCGCCGAAGGCCGAGAAGCGCAAATCGCCGAAGAAAGCGGCGAAACCCTCGAAGAAAACAGCAAGCGGGAAGAAGCCGGCCAAGGGCAAAAAAAAAGGCCGATAGTGTTTGCGGCGCTTTTCTTCCTGTGCCTTTGTGGTCTAAGCCTTTGAAACTTCATCACCATAAAGGATACAAAGGTGCACGAAGGAGCCCGTCTTAGTTTCGATCGGCATAGTTCCGACGAATCATTCTAGAATTGCGCGCTGCAATTGGACTCCGCGCGCGAGCATGCAAATGAAAAAGCTCGGGAAAATTCTGCTCTACCTGGGGATTGCAGGCGCACTTCTTCTGGTCGCAGTCATCAGTCTCACCATCGGCTGGCGTCCCTTTATTGGTCCGAAGGCGCGCCCTCTCACCGCGCAGAAATTCGACTCGACACCGCAGCGGCTACAACGCGGCCGATATCTGGCCGAACTAACTGGATGCGCCGTATGCCATTCGCAGCACGATTGGAGTAAGCATGGGGCACCCATAACGCCCGGCACGGAGGCCAGCGGGCAGTGGTTCAATATGCCCGACCTGCCGGGGCGCGTCGTGGCTTCGAACTTGACACCGGACCCAGAAACGGGCGCGGGCACGTGGACTGACGATCAACTTGCCCGGGCGATTCGCGAAGGAATCGGTCACGACGGACGCGCTCTTTTCCCGATGATGCCTTACGAGTCTTTCCGCAAGATGTCCGATGAGGACGTCGCTTCGATTGTTGTTTACTTGCGATCCCTGCCCCGGGTCCACAGCCAATTGCCGAATACGGAAATCATCTTTCCGGTGAAGTACCTGATTCGCGGCGTGCCCGAGCCCGTGACCACGCCGGTCGCCAGTCCGGATCCAGCCGATCGCGTGAAGTATGGAGAATATCTGGTCACTCTCGCGGGGTGCGAAGACTGCCATACTCCGCAAAAGCGCGGCCAAGCGGTGGCCGGTTTCGAATACGCTGGCGGATTGCTGATGCGAGGTCCGTGGGGCGAAGTCAGCACCGCCAACATCACGCCTGATCCGTCAGGCATCAGCTACTACGACGAAGCGCTGTTCCTAGAGGTAATGCGCACCGGCTACGTGAAGGCGAGAAAGTTGAATTCGATCATGCCGTTCGGAGCATTCAAGAATCTTACCGACGACGATCTGAAGGCGATTTTTGCTTACATGCGGACGGTGAAGCCAGTGAAACATCGAGTGGACAACACCCAGCCACCGACTTATTGCAAGCTGTGCCGCCAGAAGCACGGCGGCGGGGATCAGAACTAGAGATCGGTAACTTTCCCGATGGGTGAGCCGGAAATAAGTGGACGGTTGTTATCGCCAATAACCCCCGAGGGGGTCAGGCCCAAAGCCGAGTCTCTTGACGCAATCTGGCAATGTCCTTAGTGGGCGCACTGCCGAAGAAGCGGCTGTATTCCCGGCTGAACTGTGAAGCGCTTAGATAGCCCACGTGCTGACTCGCTGTACCCGCGTCCATGATTGTCGACAACATGAGGCGCCTTGCCTCTTGAAGGCGCAGCACCTTTTGATAGTGCAGTGGGCTCATCGAAGTGACCGACTTAAAGTGTTCGTGGAATGACGAAACACTCATGTGCACCAGCCCGGCCAGGTCTTCAACCTTCATGGGTTGGGAGAAGTTCTCTCGCAGCCAGGAAATGGCCTTCGCAACCCGGTGCACGCTGGATTCTGCAAAGCCCATTTGAGCGATACGAACACCAATCGGGCTGCGCAGTAACCGGATCAAAATCTCATCGACGATAAGTGGGGCGAGCAGGTCAGCATCCGCGGGCTGCGCCAGACACTGCATTAACCTCGTCGCGGCGTTGACAATGCTCACATCCACCGGGGTGACGTAAACCGCTTTCCTCTGTTGAGCCGGAGGCAGACCGTGCGGAAAGACCTTCAAGACTAGCTCGGCGACCTTGTGCGGGTTGAGGTCGAGCTTCAGGGAAAGATAAGGGTCGGAGTGGCTGGCTTGCGTGACCTGAGCTGCAACCGGTAGAGCGACCGAGAACACGATCATCCGCGCGGCGTCGTACTCGTAGACCTCGTGCCCCACGATGACGCTCTTCGCTCCTTGCGCGATGATGCACAACGAGGGCAGCCGGAGGGCATGCACGCACTCGTTGTTGATGCGTGAAAAGCGGCTCGCATGCAAGCCAGGGACACGAAGCTCAAAACTACCGTCGTGCGGGGCATAGGCGGCAATCAAGCGCGCCAGATCGGCCGTATCTGGCTCACTCGGGGTTGGCCGATTCGCTGCCTGGCGTAGAGATAACACTCTGCCGTTGGTCTTCACACCGTTCGAGAATACCTCTTTTGCAATCATGATGCGCTCATTTCCCCTGGGCGAGGACAGCAACGTCGAACTTTGAATAGTACTTCTTCACGTCGCTGGCGCCGTACTTGGCGCGGAATTTCTCGACCACGGAAGACACCTGTTTGGCGTCTTTGATCGGAACGGCATTGAATTCTCCCTCCGCGCCTCGCGCATCGATCCGAAGCGATGGGTTCTTCAGCACGTTCTTGTACCACTGTGTGTCCGACCCCTTCACCGGCAAGAGGTAAAGCTTGTCGTCCTCGAATACGAACCAGACTGGGATTGAGATGGTGCGTCCTGACTTTCTGCCGATCACGCTGATCTTAATTTCGCGATATCGGGAAAGGTGGTCTTTTAGAGTATCGTTCTTTGTTGGCTTATTGCTCATCGAAATCTCCTTTATTTCGCGGCGCGGTATTGCTCGTCGGTGACGTGTTCCATCCAGTCGACAACCTTGCCGTCCTTCTTCTCTTGAATGGCTATGTGCGTCATGGCGGTCGTCGTCGCGGCCCCATGCCGGTGCTTCTCTCCGGGGGAAATCCAGACTACATCGCCCGGCCGAATTTCCTCAACCGGGCCGCCCCATCGTTGCGCCCGGCCGCACCCAGCCGTCACGATCAGAGTCTGACCAAGCGGATGCGTGTGCCACGCCGTTCGGGCGCCCGGCTCAAATGTCACACTGGCGCCCTGAACAAATGCCGGATCCGGTGCCTGAAAAAGCGGATCGATTCGTACGGTGCCAGTGAACCACTCTGCCGGTCCCTCAGCGGAAGGTTGCGTGCCAACTCTTTTGATATCCATTTCTATATTCCTTCACTTGCGTTGTTATTTGATCTCATCGCGACGCTCGGTTTTCGTACCCGGAACGCTTACGAGTACGTGGTAGGCGATATTGTCCCACGCGTTGTGAATGCCGATGAAGAGCAACAGCAGCGCCGCGCTGCCAACGCCAAAGAGGGCTTCGCGCGTGCGGGAGGAAGCCGCGAATGACGACAGCGCGAGGACTGCGTATGCAGCCAGAGGCAGCGCAACATGAAACAGCCAGTCCTCGAATTGTGGTTGGTATGCGATTTGCTTCCGCAAGCGGCGGATTACGATCACCGTGTACGCGACTCCACCAAAGCCCAGAAGTCCCCACAGACTTGCTGCGATGGTGATGGTTTGCCAGGGCACGTGCAGAAGCGCCGACAAAAACAAAACAGCGCCGAAATGAACCACCGTCGGGCTGCCAAACGCGGCACCAGCCTCTGCCAGGCCTACGGGCGGTCTCTCGGCAATCAGCGTAAGGACGACGAACTGCAATCCGATCAAGGCTCCCGCAGCCGATCCGACGATAACGTAGAAGCCATCCCACTTGGCAAGCTCCAGCATGATGACGCTCATCCCCCAAATCTCTCGAAGCGGTAGGCCAATTCTGGGCCACCTTCTCCCTCGTAAGCAAGCTGGCCGATGAGCAGGGCGAACGGCTCGGTGTAGCGGGCGATCCTTAACGGCCCGGCATCCACAGGGTCGAAGCCTACGTCTTCAATCAGCGCGGAGGCCAGGTCTTTTGCACTGCGATCATCGCCGCAGTACACCAAGCTTGACCGAGGTTTCTTGCTCCTTGCCTCGTACACGTCAAAAAGAACTTCGCTGGGCACGGTGTTGAAGGCGCAAACGACATACGCTCGTGGAACTTTCCTGGCGAGCTCTTCGGCTCCCGAGGTCGTGGTTCCAATAATCAGTTTCGTGTTGCCTTCATCCATTGGCAGCGAGCAAGTGACGATCGCCTTACCGGACAAATCGCCCGCTTGTTTCAATGCATCGTCGACTCGAGACCAATGCACGGCCAGCAGGATGGCGTCTGCCTCCAGCGCGGCTTCAGCCGGCGTGCCGGAGCGTGCATTGCCTTGCGCGTCACGCGCGAGCTTGTTGAGTTTGTCGTTATTCCGGGCATAGCTAAACATGACGTCGTGTCCGGCTCGCGCGAAGATCGTCCCGAGCGTGCCGCCCATCAATCCCGAACCCAGAATGCCAATGCGCATCTGCTCTCCTTGCGATTTGATCGTCCTACGAAGCTTAGCGAATGTTCAATCGCTTCAATGCGTCCGGATACTGAACCCCTTTCACCATGATTTTGGGGCAGCCTAGTTAATGCTCCCAGGCAACTCTCCAGTGTTCATCCGGGCTAGTCGACTTCACGACTAGTTGTTTGCCCAAGAACTCGAATGCGCGCGGCAGGTCTTTGCCGATAAGGGTTCGCACCAGTGCTCCCTCAACGTGGAAGGTGAAGGTGTGAGCATCGTCGATCTCATATGTGCCGAAGGAGGCCTCGTATCCGCCTTGCGAATAGTGTTTAGGCCCAGCTGGGGCTTGTGCCGGCGGATTGCGATCCATCACCTGGACCGACATGTGGCCGTCGCGTGTGAAGACAAGGAGCCCGGTAGAGTAAGACTTGCGAATCTTGCCGTCTGTGCCTTCCTGTTCGAGCGAGGCTAGGCGCCAGGCTCCGACAAAGCGGTCCCGGATGGCGTCATTGACATCACGATCTTTTCCAGTGCGATCCTGGCTGGCGAGCGTTGTTGCGCTCATCCCAATAAACAAAGACAAGACACCGAGCAAGCGCAGTTTTTTCATGTGCGGGTCCTCGTCACTGTTACTCGCGTCGGCCCTTCTAGAGCGTGTTGCATAAAGGTATCTTCAACTCGGGAAGTAAACCCTCGGGGACTAAAGCCCGCATTTTTCCAGGCCCTGGACGGCACGGCTGAAGCCGTGCCCTTCCCAAAACCGATTTACGAAACAAGCTTTACTCATTTTTCAAAGAAGCCATGTCGATGGAGAAGCGGTATTTCACATCGGACTTGAGCAGTCTCTCGTAGGCTTCGTTGACCTTCTGAATGGGGATGACTTCGACATCGGCGGTGAGGTTGTGCTTCCCGCAAAAATCGAGCATCTCCTGGGTTTCGGCGACGCCGCCGATGGGAGAGCCTGAAAAACTGCGCCGGCGCATGATCAGGTTGAAGGCAGCGACGGCGAGAGGCTTCGGTGGCGCGCCGACAATCGTAAGGTTGCCGTCCCGGCGAAGCAGATTGAGATAGGTGTTGATGTCGTGGTCGGCGGAAACGGTGTCGAGGATGAAGTCGAAGCTCTCCACGTGTTTTTGCATCTCGTCGGCATTGCGGGAGACGACGATCTCGTCCGCTCCGAGGCGAAGGGCGTCTTCCTTTTTGTTCGGCGAAGTCGTGAAGACGACAACGTGAGCGCCGAACGCATGCGCAAATTTCACGCCCATGTGGCCCAATCCGCCGAGACCGACCACGCCAGCTTTCTTGCCCTTGTCGACACCCCAACGGCGCATGGGCGAGTAAGTTGTGATTCCGGCGCAGAGAAGCGGCGCGGTTCCCGCCAGCTTGAGATTCGAAGGCACGCGCAGAACGAAGCGCTGGTCGACGACGATGCTGTCAGAGTAGCCGCCATAGGTGACGGTGCCGAGATGCTTGTCTGGAGAATTAAAAGTAAGCGTCGCATTCGGACAAAACTGCTCGAATCCCGCCCGGCACTCCGGACACGTGCCGTCCGAGTCGACCATGCAGCCAACCGCGGCGAGGTCACCGGGCTTGAACTTGGTCACAGCTGAGCCGACCTTGGTGACCCGACCCACGATTTCATGGCCCGGGACAATCGGGTATACCGTGGGCATGAATTCGCTCCACTCATTCCGCTCCGAGTGAAGATCGGAATGGCAGATGCCGCAGAACAGGATTTCGATCTGCACATCGTTTTCGCTTGGATCGCGACGTGGGATCATGGTGGAGGCCAGCCGCGATGTTGCACCGGCAGCGGAATAAGCTTTTGCCTTGTACATTTAACTTTCCTTTCAGCGGCCCACCAGTTTCTGCAGCTCTTCCGGGTACCTGGCGCCTTGCACGGGGATCTTTGCGGCTGCGGTTCCCAGTTCACGGAGTTCGTCGGGCGAAAGCGTGACGTTAACGGCGCCGATGTTTTCTTCCAGCCGATGCAGCTTGGTCGTGCCTGGGATCGGCACGATCCAGGGTTTCTGCGCCAGCAGCCAGGCGAGCGCGATCTGAGCAGGTGTCACTTTCTTCTGTTGTGCAAACCTGCCGACGAGATCGACCACCGCCTGATTCGCTTTTCGATTCTCTTCGCTAAAGCGAGGCACGATGTTGCGGAAATCACTTTTGTCGAACTTCGTGTCTTCGGTTATTTTTCCGGTGAGGAAGCCTTTACCAAGAGGACTAAACGGAACGAACCCGATCCCGAGTTCCTGGAGCGTTGGTATCACCTCCGCTTCAGGTTCTCTCCACCACAGCGAATATTCGCTCTGCAGAGCAGTGACGGGCTGAACTTTGTGGGCGCGACGGATTGTTTGCACCCCTGCTTCAGAAAGTCCGAAATGCTTGACCTTGCCTTGCTGAATCAGGTCCTTCACAGCTCCGGCGACTTCTTCGATCGGGACCTCGGAGTCAACACGGTGCTGATAGAACAGGTCGATGACATTGGTCTTGAGACGCTTCAGCGAGGCCTCGGCAACTTCCTTGATGTGCTCAGGCCGGCTGTCCAGCCCCGCCTGTTTGCCGGTTTTCGGATCCAACTTGAACCCGAATTTGGTGGCGATTGCCACTTTTCCCCGGAACGGCGCGAGGGCTTCGCCCACGAGCTCTTCGTTTGTGAACGGGCCGTAGACTTCAGCGGTGTCGAAGAAGGTAACGCCGCGTTCCACCGCCGCCCGGATCACCGAGATCATCTCCTGCTTGTCTCCAGCCGGGCCGTAGCCAAAGCTCATTCCCATGCAGCCTAGCCCGATTGCCGAAACTTCCAAGTTGCTTTTTCCAAGCTTGCGTTTTTGCATTGCTTCTCCTGTGCTATTCCGTCTGCCTTTAAGAGCAGCGCAAACCTAAGCATAGTTTCCTGAACCCTGGCTGTCTTGCCTATTTCGATGAAGTTCTTGCCGAATTCTACGGGATTTATGCGAGATGTCATCCTGCACGACAATGGTTCTGGCTTATACTCACTTGCCAGCGGCGCTATAGTGTATCTACTGTCATGGCGCTGAGAAAGGTAACCGTGTTACCGGAACGGGTGAGCAACTGGGACCAGTATCCGTTCAACATCCCGGCGATCGCGACTCTGCGAGAAATCGCGGTTCGCAAACCGGTATTGTTTTTCGTCGGTGAGAATGGCTCTGGTAAGTCAACCCTACTTGAGGCGATTGCCATCCACTACGGTTTTGGGAGAGAAGGCGGAAATCGAAATCTGCGAGCCGAAACGACCGAGAGTGTTCGCGCAGTGGAGCCACTAGTCAAGGCTCTGCGCGTAGCTTTCACAAAACGCACAGGGGCAGGCTTCTATCTTCGCGCAGAAAGCTTCTTTAACACTGCAACTGCCATAGACGCACTCGGCGTGTCAGATGGATATGGAGGCCGCAGTCTGCACGAACAGTCGCACGGCGAATCGTTCATTTCGCTGGCAGAAAGTAGGTTCAACCGTGAAGGTTTTTATGTCATGGATGAGCCGGAAGCGGCTCTGTCTCCACAACGGCAATTGAGCCTCATGTTGATACTGCACGATTTAGTACGGAATCGCCGTGATGTGCAGGTTTTGATTGCGACACACTCGCCGCTGCTGCTGGCGTATCCTGAGGCTCAGATTCTGTCGTTTGACGAGGGCACGATTCACGAAATCACGTACCGAGAATCGGCTCCTTACCAGCTTTGCAGCAGATTCTTAGCTGATCCCGACAGATACATGCACTCCCTGTTCGAAGACGAGCCGCTGTTTCGCAAAAATGGTGAATGACAGCTAAACTCCTTACGTGCTATTACAAAGTCGCAATCTCAGTAGCAAGCACAAAACAACCCATTCACAATATTAGTTCTGGCTTACGTTCGCTTGCGCTCAGCGCTATAATATTCGTATGTGGCGCTGGCTGGCAGTTGCGGCCTTGGGCGCGGCTTTCCTCACGGTGCCAGTGTGGGGACAACGTCGCGGCGGAGGCTCGGGAGGCTTCGCGGGACATGCCGGGTTTTCCGGCGGCCCGGCAATGACGAATCGTTCCTCAGGCTTTGGAAGCGTTCAACGGGGCGGCGTCAACTTCGTGATGGGTGGCTATGGCCGCTCTGGTTTCGGATACCGACGTGGCCGCTACTTCCGGGGGTGGCCCTACGCCGGGTATTACGGCTATCCATATTATGGCTGGTGGGGTTACGGGGACGATTCTTATTCCTCGGATTCTTATCAGAACTATCCCGTCTACGATTATTCGAGTGCTAACGCTGAAAGCGACCGGCAACAGGCGGCGATTGATCGCCTGGAAGCTGAGGTCGATCGCTTGCGCCAGGAGCGAGAGGCGCGGCAATCCCAGTCATCCAATGCGTCAGCGCCGAAGACAGTGGTGCCTGCAACTGAGCTGGTTTTTCGCGACAAGCATACCGAGGAAGTCCAGAACTACGCCATCGTGGGCCAGACATTTTGGATACTGAATGCCGAGAAGGCGAGGAAGATTCCCATAGCCCAGCTCGATATCCCGGCCACACAAAAAGCGAATGAAGATCGTGGTGTGGATTTTCAGTTGCCGGAGTAATCGGTAGAAACGCAGCTAGCTACGTTTCTACGGTCGGGGCGCGGCTGGACGGTAGCTCGCGGTGGCAATGTCTTTTACGTTTTCCGACCCGCCCACGTGGATTCTTCCTTGATAGAGGCGAATGCCGTGCTTCCAAACCAGCACGACGTAGTCGCCCTTGGGTAGCGACGCCACTTCATAAGTCCCATTCTCATTGGTCCGCGACACGATGTTTCTGCCGTAGGCCCCAGGCACCGTAGGTCGCAATAGGAACAGCGACATGGCCGCGCGCGCGACGGGCTGTCCGTCCATCGTGACTTGACCGCGAAGGACGCTGGTGTTGCGATTGTGCGCCCAGCCTGACATGGCAGCGAGATAAATACCGATAGCCAATGCCAGTGTCCCGGCAGTTTTCATAGGTGGCGCCTCTGTTATCACGAGGACGCCTCATTCTACTGCTGTGAGCAGCCTGGCCTGAATGGGCAGCGTATCCTGCCTGGCTGCTGTGGATAACTCGCCCCTTTGCGATGCGAGTCACCGATTAGAATGAGCTGACGTAGAATCAAGCAAAAGATCAACTCCGAGCCCCCATGTCCCAATTCGTTCATCTTCATCTCCATACCGATTATTCGATGCTCGACGGCGCCTGCGACGTGGACAAACTCTGCGAGCGCGCGAAAGAACTGGGCATGCCCGCGGTTGCCATGACCGATCACGGCAATATTTTTGGGGCCGTGCATTTTGTGAACGCAGCGAACAAAGTTGGGATCAAGCCGATCATCGGCTGCGAGCTTTATATTTGCAAAAAGGACGACCACAACATCGAACGCACTCCGCCCGACGGCGATACTTACAACCATCTGCTGGTGTTGGCGGAAAACGAAGAAGGCTATCGCAATCTGGTGAAGATCACTTCGGAGGCTTCGCTACATGGCTTCTATTACAAGCCGCGCGTGAGCAAGAAGTTTCTGGCGGAGCATTCCAAAGGATTGATCGGACTGTCGGGCTGCCTTAAGGGCGAGGTCGCCGAACGATTGATGGAAGAAAAATACGAAGCTGCGCGGGACGCGGCTGCGTTCTATCGTGACATTTTCGGGAAAGACAATTTCTTTCTGGAGATTCAGGATCAGGGGTTGGAGATGGAGCACCGCATCCATCCGAGCCTGTTCCGGCTGGAAAAAGAGCTCGGTCTGCCAATGGTAGCTACCAACGACAGCCACTACCTCTGCGAAGACGATGCTCATGCTCAGGATGTGATGCTCTGCATTCAAACCGGAAAGTCGATTCAAGATACCAACCGGATGAAGTTCCAGGGCACGGACTTCTACGTCAAGAGCCACGATGAAATGTTCCGAGTGTTCAAGGATGCGCCCCATGTGCTGTCGCGCACGCTGGCCATCGCCGAGCGCTGCAGCACGCGATTAGAGAAAGTCAGCAATCCGTTCCCGCATTTCGACGTACCTGCAGGTTACACGCTGGATAGTTACTTCGAACACGTCACGCGCGAGGGGTTCGCACGGCGTTTGGAATCGCTGCGGAGCTTGCAGGCGCAAGGACGCGTGAAACACAGCATCGCGGAATACGAACAGCGTCTGGCGCGGGAACTCGCCATCATCCAGCAAATGCAGTTCTCCGGATATTTCCTGATTGTCTGGGATTTCATCCGCTACGCCAAGGAAAACAATATTCCGGTGGGGCCAGGGCGTGGATCGGCGGCGGGATCGTTGGTGTCGTATTCGATGAACATCACCGATCTTGACCCCCTGCAGCACGAATTATTCTTTGAGCGCTTCCTGAATCCCGAACGCATTTCGATGCCCGATATCGACATCGACTTCTGCATGAACCGCCGCGGCGAAGTGATCGATTACGTGACGCGCAAATACGGCCGCGAGAACGTAGCCCAGATCATCACTTTCGGCACCATGGCGGCGAAGGCGGCGATCAAAGACGTCGGCCGCGCCATGGATATTCCTTATGCCGACGTGGATCGGATCGCTAAGATGGTTCCGACCACGCTCAACATTAAGCTGGCGCAGGCGATTAAGGATTCTCCGCCGCTGCAGCAGGCTTACGAGAGCGAGCCTCAAGTGCGCCAGTTGCTTGATACGGCGCGCAAGCTGGAAGGCCTGGTGCGAAACGCTGGCGTTCATGCCGCTGGCGTGGTGATCTCTCCTCGCCCGCTCACCGATCTGGTTCCGCTGTTCAAGACCAAGAACGACGAAATCGTGACCGCCTTCGACATGGTCGCCATCGAGAAAATGGGCTTGTTGAAGATGGATTTTCTCGGGCTGACCACGCTCACCATTCTCGATGACACTCTGAAGCTGATCGAGCAGACGCGTAACCAGAAAATTACTCTGGACGAAATTCCGCTCGAGGACAATAAAACTTACGAAAGCGTTTTTCACAAAGGTCTGACGTCCGGCATTTTTCAGTTTGAATCGCACGGCATGCGGGACGTGCTTCGCCGCTACCAACCGAACTCAATCGACGATCTCACCGCGCTGAACGCTCTGTACCGTCCCGGGCCGATCCAGGGCGGCATGATTGACCACTTCATCGATCGCAAACATGGGCGCAAAAGCATCGAGTACGAACTCCCCGAACTGAAAGAAATGCTCGAAGAAACCTGGGGCGTGATCGTCTATCAGGAGCAGGTGATGCAGATCGCCAATCGCCTCGCGGGTTACTCGCTGGGTGAGGCCGACCTGCTGCGGCGCGCCATGGGGAAAAAGAAGCCGGAGGAAATGGCGAAGCAGCGCGAGCGCTTTGTCGAGGGCGCAGTGCAGCGAGGTTACCCGCCAAAGAAGATCGAAAAGATTTTCGACCTGCTGGCTAAGTTTGCCGAGTACGGGTTCCCTAAGGCGCATGCCGCGGCCTATGCGCTATTGGCGTATCACACGGCCTATCTCAAGACTCATTATTCGGTTGAGTTTATGGCTGCGCTGCTGACCTCGGTAACCGGCAATACCGATGACGTGGTGAAATACATCAACGAATGTCGCGAAATGGGAATTGCCGTGGAACCGCCCGACATCAACGTGAGCGATGCCAACTTTACGCCACATGGCAGCGCAATCCGTTTTGGTTTGGCCGCAGTTAAGAACGTCGGCCACAACGCCATTCAGTCGATCGTGGCCGGACGAAAAGAATTGGGACGATATGGTTCGATTTATGAATTCTGCGAGAAAGTGGATCTGCGGCTGCTGAACAGACGGGTGTTGGAATCGCTGATCAAGAGCGGCGCCATGGATTCGCTAGGTCGGCGCGGTCAGTTGATGGCCGTCCTCGACAAGGCCATGGATCGCGCGCTGAAAACGCAGCGCGACGCGGAATCCGGCCAGCATGGTTTATTCGGTGTGTTCGCGCAGGATGAGGCTCCGGTCAACAATGACAAATTACCCGATACGCCGGATTGGGATGAACACACTCGACTGGCTGCAGAAAAAGAAATTCTTGGATTCTTCATCACCGGCCATCCTCTGGAAAAATACAAAGACAAGCTGGAAGACCTGCGCGCTTTGAGCACCGCTGATATCGCGGGCATCAAGGCTTCCACCGGAAAAGACGAAAACATCTGCACCGCCGGCATCATTACGAACCTCCGCGTACTGAAATCGAAGAAGGGAGATTTCTACGCCCAAGGCGCGCTTGAAGATATGTCGGGCTCGGTCGAAATGATTGTTTTCCCGGAAGCGTACCGGAAGCTGCAGGACAAAGTGAAACTCGAAGTGCCAGTGCTGGTACGGGGTGGCTTGCGGATTGAGGAAGGTGTGAATCCGAAGCTGACGGCCAACGACATCATTCCGCTCGAGGATGCCAAGGTCCCATTGCCGCGTTCGCTGCGCATTCGCATACCGGTGGAGACGGCGAACGAGTCCATAGTCGATGAACTCCACGCGCTTTGTGCACAGCGCAAAGGCGAGGCGAAAGTGCTGTTTGACGTGGAACGCCAGGGCGATTTCATGGTGGTGATGGAGGCGGAGGGCTATAATGTCCATCCAGACCGCAATTTTGTGGCGCGGGTGGAAGAATTGTGTGGCCGCGGCGCGGTGCGAGTCATTGACTAAGATTTGCCTGTAGAAATATAGCTGGCTATGTTTCTACAAATGGACTGAGACGTGCGGCGGATGAGACCCATTCCTAGGAGTGCTGATTTGCAATCGGCTTCGGCTCCGGCTACGAACGCGTTGCTGGTAGTGGCGGGCACGGAGTTTCTTCTTTCGATGGTGGAGGCCCGTTGGGCCTCGCGGAACGGTGATGGCAGGAAGATGGAATCGCAACTGAGAGCGCAGCAAGAGCTGGGAAGAATCGAGTTGCAACTGGAGCGGTTGCAATCGCTGCCGGGGCAGGACGAGGACATCCGGGGCCAAATCCAACAGCTTCACGAGCGCATTCAGTCCTTGCAAGCTCAGGTCTCGGCGCATTTCAGCGCGTGGCAGAAAGCGGAGTTGGCCAGGAATCCGCAGCGGCCGCTCATGCTCGAGTACGTGGACCGGATCTTCACCAATTGGAGCGAGATTCACGGCGATCGCGGTTTCGCCGACGATCACGCTATGGTTTGTGGCATGGCGCGGTTTCATGGCCACGAAGTTGTGGTGATGGGCCATCAGAAGGGTCGCGATACCAAGCAGAATGTTTATCGCAACTGGGGCATGACGAATCCCGAGGGCTACCGCAAGGCCCTGCGCGTGATGAAGATTGCGGAGAAGTTCAAACGTCCGGTCTTCACCTTCGTGGACACGGTTGGCGCGTATCCGGGATTGAGCGCTGAGGAACATGGTCAGGCCGAAGCCATCGCGCGAAATCTGCGTGAGATGGCACGCCTGCAGGTTCCAATTATTACGACGATCACGGGGGAAGGCGGCAGCGGCGGTGCATTGGCGATCGCGGTCGCTGATCGCGTGCTGATGATGGAGAACGCCATCTATTCCGTAATCTCTCCCGAGTCCTGCGCCGCTATTATGTGGCGCGATGCTTCGAAGAAAGAACTGGCCGCGCAAGCGCTCCGCATTACGGCCTCGGACTTGGCTGAATTCGGCTGCATTGACGGCATCGTGCCCGAACCCAAGGAAGGCGCTCACACCGATCACGAGGCTGCGGCAGCTCTGCTGGATGCTGCGCTGCAGAAACATTTTGGGGAACTGATTAAGATGACTACTCAGGAATTGGTCGCATCACGATATAATAAATTCCGCAAGATGGCCCAGTTCCTGCGCGTAGAGTAAGCCGTAATCCATGTTTGCTAGGCAGGTACTTTCGTTCTTGAAATTCCGTTCTTCGCGCCTGTTCCCAACCATCTGACTGCCGTATAATTAAAGGTTCGCCTCATTACTCCAAAAACCCGCCGAGCGGGCGAAAATCCGCTCCAGTCAAGGAAGGATGAAGGAATGGCCACCACTGATGTAGCGCTCCACGAAGCCTTTGGGCAACGGGAGCCGAAGCGCGTCGTCAACAACATGAGCATTCAGGTTGCGACCGTGAACGGGTCGGGTTCGCAAAGCTCGAACACCGTGCTTCTGCGCAGTATTTTTCAAATGGGAGTCCCGGTTTCCGGCAAGAATCTGTTTCCTTCGAACATTGCCGGGTTGCCGACCTGGTACACCATCCGCGCTAACAAAGACGGGTACATTGCGCGCAAGAAAGAAATCGACTTCGTCATAGCCATGAACGCCGAGACCGCGCAGGAAGATGTGATGTCACTTGCGCCGGGCGCAGCCGTGCTTTACGACGAGCCTCTGAAGTTGAATGCGCTTCGCAATGATCTGATTTTCTATCCCGTTCCTTACGACAAGCTGGTCGCGCCGGTGTGTCCCGAAGCCAAACTGCGCAAGCTGGTTAAGAACATGATTTACGTTGGGGTCGCGGCCCAGTTGCTCGGGATCGATATGGCCGAGGTCGAGAAGGCATTGCGAAAGCAGTTCGCCACCAAAGTGAAGGCAGCCAATTTAAATTTGGCTGCGGTCCGCGCCGGGTTTGACTACGCTACCGCCAACCTTACCAAGCAAGATCCCTACTTCATTCAGCGCATGGATAAGAATCAGGGAATGATCATTATCGATGGCAACTCGGCGGCTGCGCTGGGCTGCATGTTTGCTGGAGTCACGGTCGTCACGTGGTATCCCATTACGCCTTCTTCCTCGCTCGTAGAAACGCTAATTGACTACATGAAAGAGTATCGAATCGGTCCCGACGGCAAAGCCACATTTGCCATTGTGCAGGCGGAAGACGAGCTGGCTGCGATCGGGATGGTCCTCGGCGCAGGCTGGGCTGGTGCGCGTTCGATGACCGCAACCGCCGGACCGGGCATCTCGCTCATGGCCGAGTTCGCCGGGCTTTCCTACTACGCCGAAGTTCCCGGAGTTGTCTGGGATATCCAGCGCGTCGGCCCCTCCACAGGTTTGCCTACGCGCACTTCGCAAGGTGACGTTCTCTCGACTGCGTTCCTTTCCCACGGCGATACTAAGAACATCCTTCTTTTCCCCTGTTCCGTGGCTGAGTGTTTCAGCATGGCGCAGGACGCGTTCAATCTGGCGGAACAGTTCCAAACTTTGGTGTTCGTAATGTCGGATCTGGATCTGGGCATGAACAACTGGATGTCTGATCCGTTCGAGTATCCCAAGGCGCCAATTGACCGCGGCAAGGTGCTCACAAAAGAAGATCTCGACCGGATGGGAGGCTTCGCTCGCTACAAAGATGTCGACAACGACGGCATTGGCTACCGCACCCTGCCCGGTACCGAGCATCCCGCGGCTGCTTACTTCACGCGTGGCACTGGCCACAACGAAAAATCAGGCTACAGCGAACGCCCTGACGACTTCGAAAAAAACATGGAGCGCATCAATAAGAAGTTCGAGACCGCGCGAGCATTTGTGCCGCGCCCCGAATTGATGGCCGGCAAATCCAAAGCTAAAATCGGAATCATCGCTTATGGCACTTCGCACTGGGGCATAATCGAAGCCCGCGATCAGTTGCGTGATGAATACAACATCGAAACCGATTATCTTCGACTCAAAGCCTATCCCTTCTCACGCGAGGTTCATGAATTCATCGAACAGCATGAACGGGTTTACGTGGTCGAACAAAACCGCGATGCCCAGATGCTCTGCTTGATCAAGCTGGACATAAAACCGGAGCTGGTCACGCGGCTCCGTAGCATTGCGCACATTCACGGGCTTCCGCTGGACGCGCGCTCAGTAACCGACGAACTCACGAGCATGGAGGGCAAATAACATGGCGACCACGACGGCGACACCCACCCCTGCACCGAAAGTTAATCGTATCGGCCTGACCGTTCTAGACTATCGCGGCGGCAAGACTACGCTCTGCGCAGGCTGCGGCCACAACGCGATTTCCGAGCGCATCATCGATGCCATGTATGAAATGGGTGTGCAGCCCGAACGCGTCATCAAGCCCAGCGGCATCGGATGCTCCTCCAAGAGTCCAGCGTATTTCATGAGCCGCTCCCACAGCTTCAACGCGGTCCACGGGCGCATGCCTTCGGTCGCAACCGGCGCCATGTTGGCCAATCACAAGCTGATCGCGCTCGGCGTCAGCGGCGACGGCGACACCGCATCCATTGGCATCGGACAGTTTGTGCACCTGATGCGGCGCAATCTGCCGATCATTTACATCATCGAGGACAACGGTGTTTACGGCCTGACTAAGGGGCAGTTCTCGGCCACCGCCGATCTCGGCTCCAAATTGAAGACCGGCGTGGTCAACGATCTTCCGCCGATCGATACCTGCGCCATGGCCATAACACTGGGCGCAACGCTCGTCGGGCGTTCGTTCTCCGGCGACAAGCGTCAGCTTCACAGCCTGTTGAAAGCGGCAATCGCCCACAAGGGCACGGTCATGCTTGATGTGGTTTCGCCATGTGTGACCTTTAACGATCACGAGGGCTCGACGAAATCCTATAAGTACATGAAAGATCACGAAGAGCCGCTACAGGAGCTGAGTTTCGTTCCGGCGTTCGAGGAAATTAACGTCGAGTACGATGCCGGCACAACCGTCGAAGTCACCATGCATGACGGATCCCGCCTGCGCTTGAGCAAGCTCGAAGAAGATTACGACGCCACCAATCGCATCAAGGCCATCAGCCGTCTGCACGAAGCCCACGAAAAAGGCGAGGTCCTCACCGGACTTTTCTACGTGAACCCCGAGGCTCCGAGTTTCATCGACATGCTCAACGTTACCGACGAGCCCTTGGCCACGCTGCCCGAATCAGTGACGCGTCCGGGAAGGGAAGCGCTAGAGCAGGTCATGGAAGAATTGCGCTAGATGAGCCGCTATGTCGCAACGGATTGTTCCTTGGGTAATGCCGCCGGCGCGTCATCCCTTCCCAGCAGCACGGTGCGGTCAAGGCCTTTCAGCAAGTCCCTCATCAAGGCGTAGCACTTGGGTTCGTTGAAGTAAGCGCCATGCACGCTCAGCCCACTTAGTCCGGGATCGAGCAATGTGGAACAGTCAATATCCCACACATTGTCAGGAACGGGACAAGTTCTGTCCAGACCGCTCCGTCCCAGGCGTCGTTTGCCAAAATGTTTCAGGCCGGCGGACATGCCGAGCACCGAATCTCTTCCCGAATACATGGCTGTGACCCGATAGGTAAGATTAGCGATGCCTTCGCCGTCTCCGTGTTCGACGGTATCGCCGGCCCGAAAGATATCGTTGTCCACGTCCGCCGCGACCATCACGAACTGGCTGATCAGGCTCATCAGGAGCGGGCGGTTCTTGCGCGTCCACGCCACGTTCATTGCATTTTCTACAACGTAGTTGCCCATACTGTGGGCGATGACCGAGGTCTTGGCTTTGCATGCATTGGCCGGATCGTTCGCAGCCTGGATTTGCTTCATGGACATCCAATCGTAAAGACTGCTGAGCACATCCGCGAAGTCATCGGCGGATTGGCGCGCTTCGGACCGGTCAGGAAGGTAGCCCACAACCGAGCCCTTGGACGGCCAGGTGAAGAGAATACACAGGCCCATCGATTGCGGCCCGCTGAAGAGATTATTCACGATGGCCCCGTACCGCTGTACCGCAGATTGCCAAGTATTATCGAATCCGTGGACGAATATGTTGAAGTGTTCTGATCCTCGCTGGGCGTATTATTTGGATCAGGGAAGGTGTCCGCGATCGCGACCACGCCCTGCCGGAAGTCATCTTCTTTGATCGATATCCAGCTGTCGAAATCATCTACTTGATCCGATGCGTTCTGCCAGAAAGACAGGTCGGTAAAATCATCTCCAAAAGTCTTGTTGTCCGCGTCAACATTGCGGTTGGTAATCATCCAGTACATAGCGGGCTCCTTTGTGCCAGCACGTCAGATTAACGGCAGGCGATAGGCATCGTGGACAGCCTCAATGGCGTCGCGGCGCTTCAGGCGAAAGAGCAGCGCGTCATTCTTGTTTCAATGGATTTTCCGGGGTCCGACGCCGGCGGGGGGAACCGCATGCGTTGTGCTCGCCAGCTTTTAGCTAGCCAGCAATTTCGATTTTGAATTCTCGGCCACTACCTGCATAGTGTCAAGAGAAAAGGTACGTACCAGAAACAGCTGTCAGGTTACGTCTAGACATGTCACGCCTTCGGGCTGATCTCGGTTCCGAAGGAGTACTCATTCAGCGGCCCGAAGCGTTTCTTTTCTGCATACAAACGCCAGCGGCGCCACACGATGCGCAGGCTCGCCATCACTGGAATCGAAAGATACACGCCGAGCACTCCGGCAATTTCGGCGCCTGCCAACACGCCAAAGATTGCCGCCAGAGGATGGAGTTCCATGCTCTTTCCCATGATGCGAGGCGAAACCACGTAATCCTGCACCAGACGCCAGGCGATCAGGAAACAAAGCAACATCAGCCAGTGGGGATAACTCATGAGCAGCGCGACCGCGAGAATCGCGACGCCCGCAACCAACGGTCCGACTACCGGTATGAATTCCATCACGCCGCCAGCGGTTCCAAGCACCAGCGCGTAGGGCACCCGCGCCACTTCCATATAAGAGATGTACACAATCAGGGAAAGCGCCGCCAGTTCAAGTTGGGCGCGGATAAAGTGCGCCAGCATCTGATTCAGGTCCGTCAGCACGTCTTGCAGGAATTCGCGTTGCGGTCTGCTCTGCACAAGAGACAGCCCGACTTCACTGAAGCCACGGCCATCCCTCAGAAAGAATATCGCGAGAATTGGCACCACGATCAGGAGCCATGCCTGCTGCGCTACAGACGCGGCGCGCAGTCCGATCTCTTTCGCCAAGTCGACTAGACGAGGATCGGAGATAACCCGCTGTAACAGCTCGGTTGTTTCGCCGCTCCATCCCCGTTCTCTGCCAATGGCGTGGGCCAGATCGCCGGTACTAACCCGTTGGGTCAGGGTGGGCCAAGCTTCACCCAGACGGCGCGCCTCGCGCACTGTCCGCGGTCCGATGAAGAAGAAGAGCGTACCCAGCAGGATGACGAACAGCAGATAGATCAAGGCGATGGCCCACCCACGGTGACGCGTCCACTTCTGTATGCGGGAGACTGCCGGATCCACGAGATAGGCAAAGAAGATTGCGAACAGGAACGCGATCAGAGTGCGGCGCGCGATGTATAAAAAGCCCAGCCCCAACGCAAAGAAGAGCGTTGTCGACAATACACGTGCCGTGCGTGTGTCAAACAAGGCCAAATGCCGACCTAGTCTCGAACCACTTCCGTATTTTCGCTTGCGATCAAAATTCGTTGCAGTTTAAATTGATCGTCGAGCCAAAGCGCCCAGTTTCCCGACTCGCCATTCAAGTCCAGCCGGTTCAGTTCGTGCTCCACCCCTCGGATGGTCACCTTTTCTTTGCCCGCGAACTCAACCGTCACCGACACCGAAGAGCGCGCGTGGGCATTCAGCGCACCGAATTGCACGCGCTGTTTTAGCGGGCACTGCAGCGCGCCATTTTCCTGTTTACAACTGGTCGCCAGATATTTCCACGCTAGAACTTCTCTTTGTATGAAGAAATAGTCATCCAGCAGACCGCTCGTTGCCGGCAGCATAAATGGCTGCTCCTGCTCCTTGGCTTGCGGACCGCTCTTGAATCGCTCGATCAGGAAATCCTGACCGGTCACAACCACCGCCTGCGATTGTCCAGGACTCAGTTCTTTCCATTCGTACTTTCGCAACTCGCCGCCCGGGCCCATTTGCCACTCGGAGGTCTGTTCCGCCTTGTCGGCTCCCGCCTCGCTCTTGAATTGCGAAACAATGGAGCTGCCGCTTCCGCTTTGATGGATGGAGAAGGTTTCGGTGGCAACACGTTGTCCATGCATGAAGACGCCGAATGATCCGGAATCCACCATCTGCGCGGACGCGGGCGCGGGCTTGCCTTCCTTCTTGTCCGCAATAGCAACCGCGGTCGACATCGCTAGGATACAAAGCGCACCTGTGACCAGTAACTTATTGCTCGGCGTTAGCCTTCTCACTCCAGCCCAAGACTGCATGCCACCTCCGCCGCGATTGTGTCCACATCTTTGCCGTTGGTTTCGATACGGACAGCCGCCTTCATGTACAACGGCCGCCGCCTTTCGTAAAGCTCCCGAAATTGCTCAAGATCCTGGCGCAGCGGACGAAGGTTCGGTGTTTCCTCGCATCGCCGCAACAATTCCTCCACGGGCGCGTCCAGGAAAACCGAATGGACCCCCGCTTTTTCAATCAGAGTGGCATTCACCGGTTGTACGAAAGCTCCTCCGCCCAATGCCACCACGCGAAACGAAGACCTGAGCTCTCCTAGCAATTCGCGCAGCGCCGCTGTCTCGGCTTTACGAAACTCAGTTTCTCCGGACTCTCGAAAAATCTGTTCGATGGTCTTGCCCTCCCGCAGCTGAATCCGATCGTCCAAATCTTCGAACGGCAAACCCAGTCGTCGGCTCAAAGCCTCGCCGACGGTGGTTTTTCCGGCGCCCATGAAACCCACGAGAAACACCGTCCGCAGCTCGCGTACTCGGCCTCGCGCAAGCCGATTGGCCGCGGGACGCGAACCGGGCCCGGTTTTCATCGCTCCCGATTTACTGAAACGGTTCTGCACCCGCCCAGTCCGATTGGTTCAGGATTGATTGTTCAACGTTTCTTGAGGTGAATTTTACCACTGAAGGAGAGCAACTTAACCGAGGATGCAGCCTCGCCCATCGTACCTGCGAAGGCACTCCCAGCACGGGGTACGAAGGAAGTGTGCTCGGGTTCCAGGGGAAAATCCTTCTCCACCGTTCCCTGAACCGAGCGAGCGACCACTTCGATCGAGGCATAAGCGGGCGCAATCGCCTCGATATCGCCGCTGTGAGTCGTCAAGGAGTAATCCCCCGCGTCGCCAAAATCCCCATCATAGTGGATCTTGCCGCTGTTGGAATTGACGTGGACCAGCGATCCGTTTACCGCATTCAGCGCTACGTCTCCGCCCACCGACGTAATTTCCACGTGTTCATCGCTGGCATTCGTTAACGTCACCGCGCCGTTCAGCGTTTTTATGTGAATATGTCCGGCGCTGACGTCGCGCACGTCAACGTTGGCAGTACTACCTTCCACCATCATGTCGCCGCGAAGTTTTTCGACGTGCAAAGGACCGGTCATCGAATGCAAAGTCACGCTCGCGTCCGCAGGCACGAGAACTTCGTAATCCACGCGCCCTGTTTCGGCATCCGCCCCTTCCAGAAGATGGGAGAAAACCGCAACCCGGCGCCGGCTCTTGCTATGGTCGATTTCTACTTTGCTGGAATACAGAATGGCGGTAACTGCCACTACCTTGCCCGGACCGGGCTTGACCGATATGGCTCCATACTGGTTGACGATGGAAACGCTGGCACGCCGCCCGACTTTGAAGTGCATTTCTTGGCGGCTGGTCTCGGCCGCTGCCAACGCAGCCAACACCAGGATCAACACGACGGCATAGGATGTGGCCCGCTGCATAATCAACATCTCCCCAATGCCGGCGGGCAATGCCCGCTGGCCCGACACCCGGTTATTCTACTATGGCAGAGAACGATCCAAGGCCATCTCATAGACCATGGCCTTCTGCTCGTACGCATTCCTTAAGTACTGTTGTGCGACTTCGTCATTCGGATTGCTGTTCGCCGATTGCTCCGCATCCCGAATGTAAGCATTCACTGATCGCAGATCCGCTTCATAGGTAGCTCGCATGGAAGGCATACGCTCGCCAACCGACTTAAGCAATTGCAGGTCTTCACCGCCCATCACATCGGCCGGCTGCAGATTTGCGGTTACCACGCCAGCAGGAGGCGATGGCTGTTGCACCACCTGCGGGTGGCCGGTGCCCCGTTGGTAGATCAATACTCCAAAGACCAAGACCAGCGTGGCGCCCAGCGGTACCAGCCAGCGCAATCGCCAACCCAGCAGCGGAGCAGGCGTTCGCGGGTGCTCCAGTTGGGGCTGACGGATCAAACCCTCTTGCCGCAGTGCGACTTCAATTGAGTTCCATACCCACGGACTGGGACTCTCGGAACCCTGCAAAAGCCGTGCTTGTTGTGAAATGGCGTTCAGATCCGCCAGCAGATCCGAACATTCGCAGCAGGATTTCAAATGCTCTTCCTGCTCAAATCCGTGCCCGCTCCCAAGCTCTGGCAGGACCCGTCGAAACTCTTCACAGGTCATACTACCTCTCCCCGATGCCTCTGCATGATGAGATCCTCACGGCTTTGTGGCTTTCTCAGCTCTGCTCGTCTTGAGGATCTCTCGTAACTTCATCCGCGCCTTGTGTAATTGTGACTTGCTATTGCCGATGGAGCATCCCACCATCGCTGCAATCTCATTGTGCTCGTAACCCTCAACATCATGTAGCAAAAAAATCATTCGGTAGCCCGGAGGCAGGGACGCAATCGAGCGCTGCAACTGCATCCGGTCAACCGATCCGGCCAATCTCGGGTCATCCGCGCCCGGCTCTTTCCTGGGCGACTCTTCCTCGGTCTCCATGGTCTCGTCGAGCGGAACCACGGGCAGATTCTTCTTACGCAATTGCATCAGGACGACGTTCACCGCCATCCGGTGCAACCAGGTGGAAAAAGCCGACTCGCCGCGAAAAGTTCCGATCTTGCGGAACAGCTGCAGGAACGCTTCCTGGGTCAGATCCTCGGCTGCCGCCGTATTGGCCGTCATGCGAAGACATAAGGAGTACACTCGCCGCTTGTGCAGGTTATACAGCGCCTCAAAGGCTTCCGCATCTCCCTGCTTCGCCCGATCGATTGCCTCTGCTTCGGAAAGCTTATCGCCCTGCTTTTTTTTCGCGTCCGTCAATTCATCTTTTCCGGCCGCACTCAGTCTGATGCGGCGTAAGTATCTTTTCGTTGTACTGCTTGCAGGTACTAACTCAGACCCTTCAGGTAGCGCAACCGGTTGCATCCCATGGGCTTGCCGGAAGCAGCAAGTTTCCGTGTGACCTTGGTCACGTGTTCAAGATACCTATTTAACCCCGTGAACCTCGTCTCGATGTCATCCGCAGTTCAATTATTTGTCTTATAGATTCAACATTCGCGGGAAAAGACCCAAAGAACCGCTGGAACTTCCATCTTAAGCCGACGCCGATGTAGTAATTGTCTCCAATCCATGGCCATGCGGCCCGGTTTCCCGCTCATGCAGCAAGAAAGCGAAGAACACGCCCAGGAAGCCCAGAATCGAGAAAATCCACATTCCCAAATGATACCCTCCCGGATTCTCTGCGCTGGCATGGCCAAAATCATTGGCCCAGCCGATCACCAGGTTAAAGCCGAACAGCCCAATATTCTGGATCATCGTCATCAACCCATACGCCGTTCCCAGCTTCGACTGGTCGACGATATAAGCCACCGACGGCCACATCACCGCCGGGATCAGCGAAAACGCGACTCCCATCATTGCCATCGGCACATACAGGTTGATCTGGGTGTAGCCCATCATCAAATAAACCGGAATCAGCAGCAGAGAACCAAGCATCATCAGGATCGCTCGCCTGCCCACGCGATCCACCATCAGGCCGAATAATGGCGTAGCTACCATAGCAAAAAGGGTCAGCGTGCTGGAGAGGAATCCCCCGAACTCCCGCGAAGTCCCATGCGCCTCCATAAAGAACTTCACCGCAAAGGTCTGGAAAGGGAAGATGGCCGAGTAGAAAGTAACGCAGAGCGCGACGATATACCAATAGCTCACCCCAAACTTGAACAAATCGCTGAAAACCACTTTGTCGGTTGAGACTTTTCCCAAGCTGTAAACCTTTTCCGCATGCACTTCCATGACCCAATAAATGACCGCGCCAATCACGCACAAGCTCGACACGGCGAATGAGATCAGGAACGGCCAGCGCCAGTTCGCATACGCCGCCCGAGCCCAGGTGGGCGAGTTCAGAGCGGCAAACGAACCCAGCCGGCAAATGGTCAGGTTGATGCCAAAGGCAAAGCTCAATTCCTTCCCCTTGAACCACCGCGCCAGAGCCGCCGTGACCGCGACGATCAGCGATTCCGCACCCATGCCGAAAACCAGCCGGCCCACTGCCATTAGCCACAGATGCCCTGATGCCACGGTAATTGCGGGCCCAATAAAACACAGCACCGCAAAAATCATCAGCGACCTTCTCAACCCGATCCGGTCAATCAGAACTCCGCCGATTACGACGGTGAATATGTTGGGGAAACTGTAAATTGCCTGCAGCAGCCCAATGTTCGAATCCGTAAAGCCCAGCTGTTGTTTGAGCACGTCGGCCAGAGGACTCAACGCGTCATAAACGTAGTAATTGCCGAACATCGCGATGCTCACGAAAATGAGCACCATCCACCGGTAGAACGGGGAAGGCTCGGGGCGCACCGACTCAGCCATCAACTCTCCTTTGTTAAGCCAACCAACAAGAACCCAAGACGATAGCAGAAGCCGGCAAACTTCGCACAGTCAAACCAACGTGGGACAGCCCCCCCGGCTGTCAAGCGAGCGAAGCTCGCGCAGATGCAAGCCATACGCAATAAAACCTTCTTCCTTCTAGAAGAAACGTCATCCTGAACCCCGCGTTTTTCATCGGGGTGAAGGATCCCGCGCGGACGATTTCAAACTACCCGGTAGTGGGCTACGTTGAATTTGTCGCCTATTATCGCGCTCTAATTCGCTCGAGTGTTCCCGTCCGAGCCCTGGCAGGTGTAGACTGTTCGCAGGAGACTGAAATGGAAGCCGCCCGATTTATAGCCATATTCGTGGCCATATTTGCAGGCTTATTTGCAGCCTTTTTCTGTGTGTTTATCAGCGCCTTTGATCCAAGCGGAGAACGAAGCAAAGCTGCGCGGGATAAGCGTATCGCTGAGCACAAGATGGCGGCAAGGCTCCTGAGACTCAACATTTGAGCGTTCCCCCAAAAAGCCCTTCCCAACATCCCCGAAATGGTTCACCTGAAGTCCGGCCCGCTGTCGTCTTGATTTAGGGGCCGCCACCAAATTTAACAACGCAGCGTTAAAACACTACCGCAACCACCCACTCTTTTCCTCGACACCCCACTCCGTGATAAAGTGTTGCATCTCGGAACTGGCAGGCCTCAAGAAAACTCTGTCAGAAGCCGCTCCGAAGGAGTCCTGTATGGGGCAGGTTTACGATATCGTCAAAGAACGCCGCGTCTATTCCATTGACGCCGACAGCAGCGTCCTCGAAGCAGCCCGCTTCATGATGGAGCACAGCATCGGAGCCTTGCCGGTGCTGCGCAATGGAGAAATCGTCGGCATCTTCTCCGAGCGCGACGTAATGAATCGAGTAGTCGCCGCCGGACGCATGCCCGGAACCACCAAGATTGCCGAAGTCATGACCGCCAACCCGAAAGCAATCAGCGTGGATGAAACCATCGAGAACTGCCTTTTCCTGATGCGCGAGTTCGGCTTCCGCCATCTGCCAATTACGGATGGCAAGCAGTTAAAGGGCTTGGTCTCGCTGCGAGACATCCTCCTGCGCTACGTCTCCCAAAAAGAATCCGAAGCCCGCCGCGCCGCCAGCTAAACAGATCGATGGAGGACGGGCGCCCCTCGTGCGTCCCGCCGCGCGAAGCGCAGCAAGTTCCTAACTACGCTGTGATCCCTGGCACACGCGGTCATCCTGAGCAAAGCGACGGATCCACGCATCCTACTTGCAGCCTCAACACTGACACAACGCAGAAACATCGATGCGCGCTCTCCCTGATCCTTCGTGGCAATTGACAGCACCGCTTCCCTGCACAACAATATGAACGATACCCAATCACTACGAGCGGAGAAAACCTATGGCTGACGAAGGCGAACATCTGGTCGAAGTGCCCACTGGCGGAGGAAACGCAATGAAGTGGGTCGTGTCGTTGCTTGCCGTCATGTACGTCGCCGGCTCGCTTTACTTTCTGTTCAATTTGCGCGAGCGCATCGATCAACAGGGCAAGGATCAAACCGCCAGCAACGCCCAGATCGCGGAACTCAGCAAGCGCATGCAGTCAGCCGAGGCCGACTCTGAAACCCTGGCCAAACAACTCGGCATGACCAAGAAGGAACTCGCCGACCGCTCCGCTGCTCTGCAGCGTGAGCAAGTCGCGCAACGCGCGTCCCAGGAACGCCTCGCCGAGGAGCAGAAGCAGCAGATCACTCAGGTGAATGGCGAAGTCGCCAACGTGAAAACGGACGTCGGTGGCGTCAAGACGGATGTCGCCTCGACCAAAGCCGAACTCGCTGCCGCAGAAGCCAAGCTGCAAAGCACTATTGGCGACTTGGGAGTGCAGAGCGGCTTGATCGCCAATACGCGCGGCGACCTCGAGGTGCTCAAGCACAAAGGCGATCGCAATTACTACGAATTCACTCTGGTCAAGGGCGCGAAGCCCCAGCCCGTTTCAACGGTGAGCCTGCAGCTTAAGAAAACGGATACCAAGCGAGGCAAGTTCACCATCGACGTCACCGCCGATGACAAGACCATCGAAAAGAAAGATCGCAACGTGAGCGAGCCCATCCAGTTCTATACCGGGCGCGATCACCTTCTATACGAAATGGTAGTGTGGTCGGTGGACAAGAAGCAGGCTGTGGGATATTTGAGCACGCCCAAAAATGCGCCCGTGCCAGTCACGACCACGCCGGCGGGCCAGTAATCGTGGTTATGTTCCACGTGGAACATTCTGCGCCATTAGCTAGAAGCTAATTTACAATTCTATCCTATAGACTCGGTAGGGGTTGCGCGGCTTGGGCGTAGCTGAGCTACGTCTCCACAGCGGCCTATTTGATGAGGATCAGGGGGACGGGTTGATCGTAGGGTTGGATTGTGACTTTCAGGGATTTGCGGTTGGCGAACGCGTCTGGGGTTACGGGAAACGTTACGATAATTGTGCCGGCGATTCGGCCACCGGGATTGATTTTGGCTTCGCGCTCCAGAGGAGCGAGCGCATGTTGTTTCAGGGTAGGGAAGGCCTGGAAGTAGCGATCGAAGTCGGCGGGTGAAGCGGCGTCATCGGTGAAGCTTCCGCTGGTGGTATCGAGGTTGGCGTTGATGGTGTGAATCCAGTAGGGCTTCACGCCGTTGTTCTGGAACGAGACGTTGATCGCGACCATCACCATATTTTGATCGGGAACTTCGACGGAGACTACGTCGTCGATCGATCCTGTGGTCGCGGAGTGGGGCCGCTGCAGCAAGGCCGCGACTATGGCGACGACTGCGACAACTGCAACTCCGATGATGACAATCTTTACCGGGGGCAGATTCTTTTTCGCAGTGCCGAATTCCTCGCCGATGCGAAATTGTGTTCCAGGTTGCGGCGTAGCCGATGCAGAGGCGCTTGGAGGTGCGGGTGCAGGAGATGGTATTTCGTCAGGCATATCTCATTTCTGATTCTAATCGCTTAGCCAGCCGACGCTGCCACAATTTGTGCAGTTGCGGCGCTTCTGCCGTCAGTCTGATTTTCCCCGGTTGCTCCTTTTCATCCGAGTGATCCTCAATTAGTTTTCGCTTACTGAGAACAAACAGGAATTCCGGGAAAACGAAGATAGTGCTGCTGCATAATCATTCGGTTCATCGTAGAACAAAAAATGATTCGCATTCGGTATTTCTATGACGGTGCATTCTGACTCACGAAGTCGTGGCAAATACGAGAGGTGACGGTTCTCCGATCCGTAGAGAAAACATTTTGGAACCGGGAGATTCAGAAATCGTTCCAGAAGATCACCGTGGTCTGAATATTCAACGGTCTGGAAAGCGTAATCGTAGTATGCGCGTGGGTTGGCTTTTTCCAGCACTCGTAAATGCTGCGCGAATCCCCGTCCTGCTTTGGCGGATAGTGCATTCTTTATTTGTGGGAAGATCACTTTTTCGAAATGTGAATAAGAATGGGGTATCACGCTGCGGCTGAACATGCAGTCTTCCGGGGCAAGATTGCCTTCGACGTTGACAAAGCCGGCTATTTTGTTTGGATTGCGCTCCGCATAAAGTAAAGCGACCAACCCTCCCATGCTGCCGCCGACGAGCAGGAAACGATGAATCCCCAGTTGAGCCACAAAGTTCTCGATGAGTTCCACAACACCGTCAATATTCAGTGGATGATTTTCATCGTAACGAGAATCGCCGCAACCGGGGTTATCCGCGGAGACTAAACGAAATGGCTGAAGTTCGGGAAGCGAAGTCATTTCTATAAAATCGGCCTTCGAGCAGCCCAGTCCGTGAACGTAAAGGATGGTGGGCCCGGAGCCCGGCCGGTCAAAGTAACGTAGCGTATAGGGTCGTCCTGCGGTTGTCGCAGCCATCTCTGAAAGTTGTGGCGGTTGTTTTGTCATGGTTCCAGATTCGTCGGCATGGTTTAGAGTCCCATGAGCTATGGCGTCGGGAGCTCAATGCGAGGCGAGGTCATTCCTAACCACTTGGCCGTTCTTCATCACGAATCGAACTCGCTCCAGTTCGGTGATGTCGGCGATCGGATCGCCTGCGACGGCCACGAGATCGGCAAATTTCCCGGGTTCAACTGCGCCTACGCGATCCTGCCAGCCCAGCATTTCCGCGGCGTTGGTCGTGACCGCGCGAAGGATGTCGAGCGGCGGCATTCCGGCGGCATGTAAATTGGCAAATATCGTGGCGCTGGCTTGGCCGCGGGTTTTGCCCGGATAAAACCAGCACATATCGGAGCCGGCAGCAAACTTCACTTGCGACTTCAGGATTCGCTGAGTGAAAGTGGTCACCTTCTGCCGCCGTCGGTCATCGGAGGCGGCCAGCTCAGACTTCATCGCGGAGGACATCACGATGGTCGGCTCAGAAATCTTTGTAAGTAACCCGCCCCAAAAGGTTGGCGTTATATCGATGAAGATTCCCTTGTCGCGCATGGCCTTCAATTGTTGATCGGTCACATCGTTGCCGTGCTCGATCGAGTCCGCGCCCGAGTCAATGGCGGTTTGAATGCTTGCAGTATCGATGGCATGGACGGCAACCTTGAGGTGCTGACGGTGTGCTTCCTCGACAACCGCCATCAGTTCGGGAACTGAAATGTCCCCGCCGACTGTGACCTTGATGAGATCGACGTTATAGAAGACGTTCTGCCGCACTGCCTGCCGTGCTCGGTCGGGGCTGTCTATGGGTAAAAATTCCTGTTGCATGATCGCCTCGGCAATCGCGGGATTGAGGCCTTGGAGGTATGAACCCAGGGCCATAAGCTTACGTCCGGATGCGAGGATCCTTGGGCCGGGGACGCGGCCGGCGTTGATAGCGTCCCGCAGGACGACATCGCCGTCAATGCCAGAGTGCCCGAGATTGCGCACCGTCGTGAAGCCGCTTTCCAAATCTTCGCGTGCCAGCTCTGCGCCCCGCAATACACGCTCGCTGGGCGACTCGAGGATTGCCAGCAATAGCCCCGGAGCAAAGTCACCGTTTAGATGGCGCGCGCTCTCGGCTTCCGGCGGCACAATTACGTCGAGAAGCAGGTGCGTATGACTGTCAATCAGCCCGGGCAGCAAGGTTGCGCTGCCTAGATCAATTATCTGGACGCCGGCCGGTGCACGCGCTTGCACTTGCGAAGGCGAACCGACTTCTTTGATCTTGTCGTTTTCAATGAGTACGGCTGCGGGCGAAAGCACATTTCCAGTCCGAGGATCGAGCAGCCGGGCGGCCTTTATTAGCGTCACGACAGTGGGCGACGCGAGTTCCCCAGCCGAAGACAGAGCGAAAAACAATGTGGCCAACAGCGTACAAAGTTTGCGCATACAAACTCGATCCTCCCTATCACCGCGTCACTGCCCATTGGATGGTAGAAGCTTTTGGATTGGTAATAACCTTCGAAGAACACTGCTGTCCAGCCAGGATACGCTCGTCAATGAACCGCACTTAACTTCTGGATTACATCCTGCGCGTCATGACGAATCTCACCGCGGCGCGGCTCCGTATCGGACCATGACGATGCTGGTGCTGCATGGGAATCCAGCATGGCCAATACCTTTTCGGCATACTGCCGCGCCAGATCTTTCTGCCCATCTGCCAAATAGGCATCGGCAAGGTCATCGTGCGCGTCGGCCGAGTCCGGATAAGCGAGGAGATTGAGCTTGAAGATTTCGATCGCTGCCTTCGGCTCGCCCGCGCGCATATGGTCTTGGCCTATGATGCTGACGGTCACTTCCGGCCACAACTGCGCCTGAGGATCTTTTTGGCGGGCTTGCATCAGTTGCTGCGTGACCTGGGCGACTCCGCCGGGCTGCTCGATTTGATTGAGGATCGCGGCAGATGCCACGGTGTCCGCCGGCGCGTGACCTGGCGTTTTGATCAGCGTAGTCACGAACCAACTCACGATGATGCCCGGCAGCTCCGGATGGACTTTGAACAGGTCAGTTCCGTGGCCGCCGTTGGCGGGAACTTTGCTGACATCTGCGGTTTCATACCATAGCCAAGGTGCGTCTTGCGCTGCAGAGTAGCGGATGAATTTCTTGCCCGGGTTGGAGGAGGTGATGTAGAGCAATTCCATCGCCTCTTGCGTGGGCGGGTATTCATCGTCGTCAGACATGACGAACAGCGCGGGCAATTGTGATGCCTGCCGTAGGAATTGCAGGCCGTCTGGGAAGGTCTCTCCGGAAAGCAATGCCAGCGATTTCACCTCAGCAGAGTGTCGACGCGCTACCTCGACGGAACGGTCGACGCCGAGTGCCCCGGATCCTCCCACGCCGATGACATCGCGCTGGACGCCTGGCTGCGAAACTAAGTATTGAAACGCCGTGTCAATGTCGCCAGCATCCGTCCGTCGGTTAGAACGTGTGCCGCTGCTTTCGCCGTATCCGCGCAGATCCAGGGTAAGCGTGTTGATTCCAGCCGCCGCCAGTTGCCCAGCCAGTTCATCCCAAGCCTTGCGCGTCCGGTTGCTCTGCTGAAGCAGCAACACACCGGGGCCTGGCTTTGCGGCGAAAAAGTAGCTTGCCTTCAGGATGGTGCCATCGGACGCCTTCAGATCTACTGCACGTGCGGCCGGCGGCTGCGCCTGATTCCGCCGAGAGTCCGGCGGCACCAGGTTGTTCGCGCGATAGTAGACCACAAGCTGGCCGTAGTGCTCGCCGCTGTGCTCGATGGCGGAAGCCCAGATGTAGGAATTGTGGGCCAGCCGGTTCCCGAAAAATTTCGATGTATTGTCCAGCCCAGCGTCGCCCTGCTGTTGAATCACTTGTGCTCCGTCCGCGACGGCCTCCTGCACGAACTTCACTACGTCGGCCTTGGTCTTGAAAGCGTCACGCGAAGGATTGTCGCCCTCGCCAAAGTCGGGCCCGAGGTTTGATCCGGAAATCCTGCGTATCAGGACGAAATCCAGTGCGGCGGCATGGAGAAGATTTTCTGCAAAGGTGCGCTGGTCTTTCTGCAGCTTGAAATCGTATTTGTCTTCGGGAAAATCCTGAGCCATGGCGACGAGTTTGTTGCCGATTGCGTTCCACATATCCAGCATCTCGTCTGCTCGGGAACGCGCAGGGCGCGGAGCCTCATTCTGGGTTTGTCCCTGACCGGCGAGACTTGTTCCCAAGACGACCAGCAGCGCAACTGAAACTAGCCCAACTCCAGACAGTTTAGAAGTGTGCCTCATCGTAGAGTCGCCTTTCGATTGCCAGCAAACTGCGAAGGACACCTGACAACGAAACAACAAGCTGTGTGCGCCACCGTTCCCACAACGCCCGCGAGAAGTGCAACACCGAACACCGCAGTTAACACCGTGTTCGCTGCCAGGCGCGTCCGCGGGGGCCGAGGTGCAGCCAGCCGGGCAAGACGATGGCTTATCAACGACGAAGCCGATGCCTGTAGCAAGAACGCATCTTCCGGGTTGGCAAGTTTCGCTAATGCGGAAACCAAGTCTCCACCATGGGCGCTCTGAATCACAGACTCGTCACAGGAAAGCTCTCGATACAAGGCAAGGCGAGAGCCGGTGATCCAGACGAGTGGATGAAACCATAGAACGCAAAGCCCGACCTCATGAATAAGGCGTATTAGATTGTCGCGCCTTCTTGCGTGGGTCAGCTCGTGGATGAGGACAGCGTTGAGTTCATCTTCATTCAGCAAGCGCTCGATTCCATCGGGAAGAGAGATATGAGGACGGAGAACCCCGTCCACGGCGGGGGCCTGCCGAGTCCCAGCGAACCTTACCGGTACGCCATGAGTAAGGAAAGTCCGCCTCGACTCAAGAGCGCTTTGAACGGGTGTGGGCTGGGCATCGCGATGGTCCGCCCGTATCCGCAAGCAAAGCCGGGTAAACATCAAGACGGCACCTAGCAACCACACCGCGGCGAGCGCCATGGCGGCCGGCACGTTTTCGGAGATGACAACACCTACGGCGCCGATCGCGCTTAGCGGGGTGGCCCACGAGAGATACGGCGCCCAGAGTTTGTCGAGCACTGCTCCCAGCGGCAAGATGAAATTGAGCGACGTCGCTACCCAGATCCAATACTTCGTAGTGGCGCTGCCAGGCAGGATCGAAGTCAGAGCCCAAGCCGCCAACCAGACGATTGAGGCATAGAGGAGGTGAACTTGGCAGTAATACAACACGCGCGCGATGTGCTCATGCACGGCTTTTCCCTCCGCGAGTGCGATTGTTCCTGCTGCCGGGCGCCGCGTTTTGCAGGGCCTTTAAGTCCCGTAGCGTGATCGTGCCCGTTTCGAGGAGATTGGAGACGAGCAGGCGAGGGGAGCCGCCGAATAAATCCAGGAGATCGCGAACCAGCCCGCTGCGGTGCTCGCTCTGGTCGATTGCCGGTTCGAACAATTGCGCATTGCCAATTTTCTTCACTTTGCGCAATGCGCCTTTCTCCTCGAGCCTGTAAACCAGCGTCTGAACGGTGGTGTAAGCAACGCGTTCGTCCTCGGGCAAACTCTCAAGAATCTCGCGGACAGAACGGGTCCCCAGTTTCCAGTACTGCTCCAGGATTCGTGTTTCGGCTCTTGAAAGACGGACTTTGGTCATGTTCTCCTACTTGTCGCGGTGATGCTACTACAATGTCCGTTTAGTGCGCAAGTGAGAAGCTCCGCTCAATTTGGCGAAACCTTCGGAGCGATACGTCCTGTCGGCCTCTATGCCTACTCAGATTCGGTTAGACGTAGCGCTAGTGCGGAGGTTTGCGGGCTGTGGAAAGACGCTGACTCGGACATCCCCATCCTGAAAAAGCCAAGGCGGAGTATGCGAAGCTGCAGTAGCCGGGGAAAGTCCTGTCCGGTTCAACCGGATTCTGCCGCACTTCGGGCGGGCGCCCGGACAGGGGCGTGCGGGTCTACGGGGGCATCGCGTAACTTCGCATCAACTCGTCGAATGGCTCACCGCGCGCTCGATGAACGATTCCTGGCTATTAAGAACTGGGTGCGCTGCTCGGATCGAACTTCGCGAATAGCTGCCGTTCGGGTGCATGTGCCGCGCTTTAACGGTGTCAGCCAGGTAAGTGGCTAGAACGTCGTCGCGGAGATGGCGGATTAATTTGGGATCACGTACGGGGAACACTACCTCGACTCGGCGATTGAGGTTGCGCGGCATCAGGTCGGCACTGCCGAGGTAGATTTCTTCCTGGCCCGCGTTCCGGAAGTAGTAAATCCGGCTATGCTCGAGGAAACGCCCGACAATACTGGTCACGCGGATGTTTTCGCTCACACCTTTGATCCCCGGACGCAGGCAGCAAATCCCACGAACCAGCAGGTCCACCTGTACGCCTGCTTGCGATGCTTGATACAACAAGCGGATCGCGCGCTTGTCCACGAGAGCGTTCATCTTGAAGATCAGATGTCCCTGCTCGCCCTTGCGTTGATGCTTGATCTCACGCAGGATCATCCCTTCCAACTCTTCTCGCAGTTTAATGGGCGCGACCAGCAGTTTTCGATACTCGGCTTTGGCAGAATAACCGGTGAGATAGTTGAACAGGTCGGTGCAGTCGGCACCAATCTCCTCGTCGCACGTAAACATTCCGAGATCGGTGTAAAGCTGCGACGTAACACTGTTGTAGTTTCCGGTGGATAAATGCACGTAACGCCGGATCACATTTCCTTCCTGACGCACGACCAGCGCAGTCTTGCAATGGACCTTCAGATCCGGCAACCCGTAGACGACGTGCACGCCTTCGCGCTCCAGTCTTCGTGCCCACTCAATGTTGCTCTCCTCGTCAAAGCGCGCCTTGAGTTCTACCAGCACCGCAACCTGTTTGTCATTTTCAACCGCTTCGAGCAAGGCCTCCACCACCGGTGCATTCCGGCCCACGCGATAAAGAGTTACCTTGATAGCCAGTACGGCCGGGTCTTTCGCAGCTCGCTGCAGCAAGGAAACGACGGGCTGGAAGGAATCGAAGGGATGGTGAAGTAGAATATCTTGCCGGCGAATGGCGGCGAATATATCGTCTCTGTCCTCTTCGGACTCGAGGGCGGCGGGGATCGCGGGGACAAACGGCGGATCTTTCAGCTCGGGACGATCCGCCGCCAGGAACCGCACCCGGGTAAGCGCTAGGGGTCCGGCTATCCGGTAAACATCGTCGCGATTGACTTCAAGATTTTCCATCAAGATCTTGAGCACCGACGGCGGCATGGCTTCGTTGACTTCCAGACGGATGACGTCAGCGAAACGCCGCTGCCAGACGCCTTCTTCCACAGACTCCAACAAATCGCCCGCTTCAAGCTCCTGGATCGCAGTGTCTGCGTCCCGGGTTACGTGGAAGGGATGGGCTTCGAGCACTTTCATGCCGGGGAACAGCAGCTTCAGGTTGGCCATGATCAACTGCTCCAGCCAAATAAAACACCGCCGTGGGTTCTTGGTGTCAGCGCCTTTCTCGTGTGGAAGCGGTTTCACGGCGACCAGTTGAGGAATGGAATTCGGGATCTTGACTCGGGCAAAATGTTCCACGCCTTCTTTGTCGCGGATCAGCACCGCCAAGTTCAGACTGAGGTTCGATATATGAGGAAAAGGCCGGCCGGGATCAAACGCCAACGGAGTCAGCGCGGGGAAAACCGTCTCATGGAAATACTTGTTTAAGACCGAGCGCTGCGTGGGCGTCAACTGCGAGTAATCTGCGACCTCAATGCCGGCCTTCCGGAGGGACGGCATGACCTGCGACTGCCAGCATTCATGAGCTTCTTTGAACAGGCCGGCTATACGCTCGCGGATTGCAGCGAGCTGCGCCGAAGGAGTCATGCCATCTGGCCCGCACTCGAGCACGCCTTTCTCGACTTGTCGCTTGAGCCCAGCCACGCGCACCATGAAGAACTCGTCCAGGTTGGAGCCGACGATGGACAGGAACTTAACGCGCTCGAGTAAGGGGACGGTATCGTCCTGCGCTTCCTCGAGCACGCGCCGCTGGAAGTCCAGAAGACTAAACTCGCGATTTATGTAGAGTTCGGGATCGTCGAAAGCGGAAGCGACTGGCGCGGTGGCTGGGTTGTTGGCGGTGCGGCCTCGCCCGTTGCGGCGGTTCGGCTGTTTCGCGGCCGTCCTCGCGGTGATTACTTCTGGGTTGCGCGTGGGAATCGTCTTTGCCATTGAGCTTTGTGGGGAACACGCACTGCAGGCCAATTGTAATTTGAAGAGTGTAGTTTCGTCTGCGATCTCTCCCGATGAGAGCCCGTTTTAACCGGGCTGTAACAATTGGGGCCCGAGTCGGCGGCTCTGGCGTTTCGCAATTCATTAAAACTGTCGAGCGTTCGTGGGCTCAGGACACGAGAAGCAAGTCAGCAAATACAAATCCGTCGTGTTCGATGACTTCTCCGTTTCGCACTTCGATGGGGCGAGAGAACACGGGCGCATCGCACACAAAGGTGTGAAATTCTCCGTTCTCGCCGCATGGGTCGATCCCCGCAGGCAGGGATTGCAGCAAGCGCAAGTCATAGTCCTGACCCGCAAAGGATTTCGGGAGCCTCGAGCGGTCGACGCACGTAATCTTTGCTTTCACGCCGGCTGCGATCATTTCGCGAGACAGTTGTTCCGTAGGAATTTGCCATACCGGAAATAACGGATCGAGCCCGGTGCCCTGCAATTGCCGCACCCGGTAATCGCGAATGTCCTGAAGAAACAAGTCTCCGAATGCCATCGCCGTGATTCCCTCAGCCGTTGCGCGCTGGCACATGGCGCGCATCCGATCTTCGTATTCTAGGTTAGAACATGGCCATGGCAATTCCACTGCCCATAACGGAAGCCCGGTTCGTTCGGCTTGCGCTTCGACCAACGCACGCCGGACCGCATGCATGGCCACACGGTCGGCTTCGGAGTTGAAGGTCGTGATCAGCGCTGTTACCTGAATCTCAGGGTGTTGCCTGAGTCGATGCAGTGCCCAGGCGCTGTCTTTACCGCTGCTCCACGACAAGGCTACCTTCTTCCAGCTTGATTCGCGGTCATGTGCCGCGCCTACCATGCGTGCTTCATGGCTTTGCTGAATTGTTGGGCGGGAAGAGTGTTGAGCACGTCATCTCTAGTCAACCATGCACGGCGCGCTTGTAAGACGCCATAGTGAATCTTGTCGAGATGCGACGTGTGGTGGGAATCAGTGTTGATCACGATCTTGACGCCGTATTGTTTCGCCAGCCGAAGATGGCGGTCGCAAAGATCGAGCCGGTCGGGATACGCGTTGAGTTCCATCGCGACCTTGCGTTTGGCAGCGGCTTTCAATACGGCATCGACGTCGAACTGGTAGGCATCGCGGCGGAGCAACAGGCGTCCGGTAGGATGCCCGAGAAATGAAGTGTTAGGATTTTCCACCGCTTTGATTAGGCGATCAGTCATCTCGGCGGGACTCTGGTTGAAATGCGAATGCACGCTGGCGATGACTAGATCCATTTGCTCGAGCACGGAGTCGGAGAGATCGAGTGTGCCATCGGCCAGAATGTCAACTTCGATTCCAGCGAAGATGCGGATGCCGTCGATCTTCTCGTTAGCGGCGCGGATGCGCTTGATGTGCTCCAATGCGCGCTGGTCATCGAGCCCGTTGGCGAATGCCAAATTCTTGGAGTGGTCGGTGATGGCCATGTATTTATATCCGTGGGCGCGGGCGGCTTCGGCCATTTCTTCGATGGTGTTGCGGCCGTCGGTTTCGACGGTATGCATGTGAACGTCGCCCTGCAGATCGGTTTGCGCGATCAACGTGGGCAGCGTGTGCTTTTCAGCAGCGTCAATTTCTCCCATGTTCTCGCGCAGTTCGGGAGGAATGTAATCCAGCTTCAGTTTGGCGTAGATCTCTTCCTCGCTTTTCCCGGCGACGGGTTTTTCGTTGTCAAGTTGCGCCAGGCTGTATTCGCTCAAGGTGTAGCCCATCTTTAAGGCGCGCTGGCGCAGGGCGACGTTGTGGGCCTTGCTGCCGGTGAAGTACTGCATGGCTGCGCCGAAGGAATCTGGAGAGAGGAGGCGAACATCGACCTGCATTCCTCCGCGCATGCGAAAGCTTACTTTGTTTTCGCCGCGGGCGATGATGTCCATCAAGCCAGGCAGCTTGATGATGTGGTCAATCAGTTTTTGTCGTTCTGCGTCGTCGCAGCAAGCTTTTCCCGTCACCAGAATGTCGAGGTCGCCTACCGTTTCGCGTCCCCGACGCAGGGAGCCGGCGGGTGTGATATTTTCGATGCCAGGATAAGCGCGCAGATGTTCAATGATTTTCCCGGCCTGAGCTTCCGCCGTGTCCAGAAGGAACCGTCCCGCGATGCGACGATAATCCTGAATCGATTTGAGCAGTTTCTGCTCCTGCTTTTCGCCCATGCGGGGCAGCGTGCGAATCTTGCCTTCCTGGGCTAACTTCTCGACACCTTCGGGATCGCAAATGTGATAGGCGCTCCAGATTAGGGCGATGGTCTTGGGACCGAGTCCTTGAATCTTGAGCAAGTGGAGCATCGAAGGGTGGTATTTCTTGAGCATCTCGGCGTGCAGCGAAAGCCGACCCTCCTTGAACATTTCTTGCAGGTTCAAGAGCATTCCCTTGCCGATGCCGGGGATGGCAAGGACCTTCTTTGGCTCGCTGATCAGGTCTGCGATCTGCTGGGGGAAGGCTTCAATGGCCTCGGCAGCATTGCGATAGGAACGGATGCGGAAGGAATCCTGCCCGTCGATTTCGAGCAGGTCGGCGGTTTCGTAGAGAATGCCGGCGATGGCCTTGTTGTCCATGAGGAATCAAGATTACAACTTTCATTAGGCCGTTGACAGTTTTCCAGAAAGATGCGATTGTATTGGGAATCCAAGATGCCTTAGCTGGCAATTATGCGAAGTTTCGCCCAAGCGTCGTTGTCGTCGTGGAAACCGATCCTTCGGTTACGGGCGGAGCTATCTCGGGTACTCATTCTGCTGGGGATTTTTATTATTACGGGTGTAGCTGTAACACCCGGAGCCAGCGGATGATGTAGCCCAGAAGAGATTCAAACTAGAGGCCATCATCCAGAAAAGATGATGGCCTTGAGTTTTTTGCGGGCTTTTTGATCGTCCGAAAAATGGAGCGCGGAATGAACGAACCGAAACTCAACAGTGCGGCTCTTACTCAAGGGCCTAGCCGGGCGGGGGCTCGCGCCATGTTGAAAGCGGTTGGTTTCACGGATCAAGACCTGAAACGGCCTCTGATCGGAGTAGCCAACACCTGGATTGAGATCGGCCCTTGCAACTATCACCTGCGCGAGCTCGCGGCCTCAGTCAAGCAAGGGATCCGCTCCGCTGGGGGAACGCCGATGGAGTTCAACACGGTTTCCATCTCCGACGGGATCACGATGGGGACCGAAGGAATGAAAATGTCGCTGGTCAGCCGTGAAGTGATCGCTGACTCGATTGAGTTGGTCGCGCGCGGCAATCAGTTTGACGGCATCGTCGCGCTGGTGGGATGCGATAAAACGATTCCCGGAGCAATCATGGCGCTGGCGCGGTTGAATATTCCAGGCCTCGTGTTGTATGGCGGATCGATCGCCCCCGGCAGTTACCACGGGCACCACGTCACGATTCAAGATGTCTACGAGGCCGTGGGAGCACACGCACAGAAGCGGATGAGCGACGCGGATTTGCTGGCGATGGAAAACAGCGCGTGTCCGGGAGCGGGCGCCTGCGGCGGACAGTTCACCGCGAACACCATGGCGATGGTCTGTGAGTTTCTCGGGCTTTCGCCGATGGGCAGTGCCAGCGTGCCTGCGCTTGACGCTAGGAAGCCAGACGTCGCCCAGGCAGCGGGTGCGGAAGTGATGGAGCTGCTGAAGAATGACCTTCGGCCGCGGCAGATTCTCACGCGCGAAGCGTTCGAGAACGCCATTGCGAGTGTGGCTGCGACCGGCGGCTCGACCAACGCCGTGTTGCATCTTCTGGCGATCGCGTACGAGGCTGGGGTGGGCCTCTCTTTGGATGACTTTGATCGGATCTCGGAGCGCGTGCCTTTGCTGGCCGACCTCAAACCCGGTGGAAGGTTCGTCGCTACTGATCTTTATCATGCGGGCGGGACTGGGTTGGTCGCGAAGCGGCTTAATGAAGCCGGACTGTTGCACGGGAACGCGCTCACTGTCAGCGGTAAGAGTATCGCTGAAGAAGCGCAGGCCGCGACCGAGGCGGCGGCGCAGGAGGTTGTGCGTCCACTCGGCAATCCTATCAAGCCGACTGGCGGCCTTGTCATCTTGAAAGGCAATCTTGCTCCGGAAGGATGTGTCGTGAAAGTTGCAGGACACGAACATCTTCATCATCGCGGACCGGCGCGAGTTTTCGACAGTGAGGAAGCGGCGTTCGCAGCGGTTCAGCAGGGACGCGTTCAAGCTGGGGACGTGCTCGTCATCCGGTATGAAGGGCCGCGCGGCGGACCCGGCATGCGCGAGATGCTGGGAGTGACGGCGGCGCTGGTGGGTGCAGGCCTGGGCGATTCGGTGGCGTTGCTGACGGACGGCCGTTTCTCTGGAGCGACTCGTGGCTTGATGGCAGGTCACGTCGCGCCGGAAGCGGCCACTGGCGGCCCTATTGCCGCGGTTCGAGATGGAGATGTCATCGTTTTCGATGTGGGGCGCCGTGAACTTCGAGTAGAGCTTTCCGACGAACAAATTCGGAAACGGCTGGCGTCATGGCAGCCCCCGGAAGCACTTTACCGGACCGGTGTCATGGCGAAATACGCGCGGCATGTTTCTTCGGCGGCGCTAGGTGCGGTTACGAATTAGTGCGCGAGGACTTATGAAAAAAACCGGTGGAGAGATTATCTGGGAATGCCTCAAGCAGGAAGGCGTGAAGCACATCTTCGGTTATCCGGGTGGAGCGATTTTGCCCGCCTACGACGCGCTCTGTAAATACCCTGAAATCCACCATGTGCTGGTGCGCCACGAACAGGGCGCGGCTCACATGGCGGACGGCTATGCTCGCGCCGGCGGGGGAGTTGGAGTCGCCATTGCCACTTCGGGGCCGGGCGCGACCAACCTCGTCACGGGCATCGCCACCGCGATGATGGATTCGTCTCCGATGGTTTGCATCACTGGCCAAGTTGGCAGCAAGTTGATCGGCTACGACGCTTTTCAGGAGACCGACATCACGGGCATCACGCTGCCGATTACCAAACACAACTATCTCGTCACGCGAGCCGAAGATCTTGCACCGGCGATGCGCGAAGCTTTCTGGTTGGCGAAATCGGGACGCCCCGGACCAGTGCTGATCGATGTCACTAAAGATGCCCAGCAGGCAAGTTGCGAATTCGATTGGGATGCAGCCGAGCCGCGGCACCGCAATTGTTGTCTGGCAGCGAGTTCGGCCGCGCCTCAATATGGCGAAGCGCTCGAGTTAATTAATCATGCCAAGCGTCCCGTGATTCTGGCGGGTCACGGCATTCTGCTTTCAGGCGCGATGCGCGAGGTGTGCGCCTTCGCCGAACGGACTCAGGCTCCGGTAGCGATGACGCTGCTCGGCATTGGTTCTTTCCCTGCGTCGCACCCCTTGAACCTTGGGATGATGGGCATGCATGGCGAGGCTTGGGTCAACACGGCAATTCAGGAAGCGGATCTACTGCTGGCGTTCGGTATGCGCTTCGACGATCGTGTCACCGGCAATCTCAAGACCTACGCCCCGATGGCGAAGAAGATCCACATCGAAATCGATCAGGCTGAAGTTAACAAGAACGTGAAGATCGATGTGGCGCTCATCGGAGATTTACGTCAGGTGCTGGGTGAACTTTTGCCGCGCGTCGATGCTGGCAATCGCGAGCCATGGTTATCCCGAATTCATGAACTGAAAGGCGACTCGGCAGTACGGGACATTCAGAACTTGCCAGACGACGGCCATCTCTATGCCGCGCACGTAGTGAATGATCTGTGGCGTGAGACGTCTGGAGAAGCAGTCGTAGTTACGGATGTCGGCCAGCATCAGATGTGGGAGGCGCAGTATTACAAGCACGACCAGCCACGCACCCTGATTACGTCGGGTGGTTTGGGCACGATGGGTTTTGCTCTGCCTGCCGCTATCGGCGCAAAGTTTGCGCGGCCCGACGCGGAAGTTTGGGTTGTCGCTGGCGACGGCGGTTTTCAGATGACGATGGCCGAACTGGCCACCATCGCGCAGGAGCGCCTTGACATCAAGGTTGCGATTATCAACAACGGTTATCTGGGCATGGTACGGCAGTGGCAGGAGTTTTTCTACGAACGACGCTACAAGGCTACGCCGCTTTACAGTCCGGACTTCGTGAAGCTCGCCGGCGCGTTCGACTTGCCTGGCGCAGCAGTGAGGCGGCGCGCAGATGTGGTTCCAACGATCCGCGAGGCGCGTGAACATCGCGGTACCTACGTGATCAACTTCTGCGTGGAGCAGGAGGATTCGGTTTTCCCGATGGTGCCCGCGGGCGCCGACCTTCACGCCATGATTCGCCGTCCCAGTCCGCTGGTCGAAACTGCTCAGGACTTGTGAGGAAACATGCTGATGACACTGGTGGTTCAGGTAGAGAACAAGCCCGGGGTGCTGAACCGGGTGGCATCGCTATTTCGCCGGCGCGGTTTCAACATCGAGTCGCTGACGGTCGGGCATACGGAGAAACCGGGCGTCTCGCGGATGACCATCGTTGTCGATACCGACGAAGCTGGCGCTCTACGAATCGAGGCCAACCTCTACAAACTGGTGCACGTGCAGCGCGTCGAAAACGTGACCTCGACTCCGTCGGTGTTTCGCGATCTGGCCATGATCAAAGTGGCCGCCACCCCGGAAACACGCGCCGAAATCATGCAACTGACGCACGTCTTTCGCGCCCGCATTGTCGACGTGAACAGCGAGTCGCTGGTGATTGAGACTACCGGCGCTGAGGATAAGATCGATGGTCTGGTCGAGATATTGCGCGGCTACGGCATTCTTGAGATGGCGCGAACCGGCCGCGTCGCGATGACGCGCGGCCCGAGGCCTGAGGCGTCGGCAAACGCATCTGGTCAAGACGATTCATTGGAGGACGAATCGGTGTCGTATTCGGTTTAGTAATTCATTTAGTGGAGGTAAGTATGGACAACCTGAAGGAGAAGTTGGAAAAAACTCTGGAGGAACATCAACGCGAGAGTGGTCTGCACATGATCGGAGGTCGTGAGCGGCTGGTGGCGCGGCTGCTAAAAGTGCTGGATCCGCCGGCTCATGGCGCGGGAAATGCGGAGTACATCCCGTCAGATGAAGACGGCCGATGCTGTCAATAACAGATCGAGTGGGCCAGCACAGCTGAGCACATCTCGAAAAACAAAGTTCAAAGGAGAATAACGATGGCAAAAATGTACTACGACAACGATGCCGACCTGGCGCTCATTCGCGGCAAGAAAGTCGCGGTGATCGGCTACGGTTCGCAGGGTCATGCGCACGCTCTGAATCTTCGCGACAGCGGAGTGCAGGTGGTGGTAGCGCTCTCCGCCACAAGCAGATCACGCGCCCGCGCTGAGGCTGAGGGTCTGCGCGTGGTTTCGCCTGCTGAAGCTGCGGTCTGGGGAGATGTCATCGTTTTTCTTGCGCCCGACACAACTCAGCCAGGCATTTACCGCGAAGCGGTCGCACCCAACCTCACTGCGGAAAAGACTTTGTTCTTCGCGCACGGTTTTAATATCCATTTCGCCACCATCCAGCCGCCCGCCGACGTGGATGTAATCATGATTGCCCCGAAGTCGCCGGGCCATCGGGTGCGTGAGGTATTTGTCGACGGCGGAGGAACGCCTGCGTTATTGGCTGTCTACCGAGATGCCAGCGGATCGGCGAAGGCCCTGGCACTTTCTTACGCGAAGGCGCTGGGATGCACACGAGCTGGCGTCATCGAGACCACCTTCCGCGAAGAAACCGAAACTGATCTCTTCGGCGAGCAAGCCGTTCTTTGCGGAGGCGTGAGCGCGCTGGTGAAGGCCGGCTTCGAAACTCTCGTCGAGGCGGGATACCAACCTGAGATCGCTTACTTCGAGTGCATGCACGAGCTCAAACTGATCGTGGATCTGATGTACCGCGGGGGCTTGAACTACATGCGGTACTCGATCAGCGACACGGCCGAGCATGGCGATTACACCGGCGGGCCGCAGCTGATCACTGACGAAACCCGAAAGACCATGCGCCGCATGCTGGGCGAAATTCAGCGCGGTGAATACGCTCGCAAGTGGATCGCGGAGAACGAAGCTGGACGTCCGTGGTTCAACGCCACACGCAAGAGTGAGCAAACCCATCCCATCGAGCAAGTGGGAGGGCGTTTGCGCGAGCTCATGACTTTCCTGGATCCAGTGCGCATCAATCCCGAGGGGACTCCGGAGAAAACATCTCAGCCAGCCGCCGAGTTTGTTTCTAGCGGCGCTGATTGACGAGAAGAAGAGGCAGAAACCATGCAGGTATACGACTGGAATTTAATGCAACCGGAGGCGGTGACTGAACTCTACCGACGCACGGTCGCGCAAGGAGAAAATATGAGCGTGGCCCGGCTCGAGGTCGCCAAGGGTTCGTCCACGCGGTCCCACCGCCATGAGAATGAGGAAGTCATCATTCTGCTCAAAGGGTGCTGGCGATTTCATTTCGTTTCCGGTGACGTCATGCTGCGGCCCAATCAAATGCTCACCATTACGCCGGGCGCGGAGCATTCGTCCGAAGTGCTGGAGGACGTGGTGGCAATCGATGTCTGCAGCCCGACGCGAGAAGACTGGCTCACCGGTGCTGATCACACGCTGCACAACGATCCCGACCAGTGTTTGTGGGGTGTTTAGGCAATCCGTCCCGGGAGTCCGAAACTATGTTCGAGCAAACTCAATGGGTGTGGATGGATGGGGAGATCGTGGCATGGAACGATGCCACCGTCCATGTCTCATCGCATGCCCTTCACTATGGCACGGGAGTGTTCGAAGGAATCCGTTGCTACGAGACCGAGGACGGGCCCGCAATCTTCAGGGTGGACGCGCATCTTGAGCGATTTCGCGCCTCGGCGGAAGTGTACGGTCTGCGAATCCCGTTTCCCCCGGAAAGGCTCACGGAGGCGATGTGCGTCCTCATCCGGTTGAACGGCTTTGAGGGTTGTTATATCCGACCAATTTGTTATTACGGCAGCAAGAGCCTTGGTCTGATGCCCGATCGGTGCCCGGTGCATGTCGCCATCCTCGTCTGGCCATGGAACACGATGCATGGAGATGAAGCGTTAACCAAGGGCGTGCACATTGGCGTATCGCGTTGGACCAAGTTTCACTCCGCCATGATGCCAACCACTGCGAAGGCTTGCGGGCAATACATCAACTCGATTCTGGCTTTGCGCGAGGCAGTCCGCGAAGGCTTCGACGAGGCTCTCTTGCTAGATCTGAACGGAAATCTCAGCGAGGGGGCAGGCGAGAATCTGTTTCTCGTCAAAGACGGTATCGTGCTAACCAACGACGCCCGGCACTCGATTTTGATGGGAGTGACGCGAGAGGCTGTGATCGCGATCACTCGCGACCTTGGCATTCCGGTTGAGGTTCGTGACCTTCGCATAGAAGAGTTGGCGTCGGCAGATGAGGCTTTTTTCACTGGAACAGCCGCCGAAGTAACACCAATTCGCGCCTTGGACGGCAAACCGATCGGCAGCGGCAGACGCGGGCCGATCACCGAAAAGATTCAGCAGAAATTCTTTTCCGCCGTTTACGGTCGAGAGCCCGCGTACAGCAACTGGCTGCACCGTGTTCCAGTTGGAATCGCTCAAGCCGGTGTAACCGAGCTGGGATGAGCGTAGGATTGCCGAGCTCTAGTCACAAATGGTCACACTCGATGACATCCAGAACGCACTTCGCCGGATTCGTCCGAGCATTGGCGTTTCACCCGCGGCGCAGTCGCATGAGCTTTCTCGCATAGCCGGTGGTCCAGTTTTTCTCAAGCTCGAGAACCTGCAGAGAACCGGTTCATTCAAGGAACGCGGAGCGCTGAACAAACTCCTGATGCTGACTGCCGAAGAGCGGAGCCGAGGCCTGGTGGCCGCTTCCGCGGGCAATCACGCTCAGGCCGTGGCGTATCATGCCGGTCGCCTGGAAGTGAAGGCTCAGATCTGGATGCCGATGACGACTCCACTGGCAAAGGTGTCAGCTACGCAGAGGTATGGTGCCGAAGTCGTACTGCACGGCACCAGTTTCGACGACGCCTACACGGCGGCGCGCGCGCATTCTTGCCAGGAACAACGAACATTCATTCATCCATTCGACGACGAGGACGTCATAGCAGGCCAGGGCACGCTGGGGCCGGAACTGCTCGAACAACTGCCGCAGCTTGACGCCGCGATTGTGCCGGTTGGGGGAGGTGGTCTCATCGCTGGCGTGGCGGTGGGCCTCAAAGAGATGCAACCGCACATACGTTTGATTGGGGTTCAAACTTCCTCGCTTCCATCGATGTCTGCTGCCCTTCGCGAAAGAGTCCCTGTGCTTCTGCCCGCCGCATCCACCATCGCCGATGGTATCGCGGTGCGTTTGGTTGGCGAGAAGACGCTGCCTCTGGTACGAAGGTACGTGGACGATCTAGTAGTGGTGGATGAAGAGGAGATTGCCAACTCGATTCTGTTCTTGCTCGAAAGGGAAAAGACGGTGGCGGAGGGTGCGGGAGCGGTCGGAGTTGCGGCGCTTCTGCACGCGAAGATTGATCTGCACGGTCAAACAGCGGCTGTCCTGGTGTCGGGCGGAAATGTCGATGTGACCTTACTGGCGCGGATCATCGAACGAGGTTTGGTGAAGGATGGCAGGCTTGTCCGCTTGCGAATTCATCTTCCGGATCATCCTGGTGCCCTCAATCGTCTTACGGGCGTGATTGCCACGAAACTCGTGAACATCGTCGAGACCAGTTACGAGCGAGCGCATTACGGAGTGGGGCTGGGCGACACCGCGATTGACCTCACCATGGAAACCCGAGGTCCCGACCACTACGGAGAGTTGGCATGCGCGCTGACGAAGTCCGGTTACGACTTCGAAAGGGTTATTTAATTGGGTTATTCCGCTAGCACAAAGAGGGAACCGGGGAGCATGAAGACATGATTATCAACATGCGGGAGCGGGCAACCGAAGCAGAGATTCAGCACGTGATTGACCGCGTGAAGGAGGCGGGATACCAGGCGCACGTGACGCGTGGGGAAGAGCGTACCATCGTTGCCGCGGTCGGCAGTGGCGGACGCCGGCATGAATTGGAGGCTCTCGCGGCCGCACCAGGAGTCGACGGTGTAGTTGCCATCGCGCAGCCTTTCAAGCTGGTAAGCCGCCAAGTGAAACCGCATCGGACGGTTGTGAACATCGGTGGAGTGCTGATCGGAGACGGAAGCTTCGTCGTGATTGCGGGCCCGTGTTCTGTCGAATCGCGGGAGCAACTGTTTTCGACGGCACGGGCGGTGAAGGCCGGGGGAGCGCGATTGCTCCGCGGAGGCGCTTACAAGCCGCGCACATCCCCTTACGAATTCCAGGGGCTCGGAGTGGAGGCGCTGCGACTGCTTGCGGAAGCCCGACAAGACACCGGCCTCCCGGTAGTCACTGAGGTCATGAGCACCGAAGATGTAGACGTGATTTGCGAACATGCGGACCTCTTGCAAGTGGGAGCGCGCAACATGCAAAACTTCGCGTTGCTGCGCCGGCTAGCGAAAGTAGATAAGCCAGTGCTTTTGAAGCGCGGTCCTTCGGCGAGCGTGAAGGAGTGGCTGCTGGCGGCTGAGTACCTCGTGGCGGGCGGGAATCCTAATGTGGTGCTGTGCGAGCGTGGCATCAAGACATTCGAGACGGAGACTCGGAACACGCTGGATCTCGCGTCGATTGCACTGGCTCGCGAGTTAACCCATCTGCCGGTGATCGCCGACCCTTCGCATGGAACCGGACGGCCGAGCTTGATTACTCCTATGTCTCGCGCAGCGGCAGCGCTGGGTGCGGATGGGCTCATGGTTGAAGTCCATCCCTGCCCAGAGCGCGCCCTTTCTGATGGCCCTCAATCCTTGGACCTTCCGGGTTTCTCTCGACTCATGCAGAGCCTGGGCGAGCCGTTGCGGGCTCTTGAGCTGTGAGCCGAAGACCATGTGTGGGTGGCCGATTCGGCGTTCCAGCCAACTCCTCTCCGGTCTCTCTTCTATTGCCCAAGCTGGGCGCTATGCATCTTTGTCCATAAAGATAGTAGACATTTATACTGAAATTGCATACAATTCCTGCGCGGCAGTGGGGAAAGGCCCGGGCCCGCGAATCTCCTCCTGAGCCGGGCCTTTTTTTATTGCGGTTTTGGATCTCTAGCAGCATGCTGGAAAAGCCCAGTCCCGTTCTCTTTCGCTGGCTGCCAAATTAAGCCTTCCGCCGTGTTGCTAGCGCCATTTAATGCCCAATCCTGCGGCCCCGGCACGGCTTCCGATATACTAGTGAGGATGCCAGTACTAAAGAATATTGCCGCCATCGCCAAGGGCATGAGCATTACGTTCATGGAGATGTTCCAGCCCACCCAGGTGGAGAACTATCCGGATGGTCCCGGACCGCTTCGTGGCGCTATGTTCCAAGAGCGTTTTCGCGGCGTGCACGTTCTGCAGCGTGACGAGAACGGACTGGAAAAATGCGTAGCCTGTTTCCTGTGCGCGGCATCTTGTCCCTCGAACTGCATTTACATCGAGGCGGCGGAGAATACGGCCGAGCATCGAGTGAGTGGGGCGGAACGCTACGCCAAGGTTTATAACATCGACTACAACCGATGTATCTTCTGCGGATACTGCGTCGAGGCGTGTCCCACGGATGCGATCACTCACGGACACGGCTTCGAACTCGCCACTTTCAACGCCAGCAATTTGGTTTACCGCAAGGAGCAGATGCTGGCCCCCCGGCCAGCACACATGGGAGCAAATGCGGTGTTCAATCAAGCTGAGGTGGCGGGTGGCGCGCCGGCAGTGCCGGTTCCAGGGAGCTAGGGTTTTCAGTTTCGGTGTGAAAGACATAGACGCCGGTCCCCCAACCGAGGACCGGCGTTCGTATATGCGGTCGAGGGTATGTACGAATCGAAGAACTGAGGCCCGACAATCCGAATGCAAAAAGGTTGCGCTTAATCATTGATTTCTGAAGAAGACTGAGAGCTGACCGCTGAAAGCTAGAAATGCCTGATTTTCTCCAAACCGTTCTCGAGCGCGTCGTCATTTACGACGGCGCGATGGGCACGAACATCCAAACGCGCAATCCCACCCTCGACGACTATTGGGGCAAGGAGAATTGCAGCGAAGTGTTGGTGCTGAGCCGGCCCGACATTATTCGTGACATCCACGCCGACTTCTTTGCCGCTGGCTGCGACGTTGTGGAAACCAACACCTTCGGGGGCACCAGCATCGTTCTGGGTGAATTCGGCTTGGGTGACCGGGTGGCGGAAATCAATCTCGCCGCGGTCAAGATTGCCAAAGAAGTCGCGCAACAATTTTCCACAAGAACTCGGCCCCGCTTTGTCGCGGGATCGATTGGCCCCACGACCAAGCTGCCGTCGCTCGGCCACATCAAATTCGATGACATGGTTGCGACCTACATACAACAGGCCCTCGCGCTCATCGAGGGTGGAGTCGACATTCTTCTGATCGAAACCGCTCAGGATCTTCTGCAGGCAAAGATCGCGGTTATAGGCGCCTTTGAGGCGATGCAGAAAAGTGGAAAGCGACTGCCCGTCCAGGTCCAGGTCACACTTCAGGAAAGCGGCACCATGCTGCTGGGGACGGAAATTGGCGCTGCGCTGACCGCTCTTGAAGTGTTCGACGTAGACATCATCGGTCTCAACTGTGCAACCGGCCCGGTCGAGATGAATGATGCAGTTCGCTTTCTGGGCGCGAACTCGACCAAGAATGTTTCCGTCCTGCCCAACGCGGGGTTGCCGCAGAATGAAGGCGGACACGCAGTCTACAAGTTGACGCCAGAAGAGCTGGCGAAATATCACAAGCATTTTGTTCAGGACTACGGTGTGCGCATCGTCGGAGGCTGCTGCGGGACGACGCCCGAGCATCTGAAAGCCGTGGTGGATGCGGTCTCTGGCGTCGAACCGGCCAAACGCGATGTCAAGCCGACCGCTGCGGCCTCAAGCGCCTACACATCGGTTCCTCTCGATCTCGATCCCAAGCCGCTGGTCGTCGCTGAGGAAATGAACACGACGACGCGCGTCGAGCACTTCCGCAATCTGGTGCGCGGCAAGAAGTACGACGACATTCTGGCGCTGGCAAAGAAACTGGTGAACGAGGGCTCGCACATGCTTGATTTGTGCTGCGCTATCGTTGGCGAGGATGAGAAGGGTTACATCACTACCATCCTAGAAAAGGTCGCGACCCGCGTGCCTGCGCCTATTCTCGTCGATTCGACGGAAGCAGACGTAGTCGAAGAAGCCCTTAAGCGTATTCCGGGAAAAGCCATCATCAACTCCATCAATCTGGAAGACGGCGAGAAACGCACTTCGAAAGTGTTGCCCATGGCGAAGCGCTACGGCGCAGCGGTGATTGCGCTCACCATTGATGAAGACGGCATGGCGTTGACCGCCGAAAAGAAGGCGGCAATCGCCAAACGTATTTACGATCTGGCGACGACGAAATACGGCGTTCGTCCGGTGGACATTATTTTCGATGCGCTCACACTGCCGATTTCGACCGGGCAAGAAGAGTATCGTTCGGCAGGGATGGAGACCCTGAACGCAATCAAGCGGATTAAACAAGAACTGCCCGACGTGAAGACGATTCTCGGGGTCAGCAACATTTCGTTCGGTCTCGACGCGTATCCGCGGCGGGTGTTGAACTCAGTTTTCATGCACGAAGCGGTGGACTATGGCCTCGATATGGCCATCGTCAACTACACAAAAATCTATCCTTTATACAAGATACCTCACGAAGAAGTTGAGCTTGCTCGCAAGCTCATTTATCAGGACCGATCGGATGGTGATCCGCTGCAGAAGTATATGCAGCATTTTGCCGCGACCAAAGGCAAGATACAGGGCGCGACTACCGCTCACGTCGAGACGCTCTCAGTCGATGACAAGTTGAAGTTCGCGATTATCAACGGCGAAAAGGCAGTAGGCGAAGGAGCACACAAGAAAACGCTGGAAGAACTTCTGGAAGATGCGCTCCATGAGTACACGCCGCTGGAGTTGATTAATACGGTGCTGCTCGATGGAATGCGAACCGTGGGCGAATTGTTCGGCGCGCGCAAAATGCAGTTGCCGTCGGTGCTCGATTCGGCGGGCGTCATGAAGCAAGCAGTGGCGTATCTCGAGCCGAAGATGGAAAAGAGAACCGGCTCGCAACAGAAGGGCACCATTGTGCTCGCAACCGTGAAGGGCGACGTTCACGATATTGGGAAGAATCTCGTCGACATTATTCTGACCAACAACGGCTTTAAGGTGGTAAATCTCGGAATCAAGCAGCCTGGCGATACGATCATCAAGTCGGCGCAGGACCACAAAGCCGACGCCATCGGCCTCAGCGGGCTGCTGGTGAAGTCCACTCTGGAGATGAAGTACGTCATTCAAGATCTGGAGCGGCAGAAGCTGGGATTTCCGGTGATCTGCGGCGGCGCGGCCTTGACCAGAAAATATGTAGAGGACGACCTGCGGCGCGAGTATTCGAATGCAGTTTTCTATGCCGATGATGCTTTCGCCGGTCTGCATATCATGGAAGACCTGGCCACGGCGAATGGGAAGAAGCAGGCCCGCCTGCAAGAGGGCCGCACGGTGAAGGAATATGCGAAGGCGACCGCGGTGGACGACGAGACCGGACCGGTTTTCGCTGAACGAAGCGCGGTGGTCAGCGATGCTCCTAGCATTCCGAAGCCTCCATTCTGGGGTGTGAGGGTACGAAAGGATTTCGATCTGCGGGAGGTGTTTCAGTACATCAACGATACGGCGTTGTTCAAGAATCAGTGGCAGTTGAAGACGGCGTCGCAGGAAGATTATGTGCGGTTGGTGGAGCAGAAGTTTCGCCCCATCAAGCTGCAGTTGCAGGAAGAGATTATTGCCAGTGGGATTTTTGAGCCCAAGGTCGTCTATGGGTATTTTCCGGCGCAGGCTGACGGGAACGACGTAATTGTGTATGAAGATACGCAGGCGGGGGCGCCCGCGCCACACGAGTTGCTTCGTTTCACTTTTCCCCGGCAGCGCGAGGGACGCAAGCTTTGCATCTCCGACTTCTTTGCTCCGAAAAGCTCTGGAAAAATGGATGTTCTTGGGCTGTCTCTGGTGACCATCGGATCGAAAGCGTCAGAAGAAACGCAGCGCTTGTTCGAAGGCGGCGAGTATACGCGGTATCTTTATCTTCACGGCCTCAGCGTTGAGACCGCGGAGGCGCTGGCGGAATATCTTCACAAGAAGATGCGCGAGGAACTGGGTATCGGGGGCGAGGATTCGTCTCACATTCGCGATCTGTTCCATCAGAAATATCAAGGCTCGCGTTATTCGTTTGGCTATCCAGCGTGCCCCAACCTGGAAGATCAGACCAAGCTGTTTGCATTGTTGCATCCCGAAGAGAACGTTGGCGTGAAGCTGACCACTGGCTTCTTGTTGGAGCCGGAACAATCGACCTCGGCCATCGTGGTTCATCATCCCCAGGCGAAGTACTTCGTGGTTTAGGGAACTGCGCCACGGGTCTACACCGATTTGCATTGATCTAGTTTGCACCGATCAAGAACGAAACTAGGTCACAGCCGGTTAGGGAAAGAAACGCGTGAAAGGCATACTCCTTCGTATTGTTGGAATTGCGCTTTTATTGGCGTCGTGCACGTACGCCGGGGACTATCTTGTAGTACGTTTTAAGATTCCCAACGGACGCGATCCATTTTCCACCGTCACCATCCAGCCCTATTATGCGATTCACCAGAAGAATGGCAGGACCGAGTACGATTATGCCCCGCCAGAAAACCAGGTGTGCGTTCGTTCGCTGTTTCCTCACTTCGGCTACAGTCCATGCTGGTATGTGAAGCGGCACACCGACAAGCAGATCGATATATAAACCTTTCCGTTTTCTCTTCTTTCGTTTCCCGGTGTACCATAGCTAACTGTTTTTGAGGAATCGCGGATACTGGAATCGTCGATGACCACAACGTCCCGTGCAGTCGCGTCTCCCCGCGTAGTTAGCATCGAGGATTTTCGACCTATCGCGCGCCGCCGATTGCCGCGGGCAGTCTTCGACTATCTCGACGGCGGTGCGGAAGGCGAGGTCACGCTCCGCGAGAATTGCCGTGCGTTTGAGGACATAACCTTCCGCCCGCGTCATGCCGTCGTGTCTGAAGGTTGTGAGCTGTGTACGCGCGTTCTGGGTTTTGATCTTGCCCTCCCCTTCTTGCTCGCTCCCGTGGGATACAGCCGTCTCATGCATCCGGGCGGCGAAGTCGTGGCCGCGCGGGCAGCTGGCGCGGCGGGCACAGCCTATATTCTGTCGACAATTTCTGGGCACAAGTTGGAAGATGTAAAAGCGGCTTCCGGAGGCCCAGTCTTCTACCAGCTTTATTTGATGGGTGGCCGCGGCGCATCCGAGGCCGTGATCGAGAGAGCGCGAGTTGCCGGATTCTCCGCAATAGTGCTCACGATTGATACCGCGGTTTCGGGCATGCGGGAGCGGGACTTGCGCAATGGTACGAAGGAGTGGATCAGCGGCAGCTTGCTGGCAAAGGTTCCTTATATCCCACACTTACTGATGCATCCCAGATGGTTGGTCAGCTTCCTGCGCGATGGCGGCCTGCCTGGACTTGCGAATGTTATCATCCCCGGGCAGGGGCCGATGACCCTGGTCGACATCAACGCAGCCTTAGCCAGTTCGGCGGTAAGCTGGAAAGACTTGCGTTGGATTCGCGAGCACTGGCGCGGACCGATCGTGGTAAAAGGCGTCTTGACAGGCGAGGACGCCCGTCGCGCCGTTGATGAGGGCGCGGCAGCCCTCGTGGTCTCCAATCACGGTGGCCGCCAGCTGGACTGTGTTCCGGCCTCGCTGAGAGCTTTGCCCGAAGTCGTAAAGGCGGTGAACGGTCAAATCGAGGTACTGATGGACGGAGGTATCCGCCGCGGAACCGACGTGGTCAAAGCCATCTGCCTGGGCGCCCGCGCGGTTTTGTGTGGGCGCGCTTATGCGTACGGTCTGGCTGCGGCGGGGGAAGCAGGAGTGGTGAGGGCGATTGAGATTTTGCGAACTGATGTAGAACGGACTCTCAGGCTGCTCGGTTGCCCGTCCATTGCCGCGCTGGATCGTTCGTACGTGAATGTTCCAAAAAGCTGGGAGTGGAGTTGATTTCGTAGGCAGGTAAGCTGTGCCAGGAATATCTGGCGAATTTCGCAATTCGATGAGGCACTGAACTCTCTTCGAAGGGAGTAGGTCATGCATTGGACCCAGGCTTACGATCCATTTGGTCATTGGTGGCTGTCGACGCTGGTAGCGGCGCTTCCGATCATCGTGCTTTTCAGTCTTTTGGCCGGATTCAAAGTCAAGCCGCACTGGTGCGCCATCGCTGGGGCGCTGACGGCGATTGCAGTTGCAATTCTCTTTTTCAAGATGCCGCTGGTCCTGGCTGCGATGAGTTTCGGGTATGGAGTAGCCTTTGGCCTGCTGAAGATCGCCTGGATCGTTCTCGCGGCTGTGTACCTGTATGACATTTCAGTCGAGACCGGGCAGTTTGAAATCATGAAGGAATCGATTGCCGGAATCACCGCCGATCGCCGGTTGCAGGTTCTGTTAGTCGCGTTCTGTTTCGGGGCTTTCATCGAGGGCGCAGCCGGTTTCGGCGCACCGGTTGCGATCGCCGGGGCTTTCATGATTGGGCTCGGGTTCAGGCCGTTTCATGCCGCTGCGTTGAACTTAATTGCCAATACCGCGCCGGTAGCCTGGGGTGCAATCGGCACCCCGGTTCACACCCTCGCGGCCGTCACGGCTCTGCCTGAGTCCGACCTCAACGCGATGATTGGCCGCATCCTTCCTTTCACGGCTGTCATTGTTCCTTTCTGGCTGGTGCGGACCATGGTGAGTTGGCAGGAAACTTTTGAAGTCTTCCCCGCCATTCTCGTGGTCGGGGTTTCTTTTGCGCTAACCCAGTTCGTCTGGTCGAATTACATCGATAGCAACCTCGTCGACATTATGGGAGGTGTAGTTTCGATTATTGCCGTCGTAACCTTTCTCCGCTTCTGGAAGCCGAAAAGGATCTGGCGCTTCGATTACGACAAAGACGTAACGCGTTCATCCCCGCTCGCGGACGAAATTGCCGATCAAGTAGGCGGGGAGTGGCCGGCGGAGAAGTTCGACGGATATGTGAAAGTGCATGCTTATAGCGCCGGGCAGGTCTTGCGAGCATGGATGCCCTTCGCCATTCTGTCCGTCTTTGTCCTTCTTTGGGGGCTTCCGTCCATTAAACTCGCCATGAACCGAGCCACCACCCCGGCTTTTCGGGTTGTGCTTCCGGACGGTAAGACTCGGCCGGGCCCTCCTGGTTGGGATGTGCCTTACTTGCACAATGCCGTGTATCGTGCCGCACCGGTAGTGACCAAGCCGACCGCCGAGCCGGCGAGATACGATTTCAACTGGCTGTCGGCGACTGGAACAGGCTGCTTCTTCGCTGCCATTGTTTCCGGACTGTTATTGGGGCTGAGTCCCGTTCGGCTCGCGAAAGTCTTCTGGCGCACGCTCGTGCGCATGCGACTGGCCATGATCGCGATCTCGTTCATGCTGGGTCTGGGTTACGTCACGCGGTATTCGGGTCTCGACGCAGTGCTGGGCCTTGCGTTCACGCGAACTGGCTGGTTCTATCCATTCTTTGGCACATTCCTCGGCTGGCTTGGAGTTGCGCTCACCGGCAGCGACACGGCTTCCAATGCGCTGTTTGGGAGCTTGCAACGAATTACATCGCAGCAACTCGGCATCGATCCGATTCTTATGTGCGCGGCGAACAGCGCCGGCGGAGTCATGGGCAAAATGGTCGACGCGCAATCCATTACGATCGCGACGGCTGCCACCGAACAAGTGGGGAATGAAGGAATCATTTTCCGCTTCGTGGTGTGGCACTCCGTAGCTCTGGGCTCCATTGTCGGAATAATCGTTATGCTTTACGCATACGTGTTCCCCTCCGCCGTGCCTCATGGGCTGATGTTTGTAAAATGAAACTCGTGGATTAAGTTAGCGGTTGAAGGTGGGAGTGTAACCAGGAGCTCACTGCAGCTGCCGGATAACAAAAGACTGGCGGAGAGGGGGGGATTCGAACCCCCGATACCCGTTAAGGTATGTCCGCTTTCGAGGCGGATCGTTTCAACCGCTCACGCACCTCTCCGCGTCGAAAAACTCGAGTCAAATGGCAGGCGGTCACTTGCCATCGACTGTCGAAATACGTTCACAAATGCCTAGTATTCGAACTAACGATCTTCCGCGCGACGGCTTCTAAAGAACGACTGTAACAGCTCCCCGCAGCGGCCCGCCAAGACCCCTCCGCGCACTTCCGTTCGATGGTTCAACTGGGGGTGATTCAACACTTCCATCACCGAACGAACCGCGCCGGCTTTCGGATCATCCGCGCCATATACCAAGCGTTTCAGTCGCGCATGCACCAGCGCACCCGCGCACATCGCGCAAGGTTCAATTGTAGCAAACAGCTCGCAGTCCCCGAGGCGGTGATTACCTAAGTTCGCGCCAGCTTCACGAAGGGCAACAATTTCAGCATGGGCTGTGGGATCGGAGTTAGTTAGATTGCGATTCCAGCCGCGGCCGATGATCCTACCCGCACAGACAACCACCGCGCCGACGGGAACCTCGCCTGCTTCGAGTGCTCGTTGTGCGGCGCGGAGAGCCTCTTCCATCCAGAATTCGTCGGAGGCAGCAGGTCGTTCGTCGATGGTCATTGATCCTTGGCATACCATTGTAACGGGCCACACGGCCAGAGACGCGCGATTACATCGCCAACTTCACCAAGGATGCTTAGGTCCCGCACAGCAGTTGACACCGTAATGTAAAATCCATCCTGAGATCGCCGATCTGAGCCTGGCGCTGTCGCGGCAGGTAGAAGATTGGTTCGATCGTTCACAGGTCCTCATTCCATGGCCAGCGCGCACCCCTGGAAAGTCCAGACCGCCAAAGATTGCCACTGGAAGTTGAAACTCTGATTTGCACGAAGCCGCTGACGGCATCGTGAAAAGCGAGGACCTGACGATGCAAGTCTCAGACACGCCGCTCCCAGCCGCTATTTCGTCGCTAAAGCCACGTAAGAAACCCTTCTATACAAGTTTATGGGTCCAAGTGCTGTTCGCCATGGTGCTCGCAATTGGATTTGGCTACTTCAGTCCGACCAAAGCGATCGCCATGAAACCGCTGGGCGACGCTTTCATCAAGCTGATCTCGATGATTATTTCGCTAATTATCTTTTGCACGGTCGTCACCGGCATTGCTGGCATGCAGGACCTGAAGAAAGTCGGGCGGGTTGGCGGGAAGGCGTTGCTGTACTTCGAGATCGTTTCCACGCTAGCGTTGCTGATGGGCATGGTGGTGGGCAACGTCGTGCAGACGGGCAGCGGTTTCAACGTGAATGTAGCTACGCTTGATGCCAAGGCTGTCGCGGAGTATGCAGGCCAGGCAAAGGCGCAGAGTGTAACCGAATTTCTCATGCACATCATTCCGACCACGGTTGTCGATGCCTTCGCCAAAGGGGACATTCTTGAAGTGCTGCTGGTGGCTCTTTTATTTGGCTTTGCCCTGTCGGCTGTGGGTCCACGATGCAAGCCTTTAGTCGACTTGTTCGATGCGCTCACCCACGCCGTATTCGGCGTCGTCAATATTCTTATGCGCTTTGCCCCGATCGGCGCTTTTGGAGCCATGGCCTTCACCGTTGGAAAATATGGCATCGTCGCGCTCGGGCCGCTGGCCAAGCTGATTGGCACGTTCTACGTGACTTCCATTCTGTTTGTGCTGTTGGTGCTGGGCGCGATTGCTCGCGCGGCCGGCTTCGGCATAATCAAATTCCTGCTTTACATCAAGGAAGAGATTTTGCTAGTTCTGGCAATAAGTTCCTCCGAGCCAGCGATCCCCACGCTGATGGAGAAACTAGAAAAGCTTGGTTGCTCGAAGTCGCTGGTCGGACTAGTGGTCCCGACCGGGTACGCTTTCAACACCGATGGAACCAGCATTTATATGACGATGGCTGCGCTCTTTGTGGCCCAAGCTACCAACACGCATTTGACTCTGCTGCAACAGATGACGATCTTCTCGGTCGCCATCCTGACCTCGAAGGGAGCCAGCGGAGTGCAAGGGGCGTCATTCATTGCGCTGGTAGGGACGTTATCGGTCATTCCCACCATCCCGGTCGCGGGCATGGCTCTGATTCTTGGCATCGACCGTTTCATGAGTATGTTCCGCGCCCTGGTCAACATGATCGGCAACGGGGTCGCCACCCTGGTTTTGGCGCGTTGGGAAAAGGAAGTCGATGGCGCCACGCTACAGCGAAATCTCGCAGGCAGTTCGGGCTGACGTTTCAGAGTATCCCCCAGTTCGCTTCTTGACCGGGTTTCTCCGCGCGCTCTGCGGCTGTTCTCGGCGACCTCCGCGATTTAAGATCTTGCCTTTTGTGTTTGCCGCGGTCCAATCACTTACAGAGTAGAGACCTCTGAGAAGAGCCGTTGAGTGCGCGGACATAGAAAATCGCTGGCGATTCCAGTCAAGGTTTCTGGGATTTCGGGTTGATGGTATGCTTAGTTCGTTATGGGGATTCCCAAGCTGCTGCGCAAAGTCTTCCTGTTGGACCTGCTACAGGGCCTGAAGGTCACGTTTCGCTACCAGGATCCAAGGGAGATTTATACCGAGCAATATCCTTTGCAAAGGCCGCAGGTAGCCGAGCGCTATCGCGGCGCGCCGCGGCTGAATGTGAATCCCGATACCAACGAGACCATGTGCATTGCCTGCGATTTGTGCGCGCTCGCCTGTCCGGAGAACCTCATCGTGGTCACGAGCGCACGCAACGAGCAGACCCGCCGCAAGGAACTCACCAACTTTACCTACGACCTGAGCCGTTGCATGTTCTGTGGGCTCTGCGAGGACGCCTGTCCCGTGGATGCGCTGGAACTGACCCAGGACTTCGAGCTCGCCAGCTATACCCGCGAAGGAGCCATCTGGAACCGCGAGATGCTGGAAAAGGGTCCACAGCCGACCCAGTATCGGAAGTAAGCTTTCAGCCGTCAGCCCTCAGCTGTCAGCCTTTCAACATATCGATCAGCTCCTCATTACTTAGAGCGATGTAACCGTTACCGTTGCATCTTTTCTGAAAGCTGAAAGCTGACGGCTGAAAGCTAAGTTTTCGGCTGCTGCTGCGTCATGCAGTGCATCGCTCCAAATCCCCAGATCAGATCTCCCGAGTAGATTCCGATTACTTCGCGGTCGGGAAATACATCGGCTAGTGCGTCGAGGGCGATGCGGTCGTTGGCATCGTTGAAGACCGGGACTAGCACCACGCCGTTAGCAATATAGAAATTGGCGTAACTGGCGGGCAGGCGGCGTCCTTCAAAAATCAACGGGGCGGGCATGGGAAGTTCGATGATGCCGAGAGGCTTGCCATCTTGATCGGACGCAGCGCGTAGACGGCGGATGTTTTCTCGCAGCGGCTCGTAATTGGGATCGTCGGGATTCGTCTCAACCGCAGTCACGACCGTGTCGGGAGCCACGAAGCGAGTGATGTCATCCACGTGGCCGTGAGTGTCGTCGCCGGCTATTCCGGAGCCTAGCCAGATCACGTTCTGGATTCCCAGATAATCCGCGAAAACCTTTTCGTAGTCTTTGCGTTCCATCGCCGGATTCCGCTGCTGGGTCTTGCTGAGCAGGCATTCTTCCGTTGTCAGCAAAGAGCCCCTGCCATTCACATCGATGGAGCCGCCTTCGAGCACGACGCGCAGCTTGCCAAAGACTGGGCGCAGTTCCTGGGCTTTCCCAGCCTTTGCCATAAGGCTCCCGATCTTTTCGTCGCTCTGGTAGTTCGAGTACTTGGCCCAGGCATTGAAGCGCCATTTGACGGCAGCAAGCTCATGCCCCTCGGAAACACGTGGGGACAGCCGCCCCCGGCTGTCCGGTCGAGCAAAGCTCGACGCCGTTACAAACGTGCAGCCGGAGTCCCGCGTCCAGACCCGGTTCGTGGGCCAGCGGTGAAAGCGAACATTATCGCCGAGTGCATTGGCGCGATCGAGAACTTTGCGCGCGGTTCTTTCGGAAGCCGCATCGTTGACAATGATCTCCACGCGTTCGTGGCGCGCCAGATGGCGAATGATTTCCGCATAAACCCAGGGGATCGGCTCAAACTTTCCCGGCCAGTCGTCGCGATAATGTGGCCAAGCCAGCCAAGTGGCCTCATGCGGCTCCCATTCTGCGGGCATGCGGAGCGCAATGTCTGCGGGCTGTAAAGTTCTAGCTGGCATGTATCTGTGCGGCTAATCAGATCCTCTGGTTTTGGGTTGCGCAGCGCTTCGGTCCATCCCAGAAAGTATCGCGTGGGGGCGGGCGCCCTCGCCCGTCCGGTGGAGAAAAGCTCCGCAGCCCTTTCTTCAATCAATCAGCCGGCTGGTGATCGGCGCGTAGCTGTCGATCCTGCGATCGCGCAGGAACGGCCAGTTCCGCCGGACGTCTTCGAGCGCCTTCAGATCGACTTCGCCCACCAGAATCTCTTCTTTGTCATGCGAAGCTTCGGCGATGACCCGGCCGAAGGGATCACATAAGAATGACCCACCCCAGAATTCCAGCCCTGCGCCCGGAGCCGCTTTGCCACGAATGTCTCCGGTTTCGAAGCCGACGCGGTTGACCACCGCCACATATACGCCGTTCGCAATGGCGTGCGCTCGCTGAATGGTGCGCCATGCGTCGTGTTGGGCCACACCAAACTCGGCCTTCTCGGAGGGATGCCATCCAATCGCCGTCGGATAGAAAAGCACATGCGCGCCTTGCAAAGCAGTAAGCCGTGCGCCTTCGGGATACCACTGATCCCAGCAGACCAGCGTGCCCACACGGCCGACGTTGGTGTCGAAAGCCCGAAAACCGAGATCGCCAGGAGTGAAATAATATTTTTCGTAATAAAGCGGATCGTCGGGGATGTGCATCTTGCGATAGAGACCGCGCAGCGTGCCGTCGGCGTCGAACATCGCAGCAGTGTTGTGATAAACGCCCGCGGCGCGTTTCTCGAAGAGGGACGCAATAAGAACGATGCGAAGTTGTTTGGCCACTTCCGCCAGTTTCGCCGACGTCGGGCCGGGGATTGGTTCAGCCAGGTCGAACAGCGCTGCATCTTCGCGCTGACAGAAATACTGCGTCTGAAAAAGCTCGGGCAGGCAGACGATCTGTGCGCCTCCGCCAGCGGCCTCGCGGACGCGCTCGATCGCACGTTGCAGATTCTGGTCAGGGTCCGATGTCATCGACATCTGCACCAATCCGACGTTGAATTTCTCAGGCGGCAAAGCGAATACTCCTTCTGCGAGAAAATAGAATATCAGTTCCCGGTTCCCAACTCGCGGTCCCAGTTTTCCACGACTGCGGTGGTAGCAGGAGCTTACTGCCTTCTAGTAGAGTAATGCTTCGACATAATTGCGGGGGTGGACCTTGAAGAACGGCAATCATGATGGCGCGGGAATTGATCGCAAGCTGCATAACCCGATTGAAGACCGGTTGATTCCGCTGGAATCGCTCGACCTCAGCTCTGTGCGGTCGGTGGACGATCTGGTACGCGCGATGGGAAAGACCGCATTCACCGGCCGACAGGTGGGCGAATCGGCAGACGTCCTCGAAGCCATGGCCCGCGATCAAGACTGTTTCGTGGTGATGACGCTCGCTGGCGCAATGACGGTAGCCAAGCAGAGCTTGATCATCGCGGACCTGATCGACCAGGGAATCGTCAATGCGATTGTGTCTACGGGGGCGCTGATGGCGCACGGCCTGGTCGAGGCCACGGGACGGGCTCATTTCCGCTACAACCCGGATGTTTCCGACACCGAACTGTACGAACAAGGCTACAACCGTGTCTACGATACGCTCGAGCCGGAGCAGAACTTGGACGACGTGGAAGAAGTCATGTCGCAAATATTGGAAGGCTGGGATCACAGCGAAGTTCTGTGCTCATACAAACTGAATCATGCCATTGGCGAGCATCTGGCCAAACACGCAAAAGGTCAGCGGGGCATTCTGAAATCGGCTTATGAAAAAGGCGTGCCCGTGTTTGTGCCGGCATTTACCGATTCAGAGTTGGGCCTGGACGTAGCTCTGAACAATCGGCTGCGCGAGTCGACCGGAAGACATAAGCTGCGTTTCGACCCCTTCGAGGACCTCGAGCATTTTGCGGCAACGCTGCTGCGGCAAACGCGACTTGGAATTTTCACGATTGGCGGAGGCGTTCCCCGCAACTGGGCGCAGCAGTTCGGGCCGTTCTGCGAGTTGCGCCATCGGCGGCTCGGAGAAAATGTCCCCCTAAAACGCTACCACTACGGCGTACGAATCTGTCCCGAGCCGGTTTACTGGGGAGGCCTCTCGGGCAGTCCATACAGCGAGGCGATTTCGTGGGGCAAATTTGTCCCTCCCGCCGAAGGCGGAAAATTCGGCGAGCTCTTTGTAGACGCCACCGTCGGGCTGCCGCTAGTCGTAGCAGCGGTACTGGAACGGCTGGGCAAAGGAAAAGCAACAGGCAAGAAAAAAGTGGCAGCAAAGAAATAAGGCCGGATCGAAGACCCGGCCCGTTTCCTAATCAAATATCAATACAGCTGAAGCGATCACCGTACTCCACAACCCGCGCTTATCCCCAACCGCAGACTGCGTAATGTTCGCCGTCCGCACGATCTTATTCGAGATCCGATAAATCTCTTTCTTCTCGTCCCACGACCGATCCGGATCAAACTCCACATTGAGCGTCGTGGCCAGCATCTCCGCCGCGAGCTCCTCCGCATACTCACCGGCCGAGTCGTCCGTCTCGCCAAAAGAATGATGCTCGCTCAGGTAGCCATACGTATTCCGGTCAGCCGGAATCGCCACGCCAATGCTGGCCGCGAGCAACCGATGCGGCTCGCGCGTCGAGTTCTCCGCAACCACGGCAAACACAACTTCGCCTGGACTCAAATACTTCAGCCCCTGTGACCGCGGGACCAGCTTGCATTGTGGCGGGAAAATGGATGAAACGCGAACCAGATTCTGCGCGGCAATGCCAGCGTCCCGCAATGCCAGCTCAAAGGAAGTGAGACGCTCCTTGTGCTTGCCGACCCCCTTGGTGAAAAAGATCTTCTTTGGGACCATGTCTCTGCCCAATTCGTTGTTCCTCCGATGCTTAGGTGAGGGTCAAATCTAACATAGTGAATTGTAAAGGGAATATGAAAATTGGTTCGCCGGGCAAAAAAAGTCCGGCGGAAACCCGGATTCGGATTTCCGCCTCTTTCGACCCCCGAAAAGCTATTTGGCCGCCGCCACCGAACTGACCTCAATAGTATCGCCGTCAGCCGTGCCCTTCACTGTGGCCTTCGCGGCCGATAACTTGTCGAGCGTGTCGAGCGAGGCTTTATCCTTAACATCCAAAGTGTAAACCTTATCGCCTACAACTAAGGCGTACTTCGATCCCTTCTGTACGCAGGCGCGAAGGCAACCCGCGTCGTCGCCTTCCATCATATGTTTTGCTCCGCACATGGCGTCGCTAACTGTGCCCGTGAAGGTTTCGGCCTTGGCTGCAAATGAGGTTGGAATTAGAGCCGCGCCCAATAGAAACAGGCTAACCGCGAACGTCCGCATAAATCGCATGAACTCTCCTTGTGATTTAAATATGCCGCTGCCAATTAGATGTTTCCATTTGAAAGCGGATAGCACTACGCGTCAAGCATTTTCACCGCACACTATCGCGCTTTCGGATCGAACCGCAGTGTCACATCCACCGTCTTCTCCTCAGGATTCAGCGACTCCCGAACGCTGACATTCCAGTCCGACGTAATCCCGATTTCTTTCTCTTCCTGCTCCAGAAATCGCTTGGGATAGCCGGAGTCGTAAGGATCGCCGCCCCGCAGTCCCCAGCCAGTCTGCAGGCGAGCCGTGGTGTGCGAGTCGAGGCCGCGGAATTCCAGGTCGCCCATGGAGTAGACTTCGCCCTCTCGAATGAGCAGCACATACTTGACAGTGGAATTCGCCTCGTCTAACTCCGGGTTCGGTTGGATCTTGACTGCCATGTATCCTCGCGTGCCGTACAGCTGTTTCATGGCTCCGATGTCGGTGTCGAGTTGAACCGCGTTGGCCGGCTGACCAAGTTGCGCGTGAATCAAGGCGCGCAGCGCTTCAGCCGAGAAAGACTTGTATCCGCGTATCTCCAATTCAGTCAGTTTGTATTGTCGTCCAGCATCGACGGGGAAGATCACGTCCACACTAGTTTCTTGCGGACTGTTCTGAACAACCTTAGGCTGGGCGTCGCCCAACGCGGCCTTCAGATATCCTCGCTCAAGATAAATCGGCAGGAAATTCTTATCTTCCTGAACCCGAAGTAAGGAGCGTACATACTCCGCGCCCTGCAGTTTTTTCGCCGCAGATTCGAGCAGGGGCAATTCAGACGCGCCGGCTCCGACGAACGCGACGTTGCCAATGTGAATCTTCGGTCCGGTCACCGTGAAAACGAAAGCTTCGATCGGGCCGTCCTCATGCGCGGCTCGAAGATAGTCGACGCGGCCCTGCAGGTTGCGCCCGATCAGCAAGCCTTGCAGGGCATTTGAAACTTCGTCCGCAAGATCGCCGCCCACGGGCAACTGTCCTTGAAATAACGGAACCTGGGCATGGATCTGGTCGAGCAGCTCCTGATCCGAGAACCACACCAGATTGTCGAAGCGAACCGGAACGAACTGTTCGGCATCCTTGACTTGCAACTCAAGCTTGGTGCCGTCGACGGAATACTGAAAACTGTACAGGACATCTCCGAAAGCCCCGGTTTCGCCAAGCACCCGGGCAGCCTTTTTGAAATCGTCTTCGCTCACAGTTTGCCCGATCTGCAAACCGCTCGCGGCGATGACTTCATCCGACGTATAGCGCTTCGTACCCGTCGTCTTGATGGCAATAAGTTTGAACGCCGAAGGCGGGAGGTCTTTAGGTGCGAGCTTGCGCGGAGTCTGAGCAAGCGCCGAGGATAAACACAGACAAGTAGCCAGCACCAACTGAAATCCTGAGATTCGCACGCGCAAAGATTCTAACCCATAACCTCGGCGCAAAAGCCCAAATTCCCGCAAGTTCCTGTCTCCGTCAACAAATATAAAAGAGGGTGCCCCATTCTTTCCGCGTTTTTGGCGGAAAGGGTGGGCGGGCAGCAATCTATTCAACGAAACGCTTGCCATGGAGATTTCTCGAGCGAACCTGACGCAGCGTCCCCGGTTGGGACGAATCTGCTCCCGGCGCCATCAAATGCCAAGCTTCGCGAAACGCTTCGAAGCGGCCAATGCCCCGTTCGCGTCCCGAGGGATAGAAGGCCAGAACCCCTGACTCCGGGGCATACTCAACCGGAATTATGTACCAAATCTTTTCTGCTTCGATATAGGCGGCCACAAAATCAATTTCGTCCGCCGTGTAGCAAACCTTATGGCCGTGCGTGGACCGCATCCGATACATCCCTTGGACTAAGCCAAAAATTGATTTCACCTGCACCCGCCAGAAGCGCTCCCCAGAATCAAGGATGAAGTCATAGCGTTCGCTATCTCCGTGCGGCCTGGCCACGCCAAAACCCAGGCTCGCCGCCTTGTGCAGGAACGCCAGTTCCGCCAACTCGCCTTTCTCTTTAGTCTTGAGCAGTCCGCGGACCAGAGGCGCGATCTTCGCCGTCCGCCGGCGCGAATTGCGTGATTTCTTTTTCATTTCACTCCAATAAAAAAGGCGCGATCCGGATGTCCGGTCGCGCCCATTTGTTTCGAGATTTAGTCCCTATTTCAAGAATAGCAAATTGGAGGGGGCAACTATGACATGCTTTTACTATTTATTTTCCCAACCAAATCAGCAGCTTAGAAGAAAATAGACCCCTCAGGGGGCTTGACAAGATTTCGGCAGAAAGCCACTTTTCGCGGTTTTGACCAGTCGCCCCCAAACTCTGTCATCCCGAGCGGAGCAAGATCGTTCGCCTGGTGCCCCAGGTTCGCGTCCGTTCTTTGGACGCTAACCTGGGTCTCCAGAATGTCACTTCCTACCAGCCGCGGCATCCACGCCTTTGATCTTTACCGCGATGTCGATGAACGCCAGCGCGGCGCGGCTTAGGGCTTTGTCTTTGCGGAAGACCAGGGCGAGATCGCGGCGAACCGTAGCGTCCGAGATTGCAATTGCAACCAGCGCGTTGGCACGCATATCCTCCAGCACATTGGAGCGGGCGATAAAGCCTACGCCGGCATCCGCGGCCACGAAGCGCTTGAGCAGTTCGCTGGAGTCGAGTTCCATGGTGTAGCGCGGCTTGAGCTTGCGTTCGTAGAAAAGATTTTCCAGCGCATCGCGGGTATGTCCAATCTTCGGCACGACCAGCGGGAACTTTGCCGCCTGGGCAATCGTGGCCGATTTCATCTTGGCCAAAGGATGCTGCGGCGGAGCGATAATCACGAGTTCGTCGCGATGAATCAGAACCACGGTGAGCCGGGCGTCGCTCACGGGCAGGGAAACAACGCCGAAGTCGACGGAATTGTCGACCACGGATTCCAGGATTTTGGCATAGTCCGCGCGCTTGATGTTCACGCTAACATCGGGACACTGCTTTTTAAACTCGGCGAAAACTTCGGGCAAGATGTGAAGGCAAGTGCCTTCGTTGGCGCCGACCACAATTTCGCCCCGGGGCACGCGCTCAGTTTCGGCGATGGCAGTCAGCATGGCTTTGCGGGATGCCACCATCTGTTCCGCGAATTTCTGGAACAGTTTGCCCGACGCGGTAACTGAGACTTTGCCTCCGGAGCGGTCTAACAACTTCGCGCCCACTTCCTCTTCAAGCGAGCGAATCTGCGACGAGATTGCCGGCTGGGTGCGGAATCGCCTCTCCGCCGCACGCGAGAACGAGTTGAGCCGCGCAACTTCGAGAAAAGTTTCGAGCTGGTCAAAGTCCATAAGAGCAGTTTGTGGATTGCGAGGATGTGCGGGGAGATTGTAGCAGGGTAGGGAAGAAGCCGTAGAGACGTAGCTAGCTACGTCTCCACCGTGACGACTACTGTTTCAGCAGTTTCTCAATTGCGGAAGTGACATCCGCGGAATCCGGTGTGACCGCGGGTTCAAAGCGCTGCACCACATTGCCATTGCGGTCGACCAGAAACTTAGTGAAGTTCCACTTGATGTCTCCAGTGTGCGACGGATCAGCATCCTTAGTGAGGTATTGATACAGCGGCGCCTGATCCGCTCCCTTGACTGAAATCTTCGAATACAGCGGGAAAGTCACGCTGTATTTCCGCGAGCAGAACGTCTTGATCTCTTCGTTCGTCCCCGGTTCCTGCTGTCCGAAATTGTTAGCCGGAAAACCAAGAATGACAAAGCCCTGATCTTTATACCTCTGGTAAATAGCCTCCAGCGCCCCGTACTGCGGAGTGTAGCCGCACTGGCTGGCGACGTTGACCATTAGGATTACTTTGCCTTTGAAGTCGGCCAGGGGCAGGGGTTTGCCGTCGATGCTGGGCAGAGTGAAGCTGTAGAGGTTCGAAGTGGCGAAGGTTGATGTCGTCATAAGAATCACCAGTACGGACACGAGATATTTGCAGGCGCTTCCGTTGTGCAGAATTCTCATTTCTTCTCCTCTTCTCCTTGGCGCTGCTGATATTGCGGACCAGATTGCTGTCAGCATACTGGACGGGCGTTGGAATGTGCAACCCGGCCCCGACCATGAGCATTCCCACGCGGCGGAACCCAGGCCTTGGTGCGATACAATGGCACTCCCGAACGACATAAAGAAGAACTCTTCCCGGAGGCTACATGAAACGGCTGCTGCTGTGGACGGTCTTATTCCTAGCATTGCCCGGAGCACTGTGGGCGCAGAACGAATCGGTGACCGGTACGTCGGACCGCATGTTCTTTCCTAAGGACACGCTGTATGGCTATGCGCAGTTTGACTTGGCTCCTCCGCACAACGAGATCGATCCAAACTTGTGTGCTGGAAACGCCGGTAGCTATGGGGGCGCGAACGCTCCTTGCAGCATGTTCGCTCGGTATATGCTCTCGGGACTTTTAGAAGTGCGTCCGTTTGGAAAAGGGCAGTTTCGCAGATTCATGCTGTTCGGGCAGCCGTCCTTCTTGTTTGGCAAGAACGTTCCGCAGAATCTTTACACCTGGTCATGGGACGCGATCGGCATCGAGCATTCGTGGGGACTCGGAGTTTATATAGCCAAGGGATTCGAATTCCGCGTGACCCAGCACTTCCTGTTCGACCGGTTGGGAGCGCGCGACCGCAATCTGGGCACGGCGGATTTGGGCAACAATGGTCCATGGGGAAGATACAACGCGATCGGTGTGCGGAAGTATTTCGGCACACGAAGATGGTAGCTCGTGATCGAGACGACTAAGCTGGGACTGGCGTGGGCCTTCGCGCGCGCGCGATCAGCCAGACGATCAGGGCAATCATCCCTCCAACAAAGGCAAGCGGTAACAAAACGACGAGGAGCACCCAGCCAATGCCCCCCAGCGAAGTGATATCGCCAGCTACACTTGCTTGAGGCTCGCGCCGAACTGTTCCGCCAACGGCAACTGCGTCGCCGGCAACCTGGGCTCCGCTTTGGAGACGGAGATCTCCGAACACCACGGTCGCGTCGCCAGCCACCTGCGACCCCTGTTCGACCACCACATTTCCGTGAACGGCGACTACATCTCCGGCGACTTCCCCGCGCACAATTATGGAACAGTTCACACACACGAGGTCACCCGACTTTTGTCCGGGTTCGACAAAGATGTCATGGTTGAATTGAACGCGGTCGGACCTTTTTTGTGCCAGAGCCGGAGCAGCCAGCAACGCAAAAAGGACAAGAATTCGGAGTATGGTGCGACCGGTCTCTATAGGCATACACATCTCCCTAGGCGCGCGCGGCGCCTGATGTTAGTACGGTGGCGATGGCGAACTAGTTCCACGTTATGAATGGCCCCTGCTTTAGTATCGTGTCCCAGAAATACCAGGCATAACTCCGCACTTTGTTCTACGCAGCGCGTAAAGCGTAGGTGCTGCAGGCAGAGTGCATAGATCCTTCGTTGTGCTCAGGATGACAGCGCGCGCTTATTTCCAATGAGGTTATCGCACCGCTGAAGCGCTGCGCCACCCAAAATCGGAGTTTTCCTCCAATCCCTTAGGGAGTATAAGCGAGAGCGCCGGTTGAGGTGTCAATTGTGGCAAAAGATCGTCCTCAGGGATTGGCTTTACGACCGCTGTGCCGTGGGGCATCCATTTCTCGCTCGTCCCTCGAACACCGTATAATAATGGTTTCCTAAAAGCCTTCTGGAGGATATGTGATGGCGGTCTCATACAACGGCCTTCCGGTGCCCACCAATGGCGCACGGATCACCTACAGCAACGGGCGCTACCAGGTGCCTGACAATCCAATTATTCCTTTCATTGAGGGGGATGGCACGGGTCGTGACATTTGGAAAGCATCAGTGCGCGTGTTTGATGCCGCGGTGCAGAAGGCTTATCAAGGCAAGCGGCGTGTGGCTTGGTACGAAGTGTTCGCGGGTGAAAAAGCGAAGGCGGAGTTCAACAATTGGCTGCCCGATGACACGGTGAATGCGATCCGTGAATTTCGCGTGGCCATCAAAGGCCCGTTGACTACGCCGGTGGGCGGCGGCATGCGCTCGCTGAATGTGGCGCTACGGCAGATTCTCGATCTCTACGCGTGTGTGCGTCCGGTGAAGTATTACAAGGGCACGCCGTCACCGGTGAAGCATCCCGAACGCATGGACCTGGTGATCTATCGCGAGAACACGGAAGACGTCTACGCCGGAATCGAGTGGGAAGAAGGCACACCCGAGGCTGCGAGGTTGATTGAGTTTCTGAACAAAGACATGTTGAAGGGAAGCAATAAGCAGGTGCGGCTGGATTCCGGCGTCGGCATCAAGCCGATCTCCGTGACAGGCACCAAACGTTTGGTGCGCATGGCCATTCAGTTCGCCCTGGACAGCGGCCGTAAGAGCGTTACGTTGATGCATAAGGGAAACATTCAGAAATTTACCGAGGGTGCATTTCGCAAATGGGGATACGACCTGGCTACGCAGGAGTTTCGCGACAAGGTTGTTACCGAGCGCGAGAGCTGGATCCTCGATAATAAAGATAAGAACCCCAATCTCACGATTGAAGAAAACGCAAATTTAACTGAACCGGGATTGGAGTTTGCGACGGAGGAATTCCGGCAATCGATCTATCAGGAAGTGCGAGACGTGCTAAGCGCGATCTACGCTACTCACGGCAAGGGCGCGTGGAAGAAAAAGCTGATGGTGAACGACCGCATCGCTGATTCCATCTTTCAACAGGTAGTGACGCGAGCGGACGAATACTCGGTGCTGGCCACGTCGAATCTGAACGGCGACTATATTTCGGATGCTTGCGCCGCGCAGGTCGGCGGCTTGGGTATCGCACCGGGCGCCAACATTGGCGATGGCTATGCGATCTTCGAGGCCACGCACGGCACCGCTCCCAAGTACGCCGACAAGGATGTTATTAATCCTGGGTCGGTGATCCTTTCGGGAGTCATGATGTTCCGCCTCATGGGTTGGAATGAAGCAGCAGATCTAATCGAGCATGGCATGGAGCGCTCGATCGAGCAGAAGAAAGTTACGTACGATTTCGAAAGGCTGATGGAAGGCGCGACCAAGGTGCGGACCAGCGAATTTGCTAGCCAGATCATTGGGAATATGGACGCAGCCGTGTTGAGCGCGACGCGCTAATAGCGAAAAGGATTAACCACAGAGGACACGAAGGTCCACAAAGTAAGAACCAACCCGTCTGACAGACATTCCTTTGTGAACCTTCGTGTCCTTTGTGGTTCACGAGTTTAATCTTCTTACTTGGAAAGGGAAATCATGCGTAGGAAAGTTACGGTTGTAGGCTCTGGAAATGTGGGAGCGACGGCGGCTCACTGGATCGCCGACAAAGAACTGGCGGACGTTGTGCTCATCGATATTGTCGAAGGCGTTCCGCAAGGCAAAGGCCTGGACCTGCTGGAAGCGATGCCCATCGAGAGGCGCGATTCTCACATTATGGGTACGCAAGATTATGCCGACACCGCCAATTCCGACATCGTGGTGATCACTGCGGGCATCCCGCGCAAGCCGGGCATGAGCCGCGATGACCTGCTGAACACGAACCACAAAATCATGAAGGACGTGGTGGGCAAGGCCGTGCAATATTCTCCCAACTGCATTTTGATTATCGTGTCGAACCCGCTTGACGCGATGGCGCAGGCTGCGTACAAGATGAGCGGCTTTCCCCGCGAGCGCGTAATCGGCATGGCCGGCGTCCTCGATTCTGCCCGCTTCCGCGCCTTCATTTCGGAAGAATTGAAAGTTAGTGTGGAAAATGTAACGGCGTTTGTGCTCGGCGGACACGGCGATACTATGGTCCCGTTGCCACGCTATTCTACTGTGGCTGGAATTCCGATTACTGAACTCATGGATGCGGCGACCGTGGCTCGTCTGGTGCAGCGCACGCGCGACGGCGGCGCCGAAATCGTGAAATATTTGAAGACTGGCAGCGCTTACTACGCCCCTTCTGCGGCGGTTGCGGAGATGGTTGAGGCGATTTTGAAAGACAAGAAAAAGATTCTCCCCTGCGCGGCGTATTTGGAAGGCGAGTACGGGATCACAGGGCTTTACGTGGGTGTGCCGGTGAAGTTAGGCGAGAAGGGAATTGAGCAGATTATCCAAATCAAGCTGACGCCGGAAGAGAAAGCGGCGCTGGATAAGAGTGCCGAGGCGGTGAAGGAGTTGGTGGCCGTGATCGGGGTTTAGGCTTTCGATTTCAGGGGTCTGTTCTTTTCAAAACTGTCTTCCCGAGCGGCGTCGAGGGACCTTGTGTGTATTATGCAGGTTTCGAGATCCCGTGATTAAGATCACATCCAATTAGCAAATCGGAAACGCAAGGTCCCTCGACTGCGAATCGTCGTTCGCAAGCGAACGACGATTCTTCGCTCGGGATGACAGAGTTAAAACGATTCTTCACTCGGGATGACAGAGTCAAGGATGTGTCTACACCCGCTCAATCACGACTGACTTCACGACCACATCTTTATTCGGCTTGTCCTGGCGATTGCGCGGGAGGCTTACGATCTTGTCGGCTATGTTCTGGCCTTCCACCACCTCGCCGAAGATTGTGTGTTTGCCGGTGAGCCACGTCGTAGGCGCGAGCGTGATGAAGAATTGCGAGCCGTTGGTGTTGGGACCAGCGTTGGCCATCGCGAGCTTGCCCGGCTTGTCGAATTTGTGCGGCGAGCCTTTGGTTTCGTCCTCGAATTGATAGCCGGGGCCACCCATGCCGGTGCCGGCGGGATCTCCGCCCTGGATCATGAACTCGGGGATCACGCGATGGAAGATCGTGCCGTCGTAGAGACGGTCTTTGCTTTTCTTGCGGCTGACGGGATGCGTCCACTCGCGGGTGCCCTCGGCGAGTTCGACGAAGTTGGCGACTGTCTTGGGCGCGTCTTTTTCAAACAAACGGCAGACGATGCTTCCTTCGGAGGTATCGAAGATGGCGTAAGTACCGGGTTGGCGGGTCATGACCATTCCTTTCTGGTGTCGCTTATTGAGCGTTGACTAATTGAGTGACATTCAATTTCCCATTGTCATTTCAAGCGCTGCAAGTCCGCTCGATCCGGCCAAACGCAAGGTTCCTCGACTACGCTCGGAATGACAGAAATTTGGTAGTTCGTTACTAATTCGCGTCGTTGATGGTGATGTGGTTGATCTTCACCGGCTTGTTGGGACGGTCGTTCGAGTCGCGGCCCATCCTTGCGATTTGCTTTACCAACTTCACGCTGGCGTCATCGCACTGGCCGAAGATGGTGTAGCCGCCGTTCAAGCTGGGGTAGGCCACCTCGGTGATAAAAAACTGTGAGCCGTTGGTGCCGGGACCAGCATTCGCGTAGGCCAGGCGTCCGGGACGATCGAACTTCAGGTCATTCGAGGTTTCGTTCTTGAAGACGTAGCCGGGATCGCCGGTTCCGGTGCCCATCGGGTCGCCGCCTTGAATCATAAAGTCGGGAATTACGCGATGGAAGATGGTGCCGTCATAAAGCGGGACGCCGTGTTTTTTCTGGTGAGTGACGGGGCTGGTCCAATCTTTGGTGCCGTTAGACAAGCCAATGAAATTGGCCACGCCGATGGGAGCCTTGTCAGGAAAAAGTGTGCAGGTTAGTTTGCCTGCGGTGGTGTCGATGACAGCCGTGGGATGGCTCGAGGCCGCGGCTGGTTTAGTTTGCGACCATAATGTGAGCGAAGACAGAAGAATGACTGAAACGAGAATTAGGCACTTGCGCATGGTGGCTCCTTTTGGCAGTAGATCGAGTGTGATAAATCCAAACTTTGAATTGTACGACAGCAGCGGCGGAATTACTTGCTCGACGGTTGCGCCTGCAGCTCGCGGCTCACGCGCTCCACTTCTTTGAACACGCGCAGAACATTGCCGCCGAGAATCTTGCGAATATCTTCGGGGCTGTATCCGCGATCGAGCAGAGCTTGCGTAATCTTGGGCAGATCGGCCGCAGAATCCATTCCCGCCGGAGTCGCTCCGCTTACGCCATCGAAGTCTGAGCCCAGTCCTACGTGGTCGACGCCCGCGACTTTGGCGATATGATCAATGTGGTCGATGAGCACGGAGAACGGCGGACGCGGGATTTTGGCCATCCATTCTCTTGCGATGCGGTCTTCGTCCACGTATGTGATTTGCTTGCCTTCGGCTTTCAGTTTGTCCAAGTAGGCGCGGGTTGCGGCATCTTGCTCTTTTCTTTGAGACTGAAGTGCATTCCAATAGCTTTGATCCAGAAAACCGGAAAAGAAATTCACGTCGACCACGCCGCCATTTTTAGCCACAGCGCGCAGCATGTCGTCGGTCATGTTTCGTGGGGCGGTGCACAGAGCGCGAGCCGAGGAGTGGGACGCGATCACCGGAGCTTTTGTTGTGGCAATCGTATCCCAGAACGTTTTGTCGGCGACGTGCGAGATGTCGACCATCATGCCCAAGCGATTCATTTCGAGCACGACTTGTTTGCCGAAGTCGGTGAGTCCGTTATGGTGTTGAATCTTCGGGTCATCGATATCTCCGGAAGAATCAGCCCACTCGTTGGTGTTCGACCACGAGAGGGTCATGTAGCGCACGCCGAGGCGGTAGAAATTGCGGAGGAGACGAATATCGTTTTCGATGGAGTGGCCGCCCTCGATCCCCAGGAGGGCCGCTAGCTTTTTCTGCTTGTGGGCGCGCTCGATATCTTCCGTGGAGTAGGCCATCATCATTCGGTCGGGATGTCGACCGGCCTGTTCATAGACGGAATCGATGAGATCGAGGGTATGACGAGCGAAGTGGCCTTGATTGGTTTCAGGCTCGACCCAGATGGAGAAGAATTCCGCGCCCAGATTTCCGGCGTGGGCTTTGTCGAGGCTGATATGACCGATGTCTTCAGGATCGGTCGAGCCGATGTCGAAGTTGTCGTCGAGAAAACGCTGCGGGGTGTCGGCGTGGGTGTCGACGACGATCGCCGAGTCGTGGATGGCGCGAGCTTTTGCGCTGATGGCTGAAGGAACGTTGCTCTGGGCGGAAGCAGCCGAAGTGAGTATCAGCGCTGCCGAGAAAAATAGGGACAGCGGGAAAAGGCGTTTTAGTGTTTGCATGGTAGCAAGGGAATGATTGTATACGGTTGCAGGGCGCGGATGAAATGCAGACTTAGATGCTTGTTTCAGGCGGATAAGAGTGGCCTGCCGAGGAAGTGAATGCCGTGTGCTTGTCGAGATTCTCGTTTCCCACCTTTCCGCAAAGGACGCGGAAAGATGGGGCACCCTTTTGCCTGGCGAGGGTGAGTTTTGAATATGCCAGCGACCTGGGAGACGCAAGGTCCCTCGACTACGCTCAGGATGACAATTCTAAGGTTGGAGCTACTGTTGTGGGGTGCTGTCGGCTGAGATGCTTAGTGGCTCTCCGAGTAGGTCGTCCTGCGCTCCATCCTGCTGCTCTCCGGCTACGGCCTTCGGCTCGCGCAGGTCCGCATAGCGGCCGGAAACAGCAACGTGGAATACCCACTGATGTCGTTCTTCTTCTGGTTCGACCAGGCCCTGATCTTTGAGCGGCATCAGGTATTGCTCCATCCACGCCACTTGCTGCTTGGTCATGCCCCGGCGCTGGATGTCGACCGTAATGCCGGCTAAATGGGATGAGGCGGTTTCGCCCTTCTCAGGTGCGGCATTGCGATTGTGGCGGCGAAGTTTTTTCTGTACCTGTACCGTCCGCACCGCCGAATTCACCTGAATCGGGGCGTGAAACTGCTTGTAGTAATTTTCACTCAGATCGTCAAGAAAATCCCGCGTCCACGGGCGGCAATACCGGCGTTCGGGATCAAGCCGCGGATCAAAGCGCAGGGTTTCGCTGGCAACAATCGGAACCAGTTCCTGGCGGGCGATGAGTTGATCGAGCTCCGCCTGATTCTGGATGCGCGGCAATTCGAGGCGGTCAATTTCTTCGTTCTGACGTAGCAACGAATCCCGCGAAGGACGGAACACCGGGTTCCAAAGAATGCGTCGAAGGCGGGTGTGACGTTTGCTGGCGTGACGTGCGTTTTGGCTGGGCGCGACTTGATGCAGGCCAAAAGCCTGTCCGCACACGGCGACGGCCAGAAATATCAACAGGAAAACTCGCTCGGTTTTGCACTTCACGAAGTGTGCCTCAAATCTCTTGCTGCGAATGCCGGCGGCTATTCTAAATCACAGTCGCCCGCCGCCAGACCAGCTTTCGGTTGCGAGGTTACCAAAGAGTATCTTGGCCAGATTACCGCTCGTTACTCAGCTCGCGCCGTCCGCCAATCCGTTTATCCCCTGCAGCTATGATGCCGTTTCCGAGCATCGGATTGCCTATGTCTATGTGCCTCAGAAAGCGCCTTTTACTGTTTCCTGGCCCAGCGATGAAGTCGGCACTATAACACTCTTTGGTCGTGTTAGTCCCAGAAAATGTCAGCAATGGGCCAATTTGGCCCATACCAGCCATTTGGGGATCCAGTCACTTGCGGAATAGGTCGCCGATGGCCTGTTTCATGACTTCACCACCGACCTCGGAAATGGAACGCGTCAGCGGAATGTCCTTGGGGCAGACCTCGACGCAGTTCTGGGCGTAGCCGCACTCCTGGATACCGCCATCGCCCATCAGCGCGGCCAGTCGCTCGCGTTTTAGCTCCGCCCCTGTGGGATGAGTATTGAAAAGGCGAACCTGGGAAATCGTGGCCGCACCCACAAAGCCGGTGTCATCATTGAATTGTGGGCAAGCCTCCATGCAGCAACAGCAAGAGATGCAGCGCGAAAGCGGGTATGCCGCCTCTTGTTCCTCGGGATTAATACGGGGACCAGATCCCAGATCGTAGGTGCCATCAATCGGGACCCAGGCCTTCACCGTTTTTAGGTTTTCGAATAGAACACTTCGATCAACCGCGAGATCGCGAACAACTGGAAACTTGGTGAACGGTTCCAGACGGATGGGTTGCTCGAGCTTATCTACCAAGGCAGAGCATGCCATGCGGGCGCGTCCGTTGATAAGCATGGCGCAGGAGCCACAAACTTCTTCGAGGCAATTGGAGTCGTAAGTGATCGGGGTGGTCGGCTTGCCGTCGCGGGTGACGGGATTGCGGGCAATCTCCATCATGGAAGAAATCACATTCATGCCCGGGTGCCAGGCAAGTTCAAATTCTTCCCAATGCGATTTAGCGTTGGGATTGTCCTGGCGCTTGATCTTGATGATGACGGTTTTATTATTTGCCATTCGCGATTAGCCTTTTGCTCTTAGCTGAGCCTTTGTCATTCTGAGCGTTGCGAAGAACGTCTGAATTATGTTGGTGCCGGCAAATGCATAGATCCTTCGCTCCGCTCAGGATGACAGTTGTTACGCGCGCAGCTTGTTACTTCGCTATGTCATATTTTCTCGGGCGCGGTGGAATCAGTGAAATATCCACCGGCTCAAATTCGAATTTGGGCTCGTCGGCATCCGGCGCGAAGTAAGCTTTCGTGGTCTTCAGCCAATTCTTGTCGTCGCGCTCGGGAAAATCTGGTTTGTAGTGTGCCCCGCGAGACTCGTCTCGCATCGCCGCACCTTGTGCGATGACGCGCGCGAGTTGCAGCATGTTATAAAGCTGGCGCGTGAAGACCACGCTGGTATTGGCCCACTGCGAGCGGTCGCTCAGATTAATGTGGCGGAAGCGCTCGAGCATCTCACACAATTTGCCGTCGGTTTCCTTCAACTTGTTGTTGTAGCGAATGACGGTGCAATTGGCGGTCATTAATTCGCCGAGTTCCTGCCATAGGCGGAACGGATTCTCCTTGCCGTCCGACTTCATGAGCATGGCATTGTTTTCTTCTTGATGCTTGCGCTCCGCGTCGAAATGTCCATTGCTCGGCGCCGCCTGCAGATTGCGAGCATATTGCACTGCCGCCGGCCCGGCAAGGAATCCGCCGAAGATGCATGAGACCAGCGAATTCGCGCCCAAGCGGTTGGCGCCGTGATATTGATATTCGCACTCGCCCGCCGCATAAATTCCTGGGATGTTCGTGGCCTGATTGAAATCGACCCACAGTCCGCCCATGGTGTAGTGCATGCCGGGGAAAATCTTCATGGGAACTTTGCGCGGGTCATCGCCCACAAACTTCTCGTAGATTTCCAGAATACCTTCCAGCTTACGATCAAGGATCTTGGGGTCGATGTGGGTCAGGTCGAGATAAACCATCGGCTTGCCATCAATGCCAAGATTGTGTTCGAAGACAACCTTAAAAATCGCGCGCGTGGCGATATCGCGCGGCACCAGGTTTCCATATTTCGGATACCATTCTTCGAGGAAGTACCAGCGCTCGTTCTGCGGGATCGACAGCGGATCGCGTTTGTCACCTGGCGTCTTCGGAACCCAGACGCGTCCGCCTTCACCGCGAGCCGACTCTGACATGAGGCGCAGTTTGTCGTCGCCGGGGATGCAGGTGGGATGAACTTGGATAAACTCGCCGTTGCCGTAAAAACATCCTTGCTGATAAAGCGCCGACTGGGCCGAGCCGGTGCAGACTACCGAGTTGGTGGACTTGCCAAAAATCGCCCCGTTGCCGCCGGTCGCGATAATGATTGCGTCGGCGGGAAAAGTGCGCACCTCCATGGAGTGTAGATCCATGGCGCAGATGCCGCGGCAGACCTTGTTTGAATCGAGCACGGCCGAAAGAAATTCCCAATGCTCATATTTCTTAACCTTGCCTTCGGACTCGTAGCGGCGCACTTGTTCGTCGAGCGCGTAGAGCAGTTGCTGTCCGGTGGTGGCTCCGGCAAATGCGGTGCGGTTATAGAGCGTCCCGCCAAAGCGGCGGAAATCCAGCAAGCCTTCGGGGGTGCGATTAAAAGGCACGCCCATACGGTCGAGGAGGTCGATGATGCCGGGAGCAGCCTCGCACATGGCTTTCACGGGAGGCTGGTTGGCCAGAAAGTCGCCGCCATAAATGGTGTCGTCGAAATGCTTCCAGGTGGAATCGCCTTCGCCTTTGAGGTTCTTTGCTGCATTGATGCCGCCTTGCGCGCACACCGAATGCGAGCGCTTCACGGGGACAATGGAGAACAAATCCACTTGCCCGCCCATCTCCGCGATCTTGATGACTGCGGAAAGACCCGCCAGGCCGCCACCGATAACAATGATTTTCGGATTTGATGCCATCTTCGAATGCACCGCTTTCCGTGAACTCTAATTCGTCGCGCCCGGTCCGGCCTCGACCATGCTTGCGCCCGCAGGGTCGGTTGGCTGCTGCGTAAAGCGTTCCCTGAATGTGTACAAACTGGTCACGCCCACGGCACTCATGAGCACGAAAAATGCCAGGCACACAACCAGGAATCTTTGCCGAGCCTTCTCGCCGGGAGTGAGTCCCCACTTGGCCGCGAACAACCAAATCCCGTAGGCAAAATGCCACGACGCGCACACCAGGCCAACCACGTAAAACGCCAGCAAAGCGGGCGAGAACAATTCCGCTTGAACTTTGCCGAACGACGCACCTGGAAATTCGTGCAAGTCGACGCCGGTAAACCGCATCGTCCAGGTGTGCCAGAGGATGTAGGCAAACGCGACTCCGCCGGTCCAGCGTTGCGCTGTGTACATCCAATTTCCGGTCCAGGGATACTCGCCGACGTTGGTCTCTCCGCGATACCAGATGTAGAAACCGTAGAGTGCATGAAACAGAATCGGCAACCAGATGCCGAATAGCTCGAGAACTGGAACCAAGGGAAGGCTGGCCAGAAAGCGGACCTGGCGGGCGTAGGCGGCCGGACCACCGATCGCCGAGGCATTCGAAATCAGGATGTGTTCAAACAGGAACGCACCCACCGGAATAATTCCGGTGAGCGAGTGCAGACGACGCAGCAGAAACGAATATCCCTGGCCCGCCCGCAGCGGAGCCACGCCACCTTTGATCGGCATCGGAGACGCAGGACTGGCGGTTGCTGCCACAGAATGCTCCTTATGAGTTCAAGTATGAGAATGGAACCTTTTATTATCTTGTCGCGGGAGAAGGGAAGTCAAGGAAGCATGAAGACGGTTGGAATAATAGGGAGCGAAGTTATCTGCGGTCATCATCAACGGCACGGGTCGGCGCCCCGTCCTCCATTGAGTAAATCTTCGGATTCATAGAATATATATCCGACCTAAAGGAGTGCGTTCCTATGTTGCGCAGCTTCGTAGCGTTGGTTCTGTTCGTCGCCGGTTTGTGTCCCATGGTTCGGTCGCAACGGCAGCCGGTGGACGCGGAAGGCCATCAGTGGTGGCAGCACGCCGTGTTCTACGAGATCTATCCACGCAGTTTCATGGACAGCAATAACGACGGCATCGGAGATTTGAATGGCATCGCGTCCAAACTGGATTATCTGAAAAGTCTGGGCGTCGATGCCATCTGGATAACACCTTGCTATCCGTCGCCGCAGGTGGATTTCGGTTACGACGTTTCCGACTACGAGAATATTGATCCCATGTATGGAACGCTGGCGGACTTTGATCGGCTGGAAAAAGCAGCGGAGCAACACGGCATTCGCATCATCATGGATTTCGTGATGAACCACACGTCGGATCAGCATCCGTGGTTCATCGATTCGCGATCGTCGCGCACCTCCGCGAAGCGGAACTGGTACATGTGGCACGATGGCAAAGATTCGGCAGAACCGAACAATTGGGTTTCAACTTTTGGCGGATCGGCCTGGACGTGGGATGCCAAGACCGGGCAATATTTTTATCACTATTTCTATCCGCAGCAGCCTGATCTGAACTGGCGCAATCCCATGGTCCACGATGCCATGTTCGATGTGACGCGGTGGTGGTACCGGCGAGGCGTGGCCGGCTTCCGCCTCGACGCTGTCGATACTCTGTTCGAAGACCGCGAGATGCGCGACAATCCGGTGCAGCCGGGAAAGGACAAGTTCGGCGATCCGGTCGAAGAAAATATTTACAACACTAAGCTGCCTGAGGTGCACGTCGTTCTCCGCGATCTTCGAAAAGTTGCTGACCAAAATAACGCTGTGCTGATCGGCGAAACCTGGACAAAAGACGTGAGCGAGCTGAAGCAATACTATGGCGAGCACAGCGACGAACTGCAGATGCCGATGGACTTCATGTTCGCCACGGTCGACCGGCTTTCACCCGCCGAATTCCGGCGGCAGATTGCGGCCGTCGACTCCGCCGGAGGCTGGCCGGTGTTTGTGCTTAGCAATCACGACATCGTGCGCTCGTATGTGCGTTATGGCGATGGGAAAAACAATCAGGCGATCGCCAAATTGATGGCGTCACTGTATTTGACTTTGCGGGGGACGCCGATCATGTATTACGGCGAAGAGATTGGAATGGAGAACAACGATCCGGTACGGAAGGAAGATGTGAAGGATCCGATCGGGCGGGTGGGCTGGCCGGAAGAAAAAGGTCGCGACGGGGAGCGCACTCCGATGCAGTGGGACGATAGCCCTAACGCCGGTTTTACGCGCGGTACACCGTGGCTGCCGGTTCCGCTTAGCTATAAGGCGGTTAACGTGGCGAGCGAACTCAAGGATCCCTCGTCGGTTCTTCAGATGTACCGCAGCCTGCTCGCGCTGAGGCACGAAAATCGGGCTCTGCTCGACGGTGACTATGTAGCGGTCAACGAAAGCGACGCAAACGTGCTCTCTTACTTGAGGCGGTACAAGAATGAGGCGGTGCTGGTCGTGCTGAACATGTCCTCGCAGTCGCAACAGGTGAGTTTCGATCTCGCCCCGCAGGGCTTTAATGCGAAGAGTGCGCGTACGCTGCTGACCACGATGGCGGATGGATCAAAAGCAGGCTCGCTTTCGCATTTGTCACTGGAGCCATTTTCGGTTTACATCGGCGTGGTTTCGAAATGACAAGGCGGGCACTCGCATGTTAATGAGCGCCGCCTCGCGCGAGGAATGTCGAGAGCCGGCTAGTTCATGATCTCAAATACCATGCCGGATCCCTGAGCTCCGCCAGCTTGCGTAGTGCCGTAGAGGTTGCCCGTGGAATCGAGAATTAGATCGCCGCTGGGATGGTATCCGTCCGTGCCCTTCCCGAAGTCGTGAACCACTTTGTAAGTCCAATTGCCTCCGGTGCCGGGCGTTAGCTTGAAGAGCGCCCCGCATCCGCCCCCGCAGGAGGTCTCAGTGATGCCCAACATCGTAGTGCCGTAGAGGTTGCCGGCAGCGTCCATGAGCAGGCCGGCAACGGGATTTCCTGCTGGGGTATTGGCGAAACCGTGAAGTAGCCTTTCCTTCCATCCACGCTTCGGCGTGGGCGATAGTTCGAACACCATGCCGTATCCATAGTGGCCACCTTGGAAGGTTGTGCCGTAGAGATTGCCGGCCGCATCCAGGATGAGGTCGCCATAGGGATTCGCTCCGTCGTATCCGCCGTTGAACGAGTGAATAACACTCTCGGTCCATGCGCTCGAACCCGGCGCCAGTTTGAAAATTGCGCCGCTGCTAGAAGTGCCGCCCGCATAGGTCGATCCGTAGAGGTTGCCAGCGGCGTCAAAGGCCAGGCCGTCGTAGGGCGAAGCTCCATCGGTTCCACCCTCGAAAGCGTAGATAACGCTTTCGGTCCAGCCGCTGGATCCATGTGTCAGCTTGAAGACCGTGCCACAACCCGAACTGCAGGCCGAAGTAACATTCCCACCGAGCAACGTCGTACCGTAGAGATTGCCGGCGGCGTCGAAGAGCAATCTCGCGTAAGGTTCACGTCCGTCACTATCTCCACTGAAGGTATAAAGGACGGATTCAGTCCAGCCGCCAGAGCCGGGTGTGAGCTCGAAGACCGTGCCGCACCCCAGATTGCAGTTCGTGCTGCCGCCGAAATTGGTCGTGCCGTACAGGTTGCCGGAAGAATCGAACGTCAGACTGCCGTAAGGTTGACCTCCGTCCTCGCCGCCGGTGAAGTTGTAAAGTACGCTTTCCGTCCAGCTGCCATTCGTGTTGGCGATTATCTCGAAGACGGTGCCTTGATTATTCGTTCCGCCAAATTCCGTGGTGCCGTAGAGATTGCCGGCCTTATCGAGGACCAGGCCGCCATACGGAAGCTTGGGATCGCTGCCTCCCGCAAAGCTGTACAACACGTTTTCAGAACCAGGGCCGCCGCCAGGAATAACGGCTTCAGACTGATTCGAATACTGACTCTCCACGCCTTGATCGTCGACGGCAGTGGTTACGTAGTAGTAGGTTTTACCCGGCTGCACTGTGCTGTCGGAATAGGCGGTATTCGGATCCAGGGCTGAATTGATTTTCGTGTATGGGCCATCGGCGTTAAAGCCACGGTAGACGTTGTATCCGACGGTATTCTGCGAGGTGCTGGCGTCCCAGGTTAGGTTTACCGTTTGTGCGATCGAAAAAATTGGAAAGAATAGAACTCCGAGAAGAGCGAGAAGGCTACCGACTGACTTCGACCGCGGCGTGAGGTTTCTCACGGTACCGCCTCTCTTGCCCGTGCTCGCGCACGGCGGGGGATTGAAGAGCCGTTGCATCGCGATCCTGGCTGCCGGCGCATCTTCGCAGCCAAAACAACGTAAGCAACACGGCCATTATTGGGGTTCTCAGCGACTTTCCATAGGTCACGGAAGGACATGTGCTTCCGGAATCGGCACTAACTATTTTTTGTCCCGAAGGACATTCACAGATCGTGACAGTTTCTTTAATGGGTGCGCGTAAGTGAGAAGCTCATCGAGCGAAGAAGCGTGGAACAATTTGACCAAGCGATTGCAGCCAGACAAGGAGTGACAAGCTTTCTGCGAAAAAAGAATAAGCTGATTCGCTCCAGCGATGTGACTGATCCGCTACTGCAATGCCACTAACTCGCTACTGCGATGCGACCGTTTGATTAGAATGAGATTGAAACGTGGCAGGAAAGAACTTCGTTAAACAGTGAATTGTCAGCGGTTTCCAACAGCGAAGGTGCTACTGGTTAGTCAACCAACCGAAATCGCCGACATACCATCCAAAGTCAGTATATTCTTATGCCAGTATCCATGCTCGTGCGTTGTGAAAAGTGCGGTTACGAGAATTTCCCGCAACATCGCTTTTGCGGGATGTGCGCCGCGGAATTGCGCCTTCCGGGTCCCGGCGGGAGTCCGCCAGTGCCTTCTCCGGCAAGAGTTGCCTCATCTCCAATTCCTTCACGCCCGGCGCCTCCGCCGAAAGAAAAAAGAGAAGAAGTGGTTGTGCAAAAAGTCAGCGGGCCGTCATTTCTCGGCTTGGGGCACGAAGCGAGCGATAGCAGCGGAAGCGTGAGCTACCTGCTAGAAGAAGATGAGCCCCCCGATCATCGCGGTAGGAATGTGATTTTGATTGTGCTGATTGTAGCGGCGGCTGCAGCGGCCTGGCATTGGCGACAGGATTTGCGCATTGTAGCCGATCGGCTTCTTAGCAGCCCGCCGCCAGCCAGTAGTGTCGGCAATAATGGTGCTCAGGACACGAACTCCGGCGCGGCGGCGTCAACTTCAGAAGCTTCGGCAAAAAGCGTCAGCCCAGACAATCAGGTTCAGCAGCCGGCCCCGGCGCCGGCTGCGGCAGCGCAGGTTCCACCGACCAATGCGGCATCAGGCGCGCCGGAATCAACTCAATCTCCGGAGGCGGCCCAGGTGCAATCAAGTCCGTCTTCCGCAGATCAATCCCAAACGGATCAGTCCCAAGCAGATCAGTCGCAGCCGTCGACTCCGTCCCCGCTCAGTAATTCTGGATCGAGTACGGACGCAGCGAAATCCGATGAGTCGCAAGAAGCTGCTCCGACCCAGGCACCACCGGAGCGCAAGGCGGCCAAGCTGCGAACCCAGCCCACGGCGGATGACCTGGCGGCCGAAGGCGAAAAATATCTCTACGGAAACGGCGTACCGGAAAACTGCACTCGGGCGAGAACAAGTTTGCTGGCTGCCGCTCAGCGCTCAAGCGCTCAGGCTCAGAGTGTGCTGGGCACGATGTATGCGACGGGTCACTGTGCCACTCGCGATCTGCCGACTGCTTATCGCTGGTTCTCCCGCTCGCTTCGCAAGGACCCAAGCAACACTCGCATTGAACAAGACCTGAAGGTCTTGTGGAACCAGATGACGCCGGAGGAGAGGCAACTGGCTCTGCGCGACGAGCGATAAAAGGATGGGCCACGTCCGACCATTTCTGCAACTATCGATAGTTCACAGTTAGCGGCGCCGAGACGCTGCCGATCCTGCCGCTCAGATTGTTCCGGACTACAAACCGCACTTGATAAGCACCTGGTGGAAGTTCCAGCGCATTCTTGTAGAAGATTCCCTCTGCCTTGATCTTATCGAGCGCGGACTCGGGCACTGCGCCCTTGACCGTCTGGGCCGCGTTAGCTGGGGCCGCGCCAGTTTTGGTGGTCTGCGCTACGAAGTCTATATCGAAGCGGTTGTTGTCCGCTTCGTCGATCACACTGTTGGCGGGCACGCGCAGCGCGAATGCGATTTTCTTCCTGTCGCCATCGGGCACTGCCGGCTGCCACTCGATCGTGACCGGAATTCCGGTGCTATCAAAGGGAGAGCTCAAAGCAAAATCGACATCGGCCTTGCGAGTTAATTCAGGATCGATAGTGGCATTGGTCACCAGAAATCCAGTGCGCGCGTGCACTTCCACGTCCGGACGCGAAACCTGCACTTGCAGTTTCCGCCAGCCCGGCCTGGTGTCGTGGTGATCAGCATAGTAGCCAAGCAGGTAGTAAGAGGAAGAATCGTCCGCGGCGCGCTTAAAACCCGCAGCCAGATCATTGTTGTTGTAATACGCGCGGCCTCCGGTCATCTCCGCGAAATTCTTGAGGCTCGCGATCGTGGAAGTCTGCAATGCGCTTCTGCCCGCAACGGCGTCGGCAAATCCGGGGCCGCTGAGGTCGCCGGAATATGTTGCATCGGCCATTGGCGAGGTACCGACCAGGCCTCGGACATCCAGCGGATAGACAGAAACCTGCGCGTCATTCAAAGCCTGCAACGTGCGTTCATACAGCAGCGACAGATTGCCGCCCGGCACCGCGGACGGAGAATCCAAACTGAAAGGAAAACTCCCGGTGGCCCAGATCAGCGATTTTCTTCCTGGAATGCCCGAGAGCGACTTAGCAATCGCGAGAAAAGCTTTCATCGTGTCTTCGATGGCGCGTTGCTGCTGGTACTGACCCTCGACGGCGTCGGCATTCAGAATAAACTGTTGTAGCCGGGATCCCGGATCGGCGCCCGGCGCGATTCCGCCGGTAAGTTCGCTGGGTTGGGCTTCCGCGGCTGCCAAAGCTTTTCCATCGACGCCGAAAGTCTCCATCGACGAAAGTTCCCCGCTGGCTTTCTTGAGTGCGGCGATAAGTGAAGCGGGATCGCTGTTGAGTCCTCCGAGCACCTTCACTCCTTTACTGCTGATGGCGACGAGGCCGAGGCTGTGTCCGGAATCCAGCGTGTCAGCCAGATACTTGATCAACTGCTTCCGTCCCGTGGCCTGATCGAGAAAAGGCGTGTTGATCGTATCCAAAGCAATGACGGTGATGGAGACCGGCTGTTGTCCGTTGGTGGGGAGATTGCTGAACGTGCCGGGAGGATTGGTCACTTGCGCCGGGCGAGAGCTGCTGGCGGTTATTTCCTCGAAAGTGCTAATCCGCTGCTGCTTGCCGTTTTCCATGACCTTGAAATCTTTCTTGGTCAGGTTGTGAATGTGGCCGCCGGATTTGTCGGTGACTACCGCCGGGACCAGGACGATGACCGCCTCCGACTTGAACTTCAGCACGCGCTCTTCACTGGCGTGCGGAGATGAGTGGTCGTCCGTGCTGGGAGCGCTGACCGGCGAAGTAGGATTTCCAGCCTTTCCCGTGAACGGATCCGTACCTTGTTGCCCAATGTTCTGGGCCCGTCCAGTGATCGCGCCGAGAATAATGCAGAACAAAAGACTCAATGATCGGCGCCCGCTCATAGGCTCCTCCTGGTCATGAGGTTGTCGTCCCCGGGTGGATCTGGGATCGCGGCCGGGTTCGGGTATTTCACTCCGCGCAGCCCGGCAGAGAAGACGAACCACCAAATCACAAGCAGCGCGAGATTGGGCCAGCTTGCCTCCGGCCCGAATGCCCCGCCCGTGAGCCATGCGGGGCCGTGGAAGCTGGCATTGAAAAGATGGCCGTGCGCGGATTGTCCGCTGGAAGGCACACCGTAGAAGAAAACCTCACCCCAGTTCCATGCCGAGTGGATTCCGAGCGGCATCCAGAGATCGCCGGTCCTTCGTAGCACAAGGCAGGTGACCAGACAGTAGAGCGTGGCAGCGACTGGCCCGAGGCCGTGTCCACCGGGATTAAAGTAGTGCGCCCCGCCCATCAAAAACGAAGTCACTATGGCTGCAGGCCAGAAGCCGATTCCGGTGGTCAGCGTGAAAAGCAAATAGCCTCGGTAGAAAAAGTCTTCGACCAGCGCCGCTAGAAAAAGCGGTACGGTCCAGGCGGCGGCATATTTCCAGATATCGGCGCCGTGAAGGACCGGCGATCCGAAAGAAAAGGCTGAAGAGAGACGCAACACGAGTAGCAGAGCCGTGAGGGACGCGAAGCTGATGGCCGCTCCCAGCCAGAACTGGCGGCAGAATGCTCGCCGCCAAGGCAATCCAAAATCGGCGAGGCTCCGGCCTTCAATTCTCCCCACGATCCAACTCGCCAGGAGCAACGCGCTGGCGAGACCTCCCAGTGCGATCGTGCCTCCTAGGGGAGTGAAAAAGTCCGCGTTCAGCCTTTGCATGGTGGGATCGACAATCCGGTTCGCGGCGTAGCCCAGAGGCAGCAGAATCGCGAGGAAAATCAGCAGACGCCATCCGGCGCGAAGGCCGTTCGGGCCTTTCATCATGTTGTAGCGGGCCGTTTCGGCCGGCTGAAGAGAACTATTGCTCATCGAAGGTCTCAAGCTAAATGCTGTTGCTTAGGCCAGAAGCCAACACTAGCATTGGTTCTACTAAGGAAGTATGATTTTTTGCGCCAATTCGATCGCCAGGATGTAACAGAAAGGTAGTTCGGGCTAGGCCTATGTCCAATGTTCCCACGGTTTTTGCGCGTTCGGTGCGCAAGATAGCCGACACTGTGGCGCTTCGCGGTAATGCTCGTCACTTGCTGGGAAGCGTGGGCCTCGACCGTGAGGCCATTGAAGATCCAGCCCTGAGGATTCCTTATTCCGACATGATGATGCTTTCCGTCTACGCCGCCAGGATGACAAAGGATGCTGATTTCGGCCTCCATGTAGGCGAGCGCGTGCAACAGCATGAATATGGAGCGGTTGGATATTCGGTCATCACGAGTTCGACTCTGGGCGAGGCGCTTCGCAGCCTGGTACGGTATTTGCCAATCTGGACGAATGTCGGTGTTTTCAAGTTGGATGTAGAGGGATCGGTTGCGCATTTTCAATGGGAGTATTCGGAGTCTTCCATACCCGAGCCTCGGCACGATTGCGAGATGTCGATGGCAAGCGTAATGCAATTTAACCGCTTCCGTGCCGGCGCTGAGTGGACGCCGCGAGAAGTCTGGTTTCAGCATGCAAAACCAAAAGACACCAGCGAGCACGCGCGCATCTTTCGTGCGCCGGTTCGATTTGGCATGCCGACGAATGCTCTGCTCCTGGACAGCCGCTTGCTCGACACTCCGTTAAGAACCGCGCGGCCACATTTGCATCGGGCGATTACCGAGTCGGCGGAACAGTTCCTGGCGATGGCTTCGGGCGAGGCCAGTTTTTCTCAGAGCGTCCTCAGCTTTGTTCGGCAAAGACTAAATGGCGGAGACTTCGACCTCGACTCGGCTGCCCGACATTTTCATCTGAGCCGGCGCACATTGCAAAGAAAGTTACGCCTGGCAGATGTTTCCCTCCGAAGCCTGGTGCAGCAGGCTCGCCGAGATCTGTCCCAGCACCTGCTCGTTGACGCCGGAATGACCGCCACCGAAACCGCCTACGCGCTGGGATATTCCGAACCCAGCGTGTTCCATCGCGCCTTTCAGAAGTGGCACGGAATGCCCCCGGGGGCGTTTGGGCGGGAATGACTCCCATCGGGTGGCCCACCTTTACGTTCTTTTAAGCCTTACTCGGCTTCTTTCCGGCGGAGAATCTGCCGACGAGCACTTGGATCGGCGTATCCGCCCTCGCCAACAAAGATTTCCTGATCGAGATTGAAGCTGTTGCCGTTCTGGAATAAGGACGGAGCTGAGCTGCGGTTATTGTCGCAAAATCTCTATCACACTTATTGACCAACCCAGCGCAGGCTTCCTGTCGCTTAGCGAAGGCCCGCATCTAGACTACCTTTGTCCGGCACGCACCCTGTGTTCTTCCATCGCCGTCACGAATTTCGGCATGTGGTTCTTCAGCAGTCTCTCGATACCAGGTTCAAACTCATGCAAGACGTTCAGCCCAACGTCGTTGCCAATCGTCGAACCAAAATCGCTGAACGGGTCTGCAAAACGACGCCTCCAATATGGAGTCGAGGCCGTGTCCTTGGCCACCGAAGTCAACGTTCGCAGCAGATATGTAGTGTTCAGCCTGGCTTTTCCGAAGTGATCCCGGGTGATCAGAGTGCGCGAAGCCGCATCAGTCGCCCGGCGCACCAAGCCCTCGTTCGCAGGATGATAATTCAAATTCCGTTTCGGCAAGGTCGGATACAAGGGCCTGATAAAAAAATCGCGGGCGCTATTCTGATCGGTCTTTTCCTGATAGAAAACAGAATTGCCGAATTGCGGACTGCCATTAATGTTCGCTTGCGCTGAAGCCTGTAGCACTGGTGCGTCCGGCAAAGAACTCGCCTTCTCCTGACGCTGCTGGCACAACGCCCCACAAGCCGCCAACATCACAAAACAAGCCGCACTGATTGGGACAGACCCAGCCATACTCCCATTCCCAGACTGGCAACCGCGCTAAGGTCTTATGCACGAACACGTTGCCTCGGTCAATGTCAGCATTCCACGTGCCGTTCTTTTGCGTCCTGTAATTAGTTGAAAAAAAGGAGCCTTCAGGTTGCCCCCGCGCGATAGCGAAAATCTTCTCCGGCAAAGATGTAAAGTCTTTCATTCAAATGGCATTGTGTTCCTACAGGCCGCGCCGTAGGACGCCGAACACTGTGCCAGTCGGCCTTCTTCACCAGCATTCCGCCACCAGGCGGGCGAGACGGCAAATGCCGCAAGTTGCCGAGCCCCCTGTCGCGTGGAAGGTGGCCCGTCCAAGCTTCGCTTGGGTGGGGATTTTCGTCGGCTGTGCACACGCACGCGGAAGTGGCCCTCCCTTTTTAATATGTCTGCGGAAACTGCGGACGGCGGATCGCATGATTCACGCCGAGGGCTTCGCGATTCCACAGCCCTGCCGTGATTCGTCTTTTTACTTCGATGGTGTGTAGATGAACCCTCGCAGTACGCCTTCCTTGGTTTCATATTGTCCCGCCACCTGCCCCACGTTGTTGATCGCCATTCCAAACGTGGACCCAGGAAGCGACTTAGGCACATTGATCGAGGCCGTAGGCTGCCCGTTCACGATGGTCACGCAATGATTTTTGCGCGGCGTATTGGCGTCCACCCAAACTCCGAGAATCACTGACTGGTTGTTGATCCCAACGATGTACATGCTGGTATCTCCGGTAACGTCGATGTCCGAGAAACCCGCTGTCGAATTCCAATAGAAGCCGTGCTCGACGTTGTTCGCATCGAACCAGTTGCCAACGACCTCCTGGCTATCGTTGATGGAGACCGGGTAGGTCCTCACTGCGCCGGGCATATTGAACGCGGTGTTGAGTTGTCCGGACGTGTTGTCGTAAAAGAAGCCGCTCCATGGGGTCAAGCTATTCAGCCAGCTCCCTACGACCTGGTTGAGGTTGTTAAGGCCCATCGTTCCATTGATGGCAAGCCCGCCTTGAGGGAGGACGACATACACCAACGATTCGTTCGGCAGCTCCAGGTAGAGTTCCCCCACCTGGTAGACGTGCTGGATCTCGGGGATCTCGCCTGCGATGTAGCCTGCCGTGTTGATCGCACTCGCGGATGCCTGGTTGCCGAGTCGAAGCTGCTGCGCAGCCTGCCCCCAGGGCTTATAGAACGCTTGATTTGAGGGGGCTTCCGTGCCGACAATCGTGGCGGCGTTGTTCATGGTGACAGAGCCAGCTCCGCCTCCAGTGGTCTTCACGATGTTCTTGGTCCAGACGTCTCCCGGACTGATGACGAAGGCCTCTCCGTTGGTTGACCACCAGCCGAGCACCTGGCCGGAATCGTTGATTGCCGCGACGGAGAACCAGCTCGCCTTAGGTCCGGTTCCGAAGGTTGTGTACTTATTCTGCGCTCCGGCGAACTGCACCAAGAGCAGCGTCAACAGGAAAGTTAGGGCCTTCATGGTCGTCTCTCTTCTTCTTCGCGTTGGAAGTATACAGCGGAAAAGAAGCCTGAACGCCGACATTCCCAATTCGGAACCGAGTCGACAGTCGATCCACTTTCTTCTTGAATCCGTCTGTCACTCGCGATAATATTGGTACGTGGATGTTATCTACAAGATAATCACATTCTTCAACAATCGCGTCACTGCACCCGTCGTCGGCAGTTCTAGAACGGCACCGCAGGCCGCTGCCGACTACTGTAACTCCAATGTTTCCAAGATTTTGCCTCTAACTACCTTAAGAACCATAGATCTAGCGGGACTAAAAAATTCCGGTCCTTTGTTTTCTAGATTTTGCGCGAAAATGAGAGTTTTTTTTGAGGTATTTTCTGCACCAGTATGTGTGCAGTCCTGACCCGTGGGGCGCGGCCGCCCTCGCCCACGTGCCGATGCCAACAGCATCCCCTTCAAGCGATCTGATCCGGCTGTCCGCCGCTTGTCGAAGATCGACATTACTGCTATGGTTTCGCCGGTCGCTTTTTGCGCTCCATGCCTTGGTAAGTCGCGTTAACGAAAGCGGATCGGCCCGGTTGGATTGGTGCAATCCAGCTTTGGCTTGCGATCCGTACTTCAAGTAGAAAGAGATCCCCCTGATTGTCTGGCGCTGAGTTCAAAGGAGATCGGACCGACGCGGCGGTGTTGGCGGCGATCCGCTCGGGTGACGAGAGCGGGATGGCGGCCCTGTACGACCGTTATTCGGCTGTCGTCTACTCAGTCGCCCTGCGCGTGCTCGGCGATACCGGCGCGGCCGAGGACGTGTTGCAGGAAGTGTTCATGCAATTGTGGCGCAATCCGGGGCTGTTCGATTCGAGCCGCGGCAGTCTGGGGCCGTGGCTGGCGGTAATTGCGCGGCATCGGGCGATTGATGGGCTGCGCAAGCGGCGTCCAGAAACGGATATCGCGGATGTCGTGGTCGCGGTCGAACCTGATATGGCTGGTGACGCTGAGCGGGCGCGAGCGATGGAGAAAGTTCGGGGCACGCTGGGCGCGATGCCTTCAGCGCAGCGCCAGGCGCTGGAGATGGCTTACTTCGAAGGTCTGTCGCACAGCGAGATCTCGGAAAAAACAGGAGAACCGTTGGGAACGATCAAGACTCGGATTCGATCGGGATTGCTGGCCTTGCGCAAGACTTTTGCAATATGAGCGTACACGAACAATTCGCCGAGGATCTCGCCCTCTACGCCCTTGGGACGTTGCAGGGTGAGGAGCGCGTGACGCTGGAGAAGCATCTCGAAGGCTGCGCCGGCTGCCGTCGTGAGCTCGAGCAATTGCGCGGGGACATGGCGTTGATGGCTTTGTCGACGGCGGGTCCAGTGCCGCCGCGACGCGCGCGTCAGCGTCTGATCGAGGCCGTGGCGCGTGAACCGCGACAAGCCACGGCCACAAAGCGAACTTGGTGGACGGTAGTGCCCTGGGTTGTGGCGGGTGCGTTGGCGGTAGGGCTGGTCGCGGTTTGGTTCCAAAACTCGGACTTGCAGCAACGAATTGCCGGCTTGCAGAGTCAGGCTGCGCAGCAAATGGCGGAGCTGCAGCGGGCTCGCGAAGTAGTGTCCACGCTAACCGCGACCGATGCGATGCGGGTGACGCTGGTTGCGGCTAAGACTCCGCCGCAACCGCAGGGCAAAGCTATTTATGTTCGCGACCGATCGAGTCTGATTTTCCTCGCCAGCAATTTCGAGGCATTGCCGCCACAGAAGGCTTATGAATTGTGGCTGATTCCGACGAATGGCGCGCCGATTCCTGCGGGAGTCTTTAAGCCTGATGCACATGGAAGTGCGACTGTGATCAATCCGCCGCTTCCGGCAGGGGTGCAGGCCAAGGCTTTCGCAATCACTGTAGAGCCGGAGAGTGGTTCGTCCGCGCCAACGATGCCAATTTTGATGATTGGGGCGGGCGAGTAAATTGCAGTTCAGGAATTCTTGCCAGTATTTAGCCGAGCTTTGTCGGCTACCCGGACGGGGGCGTCCGGGACTACGTGAGTATCGCCAGAGGCAATTGAATGGTCGTCGCTCCACCGAACGCCCGTGCCGCCGCGGCAGTTGACGACGTCAAGCTTGCAGACCACACTCGCCACCAGATCGCCTTACGACTGCTGCCATTTCTTTTTATCCTCTATATCACTAATTATCTTGACCGCACGAGCGTAGCTTACGCCGCCATCGGGATGTCACGGACGCTGGGGTTCAGTGACCGGGTATTTGGTTTCGGCGCGGGCGTTTTCTTCGTCAGCTATGTTGCGTTGCAGATTCCCGGCGCGCTCATGATTGAACGCTGGGGTGCGCGGCGCTGCATCAGCTTGATCTTGATTGCGTGGGGATCGCTAACCGCGCTGACCGGACTGATACACACTGCCGACCAACTCTACGGAGCGCGACTGCTCCTCGGTGCGGCGGAAGCCGCTTTCTTTCCGGGCGTCGTCGTGTACCTGAGTTATTGGTTCATTCGCGAGGATCGCGCCAAGGCGGGAAGCAATTTCATGGCGGCCATCCCTCTGTCGTTCATTATCGGATCGCCGCTTGCGGGATGGATTCTCGGCCACCCGTGGATGGGAGTTGACGGCTGGCGGTGGTTGTTTCTCCTGGAGGGCGTGCCGGCAGTTCTCCTCGGCGTGGTTGCGTTCTTCTATCTGACGGATCGGCCGAAGGACGCGGCATGGCTGGCTCCGGAGCAGCGGCGGTGGATTGAACGAAGATTAGAGGAAGAGAAACCTGTCAGCGAACGACCGATCACTGTCTGGCAGGCATTGCGGTCGCGTCCAATTCTGCTGCTAGCGTCGGTAGCTTTTCTTCAATACTTGGTGTTCTACACTTTTATCTTCTGGATGCCCACCATGTTGAAGCGGCAATCGGGATTCTCGGACATGCGGGTTGGGCTGCTGGGCACGGTTCCTTACCTGGTGGGATTGATCGCCATGCTGGTCAACGGATGGCATTCGGACAAGACGGGCGAACGACGCTGGCACTCAGCGGTTCCGCTGTTCGTAGCGGCACTAACTCTGGTTGGGCTGATCACGCTACCGGCCTCGATGCGAATCTCGATGACTCTCTTTACCGTTTTGTGCAGCACGGAAGCCTTTCTGCCAGTGTTCTGGGCCATGCCAAGCGAAATCTTGAGCAACTCAGCCGCGGCAGCGGGAGTCGGAATGATCAACGCCGTGGGAAGCGTTGCCGGCTTTGCCGGTCCTTTTGCTTTCGGCTACTTGAATAGTCGAACGGGGTCGTTTTCGTGTGGGCTGGTGCTGATGATGGTTTGCGCGGTTGCGGGTGGGTTGCTGGTGCTGCGAGTTCCGACAAATTCTAACTCAGCGTGAATCTCGTCTGCTACGGCACGGGCGTGGACGCCTGCGCCTACATTCTCAGCTCCAGGACCCCGGGAGAAGCCTAGTTGTGCTTGTCCCTGTAGATGCCCCTACTGATCCGATTCTGCTGCCGATTAATTCCGTTTTGCTCGGCCTTGGTCAGGTGGCCATTGTGCGCCGCCATGTCCCGCTTCTCGCGGTTTTGCACGCTGGCTTCGCGCTTCTCCAGATTGCTGGTTTCTTTCGGAGTCAGGGAGCCGTTCTTGACGCCGTTGGCGATGCGGTTCTGCTGGTTGGTTTCGCGGCCGTTTACCTGATTCACGCGGGGATGGCCAGGATCGACGACGCCCGGTCCGGCACCCGAAGTGGTTGTGGTTTGGGCGATCGCGGAGCCCGTAAACATCAGACATCCAATTGCCAGGATCAAGAGCAAGTTCGAGACTTTGTTGATCATATCGGTGTAAACCCCGCTGAGTAGAGTAGTTGTCCGCTGCCCCGTTCGGCGAGTTACGAAGGTGATGCGCGGTTGGTTACGGGTAAAGTCGATGTTTCCCCGCTGGACCTCGTCTGTCCAGTTCTTAAACAACCTCTCTGCCTACAGTTTTTGTGATTCGTTTGTCAGTTGATTTTCACAATAACTTGACACCTTCGTGTCAAGTTTGTCGCTTCTATAGATGAGACTCGAAGAAACGGTTGGCACGGGGAGGCATTACGGGGAGGCATTATGGATACGAGCCACTTAGTTTTATGCGGGATGGTCTGGGCACGGTTCGGCCAGGAATCTGCCGGGCGCGAACTCATTCGGGCGCTGACGTCTTCAGACGACATGGTGCGCGTGGTGGCGCGAACCATGCTGGAGCAAGCTGGCGGCAGCTCGAAGGAGCTGATCGGACAAGCCCTGGCGGAAGATGAGATATCCGCAGGTATGGCCAGCCTGTGCGCGTTCGAGCAGGGTGAGCGGTCGACGCTCAGAGGTTGGGATCGGGGCGTGTGGTACGAGGGGGCCTCGGCTTAAGAGTGGAAGACCGGATGTCAGTTCTTCGCTCTCAGTTCCGAGCTACGACTCTTCGCTCTCCGTCAACTTTGAGATCACGTTGAAGTCTTCGAGCGTCGTCATGTCGCCCTTCACTTCGCCGCTGGTGGCCAGCTCGCGCAGCAGGCGGCGCATAATTTTGCCGCTGCGCGTCTTGGGCAGCATGTCGGTGAAGCGGATGTCATCGGGCTTGGCCATCGCTCCGATTTCTTTAGCGACCCAACGACGCAGTTCTTCCTTCAACTCGGGAGTCGGCGCGCGTCCTAGCTGGAGCGTAACGAAAGCCGAGATAGCTTGACCTTTAAGGTCGTCGGGACGGCCGACCACCGCGGCTTCCGCCACTGCCTCGTGCGCAACTAACGCAGACTCAACTTCCATGGTGCTGAGCCGATGTCCGGAGACATTGATGACGTCATCGACGCGGCCCATGATCCAGAAATAACCGTCTTTGTCTTTGCGCGCGCCATCGCCCGTAAAGTACGCGCCCGGAATCTGCGACCAGTACTGCTTCACGTAGCGGTCGGGATCGCCATAGATGGTGCGCAGCATGCCCGGCCAGGGCTGGCGGATAATCAAGTATCCTCCCGAACCATCGGGCACGGGCTTGCCGTCCATGTCGACGACTTCGGCCACAACTCCGGGGAACGGGCGCGTGGCCGAACCCGGCTTGGCTCCTACTGCGCCGGGCAAAGGCGAAATCATGATATTTCCGGTTTCAGTCTGCCACCAGGTGTCGACGATGGGGCAATTCTCGTGACCGATGACTTCGCGATACCACATCCAAGCCTCGGGATTAATTGGCTCACCGACCGTGCCCAACAGGCGCAGGCTGTCGAGCCGATGCTTTTTCGGCCACTGTTCTCCCCACTTGATAAAAGTGCGGATCGCAGTCGGCGCAGTATAAAGGATATTCACTTGATGCCGGTCGATGATGCTCCAAAAGCGATCCGGCTCCGGGCAGTTGGGCGCGCCTTCGTACATCAGGCTGGTGGCGCCGTTCTGCAGTGGTCCGTAGACGATGTAGCTGTGCCCGGTAACCCATCCGATGTCAGCCGTGCACCAGTACGTGTCTTCCTCTTTGAGATCGAATACCCACTTGGTCGTGATGTACGTCCCGACGGAATAGCCGCCGGTGGTGTGCACGACGCCTTTGGGCTTTCCCGTCGTGCCCGAGGTGTAAAGAATGTAGAGCGGATGCTCGGCGTCGAGCGGTTCGGCGGGGCACTCGTCGGAGACCGAAGCCATCAGCTCATGCCACCAGTGATCGCGTCCGGCCTGCAAATGGATCGGCGAACCGGTGCGCTTATAGACGACGACGTACTTCACCGAAGGACAGGACTTCAACGCCTCTTCGACTGCGGGAAATAGTTTGACTTCGGCGCCTCGGCGATAAGAGCCGTCCTGCGTGATCACGGCCGTGGCCTGCGAATCGTGGATGCGGTCGACCAAGGCGTTCGCGGCGAATCCTCCGAATACGACCGTGTGCGGCGCGCCGATACGAGCACAAGCGAGCATCGCGATAGGAAGCTCCGGAGTCATGCCCATGTAAATGGCGACGCGGTCGCCCTTTTTGACCCCGAGCGACTTCAGGACATTGGCGAACTTCTGCACCTCGCGATGCAGTTGTTGATAGGTCAGCGTGCGCACTTCGCCGGGCTCGCTTTCCCAGATCAGCGCCGCCTTATTCTTGCGCCAGGTTTGCACGTGACGATCGAGACAGTTGTAGGAAAGATTAATCTGGCCGCCGACAAACCACTTTGCCCAAGGATTATTCCATTCCAAAACCTTGTCCCACTTCTTGAACCAATGCAGCTCTTCCGCGATGCCCGCCCAGAACTTTTCAGGATGCTCCACCGATTCGCGATAGATGCGCTCGTATTCTTCCAGACTCTTGATGTGCGCTTTTTCGCGGAAGTGCTTCGGAGGTTCAAACCTGCGTTGTTCCTGCAGGACGGAGTCGATGTTGGTTTCAGGCGTGGAGACGGAAGCCTTGTCGGCCATTGGTGGTTCCTCGCGGCTGTGGACTGGGCAAAGCTAAGCCGCATCGCATTCTACAGCGGATAGGAGGTTTTGTCTGTAACCGCAACACCTCGAAATGCGCAGCCCATGCTTACTGCAGATCGAGAAACTTACGACGATCTTTCTCCGAAGGGATCGCGCAAGAATCGTACTTGCCGAAGACGCGGTAACGGTTTCGCGCGACCCGATTGTAGCCCCAATTTCTCAGCCACAAAGGAAGCAGTTGCAGCGCCGCGCCCAAGGCACTCCATCCTCCGCCAAGTTCTCGCAAAGCCACAACCGCAGCGTCGGAGCGCGACGCAATTCGCTCATCGGGAAGCGCGTAGTTCAGCACTACGAACATGGTGTCGAGGTCATCTGGGGAAGCGTTGTGCCGTCGCAGTATCTCAGCCGCAAAATTGCTCTGCAAGGAGGCAAAGCGGAAGCTGTCGTGCGAATCGTGTTTCAGAAGGAACTGAACCAGCCGGTTGCAGAGGCCGCAGACGCCGTCGTAGAGAATGATCGGATTGGGGCCGGAGGCGGGCATGCGGTGCTGCTTCTCATGCTACGCCAACACAGAGCGGCGGACAGGAGTGTCCGCCCTACACGGTACGTGGTGAGCAAAATCAGCGGCCGTTACCCGGTTTGCGTTTCATCTCGGGCACGTAGTCTTCCACTTTTGCTTTTTCCAGCAGATAGACGCCCGGCCCCTGTTGCCCTCGGACGGTGCGGCAAAATTCCGCCACGGAGAAACCAGCCTTCAACGCTTCGGTGAAAGCCCATCGCGTTTGCAGCCGCCACTCCCAAGCCAGGGCGGGATCTCTTCGTTCCACATCCACGATGTCACTGGGAATCTCAATCGCAATTCTCTGGCGGCTAACGGCGGCGGCCAGGTCAGTACGGGCCGGCTTGCCGTCGCCATTGAAGTGGATTAAAGGAGTCAACGTGGAAAGCGCGTCGAGGACTTCGGCGCGGTTGTCTTTTCCTTGCAGCCGGTCCTGCACGCGGCGGCTCGCCAGCGGCCATGTGACCCATAAGCGATCCGTGCCATTGCGGTGCAGAACGCTGGATGTCTCCGGGCCGTAGAAATCGACTTTGTAACTTTCCGATACCACTCCCAGTTTCGTAAAATTCAGATGTGCATTTCTGCTCTGCAAAGGATCGAAGGTCCAGGTCATTTCACGGATGCGAATATCGTTGATTCGAGTATCACCGATCCGAGTATCAGTGACGCGAGTATCGTTGGTTCGACCATCGTCGACGCGTAGCGCCAGCACACGGTCGCGCTGTGCCAACTTCAAGTTGTAGCCCAGATGAGAATTTCGGTAGGGTTCGCGGACGGCCAGCATATGGGAGTGCACAATCAAACGACCGCTTTCCAAACCAAGGAGGCCGAAGGCGAAGCCGACCAGCTTCGGGCCGTCGAACGCGCCCACCCAGATGCTTCCCGCCTCTTTGGTTGCGACGACCAAGGTCAGAGGCGTGCTGTCCAGTTCGGAAAGTCCCCAGACTTCCTTCTCAACCTCTTCCACCTGCTTCAGGTCTTCGAAGCTTTGCAGGTCGCGAATCGCGACCGCCGATTTGGATTTCGCTTCAAGCATTGAGTCCTGGAGGTAAAGGCGAACAATATACGCGAGAAGTCGGGGTCGCGCCAGCGGGACGTTGCCAGCAACGTCTCTAGGGCGCGGTCATCAGGAGCCGCTCCCAAGCGCGTAAAGAACGGGTCAACGAAGGTAAATTTTTGTAAAGTCTTAAGTCCTTGTTTTGTTTGACGATAAGATTAAATTTGCAGGGTAGTGATGGGCGAGGTGCGCATCCGTTCGTAACGCAATATTCAGCAACCGAATTGGGATTCAAGCGTCCAAACCTAGGTACAAAACAAGTTTACAATATGGCGAAGTCATCATATTTTCCGGCTGAAAGAGGTCTGCGAATGACAACGGCTTCCGGTAGACCGGAGGCGGCACGTGAAAGACAAAGTTTTGCTTTCCGGCCGTCCCCGATCAAGCGAATCCGCCGACTCCCAAAGTTAGCCAACCCATTGATAGCACTTATACTTTTGCTGGGCGTTATGGCTTCAAATTGCGGTGGCGATCCCAAGCCTGGGTCGGCCCGGGCGAGCGTTGCGCCAGTCGTTCCCGTGTCGGTTGCAACCGCCGAGCGACGCGACGTGCCCTACTATCTCACGGGTCTCGGTTCGGTCAATGCCTACTACACCGTCAGTGTGAAGAGCCGGGTCGACGGTGAACTGATGCAGGTAAATTTCAAGGAAGGGCAGAATGTCCAGAAAGGCGACCTGCTGGCGGTAATCGATCCGCGGCCTTATCAGGTTGCGCTGGAGCAGGCCCAGGCCGCACTGTTCAGAGATCAAGCCTTGCTGCGCGATGCCAAGCTGAACTACGAACGCTTCAAGGGACTGCTCCAAAGTTCAGGAGCCATGTCTCAACAGCAGGTGGATACGCAGGGAGCCACGGTTGACCAACTTGACGGTACCGTGCGAAACGATCAGGCGGCCATCGACAGCGCCAAACTGAATCTCGTCTATTGCCACATCACTTCGCCCGTGACGGGACGGATTGGCTTGCGGCTGGTCGATCCGGGGAACATTGTGCATGCCACCGACACCAACGCTCTGTTCGTGATTACGCAGCTTCAGCCGATCGCTGTTATCTTCACGCTGCCGGAGGACAGCCTCCCTGCCGTCGCGCCGCAAATGGCAAAGGGCACGCTCGAGGTCGACGCCTACAGCCGCGACAATCAAACCAAGCTGGCTTCGGGAAAATTGCTGACCATCGACAATCAGATCGACCAGACGACCGGCACCGCCCGCCTCAAAGCAGTCTTCGACAACAAAGACAACGCGCTGTGGCCGAATCAATTCGTGAATACGCGCTTGCTGCTGAACATCCGCAAGAACAGCACGACCGTTCCGGCGGCCGCGATTCAACGGGGCCCGCAGGGTACTTATGTGTTCGCAGTGAAATCGGATAATACGGTCGAGGTGCGGCCGGTAACCATCGCCTTCACCCAAGACAACGTTTCCGTGATCGCCAGCGGTGTTTCCCCCAACGATGTTGTCGTAACCGACGGCCAGGACAAATTACAAGATGGCAGCAAAATAGAAACTCGCCCGGCAGCTCCGGCGGTGAACAAGCCGCAGCAGGCTGCGCCGGACAGCGGTTCGGGAAATTCCTCCGGCACTCCTGCTCCGAATGCTCAGCGTTCAGGAACGCAATGAATCCGTCGCGTCTGTTCATTCTTCGGCCCGTGGCCACAGCGTTGCTGATGGTTGCCATCATGCTGGTGGGCATCGTGGCCTACCGGCAGCTTCCGGTATCAGCGCTGCCGGAAGTGGATTATCCGACGATTCAAGTGATGACGTTCTATCCCGGCGCCAACCCCGACGTCATGGCATCGTCGGTGACGTCGCCGTTGGAACGCCAATTTGGCCAGGTTCCCGGCCTCAGTCAGATGACCTCGACCAGCTCGTTTGGCAGTTCGGTCATCACGCTGCAGTTTGCCCTCGATCAAAATATCGATATCGAAGAGCAGCAGGTGCAAGCCGCAATCAATGCGGCCCAAACTTACTTGCCCACCGACCTGCCGAACCCACCTATTTATAGCAAAGTAAATCCCGCCGACTCGCCGATTCTTACCCTGGCGCTCACTTCCAAGACGTTGCCGCTTTCGCAAATAGAAGACCTGGCCGATACCGCGATGGCCCAGAAGATTTCGCAGGTCACGGGCGTGGGCCTGGTCTCGATTAGTGGCGGGCAGAAGCCGGCAGTGAGGATCCAGGCGAATCCCACTGCACTGGCGTCGTATGGCTTGAGCCTGGAAGACGTGCGAAACGCTCTGGCTGCGGCTAACGTCGACCAAGCCAAAGGAACGCTCAACGGCCCACGCCAGTCGTTTACTATTGGCGCGAACGACCAATTGATGGTGGGCGACCAATACCGCCCGATTGTTATCGCCTATCGAAACGGGTCGCCGGTGCGACTCTCCGATGTGGCCACGGTGACGGACGGAATTGAAAATGTGATGCAAGCCGCGTGGATGAATCTGGATCCGGCGGTCATTGTAAATATTCAGCGTCAGCCCGGCGCAAACATCATCGGCGTCGTCGACCGCATCAAGAAGCTCCTGCCGCAACTCCAAGCTGGATTGCCGGCTGCGGTCAACGTCGCCATTCTTACGGATCGCACGGTCACCATCAGAGCCTCTGTTAAAGATGTGCAGTTCGAACTAATGCTCACCATTGGTCTGGTGGTGATGGTGATCTTCCTGTTTCTGCGCAATCTTTCCGCGACCGTCATTCCCAGCATTGCCGTGCCGCTTTCCATCGTGGGCACGTTCGCCGTGATGTATCTGCTCGGGTACAGCCTTAACAACCTCACCCTCATGGCTCTGACCATTTCCACCGGGTTTGTGGTGGACGACGCCATTGTCATGATCGAGAACATCGACCGTTATTTGGAGGAAGGCGATTCTCCTCTGGACGCAGCGCTGAAAGGCGCGGGGCAGATTGGATTCACGATCGTCTCGCTGACGGTTTCTCTGATTGCCGTGCTGATTCCGCTTTTGTTCATGGGCGACATTGTCGGCCGTCTGTTCCGCGAGTTTGCAGTAACGCTGGCCGTGACGATTCTGGTGTCGGCCGTGGTCTCGCTGAGCTTGACGCCGATGATGTGTGCCAAGCTGCTCAAGCACAGGGATCCTGCGAAGCGAAGCCGCTTTTATAACCTGTCCGAGGATTTTTACAACCGGGTGATTGCGTTCTACGGCCGCACCCTGAAGGTTGTACTTCGCCATCAGACGATTACTTTGCTGGTCACGGTCGGAACGCTGGTCCTCACGTTGTTCTTATACGTGATCGTGCCCAAAGGATTTTTCCCGGTACAGGATACGGGCGTGATCCTCGCCATCGCCGATGCTCCGCAGAACATTTCGTTCAAAGCTCTGGCAGATCGTCAACAAGCGCTGACACGGGTCATCCTCAAAGATCCGGATGTCGAGAGTTTGTCTTCCTTCATCGGCGTCGACGGAACCAACCTTACGCCCAACAGCGGCCGCATCCAGATCAACCTCAAACCTCGAGACGAGCGTAGCGCCAGTGCGTCAGACATTATTCGCCGGCTGCAGCCGCAAGTGGCGCAGATCGAAGGAATCACGCTTTTCATGCAGCCCGTACAAGACCTCACAGTCGAAGACCGCGTGAGCCGCACCCAATTCCAATACACGATGGAAGATGCCGACGCGAAAGAGCTGGCGCGGTTGTCCACACAATTGTTGGACAAGCTCCGCACTCTGCCGCAACTTCGCGACGTAGCCAGCGATCAGCAAGCCGGCGGCCTTCAGGCGGACGTGACGATTGATCGCGACACCGCGTCACGCCTCGGTATTCTGCCACAGCAGATCGACAATACGCTGTACGACGCATTCGGACAGCGTCAGGTCTCGACCATCTACACTCAGCTCAACCAGTATCACGTGGTTCTCGAAGTGGACCCGCAATTTCAGCAGAATCCGGGCTCGTTCAAGGATCTCTACGTGAAGTCAAACACTGGAACCCAGGTGCCGCTTTCGACCTTTACCCAGGTTCACACTTCGAACACTTCGCTGGCAGTAAATCACCAGGGCCAATTTCCGGTGGTGACGATCTCGTTCAATCTTGCGCCGCGAATGTCCCTAGGAGACGCGACCAAGGCCATCGAGCAGGCGGAAGAGGAAATTGGAATGCCGCCCAGCGTTCATACCGCCTTCCAGGGCACGGCCGCCGCGTTTCGCAATTCACTTTCGACCGAACCATGGTTAATCGTGGCGGCCATCGTCACCGTGTACATCGTGCTGGGAGTTCTCTACGAGAGCTACATTCATCCCATCACGATTCTCTCCACGCTTCCGTCTGCTGGTGTGGGCGCGATTCTTGCATTGCTAATTACGGGGCACGATCTCGGCGTAGTGGGGCTGATTGGAATCATCCTGCTGATTGGAATTGTGAAGAAGAACGCGATCATGATGATCGACTTCGCGCTCGAGGCTGAACGAGTCGAACATAAGCCGCCAGAGGAAGCCATCTTCCAGGCGTGCCTGCTGCGCTTTCGTCCAATCATGATGACGACTATGGCGGCGCTGCTCGGTGGTCTGCCGTTGGCTCTCGGCTCCGGGACGGGGTCGGAGCTGCGCCATCCGCTGGGCATCACGATCGTGGGCGGTTTGTTAGTCAGTCAAGCGCTCACGTTGTATACAACTCCGGTGGTTTATTTGTGGTTCGACCGACTGGCCAAGCGATTTGAACGATTTAGCGTCCTCAACCGCGTGGAGGAGCCTGCGGTCGGAGACTGATTCATGAATATTTCCGCTCCCTTCATTAAACGGCCGATTGGAACGTCCTTGTTGACGTTGGCACTGTTAATGTCGGGAGCGCTCGCTTTCACCAAGCTGCCGGTTGCGCCGCTGCCGCAGGTGGAGTTTCCGGTGATCCAAGTTTCGGCGAGCCTGCCCGGCGCCAGTCCGGAAACGATGGCGTCCGCGGTCGCGACTCCGCTGGAGCGGCAATTCGGCCGGATCGCCGGCATCAATCAAATGACCTCGATCAGCCAGTTGGGTTCGACTGGCATCGTTCTGCAGTTCGATCTAACCCGTAACATCGACGCGGCTGCCCGCGACGTGCAGGCAGCGATCAATGCCGCGCGCAGCCAGTTGCCTTCCTACCTGCCGGGCAATCCCTGGTATCGCAAAGTGAATCCCGCGGAGGCACCGATTTTGATCATGTCGATGACCTCCGACAGCGTCACCCTCCCGAATATCTACGATCAGGCTAACTCCATCCTGTCGCAGAAGCTGGCGCAAGTGAGTGGCGTGGGGCAGGTTTACGTGGCGGGCGGAGCTAATCCGGCGGTGCGAGCGGAGTTGGATCCAAATCTGCTTAACAACACCGGGGTCGGGCTGGACGCCGTCCGCACCGCTTTAGGAGCAGCGAATGCAAATAGCCCCAAGGGTCACCTCGCCAACGGGGTCAACGACTGGACGATCAACAACAACGATCAAATTACGCGTGCGGACGATTATCGCCCGCTGATCGTGGCGTACAACAAGACCACAGGTGCTCCCGTGCGTCTTGGGGATGTGGGCACGGTAGAGGATTCGGTCGAGGACGCTCACATTTACGGTCTCTCGAATGGCAAGCATGCGGTCATTCTCATCATTTTCCGGCAGCCGGGCGCGAATATTATTCAGACCGTCGACAATGTGCTCGCGCTGCTGCCCCAGCTTCGAGCTTCTATTTCTCCTGCCATTAGCCTCGACGTGGTCTCGGATCGCACCACCACGGTGCGGGCTTCTTTGCACGACATCGAAATCACGCTTCTCATTTCTGTTGCTCTTGTCATTCTGGTGGTGTTCGTTTTTCTGCGGACTGTGCGAGCGACGATCATTCCCAGCATCGCCGTACCGCTGTCGCTGATTGGCACGTTCGGCGTCATGTATCTCCTGGACTACAGCCTCGACAATCTATCAATGATGGCGCTCGCGATCTCGACTGGTTTCGTAGTCGACGACGCTATCGTCGTGCTGGAAAACATTACTCGCTATCTTGAGCAAGGGATGGCGCCTGTCCAGGCCGCATTTCGTGGCGCCCGTGAAATTGGTTTCACTGTGCTTTCGATGAGCACATCTCTAGTCGCGGTCTTCATCCCGATTCTCATGATGGGCGGAATTATCGGTCGCCTATTCCGGGAATTCGCGGTCACGCTAAGCATCGCGATTGCCGTATCCCTGGCCGTCTCGCTTACCACCACTCCAACCATGTGCGCGCAGCTGCTGAAACCCCTTCATGAAGAGAAGCATGGGAGGGCCTACAAATTCAGCGAGAAAATATTCGACGGCATCCTCGGTTTTTATCGTGTCAGCCTGGCTTGGGTATTGCGCCACCAGTTTGCGGTATTAATGATCACCATTGCCACAGCTTGCTTCAGCGTCTACCTCTTTAAAGATGTCCCCAAAGGATTTTTCCCGCAGCAGGATACTGGCCGGATTCAGGGCTCGGTGCAGGCCGCACAGGACATCTCTTTCGATGCCATGAGCCGCAAGATGCGCCGCTACGTCGACATCGGGATGAAAGATCCGAATGTATCAACCATGATCGGTTTTTGCGGCGGCACCACTGCCATGAACCAGGGGCGCATGTTCATTACGCTGAAACCTCAGAATGAACGGAAGCTGACTGCCGATCAGGTCATCGTCGAACTGAGCCAAAAGTTCGCCGAGGTCCCGGGGGCCACGCTTTTCATGTACGGTCAGCAGGATCTGCAGATCGGCGGCCGCTTGAGCCAAGCACAGTATCAGTACACGCTGCAGGGTGAGAGTTTGGAGGAACTCAATACCTGGGCGCCGCAGTTGCTGCAAAAGATGCGCGCCATTCCGTTACTCCAACAGGTGAACACCGACCAACAGGACAAGGGCTTGGCAGCCAACGTAATCATCGATCGTGATACCGCTTCGCGGCTTGGGGTTGCCGCGGCGGACATCGACAGTGTGCTCTACGACGCTTTCGGACAGAGGTTTGTTTCGACCATCTACGAGCCGCTAAATCAATATCACGTGGTCATGGAAGTGGACCCCAAGTTTCAGCAGAGCCCAGAAACGCTGCAAAGCGTCTACGTTCATTCTTCCAACGGCAACATGGTTCCGCTCTCCGCGTTCGCGCGCTTCGGACCCGCCAACACTTCGCTCGGCGTAAATCACCAAGGGCAGTGGCCGGCGGTGACGATTTCCTTTAACCTCGCACCCGGCGTATCTCTGGGCCAGGCGACCACCGCCATCGAGAAGGCCGAACGCTCCATCGACTTTCCTGCAACCATTCATGCTAGTTTTCAGGGAACCGCAGCGGCGTTCAAGGATTCGCTGGCCAACCAATCGGTCTTGATCATCACGGCGCTACTGGCGGTTTATATCGTTCTAGGGATTCTCTATGAGAGCTACATTCATCCCGTTACGATTCTCTCTACAATTCCTTCCGCTGGCGTTGGCGCTCTGCTGGCGCTGAAGATCACGCATAACGAACTCAATGTGATCGGACTGATCGGCATTATTCTGCTGATCGGCCTGGTCAAGAAGAACGCGATTATGATGATCGACTTTGCCCTCGAGGCCGAGCGAAAAGAAGGAAAAGCGCCGGTCGACGCCATTTACGAAGCTTGCGTGCTGCGCTTCCGACCGATCATGATGACCACCGCAGCGGCTTTGCTCGGTGGGCTGCCGCTGGCTCTGGGTACGGGAACTGGTTCCGAACTTCGCCGACCCCTTGGTCTCACCATCGTGGGCGGTTTGATTGTCAGTCAGGCGTTGACCCTTTTCACCACTCCTGTCGTGTACCTCTACATGGACCGGCTGCGACTGCGGTCAAGCCGCAAGAAGAGCGAGTTGCCGGGCTCCGTCTCTCCCGCCGCTAGCCACGCGGATTAGAACCGAAGGGTGGAAAGCACCCAATCGCTTAAGGCGGTCATCCACAAACTACCAATCCCGAAACACATTTGTCCGCGATTACCTTCGTCATTTGACCCGTGTAAAGCATGGCAATAGCATCACACTAAAGTGGGTGAGGATGTCTAGAATTGCGCTATATGCGGCTTTAGTAGGGCTGCTATTGACCGGACCGCAGCACGCTGTGACCCAAAGCAGCGAATACAGAGTCATATCCGTCGCCAGCGGCGGGGTCATCAAGGGGACGGTCAAGTGGTCTGGACCAGAACCCCGCCTTACCCGGCTTGCCATTACAAAAGATCCTGAAATTTGCGACCCCGATTCGCATAAAACCCGCGATCTTGAGCGACTGGTTATCGGTCCTCAGGGCGGCGTCGCGAATACTGTGATCTTCATCAAAAGCATCTCCAGCGGGAAAGCGTTTAACTTGCCTCCCGAGCGCCGTTCCCTCGACCAGCGACTTTGCCGCTACGAGCCTCATATTTTATTGGTTCCCGAGCGCAGTGCGCTCCAGATGAAAAGTTCAGACGCCACCCTTCACACCATTCACATGGACGGCGCAGCCACTTATAATCTGCCATTTCCTTTTCAGAATCAGACCGTTTCTCGCGATATGAATACTCCGGGATTGGTCAACCTGAAATGCAACGGCGGGCACGTATGGATGAATGCCGAGATGTTCGTCGCGCCGCATCCCTATTACGCTGTAACCGACGAGAGCGGTGCATTTGAGTTAACCGATGTTCCGCCAGGAGAGTACGAACTCGTCGCCTGGCACGAGGGCTGGCAAGTTCTGGGACAGCAGTCGACGTTTGATGTTCTGACCGAAAAGAAAGTCGAGCGTCCTATCTTTTCCGAGCCCCGGACTTGGGAGAAGTCGGCCAGTGTGAGCGGAAACGGAACCGCAGTCGTGAACTTCGTTATCTCCGCAAAATAGCTGCACGAGGTCTCGCTCAGTTCACCTTGCAAACTAACACGGCAGCATTGCGATAAGGACAGTCAAGGCCCGCGATTCCCGGTTGCTGCAGCACCACCCAGCTGACTCCGTATTGCGCCTGCAGGCGGCGAAAATCCTGCGACTGAAAGTTGCTCCATCCACTCTGCGCCTGCATCTGCCTGAGCCATTCATCCGCCATCGCGGGAAACATTGAAACAGCTCCGCTGGCTTTGACCGCATCCGCCAACATGCTTCGTTGCGCGATCGCCTCAAAACCATTTTCGTCCTCGCCCGGAATGTGCATGTGCCAGGGATCCAGCGCGAAAATAACCTCGCGAGGCGTATTGGTACGAATCCAGTCGAACGCCTGCACCCACAGGTTTTTCGGGACCGCTCCCGGCCATTCAATATGTGCACTGGCGGGAAACAAGTCGCGCTGAACCAGAAACATGCCCGCACAGAGAGGCACAAACAGAGCCGCCCATCTCCACACTCGATTCTTCAATACATACTCGCCGAGCAGTCCACCCGCGAATAAAAAGAAGAGCACATAAAGCAGATAGAGACTTCGCATCGGCTGAAGCCGCGCCAGGCTCTCGAAGCGTGCCGGGATGGACAGCACGACTGCCGCAATCAAATAAACAAGCTCATAAATAATCAGCGCCCGGCACAACTGGTCGAGGTTACGCAACTTTCGCGAACGAGCAATGCGGCTGAACCCCCATAGGATCGCAAGCGGCGCCACCGCTCCCAGCCACTCGTACCATTGCCAGCGCAGCAGGTAGAAGTAGGAATGGGAAAGCGCCACTTGATGATAGGCCGGCGGAGGCGGTTCGAATGAGAGGCCAAATGGCAACAGGCAAGCAAGGCCGGCGAAGCGCAGATCGAATTGCTTAATGCAGACCAACACCACGCAGTAAGAAAGAACAAAAACCGACATCAGAGGATGAATCGCCGCCGCGAACGCAAGAAATAGAGCGGCCTGGAAATACTTTCCATCGATGACCTTAACGACGGTAAAAATCGCAGCGAAAGCGACCAGGTTTCGCGGATTGAGATATTGATCCATGATGTACAAAGCGGTTCCAGCGACCGGCAGAGTCAGAAGCGCCGCGACCATCGCCACGCCAGCCCAGCGCGCCTTCTCATCAGGAAAGCATCTGCTGATCAACCGCAGGCAGCCAAGCAGAAAGAGAAAAATAGAAGTGACTTGCCAAAAGAAGAGCACAATCGCCAGCGGCAGATGACTAATTCGCACCGAGGCCGCAACGAAGTTCGGGAAAAACGTCAGGTGCGCATGCGATTCGAAAAACTGCGCGTTGAATGGAAACAGCTCGGGATGCAGGATTTTCTCGGCTCCCGGGAGATAAAGCGCCGCGTCTTCCGCCCAAGGATGGTAGCCGTGAACCAGCAATGCTCCCAGAGTAAGGAGCCCGAGCAGAAGGAAATCCCTGAGTTTCAAACCAAAGCTCCGCGAATGGCTAGCACGCTATCCACTATATGATTTTTCTTGTTGAAGGGACTGAACGGGATTGTACACGCCCTGGGATAAGCTTAACGGGGACTAAACCGTTCCTTGCGGGAAGAAAGCGTCCCCAAAAATAAGAAGCGCCCCGCAACTCTTTCGAGTCGTAGGACGCCCGAACAGCCCTCCCCCAGAACTGCTCAATCACAGGCTAAAGTGCTCCCCATTTGGATGTAAATCCCACGTTGGTGCCAGCCGCAGGCACGAAATGGCTATTTTATAACTACTTACCGTAGTAGAGCCGAGCGTTCCCGCTCCTTATCCCGGTTACTGCCGTAATCTGCCCGAAGGCTATAACGATTGACGATTGCTGCCCTCCTCCTTAGATTCGCAACAGGGGGTAGTATGAAGGATATTCATGAGGTTCTGCGGCGCAAGCAGGCCCGCTACGCGCAATTGTCCAAGCAGATCGAACTGTTGCAGCAGGCGGCCGAAAAGCTGCGGGAAGTGGCTCCTCTGCTGGCTGAAATCGAAGACGACGACGCTGCGGTTTTGGCCGACGTCGATGAGCAGCCCAGCACCGCAGCCAAGGCTGCGTCGGCTTCTTCGGGCGCTTCTACGGCCCCTGCCAAGCCGGCTCGCGGCATGGCTCCTCGTTGGCCCTAACCCCCGGAGATTTCATTCGCCACACATGAGCGGCATATGACGTTTCAAGCACTTTTGGTTTCCAAGGACGAAGAAGCGGAAGCAGTTTTGACTCCGCTGCTCTCCCGCTGCGGTGTCGCCGTCGCCTGCTGCGGATATCCCGAATCCATGTGCCGCCTGACCGAGGAGAAGTTCGATGCTGTTATCGTTGACTTCGACGATCCGCACAGTGCTTCGCTGGTCCTGCAAAACGCCAGTCAAAGCACTTCGGGCATCAAAGCCGTAACCATCGCCCTGCTGAGCGACAAAACAAAAGTGCGCAATGTATTCGGCGCGGGCGCCAATTTCATTCTCTATAAACCGATTTCTCCGGAGCAGGCCGAAGGCAGTCTGCGTGCCGCCACGGCCCTGATCAAGCGTGAACGCCGGCGCTCCTTCCGCGTACCCATACAAGTTCCAATACAGCTTCAGGTCCAGGACGGCCCCACTCTCGAAGGCATCCTGCTCGATCTCAGTGAAGATGGCATGGATGTTCTGGCAGCGCAGCCGTTATGCCCTGGCGCCACCATCAGCGTTCAATTCAATCTTCCTGACAGCAACACCGAAATTCAGGCGAGCGGGGAACTGGCGTGGGCAAGCCCTAACGGACAAGCGGGTGTGCGCTTCATCGATCTTTCTGAAAGCCTCCGCGCCACACTGAAATCTTGGGTAGCGGCCAACGCCCCAGAGATTCCGCCGCCCGATCCCGAACCGGTTTCGCAGTGCACTCTGACCGATCTCAGCCTCGGCGGATGTTACGTCGAAACCGAATCGCCTTTTCCCGAGCGCTCCGGCATTACTCTCTGTCTGAATGCGGAAGATGTAGAAGTTCAGGCGGAAGGCACGGTTCGTGTCATGCACCCCGGATTCGGCATGGGCATCGAGTTCGCCGCCCGTACCACCGACGAGCGCGCCCAGGTGGCGCGGTTCATCGGGTTTCTAACCAGTCGTCCGGGAATGCTTCCCGCATTGCAGATCACCCCGCGCATCCTTGCTGCCGGCGATCAGTACAATCCACTCGACTCATCACCGAAGGAAGAACTCGACGACCCGCTGCTAGAGCTGCTGCGCAGCCACGAGTCGCTCAACCAGGAAGAATTTCTGCAGAAACTCCGCCAGCAACGCAATTCAGAAGAAGTCACCTCAGCCTGATCCGAGCGCCCGGCACTTCGTTCAAACCTTAAGTTCCGGTTCCCGTCAAGGCGATCCTTTGCGGGCTGCCGCCGCCGTCATCGGTAATTGTGATCTTCGCCGTGCGTTGTCCAGTTGCGGTGGGCTTGAACGCGACTTTGATCGTGCAACTTCCGCCGGCGGGCACGCTGCTGCCGCAATTGTTAGTCTGAGAAAAATCCCCCGCGTCGGCGCCGGTAATCGTGATCTGGCTGATGGAAAGTGATGTCGTCCCCATGTTGGCCAACTTAGCCGGAACCGAAGCACTCTTCGTACCAACCTTCTGGTCTCCGAAATTTACCCCAATCGGCGACAACTCGACCACCGTTCCGATACCTGACAGCGCCACCGTCTGCGGGCTGCCCGTGGCGTCGTCAGCGACGGAGAGCTTTCCTGACGCCGATCCCCTCCCGGTCGGTGCGAATGATACTTGGATATCGCAACCTTGCCCTGCCGTTAGGCTGGCGGGACAATCGTTGGTTTCACTAAAAGGCGCGCTAGCGGAAATTTGTGAAACGGTCACGGTGGTCGAACCTGTATTCGTCAAGGTCGCGGTTTGCGCCGAACTCGTGGTCCCAACTAATTGCAAGGGGAACGCTAATCTGGACGGTGTCAGCGAGACCGTTGCAGTGGAAACGCCGGTTCCAGTCAGTGAAACGAACTGTCCGCCGCCCTGATAGCTCACCTGGACCGAGGCCGTGAGAGCCGCGACCATCTTGGGAGAGAAGCTGACCTGAATCTTGCACCTGCCGCCTGGCGGAAGACTCGTCCCGCAGTCGTTGGTTTCGCTGAAGTCTTTGGAATCGGCCCCGATGATTGTGATTCCGCTAATCGCGAGCGCGACCTTATCAATATTCTTGAGGACTACGGTTTGCGGTTTGCTCTTGGTATCGACGCCCTGGTTTCCGAAGGCGATAGCGTTCGGAGTAACGCTTGCGAAGGTTTGCAAAAACACCGGCGTGCTTCCCGATGCGGCCGCAATGAGATCCAGCTTGCCGTCGCCGTTAAAGTCACCGGCACCAAACCCCTGTTCGAAAGAATCGATGGAGAAAAACCCGGCAGCAACCTCAATGGGAGGCCGGAACGTACCGTCGCCATTGCCGAGGGCGATCATCAGAGTTTGCGAATCGTTCTCCGAATTGTAGAATATGCCCGCCAAGTCCAATTTTCCGTCGCCGTTAAAGTCCCCTACTGTCATCAGGCTGAACGGCGTGCTGATACAGCTGCCCTCTGTAAATGTTCCGTCTCCGTTCCCCAGGAACACGCAACCGCTATCGATCAGATCCAGCTTGCCATCGCCATTCACATCAGCGGCGACCAATGCCCCCCCGTACTTCGTGGAATAACTCACACCGTTTTCAGGAAACGTTCCATCACCGTTTCCCAGGAAGATCATCACTCCGCCACCCCCCTGTTCTGGGATCGCGAGATCCAGTTTGCCATCGCCATTGAAGTCGCCAATTGCAGCTGGACCAGTTCCGCCGCCAAAAACATTGAGCTCCTCGCCTTGCGTGAAGCCACCTTTGCCATTTCCCAGCTCGATGGTGGCAATCCCCTCGTCATACCCCTGGCCGCTTGCAACCCCGTCCAGCACTCCGATACCCCTCAGGTCGGCGAACACGCCTATGTCACCAAACCCATGACCGGAATCCCTGAATCTGCCCTTGCCGTTGTTGAGCAGAATTTCGGTGCCCAGATCCGCACCGTATATTTCGTAGGCCGCCAGGTCTAAATTCCCGTCTCCATTGAAGTCCCCCGTTATCAGCTGTAGGAGTTCTACGTTACTTCCTATAGAACTTCGGATCGGCGCCTTGAACGTTCCGTCTCCGTTTCCTCGAAACATAGATATGGTCCAACCGTTCAGATCGCTGTTGGTTTGCCCCAGCACCACGTCAAGCTTGCCATCGTTGTCGAAGTCTCCGACGGCAATTACTCCATCGCCGATCGCGGTTGGATGAGCCGCCAGGGCGACCGACGACAACGGCTGCCTGATCGGAAAATAGACCACGCTGGAAGTTCCACCGCCCGGAGCCGGGTTCACCACCGTCACCGACGCCGTGCCTGCTTTTGCCACATCTGCCGCGCCGATCGTCGCCTTCAGCTGGCTGCTGGAAATAATCTCGGTGGTGCGCGGAGTTCCGTTCCAATTCAACACGGCGTCAGACGCGAAACCTGTGCCGTTCACCGTAAGAGTGAATCCGCTACTGCCCGGTTTTGCGCTCTCCGGCACTAGAGGCTGATTGACGAGCGGCAGGGGGTTCTTCTCAGCCAGTGCAATCGTGCTGATGAAAATCGCGAACAGGCAGACCAAGCGGAGTGATCTCATGGTGACCTCCAAGGGAAGCGAACAACAGGGGCCGCTCAGCTGCCAGCCGGGGGCTACGTCGTAGCAGTCGAGGCCCAACATTATGCATCAAAGCGCAACCGCAAGCAATCCGTAACCAAAACACCAAGAGGCCCGCACGCCGTCTCTCGTGCGGACCTCTCAGTGCCGGGTCTGTTCCACCTCGAATAAGCAAAGTCTAGCGGGCGGCAGTTTCGAGAAGGTGGCAGCCAAGTTAATTTCCCGTGAAATCCCATGCACATTTTCCACAGCGGGTTGACTCCGAATTGCCCATTTGCCTGGCTTAAGCCACAATCTCTGTGACACATCCAGATGCCGGAGGCAACCCTCTGCAGAACTCGTCTCCTTTGGAGCGCACATTCCCGACGCCGCAAGAAGTTCAGACCAATCTATTGAGCGGACGCGGTTTTCTCTTGCCTCTATTCGTGGTGATGGCAGTCTCGTTTCTGGTGATCGTTCCATTCCTTTTTCTCGGCAATCCCTCGGGCCACGATTTCGAGTTCCACGTCAACTCCTGGATGGAAGTTCTCGGCCAGTGGAAGCAGGGAATCCTCTATCCACGATGGGCCGCCCTGGCGCAGTACGGATACGGCGAGGCCCGATTCATTTTCTATCCGCCAGCCTCGTGGACGCTGGGAGCCGCGTTGGGGGCGCTGTTGCCATGGAAGGCTGTTCCCGGCGCTTATGTCTGGCTCGCCTTGACCCTCTCCGGATGTTCCATGTTTCTTCTGGCACGCCGCTGGTTGGACCGTCGCGACGCGATCTTTGCCGCAGCGTTCTATGCTGCGAATCCTTATTTCATCCTCGTTGTGTATTGGCGAAGCGCGTTCGCGGAACTGCTGGCGGGCGCTCTCTTTCCTCTGCTCTTCCTCTACGTCCTGCGATCAGAAGATGAGAACGCAAACGCCGTCGTCCCTCTGGCGCTGATTGTCGCTGCGGCCTGGCTGACGAACATTCCCGCCGCCGTGATGCTGAACTATTCGTTGGCCCTGCTGCTGCTGATTCTCGCCATTCTCAAGCGCTCACCCCGCGTCCTGTTCCACGGCGCGCTCGCAGCTTCGCTGGGTGCGGCTCTCGCGGCGTTCTTCCTGCTACCGGCAGCATACGAACAAAGATGGGTGAACATCGCCGAAGTGCTTTCCCCAGGTGTGCGTCCGCAAGACAATTTCCTCTTCGTGAAACTCGACGACCTTGATCACAACCGCTTCAACTTGCTCGTCTCTGTGATTGCATCAGCGGAAATGATTCTGCTCGCGCTCGCCGCCTATTTCTCTCGTCCATGGAGAATCCGCCAGCCGCGCCTTTGGTGGGCGCTCCTGGGTTGGGCTGTATTTGCGACACTGCTCAATTTTTCCTTTACCGTGTGGTTCTGGAATCACTTGCCAGAGTTGCGCTACCTCCAACTGCCCTGGCGCTGGCTGCTGTGCTTGAATTTCGCGTTAGCGTTACTCGTGACTCTAGCTTCGCGGCGATGGTTCGTACGCCTACTGATCTGTCTCGCGATGCTCGCGGTGCTTGCCTACGCCTGGCATCGGATCCAGCCTCCATGGTGGGAGGCGTCCGCGGATTTCACCGAGATGCTCGAACACCAACATAGCGGCGCAGGATACGAAGGCACCGACGAATACGTACCCCTCGGCGTCGATCCCTACGAAGTCAAGCAGGACGCTCCCCGCGTAGCTCTGGCTGACAGCGAAGCGCCAAACCAAATCCCGCAGCTTCGGATTCAGCAATGGAACGCCGAATCCAAGGCGTTCACCGCCGTGCTCACCCATCCCGCACACCTGGTGTTGCGCTTATTCAACTATCCCGCGTGGCAGGTCGAAGTGAATGGCCAAGCGGTCGCGACCGCCGCACGACCCGTCACCGGGCAAATGTTGATCCCCGTTCAAGCCGGCGAAAACCGCGTGCACATCGTGTTTACGCGTACCTGGGATCGAACTCTTGGAGGATGGATTTCCGTCGTCACCGCTCTATCTCTCGGAGTCTTCGTCGCACTTCGGCGCAAGCGTCCACCAGCCCACGCCGTCTAACCTCTCGCCCTTCAAAATATGTTGGTAAACATTCCGCTGCTGTTTATCATTTCTTAGGAGTGCAAACGCAAGGCGATGAATCACGTCCTGATTGCGACCTCGAATGACGGCAAGTTGCGCGACTTCGCCGGCGCTGCCGCCTCTTTTGGCATCGAGATCCGCCCGCTTCCAAACTTTGCCGCGCTGCCTCCCGTCATCGAGGACGGCCTAACCTTCGAAGAAAACGCGCGAAAGAAAGCCGAAGCATACAGCCTTGCGGCTCCGGGTGAGCTTGTCCTCGCCGACGATTCCGGCCTCGAAGTGGACGCCCTAAAAGGCTCGCCCGGAGTCCATTCCGCGCGCTACGCAGCCGACGCGCCTCACTTGATGAACAACAATACCGACGACGAAGCCAACAACACCCGCCTGCTGCGCGAGCTGAAAGATATTCCATCCGACAAGCGCAGCGCCCGCTTCGTATGCGTCCTCGCCGCCGCCCGCGACGGCCAAACCCTACAGACCTTTCGCGGAGAGGTCGAAGGCACCATCTTGACTCGCCCTCGAGGAACCAACGGATTCGGCTACGATCCTCTCTTTTACTTTCCGCAAATTCAGCGAGCCTTCGCCGAATTGACTCCCGAAGAAAAGGCCCAATTCAGCCATCGCGGAGCCGCGTTCCGCCAGTTCCTCGCCTGGTACCAGCTACTGACGAACTCGCGACCCCGCGTCTAGACCAGCTCGCTCAATCTCACCCTCGTCAGGCAAAAGGGTGCCCCATCTTTCCGCGTTCTCTGTGGAAAGGTGGGAAACGAGAATCTCGACCGCGCACAGCATTCACATCCGCGCCGGCCTACCGCCCCACCGGATCGGCTCCCAATCGCCACCACGCCTCACGATACTTTTCGTACCGCCCGCCCCCTCCCGGATAGAACCGCAAACACTTTCGCGGAGCAAACGCCTTCACCGGGATTATGTACCACAAATCCAGCGGAACAATGTACACCGCCAGAAAATCGATCTCTTCCGCCGTATACGCCGCCGTGCACCCGCGCGCCGTGATGCTGTATCGTTTCTCGCCCACATATCGCGTCGACTTCACCTGCACCCGTAACAACCGTTTTCCCGTACCCACCACCAGGTCATAACGCTCGCTGTCTCCCCAGGGCTTCAAGACGCTCAACCCCAGGCCCGTCGCTTTGTGCAAAAAAGCCGCCTCCGCCTGCTCCCCCGACCACTTCCGCGTGTCCCCCGCAGCCGCAATGTCCCCCACCCAAATCGCATCCTGTAACTCCATGTTCACCCCATTTTCCAGCAACAAAAAAGGGTCCAGCCGAAGCCGCACCCAGATTCTCGCGAAGTTATAAACCCAGCTGTCATTATATCACACGCAATCAAATCCCCGAATTCCAACTAACTTCGTCATCCCGAGCGGAGTCGAGGGATCTGCTGTTCTCTACCCCAGCCAGGCAAAAGGGTGCCCCATCTTTCCGCGACGGGTGGCCCATTCAAGCCGTTCTTTGGCTTGAGTGGGGCACTTCTCAGGCGTAAGCCCAACTCATGCCTTGGGACTAAAACGATTCCAAGCATTCGGGCAGACGCACTTCGTGACTTTCTGCTGCTATCGTCGCCGGGACCAGTTCCAAATCCCCACTCTAAATTTCGCAAACAACGCGAAATTTAGAATGGGCCACCCGCCTAAACAGATCGTGTGGCGCGGGCGCCCACGCCCGCGTGCAGACCCGACAAGAATCTGTCATCCCGCAAGAAATCTGTCATCCGGAGCGCAGTCGAGGGACCTGCTGTTCTCCACCCAGCCAAGCTAAAGGCTGGCCCATCTTTCCGCGTTCTGTGCGGAAAGGTGGGAAACGAGAATCTCGACGACGAGAGCGTAGCCGTTACCCCGTCTGTTATTTGACGGCGTTCGCGATCATGTGTAGAGAGTTCACGCACGTAACCAACAGGTCTCTTCCTTGCATGATGAAGGGCAACGTCCTATCGACCCGAGCGAGCGCGTGGGCTTCGTCGAGATCCTTACTGGGAATGTGCGCGTCTGCCAACCGCAGATTGTAGACGCCATGCAGCGGCCCAAGTGCGGCGTGCGCCTTCATTTCCCCGGCAACCGTGGCAAGAACCTTCTCTAGTGACTTCAAAGAACCCCAGTTCTCTTTGCTGGGTGGTGCCACAATTTGGTGAAGCGCCGCCGTATCAACGTGCTCGACAACTACGCGCACCAAATCTTTCGCCAATCCGTACAGGCCCGACGCGCTCAGGGCCTTGAAGCGGTGGCAGGGCCTGAATACCTCCTCGGAGTCGGTGTGCGGGCGAAACAACGCTCTGCCGAAACGCTTCGTGAAGGCGTCGTTCAAAACTGCGATGCCAACAGGGAGGAATGGCTCCGGCGCCTGCGTGCGTGCGGGGACTCCTTGCCCCTGCGCTAAGAACAGTTCCGCAGATACCTTACCCTCGGGGCTGACGTTGAATCCGGCCCACACGCGCTGAAGCCACTCTGGAAGTAGTGCGACATCTTTGGCGTAAGCGTTCACGAGTCCGAGGCTGTTGATGCCGAAGTGGACTCTGTAATCCGGCGATCCTTTTGCGCTGCCCGTTTCTCTCGTGTACCACTCCAATGACCCACCGCGACGGTCGATGAGAGCCGGTATTACTTCAGGCTTGAACCACAACCACCTTCCGCTATCGACCAGACTCTTTGCTATCTGCTTCCTGCCTGCTGCGTCCACGACGAAGGAGATGGGCGGGCGCGGTTCGTCGCCACGAACGCGGACACTTCTCGCAGCTGGCTCAACCCACTCGGCTCGCCAGATTTCACCAGCAACACGATACAACTTCCGTCTTTCTGAAAGCTTCCGAGTGAAGCTCGATGTCGCCGCATCATCAGAAATCCCAATGCGTGGGACGTCTTCGTCGAAGTCGAGGTTGGTCCGGGTTAGGTGCAGCACCGCCATGGATTCGCCAAATGGGTGGCCACCTTCGTGAATCGCATTGATGCGTCCTTCCCACCGCTCACCGTCTTTGTACGTTCCGTCCGGTGCAGGCCAACTGAAGTCCGGCTCTGCTTCGACAACCGCCAACCGCTCTCGGTACCACGAGAGGCGTAGCGCCATGCGTCTTGCGCATAGGTAGTCCTTCAAATGCTCGGCACGCACTTCCAGCAGCCTCGGCCTATCGTCCTCGTCCAGCCTCAGGCGAACCACCTCGATGTAGCCCTCGTCCATTGCAACCCAAACGTTGCCCTCCCGCTTGAGCTTCAGCGTGATCACGAAGTCAGGGTGGATGTGCCATGTTGGTGGTTCGACAGAATTACCGCTCTGGGACATGACCAGCGGAATGGATCCCTTCAATTGCTTGTTGTCGTACTCGTCCGCTGCGACGTAACGTCCGCCATACGCAGAGCCGCAATGGTCGTGCATGAGGTTAAGGCCATTCCAGCCAAGGTTTGCGGCTGCACCGCGCCTTCTTAGCGGAACGGCAAGCGATGCGGCGCCGAAGAACTCGGAACTATACCCGAGATATCCCCAGTTGCCTGTTTCCTCTTTTTGGCTCGCCCGAAGCGGAATCCACACCGCGCTGTCGAATCGGCGCTTGCGAATTTCCGTCATTTCAAACCATTTTTGTTCCATGGCTAGAACTCTCGTCGTAATACCCTCCGACTACGCCGGCTCTGAAGCGGTTGATCTTGTATGCCCTGAACTTAGCACATGCTCCGCCCCGGCTGGTTCTCCCGGCCTCCGGAGCGACCCCGCAACCACGGCCGGCTATTTCTTGAATGTGAGCGGTCCCGCGAAAGCGTATGCGAAGGCGTGGATCAAGGATGCTCGTGTACGAATCGGATTGAAGCCGTGCCCCGTCCAGACCAGCGGCCCTCGCTCAGAAACGAAAAAAAGCCCCGCTTTCGCGGGGCCTTTGATCCAACTGAAAGCTGACAACTGATAGCTGACAGCTTCTTAGTACATGCCTTCCATCCCACCGCCGTGTCCGCCGCCGCCCATCGGAGCACCCTTCTTCTCCTCGGGGATTTCGGCGATCAGGGCTTCGGTGGTCAGCATCAACGACGCAATCGATCCGGCATTCTGCAGCGCAGTGCGCACGACCTTGGTCGGATCGAGCACGCCCGCCTTGACCAGATCTTCGTACTCACCGGTCAGGGCGTTGTAGCCGTAGTTGTTGTCCTTCGAGTCGTTGACTTTGCCCAGGACGATGGCGCCTTCTTCGCCGGCATTCTCGGCGATCTGGCGCAACGGTTCCTGAATGGCGCGGCGTACGATGTTCACGCCGATCTGCTCATCGCCCTCGAGTTTCAGCTTGTCGAGTGCGGGGACGCAGCGAGCCAGAGCCACTCCGCCGCCGGGGACAATGCCTTCCTCGACTGCAGCGCGGGTTGCGTGCATGGCATCTTCGACGCGAGCTTTCTTCTCTTTCATTTCAGTCTCGGTCGCAGCGCCAACCTTAATCACAGCCACGCCACCAACCAGCTTTGCCAACCGCTCCTGCAGTTTCTCGCGGTCGTAGTCGCTGGTGGTCTTTTCGATCTGGCCACGAATCTCCTTCACCCGGCCTTGAATGTCTCCGGGCTTGCCTTTGCCTTCGACGATGGTGGTGTTGTCCTTGTCGATGGTGATCTTCTTGGCCTGGCCGAGATCGCTGATCTGCACGTTCTCCAGCTTAATGCCGAGATCCTCAGTGATGGCCTTGCCACCCGTGAGTTTCGCGATGTCATCCAGCATAGCCTTGCGGCGATCGCCGAAGCCGGGCGCCTTGACGGCGGCGACTTGCAGCGTGCCACGCAGCTTGTTCACGACCAGCGTTGCGAGCGCTTCGCCTTCGACATCCTCGGCGATGATCAGCAACGGACGGCTGCTCTTCGCGATCTGCTCGAGCAACGGCAGAAGATCTTTCATCGAGCTGATCTTCTTTTCGTGAATCAGGATGTACACGTTCTCGAGAGCAGCTTCCATGCGCTCGGGATCAGTGACGAAGTACGGGGAAAGATAGCCGCGGTCGAATTGCATGCCTTCGACCACTTCGAGTTGGGTCTCGAGCGTCTTGGCTTCTTCCACCGTGATCACGCCATCTTTGCCCACCTTCTTCATGGCCTCGGCAATGATCTTGCCGATGGTCTCGTCGTTGTTGGCACTGATGGTGCCGACTTGTCCGATCATGTCGCCGGTCACGGGCTTGGAGAACTTGTCGAGCTCACCCTTGATGCGGTTTCCTTCCTTATCGAGGCTGCCGCAAATAGCGGTAACGGCCTTCTCGATGCCGCGCTTCATCGCCATCGGATTGGCGCCGGCAGCAACCGTCTTGACGCCCTCGCGATAGATGGCCTGGGCCAGAACGGTAGCAGTGGTGGTGCCGTCGCCCGCGATGTCCGAGGTCTTCGACGCCACTTCACGCACCATCTGGGCGCCCATGTTCTCTTGCGCGTCCTTCAGTTCGATCTCTTTCGCTACGGTGACGCCGTCCTTGGTAATGGTCGGCGAACCGAATTTCTTTTCAATCACAACGTTGCGGCCCTTGGGGCCAAGAGTCACTTTTACTGCATCGGCGAGAATATTCACGCCGCGAAGAATCGCCTGTCGCGAATCCTCTCCATGTACGATTGTCTTTGCCATAATTTCTTTTCTCCTGAAAGATTTTGAATTGTGTTGTCATCCTGAGCGACGCGTTTTTTGCGTTGCGAAGGATCTGGGTTCGTCACCGCGCGCAATCGCGTCGAGCCATTGCAATAAAGCGCGAGACGAACGTCCTTATTCCTGATTCCTGTTACTTGCGGGATCCGGCCAATTCCTTCTTGCTGCTGCTAGCCGCGCCCGTCACCACGCCAAGAACCTCTTCCTCGCGCATGATGATGAAATCTTCACCGTCCAGCTTGATCTCCGTGCCGGAGTACTTGCCGAACAGAATGTGATCGCCCTCTTTCACCGCCAGAGGGAACACCTTGCCTTCATCGTTGGATTTGCCGCGCCCCACGGAGATAACTTCGCCCTCCGAAGGCTTATCCTTAGCGCTGTCCGGAATAATAATTCCTCCTCGGGTGGTGCCTACTTCTTCTACGCGGCGGACCAGGATGCGGTCGTGCAGTGGGGTAAATTTTGTAGCCATGCGTATAGCTCCTTTCGTTCGTATTCAGTTAGGATTTAGGGTAGATTGCTCAAGAGGTACCAGTCGCCAACCGGTTCGAATCTGCTGTTAGCACTCATTGTTGGCGAGTGCTAAGTATAGGGTGGGCCATGCCTCATTGTCAAGTGGCGCGTCCGCTGATCGATATAACTACTTTATTGTACAATACTTTACGGGCGATATCTTGAAGTTTGCAATTGGATGGAATTGAGGTGCTGGCCATGAAGAACTCTTCTCATGCGATAGCGGTCACGTTGGCGATTTGGTTCGCGGCAGTTTTGGCCGTTGGAGCGGGCGCCAGCGATAAGAAGTCGCAATACGATTATCCGGTGTCGGTGATCAGCTTCGTGGTGCTGAAGGGCGACAACGGAAAGCCGGTGCGCAACGCGGGCGTCGTGCTGCACACGGTGGACAAACATGGCAAGCAGGATCGTGGCGGGCTTGAACTGAAAACCGACGCGGAAGGCAAGGCCAGTTTCGACGGCGTTCCCTATGGCAAGTTGCGGATCCAGGTGCTGGCCCCTGGATTCCAAACTTACGGGGAAGACTACGACATCAATCAGCCGACCATGGCGATCACAATCAAGTTGAAGCGTCCCCAAGGAGAGTATTCGATTTACGAGGACCAGCAGAACGATAAGAAGCCGACCACTCCGCCGGATCCGAATGCGAAGCCGCAGCCGTAGTAGGGACGCTGGGATTGCCATGCCTCGAAAGACACGAGACATGGGGCACCCGCGAGCAACGCGACCCACCCTTTTCGCAAAGAACGCTAAAAAGAATGGGCCACCCTTCCGGAGAGCAGTCACTTAAGGCGGATGCCGCCGACTACCTCTTGCATGTCGACGCCGTTGCTGCTGTCCATCCAGGCGGCGATGAAGGTGTCGCCTGCCCAGGTGTTGCCGGTGTAATCGCCCATCCAGTTGTTTTCGGTGCCGTTAGTTTCTGGGTTGGAGAAGGCTGTGGTTAGCTGCCAGTTGGCGCCAAAGCTTTGCCCGCCGTCGTTCGAGATGGCGGCGAATGCCTGATAATCGATATTGTTCGGATCGTTGCGCCGATCCAGCCAGCTCACCCCGACTTTCCCTGTGGAACTCACCGAAATCGCGGGGAAGAATTGGTCGTGGGTGTCGCTCTTTGGGGCCAGGGGCAGGGGCTGCGACCAGGTTTCACCGCCGTCGGTCGAGCGGATCACCTGCGCCCGCAAGTAGGCTCCGGTCCAGGTGTACATTGCCACGTACAAATTCCCGCTGTAAGGCCCGTTGCTGTCGTCGACTGCGATGGCAGGATAGTTGTACACCCGCTCATAGGTGATGGGCAGCAGCCAGTACTGAGGCATCTTCACCGTTGCCACCTGCTGAGGCGGAGACCACGTGTTTCCGCCGTCGGTCGACTTGGAGAACATTATGTGGACTGTGGGGCAAAGAGCACCCCCTGAGCCGCTCTTTCCGCGACAGTGAATCCAAGCCGCGTAAACTGTGCCGTCTTCGCCCACCGCCATGCGAGTGAAATCGTCTTCTTCTGGATATTTCTGCACTGCGTCAACCGCAGTTTGCCTCCAGGTGGCACCTCCATCGGTGGAATGCGACACTAGGACCTGGGTGCCATGAGCCAACTCCATGACCCCAGAAATATACAGGCTATTGGCCCGAGGGCTCTCTAGGTTAGGATCCACCGCGAACGAGGTCTCGAACGGGTAGGTCTGCCCTGGCAAGCGCAGTGCGACGATTGGCTTGCTCCAGTGCGTTCCGTCGGTTGATTTTTGAACGGCGACAAGACCGTGCCCGCCGTCGCCCTCGGTGTCGAAATAGAGCCCGGCAATATAGGCGTTTCCTTTTCGGTCGTAGCCCACCGATGGCTCATCGAGCGGCTGAAAGTCGCGCTGTTTGGTAACGATCGCGGGCATGCACTCTACGCGCTCCCAGGTCGAGCCGCCATCGCCGGAAAGATGGAAGCCCACATCTGACCCTTCGCCCGAGCAATTGTAGTCGACACTACCCAACAGTAGTTGCTTCGAATTCAGGGGATTGGTCACGATGGGAGTATCGGTTGCCAGGCCCCCACCTTCGGAGGCCTGGGTAGGGGTAAGGAGGCAGGGCGCGGGCGAGCAGGTGAGGCCGGGGCTTGCCGTCCGCATCGGTTCGTCGGATTGGCCACGCGCATTCCCAGCCAGAAGAACTACGATTGGGAGGGCGAGGAAAATCAGTAGAGAGCGAGGCCCGGCTGTCATCTTTGTCTCCTTCCCACTAAGGCATGCACACGGCCGCATCCCTGCTTCTGGGGCCTCATCCGTACTCTCCTTCGTGCCGAAGCTTCGAGCACTTTCAAAAACGGCGACAAGTCTATACCCATCTCGGCAGATGCGATACGGTGAAATGATTTTCATCTTGGAGTGCACCGGGGCTACCTAGTGATTCGTGGTAAGATGCTCACCCAAGTGGGGTCTGTCGTCGCAGATACCCTCCGCACTTCACCGTGCGATGTTCCGAGGTGACCTCCATGAAAACGAAATCTTGCTTGGCGGCCAGTTGGCCCTTGACGCAGTTCATGGCTACTCTGCTTTTGGCTTTCGCGCCTTTCGCGCACGGCGCGACCGAGACCGTGCTTCACGACTTCGGGAGCGGGAGCGACGGGAAGTACCCGGCCTCCGCTTTGATCTTTGACTCGGCAGGAAATTTGTACGGCACAACCATGAATGGCGGCAGCGCGGGATTTGGCACCGTGTTCAAGCTGACGCCGAACGACGGCGGCTTTACGGAAAGTTTGGTCTATAGCTTCCTGGGCTCCGCGAAGGACGACGGGGCTTCTCCGCAAGGTGCGCTGACTGCGGACGCGGCCGGCAACTTCTATGGCGTGACCAGTTACGGTGGGCGCTACAACTGCGGTACCGTTTTCAAATTGACGGCTGGTTCCGGGGGCAGTTGGACGGAAAGTGTCTTATACAGCTTCTGTGCTGACGGCAGGCCCTCCGATGGCGACTTCCCCAGTGGGAAATTGATCTTCGACTCGTCGGGCAATCTCTACGGAGTAAGCCAAACGGGTGGCGCTTATGGTGGTGGCAGTGTTTTCCAACTGACACCTGCCTCGGGAAAGTGGACGGAAACAGTTCTATGCAGCTTTGACCGTGCGGGCCGCCTGAGCGGCAACCAACCCGTGGGGATTATCTTTGATAATGCCGGCAATATCGATGGCGTGACCTTGTTCGGCGGCACCAAATACTATAACGGTGCTGGGGTTGTCTTCCAGTTGGTGCAATCGTCCCCGGGGCATTGGACGCAGACGGTAATTCATCGATTCGGTATAAACGGCAAGAATCTCGAGACGCCCACCGGCGGGTTGATGCTGGACGCTGCTGGAAACCTCTATATGACGATGTCACGGGGTGGCCGCGGGGGAGGGGGCGTCGTCGAACTCAGTCCGAAGAGCGGAGGCGGCTTCACGGTGCAGGACCTGTTCAGCTTCAATGGGCCGGAATCTTTTGGGTTCTATGAAGGCATCGCTTCTGACTCAGCCGGTAATCTGTACAGCGCAAGCCCGGTCGACGGAGGCGGTTGCGACAATAGTGGCTGCGGCTTCGTTTACAAACTCAGCCCGGGTTCGCCGCACTGGACAGCGACCAAACTCGCGACATTTCACGGATGGGACGGCGCTCATCCGATCGGCGGAGTGATCCTGGATAGCAAGGGAAATCTGTACGGCGTTACTTACTATCGGGACCCGGGTCTGAAAGGAGCCGGCGTAGTCTTTCAGATTACTCCGTAGGGGGTTTGTGAGAACGTATTGGCGGTTGTTCTCCGTTGTGCTTCTATTTGTGGCGCCGTGGCCACCACGCTCGTTGGCCCAAGAGCGAGCCACTCCTAATCCCGTGCAATTCGCGGCGCCTATTGTCATTCAGTACCCAGCTTCGTATCCGCAGGCAATTGCTTCCGGCGACTTCACCAGCGACGGCTTTCCAGACCTAATTGTTGGAGATGAGTTCGGTGGACTCTATACCAAGCTGGGCCGCGGCGACGGTAGGTTCAAGAGCTGGCGCTATGTATTTCCCCCTGGTCACGACGTGAGCGCTCTCGCCTTAGGGAAATTCGACGGGAAGAATCTGGATGCTGTGGTCAACAATATATCCGACGCGTGGGTTCTTATGGGCGGAGGCGGAGGCGGTTTTCCGCACGATGGCTGGCTCGACGCGGGCGGCAATTTCGTGACTGGCTTCGCGGTGGGCGACTTCGACCACGATGGTAAGCAGGACATCGCAGCGCTTGTCGATATTCCCGGTCAAAATTCCGATTCAAGCGAAGTTTACTTGTACCTGGGAAACGGCGATGGCACGTTTCAATCGCCCCGGCAATTGCCCGTTAGCCCCCTAGGCCCCGTGGCTATTCTGGCGGGCGACTTCGAGGGCAATGGCAACCTCGATTTGGCCGTGCTGAGCACGTATCTGCACGACCACGTCGGAAGGGTGTCGGTGTTGCTGGGCGATGGGAAGGGAAACTTTGGCCGTCCGATCGTTTTCCCCCTTAACGGGCTGATCCCGAAGTATCCGGTTGCGATGACTCTGGCCGACTTCGATGGAGACGAGACGCTCGACATAGCGCTGGCATACGCCAATTCCGACGCGACCGGTAGCAGCTTCGTTCAAATTCTGCTCGGCAACGGAGATGGCACGTTCCGTAGAGGCGCGCGTGCGCGGGCCGGTCTCGACCCTCAGGCGATCACAACGGCCGACTTCAATGGCGACGGGATCCCGGACCTGGCAGTGCCGGACACGACCCACCAGCTAACCTCCAGCTACCTCTCGATCCTCGTAGGAAAAGGGGACGGCACGTTTCAACCCCCGGCCAAATTCCGCGTGCACGGGGTGGGAGCGTCGGGGGTCACCGTGGCCGACTTCAACGGCGACGGCAAGCCCGACGTTGCTACCGTGAACGTGAACAGCCAGAACGTGAGCGTGCTGCTCAACACCACGCCGTTTCCGGCGCCCAAGGGCAGGCGGGCGCGTGCCCAGGGACATTAGCCGCTCGCGCTTTCGTTATTTTCTTTCCGCTCGCCGACGCTGAAGCTAGAATGGTCGGGCTCCCGTTGTCTGCACCGGGAAAAACTCATGGACTACTTACTGAAGACTGAACCGACCGTATATTCCTTTGCTGATCTGCAGCGGGAACAGAACACCATTTGGGATGGCGTCTCCAATCCCGTAGCGGTGAAACATTTGCGCGAGATGAAGCCGGGAGATCGTCTGGTGATCTACGAAACTGGCGATCACAAAAGCGCGGTCGGGACTGCGAGCGTGGTTTCCGTCGATGCGACGGATCCCAAGACTCCATTAATAAAGATCAAAGCAGGGAAGGCGCTGGCCAAGCCGGTGACGCTGGCGGAAGTGAAAGCTCACAAGCTGTTCGCCGACTCGCCGCTGGTCCGGCAGGGAAGACTTAGCGTGGTGCCGTTGAGCAAGGAGCAGTTCAAGTTTTTGACTGGCGAGTGAAGGCTTGGTTTTTTCCTCTTACCGAAGCGAAGCGTGCGTCGGTAGGAGGGACCTGCGGTTTTTAACCTAGTGTAGTGTCCCGAAGTAAGCGGCATATTGAAACGGCCTGGTCAAAAATGAAAGCCCCTCGAGGTTCCTCTTGAGTTCACGAATCAAGTGCAACACCGTACAAAGGTGTTGCGATGGAAAAAAGGAGTTATGAACAGTTGAGCCTTAGGGAGCGGATTGAGATTTACCGTTGGCATGCAGACGGTAAATCTCTGCGGTTCATCGCTGCAGCTCTGGAGCGGAACGTGGCGACCATCAGTCGTGAGCTGAAGCGCAACAGCAAGGCGTCCAAGCAGTGGAACGGGGGCTACGATCCGCAGCGCGCCCAGCAGTTGATGCTGCGCCGTCATGCACGCGGTCGCGCTCACAAGCTGGAACGTCAGCCCGAACTTCGTGAGAAAGTTTTGCTACGCCTAGCCGAGGGCTGGTCGCCCGAGCAAATTGCCGGACGCATGGCACAAGAACCCGGCAGCGATCGCATCAGCTACGAATCGATCTATCGCTATATTTATTGGCGCAGTTGGTCTTTTAAAGAAACCCTGCATCGCTGCTTGCCCCGCCAGAAGTACCGTCGTGGCCAGCCTCTGCCCAATGGCCGCTGGTCGAGGGCGTCCATCGTGGACAGGGTTTCCATTCATGAGCGCCCGGCCGTGGTAGATACGCGCACCCGTTCGGGCGATTGGGAAGCCGACATCATGAGTTTCAGCAAACCCGGACAGTTCTTGCTGGTAGCGCAGGAACGCCGATCGCGGCGTGCGCTGCTGCTACGACAGGAGGCGAAAACGGCGCAGTCGGTCGCCGACAATCTCAGCGCCATGGTGGAAGCCATGCCGCCACACGCCTGCCAATCCATGACCTTTGATAACGGAACCGAGTTCAGCATGCACTATCTGCTGCAGCGCAGGTTCGGCATCCTGACCTGGTTCTGCGACACCCATTCGCCGTGGCAGAAGGGCGGCATCGAAAACGCCATTGGCCGGTTGCGCCGTCAGTTGCCCAGAAAGACCGACCTCAATGCGCTTTCAGCACCCTGCCTCGCTGGCTTCCTGGAACGCTACAACAATACCCCCAGAAAGTGCCTCGGCTTCAAAACCCCCAACGAAGTATTCTTGGAACACGCTGTTGCACTTCAAACGTGAATTCATCCCTCCACTGGGGTCGGGATGACAGAACTATTTCGCGAATTGGTGGGACGGCAAACCAAAGTTTTTCCGCAGGCTGCTAGGCCTGCTTATCGAAGTACCGGCGCAGCTGCGGATGCGATGGCAGCCGGGGAGCGATCATTAGCAAAGCGCCGAGAACGATCGGTTCGGCGAGCCCGGTGATGATGGAACTTTCAAAGCCGTAGGCGCCTCCGGTGATCCAGCGCGGCCCGCTGAGCGTGGTTGTGATCCAGGAGCCGGGCATGACGGTTCCGGACACGTTGAGTCCCAGCGCCAGAGCCGCAGTCGCATTCCAGGCGGCGTGATAGCCGCCAGCGATCCAGAGAGATCCGGTGCGCATGACCACCCAGGCCAGTAGGACTCCGTAGACCGCAGTGAAGATGAGACCTTGCGGGTTGGCTCCGGGATTCCCGCCGTGCACCAATCCGAAGATGAGTCCAGTGATGAGAGCCGCGACCATGCGTCCGCCCTTTTGCGAAATCAGCTGCATCAGGTAGCCGCGATAAAGCAACTCTTCATGGAAGCCGAGAAGCAGGAAGGCAGCCAGAGCGGGCAGAGTCTGGGTTAAGGCACTGTGCAGACCAAGGTGCACGAGCGCAACCTGGGCATTGCCTAATTTGTACGCAGCCAGGAAGAACACGATAGGGGTGACGGAACCAGCCAACAGACCGATAAGAGTCTGCTGAAGCCACGGCCCCGAAAGAGGCACGCCCACTGTGCTCAAGGGCCGATGATCAAAAAAATGAACAGTCCAAGCGGATGCGGCCAGGATCGACCCCAAGAGGATCACGCCGGTGAGCAGCATCAGACCAGGCGTCAGGATGCCGTGGTGCATCTGCGGCGGGATGTGAAGCAGGTGCCAAGCAAGGTTGAAGAAGGCGGCCAGCAGCAGGTAGATCAGCAAAAGTGCGGCGATCTTCCACGCGACGCCTCGGGGTTTAACAGTGTGAAGATCGACGCGATCGGCTTTGGTGCTCATGTTGCGCGACTGGCCAGCCAGTTTGACAAGCTGGACTATTCGACTGCGCGAACTGCAGTCGGATAGCAACCAGGAAGATTCGGCTGGCCGCGTGCTGAACCCGTCCGCACGGCCGCAATCCTCAGGCGTGCAGGTCGCGGCGGATGAGCGCGGAGTCGATGAAGAAGCCGAGGCCTACGCTGAGTGGGACGATGCCGAAGGCTGCGGCTATCCACGCATCGGAGTCGGTTCGCGCGATCAAGGCGAAGGTTGCCATGTATCCCAAAGCTCCGGCGACCAGCAGAATGCCGGATCGGCGCGAACGGGCGGCCTCGGACAGCTCGGGTTGCATGGGCACGTTCACTCCGCGGGCCAACGCGGCCAGGCGTTCGTCCGTGCGCAGCTTGCGCACATGATAAAAGGTGTACATCGCGGCAATGGGAATGCCGAAGACCATAATCACTGCTACCAGACCGACCAAATTTCCGTCCATGGTGTGCGCTCCTTGTGCGCGGCCTTTTTGGCCGCTGCCGAAATAAAGTACGGAGGGAGCGCCAGGAAAGTTCCGCGCCAAATGTAACTTCGATGGAGGATGGGCGTCCCGCCCGTCCGAGCATGACGACCGTCTGAACCCCCCGCTCACTGCGAAGAGAAGTTCTTGCGCAATTCTCTGCGTAGAATCTTTCCCGATGGCGTTCTGGGCAGGGCGTCGACGAAATGGATTTGGCGCGGCTGCTTGTAAGACGTGAGGCGCTCGGCGACAAATCCGCAGAGGTCCTGTTCTAATTTCTTGGAAGCGACAGCGCCCTCCCGAAGAACGATAAACGCGACCGGAATCTCGCCCGCGTCCCGGTCCGCGCGTCCGACTACGCCGCAATCGCGAACTGCCGGATGTTCGAGCAGCAGAGCTTCGACCTCGGCCGGGGCAACCGGGAAGCCTTTGTACTTGATCATCTCTTTGCGCCGGTCGACCACGCGGTAAAAACCCTCGCTGTCCCGTGTCACAATATCCCCCGACCAATACCATCCATCGCGCAGCACGGCGGCCGTCGCTTCCGGCTCTTTCCAGTAACCTTGCATGAATTGCGGACCGCGCATCACCAGCTCTCCCGGCT
>DATNNE010000091.1:0-11021 GCA_035601995.1 Terriglobales bacterium
AAATCGAACGGATTGGCCGGGGCCGCAGGACGAGCCCTGGGCATCGTCGATGGCAAAGTCCGTCTACAGGCCTACGCGCTGACGTTTATTGATGCCTTCCATCTCGTCGCTTGGACCTGTGTCGGAATTCTGTTTGTGATCGCAATGCTACACCGATCGCCGATGAACTTCCGTGACTTGGGCTCCTTGCAGGGCTCTACCCCAACCGGAGAGGCTAAGCCGTGAACCAGCGTGTCTCGGTAATGGCTATCATTTTGTTCTTAGGCCACAGCTTTGTGTTTGGACAACAGACCGATTCGATCTCGCCGCGCGTTATCACCCTTCGCGAAGCTGTAGAACTGGCCCTGAAGCACAATCACGTTGTACGAATAGCCGAGTTCAAGGTCGAGGAGAAGCAGCATGCAAAAGAAGTCGCCAGAAGCGCGTACTTTCCGCTTGTGAGGAATGACAGCGCTTTTGTCCACGTAACGGACACTCAGTTCATTGAGATTCCTGCCGGAGGGTTGGGTGTCGTGGGGAGCACTCTAATTCCTCCGCAGCCATTGGTCCTCAATCAGGGTGGGCCGACCTTCATGACCAGTGGGACCGGCCTAGTACAACCGCTCACCCAATTGTTCAAGGTGAAGGCCGGAAATGATGCCGTGCGCGCTGAGCTGGACGAGACGCGCGGAAAGGCGCGCGGAGTCCAGAACGATATTGCACTGAAAGTTCATCAGCTCTATTACAAGATCCTGATTGCGCAATCACGCCGCAGTGCGATCGAGGCGAAGATCCTTGCAAGCGAAGACCTTCAGAGCGAGCGTGTCCAGCAAGTGAAATACGGCAGCACCCTGGAAGCAGACCTCATCGAGAGCCGGGCACAGGCCCTCCAGGGCAAACAGGAACTGTTGAGCACTGATCTGCAACTCTCCGACTTGCGGATGCAGTTTAACGAGTTGGTCGGCTTTCCACTCGAAAAAGAGCTAGCTCTCGATCCTCAAGTTTCACCTCCGGCGGGTAGTTGTCTGCGCGAGGAGTGCCTCGAATTGGCCTTGGAGTCCCACCCGGAAATCGCGGAAGCGCAAGCGGCAGTGGAGCAGGCTGCTGCGGGGATTCGCCTGGCAAAGCGTGAATACCTGCCGGATGTCGAAGCCTTCGCTCGTTACAGCTACCAGAACAATGTTCCGTTTCTCGCCCGCAACTTCGGAACTTTCGGCGTTCATCTCAACTTCGATCTTTTCGATGGAGGCAAGAAGCGGGCCGTGGTGCGAGAACGTGACGCGCAACTGGCCCAGGCAAAAGAGAACTTGGCCCGCGTCAGCGGCGAGGTCGAACTGCGCGTACGGGCCGCGTACAACAAGTTGGAGCGTACACAGCAGATGGTTGCAGTTTCAGAGGAATTGCTGGCGCTGCGCACGGAGAGCCGCCGCGTCGCGACGCAACAGATCGAGCATGGGGCATCCCTCCGCTCCCAGGTCCAAGCGGCCGTGGCTCAAGAGCTTGAGGCCCAGACAACGCTCCTGCAGTCGCAGCTCGATTATGCTCAGGCCCATGATGAGTTGACTGAAGCGACAGGACAGTCTCCCCAATGATCACACGCTCGAACACACCGGGAAGCAAAAGAGATCGTATGAAGAGATCCACCCTTCAGAAGGCGCTGCTAATCGCTTCTTCGATGGTGTCCCACGCCTTTGCAGAGCCGATGGCCTTTGCGAGTCCCACCAACATCTTCGCGCCCGTTTCGACGCCAGCGAAGTCAATCTTCGGATTGTCTATGTTCGTACTTGCGGTCACGGCAGCCATATTCGTGGTCGTGTTCACCTTGCTTGCCTACTCTGTCGTGAAGTTCAGAAAAAGGGCCGATGACGACGGCCGCGAGCCTCCGCAGGTGTATGGCAGCAATCAGGTGGAGATCGCCTGGACCGTTATCCCCGTCCTAGTTGTTTTGACCCTACTCGTGGCAACCGCGCGAGTGATTGCCGACGTTCAAAACGCCGCGCGACCTGACAACGCCATCGAAGTGACCGCCATCGGCCACCAGTTCTGGTGGGAGTTCCGCTACCCGGCGCTGGGAGTCGCGACTGCCAACGAATTACATGTTCCTGTAAGTGATGGCAATCACCCGACCCCGACGTTCATAAAACTGCTGTCGGCAGATACTGACCACAGTTTCTGGGTGCCACGTTTAGCGGGCAAAACCGACCTGATTCCTAACCACCCGAACAGCATGTGGATCGACCCGCATGAGACGGGTGTCTATCTGGGCCAGTGTGCGCAGTACTGCGGCACGCAACACGCCAAGATGCTCCTGAGTATTTACGTGCAGTCCCGAGAAGATTTCGAGCGCTGGATTCGGGAGCAACGCCAGCCGGCGGTCGTGGCCGATGCCGTTTCCGAAGGGCGACGAGTATTCGAAACAACGGCCTGCATCAACTGCCACAGCGTGGCGGGCACAATGGCGACCGGGCGTTTCGGCCCCGACCTCACACACCTGATGAGCCGAGAGACAATTGCTGCCGGCGCGGCCCTTAATACGCCTGAGAACCTACGGCTCTGGATTCGAAATCCCGACGCGATCAAGCCCGGTTCGCTAATGCCAGCGATGCAGTTGAACGATCGTGACTTGGACGCATTAACAGCTTATTTGGAGACGTTGCGTTGAAGGACCCATTGAACATGCCGAGGAGATCGCGCGATGTCGAGTGATTCCATTGCATTGCCGAGGGCGGAAGCAGCATCGCGTCCCCTGGTCGATGCGCTCCACGGATGGGTTACTACCGTCGATCACAAGCGGCTGGGTATTCTGTACATCCTCTATGCCCTGATTTTTCTAGTGATCGGCGGGATCGAAGCAGGGATCATGCGGATCCAGTTGATGCACGCGCACAATGACTTCGTCTCGCCGCAGGTCTTCAACCGGATGTTTACCATGCACGGGACCACGATGATCTTCTTCGTCGCGATGCCTCTGGTGTTCGGTTTCGCCAATTATTTGATTCCTCTAATGATCGGCGCGCGGGACATGGCGTTCCCGCGCCTGAACGCTTTCAGTTTCTGGCTGACGGCATTCGGAGGCTTTCTCCTCTATTTCAGCCTCGTGGGAGCAAACGGTCTGTATGGGGCCGGAAATGCTCCGGATGTCGGATGGTTTGCGTACGCACCATTGACATCAAGGACTTTTTCCGTCGGACACAGCACGGATTTCTGGACGTTGGGATTGCTCGTGTCGGGCTTCGGCAGCATCGGCACGGCAATCAATATCCTAACGACGATTCTTTGTATGCGTTGCCCGGGGATGAGCTTGGGGAAAATGCCGTTGTTAGCTTGGCTCAACCTTGTCATGTCCGGCATGGTAATCCTTGCCATAAGCCCCCTTACGGCGGCACAGGCAATGTTGCTTGTCGACCGATATCTTGGCGGCCACTTCTTCGATACCCAAGCTGGCGGCTCGGCCGTGGTTTGGATGCACTTCTTTTGGATCTTCGGGCATCCGGAGGTCTATGTTCTTGCCATCCCGGCATTCGCCTTCGCATCCGAGATCATCCCCGTGTTCTCCCGCAAGGCGATCTTCGGCTACCCGGTTATGGTGGCGGCTACGATTTGCATCGGATTTATCGGCATGAGTGTGTGGGCGCACCACATGTTTACGGTTGGCATGAGCTCGAGCGCCAACACTTTCTTCGTACTCTCGACAATGGCCATCGCGGTTCCCACCGGAATCAAGATCTTCAACTGGTTGGCCACTATGTGGGGAGGAAAGATTGAGTTCAAAACACCGATGCTGTTCTGCGTTGCTTTTCTCTTCCAGTTCTTGGTCGCCGGCCTCACCGGGATCATGTTGGGGGCCGCGCCGTTCGACTGGCAGCTGAGTAATTCATACTTTGTGGTTGCACATTTTCATTACGTGATCGTGGGCGGGATTCTGTTCACGATCTTCGGTGCTTTCTATTACTGGTTTCCGAAGATGTCGGGAAAGATGTGTAACGAGACTCTGGGTAAGCTCCACTTCTGGCTGTTCTTCATCGGGTTCCACCTGACCTTCGATTTCATGCACATTCCGGGCATGCTGGGCATGCCGCGTCGAATCTACACCTATGAGCCCGGGCGTGGCTGGGATGTCTGGAATCTCATCGTGACGATTGGTGTGTTCTTCCAAGCTCTGGGCACAGTAATTTTCGTCACCAATCTTCTGTGGTCCTACTTCAAGGGAAAAGCTGCGGGCAGCGATCCTTGGGACGCCTGGACGCTGGAATGGTCCACACTTTCACCGCCGCCAGCGTATAACTTCGCTTCCATCCCGGTAGTCAAGAGCCGCCGTCCGCTCTGGGACTTGAAGCATCCGAACGATCCTGACTGGAAGTACGAATGATGAGGAGAACATTGTGAATGCGACCTCCATGACCGTAGCCGAGACAATTCAGTGGGACCGTCCTGTGCGCGGACGCGTCGCAATGTTCGGCTTGATCGCTGCTGAGGCCGCAATTTTTTCTATCTTTGTAGTTGCGTATCTTTTTTACATTGGCAAGAGCCTCACGGGGCCGATGCCGAAGGACGTTCTCAGCGTTCCGATCTTCTACACGATTTGTTTGCTCTCCAGCAGTCTGACGATCCACCTCGCCGTCAGCGCTCTTCGTCGGAAAGGCGTGAGAGGTTTTGCGGTCTGGTGGTTCGCCACCATCGCTCTGGGTATCGCTTTCCTGTACGGGACCGCCACTGAGTGGCACCGCCTGATTTACAACGACGGATTGACGATCAGCACGAATCTGTTTGGGACCACCTACTACTCATTGGTCGGACTGCACGGGTTTCACGTCGTGGTGGGGCTTATTGCTCTCTCGATAGTTATGGCGCTAACGCTTTTGGGAAACGTGAGAGCGGAGCACGCTGAACGTGTCGACGTTTTGTCTCTCTATTGGCATTTCGTGGATGCGGTTTGGGTTGTCGTTTTTACGGTCGTCTACGTGATTGGACGATAAGGGGAAGGACTGGAAGATGGCATCGGAAACATTTGAAGCACCCGCCGGGGCAGCACAGACGCCACGCACGATCGACCTTCCCGCACCGACGGCGTGGCCGATTATCCTGGCTTTCGGCCTTTCACTCGTCTTTGCCGGGTTGGTCACCAGCGTATCCCTCAGCATTCTTGGTGCAATCTGCGCCGTTGCCGGAGGTGTCGGATGGTTTTTCGATGTTCTGCCGCACGAAAAGCGCGAGTCTGTGCCGGTAGCCGACGGAGTGCCGACGGTGGCCACCAGTCGCCCGCAAGTCGCTCGCGTCGAATGGATCACGCATGAACTGCACCGCGCACGGCTGCCACTGGAGATCTATCCGATTTCGGCCGGTGTCAAAGGCGGCTTGGCAGGAAGTGTAGCGATGGCCGTCCTGGCAGTCCTTTATGGAATTGTCAGCGGCAAGGGGATGTGGTATCCGATCAATCTTTTGGCCGCTGGGTTATTTCCGGAGCGGTGGACCATCGCGCAAATCTCCGTGTTTCATTGGAACGCCTTGATCGTCGCCACGATCATTCACTTGGTAGGTTCTTCGCTCGTCGGGCTTCTTTATGGCGCCGCGCTTCCGATGTTTCCGCGCCGACCGATTCTGCTTGGAGGCGTGATCGCCCCTATCCTCTGGACGGGTCTGATCCATAGCATCCTCGAAGCGCTCGATCCCGTGCTCAACCACCGGATTGACTGGTTGTGGTTTGTCATTTCTCAGATCGGATTCGGCATCGTCGCTGGCATCGTAGTTTCCCGGCAAGAGCGCGTACGTACCTGGCAATACCTTCCGTTCGCCGTCCGCGCCGGGATTGAGGCGCCGGGAGTAATGGACGAGAGGAACGGAGAGAATCGCCAGCAATGAACCGTCGAGCTATTCTCGCTGCTCTCCCGGCATTCGCGCTACTGGTCTGCGCCGCCTGCACCAGTTCCCCCGGCGCACCTCGGGCCGGCTCTGAGGTAGTGCCACCGAGCGCAGTCGTGGAGTTCAGTGTCCTTTATGGACAGAACTGCGCAGGATGTCATGGAGCGAACGGCGAGGGTGGAGCAGCTATTGCTCTGGCTAATCCCGTTTTTCTCGCAATTGCTGACGACATCGTGATTCGCCGCACCGCTGCGACCGGAGTGCCGGGCACTTCGATGCCCGCCTTCGCGCAGAGTGCGGGTGGAATGCTCACTGAAAAACAGATCGAGACCCTTGTGCGCGGAATCAGATCCTGGGCAAAGCCCGATGCGCTCGGCATTCAGATTCCACCGTCGTACTTAGCGCAGGGTCCTGGCGATCCTCAACGTGGTGCTGACGCCTATCGAACTTACTGCTCCTCCTGTCATGGACCGAATAGTGGCGGAGGGAGCAAGGCCAGCTCGATTGTAGACGGATCATTTCTTGCCCTGGTAAGTGACCAGTCGCTTAGAACGATAGTGATTGCAGGCCGGCCCGAGTTGGGAGCGCCGGACTGGCGCGGTAATGTCGAGGGCCGGCCCATGTCGGCCCAGGAAATTTCCGATGTCGTGGCGTGGCTTTCCAGCCAACGGCCAACGCTTCCGGGACGGCCGTACCCGATTGCTTCGACGAATCCCGCCAACGGAGGATCTCGATGAGTGCAGAAACCGGAATGTCCAGACGAGCGATGCTCGTAAAAATCGGCTTGCTTCTTAACGGTATCGTCGGAGTTGTTTTGGCCGTGCCGATCGTGCGCTATCTCGTTTCTCCCGTGACTCGCGAAAGGCAGATCGGATATGAGTCGTGGCTTTCTCTCGGCGGGCTGGAACAGTTTCCTGCCGGGCAGACTCGGCTCGCCACGTATCGAAATCCTGCCGTGAATGCCTGGGACGGCGAAACCGCTGATATCGCATGCTGGGTTCGAAACGTTGACGATCAGAATTTCCAGGTCTTTGCCATAAACTGCGCGCACCTGGGATGCCCAGTTCGCTGGTTCGCCCAGTCGAGCCTCTTCATGTGCCCCTGCCACGGAGGCGCTTACTACCAAGACGGTTCCCGCGCGTCCGGACCTCCCGAACGTGGTTTATTTCAGTACCACTACAAAATCGAAGATGGCAAACTTCTGATCAAAGCGGGCGAAATGCCGACTCCCGGTCAGCCTGTAGCAAATAAGGCGGGAGGGAAGCCGACGTGCGCCTGATCCAAAAAGTCGGTGACTGGTTCGATCTACGGCTGCAGCTTGGCAAGCCCATTCGCGAGACAGCCGAGCACCCCGTTCCGCGCGAGACCGCAAGCTGGTTCTATGTTTTCGGCAGCGCCGCGCTCACGTGTTTCATGCTCCAGATTGTGACTGGCATTCTGCTTGCCCTGATCTATGTGCCTTCGGCGGGAGAGGCGTGGAATAGTCTCCAGACCCTCAATCATGGCATCGCTTTGGGTTGGTTCATACGAGCCCTGCATGGGTGGGGTTCGAACTTCATGGTCGCGATTGTCCTGATTCACATGGTCCAAGTTTTCCTGTTTGGAGCGTACAAGTTCCCAAGAGAGCTCACATGGATCGTTGGCGTTCTTCTCTTGCTCGTGACTCTCGGGATGGCCTTCACGGGCCAGGTACTCCGATTCGACCAGGACGCCTACTGGGGACTAGGGATCGGTGCATCGATCGCTAGCCGCGTTCCGGTGATCGGCCCTTGGGCTGTAAACCTGATGCTTGGGGGTCCGATCATTGCTGGCGCGACGCTTTCACGATTCTTTGCACTGCACGTTTTTATTGTCCCCGGATTGTTGATTGTTTTCGTCGGCGTTCACTTGCTCATGGTGCTGAAGTTAGGAATCAACGAGTGGCCCATGCCAGGACGTATCGTTCGGCGTGCCACGTATTTGCAGGAATATCGCGAGTTGACGCATAAACAGGGTGTACCGTTCGTGCCTAGCGCGGTGGGGAAGGACATACTGTTCTCCGGTTTCATTCTTCTTTCGATCGCTATCTGCGCGGTCTATTTTGGTCCCTTTGGTCCGGGCGGCCAGCCGGATCCGACGATTATCCAGACTGCTCCGCGGCCTGACTTTTTCTTTTTGTGGCTGTATGCGCTGCTCTCCTTCTTGCCCCCGTCAGCCGAGACACCCATCTTGCTGATTGGCCCCGCAGTCGGAATCGTCGTCCTCCTCGTACTTCCGTTGGTAGCGGGCGAAGGCGAGAAGAGTTGGAAGCGCAGGCCGATTGCTGTCCTCACGACTCTATTGATTGCAGTAACTCTCGGTACTCTGACGCATTTGGGTCAGCACACACCCTGGAGTCCCGTCATGGATGCTTGGAGCAGCCAACCGATTCCCTCAGAATACCTGCGGGGGCGCACTGCCTTGGAGCGTCGCGGTGCGCTGGTTTTTCAGGCGAAGCAATGTCACAACTGTCATTCGCTCGACGATAAAGGAGGTCAACGCGGCCCAGCGCTTGACAGTGTCGCTCTACGTCTCACTGCAGATCAGCTCATTCGCCAGGTGATCCAGGGCGGGGGCAATATGCCAGCCTATGGAAAGAATCTCAGTCCGGCGGAGACTACTGCGCTGGTGGCGTTCCTTAAGACGTTGCACCCGGCTAGTCAACCGCCAGCACGTGACGCTTCTCGTGCCATTGCACTCGGCGCAAGCGAGGTTGCCCCACGGTAGACCTAGCCATGTTCGAGCCCCATACCCACATGCAGCCGCTGTCGCTGCTCCTCGCCGTCGCATTCGCGCTGGTGGTCACAGCGTTGTTTTACTTGCGCGGCTGGCTTCATCTTCGAAATGCTCTCCCAAATCTCATCCCCGCTTGGCGGCTGGTCGCGTTTATGTGTGGCCTCGTCTCAGTCTGGACTGCCGTGGCGTCCCCCCTAGCCACACTTGATCATCAGTCGCTCACCATCCACATGGTGAAGCATCTCCTGCTGATGACTGTTGCCGCTCCTCTAGTTCTGGCTGGGGCGCCAGTGGTCGTATTGCAGAACTGGATGTCGAGATGCTTTATTCAAAACAATTTGCTCCTCGGCAGCCTGCCGGCGGGGTCGTTCGGGCGGTGTCTGACGCACCCTGTATTGTGCTGGTTGGTTGGTACTTCTGCGGTGATCGGATGGCATCTTCCCGGTGCGTTTGAGCTGGCCATGCGGTCGCATTGGATACATGGAGTCGAGGACGGATGTTTTCTTCTGGCTGGCCTCTTGTTCTGGTGGCCCGTGCTGCAGCCCTCTTCGAGTGGAGCGGGGCCTCGGTGGTCCATGGCTTTATACCTCTTCCTCGCCACGCTACCTTGTGACCTTCTTTCTGCGTTCCTGGCGTTTTGTAACCGCCCTGTTTACCCTTGCTACCTGTCCACAACTCAACTGTTCAGTTTGTCTCCTCTCCAAGACCAGGAGTGTGCAGGAGCGCTGATGTGGGTCTGGGTAACGTTTGCGTATCTGATTCCCGCAGTCGCCATCACAATGCAGATACTCTCGCCTCCCAATGAGAGCTCGCACGAACCAGCGCAACTCGCGTGGCGCCTCCTCGCGGCACAGCCACTAAATGGTTCCGAGGCGGAAGTGATCTAGACGTGGCGAGCGAATCCATCCCGATTATTAGCGCCCCGTCCGCAACGGCATCAGACGCACAGCCAACGTTTGTAGTGCGCACCTATGCGATGGTGTCCGACTATTGGGCGCTTACCAAGCCAGAGGTCAATTTCCTGATCGCGGTGGCAACTTTCACCGGCTTCTATTTGGGTCATGCAACCGAGCCGCAAGGTTTTCCATTCTTGCTGTTGATTCACACTTTATTGAGCACTCTAATGGTTGCCAGCGGCACCGGTACGCTGAATCAATATATCGAGCGACGCTTCGATGCCCAGATGCGCCGGACGGCCCGGCGGCCTATGGCTGCCGGTAGGCTGAAGCCTGACCTAGTTCTGTGGTTCGGTGTGGCGCTATCGGCCTTCGGCAGTATTTATCTTGCGATAGCCGTAAATGCGCTTGCGAGTCTGCTCGCGATTGTCACGCTGCTGTCTTACTTATTCATCTACACTCCACTCAAACGAAAAACACCGCTGTGCACTCTGGTCGGGGCCTTTCCGGGCGCTATGCCGCCGCTGATCGGATGGGCAGCAGCATCGGGTAGATTGAGCCCGGAGGCATGGGCACTCTACGCTGCGCTCTTCCTGTGGCAGTTCCCACATTTCATGGCCATCGCATGGATGTATCGTGAGGACTACTCCCGGGCCGGATACTTGGTCCTTCCGAGTGGTAAATCAAAGGCAGGGTTCATGGGCTGGCTGACCGTGTTGCCGCTCCTTGGATTGAATCTCGTGAGTTTGATACCGGCGTTTACAGGTCACGCCGGTCCTGTCTACCCAGTTGGCGCTATGCTCCTCGGTTCGAGCTTTCTCTATTTCGGCGTACAACTGGTTCGTCGAAAATCGAATTTAGCGGCCCGCCGACTACTTCAGGCGTCGATTGTCTATCTTCCATTGGTTTTCATCTTACTTATGGTCGGAAGGAGCTAGCGCGGAAAATGGGGCGAAGCAGATTGGTAGCAGTTCTACATAAAGAATCTTGGAATCGCCCGGACGATCTAGGGCATTCGAACCTAACACGCCTGGTGACGATGCTAGCGGTTGGTGCACCGCGGAAGGGAGAGTGAAAACCGGTGACAGGGCAGCGTTCTAACCAACTGAACTACGTCCCCACTTTGTTTTCTTACCTTTATCGAAAACCCGCGTGTTTAGTGGCTTTCCTCAGGTTCAATCGATTCGCCTGCGTCGCCTGTTTCAACCCCGTAGAACCGAATTCCGAGGTTAATGGACACCATGGACACCAACCTAAGCCGTTGTCCAAACACTGTCCTACAGGCAACATGAACCCAGAGCAGCTGTCCCTGCCCCGTCAATGAATTGTAACAGAGCGAATTCAGATCAGTACAGACTGGGCGTCGTCGCTGGCGACATGCACGCCCGTTCTCGTGAATATTTAGGTACGATTGCAGCTGCACTTCATAGCGAAAGCAGACAATGCCCGACGACAAAGTCCACGACGTTCTCTACTCTGAGGCGGTGCTTGCTCTCGGCGAAATCCATTGGATGGTCTTGAAGGCAACTCAGA
>DATNNE010000092.1:0-17237 GCA_035601995.1 Terriglobales bacterium
CCGTGATCAACGATATTCTCGACTTCTCAAAGATCGAGGCCGGAAAACTCGATCTGGAGATCCTCGATTTCGACCTGCGCGATTGCCTGGAATCGACCATGAAGATGCTCGCATTGCGGGCGGATGAAAAGCGGCTCGAGCTCCTCTGCGACGTGGCAGCCGACGTGCCGGAATGTGTACGTGGCGATTCGACCCGTTTGCGCCAGGTGGTGGTCAACCTTGTGGGCAACGCCATCAAATTCACCAGCGAAGGCGAAGTAGGATTGCGGGTTCAATCCGAGGGCGGGGAAAACAGTGATTGCGTCCTGCATTTCATCGTGTCCGACACTGGAATTGGGATTCCCGCGGACAAGCAGAAACTGATTTTCGATCCTTTTTCCCAAGCGGACACGTCTACAACCAGGAAGTACGGCGGATCGGGGCTAGGATTGACCATCTCCACACGCTTGGTCGCGATGATGGACGGAAAAATCTGGGTTGAAAGCGAACCTGGTCATGGGAGTCGCTTTCATTTCACGGCGAGACTGGGCTTGGGAAGCGCCAAAGCGATCCAGCTGGCCAGCCCCACGCCTCCGGAAATATTGCGGGGAGTGAGGGTCCTGGTAGTCGACGACAACCGCACGAATCGCCGGATCCTCCAAGGAATGCTGATGCGCTGGGAAATGAAACCGACCCTGGTCGCGGGCGGTGAGGAAGCCCTCACCGAGCTGTCCAGAGCGCGGGGAACAGGAGAACCGTACGGGCTGATCTTGACTGACTTGCTCATGCCTGAGATGGACGGTTTCGGTCTAATCGAGCAGATTCGGCGAAGACCGAACTTGTCCACAGCCACGATCATGATGCTTACATCAGCGGGCCAGCGCGGGGACGCGGCCCATTGCCAGAAACTTGGAGTGGCTGCGTACTTGATGAAGCCTATCCGGCAATCGGAATTACGAGAAGCCATCGCTCGAGTGGTGGGCGCACAAGATCAGCAGGACACCGTTCCCCTGATCACCCGTTTTTCTCTTGCACCTGCGAGTGTCCCCGCGGTTTGCCCGCGCGTCTTGCTGGCGGAAGACAATCTGGTGAACCAGAAGGTCGTGGTGCGCTTGCTCGAAAAGCGCGGCCATCGAGTTGTGGTCGCAGCCACTGGCCGCGAGGCGCTCGACGCTCTAGCAAAACAATACTTCGATCTGGTCCTGATGGATGTTCAGATGCCGGAGATGGACGGGTTCGAGGCCACTGCAGCGCTTCGGGAGAAAGAGAAGACCAGCGGAGTTCATCAGCCGGTGGTCGCCTTGACTGCGAATGCCATGAAAGGCGACCGCGAGCAATGCCTGGCCGCGGGGATGGACGCCTATCTTAGCAAGCCGATTCGCCCCGATGAACTGGATGCGATTCTGGCAACTTATCTTGACCGGAAGCTTCCCAACTCTTGAGTTGCGATCGCAGATGTGCACCAGCGATCTGCGTCTCCGTCGATTATCGAATTCAGCCGTCATCGATTTGAACAAAGCCCATGCCGCGCGTTGGGCGTTCTTTACGAACCTTTACTTCTCGCTGACAGACTCTTTACAAGCCATCCCGCAAGCTCAGCCGAAGCTTCTCGTTCTTCTTTATGTGCGCAGCGATCACGCTTGCGAACCAGAATGGGAGTCTTACGGTCATGATGAATCACGGAAGAATATTCTATGTTGACGATAATCCCAAATCGCGGCGGCTTCTAACCAGTGTGATTAAGAGTTGCGGCTTCGATGTGATAAGTGCGGGAGATCCGATCGAGGCGCTATCACGAATCAAGAAATGCTCTTTCGATCTGGCATTGCTCGACTATCAGATGCCCCATTTAACCGGCTCGCAGTTAGCGCAAAAGATTAAGAGTGCGAAGCCTGAAGTTCCCGTGGTATTGATCTCCGGTTTTTCGGCTCTGCCGCCCTTTGAACTGATCTTCGTGGACGCTCACGTAGGTCGTGGAGCAACTTTGGACGAGCTACTCGACACTATGCGAAGCCTGATTCACGCTAGGTGTGCCGTTCTTGCAAGAGGCCTGATCCCGCCACCGAACGGGAATTCCGTCGCCGACGCGGCCGCCCGATTTCTTTGACAAATCGGGATTTCAAAATCCATCTCCGCAACCACATTGCTTGTCGTGCCGTAGCCCACGAATTGGTATAGTCACGACCAAGAGCAATGGCCGTAAAACTCAACCGAACTTCTCTGCCGATGTGGCGTCAGGACTTTCGCCTGACCCTCCGCCTTGCCCTGCCCCTTATCTTCGCCGAGGTTGGCTGGATGAGCATGGGCATCGTGGACACCGTCATGGTCGGACGCTTGCCCAACAGCGCCGTCGCCATTGGCGCTACAGGTCTGGGCCAGAGTCTCTACCATAGCGTGGCCATTTTCGGCGGAGGCCTGTTGCTTGGAATGGACACCTTCGTCGCCCACGCATTCGGACGCGAGGATTTACACGACGCGAGGCACTCCCTGCTGAATGGATTGGTCCTGGCCTTCGCGCTAACGCCAGTTCTCATGTTGGCGATTTCATTCTGGCCGGCGATGATGCGGCGATTCGGCGTCAGCCCGGAACTGGTGGAACCGATGCGCCCTTACCTGTCGGCGCTCAACTGGGGCACGTTACCGCTGCTCGCCTACTTCGCGCTGCGGAGGTATCTTCAAGCGGTAGATGTGGCCCACCCTATCATGTTTGCCTTGGTCTCCGCGAATATCGTCAATGCTATTGGAAATTGGGTTCTGATTTACGGGCACTTTGGGTTTCGCGCCATGGGCATTACTGGCTCGGGCTGGTCAACTTGCATGGCTCGTGGTTATATGGCGCTCTGCCTCGCAATGACGCTTGTGTGGGTGGAATCGAAGCGCCTGCGACCCGGCTGGATGGGAACGCTGAGAATTGATGTCCGCAGAATGTCCGGATTGTTGAAACTGGGAGCACCGGCAGCAACGCAAATCCTTTGCGAAATCGGGGCCTTCTCCGCCGCGACCGCATTGTGCGCCAGACTCGGGCCTGTTCCGTTGGCCGGTCATGAGATCGCCTTGAACTGCGCCGCGCTCACGTTCATGGTACCGTTGGGAATCAGTTCCGCCGCTGCCGTGCGAGTCGGCCAACAATTAGGACGACGTGATCCCGACGGAGCACGCCGCGCCGGATGGTCCGCAATCATAATTGGCGTTGGCTTCATGGCCTGTTCCGGATCGGTGTTCGTCTCGTCGCCAAAACTGATCGCGCGTCTGTTCACCCCAAATCCCGCCGTCATTCAAGTCGGCGCACAGCTACTGTTGGTCGCGGCCGCTTTCCAATTATTCGATGGCCTGCAGACCGTCGCCACCGGAGCATTGCGGGGCGCAGGAGACACACGAACGCCCATGCTCGCTAACTTCTTCGCTTATTGGCTGGTCGGGCTTCCCTTGGGCTACGTCTTATGTTTCCGATTAGGATGGGGCGCGCTGGGAATCTGGATTGGACTGTGCGGCGGCCTGATGATCGTCGGATCGGCGCTCCTGATCACTTGGCACAAGAAAAAGCTTCGTTAGTCTGTTTTTTAGATGTCGCTTCGAAAGCACCGGCGAGCCTTGCCACGGGCTCACAGTCTAGTTATCATGCAACCGTTATGACAACTGAAAATGTCGCTCTGCAAAGCAGCCTTCGCCAGAAGGCGCAACTGATGTCCGGGGCTGAAATGGACCGCATCTTGGTTCGCCTTGCGTACCAGATCGTGGAAGAGAATGGCACGAATGATTTGGGACTGATCGGCGTCCGCCGTCGCGGTGTTCCGCTGGCAGAGCGGCTGAGTAAGTCGATCGGGCATATTGAAGATGTCCGCGTTCCCGTGGGCACTTTGGACATTACTTTTTATCGCGACGATCTTTCCACCGTCGGGCCCAAACCTGTAGTGCACGAATCAGAAATCGGTTTCTCGATTCAAGACAAAAATATCGTTCTGGTGGACGACGTGCTCTTCACCGGCCGCACCATCCGGGCAGCCATGGATGCTCTTTTTTCGCAAGGCCGTCCACGCCGCGTGCAACTCTGCGTGCTGATCGACCGCGGCCACCGTGAATTACCGATCGAGGCCGCATTCGTCGGCCGCACGGTTCAAACCACGATGAACGAAGTGATCGAAGTAAAGTTGAAAGAAATCGACGGCACAGAAAAAGTTCTTCTCATGGAGAAGTAGACGCCGAACAAACGTAGGGACAGCCGTCCACGGCTGTCCCGCCGAGCAAAGCTCGGCGAATCCCTCCAACATCGAAAACCATAGCGCAAACCGAAATCCAGGATTAGAATCAGGCGCAATTCTTTCGTCTACGTGATTTGATGAACTCGCCGAAAAAGGCTGCCTCCGTCAAACAGAACCAGCGCCTGCTTCGCGCTGCGCGAAAAGCCATGAAGCACGCCTACGCCCCCTATTCTCAATTCAAAGTTGGCGCTGCCATGGTCACCTCGAAGGGCAAAGTCTTCTCCGGCTGCAACGTCGAGAATGCATCTTACGGGTTGTCGAACTGCGCCGAACGCACCGCGATCTTTGCAGCGATCGCTGAGTCCGGCCCGGAGCTGGACATTCGCGCCATCGCAGTTGTGAATGACCAGGGAGTGCCCTGCTCCCCGTGCGGAGCCTGCCGCCAAGTGATCTACGAGTTTGGACCGAACGCGACCGTATATTTCCAGAGCTCGACAGGTTGGAGGGAAAGTCACATCACACGCCTGCTGCCGGAAGGATTCCGTCTCAAGTGACCTCGCCGCAGGGGGGCCAAACGGTTCGCGCTATCGACGTTATTCGCAAGAAGCGCGACGGGCAAGAGCTGTCCCGCGCCGAGATCGAATATCTGGTTCGCGCCTACACCAGCGGGGAGATTCCCGACTACCAAGTTTCCGCGTGGCTTATGGCCGTGATCCTGCGCGGGCTCACGCGAACCGAAACTTCCGTCCTAACCGACGCCATGCTGCACTCGGGCGATGTGCTGGATCTATCCGAGTTTCGCGCGAAAAAGGTAGACAAGCATTCCACCGGTGGGGTAGGCGACAAGACGTCACTCGTATTAGCGCCGCTCGCGGCAGCGGGCGGTTTGATCGTCCCTATGATCAGTGGCCGAGGACTCGGGCACACCGGCGGCACGCTCGACAAACTGGAGTCGATCCCCGGTTTCAACGTGAACCTGTCAATCCCCGAATTCCGCCGCGTCCTCAAAACCTGCGGCTGCGCCATGATCGGCCAGACTTCTGAGATTGCTCCTGCCGATCGAAAGCTCTACGCGCTGCGCGACGTTACCGGAACGGTCGAGAGCCCGTTTCTGATTTGCGCTTCCATCATGAGCAAGAAGTTGGCGGAGGGAATCGATGCTCTGGTTCTCGACGTCAAGACCGGCTGCGGCGCGTTTATGAAGAAAGATGAGGACGCTGAATTCCTCGCCGAATTAATGGTGGAAACGGGCGAGCGCATGGGGAAATCAATGATCGCATTGATCACGAACATGGATCAACCCCTCGGGTTGTGCGTAGGAAATTCGCTGGAAGTGGCCGAGGTCATCGAGGTTTTGCGTGGGCGAGGCCCGGAAGACCTTAGAGAATTGTGCTTTGAACTCGCAGCGCGGATGTTCCAGTTGGGCGGAACCGCGGATACGGTGGTGCAAGGCAAGCAGCAAGCCGAGCAATTGATCGCCTCCGGAAACGCGTTGGAGACTTTCCGCCAGATGGTATCCCTGCAAGGCGGCGATACACGCGTGGTCGATGATCCCGGCCTGCTTCCTCGCGCGAAAAATACGCAGGATGTAAGCAGCCCGAAGAATGGGTACGTCACGTCGATGGACTGTGAGGCGGTGGGCCACGCCTGCGTACTTCTAGGCGGCGGCCGCGAGAAGAAGGAAGATGCAGTCGATCCAGCAGTTGGAATTGTTCTGCATCGCAAGTTGGGGGATTCAGTGGTAGCCGGGGAACCGCTTTGCACGGTGCATTCCAATTCTGAAACGCGCGCCGCTCGTGCCATAGAGTTGCTGCTGGCAAGCTATCGGATCACAGACGCTCCTATGGAGCAGAAAAAAAGGCTGGTTCATCGCGTGATTCGAGGATCGGGGATATAAACATGGGGCGATTCACCGGAATCTTGGGCCTGCTAACGATGTTGACCCTGGCCTATATTTTCTCCACCAACCGGCGCGCCATCCGTGGCAAAACGGTTGCCTGGGGACTGGGCTTGCAATTCGCTTTCGCGGTTTTCGTTCTGCGAATTGACATCGGCCGCCGCATTTTCCAGCACGCCGGCGATGCCGTGAACAAGCTGCTCAGCTACGCTTTCGTTGGGTCCCAGTTTGTCTTCGGAGATTTGGGCAAGCAGGGCTCCCATCTTGGTTTCTATTTCGCTTTTCAGGTCCTGCCAACGGTCATCTTCATTGCCGCCTTCTTCGCCATCCTGTACCACTATGGCATCATGCAATTCATCATCAAGCAGGCTGCACGAGTGATGACCCGCGTCATGGGAGCGAGCGGTGCCGAGTCGTTGAACGTGGCCGCCAGCATTTTTATGGGACAGACGGAAGCACCCTTAACCATCCGGCCTTTCTTGCCCGATCTCACTCGCTCCGAACTCATGACCGTGATGACCAGCGGCATGGCCCATGTTTCCGGCGGAATCATGGCAGCGTATATCGCTTTTGGCATCGAACCCAAACACCTTTTGAGTGCCGTAATCATGACCGCGCCGGGCACCATTTTAATTTCGAAGATGCTGGTTCCTGAGACTGAGGAACCCAAAACCGCCGGCCGCGTGGTGATGAGCGAAGAGGAAGTGCAAGCTGAGAAGCATGAGAATGTGCTGGGCGCGGTTGCTCGGGGCACAACCGATGGCCTGAATTTGGCCTTGAATATTGCCGCCATGCTGATTTCGTTCCTCGCACTGATTGCGCTGATGGACGGAATCCTCTACGGAATTCACATTGGGCTGGCCCACATCGGCTTTCCCTGGTTTCCCGAGAGTCTTGAGGCTGTATCTGGTACGCTTTTTGCTCCGGTTGCCTGGGTAATCGGAATCCCCTGGAAGGACTGCGCTTTTGTTGGCCACCTGCTAGGCACGCGAATGGTGCTCAACGAATTGGTAGCGTTCTCCATGCTGGGACCGCAGAAAGCCGTGCTTGACCCGCGTTCGTTTACTATTGCCACCTTCGCTCTTTGCGGATTCGCGAACTTGAGTTGCATCGGCATTCAAATCGGTGGAATCGGCGCGCTGGCCCCTAACAAAAAGGGCGAGTTAGCGCGTCTTGGCCTGCGGGCAATGTTCGCTGGCACGATGGCAAATCTTATGTCAGCGTCGATCGCCGGCATGCTCATGTGACGCTTGAAAGGACCGCGTGGCGCAGGCTTCGGAGCCTGCCCGAGCGTCCCTTTTTGGAACTTCCGTAACCCCCGCCGCTGCACCTTTTTTGATGCAATTTAACATTCCTGCAATATTCTCCAACTATCATGGGAAAGTCAGGATCTTCGATTGAGGAGTGGCAGGTGGCTTCGCCCCGACTTTCGCGATTCGCTCTTCCGCTGCAGGTCGCCGCTGTCTGCTACCGGCGGCAAGGGGAATCGATTGAGTTTCTGCTGGTGAATACTAACGGCGGCGGCAAGTGGACGTTTCCCAAAGGCGCTCCAGAGCCCTTAATGTCGCACAGCCAAGCCGCGGAACGCGAAGCGTGGGAAGAAGCTGGGGTTCGCGGCCATATCGAACCGCGGCACTTTCATTTGTATTTGCATTCCAAAGGCGTTTTCTGGAAGCCGCCGGGAGTGCGCGAATTTGTGATCAAGGCTTTCTTGATGGAAGTCGAGTTGATCAATGGATCCCACGAGCCCGAGCGCAACCCCACCTGGTTCAGTCCCGACGAAGCGAGAAAGATTCTGGCCAAAGGCCGCGAAGTGAAATACGCGCGAGAAATGCAGGCCGTGGTTGACCGCGCGTTGGAGCACTTGGGCGCGGCGAAAGCAATGACCGCGCAGTAGAGATTCAAGTTTCAACGATCTAGCAGATACTCGCTAACCCACCCTTTTCCTTTATGTACCTTCGTGTCCTCTGTGGTTGATGAAGTTCAAATGCTAGAACCACAAAGGACACCAAGGTACACAAAGGATGCGATGGAGCTTAAATCAAAATTGTCCAAGTATTTTGCGAGGTCCTTGCTTCTTCATCAAAACACCCCGCTCATGAGACGATTGAATTGACGCATGATTCAACTGTCCTCTGCTGGAAAACGTTACGGCCACAAGCTCCTCTTCGAGGGAGCGGACTGGATGCTTACGTCCCACGACCGCATCGGACTGGTGGGCGCGAATGGCACTGGGAAATCCACGCTGATGAAGATTTTCGCCGAGATCGAGACTCTCGATTATGGCTCCATCAGCACGGCCAAGGGCATTAGCGCCGGCTACCTGCCGCAAGACGGTCTCGCGCTTTCCGGACGCACCGTGTTCGCCGAATGCATGGCAGTTTTTTCCGAGCTGCGCGAGATGGAACAGGAGATGGAAGACTTGACTGCGCGCATGCCGGAACTCGATCAGTCTTCTCCCGAATATGCGCAGGTCGCGCAACGGTATCAACGCCTGGAACATGAATTCCGCACGCGCGATGGATACGCCATCGAAGCCCAGGTCGGAAGCGTGCTGATGGGCCTCGGTTTCAGCAAGGAAGATTGGCATCGCCGGACCGAGGAATTTTCTGGCGGCTGGCAAATGCGTATCGCATTGGCCAAGCTGCTGCTGCAGGAACCAAACCTGTTGTTGCTGGACGAACCTACCAATCATCTCGATCTCGAAGCCCGCAACTGGCTGGAAGAGTATCTGACGCATTATCCCAACGCGTTTGTCTTGATCTCGCACGACCGCTATTTTCTCGACGTCACCGTCAACAAGATTGCTGAGATCTGGAACAAGCGCATCCATCTTTATCCCGGCAATTATGAAAAATACCTCGCCTCGAAAACGCAGCGTATGGAGCAACTCGAAGCTGCGTATCGCAATCAGCGGGAGCGCATCGAGCAGTTGGAAGTGTTCATCAATCGCTTCCGCTATCAGGCGACGAAAGCCAAGCAGGTGCAGAGCCGGATCAAGGAACTGGAAAAGATCGATCGCATCGAACTGCCCGAAGAAGAAAAGGTCATCCACTTTTCTTTCCAGCAGCCCAAGCCGAGCGGCAGGATCGTGGCCGAGTTTCTTGATGTGGCGAAGTCCTACGGCGAGAAAGAAGTATTTCGCAATGTCAGTTTCATGATCGAGCGCGGAGACCGCATCGCACTGGTGGGCGTGAACGGCGCGGGCAAATCCACTTTGATCAAGCTGCTCGCGGAAACGGAACCCCTGACCGGCGGCGAATTCCGCCTGGGCCACAACGTGCTACCTGACTATTTCGCGCAGGACCAATACAAAGAGCTCGACCCGGACGCGCGCATTCTGGACGACATCGGCGAGCTCTCGCCCCGTTCCACCCAGACCGAGCTGCGCAGCCTGCTCGGCTGTTTCCTCTTTTCAGCGGACGACGTTTTCAAACGCATCGGCGTGCTCTCAGGCGGCGAGCGCAATCGTTATGCCCTGCTGCGAATGCTCCTGCATCCCGCAAATTTCTTGCTGCTCGACGAGCCCACAAACCACCTGGACATGCGCGCCAAAGATTTCCTGCTGAAGGCGCTGATGGATTACACCGGCACAGTTGTCTTCGTCTCACACGACCGCTATTTCATCGACAAACTGGCGACGCGAGTCTTCGAAGTGGGCGATGGAAAAGTGGAAGTCTATCCCGGTAACTATGAAGACTATCGCTGGCGCAAAGAAGGCGGCGCGGAAAAACTGCAAGAAACAGTAAGCCGCTCAGCGATAATCACGCAGCCTCTAAACGGTAACAAGAATCGGACTGCGTCAGACGAGAGCAAGTCCAAACGCTTGAATCCGCTCAAGCGTAAGCAAATGGAAGGCCGAGTAAAGGAACTCGAGGCCGAGATTTCCCGCGCCGAAACCGCCATCGCCGATTGCGAAGCCGCCCTGCAAACCTTCGTCAGCGCCGAGGAAACGGCCAAGCTCAGTCAAGAGTTGACCAGCCATCGTGCGAAATTGCAAGATCACCTGACCGAGTGGGAAGAGTTGGGCCAGGCGCTGGAAGTTTAAGAAGTTCTCTGCCTATCTCGTCAACCGCCGACAGGGATTAGTCGCCGGCTAAGCACTTCTTGGCCGCACGGTCCTGTTCTTCCGTAACCTCCTCTATTACCAAAGGCCGTGCGATAGTCAATTTGGCCCATGGCCACCATCTCACACGCGCCGTATGCGGCTGCGCACGAATAAGCCGCACGGAACAAGGAAGGCCCAAATCGATGTTGCAGCCATCACAGAATTCCGCCATCCCACCAAAAGTTTCGCCGACCCCGAACCCCTACACACCACCAAAAAACATAACTTCGACCATGGAGCAGGCCACAATCGGACGCTCGGTAGTCATCAAGGGCGAGATTAGTGGAACGGAATCGCTGTTTGTCGACGGCCGCATTGAGGGCGCGATCAATTTTGCGGATAGCCGCATCACCGTCGGACGCAACGGCGTCGTGGTCGCCGACATCAGCGCCAAAGAAGTTGTCATTATGGGTAAAGTGACTGGGAATATCCAGTGCACCGATCGGTTGGACATCCGCAGCGAAGGCTCGCTCGCTGGAGACGTCGTTACCCCACGCATCTGCGTGGAAGATGGCGCGGTGCTGAAAGGTGCCATCGAAGTCCGCGCGGATCAGCAGCAGAACGAGAAAGCGCACTCGAAGCCAGAGACCGCCAAACCTGCAGCATTGGCAGCCGCAGCCGGAGCTGGGACTTCGGCAACCCTGTCGCACGGCAGCAAGGTCATGTACAACGAGTCGAACTGAGCAGTCCAACAAAAAGCAAGGGGCACTGAGGAATGCTCCCCAGTGCCCGCATGATTCTGACTTCTTGAATAGTCCTTCTATTTCTTGGTTGTTTCGTCCTTTTTCAAATCAAGCGCAGCCGAATTCATGCAGTAGCGCAGACCGCTTGGGGCCGGTCCGTCGGGGAATACGTGTCCCAGATGCGCATTGCAGCGGGCGCAGCGCGCCTCCGTTCGGACCATGCCATAGGCATTGTCGGTCTCTTCCGCGACTGCGGCCTGGTCGACGGGCTTAAAGAAGCTTGGCCAACCGGTGCCCGAGTCGAATTTTGTTTCCGAGCTGAACAGCGGCTGCCCACAGCACACGCAAGCGTAAGTGCCCGGCTCCTTGGTCTTCCAGTATTTGCCGGTAAATGCCGGCTCCGTTCCCGCCTTGCGGGTTACTTGATACTGCTCCGGTGACAGCTGCTTCTTCCATTCTTCTTCAGGTTTGACGACTTTTTCAGGCATGAAATTCTCCTCACGAATCCTCTCATTGGATTGCGAAAGGCGCCGAAAAGTTACGGCCACCGCAAAATCCTTTTCACCACAGAGACACAGAGGAACCTTTTCACTCTTCTCTATGACCCTGTGTCCGCGTGGTGGAGGCGTACCTCAGAAACAACGCAAAGTTCTTGACTTCGCCTTTCATTCGCTTACAATGGGTGCCATGGCGATCACACGCAGACAACGGCAAGTCTACGACTTCATTTCCGAGTTCGTGCAGAAGCACGGCTACTCTCCATCGTTCGAAGAAATCGGAGAAGGCCTGGGATTGAGTTCATTGGCCACCGTGCACAAGCACATATCCAATCTGGAGAAAAAAGCGCTGCTGACGCGCGATTACAACCGCAGCCGATCGATCGATCTGCTCCCGCCCAAGGGCCGCCTGAAGCAGGCGATGTCCGTGAATACCACGATGGTGCTGCCGCTCTTGGGGAGAATCGCCGCCGGGCAGCCAATCGAAGCTGTAGAGAATCCCGAGACGATTTCGCTGGCTGATTTCGTCCGCTCCAAAGAAGTATTTGTGCTCGAAGTTCGCGGCGATTCCATGCAGGACGAACACATCATGAGCGGAGACTATGTCTTAGTCGAAAAGGCGAAGACCGCGCACAACGGCGATATCGTGGTCGCTCTCGTCGGAGGGTCGGATGCCACGCTGAAGCGCTTCCATCGCGAGGGCGACAACATCCGCCTGCAGCCGTCAAACGCCAACATGCAGCCCATCATTGTTCCGGCGGCATCGGTCGAGATCCAGGGACGAGTGATTGGGGTGCTGAGGAAGTATTGAAACAAGCACTCAGCATCTGCGCTTAGCATTCAGCATTTGCGCTTAGCACTCAGCCAAAGATCCCGACCTTCAATCGATGACGCATTTCTCCGCAACATACAAACGCCCGGAAAGTCGCCCGGGCGCTGAACTCTAATTGCTGAGTGTGAATGCTTATCCCAAATGCTTATCGATAGCCTTCTGAATGGTCTCTTTCGGAACGTAGCCGACGATCTGTTCCTTCACCTGCCCACCTTTGAAGACAAGCAAGGTTGGAATGCCGCGCACGCCATAACGCATGGGAGTAGCGCTATTGTTGTCGACGTCCATCTTGCCGACCTTCACTCGTCCTTGATAGTCCTTTGCCAACTCCTCCACAATAGGAGCGATCGCCCGGCAGGGCCCGCACCAAGTTGCCCAGAAGTCCACGAGGACCGGAGTTTCTGATTTGAGAACATCCTGATCGAAATTCGAATCTGTCACTTCAAGTATTCCATTGCCAGCCATAAATCCTTCCCCCTGCGCACCTGCTTTGGTCGCGCTCCGCGAAACAGTATAAAAGCCCATCCATGTTAATCGATGGGCCTAGTGAATCTTAACACTTCCATTGGATGCACGGCGGTGACATAAGTCGCAAGAGGCTGGTTACGGATTGACCCGGCTCAAATAAAAACGTCCTAAACCTTTCAGTTTAGGACGCCTCGGCAGCCCTCCCCCAGAACTGCCAAACTACAATTGCATGGTAGCCCGCGCCCCTGGCGGTGTAAACGTCACTTCGGTAATCCACATTCGATTGAGGGTAATGCTGTTGTGGCTGGTGAGTAATCGGGCTCCGCAAGCATCGTCCGCCTAATCAGTTGGAAGCAAAGAAGAAAGTTGAAGCGAAAAATGTTGTCCGAGGTTACTTCAAGGGGGGCTGAAAGCTTGCACAGCCTAGTTGGTGGACTCCCGCTCCAGACCTACTCTTTTTGCCAGGTTTGGCCGGCGTCAGCTGTGATCCAGGTCTCTTCTACGGAGCTGGTGAGCTTGCCGTGCAGAGTATCGGTGAATTCGACTCCGACGATGTCATCCTCAAGAGCCTCGCCGTTCGCTACTGGTCGCACTTGTGTCCAGCGTTCCCCCGCGTCGGAGGAATGGAACAGTGCGCCAGCCGAGCCGCCCACCCAAATGTCCAAATCATTCGCTGCCAAGGCTCGAAAGACGGTCTTGCTTGAGACGACGATCGTCTGCCAGCTTGCACCGGAATCCAGCGAGCGCTGCAGCGTGCCATCCGAGCTTAACGTCCAACGCGGCGCGAGGCCCGCCGGGATAGCCGCGTTGCTCGCACTCCCGGCCAATGCCATGCTTCTGCTTCTCGACGAGACCGCACTGATCGATTTCTCGGACTGATTGTCCTGCGGTTCCACGAGAGCATCTTTGGCTCTTCCCGGAACTACCTCGGCCAATGGGGAGCCGGCCCTAGCATCGGCCATTTCGACCGGACTTGGAGGCGCAAGTGGATGGTTCCCATCCACCCGGCTCGCGGTGCTTGCCTTTGGCCAGCTAGCGAGCTGCTTAGCGGCGAAAAGGGGCTTGGCCTCGGAGTCCGTCATTTCCCGGGATGCGAGCTTCTTGTCGACCTTGTCGACGGCCTTCTCGATGCCACTCTTCTTTGCGGAGATCTGCGCGTCCGTTGGCCGTTCTGCGGCGACCATAGTCGTAATCTGTTGCTCCCGCCGCTGATGGAGCGTAACCACTGCTCCCACGACGACTACGCAAGCCACCGCCGCCCCCCAGCGCAAGCCGGGCCAGGAGAGCCACCCTGCACCGGCGGGAGCGACCGCAACAACCGAAATCTCGGGCTGGGTCGCTGACAGCGACACAACTTCCCGGCAGCTGGCGCACCCCGACAAATGCTCGAAAACTTGAATCCGTTCGATTTTACCCAGCGATCTTTCTACAAACGCGCTAAGCAAGTTCGGATCAGGATGGTCTTTCAGCTGAGCCATCGTTTGCAGTCTCTGACCTACGATTTTGGGTATTTCTGCCATTTGCCGCTATCCATATACTTACGATCCAGGCGCATCTGCCTTCTTCTTGGAGAACGCTGCTCCCCCGGTTTCTTGCGCTAACCGGCTGCGAATGTTGACCCGTAGGTCGCGCACATCAACCTCAATTGCCTCCTGCGCCTGCCTCCGGCTCATCCCGCGCCGACTCAAAGCTGCCAAAATCAGCTTGCGCAATGACTTAGCTAGTTTGTCGACTTTGCGGCTGATGGTGGATTCGTGCACTCCCAAGGTGCGAGCAATGTCGGCCAAAGTTCGCTGATCCAGGAAATAGGATGCCAGAACAAACCGATCTTCCACCGGCAGCGCGGCCAGAACCTCGTCGATGGCCGCTTCAACTCTCGGATCAACCGCAATCGCCGGTTCAGATTCGCGAGTCGCGAACTGCGTGCCCTCTTCGGTTTCCTCGTCCAGGCTGACCAGACGACGCTGCCGGCGATAGCGGTTGACGTGCTCTTGCACCATTACCGTCCGCAGCCAACCTTCTAGGGAACCGCGCCCCGTGTAGGATGCGAGCTTTGAAGCGCGCTGCCCGTCGCGCGTTGCCGTGCCATAGAGCTCGGCATAAATCGAATCTGCCAATTCACGCGCGGTTGAGCTTTCTTTCGTGATGTAACCGGCGATGTCGTAAAGTTTCTCGCGGTAGCGCGTCAGGAAAATTTCCCAGGCATGTTCGTGACCGGCAGCACATGCTCGGGCCAGCGCCAGTTCTTCTGTGCGCAAGCTCGCATACAGCTCACGCAGGTCGTGGTGGGCCGCGTCTGCGGGCAGGTACTTCCGCGCAATCTCTCCGAGAATACCGTCAAACTGCGCCCGCGTCAGCCCAAACTCTTCGCCTCCGCTCTTTTCGTAAAGCTCGGTTATCACGGAGTCCAACCCCGCGGAAAGATCCACTACAGATTGGACACCGTCTTTACGCATAATGGACACAGCCTCTGATGCTATCAACTATTGGACGCAAGTGAAGGGAGTTTTGCCGTTCACCAATTAGTCACGGTAGGAAGGACGGCTCAATGACAGGCCCACAACCCACACCTGAGGCGTCCTTGAAAATCCGAGGAGACGCAAAACGCGCTCCAAATTATTACTCCCGATTCTAGTGCTTGCGGCGATTGTAGGTCTAGCGCTGTTGATCCCCTGCATCGTCCCCGCAGGCGAGATTCCATCAGCTCCGCACTACAAGGTTCTGTCGCCCATTGGGCACGGAAATCTGACCGTCTTCCCAGTGGTGGCAACTACCTCACACGACACCCAGGAATTTCTTACCTTGGACGAAGGCCTGCGCTCCGGTGATGTCGTTGTGAGCGAGTCCGGGAATCTCGCACCGCTGGTGCGTCCGCGTCACGGGTTCCGTCCTACGCGTTACAACCCGGGCGATGGCGCGCAAGTCAACCGGTTAGTGCTGGTCAACAACTCGAAGCGTCCATTGATTCTCCTGGCCGGAGAAATCGTGACCGGAGGGAAACAGGATCGCGTGATTGGCAAGGATCGCCTCGTCCCCGCAGAGAGCGATCCCATCGATCTGAGCGTGTTTTGCGTGGAACCCCACCGCTGGACGGAAACAAAAGCCAGCTTCGGCTCTGACGACGCCGTAATGGCGCAGCCGGCCGTGCGCGCCCGGGCCATGGCGGATAAGAATCAGGAAATGGTTTGGTCGGAAGTCAAAAAAGCACAGGGTTCAGTGGCCGCGCAACTCTCAGCCCCAATGGCTGCCGCCGTAGACGGCACGAGTTCTTACGCCAAGGTGATGCAGAACGACGAAGTGAAAAAGAAGGTCGATGCCGTAGCTGAGCCCATGCTGCGCGACTACCAAAGTGTGATCAAGCAACTACGCGATCGCAATGCCGTTGGGGTTGTCGTCGCCGTGAACGGAGCAATCATCTGGGCCGACGTCTTCGCCAACACCAGCCTCCTGGAAAAATACTGGCCCAAGCTGGTGCGTTCCTACGCTGCGGAAGCCGTCGCGAATCAGGTCAAGAACCATGAGCCTGACCTGAAATCCGCTCAGGAATTTCTCGACAATCTGGAATCTCGCAGGGAAGTCATCGAGTCCGAGCCCGGTCTCTATCGTCACACTGAAATTACCGGCGACGGTTTCAAGGCGTTCGAACTAACGTCGTTACTGCCGAAAACAGGATTTGATCTCCACCTTGCAAAGATGGCGGAGTGAACTCAACCAGCGTCATTGTTTCGACTGAAAGGCGGAGGCGTGCAACGTAAAAGACAAAGGGTGGGGCCTCCTTACTGGCCGGCCCCAAAATGTCATTCTCAGCGAGATCGAACCGCGCTTGAAGTCGGTCGCGCCGGAATCGTTCCCGCTGCCTGACTCGCGTCCTCGACCGTAATCGGAACTCCCGAGATTTGATCTCTGCCCAGCACCAGCGATATCGAGGAGTAGCGCTGGTCTATATTGTCGTACTCGATAATGAATCGCACGGGTTTGGTAGTAATGTATGCGGTTGGAAATTGGCTGCCGTCATCCCCCACGAAAAAGGCGTTGTGGCGGCGGGTGATCTTGCCACCGTCATCCACCAGACTCACGGGTTCCCAGATATTGGTCTTCGCTTCGAGATTATTCTGATTGAAAGTATCAAAGTCGCAGAACAATCGCGTGCCGCTGCGGAAGCAACCGTACGCGACCAGCGTCCAAGTGTGAAACAAGAATGTTCCGACGCCTTGCCCCCCTACGGGCGCACGGTTATCTCCCGCCGAAGATGGAGTGTTGCTCGAAGTACCCGCTGAACTCATCCCGCTCGCGGGATACGATGTACCAGCTGCTGTGCCCGCGGTCGACGGCATCAGACCAGTTTGCGACAGAGGCGCCGCTCCGGTTTGCGATGAAGGCGTCACCACAGTCTGAGGAGAAGGAGTGATCACGGTCTGTGACGAGGCCGGCGTGACGGCAGTGGCCGCAGTTTGGGTCTTTTGGGTCGCAGCAGTTCTTGCCGACGTCGCCTTGGCGACAGGTTTTACGGCAGCTGCCTTCGCTGGTGTCGTCACCTTTTTTTCTGGAGTCGTGGTCTGCGCCCCGACGGTCAG
>DATNNE010000093.1:0-2768 GCA_035601995.1 Terriglobales bacterium
CAGCGAAATGCAGCGTCGTCCCAATCGCAGGCAGCTCCATCGCGCTGACGTACCGGGTGCCAGACTGCGACACCAGCGTCAGCTTGCCGTTCTCCGAAGCCGCCGCGGTTGCCGGCGCAATGCTGTCGACGTCGTTCACCAAAATCATGAATCCGGAGCCGCTTCCGCTGACTTTGCGCAGCATCAGCATTTCCGAAGGTCCACGCAATTCCACCGAAAACTTGTAGTCTCCGGCGGGAACCGCGACGTTCTGCCAGCGAACATCATGGGTGAGAGTGAAAGCGCCCCGCGCGTCCTGAGCCGAAGCCAGAGCGGGCATTAAGGTTAACAAGCTAAGCGCGAGCAGGCTGGCGTAAGCGAACTTGCAAATCGATTTCATAGTCATAGTAATGTGATCTCCTGTTCTTTGTGATGGAACTGAGCGGACAAGCACTCTGCGGGCATACGTCGGCGCAACGCCGGCGATGTGAACTCAGATTGCAGTGAAGAACAACGAGGTCAGAAGATTTGCAGCTCAGCAACAGAGCGGGCTACAAAAGAGTGCTTCGCGATAACAGCTACGGTGCTGGTTCTTGAAGCAATTGCAGTATCAGGCATACCCGCGCCAGAGTCCAATTCAAAGTATTTATAGGAATCATTAGTAAATAAGTAGGCAATACCTTCCTCGTGACTAAAGTCCCTGGCCCTGTACGCCAGCCAAAATCGGGAGCAGATACAAGGACGAATCTGCTCCCGATAATTGAATCTCGCTCGTTCACTTTGCCGCCGCTGAAGCGCTCCTTGAGCTTTCTCGTGAATTCATCTCCGCCGGAACGGAAAAATGCAGGACCATCCCAATCGAGGGCACTTCCATGGAACTCACGTATCTGTGGCCCGATTGGGACGTCAAAATCAGCTTGCCGTCCTTGAAAGCGCCCTGGACTGTCGGCGCAATACCGTCGGCGTCATTTACCAGAAGCATAAAAGCCGATCCTGTTTCGCTTGCATTGCGCAGGGTCATGGTGTCCACCGATCCCCGCATCTCCACCGAGAATTTATATTCTCCTGCCGGGATGATTTCGTTCTGCCACCGAACTTTGTGATTGAGCGTGAATACGCCACGGGCGTTCTGACTGAACGCAGGCACGCACATAAAAGTGAATGAGCCAAGGATGAATGCGCCGGTGCAAGCAAATTTGCAAATCCATTCCATCGTGATCTCCTGTTCTGAATGTCGTTTTGGGCTGTGTAATGATTCGAGTTCAGGGCGCGCCGAGGGCGTGTCGCTCTAAGCCGCACCTGCAAATTGCAGTCGTCAAACCACGAGAACAGGAGATTTTCAAATGAGGGCGAACATTGCTTCGATAGACATGCGGCTCCGTGCACCTCGGCCCTCGAAGCAGTTTTCACTATGCAGCAGGCCAACGCCGGTGTCCAATTAGAAGTGGCTAGGCTCGCACTTTAAGCAAAACAAAATCTTCAGTGCGCGCGAAACTGTTTTCGATCCATGCAGGTGGATATTCCCACCCAATGATCCTCCACGCCGTTAAATGAACTTCCCGCACCGTTGGCCGGTAGCGGTTTGCTTACCTCCTCAACCTCATGAGAGTATGGACTTTCGTTTTGGTGACGGTGACCAGCCACCGCCACCCGTGAGGAGCCAGAATGTATCAGAAACGCCCAGGGATCTATATGGCCGATTGGTGGGATGCCGACGGCGGCCGCCATCGCAAACAATTCTCCACGGCACCGGCAGCCCGCGAGCATGAGCATCGCGAAACCGCGCTGGCCCATGCCGAACGCGCCAGTCGTGAACTCAAAATGGCGGGCCGTTCCAGTGGCCTAAAACGCCGATCCAAGGTGGCGGATAGCGCCATCGAGCCCGCCAAGGGCAAACTAGGGGTCATGATTCCTGGGATGGGTGCAGTTGCCACCACATTCGTCGCAGGCGTCGAAGCCATCCGCAAAGGCCTGGCAAAACCCATCGGATCGCTTACGCAAATGGGCACCATTCGTCTGGGTAAACGCACGGAAGGCCGCTCGCCGAAAATTAAAGAATTCGTGCCGCTCGCCGGACTCGACGATCTGGTCTTCACCGGCTGGGACATCTTCGAAGACAACATGTATGAAGCGGCGTCGAACGCCGGAGTTCTTGACCAGCGATTACTGGATCAGCTGAAGCCGTTTCTTTCCGACGTAAAGCCTATGCCTGCGGTTTTCGATCACAACTACGTCAAGAAAATTGACGGACCCAACGTGAAGAAGGGAAAAAGCAAAATGGATCTCGCCGAGCAGTTGCGCGACGACATCCGCAACTTCAGGAAATCCAGCGGCGCAACTCGCCTCGTCACCATGTGGTGCGGGTCAACTGAATCATATATTGAGCCCACCGAAGCCCATCAGTCAGTGAAGAGTTTTGAAAAAGCAATGCGCGAAAATGACGAGATGATCGCGCCCTCGATGATCTATGCCTACGCATCGTTAATGGAAGGCGTTCCATTTGCCAACGGTGCACCGAATCTCACCGTCGATTTGCCCGTGATGCTCGATCTCTCGCGCAAGAACGAAGCGCCAATCTGCGGCAAAGATTTCAAGACCGGTCAGACGCTGATGAAGACCGTGCTCGCTCCCGCTTTCAAAGCGCGCCTGCTCGGGCTCAGCGGCTGGTACTCGACCAACATCCTTGGCAACCGCGACGGCGAAGTCCTCGACGATCCCGGTTCGTTCAAAACCAAAGAAGAATCAAAGCTCGGAGTTCTCGAGCACATCCTTCAGCCCGCGCTCTATCC
>DATNNE010000094.1:0-25649 GCA_035601995.1 Terriglobales bacterium
TCACGTCTTGCACTTTCATCGCCCGCTCCATCGCGGCCCTCGGATAAGCTTCCATGCTCCGCATGGTCTCCTATCCTCACCGCCCGCAAAGCGGACATATCACTTGCTATCTCAACCGGACATATCATGTGCTACCGACACGCAAATGCTTGCATGTTGACTCACATTCCCAGCGGGCGGATAATGTGCCGTCTTCGGAGCAAAATCCCATGAGACTTTCTTCGCGTTCCACCTGCAACCTTTCTGAGCCGACTAACCAACGGCTCAACGCCTATGCGCTCGCGGCCGGGGCCGCTGGAGTCGGGATGCTAGCGTTGGCACATCCCGCCGAGGCAAAGGTCGTTTATACTCCGGCGAATATTCCAATCACTCAGAACGGCGGAGCCGTCGAGTTGGATTTGAACCACGACGGCATTAACGATTTTCAATTTTCCAACATCTATACCAATGATGCGAGGCGCGCGCCAGAAGGATTCCATCAGTCCTCGATGACGGTTTTCCCGGTCCAGCGATCCAACGGCGTACGCATCGTTGAATTCAAGAAAGAACCGCAGCCTGCCGCGCTCGCGAAGGGGAAGTTTGTGGGGCCGCACGTCAACTTTCAACCGGGTCAATCGGCCCTCGTGATGTGGGACTGCGCCGGCGGCACCTCCGGTGGCGGTTGTGGAGGTGAGTGGCTAAGGGTGAAGCAGGATTACCTGGGCTTGAAATTTGTCATCAAGGGAAAAATCCACTACGGTTGGGCCCATATCCGCATGGCTGGCGAATCTACGCCGACCATAATCGGCTATGCCTACGAGACGATCCCCAACAAACAAATCATCACCGGAGAGAAGAACACGACGGGGGAGTTCGACAGTGATACCTCGGCCTCTGTCAACGCGCCTAAGAGAGAGCCTGCGACGCTTGCGCTGCTTGCGGTGGGTGCACCGGGACTTTCGATCTGGCGGCGCGAGGAATCGGCACGTCGGGCAGGTGTAAGCAACTAAACGAACGCTGCACTGACTTGCGCAGCGAGCTTCACCACTAACGCTTTGAACCATCCGCAACCGTAGCCGGGGGGATTCCCTTCGCCTCTACAATCGCCCAGTGCCACTCCTGGCCGTCATCGAGATTTTCGTCCAGCTTTTCCCGAAACACGGTAGTCGCGAAGGGCGCTGCCGATCCCTTCAGATGCAGAAGCACGGTCACGTCCGAACGTTTGTCGGCCGGGGTTGAATCTTCGGCGACGGCCGGTAGGAGCTTCGCGGCCCCAAAGTCGCCGGCGCTGGTATCGTCTCGGCGCACAAGGGTCAGACCCACGGTTATCTCTCGCACGCTCCACGAACTCGCGTTGAACATCGAGACCTCCATCGTGTTGCCGTGAATGTTTGCCGGGCCGTCCAGCTTCGCGAGTTCACTCTGCGGGAGATCTTGCGATACGTAGGGATTGGACAATAGGGCGGTGTTGTTGGCGTTAAAGGAAAGGCTGCAGGTTCCATCAGGGGAAGACATCTGGAAGTGGGTTGCGCCGCCTTCAAACGTAAACGTCGGCCTTGCCCCGAGCCGGAAGTGTTCGACATCGTCGATCACCTGAGTAAGATTGTCGTTGTCGATGATGGCAGGCGCAGCCGGTTCTTTCGGCTCTTTGCTTTGGCGCAGGGAACGTGCCAGATCCCCCAGGGATACTTCGCCGTCCGATTGCGCGGCGGCGCAAACCGGTAGCATCATTTCCAGCGACACTAGGCCTAGAAAAACCAGAAAAACGCCGAGATAACACCGATGCCTCATCCGTATCCGTCCGAAAACCCAGGATCTCCCTAAGTCAAATTGTAGTCAGAAAAAGCCTAGGCAACGGCACGGAAGGACGAACGTTGGTCTTAGAACCTTCAGCCACGCGGTGATCGATATGACTGTTAATGAAAGCAGACTGGGACGCCTGCTCATGCATTGGCACCCTAAAAAGGAAAATCACGGACGTGCGGGACGAAGTAGCCGCGCAACAGGGCGCCACACGCCCGTGAAGTTTACAGCAAGCCAGATGAGCGGAAACGAGTGACCGGATCAGCTACCGGCATTGGCTCCCGCTTAAAAATCCAGCGAGCCACCGCAAACCCCAACGCCGCGTAGCACAGATGAACAAGTTTCATATCTCACCCCCAAGAAGGTCCGTCACAGCACCTAAGGGGAGGCTCAATGTGGTCAAGGTAGCAAGGCCGCACCACTAGTGCAACGCCCAAACGGGCCATAGACGTAGCACGATAGTTTGGGAGAGTAACCTGTGAAGTAACCAGAAAACGTAATATTTGCGATGGTTGCACCGGATTGCAACCGTATGAACAAAAACGCACGCTAACAGACGGGCGCGCCTTTGCGTGCGGCAGTTGACTTCACACCCGCACCGTCATAACATGCCGACAATCGCCGCTTCAGATTCTGCATGATTGGTAAAATCCTGGGCCACTATCGGGTGCTGGAAAAGATAGGCTCGGGAGGGATGGGCGAAGTCTACCGCGCCAGCGACGAACGGCTGGGACGGGACGTTGCCATCAAGATACTCAAACCCTCCCTGGCCAATGATCAGGACCGCCTGCGCCGTTTTGAGCAGGAAGCCCGCGCTGCCGCCGCTCTGAGTCATCCCAACATCGTTGCGATATATGACATCGGCATGCACGATGGCGCCCCCTACATCGTTTCCGAGTTGCTCGAAGGACAGACCTTGCGCGAACGTTTGCTCAACGGTCCAATCCCGCGGCGTCAAACCCTGGACTACGCCCAACAAATTGCGCAGAGTCTGGTGGCGGCGCACGAAAAACGCATTGTGCATCGCGACCTCAAGCCGGAAAACCTGTTCCTCACCAAAGATGGGCGCATCAAAATCCTCGATTTTGGAATCGCCAAGCTACTAAGTTCCGGATTCGATTCGGAAGCCGGCGAGGCGGGTTCGATCGCGAGCATGACCACTCAAACCCGGTCAGGGTCGATCCTGGGAACAGTGGCGTACATGTCGCCCGAGCAGTTGCGCGGCAAGTCTGTGGATCATCGCAGTGACATCTTCAGTTTCGGCGCAATCCTTTACGAAATGCTCACCGGCAAACGCGCTTTTGCCGGCGAGACCCACGTCGACACTATTACCGCGATCCTCAAAGAGGATCCTCCAGAAATGATTCGTGCTGGCCAGGACATTCCGGCCGCGTTTGAACACGTGGTCCGGCATTGCTTGGAGAAGGAGCCCGAGAACCGCTTCCAGTCGGCGCGCGACTTGGCGTTCGCGCTCAGCACCTTGGCGGACATTACCACCAGCAGACTAGTCCTTCCGTTCCGGTTGGCCTCGACGCGGTTTCGGAGGTGGTTGCCGCGCATCGTGGGCGCATTGCTGCTGGCAGCCGTTGTTTATCTGGGGTTCAGGCTCCGAACCGTTCAGAATCCCGACTACCGCCGCATGACCTTCGAGCGCGGCACAATTTACTCGGCCCGCTTCATACCGGACGGTCGCACGGTAGTCTACGGAGCTTCGTGGAATGGGCGGCCGCTGCGGATCTTTTCCACAATCCCCGACTCATTGCTGGCTCGGCCGCTGGACTTAACGTCCGCCTATCTTCTGGGCATCTCGCGCAGCAGTGAACTGGCTCTAACCTTGCGCGGCAGGCCGGGCTCACGGCTCGACTTCGAGGGCGGTGTCCTGGCCGAGAGTCCTATGCTTGGAGGAACGCCGAGGGAGATCCTGCAAGACGTCGCGTGGGCAGACTGGAGTTCGGATGGCGGACTTGCCGTTGTGCACCACAAGGATGGCCGCGATCGTCTGGAATACCCGATTGACAAAGTTCTTTACGAGACCAGTGGATCGATTAGCAACATTCGCTTTTCTCCACGCGGAGACAGAATCGCTTTCCTCGATCACCCCAAGCGATGGGATGACGGCGGTTCCGTTTGCGTCATCGACTTGGACAAAAACAAAACTACGCTATCGGCCGGTTGGGGATGGGAATACGGTTTGGCGTGGTCTCCCAAGGGCAACGAAGTGTGGTTCAGTGCGGTGGAAAGCGGATCGAGCAATCGCTCTCTGTGGGCGGTCAGCTTGTCGGGGCGGCAGCGCAAAGTTCTTACCGTACCCGGTGGCTTCACCCTGCAGGACATCGCTCCCGACGGACGCATTCTCGCAACCATCGACAACGAGCGGCTCGCCATGGAGTGGAGCGGTAAGGATAAACAGGTGCGCGATCTTTCCTGGTACGACTGGAGCATCGCAAAGGATATTTCGCCAGACGGCCAGTCGGTATTATTCGAGGAGGGATCGGAACCTGCCGGTCCAGAGGATGCTGTCGCCATTCGCAAGATTGATGGCTCGCCCCCCATCCGTTTGGCGGACGGCACCGCGGACACGCTGTCCCCTGACGGCAAATGGGCGATTTCGTTCTCGCGCACTGGACCAGCGCAGCTCACTCTGCTCCCGGTCGGCCCCGGTCAATCGCGTAACCTCCCGTTGCCGGGTTTTGAGCGCTTGCAGAACGGCGCTCACTTCTTGCCCGATGGCAAGCGAATCGTCTTCAATGGAAATGAGCCTGGACACTCGGGACGCACCTACGTTGTCGATGTTGCCGGCGGCAAACCTGAGCCCGTCACACCCGAAGGCGTCTATGCCACTCTGCCTTCGCCTGACGGGAATTTCGTTGCGGGCGAGACTGCCGACTACAAACTGGATCTATTCCCGCTCAGCGGAGGGCCAGTCCACCACGTTCCCGACGTAGAGCCCGGCTATGTGCTCGCGCAGTGGTCCGCCGACAGCAAAGCGCTTTACGCCTTCCGGCCGGGAGAAGTGCCGGTCACAATTCAACGCCTGGACATCACGACCGGAAAGATGAAACCGGTTCGTCAGTTAGTGCCAGGGGATCTTGGCGGAGTAGTTTCGATCGCGCCCGTGATTACCAACTTCGACGCGTCCGAGTTCGTCTACAGCTACTACCAGACGTTGTCTGTGCTGTATGTGATTTCAGGCCTGAATTAATGTGAACGCTGAAGGCCCGCCCATGCGCGAGTGAGCCCATTAGATGCTGTGCAATTTGAGCTTATTCTTGCAAGCGGATCGTCAGTCAGGATGCATCTTGAATACGGTCCCGCAGCCACACTTTGGATCGCCCCCGTATTCAGTTGTGCCGTAGAGATAGCCCAGCTTATCCCGACTCAAACCGTAGGGAGTTTTCCCGTCCGCCTTCCCGGTGAAGTTGTAGATCGTCGCCAGCTTTCCCGTGTTATGAAGTTTGAACAGTGTTCCGCCGCCCGAAGACCCGCCGAACTCGGTGGTGCCGTAAATGTTTTCCGCGTAGTCGAAGACCAAACCTCCGCCTGCGAGGTCGTATCCCCCGTCGGCGTGGCCGGTGAAGCTGTGTAGCACGGTCTCACTACCGGCAGTATCCAACTCGAATATGGTTCCGCATCCATGACCCGAGCCGCAACTGAGGTCGCCGCCAGAAACTGTAGTGCCATAGAGATTTCCCGCGTGGTCCTGGATGAGTCCCGCTGGTTCTCCGCCGTCCGTACCCCCGGTGAAGCTATAAAGCACAGTGAAGTGACCAGTCGTATCCAGCTTGAACACGGTTCCACCGCCGCCACTGCCGCCAAACCCTGTAGTGCCGTATAGATTGCCGGCCGAGTCGCGGATAACCCCTGCGATGGGAGATCCGCCGTCCGCACTTCCGGTGAAGCTGTACAGTGTTGTCTCCTCGCCACTCTGGCTCACCTTAAATATTGTTCCGTAACCATCAGGACCGTCCGTGCTAGTCGTGCCATAGAGATTGTCCACTTTGTCACGAATCAATCCGTTAGGAGCAGACCCGTCGGCGAAAACGAATTGGTGCAACACCAGTTGCTTACCGGCACCATTCAGCCTGAACACTGTCCCCGCATAACTATAGTCCCCGTCCGTGGTGCCATAGAGGTTGCCCTCCGAGTCGAGGATTAGGCCTGCCCCCGGATAGTAGCCCCATTGGCCGGAGCGAAAGCTGTGTAGCACCGTCTCTTTGCCGGTGCTGTCCAGCTTGAACACTGCTCCCCAATGTTTCGTAGCTCCGCCGTGCAAGGTAGTGCCATACAGGTTTCCACTCGTGTCAAAGATAACCCCTGCCGTGGGATTTGCTCCGTCTGGCCCGGTGAACGTGTAGAGAGTTGCGAAACTGTAGGATGGCTTGGACTGGGCTGAGATCACAACTGGCAGCAACAGCGCCACAAGTGCTAAAGCAGCACCGGCGGCTGACGGGTGTATCCGGGGAAATGGGCCCCCAGATTGTACTGAGTTCGCCACAATGAGCCCCCCACGGGCGCGAATCATCATAGCCTTTCGGCACGAAATTTCAACGATATTCTCGGCACATTCCGCGAGACTGTGAAGGGAAAAATGTTGGGGCCGGTTCACTTGCTCCAGTCCTCGGTCTTCAATCGTTTGATCCGGCGAAAGACATGATCGTGAGTGACCAGGACTAGTTGCGCAGAGAGCGCGTGAGCGCCGATCATCAGGTCCAGGTTGCCCATCGGCTTCCCGGTTCGTTCGAGGTCCGCTCGAATTTGTGCGTATTGCTGGGCGGCCTCTGAATCCCAAGGCAAGGCCTCGACCCGCAGCAAGAATTCCTCGACGGCGGTCTTGAGCCTTACCGCCTCGGGTTTCCTGGCAACGCCGAAGCGCAACTCGGCCTCGGTGACGGCCGATATTCCAACCTCAGCCATGGACACTTTCAGCAGCCGGTCGCGCACGCGGGGGAAGTTCCCCTTGATGACGTAACTGGCGGTGTTCGTATCCAGAAGATAGCGAACCCGCATCAGAATAGCCCACGCTTCTGCGGCGTGGCGTCGTCTCGATCGGCCATGAACTCTTTAGGCACGTCGATGGTCTTCATCAACTCGAAGAAGTCCTGCCACGAGTCGGGTCTCCGCGACAGGATGATATCGCCGGTGGCGGGATCGCGGCGCACGTAGACCTCCGATCCGGCGAAGCGGTACTCCGCGGGCAGGCGGACGGCTTGGCTGCGCCCGTTGGAAAAAAGTTTTGCCGTACGAGGCATCCGGCTCTCCTAGGATTGCAAGGATATATACCATAGTATATCACACAGAATAGATCAAGATATATATCCGTCGAGGCCGTCAAAGTCCGTGCCGCACTTGCTAGGCGCTGGCCTTGTCGGTCAGGGGAAGCATAGGCTCGTCGGTCTTTTGGATGGTTGGGCTTGCGGCGGCTGCATCGAGATCCAGTTGCTCCTGGCCGCTGAGCACGGTCACGCGGCCTCGGTAGGTCTTCAGATGCGTTTGCGCTTTGTCGAAAGCCTCTTGCGCTTTGCTCAAACTCTTGCCGACGTTTTCAAACTGGCTCTGGAAATAGTCGAACGACTTCTGAGCCTTCGACAATTCCAGGCGACTCTTCTCAAAGCGGCTAGCCACTTCATACCATTTGTGGACCAGAGCGATAGTCTGCAAGGTCATCAGCAAACTGTTTGGCGAAACTGGAAATACGTGTTGCAGGTTAAGCCAGTCGGCGAGCTCGCGGTTGCGAATCACTTCCATATAGAGCGTCTCGCTGGGCAAATACATCAAGGCGATATCAGTTGTTCCGTTTTCCGGCTGGATGTAGGCTTTGATGCGTTTCGCTTCCGCCTTCATGACGCGCACCAGCGCGATGCGGGCTTCTTCAATCTCGGCTTCGACATTGCTTTCAAACAGCGCCAGCACCGTTTCACGCGGGAACTTTGCGTCAATGGGCAACCGTCGATCCGGGAACTGAATGATGGCGTCGGCGCGTCCACCGTCTTCGGGCAATTGCGCCTGCATTTCGAACATGTGCGCGGGAAGAAAATCGGCGAGCAAGCGTTCCAGGCTGGCTTCGCCAAAGCGGCCACGCAGATGCGGCAGCTTGAGCAGGTTGTTCAAGTCGTTGATGGAATGTCCGAGCGCGCCGACTTCGCGGAGCTGTTCTTCCGCCGCTTTCAGGTGCTGCTGCACTTTCTCGAACTGTGCGAAGCCCTCCTTGATGTTCTGGTCGAGTTTTTGCTGCACCTGGTCGGTGATATCGAGCAGGCGTGCGTCGACCCGGTCGCGGATCGAATCCAGACTCTGCGCCGTTTTCTGATTGAGGCCGTCAAACTCGGACTTAAGCTGCGCCGTCGTGAGCGCGAGCGAGGAGGTCAACTCAGTGCGGGCCTGAGCCAGCCCCTCAGACTGTTCCTGGCGCCCTGCTTTCATCTGTTCTTCGACGGCGGAACGAATGGCCGAGAAGCCATCGCCCAGGCGGTCGGCGACCTGTAGGCCGATGGCACCTTTCGTCTGCTCCAGACGCATGGCGGTATCGGCCGTGGCCGAAGCGAACTGAGCTGACAGGTTTTGGCGCATGGCCTCGGCCTGACCCGCAAGATGTTTTAATGCCTCAAGTTGCGAGGAAGTGCCAAACCTTCGCTGGAACAGCAGAAAGGCCAGTATCAAAAGGACTAGTTCCAGAACGAGAACCAGACCAAGCAGGGACGCGAATAAAGTCAATTCGAAGCCATCTCCCTTGTAATCGTGCCTGGCTCGATTCTAGAGCGTATGGTCAGAGAAACAAAGCTGTAAAGTTGATCCTCCCAAATGCGATCCTCCCGGGTCCTGAACGTGGGTAAGGCAAAACATGTTTCGGGTCCCAACGGCTTGGCTGGCGATGTTTCTAATCGGCGGAGCGGCTCCAGTAAAGGATCCGAAATCGCCGCCCGCAAACGTGTTGAATGTGGCCTCGGCGCAGCAGCCCTCCCCCAATGATTCATCCGGGTACGACGCCGAGGCCGAGCGCGAACTTTTCAATCTGGCCAACCAGGCGCGGGCGCAGGCCGGAGTAGCGCCTCTGCAAATGGACGTTGGCCTAACTCAGGCGGCGCGGGCGCACGCTGCGGCAATGGCCGCGCAGCACGAGCTTTCGCATCAGTTTGCCGGAGAGCCCTCCCTGCAACAACGGCTGGCGGCCAGCTGCTCGCTGCATCTGGATAAAGCTGGAGAGAATGTTTCAGCCGCGAGCGGCGTGGAGCAATCGCATCAAGGCCTAATGCATTCACCTCCGCACCGCGAGAATCTGCTGAATCCAGGCTACAACGTGGCCGGATTCGGCGTGGTGCGTGCCGGGTCTTCGCTGTATGTCGCGCAGGATTTCGCGCATACACTTCCAGCCTATTCGCCGCGGCAAGCGGGAGGCCTGGTAAGCGGAAGCATCGCTCACTTGCGGCGGGACGAGAACTTGCCTCCGTTACTGTGGGTGGATAGCGATACCGCAGAGAACGCTGCCTGCTCCATGGCGCGGGCGGATTCTCTGAAGACTGTAGCCGCTCGGGGATCCTACGTTGTTCGCTACACTACGGAGCAGCCGGAGACCTTACCAGATGCGGCGGCCAAGGCGATCGAAAGCCGCGGGGTCCATACTTTCTCAGTGGGGACGTGCTACGCGCGTACCAGCAGCTATCCGAATGGAATTTATTGGGTGACGTTGGTCCTGCAATAAGAAGCCATCCGCAAGCTGCCGCTTTCCCTGTGCTAACCTGCAATTCTGTACGTCTTCCTTATGGAAACCCCGCGCGAGATTCGCATCGGCACGGCTGGTTGGAGCTATAAAGACTGGGACGGAGTCTTTTATCCGCCGGGGATGCAGCGCCAGAAGCGGCATGCCCTGGAACTTCTCGCGCTGTGCTTCGATGTAGTCGAGATCAACACTTCTTTTTACGGGCACATCAAGCCGGAATTGGCCAAGCTCTGGGTGCGCAAGGTCGCGGTGAATCCGAAGTTTATGTTCACGGCCAAATTGCACCGCTCGTTCACGCATTCTCCCATTGCGGTGATGGAGCCGACGTCGGCCGCGACCATCAAACCGAACGATGAAGACGAAAGGCTGGCGCGCGAAGGCCTGGATGCACTGGCCTCGACTGGAAAGCTCGGCGCTCTGCTCATTCAATTTCCCGTCTCGTTCAAGAACACATCGTTGAACCGAGAATATCTCGAGCAACTGCTGCGCCAGTTCATCGAGTTTCCCCGTGCGGTCGAAGTGCGGCATGAAAGCTGGAACAATCCCGAGACGCTCAGCTACTTTACGGAAAGAAATGTCGCGTTCTGCAATATCGATCAGCCGCTGATCGGGCGATCGCTCGAAGCAACGGAACCTGTGACTTCACCAGTCGGATACGTGCGCCTGCACGGCCGGAATTACGATCAGTGGTTTGAAGCCGAGAAAGGCGCCGATCGTTACAACTATTTCTATAGCGAAGCAGAATTAGCGGGATGGAAAGAGAAAATCGAGCGCATCGCACATAAGGCCGAAGTCACGTACGTGGTCGCGAATAATCATTTCGAAGCCAAGGCCGGAGTGAACGCGCTGCAGCTGAAATACATGTTAGGCGGACAGCGCGTGAAGGCGACCGAGACGCTCTTGAAGCACTATCCCGAGCTAAAGAGTATCGCTGATCCGATCGCGGACGAAGCGTCGAGCTCAAATCTTCCGCTGTTGGCGTAATCGCGCATCATCCCACTCCGCACGAGCGAGGACGCTCGCGCCTACACTTTCACAGTTTCTTCGGAGCGGGCGGCGTAGTGGGAATCGACGTACTCGTCGAGGATCTTGATGAATTCGGCGACGATGTGGTCGCCCTTTAGCGTGGTGAACAGGCGACCGTCGACGTAGACCGGTGCTTTGGGTTCTTCGAAAGTGCCGGGCAGGGAAATGCCCAGGCTGGCGTGTTTGGATTCGCCGGGACCGTTGACGATGCAGCCCATGACCGCGACTTTCATCTCTTCGACGCCCGTGTAGCGATCTTTCCACGCGGGCATCTGCTCGCGCAGGTAGGACTGAATCTGCTCAGCCATTTCTTGGAAGAACGTGCTGGTGGTACGGCCGCATCCGGGACAAGCCGTGACTTGCGGGGTGAAGCTGCGGATTCCGAGCGATTGCAGAATCTGCTGCGCGACGCGGACTTCTTCAGTGCGATCGCCGCCCGGTGCCGGCGTAAGCGAGACGCGGATGGTGTCGCCGATGCCTTCCTGCAGCAGAACCCCGAGCGCAGCGCTCGACGCGACGACGCCTTTCGCTCCCATCCCGGCTTCGGTCAGTCCGAGATGCAGCGGATAATTGCAACGAGCGGCCAATGAGCGATAGACGTCGATCAAATCCTGCACGCCGCTGACTTTCGCGCTGAGGATGATCTGGTCAGCGCGCAATCCGTGCTTCTCGGCGAGTTCAGCGGAATTCAGCGCGCTCACGACCATGGCTTCCATCGTGACTTCGCGGGCGTCTTTCGGTTCGGCGAGGCGCGAGTTCTCGTCCATCATGCGGGTGAGCAAGGCTTGATCGAGCGAACCCCAGTTGACGCCGATGCGTACCGGCTTCTGATTCTCGACGGCCACTTCAATCATGGTGCGGAAGTTGGAATCGTCCTTGCGGCCGATGCCCACGTTGCCGGGATTGATGCGGTACTTGGCCAGCGCCCGGGCGCACTCAGGATATTTCTTGAGCAGCAGATGTCCGTTGTAATGGAAATCGCCGACGATGGGGACGTTGATGCCTTGCTTTTCAAGCTGCTCGACGATGGGCGCGACCGCGGCTGCGGCATCTTCGTTATTGACCGTGACCCGAACCAGTTCAGAGCCCGCGCGCGCCAGTGCCGCGACTTGCTGGACGGTCGAGGGAATGTCCGCGGTATCCGTGTTCGTCATGGACTGCACCACAACCGGTGCATCGCTGCCCACGCGGACGCCATTGATCGAGCAAGTAACAGTTTTTCTGCGTTGAATGTTCGCCATGTTTATCTAGTTTAGACGATTTGCGTGAAACTAAGAAACCCGAACTAGCCGAAGAGTTCGCTGTGGGAACCCAGTCGGACAAGTTGCAATAGTTCCGCGTTTGGTTTCCGGTAAATCAGAAGCAGGTCCGGTTTGAGGTGGCATTCGCGGTGATCTCGCCATTCGCCCCCAAGAGCGTGATCGCGGGTTTTCTCTGGCAGAGGCTTATCTTCTGCCAGAAGTGAAATCGTGGTGAAAACAAGCGCGTCCAGATCGCCCCTGTATTGTCCTGATTTCTCCCGCTTGAAATCGCGCTTGAACACGTTGGTGCGCTCAATCGTCCGCATTCAAATCAGCCATCAAGTCGGAGGCATTGCGGAACGCCGGCATCTTGCCGGTGCGAGCCTCCCGGATGGCCGCAGCCGTCGTGGCATTGGGCACCTTTACGTCGAAGGGCAGTGCCTTTTCCACGGCGACTCGGGTTAGCAGGACGCGCACCGCATCGGAGACCGAAAGGCCCATGCTTGCCAGCGTCTTCGCCGCCTTTGTTTTGATCCGCTTATCAATGCGGACGTGGACCATCTCAGTAGCTGGCATGTTGCTCCTCTGAGATACATTGTATCTCAGAGGGGTAAACGATGCAATGCTATCCTCCGGGCGAGGGGAGAACACCGCCACTCCAGCACGAACGAGGACGCTCGCGCCTATCTTGGCTACGGCAGTCTCTGCATCATTCCCGGCAAGGTTTTCGCCAGGTCGTTGTAGATCACCATCACCGCAAACAGTACCAGGAACACAAATGCGGCCTGATAGATTCGTTCCTTGATCTGCAGGCTGATGTCGCGGCGCATGATGCTCTCGACGAAAAGCAGCAGGATCACGCCGCCATCGAGGATCGGAATCGGCAGCAGGTTGAAGATGCCGAGATTCAGGCTGATCGCGGCCGTCAGAGCCATCAGAGGAGTCCAGCCCTTTTCCGTAGCCGCTTCTCCAGCGGCCCGGCCAATGCCGATCGGTCCTTCAACCGTGCGGATCGAGATCTTGCGCTGAATCATTTTCTGCACGAGCTCGAGAATGAGCAGCGAGCCTTCCTTGTTTTGCTCGATCGACTTGCGGAAGGCAGCGCCCAAGGGCAGGGTGGTCACCTTCATGGGCAGGCTGCCAAGTCCCACGCGGTAACGTTTCTCTTGCTGGCCCGGGACATCGGCTAACACCGGCTGCATGGTGAAGGTCTTCTGCTGGCCATCGCGCAGAACCGTGATCTCGATCGGCCTTCCTTGGGTGCGCTTCAGGGTCTCAATCATGGCTTCGAGGGCAGGGATCGGTTGTCCATCCACAGTCAGGATTTCATCGCCGATTTTTATCCCAGCCTTTTGAGCAGGCATATCGGATTCGATTTCGGTGACTGTGACGCTGGGCTCTTTGGGAACCCATCCGGCGTACCCCATCTGATTTACGCCGTAGGCTTCGGGCACGATTGTCTTCTCGAAGGATTTCCCATCGCGTTCGAGAGTGACATTAAGCGGCTGATTCGGGCTCAAGGCCTCTGTTGGGTCGACTTGCTTCCAAGTAGGATTCTCGATTCCGTCCAGACGAGCGATGCGATCGCCAATCTGAATTCCAGCTTTTGCCGCCGGAGTGTCGGGCAACACCCAGCCGATAACCGCGGGCTCGTCCAGCACCGCGGGATATTCGTAGTGCACCATATAAACGACCGTGAGCAGGCCGATGGCGAGCATGATGTTCATGAACGGCCCAGCGATGGCGATAAGAAAGCGATGCCAGCGCGGGTGCGAGAGGAACTCGCCAGGGTCGTTGGTGCGCTCATCCATGGGATTCTCGCCGCTCATCTTGACGTAACCGCCGAGAGGAATGGCGCTAATGCGGTAGTCGGTATCGCCGCGGCGGAAACCGAGCAGGCGCTTGCCAAATCCGATAGAGAAAACTTCGACTCGCACGCCCAGCAACTTCGCGACCGCGTAGTGGCCGAATTCATGGATCAGAATCATGAATCCCAACACCACCGCCATCGCGAGCACAGCTATAAAAAATCCTGACATAGAGTTTCGATTATTCCCTTCGAGAAGTGGAGGAAACGGAACGCGATGCCGCAGCAAAACCCACTTGCTCTACTTTCTCATGCGCGATCTGCCGGGCTTCTGCGTCTGCTTCCAACACTTTGCTAATAGACTCCAATTTCCCGACTCCGGTTTCCGCAAGAACCATCCTAATTATGTCAGGAATCTCAGTGAAATGGATACTGCCATTGAGAAACGCCGCTACGGCGACCTCGTCGGCGGCGTTGAGTGCAACCGTTTTTCCACCTCCAGCTTCCGCTGCTTCATAGGCCAGCTGCAGGCAAGGAAATTTTGCCATGTCCGGAGGCTCGAAATCGAGGTGTCGTAAGTCCATGACCGGGAAGCGCATATCGGACGGGACGCGTTCCGGATAGGTCAACGCGTAGAGGATTGGCAGCCGCATGTCGGTCACCGAGAATTGAGCAAGTATGCTGCCATCCACAAACTCGACCATGGAATGGATCGTGGACTGGGGATGCACAATGACCTGCACTTGGCCGGGCGGTAGATTGAACAAACGGCAGGCCTCAATGACCTCGAAGCCTTTATTCATCAGGGTCGCAGAATCGATGGTGATGCGGCGGCCCATCTTCCAGGTGGGATGGTTCAAAGCCTGTTCGACCGTGATTGCGGAAAATTGCGACTTGGGAGTATGTAGAAAAGGTCCGCCCGACGCAGTCAGCCAGATCTGCTGAACCTCGTCCATTCTTCCGCCCCGCAGACACTGATGGATCGCGTTGTGTTCGCTGTCGATGGGCAATAACGGTTTGCCTTGACGGCGGGCTTCGCCGGTGATCAGTTCTCCGGCGGCTACCAGACATTCTTTGTTCGCCAGGCCCACTGTCTTGCCCGCGCGTACTGCTTCGTAGGTGGCTTCGAGTCCGGCTACGCCGACGATGGCGCTGACTACGAAGTTTGCTTCCGGGTGGGTCGCGACTTGTACGGTTCCCGCGGAGCCGTGAACGACTTCGACAGCGTCCAGTTGCGAGGCTTTTAGACGGTTGCGAAGGATTTCAGCATCTTCTTCACCGGCAACCGACACCAGTCGCGGCTTCCATCGCAGAGCCTGCTCGAAGGCGACATCCACATTCCTTCCTGCTGCCAAGGCAACGACTTGGAAGCGCCCGGGGTAAGCTTCAACCACGCTCAACGTGCTGCGCCCGATGGAGCCAGTCGAACCCAGGATGGAGATACGCTTCATGAATATGAAAATCGAGAACCACAAAGGACACGAAGGTTCGCAAAGGAAAACCTTAGCTCGCGATGTTTACTCCTGGCAAACTATGTTTGGTCCCTTCGTGTCCTTTGTGGTTAAAAGCCCTACTGCATCACGCGCCAAGCCGCATAGTACCATAGCACCGGAGCGGCAAAGAGCAGAGCATCGATGCGGTCCAGCATGCCTCCGTGGCCTGGCAAAATTGTTCCTGAATCCTTCACTCCAGCTCCACGTTTGATCAACGACTCCACCAGATCGCCTAATTGCGCGGCGATGTTGATGGCCGCCGAAAGCAGCAGCGTGGGCCCCAGCGGCGGCTTCTGTAACGCAAAGAAACCGTCTCGCTGTTGGATTAGATGCGCGTTCAGTAATGCCGTGCTAATCGGTAGGGCATAGTTGTAGAGCAACATTCCCACCACAAGACTCGCCAGCAGAGACGCCGCGGCACCCTCCCAGGTCTTCTTGGGACTGATGCGGGGCGACATCAGATGACGGCCCAAGGAACGTCCCACGAAGTAGGCAAAGATGTCGCCGGCCCATACGATTAGAAGCAAATACAGAAGTAGGAATGCGCCCGACCACTGCTCGCGCAACTGCACTAGAAATCCGAGTGGCAAAGCGACATAGACGAAGGCAAACGTAGAAACCAGCGCGGCTGGAAACGCGCTGCTGAGGTTCACCCTCCGCATGGCAATCGTGAGAAAAACAAATGGTGCGATGGCCGCCGCAAATCCCGCGCTGTAAATGAAGATCGCGGTCGAGAGCAGAGGCTTGTCGTGTCCAGTCTTGATGGACAGGAGCAGGAAGAATATCCCGACAAAAATGTAGGTTGGCCAGCGCAGGGGCCGAATGCCATACGCCTCGGCGAGCTTGAGCAATTCCTGCACCGTGAGCAATGCAACCAGAGCCGCCACCAAAGCCACTACGGGCACAGGGGCGCGCAGCACCAGCAGCAAAACAATTGGAATCAGAATTACCGCGGTGAGGATTCGCTTGAGCAGATGCAAGAGCCTCAGCTCCTGCCCGTCTTCGAAGCGTATGGCGCGGTAACGTGTGGCGCGGACACTTTCGTCCGCGAAGGTTCAGCGTGGTGATGTTCATCGCTATGAGTTTGCGAACCGTCGCCCGCCAAGCCTCCATAGCGCCGCTCGCGTTTCTGGTATTCCGCGATGCCCTCGAGCAAATGCACGCCCCGGAACTCAGGCCACAGCGTAGGAGTCACGTAGATTTCCGCGTAGGCCAGTTGCCAGAGCAGAAAGTTGCTCAAGCGCATCTCGCCGCTGGTGCGGACGACCAAATCTGGATCAGGCAAATGTCGGGTATAGAGATGACGAGATACCTCGTGCTCGTCGATTTCCAGATGATCCAAGCCTCCATTGCGTGCAGCCGCATCGACCATAGAGCGAAATGCGTCTACCAGTTCCGTTCGCGCACTGTAATTGAGCGCGAGAGTCAGCACCATGCCCGTGTTGTGTGCTGTGGCCTCACGGGCCCACTCCATTTTCTCTTGCACCGACGGCGGCAGCTCGCGCTGGCGCCCGATGTATTCCAGACGAACATTATTCTTGTTCAGCGTGGGCACTTCCGCCTTCAGATAGCGGCAGAGCAGGCCCATCAGGAAATTGACTTCGCTTGCTGGACGCTTCTTCCAGTTCTCCTCGGAGAAAGCGTAGAGCGTGAGCGCGGGAATACCAATGCGAGAAGCAGTCTCCACCGTCGAGCGCACGGACGAAACCCCGGCGCGGTGTCCGGCGATGCGCGGCAGATGGCGCCGCCGGGCCCATCGGCCGTTGCCGTCCATGATAATGGCGATGTGTTTTGGGAGCCGCTTCGAGTCCAACCGCAAATAAATTTCCGCTTCTTTGCGGTCCAGCCCGGCGGGAACTGTTGCTTGCAAGCGAACCTCTGCTGTTTGTTGAAGCTAACACAGCCGGGAAGGCCCGCGCAATGACACTCGTGGGCCCTTGGTGCCGCGGACACTCATACACTAAGTACGAGTTGGCGAAGATGCTAGGGCCACGAATCTGCAAACGGGCGAGTGACCTCTCACTGGGTTTTGCGGTAAGTTTAGGCGTGGCTCCGGGAGCCGAACTTGTGACCCCAAAACCGATGATGATTCTGATTGCCGGACCCTATCGCTCCGGCACGAATGACGATCCGTCCTTGATCAAGAGGAATGTCGAGGAAATGCAATCCTACGCGCTACCCATCTTCCGCGCCGGACACATCCCAGTTCTGGGCGAGTGGTTGGCGCTTCCGCTGGCTGAGTTAGCCGGGTCCAGGGAGATCGGCGACGAAGCTTTCAATGAAGTATTTCATCCCATCGCCATTCGACTTCTCGAGAAGTGCGATGCCGTGCTTCGAGTTGGCGGACCTTCGACCGGGGCCGACGAAATGGCGCGTGTCGGCCGGTCCCTTGGCCTGAATATCTACAGCGCTCTGGCGGAGATCCCCAACGTGGCATGACCGCCCAGCAGAATCCTGCGCCACGCAGATTATTGCTCGCGCATTTCCTCGGGCACAACTTTCAGCTCCAGCTTTTCCGTGTGGCGCAGAACGGTCAGCGCACTGCTTGCTCCCACGCGCGCGTCGGTTAGCAGACGATGCAAATCGTCCACCCCCGCGACCGGCTTGCCATCCATGGCGACGATCACGTCGCCCTCTCGTAACCCGGCCCTCTGTGCCGGACTGCCACTCGTGACCGAGGCTACGATCACGCCACTTTCTCTAGGCAGATCGTAAAAGCGCACCACGCGGCGAAGCAGCGGCACCGTCTGTGCCTCGACGCCAATGTAGCTGCGGCGAATCCTGCCATCGCGTAGCAACCGTCCCGCAACGAACTTCGCAGTGTTAATACCAATCGCGAAGCAGAGTCCCTGCGCGCCCATGATCGTCGCCGTGTTCACGCCCACCACGCGCCCATCGGACGTTACCAGAGGACCGCCGGAGTTGCCCGGATTGAGCGACGCGTCGGTTTGAATCACATCTTCGATCAGCCGCCCGGAGTAGGAGCGCAGCGAACGCCCCAACGCGCTGACCACGCCGGCAGTCACCGTGTACTGGAAGCCGTAAGGGTTCCCGATCGCAATTGCCAACTGTCCAACGCGAAGACGCTGCGAATCTCCGAGAGGGGCGGCCATGAGGTGGGGAGCATCGTTGCTGGGCAAGCCGATCCGGATCACCGCCAGATCCGTCGCGGGATCGTCACCGAGAATGTGGGCAGGGAAGCGCTGGCCATCGGGAAGGGAAACATCAATGCGTGTCGAGCCGTGTACCACATGGCTGTTAGTGAGCACCAGGCCATCGGGAGTAAAAACAAATCCAGAGCCTCCGCCTTGACGCTCGCGAGGTTCGCCCGAGCGGCTTCGGCCCGCCTGCGTAACATCAATTTTGACCACCGAAGGACTGATTGCTTCCGCGGCCCCAACGACTGCTTGAGAGTACGCGTCGAGCAAATCCGAATCGCTAAACGTTCTTGCTGCCGAGGGCTGGCCGATTGCCTCTGAGTAATCTGTCAGAGGGACCACACTATCTTGCTGGCTCATAGCTGCTAGATGAGGCCAATGCGATTCTGGATTCAAGCCGCGGCGCTCGTCTCCGCGTACTCTGCGGATGTTCTCAGCGGTCTCTGCGTTTTAAGATTTTGAAAAGGTTGCACGACGCATTCTCGAGGCGCGCCTCCGTTGCATCTTGCAAGGGTTTGGATTAAGCTGGCCGCACTTGGGGCAACTTACGCAACACACTTCCTGTACCCCTAATTATTGAAGGAGGAACATTCGTATGCGATTTCGCATATTCGTTTTGCTCGTCCTGTCGTTTTGCTTGCTGTCCTTTGCGCAAGATCATTCGGATCACACTCAGTCCAAGCCCGCAAAGCTCATGCCGGGCATGGGAAACGCTCATCATCCAGTCTCCACCAGCAATCCCGAAGCCCAGCAGTTCTTCGATCAGGGATTGCGTCTGATTTACGATTTCAATCACGACGAGGCCGCACGCTCGTTTCAGCGCGCGGCTGAACTCGATCCCAAACTAGCGATCGCGTATTGGGGAATTGCCGAAGCCGTGGGACCGAACTACAACGATCCCGCCAGCGAAGACCGCTTCAAACAAGCCCATGAGGCGATCCAGAAGGCGGTCGATCTTTCGTCCAATGCCTCACCCAGCGAGCGGGCTTACATTCAAGCCATGGCCAAGCGCTTCCCGGCGGACCCGAAGGCAGACCTTAAACAGGCGGCCGAGGACTATCACGACGCCATGCGCGACGTGTCTAAGAAATATCCCGACGACCTGGATGCGGCCACTCTGTTTGCTGAGTCGGGAATGAATCTTCATTCCTGGGCCTTGTGGCACGTGGACGGCACACCCGAAGCAGGCACGGAGGAGATTGTCGCGACTTTGGAATCCGTGATCCGGCGCAATCCCAATCACCTGGGAGCGATTCACTATTACATTCATGCCACCGAGGCTTCGCCGAATCCGGAGCGCGCGCTGGCCGGCGCCAATCGTCTAGCGGCACTCGCACCGAACGCCGGACACATTGTGCATATGCCGGCGCACGTTTACATCCGCACCGGCGACTATGAAGCAGCCGTGAAGACCAACGAACAAGCCGCAGCTGTCGACCGCGCCTACATCAAGGCGAGCGGTGCACAGGGCATCTATCCGTTGATGTATTACAGCCACAACCTTCACTTCATCGCCATGTGCGCCAGCATGAATGGCAATTACGCCGAAGCCAAGAAGAACGCGGATTTGCTGGTTGCGAACGTCAGTGCGTATGTGAAAGACATGCCGCCCCTCGAAGGTTTTATGACGATCCCGATGGCCGTGGATGTTCGGTTTCACAAGTGGAATGAAATCTTGGCCATGCCGCAACCGGACCCTGCGATGAAGATCACAACCGGATTCTGGCATTTTGCCCGCGGTATGGCTCTGGCTGGAACTGGCAAGCTTGCTGATGCGGAAGCAGAATACAAAATAGTGTCCGAGGCGGAACAGAACACTCCACCAGATGTAGTCTTCGCCATGCCGATTAATAACAAAGCCAAAGACATCATGAAGATTTCCGAAGATGTGTTGGGCGCGAAGATCGCCGTGGCGAGGAAGGATAACGTTCAGGCCATCTCGCTCCTGACCGCCGCGGTCTCGATTCAGGATACGTTGAAATATGGTGAACCGCCGGACTGGTTCTTTCCTGTCCGCGAGTCATTAGGCGGTGTCTTGCTGATCAATCGCGATGCTCCGGGCGCAGAGAAAGTCTTCCGCGCGGACCTCGATCGCAATCCGCGGAATCCACGTTCTCTGTTCGGACTGCAGCAGGCGCTAAAAGCACAAGACCGGAACTATGACGCGGGCTTTGTCGAAAGTGAGTTCCGCGATTCGTGGATGGGTGGGGAAGTCAAAGTCGAGGATCTGGTATAGAACAGCCCATAGCTACCCGTCTGAAGCCACGGTCGGCCTTGCGCTTGTGGTCAGCGGCGTGGCCGCAACCCCGTACCTTCATTCGGAAGAGCGCAGGCTTTCGCTGCGTTCTTCAACGCTTCGTCCAACGCCACGCCCAGCGAGGCGAGCTGTTGCGAGCTCATGGCTTTCTGCATTCCCTCGAAAAGCTGGCGCTCTTCTTTGCGGATATGCTGCGCCAGTTTTTCACCGAGGTCGCCCAGGCTGTGCTGATCGAGACTGCGCGCGGCGGCGCGTGAAAAGCAATCGCGAAGAAAAACATGCTCAGCGAGAAGTTCGTCGACCAATGACTGCAGCTCAGGAAATCGCTCCGCAGCTGGAAACAACTCTCGTTCTTCCGCAGCAAAGTGAATTCCGATCTCGCTTTCAAATTGCTGTTGAATTTCCCCCTGCCATGCCTCCAGATCAATATCTCCTGCCTGCATCGCCCGATCGAGGCGCACGCACAGCGCCAGCGCATGCTGGTGCTGCCGCGAGAGCGGGATCAGATTTTTATCGCGCAGCATGCGGCAACATGAATGATAAATGATAAACGATGAAGGCCAATGTAGGCGCGGGCGTCCTCGCCCGTGCTGTCACGACTGAGAAAATCGTTTAGCCGGCGCTCGCCGCCTGCCAGTCGCTTCCATCCGAGCGCAAGGTCAGCCAGTCGGTGCGCACGCGGTCCCACTCCTGAATCAGCATCCCGTAGGACTCGAAGAATTGACGGATGCGAGGCCGGTCCCAGCCCACAACGTCTTCCAGGATAGGAGCCAGCACAGCCAGGGCATTGTTGCTGAGGATGGTTCTTTTCGCCACCTGGGAAACGTGCTTGGCCTCGGAGACCGCGATGGTGAAACCGTCACGAACATTCACGTGCAGCATGACGTGCAGATCCGAGCTGCCGTCTCCGGTGTAGATAATGTGGTCCGGCCCAACTTGCCGGTCGCTCTGTAGCTGATCGAGCACGGCCACTTTGCCGTAGCCAGCTGTGGCGCGAGTAATGGATTCAATCTGGCCTGCCTCGTTGTAGCAGAACTCCGTGCCATAGATGTGATTGCGCGGGACCAGTCCCTCCAGGGCGGACTGAATCACTTCGACCGGAGCCGCCGAGAGAACATAAAAATCAAAATGATAACCTTCGATTCCGCTCTCCAGAATTTGATAAAGGAGCGAGATGTTTTCCTTCAGTCGAATCTCTTTCCCCACCTTGAATAAGTGTTCTTTCCGAACTTTACTCTGAAACTCCGGATCATGCAGAAGCAGGTAGGCCAGCTCGGCGCCTTGCTGCACCAGGTTGAGCTTCGCCATCCCCTGGGCTTTGCGCTCGAACTCCGCAGTCGGGATGCCGACCAACTCGCTGAGCACATAGCCAGAATCGTTGAAGGTCAATGTCTGGTCGAAATCACTAGCAAAGATATAACGTTTAACGGGTTTCTCACTCATCTTGATATTAGATTCTATAGCAGGCCAAAAGACCAATTAAAAACATTGATGCAGGTTATAACTCATTGAGATTTAATCGTTTGTTAACATGTCACGCGGTTAGAACTATCTTTTTCCACTGTTGCTCCAAGCGTCGGTATTTGCTCCGACAGACAATCCCGGCTTACAACCCGGCAAATTTCTCCTGCACTCTTGGGATCCAGACCTCCTGCGCGGTCGGTTCCATGCTGCGGGCTATCGTGAGTGCCTTTTCGAATGTGTCCCGCGCGTCAGCATTCTTCTGCAGCGCTTTTTGCGCCTCTCCCAAAGCCATCAGTGCCAGCATGTAATCGGGCGCGATGGCAATTGCGGATTGAGCCTCGTCTAGAGCCTGTTCGGGTTGATGCTGCTCGAGCAGGTCTCTCGACTTGACCGCGTGGTCAAACGCGGCGGCATACGGAACTTGGAACGTGCCGTCATAGACAAACACGCCGTTTTCGATGACAGCTGTTGGCTTGAGTTTCATGAATTCGCGATACGGATTCAGCTGGCTCGATCCCGATTCATAGAAAGTCAGCGAAATGTGGCTAATGAAAACCGGTCCTTGGATAACGGGGGGCGTATCAAGCTTCATTCCAAACCACATCGTGTCCATCGTGGGCAGTGCCTTGCAGGGGATACCGTATGCGCGGAACGGAATCGCCGGTTCCACTGTGTATGCAAACCAGCACCGCTGAATGCCGCGCTCATCGACATAGCGCTTCACCGCTTTCAGTTGCTGTCCCCAGTCGGTCGTGGAATCGGTCAGATACTTGTGGATGCTGGCCGGTCCACCCCAGAGTTCATTGGCATAAGCCATATACGAGGTTGGGAACGCTCGTAACGAAGAAACGATGTGGAAAAGAAGGAGCACTGCCACCGGCCATGCCCAGCGCCGATCATGGCAAATCAGGCTCCAGGCGGCTCCCCCGGCCAGTACTAGTAGAAAGATGAAAACCAGCAGGATATGACGCACTCCGATGTTCAGCTTCGAAGTCATGGAAATAGCAAAGTAGAGCGCCGGTGGCAAAGAGAGAAACAGGATCTCGCGCCAACCTCGCAATTTCCGAGTTGCGATGGCGTAGACGATCAGCGGTAGGAAGATCAGCGTAGTCAGGGTCGCTTTGATAACAAATGCCACCGGAAAATAGAACCACACGCCGTGCGCGTAAACCTTCCCAAACATATAGCTGGGCCAGACATTCGCCACCGAGCGGACGTCGGCCAGTCCGAAGAGCCAAGATTCCGGGAGCAGTTTCCAGTGAGCCATCAGGCTAATGAATTTGCCTTCAACCGGACTCAAATTCCCCAGTGTGCTCTCCAGAGGGGGATTGATCTGCATTCCTGCTGGACGGGCGGAGTACCGAAATCCATAGCCGGCCCACATGATCGCCACGGCGATCACTCCAGCAACAACCAAGACACGGGCAAGCCGCAATGCCTGATGCAAACGGCTTTCATCAGCCAGCTGACGCCGACGCAACAACTCAGTGAAGGCCAGAAGGATCAGTATCGGCGGCAGAAGCACGGCCGAGTGCTTGGTGATGCAGAAGACCCCAGCGGCGAGGCCCAGCACTGCGATCCGACCCCACGAAGGCGATTTCACGTACCGGTAAAACGCATAAATGCTGGCGAGCAGGCAGCAAGCGGCTCCGGTGTCGGTGGTGACCAGGGCCCCATGAGCGAGAAAATTCGGCTCGAAGACGATCAGCAGGAGGGCAAGGAATCCCGCGCCGGCACCGAACATCTCGCGCGCGGTCAGGAAGGCCAGCAGGGCGGTCATCAAAGCAAAGATCGAGGCGGCCATCCGGGCGCGGAAGATGATGGTGTCAAAATCGTTCTGGAAGATTAGGTCGCGCCCGCTCAGGTACGCCTCAGTTTTGAAGTAGCGGTTCTGTAGCTGCGGCTCACGAAGATGCATGCTTTGAAGCGGTACGGCCGCAACCATTTTTACTAGCGGAGGGTGCTCGGGATTCAGGCCGAAATCGTGATGCTTGAGCGACATGTATCCGGCGAAAATGTGATCACCTTCGTCCCAGGTAAGCGACTCTTGTCGCACCGAATACAATAGCTGCCCTTCCAAAACCAGAAGCAACAAGACGACTCCAGCTATCGTGACCTGGGGCTTGTTGAAAAATGATTGCGCTGTGGTAAAAGTCGACGAGTCCGCGCGAACTTGGCTGATCATGAAGCCTCCGCGAAAAAGATGAGCAAAAGAGAAGATCCCAGTTTAAGGAGAGCAACGAAATTGTAAAGTTTTCCTATCGCGCATAAGCCCTTCGTTGTCGATAAATCGCAATAGCGCTCATTGACCGGGGTTTTGAGTGCTTTGCATCAGGAGCGCATTGTTAGGCCCGCGATAGCGCAATGCTGGCGACATAGCAGGCCAAAGAAATGCTGACGCCTGTGAAAGGCGCACTGAACCAATAAACCTTGCAGACCACAACCAGACCACCAAGCATGGCTAGCCCGACAACCAGCAGGAACGGCGACCGAAAGAGGAGTTGTCCGTGGGCCAGTGCGAGAAAGCCGAAAACCAAGCCGAACAAAATAAGTCCCATGCTGTGGCTCGCATTGAAGCCCACCCAACACCGCCACATTGTTGTTTCTTTCGCAATGACAGGTGAAATCTGGCTCATGCTGATTTGCAGCGCGGGGTCGCGGGGCGTGAGATTTGGCCCCCAGAACGTATAGACGAGGTGAACGACTCCGAGCGTAAAGATAATGCTCGCACTAAGAACCATGAGAATTTTGGCGGCCAAGGTGCTCTCCCTATTTTGTGGGGCCTAACGCTAGACGCTCCACATTCTATGCCGCATCGTTCTTTTCACGAAATACGAAGCCCGGCGCCTGCGTTCATCGTGTTGACAAATAGTTGGCGAAACATCGCCATTGCACTCAGCGACGGGGCTCTAACCGAAAAGCCGCCCCCGCTGTCGAATTCCCCCATTCCCATTTTGGAACTCCACCCCAACTTTTTTCACTATTTCCTTGACTTTACTTTAAGATATATTTAACAATATACATATATCGAAACAAGAAACACCGAAAATGCTCCCGCCCTCCCCCAAGAATTCCCGTCCCAACTCCTCCCCGACCCAACAACTCCTTTGTTCCCAAGATTTTGCCCGCAACTCCTTTGGTTTCATAGATCTGGCCTATACCCTTGCAACCCAACCCAATCGATTCATAGATCTACGCGGATTCGCGCGTTTTTTTAGGAGTAGTTCCATGCCCATTCCCTTGCCCAAACGTCCCAACGTCCGCCACTGCACCCACATCAAAGTCACCGGACAGCAATGCGGTTCCCCCGCCCTGCGCGGCGAATTCTTCTGCTATTTCCACACTCGCGTGATCAAAGGCGTCCAACAGCGCGTCGACATGCAGCTCCATTCCATGGCCCTGCTCGAAGACTGCGAGTCCATCCAGCTTTCGATCATGCACGTAGTCGATGGACTGATCAAAGGCACCCTCGACCCAACCCGCGCGAGGTTGATCATCCAAGCCCTGCGCATAGCCGCGAGAAATGCCAAGAACGTCCGCTTTGACGACGTGCACTATCGTGCCAACGAACAACCCATGGTCCGCGAAGTCCCCAACTACGCCCAACAATATTTAATCGAACACCCAGAAATAGGCCCGCCCATAGATAGCCCGTGTGGCGCGGGCGCCCCCGCCCGCGAAGCCGCGACAAACTCAGTAGTTCAGAT
>DATNNE010000095.1:0-124581 GCA_035601995.1 Terriglobales bacterium
AAATTCTGTACAATCTTTCTTTCTCTCTATCGCCATGGCAACCTCGCCCTCATCTTCCCCAAGCAAAGTTGCAGCTATCATCTCGCGCCCGGCGCGGCCCGAGGTGGCGCGCGTCTTTCCTGAGCTGCTGGCATGGCTCCGTGCTCATGGTTACCACGTCATCGTCGATCCCGAGACGGCTAAGTACTCCAATGGTCACGAGGAAGTCCCGCGCGCGCAGATGTCCTCACGGTCCTTGGATCTGGTGGTAGTGCTCGGTGGCGACGGGACGCTGCTTTCCGCGGCTCGTTCCATGGCCAAAGCTGGAATCCCGGTGCTGGGTGTGAACTTGGGTTCTCTGGGATTCCTGACCGAAGTACCATTGGAGGAGCTCTACCCAACTCTGCAGGCGATCGAAGAGGGATGTTGCAACGTGGAAACGCGTTCCATGGTGCACTGCGACGTGCTCCGCAAGGACTTGTTGGTCGCTAGCTACGACGCGGTCAACGACATCGTAGTTGGTAAGGGAACCATTTCCCGGCTCAATCACTGCGCCGTCTACATCGACGGGGCGTTTGTCTCCGTGTACAAGGCGGACAGTCTCATCGTCTCCACTCCTACCGGTTCGACGGCCTACTCCCTGGCAGCGGGAGGGCCGATCCTGATGCCCTCAGTGGATGCGTTTGTGGTGACGCCGGTTGCGGCCCACTCGCTGACGCATCGGCCGCTGCTCGTCCCAGGCACATCCAAGATTGAAATCGTGGTCAACACTGGTCAGGACGAGGCTTACCTGAGCATCGACGGTCAGGTCGGCATGCCGATGGTCGATGGAGACCGTGTCGCTTGCCGCAAGTCGGAGCGACTGGTCAGGTTGCTGCGCATCCAGGGAACGTTCTTCGATGTTCTGCGCGCCAAACTGAAGTGGGGACAGAGTTGAGAACCGCTCGCGTGTTTCACTCACTCGGGGAGGGAATGAAATTCGCAGCGGTGCTATCTCTCTGTGTTTTGGGAAACGATCTGCTGGCCGAGTCGAAGCCTGCCGCCGACCTGATCATTACGAACGCCAAAGTGTGGACGGTGAACAAGTCCCGTCCCACAGCTCAGGCAGTGGCTGTCCTCGGCGATCGCATTATTGCCGTGGGTTCGAATGCTGATGTGGATGTCTTGCGCGGCCGTGATACCAAAATCATTGACGCCGGCGGCAAGTTACTTCTTCCAGGATTCAACGATGCTCACGTCCATTTCGTTAGCGGCGGCCTGCAACTCGAATCCGTGCAACTGAATGACGTCACCAGCAAGGATGAATTCGTCCGCCGCATCGCGGAGCAGGCAAAGAAGACTCCGAAAGGAGAATGGATACAAGGCGGTGATTGGGACGAGACGAAATGGAGCCCTCGCAGCCTGCCCACCAAGGAGTTGATTGACTCGGTTACTCCGGACAACCCGGTATTTGTCAGCCGGTACGACGGCCACTCTGCGCTCGCGAACTCGGCCGCATTACGTTTAGGCGGCATCACATCGAAAACTGCAGACCCGCCGGGCGGAGTTATCGTCCGCGACGCGCAGGGCAATCCCACTGGCGATTTGAAGGATGCGGCCACGGATATTGTGTTCAAGGTGATCCCGCCGCTCTCGCACCAGCAGCGTCTGCGTGCGGTACGGCGTGCGCTGGAGTACGCCGCTTCGTTCGGAGTCACCAGCGTACAAAACATGGATCCCGACTACGCCGACATTGCAGCCTATGCCGAGTTGCTGCAATCCGGGGAACTGACTACGCGTATCTATGCGGCCCCGCTGATCGATCAAGTCGACGACCAAGTGAAGATCGGCATTCGGCACGCCTTTGGTGGGCCATTTCTGCGCATTGGCGCGGTCAAGGCTTTCGCCGACGGCTCGCTCGGTTCGCGCACCGCATATTTCTTCGACCCATTCAGCGATGAACCGGGCAATCACGGATTGCTGGGCGAAGAAATGCAACCCCTATCCTCGATGCGCGACCGCATGATGAAAGCCGACGCTGCCGGTCTGCAAATCTGCACCCATGCGATCGGCGACCAGGCGATTTCGATCATCCTCGATCTGTATACGGAGGTGGTTAAAGCTCATGGCGAAATGGACCGCCGGTTCCGCATCGAGCATGCGCAGCACATGGCGGCGAAGGACTTCGATCGCTTCGCGCAGTTGAACGTAATCGCATCTGTCCAGCCATATCACGCTATCGATGATGGCCGCTGGGCCGAGAGCTACATCGGCCACGACCGCGCCAGCCGCACCTACGCGTTTCGCACGTTCCTAAATCATGGTGTGCGTCTGGCCTTCGGCACCGATTGGGATGTCGCGCCACTGAATCCGATATTGAGTGTTTATGCTGCCGTTACACGCGCTACATTGGATGGAAAGAATCCCAACGGCTGGTTTCCTGAACAGAAGCTCACCGTGGCGGAAGCCGTTGAGGCCTATACCATGGGCTCGGCATACGCTGAATTTCAGGAGAAGGAAAAAGGCTCAATCACTCCCGGGAAACTCGCGGATATGGTGGTGCTGAGCGATGACATTTTTTCCATCGATCCTGCAAAGATCCGCGACGTGAAGGTTGTGAAGACGATTGTCGGCGGACAAATTGCGTGGGATCAGGACCGGAAGAGCAAATATTCTGCTGTGAACTAGCGCTCGCCGCGAACGAGGTCGGTGAAGGTTTCACGTTTGCGAATCAGCTTGACCGATTTTCCATCCACCAACACCTCCGCCGGCCGTGGCCGCGTGTTGTAGTTCGAGGCCAACACCATTCCGTAGGCGCCGGTATCGAGCAGCGTCAGGAAATCTCCTTCCTGCGTGATAGGCAATTCGCGGTCGCGGGCAAAGAAGTCTCCGGTCTCGCAGATCGGCCCTACGACATCTACCGTTTCGTGCGGACTGCCTTTAAGTTCGGAGGCCCGAACGGGGACGATTTCGTGATGGGCGCGATACAGCGAAGGCCGTAACAGGTCATTCATCGCCGCGTCGACCACTAGAAATGTCTTCTTGCCATTGGTCTTCCTGTATAGCAAGCGCGTGATCAGCGCTCCGGCAGGGCCGACAATCCAGCGGCCGGGTTCGAGAAGAAGATGAACCTTCAAACCCTTGAGCGGCGTCAGCAATGCTTCTGCATAAGACGCAACGTGTTCGGCAAAGCTGGGCAGGCTGTGATTGTCATAAGAGATACCAAGCCCTCCGCCCGCATCAATGTATTTAATCGCATGACCGTCCGCCCGCAGAGCCCGCGTCAGATCAGCGACTCGCTCCATCGTTGCCGCGAACGGCTTCACGTCCGTAATCTGGGAGCCAATGTGTACGCTGATGCCGGCAATTTCCAAAGACTTCATTTCAGCCGCCTGAGTATAAAGTCGGCGAGCGTCCGCAATGGGTATGCCGAATTTGTGCTGATGCAAACCTGTCGAAATATACGGATGGGTCTCGGCGGAAACGTCCGGGTTTACTCGTAAGGCGATTCTGGCTTTCTTCTTAACTCGAGCGGCACATTCCGCGAGGGCCTGCAATTCCGATTCACTTTCCACGTTGAAAAGTAGGACCTCGGCGTTCAGTGCTGCTCGCATCTCATCCAGCGTTTTGCCCACACCCGAAAAAACAACTCTCCGCGCCGCGCTCCGGCTGACACGAAGCACTCGCTCCAGTTCTCCCCCGGAAACGACATCAAAGCCGCAGCCCATCCGGGCGAGCAGCCGCAGTATGCTGAGGTTCGAGTTTGCCTTCACCGAGTAGCAGACAGTGTGCGGAATCTTGCGAAAGGTGTGCTCGAAGGCGCGCATACGTTCGCGAATCGTCGACGCGGAATAAATGTACAACGGCGTGCCGAAGCGCTCTACTAAGCTTGCGACAGACACCTGGTCGCAATGAAGCATAGAGCCGGACGAGCGACCTGCAGCACCCTTGTGTTTCACATTTCGATAGGAAAAGGCTGGCGGACGGCCCAGATCCCGGTTTTTGGTGGGCATCACTTGCGCTTCCCGGGAGTGCCCTTAACTCGAATCGCAACCACGGTCTGATCGTCGAACGCCTCCACTCCAGACGCATGCTCGGCCACTGCTTGGAAGATCAACTCGACCATCTCGTCGGCCGAAGCATTCGGGTTCGCGGCGACGATTTCTCCGACACGTTCGCGGCCGAAGAGCTCTTCTGCTTTGTTGCTCGCATCCAGAATGCCATCGCTGAAGAATACGAACATGTCTCCGGGCTTGGCTCGAAAACTAAACTCATCGTAGTCGGCGTCGTCGAACAATCCGAGAGGCAAGCCAGTGGCTTCGATGATCTCAATCTTGCCATCGTGGCAATAAATCGGCCGCGGCAGGCCGGAGTTGGCCACCTGCAAGGTGCGATTCCGATCGTCCCAGACCGCGTAGATCAAAGAAACAAACTGGCCATCGATCCGTCGTTCGCCCAACGAGAAGTTCACGGCAGACAGCATTTCCGCGGGCCCCGGCTCAATGGGCGCATGGGACCGCAAAATCCCACTGACCAACGCCGCATAAATCGCCGCCGGTGCGCCCTTGCCGCTGACGTCTCCAATCACGATGGCGGTACGCGACATAGAGTAACTGACGAAATCGTAGAGATCACCCCCAATGGCTCGCGCAGGCACGAATTTAGCGGCTATATCCAGATGCGCAAGCTTGGGGAGCGTGGGCGGCAGAAGCCGGAATTGGAGCTGGCGGGCCATTGCCAGGTCGCGTTCCAGTCGCTTTTCCTGGCGAGCAATCTGCTCGTAGAGTTGTGCATTTTCAATTGCAATTGCAACTTGTGCCGCCAGCGTGGTCACCGTTCGCTTGTGATCGTCAGTGAAAAAGCCGCGCCGCGTGTGCTCGAGGTCAAGCACTCCGATCACCTTGTCCTTGTAGATCAGCGGCACTGCCAGTTCGGAGCGCGTCTCAGGATTTCCCTGGATATACCGCGAGTCTTTCTTCACGTCGGGCACCAGCACCGCCTGCTTGTGCTGCGCCGCGAAGCCTACGACCCCCTTGCCTAGCGGTATTTCACGCTTGATCTCAATATTCTCTTGGAAGCGCTGCGAGAAACGGTGCTGCAGCTTCTCTCCGGCCTCGTCGAGCAACAGAATGCTGAACATCTGATAATCAATCAGGCGGCTAAGCAGCTCCGCAATGCGCTTCAGTAATTCGTCAACATTGAGAATGGATGTCAGCTCACGCGCGATCTCATTCAACAAAACCAGGGTACGCGCCTGACGCGTGGTACGCGTGTACAAACGCGCATTTTCGATTCCGACCGCCATCCGCGAACCGATGAGCGTAAGCAACCGTTTGTGCTCTTCGGTGAAGTGGTTGGGTTGCGGCGACTCGATATCAATAACCCCGATGAGCCGGTTCTTGATGATCAGCGGAACTGCCAACTCCGAGCGCACGGTGGGAATGGCGGAGATGTAGCGCGGATCTTTGGAGACATCGTCGACCAGAATCGCTTCCCGCCGCTGCGCCGCGATTCCTGTTACGCCTTCGCCCACTTTGATCCGAATGCGCTCAGCAACTTCCGGCGAATACCCGACCTGAAATCGGAAGTACAGTTCCTGGGTCTTTTCGTTCAACAGCAGTATGCCAAAGATTTCGTAGTCGATAACCTTGCGGACCAGTTCGGCCACGCGGCGAAGCGTGGTGTCCAAGTCCAAAGTAGTGTTGACCACGTCTGCAACTTCCAACAGAAGCGGATCGACCTTGGATTGAAAGTCAGTCGGGCTTGCGACCATTTCCACTTTCCTATGATATCAGCCGCGTTTTGCGCGCTCTGGTGACCGCGTGAGCCGCGAGATTGTTGCCCTCAAGTAGTCGCGATCAGCCTTCTCTAGGCACCACGCAGATGTCCGGGAGATTGCGGTACTTCTCCGCGTAGTCCAGCCCATATCCGACCACGAACTCGTCGGGAATGCTGAAGCCTACGTAATCGGCCTTGATGGGCTGTTTTCGTCGCGATGGCTTGTCGAGCAATGCGGCAATGCGCAGACTTTTCGGTTGATGGCCCAGCATGATTCTTTGCAGATAGTTGAGCGTGAGACCCGTGTCGAGGATGTCTTCCACAAGGATCACATTTCGATCCTTCATCGATTGGTCGACGTCTTTGGTCAATTGCACCTCTCCGGTTGAATCCCATCCGAAGCGCAACTCATGGTCGGGGCTGGGCCGGTTGCCGTAACTGGAGACTCCAATGAAGTCGAAGGTGGCGTCGAGCTGGACCTGGCGCGCCAGGTCACTGAGAAAAATAGTCGCGCCCTTGAGCACGCCCACCAAGATCACCGCTTCCCCGGAAAAGTCGCGGGTGATTTCCGCGCCCATGGCACCCACGCGATGCGCGATCTGCTCGCGCGAGATTAGAACCTTGAGTTCGGTCACGGCGAACTATATTAAACTAGCAAATGGCATTTAGCACTTAGCATTTAGGCAGTGAAGGTTCGCGGGATCCGGCAGGGTTCTTGAACTACCAAGAGCCAAGCCAAGTGCCAAGCGCGATCTAAATACTATGAACCTCAACGGCATTAAGCTTACCTGGCTAGGCCATGCAACATTTCGTGTGGAAACGCCCGCTGGCAAGACAATTCTTGTCGATCCCTGGGTCATGGGAAATCCCGCGTGTCCGCAGAAGGAAAAGAGCGTCAAGAAAGTCGACGTAATGCTCTGCACCCACGGACATTTCGATCACATTGGCGACGCGGTCGAAATTGGCAAGAAGCACGATCCTAAAGTAGTTGGTATTCCGGAGTTGTGCGGATGGCTGGGGAAAAAGGGCGTGAAACAAATAGCAGAGATGAACAAGGGAGGCACGCAAACCGTCGGCGACATCAAAGTGACCATGGTGCACGCTGACCACTCCTGTGGCATTCAGGACGGCGATCAGATTGTCTACGGCGGTGAAGCGTGCGGCTACGTCGTCGAATTCGACAATGGAGTGAAGATTTATCACGCGGGCGACACCAACGTCTTCGGCGATATGCGGATCATCCAGGAGCTTTACGAGCCAGACATCGCGTTGATTCCGATTGGCGATCACTACACGATGGGTCCGCGCGAAGCCGCTTTTGCCTGCAAGCTCCTGAAGGCGAAAACGGTCATTCCCATGCATTTCGGAACGTTCCCCGTGCTGACGGGAAGGCCGAGTCAGCTGCAGAAACTGGTGCCCGAGGTGGAAGTCCGGGAGATGAAGCCAGGCGAAACAATTTCGTAAAGTTCGTGGAGGACGAGCGTCCCTGCCCGTCCGGCCGAGCGAAGCACGGCTGTTCTACAAGGAGACGAATTGCCCAAGTCTAAAGCAACCAAGCCAGAATGGCAGATGTCCGGAATTACCGCCGGTCCTGTCGAAGACTACCTCTATTCCATGCTTCCGCCCCGCGACGAAGTACTCGCGAAGATGGAAGATGAAGCTGCCAGGCGAAAGATCCCCATCGTTGGTCCAGCCGTCGGCCGCATTCTGCATCAACTGGCGCTCGCGATTGGCGCAAAAACAGTTTTCGAGATGGGCTCCGCCATCGGCTATTCGACCATCTGGTGGGCACGGGCCGTGGGCACCGGTGGGCTGGTGTTCTACACCGACGGAGATCGAAAGAACGCGGAGGAAGCCCGAGGATATTTTGAGAAGGCGGGAGTCGCGTCACGAATCAATATGTCGACCGGCGACGCCTTGGAGCTTCTTTCCGAACACAAGCAAGAGTTCGACATCATTTTCAACGACGTTGACAAGGAAGACTATCCTCGCGTCCTCCGACTAGCTCTGCCGCGTCTGCGTAAGGGCGGGTTGTTTGTCACCGACAATGTCCTGTGGAGCGGGCGGGTCGCGCAGAAGAATCCTGACTCGAAGACCAAAGCAATTCTTGAGTTTAACCGGCTGCTGTATAGCTCTCCGGATTTGTTTACAACCATCCTGCCGATTCGCGATGGGGTCGCGGTAGCGATCAAAAAATAGCGCCGCAAACCTATCCAAGCGGGCTGCGCTCAAGTTGCCGCAGAAGTTTCCGACCGCGTGCTCTCATAGCGGCGGTTCCCACTTTTGTGGCCGCGGTCAGCAGATCTTTTGCTTCTGGCATGAGCTCATCGTCGATGCGGGCCAGATCGGCGATGGCTTGCATCGCACTGGTCTTTACAATGGAGCTTTGGTCACTTAGGTAGAGTCGGAACACAGAAGCGGCGCGCAGCCGGTCCGTTTTCGACAGACGCAGCCTGGGTATTATCTGAGCCAGATGCCATCGCAGCTCTTGCTGGGTGGCTTCGTCCAGCAGGCGTAGCAGTTTCGCTTTGAAAGGTAGGAGCAGATCGGGTCTTCGCAACGACACTTTCTCCGCGGCATCCGCCGCTCGCATTCGGATCAGAGGGTCCGGGCTCCACAAACCTTGGATCAGTTGGGGGAACAGTGCGGGTCGTCTCAGGACAAGCACTGCGACTTGGTTGGATTGGCCAATAGAACGGCGGTCTCCGCCTGTCAAATTGTTCAGCAGTTCCTTTGACGAGAGCATTGGTCAACCGCAACGGGCAGCGTTTAGATCGACTTCACCGGAATCAAAGTCAGATCTTCTACCAGCCCCACTTCCTTCTGCAGAAACGGTTCGGCATAGGTCACGCCTCCCAGCAAGCCGTAGAAACGCGCCATGGCTTCAATGCGTGCACGAATCTCGGCCTGAGCGGGGAACAGGTCTTTTCCCACTTCCTGATCGCTGAACTGCGATTTATACGCCATTAGCGCCTGGAAACGCGCCTCGAACAACTCAGTAATATCCACGACGAAGGTAGGCCGCACGTCGTAGTAAAGGGTCGCGTAGATAATTTTGAACGGACGATGGGGCGGAAGACTCGAGTCAGCGTCGTCTTGCTTCGTGGGCGAGGGCGCCCGCGCCACGCTAAGGTCCAGCTTGGCTAATCCCGCCAGAAAGCAAGCTTCATATCCTAGCGTCGACGCCGTGTAGTGATCCGGATGGCGTCCCTTCCAATAAGGAAGGATCACGACTTGAGGCCGCTGCTCGCGGATGACCCGCGCCACTTTCAACCGGTTCTCCCAAGTGTTCTCGACCCGCCCATCCGGAATGTCGAGAGCTTCTCTCCACGAGACGCGCAGTATCTTAGCGGCCTCCTCCGCTTCATGGGCGCGGTTTTCCGCGTTACCTCGGGTTCCCATCTCTCCTTGAGTAAGATCGAGGATGCCGGTGCGCCTTCCATGCTGCGCCATTTTCAGCAATGTTCCGCCGCAGGTTTGTTCAACGTCATCGCGATGGGCCGCAATAGCCAAAACATCGAGCGGGGTAACGGGATTGGACATCTCAGTCGAGGTTTCCTTGTTCCAGAAAGACGTTTTCACGCACGATCAAACGGTGGGCAGCCATTTCCTGCAACGTGGGCAGGACGCGGTTTACGTGCTCATCCGTATCCACGAAGATGATGATCACCGGAAGCTTTCCCCCAGCGTCTACAAGGTGACTGGTTTGCACTCGGTGTCTGCCAAGAAACCCAGCCACGGCATGAATCGCGGTGGCGGCGTACACGTTCTCTTTTCGCAGATAGTTGAGAATCTCCACGTGCAGTGGCCGATGATGCCACTGGTCGGCTTCGTTAAGATACATGGTGACTTGAACTGCCATCGCGTCTGGCATTTTACAGCACCCGCGCCAAAGCCATGCCGGCCAGCGCTCCGCCGAGACACAACAGGTTGTTCGTGAGTATGTTCGTGAGCATCAGAAGCCATTGTCCTTGTTCGAAGTGAGCCATGGTTTCAAAGGCGTAGCTGGAGAATGTGGTAAACGAACCGCAGAATCCGACCACCACCAGCAAGCGCCAGCGCGGGTCGGCCAGCACGCGTTCCGTTGTCCAGATCACGAAGAAACCAACGATCAGGCTGCCCACGATGTTGATGAACAGCGTGCCATAGGGGAAGACCGGCCCCAATTCTTTAGCAGCCAACCGGCTCAGCAGATAACGGGCATTGGCGCCGACGATTGCGCCCAGGGATATAGTCAGAAGATCGATCACGATGGAGCTCTCCCTACAAAGTTGTAGGAGTCATCAGCCGGAGCTTGCCAGTTCGAGCTTAGCAATGCGATCTTACTAATTTGACCCAACTAGTTCGACCCAGGCGGTTATGGCGAACTCCATCGCCGTAGTCATAATACCAAATGCTACTTTGTAGCGCCGCGTCCCGGAGACTCTGCCAAGATAGCCTGCGGACCGCGGCGAAATGCGAGTGCTACTTTTTTCTTTCTACCAGGAAGCGTGCCAGTGCTTTGAGAGCATCGGCTCGTGATCCAAAGCTATCTAAAGCGGTGTCGGCGGCTTCCACCAGCGAATCCGCCTTCTTCAGCGATTCGTCGATCCCAAACAGAGCAGGATAAGTGGCCTTCTCCGCTGCCGTGTCCTTGCCCGCGGTTTTTCCAAGTTGCTCGGAAGTCTGAGTCACGTCAAGCACGTCGTCTACGATCTGAAACGCCAGCCCGATCGATTTCCCAAACGACCTCAGCTTCTCAACCATCTCTCCATCCGCGCCGGCGTAAAGACCGCCGCTGACCACGCTCGCAGTGATCAGAGCGGCAGTTTTCGAGCGATGGATGTACTCCAGCATCTGCAGGTCTGGCTTCGTGTGCTCGGCCTCGAGATCGACCACCTGGCCGCCAATCATGCCATCCACAGTGCCGGTGCCCTGAGCGATTTCTTCGATGATGCGCACTCGTGCCTCCGCCGGGCAATGCAGCCGCGCCAGAGTTTCGTATGCGTGAGTCTGAAGCGCGTCACCCGCCAAAATTGCAATGGCTTCGCCAAAAACTTTGTGACACGTTGGCCGGCCGCGGCGCAGATCATCGTTGTCCAACGCCGGAAGGTCGTCATGAATTAACGAATAGGTGTGCAACATTTCCAGCGCTGCGCCCAAGCCTTCGATTCCACGGGGAAGGGAGCCATCCACCATGCGTCCGGCTTCCATGCACAGAATGGGTCGCAAGCGCTTGCCACCGGCGAAAACGCTGTGACGCATGGCGCGATGAATCGAAACCGGATATTGCGTAACTGGCGGCAGCAGACGTTCCAGAGCCGCGTCAGTCAGCTCTCGGCCTGCCTCCAGGGTGTCTTTGAGCATGACGGTGAGTATAACAAGCGCGCTTTCGCGTTTGCCGAATGAGGTTGTTGTTCAAAATAAAAAGGACGCCCAACAGGGCGTCCCTTTGTTGACAAGTTGTTTTCTATGCAGCTGCGGAATGCTTCATGAAGGTATTTCCCAGCGCAGCCCGCAAAATGCCCCGCGTGTCGGATGGAGGACAAATGTCGGCAGCGCCCGCGTTCAAAGCGGCGGCCCACATGTCCTCGTCGGCCAAACGGTGCGTGCAAACGATACGGGCTTTAGGAAACTCACGCGACAGATGTTCGACATCGGAAATGGAGGCAGCCTCCATGTCCAGAATGGCAATACCCGCAACATGTTTTTCGATGCTATTGCGCAGTTCGCCCAATGACTTGACTTGGCGAACCGATGTGGAAGAACTGGCTAGGGCGGAAACGAGAGACTCCGCCACCCTAGAATCGCTTTGGAGGAGTACCACATTGAGAGGCTGCATTACTTCCCTCTGCTTCTACCGCTAGGCACGGCGACCGGGCTGTGGCCAGCGTTGCACGGGCGTGAACGCGGTCACAGACGTTAATACTGATGAGCGGTGTAGCAACCGATGCGGCCTTTATCTTTTTCCCGCCGCACTCTCGGTTAAGGGCTCAAACGACTCAGCCTGGAGTTTCCCGTTCTGCTTCAGCAGGATTTCCACTTTGCCCTCGGCCTGCTCCAATTCTTTTCGGCAAGTGGCTGAAAGTTGCATGCCCTCCTCAAAGAGCGTCAGAGATTTCTCCAAGGGCACTTCGCCCTTTTCAAGTTCCTGCACAATCTTCTCCAGACGCTGGAGGCAATCTTCAAATTTTGCCAACGGGTTTCTGCTCCTAAGACCTATTCTAATCCACACGAGGGGCAATTGTGTCTAGCAGAGAACACAGTTTAAACAAGATTTAACAAACATTCACACCGAAGTGGGACGAGACGTTCCCAAAGCTTCCAAGACGTCGACCGCCAAACTGTAACGGCCCATCGGCGCGCTGATCTGCGCCCCCTGCGCCATCTCGCGAACGGCGATCAGCATCTCGCGCGCGATGGCTACCCCTTCCTCTCGCGCCGCCTCCGGAGTCTTCGCCGCGGCCATGCGCTCCAGAATGGAATCCGGAACCGAGACTCGCAATTCGTTCTTCATGAATTCAGCATTACGCACGCTCACTAGCGGCCAAATGCCGGCCACCACCGGAATCCGGCAGTGCTCAATCCGGCGCAGGAAACTCTCCAGCAGGCTAAGGTCGAAGACGGGCTGGGTGACAGCATATTCAGCACCGGCCTGCACTTTGTACTCGAAGCGCCGGATTTCTTCGTCCATATCGCTCAGTCCGGGATTAGCGCCAACGCCGATCACGAAGGTTGTCCCCGTTCCGATCGGGTTGCCGCCAATATCCAGGCCGCGATTCAGATTGTGAACAATATTCACCAGTCCAATTGCATCCACATCGAATACGGCCGTGGCATCGGGATAGCTGCCCATTTTCGGCGGATCACCCGTGATGCAGATCAGATTGCGAATACCTGTAGCCGCCGCGCCCAGCAAGTCTGATTGAATGCCCAGCACGTTGCGGTCGCGACAGGTGTAGTGGAGGATAGCTTCGATGCCCACTTCCTGCTGGATCAGCAACGACAGCGCCTGATTGCTCATGCGGGCAGACGCCCGTGGACTATCGGGGACGTTGATTCCGTCCACTCCCACCGACTTGACGAAGCGTGCGCCCTCTATTTCCTTGCGAATGTCCGTTCCCTTGGGCGGAACAATCTCAACCATGGTCAGGAATTCGCCAGAGGCAAGTTTGGCGCCCAGCCGGGAGCGATTCTCGAGAGCTACGGCAGAAGTTGCGGCAGGCTTGGCTTCGGTGCTCGCGGGCGCGGCCGTCACCTTCGCGCGAGCATCTCCGATTCGCAGCGCTGACTTCATCACCCGTATATGATCGGGAGTGGTGCCGCAGCACCCGCCCACGATGCGCACGCCCGCGGCCACGAACTTGCGCGCATAGCTGGCCATATATTCCGGCGAACACAGATAGATATTCCGGCCCTCCACTGAGCGTGGCATACCGGCATTGGGTTGCGCCGCCAGGGGCAAGGAAGTTGCTGCGCGCATGCGTTCGACCGCATCGAGCATCGCCACCGGACCCACGCTGCAATTGCATCCGATGACGTCCACTCCCCACTCTTCCAGCCTCGGGGTGAAGGTTTCAGGCGTCGAACCGTCGAGACAATTTCCATCCTCGTCGATGGTGACGTGCGCCACGACTGGAATCTTCGGATTCACGTCACGCGCAGCCAGTACGGCTTGATGAAGTTCTTCCAGGTAACCGAAGGTCTCAAGCATTAGCAGATCCACGCCGCCCTCGACCAGAGCCGCAATCTGCTCCCGGAAAGCAGTTCGGGCTTCCTCGAAGGAGGTTTTGCCGAGTGGTTCGATACGCACTCCGAGTGGTCCGACCGATCCGGCTACAAAGACATCAAAGCTCTTGGCGGCTTCCCGCGCCAGCCGTGCCCCGGCAAAGTTAATCTCGTGTACCTGGCTCGCCATACTGTGTCGCGCCAAGCGGAAGGAATTTCCACCGAAAGTATTGGTTTCAATAATCTCCGCACCCGCCTGCAGATACTCGTGGTGGACGCCACGAATCAGATCAGGTTGCGAGACATTCAACTCGTCGTAGCAGCGATTGATGAAAATCCCTTTGGCATAAAGCAGGGTTCCCATCGCGCCGTCGCACAAGACGGCTGACTGTTTTAGCCGCGCCAACAGGTCGTTAGACATTCTTTTCAGAATACAAGAGGATCGCCGCTTTTGCATCCTGGCGGGTTGCACGCTGGTCCGGTCCCAAATTTCTCCGAAGTCGCTCTGTTATAATCCGCTTTCTTGCATCTAAATCTCTATCCTTCACGCTCTTCGGAGTCCCAGGTTTGAAGAGAATCTTAATCGGCATTTTTGCGCTCGCAGCAGTCTGTATAACCCTGATTTCCTGCGGAAAGAGTAACCCTTCCAGCTCCACCAGCACTATTTCGACCAAGCCCAGCGGACTCAAGTTCCGCGTCTTTATTTCGAATCCGCTCTTTCCAGCCGGGACCGGGACCGGTGGGGGTGGGCCGTTTTTACCGGTTCTGAATATCGTTAACGCCCAGCTCGATGTGTTGTCCACCTCGGTCGTTAATTTAACGAGCTCCAGCACCCAGCCAGGAATGATGACGCTCGCTCCTAACCTGAAGTACACTCTGGTTTACAGCCAGACCGGCAACACAGTGACGGTCGTCGACAACTCGACCGAAACCGTGGCTACGGTTCCCGGCAGTACCACGGCGGTGCCGTCCATCACGCTGCCCGGTTTTAGCGAGAGCATCGCAGTCAGTCCGTTTGCTACTACCGCCTACGCTGCCGTACCCACTGCCCCGGTCTTTGGACAGGCTCCGGGCACTGTGCAGGTGCTGAACTTGCAGAATGGTTCCACGACCGCATCCATCCCGGTGCCGGGCGCTCACTTCGCTGTTTGCAGCCCAGATGGCAGCCACGTTTTGGTGTTTAGCGATAACTCCGACACCGTGACTGTAATTACGACGGTTCTGATCGGCACCAACACGGATCCCCGGAGCTACGTCGCTGGCTTTGATCGCCCGGTATGGGGTATTTTCACGAGTAACTCCAGTGCTTTCGTGATGAATTGCGGTGCGCAATGCGGCGGTAAAGCGGCGGGGGTTAGCGTGCTTAACGTGGGCGCATCTTTGCCCTCAAGCACGACGCCAGTCAGCGCGGCCACCTACGCTTTGCTGAACAGCTCCACGCTGTATGTGGCAGGAACTCCGCCCGGAACCAATACTTGCGCTGGGACCCCGACAGCGGCCACCACCTGCGGCAGACTGAGTGTCATCGATACGGCTTCGATGACCGTCACGGATTCGGCCATCATCACGGACGGGTATCACGATCGCATGCAGTTAAGCCAGAACGGCCAGCTCTACATCGGCTCGCACAGCTGTACCAATATCACTGTCTCCGGTGGCGAGGTTCGCGGCTGCTTGTCCATCTTCAATACGAGCAGTGCAAGCGTCGTGATCCCGGCGAACAATGGCGATGTGACCGGCATTCAGCAAATCACCGGCCGCGACATTGTTTACGTAGTGCAGAACGGTGGGCTTGGAATCTACGACACGGACACCAACCAGCTGCAGGTAACGCCGGGCAACAACCAAAACAATAATGGCCAGGTGGATATCGTCGGTCAACTATACGATGTGAAGCTGGTCAACTGAGCAAAGGCGCGGCGGTCAGATTCCGTTACGGCTCCAGCACGATCTCATGCGCACGCGCCTTTTGGACTGCCGGTCGTGAAAACGGCCAGGCGAACGTAAAGTTCTCGTACCAAGCTTTCCACTGGTCGAGATAGTACGGACTCGACAGATTCCCTGCCTCGCCCGTGACCAGGTTCAAGGTAGATTGATCAAGATCAGCGAGATCAACCGTCATTCGTTCCGACGGCCCATGGTCGAGTGATACCGCTTTCACCGTGAACTCGCTCCCCGATTGCGGCTGCAATCCCGGCCCTGTCCAGCGCCGTAGGAGCGGAATCTTGCCGTAGATCGGATGCTGAATCTCGACCGGGTGAAAATTTCCCCACTTCCACGAATTCAGATCCTGCGGCGCATTCGCCCCTTGTGCCGGATTTGAATCAACTGCGGCCTCGACTGCGGCGGTCAGAAGTTCGTCGTAGTTCGCATAAGTCTCGGGCAACCAGCGCTTCGGTTGGTGCTCGACCACGTTTTCCAGCCAGACCGTACTCATCATCCACTGATAGCTTGCCCAACTGAAAGTCGTTTCAATTTGTTCCGGATCCTTTGGCGCAACACCCAGCTTTGGCTCGAGCAGCAAACGAACCAACTCTTCGCGCGCCTGCACCGCGATTGTCGGCGCAGCCGAGCTTGCGATCATCCGTCCATCCCATTGGCGCAAGATCTCCGCCGCCGCCTTTGCCCTGAGTGAGGGATTCTTAGCATGGTCGACCGCATACACGAACCGTTCCCCGAAAAAACGATCCAGCTCGGAATAGATATCGGTTTCAAGCGACAGCATGTCAGCTGCGGAAAACTTCTTTCCCGACTCAAGCACCCGATAGATGCGAGCTGTCCGCCAGGGAGCTTCCCATTCCGTGCTCAGCGAATATTTGTATCCATCCGGTGCGATCCGGCTATTCGCGGTGGCAATAATTCCCGACGGCGGATTGTATACGCTAGGCAGCTTCTCAAACGGAACGTAGCCCACCCATTCATGAGCATCGTCGCTTCCATTCTCTGGAAGGCTGCCATCGCCGGCGGCTCGGATGGGAATCTTTCCGGTCGCTTGATAGCCGATGTTGCCGTCGACATCGGCATACACGACGTTTTGCCCCGGCGCATCAAGCTCTGAAAAAGCGCGCCTGAACTCCTCCCACTTTTGCGCCGAATCGACCGCAAAAAATGGGCCGCGCATGCCGTCGTACAAAGTCCAACGCAGCGCCAGCTTGCGCGTTTCACCCGGGTGCAAGTCCGTAATGATCGGCCCGTGACGTGTCACCACAACGTCCGCGATCACATCTGGTTTGTCTTTCGCGTGAATTACCTCACGACGATGCTCAGGCTGCTTCCATCCATCTGGCGTGAGATATTGTCCGTCTGCGTTGAAGGTCTCAACGTACACATCCTCGACGGTCGGCCCGAGATTTGTGAACCCCCATGCAATTCGCTGGTTGTGCCCGACAATCACATAGGGATATCCCGGCAGCGTAACCCCAGCCACATCGAAGTTGCCAGCACTGCAACGAAGGTGCGCTTCGTACCAAAGGTTCGGCATCTGATGGCCGAGGTGCATATCATTCGACAGCAGCGGCTTGCCCGAAACCGTGTGCGCCCCCGAGACTACCCAATTGTTCGAACCCAGCACCAGAGGCCGCTCGTCGAAAAACATTTCTGGCCCCAGCGGCGGAATTTCTGGTCGCGGCGCCAATCGCGTAACCGAGCTATCCGTGCCTGAATCATCGTCCTCGTCTTCGTCATCGTTTTGATCGTTGCCCTTGATCTCCTGATCCAGACCAGGCCGCTCGACCGTCGGTGGCCGGTCATGCCACGATGAATTCACATACAGATCCGCCGTCAGCTCCGGGCCCAGCTTGGCCAGAATTTTCTCGCGCACCAGCGCGTGCCGCGGGCTCGTGCTCAGATCCTCGACCATTTGCATCCCGATCAGCATTGAGTCCTCAGGCGTCCACGGACGTGGCGAGTACCGCAGAATGCGGAATTCCAGCGGCAATCGATTGCGATGCGTCTCGATATAGGCGTTCACGCCGCGCGCATAAGCCTCGAAATGAACTCGATTTTCCGGCGGTGTATTCTCCGCCGTCTTTCTTGCCATTACTCTCAGGCCCAAGATTCTCTGCTGACGGTCGTGCTTCACGAATTCGCTGCCCAGGATTTCCGCCAGTTCTCCCCCCGCGAACCTGCGCATTCCATCCATCTGAAACAGTCGGTCTTGCGCGGTCAGATAACCTTGAGCGAAAAAAAGATCATCGAAGTTGGCGGCATCAATAGTGGGCGCTCCGTGAGCATCGCGAATCACGGTCACCGGCGCCGAAAGTCCCGCTACGCGGACCTTGCCATCCAGTTGCGGCAACGCGGACCGCGCCATGGAATGGAACCAGGCGCAAATACCTAGCACGACCAGCAATAGAAGGCTGAGAACGAGAACAGCAATGCGCAAAATCCGCAGACGCGGCCGCGGATAAACCGGAGTACTAATGGTCGCCATAGAGGACACTCGATTTTAGGGCCTCGCCGCTCTGGAAAACAAACCGAATGCATGCCATGCTGCAATCAGGATCAGGATAAGGGGGAACATGTGACGATTGGCGCTCATGCGGCGCAAGTCGTCAACCTCAAGCCCACAGCAGCTCGGTAGACTCAACCCGCAGGCTATTGTTGGCTTGTGCGTCGCCCCCGAGAAGTTGGCTCGTTTCGAAAAGGCCAGTATGATTCAGAAGGCTGCCAGCCTTGCCGAAAATCACTATGCTGCAAAAGCGCATTGACGATCAGCCCAGCATCTCGCCCGAGATGGTGCGTGAAGCGCAGCAGATTCTGCATCAGCATCTCAAGCGGGTCGGGCTGAAACATACGGCGCAACGCGACACCATTCTGCGAACCTTCCTCGAAACCCGTGAGCACCTGTCGATCAACGAGCTGCACCGGCTGGTGCAAAAGAAGGATGCCCGCATCGGTTTTACCACTGTCTACCGCACTCTGAAGCTGTTCGCCGAATGCGGACTGGCCAGCGAAGTCGCTTTTCACGATGGCATCGCCCGCTACGAGCATCAGTACAACCGGCGCAGCCACCATCACATGGTCTGCACTGGGTGCGGAAGTTCGGTAGAATTCTTTTCGCCCGAGGTGGACGGACTGGAACAGGAAATCGGAAAACGTTACCGCTACGCCACCACTCGTCACACCTTTCAGATTTATGGAGTCTGCGAGGATTGCCGCAAGAAGAACGCTTCGCGCCGCCTGGCCTAAGAAAAATCATGCCCATCTCCTGTCCGCAATGTCGCGCCGAAATGCCCGACGGTGCTGCTTTTTGTCCCGGTTGCGGACGCAGAATGTGGGTTCCCGGCCAGGAGCCAAGTAAGCCCGCGACCAAGCGCTCCACCATTGCCCCAGTGAATCTGCCGGCAGAAAACCCGCCCGATGACACCATCCCCGTCGGTGCGGGGGACAATCTGCTCGCCGCCTTGGCCTACATCACCTTCATCCCCGCCGTCGTGTTCGTACTCATCGAGCCTCTTAAGCGCAACCGCTTTATTAGGTTTCACTCCTTCCAATCCATTTTCCTGGCGGTAGCCACAATCGTAGTCGCGATTGCCCTGCGGATCCTCTATTCCGTGCTCGCCGTGATCCCAGTGGTTGGGTATTTGCTGGGTTGGCTGGCGTTAGCCGTGGTGCCGCTTGGCTGGGTGATCCTCTGGCTAGTACTGGTGGTCAAAGCCTTGCAGGGAGCAACCTTCAAGCTACCCGTGATCGGGACCCTAGCCGAGAAGGCGTAGAGGACCCGCAGTGAGGGATCTCCCGAGTGATGTCACTACGAACTCAAATAAATCCTGACCTGCGAGACGAGTGGCGCATCAAGAGGGAGCGGAGGCTTTGAATGGCACAGCAGGAGCGAAGCGCCGAGGGCGAATTGAGTTTGCGCCAGAAGCGAGTTGTGGTTCTCGGAGGATCGTCGGGCATTGGCTTGGCCGTCGCCCAGCAAGTTATCGAGCACGGCGCAGAACTCGTCATTGCCTCAAGTAACCCGCAACGCGTCGAGCAGGCGGTTGCGATCCTCGGACCGAACGCAGAAGGCCACGCACTTGATCTTACCGACGAGCATGCCATTCAGACTTTCTTTCAGAAGCTCGGAAGTTTCGACCATCTTGTGTTCACCGCGGGCGATGCACTGCGATTAAACGAACTGGCTACGGCGGATCTCAAAAAAGCGCGCGGCGCTTTTGAGTTGCGCTATTGGGCGGCGTTGGCGGCGGTTAAATATGGGAGCCCGCAAATCAGGGCAGGCGGGTCGATCACGCTCACTACAGGCATCGCCGGACAGCGTCCCCGAAAAGGATGGGTTTTTGGCGCGAGTGTCTGTGGCACGGTCGATGCCTTGACGCGGGCGCTGGCGGTCGAACTCGCGCCCATCCGCGTGAACGCGGTTTCGCCGGGTGTAGTGCGGACGAACCTGTGGCAGAACATTCCGGATGAGGAGAGGGAAGGCATGTACGAAAGCGTTGGCAAGACATTGCTAGTGGGCCGTGTGGGCGAGGCATCCGAGATTGCCCGAGCTTATGTTTTCCTAATGCAGGAAGGATTCAGCACTGGCCAGATCGTTGTGGTCGATGGCGGAACACTTCTGGTCTAGGTTCCTGGCGGCGGCGCCGATACCAGAATGATCACACTACGCAACTTGTGTAACGAACTTGGGTTCGATTAGGCTGACTACACCAACGAGCTTGTCCGTTGGGCCAGAAATCCAGGAGGAAATTGTGAAGCAGAAACTGTTGAGTTCCTTTGCCTTGATCGCAATGATGCTGGCGCTGTCCTCTCCATCGCCGGCGTTTGGTAAGCACCCCGAAATCGAGGACGCGCTCCACTCCCTGCAGCGCGCCAAGGAACACCTGCAAGCGGCTGCCCACGACTTTGGCGGCCACCGCGTGGACGCCATCCGGGCGATCGACGAAGCCGATCGCCAGTTGCGAATTTGCATGCAGTACTGATCCGCTGTTTCGAGGTTGCTGAAAGAAACCAATCGCGAGTCTGATACGAAGCGGAGTTACAAGGTGGCCTATCGCTAGCGTAATTGTTGCGCGAGAATGACGGGACTCGATAACCCCGCACACGAAAAAACAGGGCGAGTGCTACGCACTCGCCCTGCAGCGATCATCTCTACTTCGTTTAAAAGAAGCCCAACGCCTTCGGGCTGTAACTCACCAGCAGGTTCTTGGTCTGTTGGTAGTGGTCGAGGATCATCTTGTGAGTCTCGCGGCCGAAACCCGACTGCTTGTATCCACCGAATGCGGCGTGTGCCGGATACAGGTGATAGCAGTTCGTCCAGACCCTGCCAGCCTTGATTTCGCGGCCCACGCGATAGGTGTTGGTGCCATTGCGCGACCACACGCCCGCGCCTAGACCGTAGACTGTGTCATTGCCGATCGCGATGGCGTCTTCGAGGTCTTTGAACTTGGTCACAGAAAGTACGGGACCAAAGATTTCTTCCTGGAAGATGCGCATCTTGTTGTTGCCAACAAAGACAGTCGGTTTGATGTAGTAGCCGTTTTCCAGATCGTCTCCGAGATGAGCTTGCTCGCCGCCGATAGCACAGCGCGCGCCTTCATTCTTGCCGACCTGGATGTATTCCAAAATCTTCTCCAGTTGATCGCGGGATGCCTGTGCGCCCATCATCGTATTGGGATCGAGCGGATTGCCAACCTTGATCTTGCCTACGCGGGCAACCGCACGTTCCAGGAACTTGTCGAAGATAGATTCCTGAATAAGGGCGCGAGACGGGCAAGTGCAGACTTCGCCTTTGTTAAATGCAAACAGGGCAAAGCCTTCGAGCGCCTTGTCGAAGTATTCATCGTCGGCGTCCATAACGTCGGCGAAGAAGATGTTAGGTGATTTGCCTCCCAACTCCAGCGTCTGCGGGATAATGGGCTCGGACGCATACTGCATGATCAGACGGCCGGTAGTGGTTTCGCCGGTGAAGCCAATTTTGGCAATCCGAGGATTGCTGGCCAAGGCTTTTCCGATTTCGCCGCCCGGGCCAGTGACTACGTTCAATACGCCGGGTGGTAACAGGTCGCCAATCAGCCCCATCAGCACGAGCAGGCTGAGAGGAGTGTTGGACGCGGGTTTGATCACCACGCAATTTCCGGCGACGACGGCAGGCGCCAGTTTCCAGGCGGCCATCAACAGCGGGAAATTCCAGGGAATGATTTGACCGACGACGCCAAGCGGCTCCTTGAAATGATAGGCGATGGTGTCGTTGTCAATTTCACTTACTGTACCTTCCTCGGAGCGGATGCAGCCGGCGAAGTATCGGAAGTGGTCGATGGAGAGCGGAACGTCAGCGGCGCGAGTCTCGCGAATGGGTTTGCCGTTGTCCAGAGTTTCCGCGAGGGCCAGAAGCTCCAGATTTTCTTCCATCTTGTCGGCAATCTTCAGCAGGATAGATGAGCGCAGCGCGGGTGCGGTGCGGCCCCAGAGATCCTTGACTGCGTGAGCTGCGTCGAGAGCCTTCTCGACATCTTCCGCCGAGGAACGGGCGATCTCGCAGATCGGCTCGCCGTTGATCGGGCTGTAATCAGTAAAATACTTGCCCTTCACAGGCGCTACCCATCGACCGCCAATGAAGTTTTCATATTTGGATTTGACGCCGCCTTTGCGAAGCGTGTCGACAGCTTGCTGGACGGATGTTTGTTTCACGAGATCTGCAACTGCCATAACGATATCTCCTTTTCTGCAATGAACTAAGACACAATAATCCCGGCTGCGAAGATACCGCTCGTTCGTTATGAGGTCGGTGAGCGGCGTCACACGTCTTTGTGACATGAGCCGAATGCGAGGGATGACGAGGTGAAGGTCGTAGAGAACAGATCGTCATGGCTCTGATGGCAGACTGGCAAGGCACATGGTTCGCTAAAAAGACGAGAAGGCGTGAAGGCGGATGCCGTCGTGCGCTCGCGTCACGAGCGCAGGGCATCCGCCTGTTAGCTTGGTATCCGCAGCGTAATGTCAGACGATCCAGGAGCTCACGCGGCAGCGTGACTCTTAGATGCCTTAGCACCAGTTGACTTCTTTGCGCCGGACTCTGCGGCGATGTCAAGAACGATCCGGCCATTGACCTTCCCCTTCTTGAGTCGGTCAAAGATGTCGTTGATCGATCCCAATTGCTGTTCCTCGATAGTCGCCTTCACTTTGCCTTCGGCGGCAAACTGCAGGGCTTCCTCAAGGTCCTTGCGTGTGCCCACGATCGAGCCTCGCACGGTTTGCCCGTTGAGCACGAGATCGAAAATGGAGACCGGGAACTCGCCTGGAGGCAGACCGTTCAGCACGCAAGTTCCGCCGCGGCGTAACGTTCCGAGCGCCTGTTTGAATGCGGGCAAAGACACGGCTGTCACCAATGCACCGTGAGCGCCTCCGATTTTCTTCTGGATGACCGCGACTACATCTTCTTCCTTTGCATCCACAGTCAAATCTGCGCCCAGCTTGCGGGCCAATGCCAGTTTCTCCGGTCCGATGTCAATGGCGGCGACGTGTAGGCCCATTGCCTTTGCATATTGGACCGCGACGTGGCCCAACCCGCCCACGCCCGAGATCACGACCCACTCGCCGGGACGCGCCTGGGTTTGTTTCAAACCTTTGTAGGTAGTAACGCCGGCGCAGAGAATCGGCGCGATATCGATGAAGGATACATTGTCAGGAAGCCGGCCAAGATAGTCTGCCTGACCCAAAGCGTATTCAGCGAAGGTGCCGTTTACCGTATAACCCGACATCTGCTGCTCTGGACATAGTGTTTCCCATCCGGTAAGGCAGAATTCGCAGTGTCCGCAGGCACTGTGCAGCCATGCGATTCCAACGCGGTCGCCTTCCTTCAAATGCGTCACGCCTGAGCCCAGCTTGGTCACGAAGCCCGCGCCTTCGTGCCCGGGGATAAAGGGCAGGGTGGGTTTGATCGGCCAGTCGCCATCTGCCGCGTGCACGTCAGTGTGGCAGACACCACTCGCAATCACCTGAACCAGGGCCTCTCCCGGTCCTGGATCTGGAATCGGAACTTCTCGCACTTTCAACGGTTCGCCGAACTTCTCGACGAAAGCCGCTTGCATTGTCTTTGCCATGGTATGTCTCCTTGAAGTCCACGCTTTGTTGGGCTGATTGCAGTCCGGTGGACTTCGAATGAATTTGGATTAAACTGCCAAACACCCGTCATCTTGTGAGGGGCGCACCGCTTCAACTCTCATTTCTTGGGTTCTTCGTTTGTTTGTGCAGCGGGACGAAAAGAAGGTCCGCTGACATCCGGACTCTATAATCGACAACTTCGGAACCGCTGTATGTGACGTAGCACACAGGCCGTTGTGCGCCGAGACACGCACGGCGGGATCTCTTGCGTGGTTCGACTAAGGGGAAACGATAAGGACAAGAGACTCGGAAGGATTCAAGTTGAAAGGAAGGGGCTGCGCCAAGGCCGGCGTTCAAAGAAACGAGCAGGCGATCCGGTCAACAAAGGAACTACATGGTTGCGGCCGAGGCGCGTGGTCCGGAGAGCGCTGCTAGCGGATCGCTCGATGGCTCGGCAACGGGTTGTTTTCCGCACAGCGTCACCGCTTCCGATATCCGCTGACTTTCCTGCTCCTTCATGGCCTGCCAGCTGCAAAGCGCCGCTCGTTCCTGCGCCACTTGATCGAGGTTGTGCTTGATGCGGTTGGCGTAGTGCGCTGTCACGCGCTCCATTTCTGCCTGAATCTGGGCGTTTTCCCGAACGTTGCGGGCCTCGAATTCGTCAAACTGTTTCTGCTGGCCGGCTTCATAAGCAGTAAGCGCGTGCTGGCGCCGCGCCGCGTCCTGGAGCACGTCGTCAACCGAAGTGCCGGCCGCGTCGAGGGCCATCAGCACCGAGGCGCGCTTAACGTCTTTTGCCATGTCGCGGATGTGTTTGCTGGTGAGCATCTCAATGATCTTGTTGATGCCGTATCGGGAGCGCGCGCTCAAGATTCCCGACGCATGGTAAATGTCCTCGCAGGACAGCAGATCGCCCTGTGGATCAGCGGGGCCTTCAGTTGCGTTGGCGTTTAACTTGTTCACTGGAACCTCCGTGGATGTGGCATTGTCGGGCGCGTCGCTGTCGTCCTGCTGGCTACGCCAGAACTTTGGAAAAAGGCTTTTTGATTCCATAACTTTCCTTTCCTCACGATTTAACGAGCCTTGCGTTTGAAGTTCAAGGCGTAAGACCGGCGCGGGCCCTGAAGACTTGTGAGCAGCGGCATAACTTGGAGAGCCGCTTCCGTAGCCAGGCTCTTTAGCTTTCGCCGCCGGAACGATCGCGGCGGCAGACACTGCAGCAGGTTCGCGTAGGGGGTTGGCTACAGGAATCTTCTCTTGCTCAGCTTCCGGCTTTGCCGGTGGGTTTTGGAGTTTGGCCGGTGAAAGAAAGGGAAGGTCCTGGACTGGGGCGGGGAGTGGTGGGCTAGGTTGGAGGTGACTTTTTCTGTCCTCGTCCTGCTGAATACCCAGAAGATATGCCCTGCCATCCCAACGGCAGTATGTGGCGACTCCGGAAAATAGCTCCTTCTGCCACTTGACTTTCAGATTGGACCCGACCGGAATCGGCGCGGTGATCCGAAGGACCGTTCCCGAAGGAACCCTGGACTCGATCCTTGCCGGAGCGTGGTGAGCAGTTCGATGTTCGTCTTCCCACCACAGTTCGGCAGACGCTAGCGAGGCCGCCTGCTCAAAACCATTTCCGTATGGCGTCGGGTTGCTTTGAACACCTGCCCCGGCACTATCTCGCTGAATGCCCATGACAAATGCCATTCCGTCGCTCCGGCAGTTCCGGGCCACACCGGAAAAAAGTTCCCTCTGCCACCTAATCGTGAGCTTGGACCCGACCGCGATGGGAGTGTTGATTCGAATGCAGACGCCGGAAGGAGACGTGTCCTCGATCCTCGCAGGAGCAAGGTGCGATGTTCCGGATTGGTCTTCCCAGCAAACCTCAGCGATAGCCATCATCGCGGTTCTCGATTCGCTGGTTTGGACAGACTGGTTCACGACTTCTATTACATCGACAGAAAAGCACCAGGCCTTAACACCGTGGGGGCTAGCACTTATGATTGGGCTGCCTTCTGCCGAGGGAAGGTAAAAAGTGGACGGCTCGAAGGCGAATAAATAACGAATACCCTGCCATGTCCGGATGAGGCCGACACGTTCTCCGAGCTTGCCCGTTGCTTAGCGACAGGCGCGAAAATTGGGGTAATCTGACCGAGGTTGCTCTCTCCAGAGTTTAACTCTTGGCGTGTTGCTTGGCCTTCGCGATGTATTCCTCGAGTTGCTGCTTCTGGGGGTAGTCCGGGTTCGTTTGCAACAACTCCTCCCAAGCTTGGACTGCGCCTTTAGGGTCGCTCTTGCCTTGCCAACGCACTATGCCCAGGTTGAAAAGCGTTCCCGGATGATTGGGTTGATACTTCAGCGCTTTCTGAAACTCGGCAATGGCTCCGTCGGCGTCTCCGCTGTACCAGAGCGACGTTCCCAGGTCGGTAAGGAGGTCTGCGTTCTTGGGCTGACTCTTGGCGGCGAGCTGATAATACTTGATCGCGTCGGGGTATTGGCGCCCGTCGAAGTACAGATTGCCCACTTTCACAATCGTATCCACATCATCAGGATTGGTCTTCAGCGTCGCGAGCAGGGGTGCGAGTGCCTCGTCTAACATTGCCTTCTGCTGTTCCGGAGCCAACTGGGGTTGCGTCGGCGCGCCCTGAGCCGTGCTGGCGTCGGCCGGCGCGGATACGGCGGCTGTCTCCGCTGCTGGTGAAGCGGACCCGCGAAACAGGTAACCGAGGGCGACTCCGAGTACGAGACAGAAGACAGCGAGTATGTACGCTTGCGCGCTGGTCCAGCTTTCGCGCTCAGCTTGAGGGTGGGATACGATTTGATGAATCTTTTCCATGGATATTCGCTACTCCCTTTTAGGATCTGGTGCCGGCAAGCGCCGATTCGGGCGCTTGCAGGTGGAACAGCCGCTGCAGGGCAGTGGTCATCTGTTCCTGCTCCACCTTCTCTGGAAGTTCCTTGAGTTCACGGGCCAGGGACCCTGCGATCTTCTGCGTCATCCGGGACATTACTGCGGTTAACATTTCGTCTTGGTCCTGGGAGAACGGTCCGTTCTCTTGTCGAAAGGAATCCAGTTCTTGCCGGCAAATCTCACCAGCCGCAGGCGCAGCGCCACGATGGTCGGCACCACTCGCTCCGCCATCAGCTTGCGGCGGAAGCCTTGCGCCTCGAACTGGAGAATTTTCTGTGCAGCCGCGGCGGCAGCCTCACGCTCGCCTGCATTGTGGTCGACCACGTTTTCGAGGTCATCAAGGTCATAGAGGAAAATGCCCTCGACATCGCGCACGCTCGAGTCAATGTCACGGGGCATGGCGATATCGACGATCACAAGAGGTTGATTCTGACGGCCGCGAACCATTATTTCGGCTTCTTCGCGGCTGAGAATCGTGTGCGGACAGGAAGTTGAGCTGATGATGATGTCAGCCTCGGCCATGTGCTGCCAGCGATCTTCAAACGGAATGGCGAGCCCGCCGAGTTTCGAGGCCAATTCCGCCGCATGTTCGAGGGTTCGATTGATCACGCGGACGGAGCTGGCTCCGTGGTTGAGCAATCCACGGGCTGAAAGTTCGCTCATCTTGCCGGCGCCCAGCAGAAGCACTTTCTTGTTTTCGAGCGTGCCGAAAATCTGGCGAGCCAGTTCCACGGCGGCGTAAGGAATGGAAACCGCCGCATTGCCGATCGCGGTCTCAGTGCGCACGCGCTTCGAGACCGTGAGTGCCTTCTGCAACACCGCGTCGAGGAAGCGGCCGGTTGCCCCTACCTTCTGCGCCTGCTGCCACGCTTGCTTCACCTGGGAAACGACTTGCGGCTCGCCGACAACCATGGAGTCGAGGCTGGATGCAACCCGGAAAATATGGAGGAGGGCGGCTTCATCCAGCAATCGATAAAAGTGCTTCCACTCGCATAGCTTGAGGCCATATTCGGAGGCCAGCAGGCGCATAACTGAGTTAGCAGCCAGAGTGACATCGTTGGCCCACAGCCAGAATTCTGTTCGATTGCACGTGGCCATAACAATGACTTCATCGATGCCTTCCGCTCTTGACAACCCGACCAGAGCCTCATAACGCCGGTTTTCGGCGATCCAGAAACGCTCCCTCACAGCCACCGGAGCGGTGCGGTAGTTCAGCCCGACGACCATGAGAGTTGGTTCCAAAGTCTTCGTCTCCTGCCGTTCACACCGTGAAATGCATCTGCTGGGCCAAAAAAGGGTTGGGTGGACGACGTGTACATTCCTTGCATTTTCACGGAGTTAGGCGGGGCTGGGTCAGCAGGGAGTTGGAATGTATGGGAATCGATAGTGGGATATCACGCTTGCCCGGTGTCTTTTCGCCCGTGCAGCGGTTCAGCACAGAGGGGGATTGAGGCACGAATGCGGTTCAGAGACATATTATCGCGCTGCAGCCGCAGCAAGGGGCTTTATGGCCTTCAATTCCTTGGAATACTTCTTCTTGACCTGATGAACGGCAAAGGCATCTTGCAAATTAAGCCAGAACTGCTCGGAAGTCCCGAAATACCTGGACAGACGAGCGGCCATCTCAGGAGTGATTCCCCGTTTCTCCCGAACAATGTCGTTGACCGTAGGAGGAGAAACACGTAGCTCTACTGCCAACCGGTAAGCGGAAATGTTCATAGGCTCCAGAAACTCCTCCCGAAGAATTTCCCCCGGATGCACTGCCCATCCCGCCTGATTCTCATTCTTGATGCTCACATTCTTCTCCATACTCATAATTTCGTGGTAATCCGTTATCCCTACATCGTACGCATGGCCATCTCGCCACACGAAGCACACGCGGAATTGGTCATTGATGGCAATACTGTGCTGGCCTTTTCTGTCATGGCGGAGCTCTTCGAGTCTGTTACCGGGAGGAATTCGCAGATCTTCCAGTCTTACGGCTGAGTTGAGCATCGCCAGTTTCTTTCTGGAGGCTTTTCGCAGGTTCGCCGGGGGCACTCGCTGGCTTTTTCCCGTATCCCAGAACTCTTTCGTGTTTTTGTCCGCGAAAGTCTTAATCAACGTGCATAGTTTAATGCTTGACGTTATTAACGTCAAGCATTAAATCATGCGGCTGCTTCAAGGGGGAGTAAGCTAATCGGCGCGAACTGGGCAATTTCTAAAGTCTCTGTGCCTTTGTGGTGCCTTGGGTTCAGTGTGTGACTTCCGCCGGCGCGATGTCTTTCACCTTCAAACTGTTGGTACGCGGCTGGTAGACACAGAATGGCTCTTCATCGAGGTAGTTGCCGGTGGCAGCGTAGGCACGCGCGCGGCAGCCCATGCAGATGTTGCGGAACTCGCAACAACCGCACTTGCCTTTCAGGTTATTGACGTCACGCAGTTGATTGAACACCACAGAGTTTTCCCAGATGTCGGCGAACGACTGCTTTTTCAGATCCCCGGCCAAGGCTGGCAAATATCCACAGGGATAAACTTCGCCCTGATGAGAGATGAAACACACGGCGGTTCCAGCCAGGCAGCCCTTGGTCATGGCGTTCATGTCGGAAGGATGAGTGCCAGGATGTCCTACCGCGTGTCCGATTCCGTGCGGTTTCAATTCGATGCCGGTTGAACCGGGCATCGCCATCTCTGTAGGGCCGATATGTGGCGAAGACGCCGCAGTTTCGAGCGTTGGATGCGCGGCCTGAGCTGCCGCATCAGAATGCCGTTCGGCGACGCGTCGTTGGCGAACCACGCGGAAATAATGCGGCGCACAGGTCGCCTTCAACTCGATGCCGCCTTCCAGCGACCGCTCATAGAACCAGTTCAGCATCTTCTCGTACTCTTCCGGCGGAACCATCTGTTCGGCGGCGATATCGACGCCGCAACCTACCGGCACCAGGAGGAAGGTGTGAAGCGCATCGGCTCCCAGAGACCTTGCCAGATCAAGCACTTGCGGAAGCTGATTGGCATTGTGGCGGGCAATGGTGGTGTTGATTTGCACCGACATGCCGAGATTCTTCAGATTTCGGAAACCGGCAATGGCGGCGTCGAATGCGCCAGGAATGCCGCGGAAGCTGTCGTGGGTAAGCGCATCAGCGCCGTCCAGGCTGATGGCAACGCGGCGCACGCCGCTATCGACGATCATTTGCGCGACGTGTTTCGTAACCAGCGTGCCATTGGTTGCCAAGGCTACGCGCAGACCTTTGTCCGTGCCATAACGCGCCAACTGGAAAATGTCGGAACGGAAAAGTGGCTCGCCACCGCTGAGCACCAGGATGGGATTGGATACTGTGGCGATCTCATCGATGATATCGCGCGCAGCTTGGGTGGAAAGATCGGAGGGTGAACTCAGCTCGGTAGCACTGGCCCGGCAATGGATGCAGCGGAGATTGCAGCCTTTAGTCAGTTCCCAGAAAACCAAGCGCGGCTTGTTTTGATTTGCCTGATTCGAATGCTGCCCGTTGCCGTTTGCCGAAGCCATATGCAGCCTCCCTATGTAATTGAACCTGAGGATCTGTACGCTCACCCACGGCGCAAAGATAAAACAAAGGGAAATCCCTAGCGGTGATAGTGATCACCCGGAATTGTGATCTAGGTCACTAGACGCTAAGTCGGTTTGTTGGCTAGGTACAAGTGGGCTCGGACGGTCGTTCCCTTAACGAATAATTAGCTCCAGGGCCGAGATTTGCTCGGCGCCCCGGACGAGGCGTCCGGGCCTACGCGGTCGGTACGTCTAATTGTGATTAGCAATATCGCGCAGCGCTGCCGTGTTGCGAATCAGCAGAGTCGAGCCTTTCGACTGCACAATCTGGCGCCTCTTCATTTCGGCAAACAGCCGGGTAACCGTCTCTCGCGAAGTCCCAATCATCTGCGCGATTTCCTCGTGCGTGAGTCTAAGTTTCAAGCGGGGCTCCGACTTGGCGGATTCCCCGTTCTTGCAGCTCCATTCCAGAAGCAGCTTGGCCAATTTCTCGGCGGCAGAATGCGACAGGCCCAGCGAGCGCACTTCCTCGCAAGCGCCGTGGTACTTTTCGCTTAGCTGCTCGGCCACTTTGAAGCAGGCTTCCACATCGTCCTTCAGAAATCGAAGGAAATCATCGCGCTTAACGAAATTGACCTGGCAGGGATCGATTGTCTCCGCGGTCACTTCATAAGGTTTGCCAGAAATGGTGGCGCTCAATCCCAGCACCTCCCCAGGCTCGGCGAGTTTCACAATCATGGTTCTGCCGTTCGGCGAGTTAATGGAAAGCTTCACGCTCCCCTTGCAAAGCACAAAAATGCCGCGGGGCATTTGCCCTTCTACAAATAGCACAGCGCCCTGAGGGTAGGCCGTTGCGTACTTTATGCCTTCAAAAGTCTGCAATGCAGTAGCGGGAAGGTCGCAGAAGATGCGATCAGCACGGAGCTTGCATGTGAGACAGCTTTCTACAATTTCCATTCCGTATGGTGAGAGCATGAACTAGCCTCCTGTGACACCGTTTTATGAAGCTCTCGGGCCAAGTTCGCTTGGCTGGGCCGCATATCGCGTCTTCCACAACCAGTTGAGCCAGTACCGTCTAGCGTCAGTGTGCTTCTGGATGCAGCGCAACGCTGTGCTGCAAGGCACGTTGCCATGTGACAGCCGTCACAGGCGGTGGTGTGACGCACATCACAAGCGGCTGTGACGTGCCTTGCTGCGTCCGTGCTCCCGTATCGTTCATGCTGAAGCAGTCAAAGTGGGAAGAAGAAGTTACCTACAACTAATTTTGCATGTAAGGGCGGTCGATGACTATGAAGTTCAAAACGATGGACGCCAACGAGGCGGTCGCCTACGTCGCCTACCGGGTTAATGAGGTAATTGCCATCTACCCGATCACGCCTTCTTCAAACATGGGCGAATGGGCGGACGAGTGGTCGTCGCAAGGAGTCCAAAACATCTGGGGGACCGTCCCCCACGTCATGGAGATGCAGAGCGAAGGCGGCGCTGTCGGCGCTGTCCACGGCGCGCTGCAGACCGGTTCGCTGGCTACGACATTCACCGCTTCCCAGGGCCTGCTGCTCATGATTCCGAACATGAATAAGATTGCCGGGGAGCTTACACCTACGGCCTTCCACGTGTCGGCGCGCACTTTGGCTACCCACGCGCTCTCGATCTTCGGTGACCATTCGGATGTTATGTCGTGCCGCGCTACCGGATTTGCGATGCTTTCCTCGAACTCCGTGCAAGAAGCCATGGACATGGCGCTGATCGCGCACGCCGCCGCCCTCGAATCTCGTATCCCTTTCTTGCATTTCTTCGACGGCTTCCGCACCTCGCATGAAGTGAACAAGATCGAGATGCTTAATGAAGACGATATGCGCGCGCTCATTAATATGGATCGAATCATTGAGCATCGTCAGCGCGCGCTTTCGCCCGATCATCCTGTTCTGCGCGGCACGGCGCAGAATCCCGACGTGTTCTTCCAGATGCGCGAGCGGGCCAACTCTTATTACGATGCTTGTCCGGAAATCGTGCAATCTGTGATGAACAAGTTCGCCGAAACGGTAGGCCGCTCCTACCACCTGGTTGACTATGTGGGTGCGCCGGACGCCGATCGCGTCATCGTGATGATGGGTTCGGGAGCCGAAGTGGCTCACGAAGCTGTCGAGCATCTCAACGCGCGAGGCGAAAAGCTCGGGCTTCTCAAAGTGCATTTGTACCGTCCCTTCCCGGTGCAAGCGTTCCTCGAAGCCTTGCCTGCAAGCGTGAAGAAGGTCGCCGTACTCGATCGGACCAAGGAATCGGGAACCATTGGCGAACCGCTTTACCTCGATATCGTGAACGCGCTGCATGAAGGAGTTAAACGGGGCTATAGCCCTCGAATGACTCAGCCCCTGGTCGTGGGCGGACGCTACGGGCTCTCGTCGAAAGAATTCACGCCAGCGATGGTGAAAGCGGCCTACGACAACTTGAAGGCCGATCAACCGAAAGATCACTTCACAATCGGCATCCATGACGACATCAGCCATACGAGTTTGTCTTATAACCCTGAGTTTTCCACCGAGCCTGACAACGTCGTTCGCGCAATGTTTTACGGTCTGGGTGCGGATGGCACGGTTGGCGCGAACAAGAATTCGATCAAGATCATTGGCGAGAACACCGACAATTATGCACAGGGCTACTTCGTCTACGACTCGAAGAAGTCAGGCGCGGCGACCATTTCGCATCTGCGCTTCGGGCCGCAGCCCATCCGTTCTAGCTATCTAGTTTCAAGAGCCAATTTCGTCGCTTGCCACCAGTGGATATTCCTCGAGCGCTACGACATGTTGAGCGCCCTGGTTCCCGGCGGCACATTCTTGCTCAACAGCCCGTTCACTAAGGATGAAGTTTGGGATCATCTTCCGCGTCCGGTGCAAGAGCAGATCATTGCGAAGCGGGCGAAGTTTTATGTGATTGACGCCTATGAAGTGGCGCGCGATACCGGCATGGGCAGCCGCATGAACACGATTCTGCAGGTGTGTTTTTTCGCGATTTCGAAGGTGCTGCCGGCGGAAGAAGCCATCGAAGCAATTCGCAAATCGATTCGCTACACCTACGGCAAGAAGGGCGAAGAGATCGTACAGAAGAACATGAAGGCCGTGGACGAAACGCTGGCGCATTTGTTTGAAGTGAAAGTCCCTGCCGAACTCAGCAGCACGATCGAGATGCCGCCACCGTTTTCTCCTTCAGCGCCGGAATTCGAGCGCGACGTGCTAAGCGCGATTTATGCGGGACGCGGCGACGAGTTGCCGGTCAGCGCATTTCCAGTCGACGGCACTTTTCCCACCGGAACCGCAAAGTGGGAGAAGCGCAATCTGGCTCTCGAAATCCCCACATGGGATTCGAAGATCTGCATTCAATGTGGCAAGTGCGCCATGGTCTGTCCGCATTCGGTCATCCGCATCAAGGTTTACGACACGAAGGAATTGCAAGGCGCTCCCGCAACTTTCAAGTCGACCGAGACTCGCGACAAGGAATGGCAAGGTTTCAAGTACACAATTCAAGTGGCGCCGGAAGACTGCACCGGTTGCGGTATCTGCGTCGAAGTGTGTCCGGTCAAGAACAAGGCCGAAACGCGGCTCAAAGCCATCAACATGGTGCCGCAGCCTCCGCTGCGCGTGCCTGAGCGCGAAAACTGGGACTTCTTTCTTAAGATCCCCGAGATGGATCGCCGCAACATTAAAATCACCAACATCCGCCAACAGCAAGTCCAGGAGCCGCTGTTTGAATTCTCCGGCGCCTGCGCCGGTTGTGGAGAAACTCCCTACCTCAAGCTGATGTCGCAATTGTTTGGCGACCGGGCGATCATTGCCAACGCGACCGGATGCTCATCGATTTATGGTGGCAACCTCCCCACCACCCCTTGGACGAAGAACGCGGCCGGCCGCGGACCTGCGTGGTCGAACTCGTTATTCGAAGACAACGCCGAGTTCGGTCTGGGTTTTCGCCTTTCCATTGATAAGCAGACCGAGTTTGCACAAGAATTAGTGAAACGCGTAGCGGGAACGATCGGCGAGGAACTCGCCACCGCGATCCTCTCTGCTCAACAGAAAGACGAATCTGATATCTACGAGCAGCGCCAGCGCGTAGACCTGCTGAAAGAAAAACTTCACGGACTGGAATCCACGGATGCGAAGCAACTTCTCGCCGTCGCCGACTTGCTGGTCAAGAAGAGCATTTGGATTGTCGGCGGAGACGGTTGGGCGTATGACATCGGCTACGGTGGCCTCGATCATGTTTTAGCTAGTGGACGCAACGTCAACGTGCTCGTACTCGATACCGAGGTCTACTCCAACACTGGAGGTCAGGCGTCCAAATCCACACCGCGCGCGGCCGTGGCGAAATTTGCCGCCGGCGGCAAACCCGGCCCAAAGAAAGATCTTGGACTCATCGCCATGAGCTACGGCAACATTTATGTCGCCAGCGTTGCGATGGGCGCAAAAGACGAGCACACTCTGAAAGCGTTTCTCGAAGCTGAAGCATACAACGGGCCCAGCCTCATTATCGCGTATTCGCACTGCATCGCGCACGGCATCAACATGACGACGGCGATGTCGAATCAGAAAGCGGCCGTCGATTCCGGACAGTGGCTGCTCTATCGCTACAACCCTGAGCGGACCGCCCAGGGTGAGAATCCGCTGATCCTAGATTCCCGGACGCCAACGCGAAAAGTCGAAGATTACTTGCAGATGGAAACGCGCTTCAAGATGCTCACCAAGAGTAACCCAGATGAAGCGAAGCTTCTTTGGCACGAAGCGCAGCACGACGCCGAGGCGCGCTTTCACCTGTATGAATATCTGGCGCAGCGGAAAAACGGCAAAGAGCCGGCGAAGGTGCCGCAGCAGATAGAGACGCAGCGAGCCGCGTCTCTGCAGAAAACGTAAAACATCAGTAGAGACGCTGCTTGCAACGTCTCCCGTGTCCCAGGAGAAATTATGATCAACCTCAACACGACCTACTTGGATTTGCGGCTGCGTACACCCTTGGTAGCTTCAGCATCACCGTTATCACAAGAAATCGACGGCATTCGCCACCTCGAAGATGCAGGCGCATCCGCCGTGGTGTTGTATTCGCTCTTCGAAGAGCAGTTGCGGCAAGACAGCTTCGAACTGGAACACCACCTGGCGGAGGCGACGGACAGTTTCGCCGAGGCAGCTTCGTTTTTTCCTCAGCCGACTGAGTTCCGCTTGGGGCCCGAGGGATATCTGAACCACATTCGCAAAGCCAAGCAGGCGGTATCGATACCGATTATCGCCAGCCTCAACGGGACGACGGTTGGTGGCTGGACCGAATACGCCAAGCTGATCGAGCAGGCCGGGGCGGATGCGCTGGAATGTAACATATATTCCATTCCTACCGATCCAGAAGTCACCTCCAGCGCAGTCGAGCAGCAATACTTCGACATCCTCGAGGCCGTGAAGTCGGTGGTCACAATTCCGGTCGCGGTCAAGCTCAGTCCATTCTTCAGCAATATGGCCAATATGGCGAAGCGGCTCGACGAAGCCGGCGCGGGCTCACTGGTACTGTTCAATCGCTTCTACCAGCCGGACATCAACCTCGACGAATTGGAAATCCAGCCAAACGTTTTGCTCAGCACTCCTCAAGCGCTTCGGCTTCCGCTGACCTGGATCGGCATTCTGTATGGTCGCATCCGGGCTAACCTGGCGGCCACGAGCGGCGTGCACGGCCCGGAAGACGTCGTAAAACTGCTGATGGTCGGTGCCGACGTCACTATGCTCTGCTCCACGTTAATGCGGAACGGCATCAGCCATCTTCGATATATCGAAGATGGCTTGCGGTCATGGATGGAGAAGCACGAATACGAATCGGTTCGGCAAATGAAGGGCAGTATGAGTCAAATCCGCTGTGCCAATCCTTCAGCCTTCGAGCGCGCCCAGTACATGAAAGCAGTCAAGAGTATTCAGCATGTAATGGTCACGGGCCGCGAAGCCTGGAGAATTCTTAACGCAGAGTAGGCGTTCCAGCAAAACTGCGGGGAGGGAAGTGTTCGTTACTCTTCGCCGATGTCTTCGTTCCAAATCTCGGGATTGGCGCGAAAATAGTCGTGCAGTAGGGAAGCGCACTCCTCGGAATCAAGGTCGATGACTTTTATGCCCAGCGAGCGTAGCCACTCTATGCCGCCTTGGAAATTGCGGCTCTCCCCAATGACTAGCGTGCCGAAGCCGAACTGTCGCACCAGGCCGCTGCAATACCAGCAGGGCGCAAGGGTCGTCACCATAATAAGGTTGCGATAGCTGCGCTGACGTCCGGCACTGCGAAAGGCGTCGGTTTCGCCGTGCATGGAGGGATCGCCGTTCTGTACGCGGCGGTTATGTCCAGCGCCAATGAGCTTACCGCTTTGGTCAAAAATCGCGGCGCCAATGGGAATGCCGCCTTCAGCTAGTCCTTTGCGGGCTTCCGCTTTCGCTACTTCCAGCATCGCCAGGTAATCGGAGCCAGACATGGTCCTCAGATTATATGGCCGAAGATGAAATGGGCAAACCCTAACACCGAGACATGAGACGCGCCCGGTTCTGCTGCGAACTCCGCGGTTCATCTGCATCAAACGGCACCTTCACTACTCGCACCTCCGCCTTTGTAGTCGGCAGAAAGAAACCTTCCAATCAACCTACGCATCCAGGTTAGCCGCAACTGGAGGCCAAATGAGTAAGAAGAACGGGTTGGCAGATCCATCCCGCCTAAAACCTTTCGATTCGGATGACAAGCAGTTGCTGCGGGTCGTCATCGAAACCCCTAAAGGAAGTCGCAACAAGTTCGCGTTCAGTCTTGACCATCATATGTTCGAATTGAAGAAAGTTTTGCCAGCCGGAATGGCGTTTCCTTACGACTTCGGATTTGTTCCCTCGACCAAAGCTGACGACGGCGATCCCGTCGACGTGCTGGTGCTGATGGATGAGCCTGCCTTCACCGGATGCCTGCTCAGTTGCAGGCCGATTGGGGTTATCGAAGGCGAGCAAGGCGACAAAAAAAACAAAGAACGGAACGATCGAATTATTGCGGTCGAAAAAGATGCGCACAGTTGGGCCGACATAAAAACAGCTGATGATCTGGGCAAGCAGTTCGTTCGCGAACTGGAAGAATTCTTCGTGGACTACCACAGACTCTCGCGCGAGCACTACCGCGTGCTGGGTCTCAAGGGACCAGAGCAGGCGCGAAAGTTAGTGAAATCAAAAATGCAATGAGGAACCGAATGCGATGAATCAGATTCTTGTCCGGTTCCTCATCGGTGGCGTAGTTGTTTCGGCCTTCGCCGTCCTGGGCGGCCTCTTCAAACCCAAGAGCTTCGCCGGACTCTTTGGCGCTGCTCCGTCGGTGGCGCTCGCTACTCTAGGCCTCACCATTGCAACCGAGGGCGCTGCATACGCGGCCACGGAGGCTCGCTCCATGATGGCCGGGGCGATCGCTTTCTTTGCGTATGCGTCTTTCGTCAGTTGGGTCATGATGCGATACAAACCCAGGGCTCTCTGGGTGACGTTCTGTTCGATTCCACTCTGGCTGGGCACCGCGTTCGGGCTCTGGTACGCCTGGTTGAAATAGTAGAAGCGATGAGAATCCAGGTTGATTTCTCTACTCTTGAGCAAACCAGGTGGTACGAATACGCCATCCGATTTCTTTTTGGAGGAACCATCACCGCGATCGCAGGCATTATCGCCAACAAGTGGGGGCCGGGGATCGGTGGCCTGTTCCTGGCTTTTCCTGCGATCCTTCCGGCGAGCGCAACGCTCATAGAGAATCACGAGAAGGAAAAGAAAGAAAAATTTGGTCTAAAGGGGACGCGCCGGGGCAGGGAAGCAGCCAGCGTCGACGCGGCAGGCGCAGCCATAGGCAGCATCGGACTATTTATGTTTGCCCTGCTGCTCTGGCAATTCGGCTCGGGTCATCGCGCGTGGATAGTCCTGCTTGGCGCCACTGTGGCTTGGGCGGCTGTTTCCCTGCTCTGCTGGCGGATTCGCAAACGCGCCTAGCCGGATATCGCGGCTTCGGAAATCCGGCTATGCGCTTTCGCGTGATCAACCCACTCTCAAAATTACCGCACTGCTGCCAGTTCAGGAACCCCAGCCAGTTCCTCGAATTCCTCTCGCGTCAACTTCAGGGAAGCTCCGCCGATATTTTCTTCCAGATGCTCAACCGACGACGTCCCCGGAATTGGCAGCATGATTGGCGAGCGCTGCAGCAACCAAGCCAACGCAACCTGCTTGGGCGTGCTCCGGTGCGCTTTCGCGACCCGATCGAGAATCTCGCCGGCTACTCTGCCTGCACCCAACGGGAACCACGGGATGAAGGCAATTCCATTTTGTTCGCAATGGTCCACTACATAATCCCATTCACGGTCAGCGAAACTGTAACGATTCTGCACCGACACGATGGGCACAATCTTGCGGGCTCTCTCAATATGTTCCTGCGTGACGTTCGATAACCCCACAAAACGAATTTTCCCTTCCCCTTGGAGATCAGCCAGCGTTTCGACCGACGCCTCGAAAGGCACAATGGGATCGGGAATATGCAGCTGATAAACGTCGATGCGATCCAGGCGCAATCTCTTGAGACTGCCCTCAACCGCCGCCCGAAGATGCGCAGGACTCGCGTCATGCGTCCATTGATTCGGTCCCGGACGATTCCACCCACCCTTGGTCGCGATGACAAGATCCTCCGGATAAGGGGACAATGCCTCCGCGATCAACTCTTCACTGACATGCGGTCCGTAGGAGTCGGCCGTGTCGATGAAGTTGACACCAAACTCCACGGCACGCCGAAGAACTGCCAGCGCTCCTTTGCGATCTTTTGGTTCGCCCCAAATACCTTCGCCAGTGAGGCGCATCGTCCCGAAGCCGAGACGATGGACAGAAAGTTTACCGCCGAGCGAAACATTTCCAGCCAGACTTGCAGAGTTTTCCTTCTCGTTCATCTTGATCTCCTAAAGTTTACTCTTTGGTTATTTTCAACTTGACTCCTATTAGGCCAACTTAAACCCGCCTGCCAGAGCGAGCACTTTTGCCCTCGGTCTAGAGTGCCACTACTGCTGTTGCAAACTTGGATGAAGTGACCGTACCCCGCGCTGCATCTTTGTTGCGGGGTGCACGATTTGCTCAATCTATGCTGGTTGGCGGGCACGTTCCGTGCCATCTTGGCCGACTGAACCCTTCCCATTGTGACGTTGTGTGAACTAAGTAAGTTGCATGATTGTCTGCACATAGTGAATCCTTCCGCCAGCCAAAAGCATCTTTTCCCCAACTGAGGTTTCAGAGGATGGTCAACCTGAGAAAGCTCGTACTGACCTTTTCCGGTGCGCTGCTGTTGTCCGCTGTACTGACGACTTTGGGGTGCAGTAACACGCAAGCGAAACAGCCCGCGCCACCGCCGCTGCCAGTCAAGACTGAGACCATCAACCTGTCGCCGGTGCCCCAGGTTGATGAGTATGTCGCGACGGTGAAATCGCGGCGCTCTGCCAGCATCCAGCCGCAGGTGGATGGTTCCCTGACGCGAATTCTAGTCAAGTCGGGCGACCGTGTGCACGCTGGACAAGTATTAATGACGATCGATCCTTTGAAACAACAGGCGACAGTTGATCAGCAGCGCAGCACAGAAGCTCAAAAGAAGGCGACCCTCGACTACAACCGTCGCGAATTGGATCGGCAACAGCAATTGTACGAGTCCGGTGTAAGCAGTAAGCAGGAGTACGAACTGGCTGTGCAGGCGTACGAGAACTCCAAAGCAGACTGGGAATCCTCAACTGCCGCTCGCGTAACCCAGCAGCGCCAATTGGCGTATTACAACCTGACTGCCCCGTTCGATGGGATCGTCGGGGACATCCCGGTCCACCTCGGTGATTATGTTTCGCAGCAGACACTGTTGACGACGATTGACGAGAACGCTGAGTTAGAAGCCTATATTTACATTCCAACGGAGCGAGCAGGCGATATCCGCATGAACCTGCCGGTTCAGATTGTTACGAGCAGAGGTGAGTTGATTGAAAGCACGAAGATCAATTTCATTTCTCAACAAGTGGACAACTCGATTCAGGGTATTCTGGTGAAGGCTCCAATTCACGCTTCGCTCGACAAGTTCCGGAATGCGCAGCTGGTCAAGGCGCGAGTGGTGTGGAGCAGCGCTCCGGCGCCTACGGTTCCGGTCTTGGCGGTCACGCGCATTGGCGGCCAGTCGTTTGTTTACGTCGCCACTCAAGCAGACAACGGCACCGTCGCCAAGCAGCGCGCGGTCAGCCTGGGCGATACGATCGGCAACCAGTACGCTGTCACCGGCGGCCTGAAGCCTGGGGAAAAGGTTATTACCTCCGGTATCCAGTTCCTGATCGACGGTTCGCCCGTGCAACCGATCAGCTAAGCCGATCCATTTCAGAAAGTAATCCAAGCTTCGGCGCTCGCCGCCAGCAAGAAGAGGACGTGCAGACTTGGTTGATTTTTTCATTAAGCGGCCAATTTTTGCCACAGTCTGTGCCCTGCTGATTATTCTTGCGGGCGCAGTGTGCATTCCCACTCTGCCCATCTCGCTCTATCCGAACTTGTCGCCACCGCAAGTTACGGTCACCAGCAATTACGTGGGCGCAAACGCCGCGGTGGTCGAGTCTGCGGTTACGATCCCGCTAGAGCAGCAGATCAACGGCGTCGAGGGCATGCACTACATAACCTCGACCAGTTCGAATGACGGCACCAGCGCGATCAACGTAACTTTCCGCACTGGATACGATCTGAACATCGCAGCAGTCGATGTGCAGAACCGCGTGGCCACAGCGCAGGGCCGCCTGCCGCAGGAAATCAAGAACACCGGCGTGACCATCACGAAGGCCAATCCGAACTTCGTGTTTGCTGCTGGATTCTTCTCGCCCGACAACAGCCTTTCGAACCAATACATCTCCAACTACCTGGATGTTTACGTTAAAGACGCGCTGAAGCGCATTCCGGGTGTGGGCGATGTTGTCATCTTCGGAGAGCGCAAGTATGCCATGCGCATTTGGCTCGACCCGACGAAATTAGCCGCCCGCCAACTAACGGCAGCTGATGTGGTCTCTGCCCTCCAGGAACAGAACGTCGAAATACCCGCGGGACAATTGGGACGTCCGCCGGCCGATCCGAAGCAGGACTTCCAGGTCACGCTGCGTGTCGTGGGGCGGTTGTCGGAGCCCAAGGAATTCGAAAACATTATTCTCAAGAACACGCGCAACGGGATTGTGCAACTCAAGGATGTTGGACGGGCGGAGATCGGAGCCGAAAGCTACGACACGAATCTCTTGTATAGCGGACACGAAGCGGTTGGCGTCGGCGTGCAGCAGCTCTCGAACGCCAACGCGCTGGATGTAGACAAAGCCGCAAAAGCTGCGCTGCTGGAGTTATCTAAATCGTTCCCCCCTGGAATTAAGTACGTAGTCGCTTTCGACACCACGACGGTAGTCGGCGACTCAGTCAAAGAAGTCATCACGACGCTTGAAGAAGCGGTCGTCATCGTCATTATCGTAATCTTCTTCTTCCTGCTCGACTGGCGCGCCACGATTATTCCGGCAGTTACCATTCCGGTCTCGCTGATTGGCACTTTTGCTTTTATTAAGATCTTTGATTTCTCGATCAATTCCCTTACGCTTTTTGGAATTACTCTCGCGACCGGATTGGTGGTCGATGACGCCATCGTGGTCATCGAAAACGCTCAGCGGCATATCGATCAAGACAACACCGATCCACATACGGCCACCTCGGCAGCCATGGCGGAAGTTTCAAGCGCCGTCATCGCGACTTCGCTGGTCCTGATTTCCGTGTTTGTGCCGGTCTCTTTCTTCCCCGGCACCACCGGAATTCTCTATCGCCAATTCTCGCTGACGATCGCATTCTCGATCGCGATTTCGCTCTTTAACGCGCTTACTCTTTCTCCCGCTCTGGCGGCTCTCTTGCTGCGCGGCGAAGAAAGCAAGTATTCGCTCCTCGAATGGACGCGTATCGGATGGCTCTCGAGCGGTTATAGCAAGCTCGCACACGGCATAGACGCGGCAATCCGGGGCTTGGCCAACGGGTATGGCAAAGCCATTTGCCAAGTATTAAAGGTTCGGTACGTCATGGTCGTGTTGTTCCTGGCCGGCCTGGGCGCTACGGGATACATGTACGTTCACGTTCCCACCGGATTTGTGCCACAAGAAGACCAGAATTATTTCATCGTGGTTGTGCAGGCTCCGCAGGGAGCCTCACTCGCTTACACAACAAACGTCGCGAAGGAAGCGGAAAAGATTCTGCGAGCCGACCCGGATGTCTTCGGTACGTTCGCAGTTCCTGGCTTTTCACTCACCGGCGGGAGTTCATCGAACTACGGTTTGATCTTCGCGCCGCTGAAGCCGATCGACGATCGCAAAGGCAAAGGGCACGCAGCCAGCGATATCGTGGCGCGCGTTTCGCCAAAGCTTTTCGGCGTTCCGGGGGCGATCGTGGTGGCGTTTGAACCTCCGGCCATTCAAGGTATCGGAAGCTTCGGTGGTTTCCAATTCGAACTGCAAGATCTCGGTCGCAACACGCTGCAGGATATCGATACAGTTGCGCACAAGATCGTCACCGCCAGTTATCAGCGCCCCGACCTGCGCGGATTGTTTACCAGCTTTACGGCGAACGATCCGCAACAGCTGGTGCAGATTGATCGCGAAAAGGCAAAAGCCATCGGCGTCCCGATCAATCAGGTCGCGCAGGCGCTCGGCGTATATATGGGTTCGCAGTACGTGAATGATTTCGACTTCAACAATCGCTCATACCGCGTCTACGTGCAGGCTGATCAGCCATTCCGCATGAATTCGCGGGACTTGCGACAGTACTACGTGCGTTCTGATACCAACGGACTGGTGCCGCTGGGAAACATCGTTACATTGAAGGAGACTTCGGGGCCGCAGGTGATCAATCACTATAATCTGTTCCGCTCCGCGGAAATCGATGGCGCTGCCGCTCCAGGATATAGTTCGAGCCAAGGCCTAACGGCAATGGAGGACCTCGCGAAGCAAAACATGTTGCAAGGCATGTCTTTCCAGTGGACCGGGCTGGCTCTCGAGGAAGTGGAAGCTGGGGGCAAGGCAATCCTCATCTTCGCCCTCGGCATTTTGGTGGTCTACCTCACGCTCAGCGCACAGTACGAAAGCTTCGCCCTGCCCTTCATTATTCTGCTGGCCGTGCCCACGGCAGTGTTGGGAGCACTGCTTTTCATCTCCATGCGTGGAATGGTGGACGATGTTTATGTGCAAATCGGTCTGGTCATGTTGATCGGGCTCTCCGCGAAAAACTCGATTCTGATTGTGGAGTTCGCCGAGCAGTTGCTCGCTCAGGGTCAGACGATCACGAACGCAGCGATTCAAGCGGCCGAATTGCGATTGCGACCAATACTAATGACGTCTTTCGCGTTTATTCTCGGGGTCCTGCCACTTTACTTTGCAACTGGCGCGGGCATGCTGGGACGGCACTCGGTTGGAACCGCCATCGTCGGCGGGATGTTGTTTTCTACCGTCTTGAATCTGTTCTTCATCCCCGTGCTATACGTGATTCTCAAAACGTTGCTGACGTCATTGTCTGGCAAGAAAGTAGAAGAGACAAAGGAGCTAGTGAGCGCTTCGTAAAGGTTGATGAATGTTTGAGAGCATTCTTTGCCAGGTGACCGAGTACGATCCCGAAGTGCTCGATTCGCTTATCGAGCTAGCGGTCGAGATCGCTCGCGAAGGGCGAGAGGGAAGACGCATCGGCACTCTGTTCACGCTGGGAGACGAGCAGGCTGTCCTCGCAAAGTCCAGATCGTTGATTCTTGACCCGCTCATGGGGCATCCGGAGTTGTCGCGTCATGTGAGTGATCTTAATCTTCGTGGGACGATCAAGGAATTGGCGCAACTGGATGGAGGCTTCGTAGTCAGTCGCAGCGGAATCTTTCTTTCTGCCTGCCGTTACCTCGACGCGGTAGTCTCGAACGCAGAGGTGCCGTTGGGCCTCGGCAGCCGTCACATCGCGGCCGCAAACATGAGTGCTGTGACCAACGCTGTGACTATTGTGGTTTCCGAGAGCTCGGTGGTTCGACTCTTCTGCCACGGCAAACTGGTCGGGGAAATCCTGCCAGAACTTTGGATGATCGATCACGCCACTTATCTTCGCGGGTCGCTGCAGAGACAAAAAGTTGGCGATGTGACGGTGCTTACGCCCAACCTGCACTGACGAATCGCCGATCGCCCAGCCATCACGGACTTGAGGTAAAGCTGTGGCTTTCGTATCAATCACTCGTCTTCGCGTGCGCTCGTGGCTGTACCTTCCAATGTTCGCTCTGTACGCTCTTAAGTCAGCTCGCGAGGCCGCGAGGGCAGACGGGAATCTGACGACCCAGCTGTTGCGCGATCGTCATAACACTTTTTGGACCGGCACTGTTTGGACGAGCGACGCCGCGATGAAACGCTTCATGCTTGCCGGCGCGCATCGCAAGGCGATGAACAAGCTCTCGCATTGGTGTGACGAAGCCGCACTCGTTCATTGGACCCAGGAGAGGGCCGAACTGTCCACTTGGCAGGAAGCTTGGACGCGTCTGCAGTGCGAGGGAAGGCCATCGAAAGTGACTCATCCGTCACCAACTCACATCGCCCATCGGTTTCCCGAGCCACGGGTCCGGCCTGTTGATGGACTGCGTTTCAAGTAAAGCTGCGACAGCCGCTCTTATTCCGTTCCGTCCATTGTTTCCCTAGCATGAACTTTTTTCATACCTCAAGCGGCACCTTTACGGACGGAGCAACTGGCCGGGCATTCCTCTCATCGTAACGGCTGGTCTTATGCTTGGAGGATATTTATGACCCGTGCAAGTGCCGTTCTAAGCTTGGTTCTATGCTTGGTTCTATTTGCGACAGCCGCATTCGCCAACGATGCCACAAAGGAGCTGGACAGCGCTGCGGTCGTGATCCGCAACATGACAGCATCCCATCAGATTCCGTCCTCCGTACTAGCGAATGCCGAGTGCGTCACCATCGTACCGGCGATGGCTAAGGCAGCCATTGTGGTTGGCGGCAAACATGGAGATGGGGTGGTGAGCTGCCGCACGTCGACAGGTTGGAGCGCGCCCGCTTTTGTAACGATCACAGGGGGAAGCGTAGGGTTGCAAGCCGGCTTGGAACACCAGGATCTGGTTCTACTAATGAACAAGCAGGGAGAACAGGAGCTAGGCCAGGGACAATGGAATCTGGGAGCAGAAGCCGTGGCAGCGGGGCCAATGACGCCGGGCACCGGTGGACCAGAAAGCAATGGATGGAAAACGCCGGTGCTCGTGTACACGTCGTCGAGTGGTGCCTTCGCGGGCGCGAGTCTTGAAGGTTCAAAGATCAGCATCGATGAGGCGACCACCCGCGCGCTGTACGGACCGAACGCCAGTCTGCAGTCGATATTGAACGGAGGAGTGCAATCGCCGGGATCGGCGGAGGCATTTCTGGCGACATTGCATCAGGTCGCAGCTCGACAGTAGACGCGCCCGGTTTTTAGGAATCGCCCTCGTCTAGGCCGCTGTTGCGAAGCCACCGTGTATCTCAAGGCAAGTCTTCAACGCGCGCAGAGCATAGAGCGCGTCGTCCAGTGCTTCTTCCTCTTGAATATTGTCTCCCGAAGCCTTGAACAATTCTCTTGCGCGTTCCAAAATTACGCGCTCCGCATCCGCGATACGCGCAGATATTCTGTCGTTCTGCGGTTCCATCAAAGCGGCAACATACAACTCTCGCCAGCCCCAGGCTCGCAAGGGCAGATTTGCAGAAGTGGCCATTTATGTCCTCCGCCTGCGTATAAGGAATACGCCTAGACTCTCACGGTTTACTAGACGCTCGCGCTACCCGCAATACAGTCAATCCTGTAGGCTGATAGAAAAAACGCCCAGCCGTAGAGGCTGGGCTTGTGCAAGGTTGGGATTACCGGTCGGACTAATGGGATCCGCCGTTATTACACGTCTTGGAGATGTGTTTAACGGAACTGACGTCGATCGCTTGCTGGGAAGCGCTGGTTTGTCCCATCGCGCTGCTGGATCCGTCACTAGGCGATGCGGAAGTCGACATCGTGCCGGTGATTTTGACCGTGTGACCGACGTGCTCGCTCAGCTTTGAAGTATCCCCGGTCAGCGCAATGTTGTTACCCTTGCTGTCCGTCAGCGTGTAGTTCCCATTGTTACTGCTCAAGCAGCCCTCGACAGTGGTACTGCTGCCGCTGCTGTTGGCCTGACTGGACCCGCCTTGACTAGGATTGTTCTGTGCGGCGGCCCAGCACGTGCCGAACAGTAGCACCGAAAGTATTAACAGATATCGCATATGGAACCTCCTAATTCGTGTCAAATGTCTATGGTTAATGGGCCCTGACTCTTTACTCTCGAAGTCTCAGGCATCTGACGGAAGGACGCAATACAGCCTTTACCGGAGATCTGGATTTGTTCATAGTTCTGCGGATCTCACGAGCCCAGGTCGCACCGGCATATCCTGCGCAGTCAGGGCGCTTCAGCTCTAACTTCGTGCTTTAGATTTTCTTCTCTGCCCGATCTTTTTCGATAGCAAGGACTTGGCCTTTTCGAGTTCTGCCCGTCGTGATGCGCTGAGCCCACGTCCCGCCCGGTTTATGAAGTAGGTCAGCATCCGCATCCCCGAGCCTGGACCTTTCGGGGAGACCTTCTTCGAAGCCAGCGTCCTGGCGATTGTGCTTGCGCTTTTGGTGAACAATCCCTGGGGTGGATGAGTGGAATCCGTCTTCACGCCTGCCAGCCATTTGTTTTTCCCGTTCGTCATTAGAGTCCCTTTCGAAGTGTCCCGGCTAGCTCGTGAGACTTAGAATGAGTATGGCTCTTAGTAATGTTTGAAATACTGCACCGCGCGTTCGTGAGCTTCTGCAGCTTTCTTCGTACCGAATGTGCCAAGGTTGCGGCGGCGTCGAGTTTTCGGATCCTTCTTTCGCGAGTACAAACGGTATTGGCCGGATTTTAGTTTTCGAATCATTGCATGCCTCGGTAAGCTTCGATGCCAGGCGCGGGCAAGGGTTGACCACCGCGAAAGCTCCGCATACCGCCGAACTGCCTTGTGGTTTTAAGTGAACTCGTGTTATGAAAGAGCGGAGAAGTCGAGCCAGTAGAAGAAAGGATGGCAAACCATGGAGGCTGTGAGCGGGGTATTTCGTTCAAGATCGGATGCAGAACACGCGATGGCTGAAATGCGTTCAATCGGCTTGGGAGATCACCAGATCACGCTGTTGACGCCAGGAAGAGCCGACGCGCAATTCCAATCGGTTCCCGCTGATGCCACGGAGCAACCGGGCATCGGGAAAGCGATTGGCGCTGTGGTCGGTGCTTCTGCTGGGCTATCGGGAGCCGCCTTACTCATAGCCGCTGTCATACCTGGCGTCGGACCGATTACCGCGATGGGGCTATTAGGGGAATTGATCCTGGGTGCAGCCGGAGCAGGTATTGGCGCTGCTGCCGGCGGAAAGCTGGAGAATTCCATGACCGAGGGGCTGCCGGAGGACGAATTGTTTGTCTACGAAGATGCTCTCCGCAAAGGCCGCAGTGTGGTGATTGCGCTCGCCGACGAAACCAAGGCATCGCTCTTCCGCGAATTGCTGAAGGCCGAAGGCGCGGAAGAGGTAGACGCTGCCCGCGAACAATGGTGGATCGGCCTGCGTGATGCCGAGCACGAGCATTATTCGACTCTTGGCAAGAACTTTAGCGAAGACGAAAAGTTCTATCGACTGGGTTTCGAGTCTGCGTTGCGCGCTCGGACGCGTTGTAAGGAATACGATCAAGTCATGGGCGAGATGAACGCGCAAATCGAAGACCTTGAGAGTCAACATCCAGGGGTAAACGTGGCTGAACCCTTCACGCGAGGGTACGAACGCGGCCGCGACTATTATCAGCAGCTATGCAGCGAATCGAGAGCCGCGTAGGTGAGGAAGGCGCGGTTTTAGCATTATCCTTCGATCTATTGACGCTGAAAAATGTGGCTCTTCGCGGGCAAGGCATAAGGCTGAAGAGCCTGCTCGTATAAAACCGCAAATTGCTTCAACACGAGGTCGTTCCTTTCGGCTACGGCAAGCGGCTTGCGTGATTACAGAATCTATTCGATTCCCTCCCATTCACTCGCAATTTAGGTTTGGCGTAGGAGGTGCTTATGCCTGAAAAGGAAACCATCGAACGTGCTCAGGAAGACGCTCGTGAAGGTAAGCCGCCCAGCACGCAAGCGGGAGAATTTGTGCGAGAGGAGATGCACCATGTGCGCGAGGGCAAACATGGTGCGAGTTCGACTAAGCAGGCTATTGCGATAGGCCTATCGAAGGCGCGGCGTGCAGGCGTGAAGCTGCAAGCGCCACGCACCGGCAAGACCTCAGCGAAAACCAGGAGACAGGCCAGCCGCGATTATCGAAAAGGGCAGAGTCAATCCGCCAGTAAGCCGTCGGCAAGGCGTTCTCACGCGACAAGCGCGGCTCTGAAGAGGAAAGGTCATAGCGCGGCTTCACGGCAATCGTTGGCTAAGCAAGCGCATGCCAGTGCGAAGAAACGTGGACCGGCCGCGCGCCATCTTTCTGCCATAAAGGCCGTCCGCACCAAGGGAAAAACCGGCCGCAGTCAGGCAGCGCATAAGGCCGCCAAGACGCGTGCGACAGGTAATCGTAATGCTGCGCAGTCGTCTTTATGAATTAGGGGCGCTGGTGGATCACGAAAGCCATCTGGGAAAATATGAGAGCTATAGACGCATGGGTCGGTGCACGAAGGTTATAACTTCCGCGAAGGACGGTTAGCCAAGCAAACAAAGTGCGACTGGGAATTCCGCCAGGATCTTTGAGACAGCAATCTTGGTGTGTCCATCGGATGTTTGATGGTCGAGGACTTGCCCTGTGAATGCGTTCTGATATTTCTTGGAACAGTCGCAGGATGGGATCAGAACTTGGGTGTCTTCCCAAATTTGGGGGCCGGTTGGCGGAAGATTAATGTCATTCGACAAACCAGCGACCAGGCGGGGAACAACAACCATCACGTTGCCGCTTTCGGCCTTCCTGACGAACGCGATGACGTGGTCGGCTTTCGCACCTTCAACGGCCAGTGGCAGGTATTCGCCTTTGTCGAAAAGATCAGGCTGCTGTCGACGCAAGCACAGAGTTCTCCAAATCAAGAACAACTTGATTCGACCGTCTTCTGGAGTTTCGAGTAATCGGCCTATTGTCTTGGCGCGGTCATTCCACGATTCGCGCATCCGGTTGAACATCTCTTGCCGACTGGCGTAGTCGACGGGACGCCGGTTGTCCGGGTCGACCAAGCTGAAATCCCACAACTCACTGCCTTGATAAATGTCGGGTACGCCCGGGCAAGTGAGCTTGAGAAGCGTCTGGGCGAGACTGTTCCACATGCCAATGCGGGCGATGCGTTGTTGGAAGGGCGCGAAATCGTTCAGGAAGCGGTTCTGAGCACCACGCGTAAGTAACGCCCTGACGAACGATGAGACTGCAGTTTCGTATTCCGTGTTTCGATTGATCCAGCTGCTATTCTGTTTTGCCTCGCGGGTCGCTTTCAGCATGTAGTTTTCTATGCGCTCGCAGAAAGTCTGCCAGTGTGTTTCGTCGAGAGACTGCAATGGCCACGCTCCAAGCAAAGTTTGATAGAGCAAGTATTCATCATTCGGCGAGGGAGCAGGCCGGCCGTTGACGATGCGTTTATAGTTGCGATTGAAGCGCTTCCACTCGCGAACCCGAATTCTCCACAATCCCGATAGTTCGGAGAGCACATTGATTCGGGCACGCACGTCCTCGGCGCGTTTCGAATCATGGGTGCTGGTCGTCAGCATGGTGTGAGGCCAACAGCGCAGCCGATCCTGGTTTGCGAGATGAAGCTCAGGCGTTGTAGTCCCGAAGCGGTGAAGATCGCTTCCGACCTCATTCAAAGAGACGAGGCGGTTATAGCGGTAAAACGCAGTGTCTTCCAGGCCCTTGGCCATTACTGGACCGGTGAACTGCTGAAATTTCATGGCGAAAGTTGTCACTGCGTTCCGGTAGGCGGGATCCTGCCCCTCGGCGATGCAGGTCAGAAGCACTTCGCTCACGAAATCGAAGATGCTGGTATCGGCAGCGGGACTTCTCCACTTGGCCGAAGCGATCGCGCTGCGGATATAGCGAACGTCCTTGTCTGAAGCCCCGGCAGCGGTGACGTAGGTGCGATACACCGGGAAGCAGGCGACGACTTCCGCCAGCGCATCGCGCAGACTGTTGAGCGTAAAGTCACAGGTACGCCGTTTCGACAGAGCGATACGAGTGAGTTGGTTGGCCAGCACATTCAGTTCGCTGGCCAGCGCAACCCGCATGATCAGCATCCGGCAAGCATGGCCGAGGTCATCGACATCGATCTCGTCATCGACAAAGTTTCGATAAATGCGCTCCATCGGCAAGGCAGCCGCGGAATAAACAAACACACCGTTGACCAGATTCGCGAAGTCGTACCCCGTGGTGCCGCACACCGGCCACTCGTCCGGCAATCGTTCCGCGCCTGAGAGGATTTTCTCGATGACCACATAGTGCGATTCGTTCCCGGAAGTATTCGTCGCGTCCGCGATGCCGCGATTGAGGCGGTCGAAGTATCGATGAGGATCGTAAAGGCCGTCCGGGTGATCGATGCGCAAGCCATTCACCTTGTCGTCGGCCATCAGACCGAAAACCAGTCGATGGGTCGCTTCGAAGACAGCTTCGTTCTCCATGCAAATACCCGCGAGATCGTTGGAGTCAAAAAAACGCCGGTAGTTAATGTCGTCCGAGGCTACCCTCCAGTTGGCCAACCGGAAAGCTTGCGCTTTGATGAGCTCGTGGAGTTCCTCGAAGCTCGCGGGATCGGTAGGCGTGCCGTTTAACAGGTCGACGGCTGCTCGGATGCAATCCACGATTTCGACGGAGCGCGCGCACAATTCTGTCAGTCGCCGCTTATGGATTTCCTTGTCACGATTGCGCTCGGCAATGCGCTCGGCGCTGATCTCATACCTTGCAGGCAAATGGCTGAAGGCGGTGATCAGACTCTGAAACTCCAGCAGCTCAGGATTCTGATCGCCGAGTTTCGCCGCTAGCTTGTCGGTGCAATGCTGGAGAATGCGGGGATACTCGCGAGGATCTACGGGAAAACGATGATCGTGATATGAGACATCGAATTCACCTCGCTCGGGGCGAAATGCGAGTTTCAATTCGCCACTCTCCAGGACGACTCCGTAGTGATCGTGAAGCACCGGAACGAGAACTTTTCCGTAGAGTTCGTCTTTTGTCGGATGCCAATCAATGTCGAAAAAACTGGCGTAGACGGACGATTCGCCGTTCTCGAGAACATCCAGCCACCACGTATTGTCACTGCCCATCACTCCCATGTGGTTAGGGACGATGTCGAGTATCAATCCCATGCTGTGTTCATGAAGAGCGCCGACGAAGCGGTCGAAGTCTTCAGGGCTGCCGATTTCGGGGTTCAGCGAATTGTGATCGACGATGTCGTATCCGTGCATACTGCCTGGACGCGCCTTTAAGCACGGAGAAACATAGCAGTGGCTGATGCCGAGCGCGGAAAGGTACGGAACGATCGCGGTCGCCTGCACGAAAGTGAAATCGCGATTGAGTTGCAGGCGATAGGTCGCGCGCGGGATGGGCGAGCATTGTTTCATTTTAGAAGCCATACCACCGACCAAGTCGGCAGCGTTCCTCGAGTGATCGCGTCGGCGCTCAATTCGTCACTGGCATAGATCACATTCGAAGCCGAGTAAGGTACGCCCGAGAGCCTGCCAGTTCCAAGATTGGCCATCAGAATAAGTTCTTCCGTGTACCGTGGAAATGTCCAACGCACGGTGAGGTCTTGATCAACGTCGACTTCATAGTTTGCATCAAGGGAGCACCCGGTAAAAAGGCGGGGGACGATGTACTTGCGTCGCAGGTTCAACAGAGTTCGATAGAAATGCAGCCAGTCGCGATGGCCCGGTTTCTCGAGTTCGCTCCAATCGAGGTGCGATGTCTCGAATGTTGAGAGCGCGTTAGGATCGGGGATGCGCTCCCGTTGGCCGGGGTCAGTGAACCTGGCAAAACGAGCAAATTCATTTCGTCGTCCCTCTGTTACAGCCGCCGCGAGGTTCTTCTCGAAGTCGCAGAAAAACAGAAACGGCGTCGCAGCCCCAAACTCTTCACCCATAAAAAGCAACGGTGGCGAAGGCGCGAGCAGGAGAATCGCCATTGCTGCGCGTACAGCGCGAGGATCCGCGATGGCAGCGATTCGCTCCCCGAATGCACGGTTTCCGATCTGATCATGATTCTGAAGGAAAGAAACAAACGCGCTGAGTGGCAGGCCCTCAGTAGGCTCGCCGCGTGTTTCGCCATTCCGATGAAGAGAAACCTCACCCTGATATGCAAACCCTTCAGTCAAGCAGCGGCCTAATTGTTCGAGAGGACGTTCGGAATAGTCTATGTAATAGCCATCGCGTTCACCAGTGATCAGCACGTGCAGGGCGTGGTGGACGTCGTCATTCCACTGGGCGGTGTACCACTTCGGCCGGCAGTGCTCTCCACGCTGAAGGTAACGGGCCTGATTGCTGTCGTTTTCCAGGATGAGGTGTACGTGGCGGTCGGGCTCGATCGTGCGCCTGACCGCATCGGCCAACTCGGTGAGGATGTCGGGCGTGGAGTCGTCGATGATGGCGTGAACTGCGTCCAGACGCAGACCATCAAAGTGATACTCGGTCAGCCAATAGAGCGCATTGTGGATGAAGAAATCACGGACGATTCGGCTTTCTGGGCCGTCAAAATTGATGCCGTCTCCCCAAGGAGTGCGATGCCGGTCGGTAAAGAATTGTGGCGCGTAGGACCTAAGATAATTTCCTTCGGGCCCAAAATGGTTGTAGACGACATCCAGCAGAACCATGATTCCGCGCTCATGTGCGCCTTGAACCATCTCTTTGAGATCTTCGGGCCGACCGTAAATACTATCGGGAGCAAATAGAAAGACGCCGTCGTAACCCCAATTGCGCCGCCCCGGGAAGTCCGCAACCGGCATCAACTCGACAGCGGTAATTCCAAGGTCGGCGAGATAGTCGAGCCGCTCGCGCACGGCGGAAAACATTCCGGCTGACGTGAAAGCTCCGACATGCAGCTCATAGATAACAGCTTCTTCCCATCGGCGGCCGTGCCAACCGCTATCGCTCCAATCAAAGGCATCGGGGTCGACCACTTCGCTCGGCCCATGCACATCTCGTGGCTGGAAGCGGGAAGCAGGATCGGGTACGTCCTGCGCGCCATTGATCCGGAAACGGTACTGACTTCCAGGTCTGGCCACATTGGTGACGAGTTCGAACCAACCTTTATCGCAAGGTTCGAGGGGAATCTGCACGGAGCCGTTGCCCCCCGCGAGGCAAACCTCAACCTGATGCGCGGCGGGCGCCCACAAGCGAAAGCGTACGCTTGCATCGTCAAGGCATTCGGCGCCAAACGGCATGTTATAGCGGCGCTTCACTCGACTCTTCCTTTTTGCCGTTTCCGCGTCGTTCCAGTAACACAACCATAGACCGTGCCTGCAGAGGATAGGGTGCGCTGCCGTCGTAGGTTTCGAGGGAGCGCAAACCCGCTTCTCGAGAGGTGTCCATCCATGCGGTCCAGCGGGTGCCAGCACGGAAGGACGGCAAGGCGAACTGCACGTCTTCGTGATAAGCGTTGAGAAGAACGAGGAAGTTTTCGTCGCCGAGTTTGCGGCCGCGCTCATCAGTTTCATCTAGCCCTTGACCCGAGAGAAACATTCCCAAACAGTGCAGCGAGCCGTCACGCCACTCTTCCTCGCTAATCTCTTTGCCACTGGGATTAAGCCACAGCACATCCTTGACGTTTGCGCCTTTAATCGGACGGCCTTGAAAAAATCTTTTCCGGCGGAACACGGGATGCCGCTTGCGCAAATTAATCATTCGCTGAACGAACGCCAGCAAGTCACGATCCTGTGGCTGCAGATTCCAATTCAGCCAGCTGATCGAATTATCCTGGCAGTAGGCGTTGTTGTTTCCCATCTGCGTGTGCCCGATTGCATCTCCGGCGTACATCATCGGCACGCCTTGGGACAAAAGCAGCGTTGCGAGCAGATTCCGCTTTTGCTTGGCGCGAAGCGCCTGAATATTCGGATCCTCGGTGGGACCTTCGACACCGCAATTCCAGCTGCGATTGTCGTTGTTGCCGTCGCGATTGCCTTCGCCATTGGCTTCGTTGTGCTTCTCGTTGTAGCTGACCAGATCCTGCAGCGTGAATCCGTCATGCGCAGTAATAAAATTAACGCTGGCATAGGGACGGCGCCCGCTGTGGGCGTAGAGATCGCTGGAACCGGTGATGCGATAAGCCAAATCTCCTACAACTCCTCCGTCGCCTTTCCAATAAGAGCGCACCGTATTCCGATAGCGATCGTTCCATTCCGCCCAGCCCACAGGGAAGTTTCCGACCTGATAGCCTCCTTCGCCGAGGTCCCAGGGTTCGGCAATCAGCTTTACCTGGGAGAGCACAGGATCCTGATGGATGATGTCGAGGAATGCGCCCAGGCGATCAACTTCGTGAAGTTCGCGGGCGAGAGTGGCGGCGAGGTCGAAGCGGAAGCCGTCCACATGCATATCGAGAACCCAGTAGCGCAAGCTATCCATGATCAGCTGCAGTACCCGCGGATGCCGCATGTTCAACGTGTTTCCGGTGCCCGTGTAATCTGTGTAGTACCGCGGATTGTCGGGCACAAGGCGGTAGTACGCGCTGTTGTCGATGCCCTTTAGCGAGAGTGTTGGTCCAAGGTGATTGCCCTCGGCGGTGTGGTTGTAGACGACATCGAGAATCACTTCCAGACCTGCTGAATGCAGGGTCTTCACCATAGTCTTGAATTCGCGGATGGAGTGAGTTGCCATATACCTTGGCTCGAGCGCAAGAAATCCAATGGAGTTATAGCCCCAATAGTTCCGCAGACCGCGCTCCACAAGTTGGCGGTCATCTACGAAAGCATGGACGGGCATGAGTTCGACCGAAGTTACTCCTAGGCGCGTGAGATATTCGATGACGGGAGCTGTGGCCAAACCTGCATAGGTCCCGCGCAACTGGGCGGGAACATCAGGGTGGCACATCGTGAATCCCTTTACGTGGAGCTCGTAGATCAGGGTCTCGTGCCAAGGGATCCGGGGTGGGGCATCCGCTCCCCAGGTGAAAGCGGAGTCGATTACTCGGTTCTTCGGCATTCCGGCAGCATCGTCGCGCCGATCGAAAGACAGATCCTCTTGCTTGTGTCCAACCCGGTACCCGAAGTGAGAGTCACTCCAACGGATCGCTCCCTGAATTTGTTTCCCATACGGATCAAGCAAAAGTTTGTGATGATTGAAACGATGACCTTGCTGCGGCGCGTATGGACCAAACACGCGATACCCATACAATTGGCCGGGACGGACCTCTGGCAGGTAACCGTGCCACACCATATCCGTTTGCTCTGGAAGCGGCACCCGGAGGATCTCACGTTTGCCGGTTATGTCGAACAGGCAAAGTTCTACTTTCTCCGCGTGCTCCGAGTAGAGCGCGAAGTTTACGCCCTCGCCGTCCCATGTGGATCCTAAAGGATAGGGGCGGCCGGGCCAGACGATGGGCTGCGGTTGAGGAGTCATTTATCTTGAGTTCCTCGTCCCATGCTCATCCGAGTTTGCAACACCAGTCTCTCAGCGAAAATCACGGAGGATCTCCTCGGCCGCACGACGCCCACTAGCAATCGCGCCATGTACGGTTCCATTGTGTCCAGTTATATCGGTGGCTTCGCCGGCAAAAAAAAGAGTATTTTCGACCGGGCTCGCCAAAGCCTGCTGCGCACCATCGGCGCCTACGCCGGCGTAACTGTAAGCCCCGCGAGAAAATGGATCGTTCTGCCAATCGTGAAAGTAAGCATCATCGAGCAGGTGCGTGAGTTCTTCAAGACTGACGTTGAGCAAGCGGCGAAGCGTTTGCAAACATCGATCAATAACAAAGGAGCGACTCCTGCCGGATAATCGCTCGGCGCAGCGGAAGGGCGCCCAGCCCGTGATAATCGGCAATTTCCCGGGCATGGTCGTCCACCAAGTGGGAAGCCAGTCATCGTCAGAAAACAGAAAGCTCATTTCGGAAAGAGTATCGCCTTCATTGCTCGGTGCGGAAATTGTGTCCCAGAAGCGATGATGAAAGCGAAGAGTCACGCGGATGACTTTGCCCATCTCTAGCTTCTTGAACGCTTCCAATTTCTTGCGAGGCAATTCCGGAGTGAACCGTACGGCGCCGTCATCTTCTGCCGGAGCTCGCAAGACACCCAACGGCAGTGTCACCAGCACGCGGCCAGTCGAGAACTTCTGCGAGCCACTGACCCCATGGGCCCTGATCTCCACATCGCGTTGCGTCCACTCGACCGAGTTGACCACAGTTTCGGTTTGTATGTCGACGTTGGCTGCGGTCAGTGCCCGTCGAAAAATCTCGACCAAATCCGCGTATCCGTGTTCCGAGCGGAAGGCGCGATCCCCTTCGATCTTCTCCTCCGCGCGCATCCCTTGCACGAGCCAATGAACGCCGACTCGATCGGGATCGGCCGCGTTGAAGCCAGTAACATAGGCCAGGGCCCGCTCTTTGGCCTCCCGTTGTTTGGGGTTACTTCCTGACTCCTCGCAGCACCGTCTCAAGAAGCTCAAGAACGATTCATCCGAGGAATGGTCATCCATCTTTTTGAGAATGTCGTCGACTTGAGAAAAAAAATCACAACTGGACAGCTGGCCTTTGCGGAAGCACCACGGTTCACCAGTCACTTCGGTGATGCTGACCCCATTAGCTTGCAGAGGCGTCCAGATCTCCGGGGGCAGCCCATGGATAAACTCGGCTCCCATTTCGATTGGAGCTTGGTAGACTGGATCCCGAAGCGTGAACATGCGCCCGCCGATGCGGTCACGCGCCTCGAGAATGGTGACGGAAAGACCGGCACGCGCCAGATCAGCGGCAGCGGCCAGTCCCGCCGCACCTGCGCCGACCACGATGACATCGGGCATCTTCGACATGACGGTTTGTTTCAACGGCTAAGGAATACACGATCGCCAGCTCGACGTGAATTTAATCATCCTACTCTCCTGACGGCAATTGAACATTCACAGTTTTCGGTTTGCCGTGCGGCGCCCGATGAATTTCCTGTTGCGGTGTCGGCCTTTTCTTCGGAGGCAATTCTTGAAGCTCAATCACTCTTCCAGTGCGGGCTGATTCATAAGCTGCGCGCACGATTCGTACGTCCGCAAGGCCTTCGAGGCCCGAGGGTTCCGGCTCTCTGCCCTTGAGGATGCAGTCGGAGAAATAGATCAACTCAGCGGCGAACTGGTCGCGTTTGGGGAACTTTCTGGTGGTCGTCCTACTTCCGACTCTTAGCTGATGTCTGATTGCCATCGTGTAGTCATATGCCGGATCGGCTGTGAGCAAGCCCTTCGTCCCAATCAATGTATAACGGCTGATATCAGCCGCGCCGAAACTGCAAGTGAATGTAGCCAACCGCTCCTCGGGAAAACGCAGGACCACCGATGTCATTTCGTCGACTTTCCGGAATCGCGAGTCTCCGCTATTCGCCCTGGAGGCGAAAACCGCGGTCGGCTCAGCCTGGAAAAGGTAGCGTGCTGCGTTAATACAGTACACGCCCATGTCGTAGAGCGGCCCGCCTCCCTTCTCGACCGGTTCGGTCACGCGAATGTTGTCTGCAACCACTTGCTGGGCAAATTCCGAATCGAAGATTCGAGCGTCCCCCAACTTTCCGCTTTTCGTCAAGCGTATGGCTTCGAGGTTGCCTTTTTCGAAGTGCAGGCGGTAAGCAATCATCAGCTTCGCGCCGTTTTGGTTTGAGGCCTGGATCATGGCTTCGCAATCTCGCTCGGTCACCGCCATAGGTTTTTCGCAGAGCACGTGCACCCCAGCGTTCGCGGCGCGCACTGCGTATTCCCGATGCAGATGATTGGGCAGGACGATGTACACTGCATCGACGCAGAAGAGAGCCTTCTCATAATCCTCGTAGGAGAAAACCTGTTCGAGGCCGTACTTCTCGCCTACTTTGCGACGTTTCTCCGCGTCGCCGGAAACAATCGCGATCAACTCAGAGTTGTGCGCTTTCCGAAATGCAGGGAGAACTGCGACTTGTGCAAGGTGCCCCAGTCCCACGACGGCATAGCGAATCTTTCGATTGGGTTTGCGATGGCGGCTCATGTTCTTCTTCCGTTTACGATCTCACCTTGGATGATTACCAAAGGCAAAGCGTTGTTAGCCGCGCGCGATAAGACCAGCATCTAAGCCAGCGTGACGCGTGCCGGTCTGAAGCAAGCTCTGATGGCTGCTTATAACGATGTGGTCCAGCATCACATGCTGCAGCAGGCCGCGGCACTCTCGTACTACTTCGTTCTGGCCATATTCCCAGGGCTGATTTTCCTTTCCGCGGTGATGGGTTCAATTCCGTCCCCAGATATGTTTGGACGTGTGTTGGCTGTGATGGCGCGACTGTTGCCAGCCAACACCATGCAGGTGGTGCGGTCAGTGTTGTTGGACGTGCTGGCCACGAATCACAAAGCGTGGCTGTCCTTCGGTATGCTTGGGGTGATTTGGGTGACGTCGGCCGCCTTCGACGCGACTATTGAAGCGCTCGACATTGCCTACGACGTCGAAAACAACCGTCCCTTCTGGAAGACGCGGCTTCGGGCGATCGCTCTGGGGGCAATTACTGCAGGTCTGGTTTTGTTCGCGCTGGCGGTGCTGATCGTTGGGCCGCGGTTTGGTGAATGGCTGGCGCACAGAATCTACCTCTCGCATCATCTCGTATCGCTCTGGCCTGTGTTCCATTGGACAGTCGCCATCGTCTTTATGTTAGGGGCGGTAGAACTACTGTATTTTCTCGCTCCCAATGTTAAGCAACCCTTTCGGGCAACGTTGCCCGGAGCCATCCTCGCGGTGACTTGCTGGATCGGCCTTTCGTATTTGTTAGGGTTCTATTTTCGTCACGTCGCCAACCTCAGCCGGACGTATGGAACACTGGCAGGATTCATCGCATTCATGACCTGGTGCTACTGGAATTCGTTCGCCTTGCTGGTGGGGGCTGAACTTAATTCTGAACTGGCTAAGCAAAGCGTTCAGGGCAGATTGTCCGCGAAAGAGCGATCGGGCGCGGAGGACACTCACAGTCGCGCGGCTTAAGGGCGCGCGTTGCTTCGCGTGCTCAGAACTTGGTGTGGAAACGTCCGTCTACGGAGACGCCTCCTACTTGGTCGCGTTCGACGCTGACCGACCAGCGCTTATTGATCTGATAGTCGCCCTGAACTATTTCCTGCCCCGGCTGGGAAACATCTGTCGAGAAGGTGAAAAGGAAATTCTTACTAACACGCTGCTGGATGCCGACACGAGTCGAAGGGTTCTGGCTGTTGCCACTTTGAAGTGGATCGATTTCAAGGCTGGAAAGTCCTGCCAGCTTCTGCACGCCGCCCCCAACTTGGCTAATCGCCTGAGAAGCGAGTAACGAATCAGTGCTTTGGCTGGCTGCGGCGGATTCCGCGGTAGTGTGGCCAAATGCAATCAGGTTAATGACGTCCGCCGTAGCTAGCGGCGGATCGGAAGTGTAGGAAGTTGTCAGCCTGTCGAATGGGCCGCGAAGATTCAGCGTCAAGTTGTACTGCTCGACAGTAGTAGTTACCGAGACGTTCAGCACCGGACTGGTCTCATTCGGATCGTCAAAGCTGATAATGCCTCGCTGTAGTAGATAACGGATATTGCGGTAGAACAGTTCTCCCGCGGTAAGATCGGTTCTGCCCGTAATAACTGGATTGGCGGCGGTGCCCGACACGCGAAGATTGGCGCTTCCCTCCAGGCTCACCTGCGAGCTGTTCGCGCTCAGGTTGTCCTTCGACTGTAGCGCGATTTGTAAGCGGACCGTGTCGGCCAAACCTGGCTGGGCGGGCGCGACCGCATTCCCGCCGAACTGGTTGCTGAAGGTGGTCAGATCGAAATCTGGCGTGAAGGAAAGCGCATTGATCAGGACGCGTCCGGTCAAAGTTGAGGACTGTTGTGTGCCCATCCAGGTGAGATTGGCGTCCAGCAAGCTTCTTAGACCATCGGGATATCTTAAGCGAACCGAATTTCCCTGAAGCGCAATGTCAAATTGCAGGCTGGGGCGGTAGGTGATCGATCCTCCGACCGAAATCTGACCACCTCCAACTTCTCCTGACATTTTGGAGATTTGCACGCGCTCATTGCTGACATCGAGAGTGCCGTTCAGCTTATCAACAGTGAGTGGAGCGTCTGCAGTCGACAGCGCCACATTCTGAAGACGGACTTGCCCTTGGATGGTGGGCTTTGCGGCGGATCCCGAGGCGCGAACATCCAGAGCGATGGTTCCGGAACTTTTGACTTCGGGAGCGACGATGCGAATGATGCCCATGTCGATCGACCCTTGCGCCGTGAGACTTGGGGTGGCTATGCCGGAAAGAGGGATGCTGCCCTGAATGCGCAGTGAGGTATCGGTGCCGCGAATCTCAGCGGGTTGTAGTGTGACCACCGAATGAGAATAATCCGCGCGAATCGGACCGGCCGCTCCAAGCTGCAGCGACTGGTAGCTGACCTTTAGCGTTGGGATAAAGAGATGGGCCTCGAGTTTGTTTCTGTCTTTCAGCGGACCCTTTACCGTGGCGTGAAACTCAGTTTGGCCTTGGAGGCCTTGGGGTATGCCGCTGACGTAAGTTGCCAGCAACCTTTCGAGCGGAATAGCTGAGGTGTCAATGGAAGCGTCAGTTTCATAATCGCCAGTGAGATTGACGTGGGCGCGCGCCCGGATCGAAGCTTGGGCGACCTGAGAGTCAAGAGTAAGGTCGGCTTGCTTATTCGCTACGTGGACCTCAGCCTTAACCTCGGCAATCGACTTCTGTTGCACTTCGAGCGTGGGCAATTGGAGGGCAACGTCGAGTTGAGGGTCATCGAGAGTGCCCTCGCCGTTTGCGGAGACGCTTAGGGTACCGTTCACACCCATGTTTCTCGTCTGCACTGCACGGAGCTTCTGCAGAATGATGGAAGGAGCGTCGAAACGAATCTTGTAGCCCTTGGACTTGGGTATGTACGTCACATTGGCATTGGCGGCGCCAGCGCTGGTGGCGACGTTCAGCATGGCAACGACGAAGCCATTGTCGGCATGAAACTTTAGGGACAAGATCTGAATGGGTTCAGTGTAAGCGCGGGCATTCACAATCTCGATCGAACCTGATCCTTTTGGGTCGAGTTGTGATCCTTTTATGGAGACATTCGCCGACAATGTTCCGCTAACCGGATATCGAACACCCGCTAAATGTTCAAGATCGGCCACCGACATCTGCCGGAGCGAGAGATTCGCCTGAATAGGATTGGAAGGAAAATAAAACCAATTGCGCAGGCCGATGGTTGTCGCGAAGGAAGCTTCACCGCGTTGAGCACTTATCAATGTGCCCTTCGACACAACTATCTTGGATGGATCCGCCTGAAGGAAGAGCTCGACACTCTTCCACTCGCTGCCCTGGACGCGAAGATTCTGCGCGCCGAGCTGGCCTGATATTCGGGGCTGCTGCACGGAGCCTTGCACAGCGGCGTTCAGCGTTCCAGAGCCAGAGACAAGGGGTATAGCCGTCGCTGTGGAACGGAACGATGAAACCAGCGCAACCAATTGATGCAGATCGCCGGCCGTGACTTGGATCTGCAAATTGGAGTGCTCGCTGACTGGTCCGTCGGCGGTCAGGGTAGTGGAAGAAATGCGGAGAGTTGTTTGATGGAAGGTCAAGACATTCTGTGGACCGTCATAAGTTGCATGAAGGGTGCCGTCGACAGGAATGCTCGTCGTGGCGCGAATAGAAGCACGCTTGTCAGCGCGCACGGTGAGGTCGGTGCGAGCATGAATATTGCTCACGCTGCCCGTCCAGAAGGCATTGGCTACACCTTCAAGAGTGCTCGAGATTGTAATTCCGTTCAACTCGGAGCCGCGGACAGCCCGTTGCACGGCCTGAAGTGAGAGGCCGTGCAAAGCGATCTTTACTTGTGAAGTCGGCGTTGTGTCAAAATTCCGCAGAGTAACATCGGCATCAACTCGCCCGCCAAGCAACTCCGCAGTAAGCTCGTCGGCACGCAAAGAGCCGTTTGCAAGCTGATATCTGCCTTGCAGGTGCCGAAGATCGATGCGACCGCTGGCCGCAACTGCTGATAGACTGTCACTCCGAATTTGTCCTTGCAGCGTAATACTTCGGAGCAAAGCCTGGTTACTTCCGGCCTGGTAGTGGAGTTTGCCCGTCAGCACAACATCACCCGCTGCCTTGGCCGTCGACGATATGGCAGCCAAGTCCTGCGCGTGGAGTCGAATGTCATAATCCCCCGAGACAATGGGATCGCTGTAGTTGGTAACGTCTGCATGCAACGCGACAGTCGATGAGGCAACTTTCAGCGTGGCGGATTCAACCGACAAACGTGATGGAGTAGCGCTGAATTTCGCGTTGAGGCTGTGAGTCAGGGGCGTGTACTTGCCATAGCAAATGTTGCCGTTGTCGTAGGCGACTGAACCACGGTAGCAAATCGCGGACGCATCGAACGTGATATCTGTTTTCAGATCGCGCAGGTCCGCTTCAATTGGCGTCTTGTGGTCATCGTAATTGACCTCGCCGTTAGTGAGAGCAATGTGACCGATCGCAAGGTCGAAGATATTGGCGTGGCCGCTGGACTGACTTAGCGGCGCCTCAGGAATATTGCTCTTGCCTTCGCGGTTCCTCAGCAAATTCACCACGGGATGGTCGATCAGAAGCTCACTGAGGTCAATCTTGCGATGGAGCACTGACCGGATGTTCAGTCCGACCGTCAGTTTGTCGACCTGAAAAAGAGGCGAAGCATCAGAAGGCTCATTGCCGCGCACAACTACACCGTAGAGATGGGCAGTGAGTGTCGAGAGATCAAAGTCAAGGGCGCGAATCTGAGTCCGGCCTCCTGTGGCTTCGTCGGCCTGCTCAATGATCTTACGGATTGCCAACTGGCGGAATGCGCTGCTCTTGATGTAAAAATATCCACCGAGGACGGCAATCGTGAGGGAAATAGCGAAGACCACAACCGTCCAGCCGATTATTTTATTCCACTTCATGATTGTTCCTTAAAAAGCTTGGCCTAGAGTGATGTAGTACTGAGTTGGAGTTAGGCCTGGGACTGGATTGAGATTTCGACCGATGTCTACGCGGATTGGCCCGATCGGCGTCGCATAACGCAGGCCAACTCCAACGGTGTTGGTGTAGTTGTTGACGAAGTTGTTGAAGTTGACCGCGCTGTAGACGTTGCCGCCGTCGTAGAAGAGGACCCCGCCGAGAGCCTTCATAATGCCCAGCGGGAACCGCACCTCCGAGTTCAAAATAAACAGTTGCCGGCCGCCGACTGGCACAGTCACGTTCACGCATCCGGTTAGCCCCGTGAGCACATTGCAGAAGGGAACAAGACGCTGCGGTCCGGCCTCGTCGATAGGGAAGCCGCGTAGGGAAGTACCGCCGCCGGAAAAAAACAGCTCACTGGTGGGAACAAAGCTTCCCGCAAACGACTTCACGAATCCCAACCGAACGCTGTTGGCAAAGACAACGGAACGAAATGGCTTATAAAACGCGTACTGGCTGAGAAGCCTGCCGAAATTTGCACTGGAGCCGAGCGATGTGGGCGTAATGCCGAGAGTAAGCACGCTAAGACTGCCTCGGTGCGCGTCAAGAGGCTTATCTCGGGTGTCGCGCAGTAGTGTGCCGGAAACCGTTGACAGGTGGACATTGCGGTCTTGCGGCAGAACCAGTTCCGGCACGAGCAAGTGCGACAGCACTGTTTTGTTGAAGTCATACCGAATCTGGAAGCGCGTATTGTTTTTTCGGCTGAGAAGACGTTCGAGCTGAAACGAAGCGTCGCCCAAGGTGGCGCCAAACAATGGATTCTCGGTGGTGCGCTCGGCGGACAGACTCGTGAGGGAGCTCCATTGCGAGCCGACAAAGTGAGGTTGTGCATAGGTCGAAAGGGCGCGCTGGTCAAGGCGTGAGACCAGGATCGAAGCGCTCGCAGTTTCCGCTAACCCTCGCATGTTGTGACGCTCGATTTCCACGGATCCGCGCGGACTGGCAAAAGTGGCTTGGCTCGGAGCGATCTGGTATCCGTTCAGCTCGACCGGCGGACCGCCAGGCACGGCGACCGTCCCCGTGGGGATGTTTCCTCCGCGATGGGAAACCTCGAAGCCGAATCCGTAGGTGACTTCATTCCGCTTCGCCTCGTGCACTTTAACCAGCGCTGATTCCTCGGTTTGATCGGTGATCGGCTTTCTCGGTCCAACGCTTGACCAGTCGAAAATGTTCAGGTCATACAGACGACTCTCCGCTTCCAACAACTCTCCTCTACTCATGGGGGCCTCGGTCGTAACCTTGGCAGTTTTGCGAATCAGGGAGAGCCGAGTTCGTCTCTGCCCCAGATAAATCACGTCGCCCACGCGGACCATCTGATGTTCGTCGATGGCGTAAGTCACGTCCACGCGATGAGGGTCGCTCGGGTTACGCTTCACTGTGGCCTTAACCTCAACATTGAGGTAGCCGCGATTTAGATACGTAGCGGAAATACGATTCCGATCGTCAGCAAGTTGTCGTGGAGAAAACCCCGCGCCGGATCGCAGCTGGAAACCCGCAGGAGCAAGCTGTCCAGCAGGAATGTTGTCATTGCCCGTGACTTCTACGTTGCTTACCAGAGTTTGAGCGCCTTCTTCAATTTTGAAAACCGCGTCGATCTTGGATTCGTGATCGAGAGATTGGGAACTGACCTTCGCCTCCTCATATCCTCGGTCACGATAAAGGGCCTCCAGGTTGGTGGCGCTCTGGTGCAAGAGTTTCTGACTCAGACTGCCGTGCCACCAGAGATGCGATTTCTTTACCACGACCGCCGCGAGCAGGTCTTTTTCTGAGATGGCATGATTCCCCTGAAACTCGATCCGCTCGACTCTGTACTTGCTCCCTTTGTCGATTTCATAGACCAGAAGAATTCGGTCAGGATGTTGCTGAAAGGTAGTCGTGACCTGGACCTTGAAATAACCTTTTTTCTGGAAGTAGTCGGTAAGATTTTGCTGACCTTCCTCAACCAGATCGTGATCGATGGCTCCTTCTGAGTAGATGGGGATCAATTTCTTCATCTCCCGTCCCGACATGAATGGAAGCGCGGAGGGGCGTGCTCCAGTCGCGCGCACAGTGACCACCGGTCCCAGATCCACTTTGAACGACACATCCACCCGATTAGTCTCAGCGTGGTACTGCGGCGGAATCTCTTCAACATGGCTGGCCAGACGGTGCTGTTGCGCAAGAGTCCTTCGAATCGCGGCCAGGGCTGCGGTGATCCGTTCCCGGCTGTAAGGCTTCCCGGGCTTGAGAAGTCCGCCAGTAAAGCGCGTCCGCAGCGAGCGGAGCGAATGCAGCAGGCGCACGTTTTCAGCTGGTTCCGTGCCCTGAATGGTTACATCCGCTACACGCGCCTGCTTCCCTAGCTTGGCAGAAAAAGTGAGATTGGCCAGTTGGTGAGCGTCGTCGATGTCGATATTGTTTTGGACAAGAGCCTGAAAGTATCCATTGTGTCGAAGAAAGTTTTGCAGAGCTTGTTCCGCAATCGCAACTCGAGCCTGATCGTAGGGATCTTCATCGGGCAGGTCGGCGACCTGCAGAAGGCGCGTATAGGAGAAAAGCTTTGCCGCTTCGGGGAAGTCAACCATGCCAAGGTAATAAGCGGGTTCCAGCAGAAAGTTCAAACGCAAGCCAGAAGGGTCGGGGACGACCTGCAACTGAATCTTGGGAAATTGCCCGGTACGTTCCAGCGCCTTGATGCTGGCTTCAACGTTGGCTTGGGAGTATGGCTCGCCAACTTTCTGCACGACCAATGGACGAAAGTATTCCAAGTCGCGATGAGGATTTCCGATGAGATCGATTGCGCTTACGGTTTGCCCGTCGTAGATGGATTGGGGGCCTTGCACCGCAAGCTGCGCCCACGCCCCAGTCACAACTACGAATAGAACTACAACTAACAATCGCATAATCGACAGATTCGCTTCACATCGGATCTTCACCCACGATCCAAGTGCGACCGGGACGGTGTGTGATGCGCTGCGTCGGAGCCGAGTTGTCGGCCACTGGATTCGATTGTCACCGCTGCGAGCGGTGAGAGAGGTTGGAGGAGATGCCTGTTTGCATGAATCAGGGGAGTCAGTCTGCTTGACGGTCTTTGTGGCCAAAATCCGAACCGAAGTGGGGTTCTGACTTCGTACCGGTAACCTTGACCGGAAGCTCAGTTCCAGCCCCGTCCTTACTGAAGAAAGGATCTGCTGGTTTGAGGAGAATTGACTTCCACCCCGTCACCATATGCGAGAGTTTTGCGTCCAAGCGCGCCTTGCCATGGAAGTCGAATTGGTTTCCGTCCAGACTGTATTTCCCGGTTAGATTAACCCGGGTCCCCGGAATCTCGAACTGCAGCTCGGAAAAGTAAATGACACCATTCTCCAGATTAAATACGCCGCTCAAGTCGGAACTCACGACCTCGCTCATATTTTCTTTGGCAAGCTTTGGTTTTCCCTGGCTGCGCATGCTAAGCGTGTCGATTTTATTCTGTACTTTTTCGTTGCTGAAGTGTGCCTGCTCCACGTGGAAGCGGCCCGCCAGCTTCAGGCGATCGGAAATCACGGGATCTCCCGGGGGAAGGTCAAAGTTCGTCTGCATTCGCACTACGCCGGTCATTACTGGTGGTTCGGTTCGTACCGCTAATTTCAGCAGGTCGTCGATTCGTCCTTTGGCAATCGTGACATCGAGCTCCACGCGATGCCCATTCGGTTCTCTCATCCGCACCACCGAACCGCTCGCCACCAGCCAGGTATCCAGGATTTTCGCTTTGACCGGTTGCAGATAAGTGTCTCCGTTAGTTCCGTCCACAATCGCCTGAAAGTCGGTATGCAGCGGGACCGGTCGTCCACTGATCGCAATGCGAAAGTCGGGAGTATCCGTGGTGCCGTTCACGACGATGTTGTCTAGGCTGCCAGCGTACTGTCCCGTGGACGACAGAATCCCGCCAATACCTTTGATCGTGCTCAAATCTGCGTTGCGGAATGAATAGGTGCCGCGCACGGGAGTGTCGCGGGGGCTGTCTGCCTGCCATGGCCCAAACAATCCACTCGATATGATATTTCCCACTGGCTTTGGATTAATCAGTTTGGCATCAAAGTGCAAGGGCTCGCCGGGTCCGATGCTTGTCATTCTCAAGCTTTGGATGTCAAACTCGAGCGGAAGCTTGCCCGGCTTCGAAGTGTTGATGACCAACGCTGCCCCATCACATACGAACTTGTCGACAGTGATCTTTATCCTCCCGCCCCGCGGTTCCATATTTTTCATTTGATCGCGCTGTCCCCTGGGCGGCAAATTCAACGACAGTCCTTTCACATACACGGTGTCGACATGCATGGGAGAACGAAAAAGACCCATCAAGCCTGTTCGAAACCGGAATTCGGCCACGCTGATAATCGGCTGAATTCCAGGCTCGTGAATATTCGGGTCAGTGACGCCGAAAAGTCTGAGACCTTCGCCCGAAACTTGGAGGCCGCGCACCAGCGAGACATGGAATCCGTCGAGCTGAACCTTGGTGTGGAATCGTGCGGACAGCGTCTCAATTACGCGCTCCCGCAGAATCGGCTCGGCATGAGAGACGAGAATCGCTCCCAGCGCACCGAAGATTGCCGCTAAGAGCAGAGCAGTTCCGAAGATCCAACGCCAACGTTTTCGCGGCTCGCGTTTAGCAGGCGAATCTTGCTGTTGATCTGGCATTACTCTCCCGGAGCGAGTTTAAGCTTCTGATACTAGCGACACAATCCAGCGAAAACCTTAGCTCAGCAACGGAAAAGCTAATGCCGCGCTTCTCAAATCTTCGATCTGCATCACGGAACGCGGATAAGCGATCTTGTCGGAATAACCAAGCGAACTCAATCGCCTAGCCAGGCTCCAAACCCACGCAGCGAATCAATGTAATCACAGATAATTTTCGTCATCGCCACCAGCGGAACCGCCAAAATCAGCCCCATCGCTCCCCAAACCCAGGCCCAAAACAGCAGAGCCAGCGTGACGGCCAGCGGATTCAGTTGCAATCGCTTACCCACTATTTTCGGGAAAACAACGTTGGTGGCGACAATATGCAATCCAACTACAGTAAGAAAAATAGTGAGAACGCCGGTTTTATCCAAAATTCCGATGCCCGCCGCTAAGGGTGGCAGAAGAGCGAGGACAACGCCCAGGTATGGGATCAAGCTGAGGAAACCGCTGATTGCGCCCAAGAAGTAAAAATACGGAATGCCCAACCGCCAAAATACGATGCTGCTGATCACCGCATTCGCCAGGCCCAGTGCAAAACTGCCGGCGATGAATCTCCGAATCATCTCTGATATTCTCGCCACCGTGCGGTGAGCTGCCAATCGATGTTCTTTGGGGAAGAGACGTACGGTATTGGCGTGCGCGTGGTCCTTCCACGTCAGCATGAAGTAGACGAGAAATGGAACAAAGCTAATGGCCAGCAAAACGTCGCCAAGCGTTCCGCTTCCGGCCGAAATTATGCGGGACAAACCGGGCGATTCGTGGATCTCAACCGCGATTGGGTGTTTGTCCAGTCTCGGCGAAGCAATTACCGATCCTGCGCTTTCTTCAATTTTTTCGGTTTGTGCCCTAAAACCCGCGATTGCGGAATGGATTTTGCCCGAGTATTTTGGCAACTCGGTGGCGAAGTCTACGGCTCGGCTATAGAAAAAGTGAATCATACCGATAGCCAATGCCACCATCAACAATACCGTCAGCAGGGCTCCCAGCGCTCGGGGAACGTGGCCTCGGTGTAGCTGCTTCACCAGCGGTTCCACCGCAAACGCCAAAAGCATCGCGGATAAAATGGTAACCAGTACGATCTTCAAAACGTAAATCAGCCCAACCACCGCAATCACAGCCACCACGATTTGGGCCACCGAACCGGCCTTTATCGACGCATGCAGAATTTCCTCTTCTTCGTCCATATTGGCAGTGGCGCGTTGGCCCTCGCCGAGTCGGACGCTGGTGACTTGCGTCGCAGCCGTCCATTGGTGCGAAGGGGAGTTGGGTTGTGTCGGCGGTGCCTTTAGCGGGCTAGATTCGTGCGCCATATCAAGTGGGGCTATAAGACGGCTCCGGCTCCTCTGCCGTTGCCTTCGCCCAGCCATTCGTTCAGCGATTACTTGGGGGGCCTTTCATCGACCCGCCGCGCCAGACAGGGCAACTCGCGCTCAGCTATCACCATCGAAAAGCCGCTAGTAGAAGGGGAAGAGCGCGCCAGCTTATGTCCCGGTCCATGTCGAAAATGCGGTACCTCGTTGTTTGCAGTCTGAGTTTGATGTGCCTCGTTGTTTCAGGTTGCGGGGGATTGGGAGGCAATCCCAGTTCTGCCAGTGGCTCCTTTCAACTGAGCGTTCAGGCCACCGGCGGTGGCAGCGGAACCATTAGCAGCACTCCTGCAGGCATCAATTGCGGTCCTTCATGCAGCGCCAGCTTTGCTAGCGGGACGCAGGTCGCGCTCACAGCATCTCCGGCGGCCAACTCTTTCTTTTCGGGGTGGTCGGGAGCGTGCAGCGGTGTCGGCGTTTGCAACATAACTTTGGCCAAGAACACTTCCGTTACTGCTACCTTCAGCGATTTGCCGGTGCTGGCTGTGACCCTGAGCGGCACGGGCACTGGCAGCGTCAGCAGCAATCCCGCTGGTATCAATTGCGGGCAGACGTGCAGCGCTAGCTTTGATCCTGGGACCGTGGTAACTCTCACGGCGACAGCGGCAGGAGGCTCGTCGTTCGTGGGATGGGCAGGAGGGTGCAGCGGAACCGACGCCGCTTGCACGGTCGCGCTCAGTGCGAGCAAGCAGGTGACTGCAACCTTTGATAACGCCCAGGCTCCGCCGATGTTAAACGTCCGTTTTGCGGGAACCGGCACGGGGACGGTCACCAGCAATCCCGCCGGAATTAGTTGTAACCCGACATGCAGCGCAAGCTTTAGCGTCGGCACTCCGGTGACTCTCACCGAGACTCCCGCGACGAACTCATCTTTCGCCGGTTGGTCCGGAGGCGGTTGCAGTGGCAGCAGCACCACCTGCACCGTGACGCTCAGCGCAAGCGAGCAAGTTACCGCGACATTTAATACTAGACAGGCTGCGTTAAGTGTGAGCCTGACAGGAACTGGCGCGGGCACAGTATCAAGCAGTCCGCTTGGAATCAGTTGCCCAACCACGTGCAGCGCGAGCTTTAATACCGGCACTCAGGTGACTCTCACCGAGACTCCCGCTACGAATTCATCTTTCACCGGCTGGTCAGGAGCGTGTACCGGCACTGCTTCCACTTGCACCGTCACGCTCAGTGCGAGCCAGCAGGTGACCGCAACGTTTACCGTGATGCAGTCAGAGCCGGTTTTAACCGTCAGCCTGTCCGGAACCGGTACTGGCACCGTGTCGAGCAGTCCTTCGGGAATCAGTTGCCCGACAACATGCAGTGCGAGCTTTAACGCCGGAACTCAGGTTACGCTGACAGAAACTCCTGGAACTGGCTCGGCTTTTGCGGGTTGGTCAGGCAGCGGATGCAGCGGCACAAGTGCGACTTGCGTTTTGACGCTCACGGCGAGCGAGCAGGTCACCGCAACCTTCAACCTTTCTCAGGGGATCAGCGTTCTCAACCACATCGTTTTTCTGGCGCAGGAGAATCGCTCTTTTGATCATTATTTTGGCGAGCTGCGAGAATATTGGGCTCAGAATGGCTACCCAGACCAATCGTTCGATGGCCTGCCCCAATTCAACCCGGCGTCAGGTCCACCCCCACTGTATGGGCCACCCCCAGCCATTCCGGGTTGCGATCCCAACTCGCCTCCGCCGGAAGACTGCACGTTTGACCCGAGCAACCTGGTTACTTCGTATCACCTGATCACACAGTGCATCGAGAACCCGAGCCCTTCGTGGAATGAGGGTCACGTGGATTGGAACTACTACGACCAGGAAGGCCAGGCGCCCGCCAATTTGGATGGCTTCGTCTGGACTGCGGGGCACGACGCTCGGGCGGACAAATTTTACGACGCTGACGGCATCCGGGCGATCGGTTATTACGATGGCGGCGATCTCAACTACTACTATTTCATGGCATCAAACTTTGCCACGTCGGATCGATGGTTTAATCCGGCAATTACGCGCACGCATCCGAATCGCGAGTATCTGATCGCAGGCACTTCGCAGGGATACGCGTATCCGGTCGGCACCGACAATAATGACAAGAAACTGCTGACTGCAACGACGATCTTTCAGGAACTGCAAGCCGCCGGCATCAGTTGGAAGATTTACGTGGACCCAACCAACAGCAGTTGCTCCGGCCCACCGTACGATCCGGCGTGTCTGCTGGGGTTGAGCTATGTGCAGTTTTTCCAATGGGGGCAGACGATTCCAACCCAGTATCCCAACAACATCGCCCCGATCTCTCAGTATTTCACCGACTTGGCAAACGGGACTCTGCCGCAAGTCGCTCAGATTGAGCCTGCAACCGACGCCGGTTACGATGAGCATCCGTCGGTTTCTGACTCAGAGCCAAATGATATTCAAAGAGGAGCCAACTACGTCTCGAGCCTCATCAATGGACTTATGACGAGCTCTTCCTGGCCAGATTCTGCTTTCATCCTTACCTACGACGAAGGAGGAGGTCTGTACGACCACGTCTCGCCGCAGCCAGCCGTCAGTCCGGATGGCATCAAGCCGGTTGATTTGCTTCCCGGAGATATCTGCACGAAAAGCACCGGGCCTACTTGCGACTTCGTTTTCACCGGTTACCGCGTGCCGTTGATTGTGGTCTCGCCGTACACGCAGAAAAACTACGTCTCGCACACAGTGGCAGACCTTACTGCAATTCTGAAGTTCATTGAAACTCGTTTCAACCTGCCGGCTCTTACCAAGCGGGACGCCGCCCAGATGGATATGACGGAGTTCTTTAATTTCAGCAACCCGGTTTGGCTGACTCCTCCAACTCCGCCAGATCAAGACACCAACGGCGCTTGCTATTTGAACAAGTTGCCCTAGGAACAGCAGTGTTCACTAAGGTTCGGAGCAACCGTTTCCGCTCGGTTGGCCTCTGAACATTGGCACCTATGAGGCTTAAGGCGAATGACGGCTCGCGCATTCTTGCGCCTCCTGTCGCACCCCGGCGATGGGGCGCCACGCTGATAGTTGTGGGCGTGTGGTTACTTCTCACCGCAATGAACGTCGAGGGGCAAACTCCCTCGGCGACTCCTCCTGCTCCTGTCACCGCAGGGGCGGCGCAACCGGCGTCTTCCCCCAGTAGTGCGTCGGCAGCCCAGGACAACGGTGCGACGGGCATGCCCCAGGCGCAGCCGAGCGACCAGGCGGCTGGCGATGGACAAGACACTGTCTTCGTATTCAAAAAGGAAGTGCAAGAAGTTGGGTTGCACGCAACCGTCGTAGATCAGCAGCGCCACCTGGTCACTAATCTCGACCGATCAGCATTTACGGTATTCGAGGACGGCGTGCGCCAGACGACTACCTCGTTTCACCGCGACGACGTTCCGGTGGCGATGGGCATTGTTATTGACAACTCCGGCTCCATGCGCGAGAAGCGCGACAAAGTGAATCAGGCTGTGCTCAACCTGATTCGAGCCGGCAATCCCGATGACGAAATCTTCGTGGTCAACTTCAGTCAGGATTCCTATCTCGATCAGGACTTCACATCCGATATAAACCTTCTTCAACAGGCTCTCCAGAAAGTCTCCGCGCAAGGCAGCACAGCGCTCTATGACGCCATCGTTGCGTCTGCGGTTCATTTAAAAAACAATACCCGCGTGGACCGCAAAGTCCTGCTGGTGATTACGGATGGCCGGGACAACGCGAGTCAAGAGACCTTGCAGGAGGCTACACGCCGATTGCAGCAAGAGAACGGGCCAACACTTTACGCCATCGGCTTGCTCAGCGACGAGCTTCAGCAATCGGGAACCGGCGCCCTGCAGAGCCTTGCCGACAGCACCGGTGGAGTTGCGTTTTTTCCGCAAAGCCTCGATGAGGTGGACGGGATCACTCGCACCGTGGCGCACGACATTCGCAGTCAATACACCATCGGTTACAAGCCAACCAATCCCAAGCAGAATGCCGGATACCGGCGAATTCTGGTCACGGCGCAAGCGCCGGGCTATCGCAATCTAACCGTCCGCACTCGAAGCGGGTACTATCCCGGTGAGGCCGTGCGCTAATGGTGCGAAATCTAAATCCAGGGGGTTCGACTACGTTAATTCGACTTCAACCGGAGTGAAATTAGATATGCGCTACGCCAAACTCGTCGTTTGCTTAGTCGCCACACTGTGCACGACAGTAGCATTTGCTCAGGCCGCCTCCACACAACCGGACGCAACTCTTCAGGCCGTTACCAACGACTCGCCAGTTGCCTATGTCTACGTTTCCAGTTCCAGCAACCAGAACGTGAAAGGTTTTGCTGCAGCCCCTGATGGGAAGCTTGCCCCCATCTCAGGTTCGCCTTTCCACACTGGCTACGTATCGAGCATGGCAGTGAATGCAAAGTATCTTTTTCTTAATGACGCGGTTTACATTTACTCGTTTTCTATTGCGCCGGATGGCGCCATCAAGCAGGTCGCCTCAATCAACGGGCAGCAGTTTAACGACCCGGGCAATTATGGTGGTCCCCGTTACCTGTTCCTCGATCGCTCCGACGCAAACGTGTATGACACAGACCTTTATTGCTGTGGTGACGACAATGCCCTGCAGTTTTTCAGCCTTGAGGCTTCTACAGGCGAGTTGAGTTTCATCGGGGTTAGCACTGCGACGTGGCAGTACTACGAACCGCTAAGCTTTATTGGAAACAACGTATACGGATACGCCGCCGAATGCAGCGAGTATTGGGAGATCTACGGCTTCCAGCGAAATAGCGATGGAACGCTCAGCGCGTTGAACATTAATCCCTCGGTTCCGACTGCGCCGAAAGGATATTTCTACTGTCCTATCCAGATGGCCGCCGATTCCGCGAACCACCTCGCAATGGCCCTCACGCCCATGAACGGATACAAATCGTCGCAGTCGGCTCCTCCGCCGCAGCTTGCGACCTATACTGCCGATAGCTCGGGAAACATCACCACCAAAAGCACGCGTTTCAATATGCCTAAGACCGCAATTCCAGTCATCACGGATATTGCGATGTCCCCTTCCGGCAAACTTCTAGCGGTTTCGGGACTAAATGGATTGCAGGTGTTCCATTTCAACGGAAGCAAGCCGCTCACGCACTATACCGGTTTGCTAACCAAGGATCAGGTCGATCAGGTCTCCTGGGACGATGACAATCACCTGTATGCCATCAGCCAGCCGTCGGGAAAACTGTTCGTATATACGGTCACACCGAGCAGCATAAGCCAGGCTCCCGGTTCGCCGCACAAAATAACCCAACCACAAAATATCGTTGTTCTATCCAAGTAGAGCCTCACCCAGTGAATGTTGGCGTCTTGCCTAAGAACTAATGTTTTGGGCTCATCCGGGAGAGATTCGCAGACGCACTTCAGCCGGGCTACCAGATTCCCTTATCGCTTCCGGTAATCTTCTGGCCCACCGCTGCAGCTGTCGCCAGGCAGGGCAACAAACTGAGCCGGGCGGTGTTCTCTAACTCTCGATTCAGGAAGAAGGTTGCGAGCTGGGATGCATAGAGTGTGGCGGATTCTGGCATGATCGGGACGCGCAAGAAATCGCGCCGGAAATGGAGTTTGTCGCCGCCGAATCGTGCAGATGCTCTCACGAAGTCTGGCAGATCGATGGCTTCGCCTCGATAGTGTTCCACGTAATCCGAGACAATCACGAGGTAAGTGGCTACGCCTTCCCATATGCCGGCCGCTTTCGCCGAAGAGCGCAAATCGGCGTAATCCACGGCGCCAGTCACACAAAGCTGAGCGCTATCGACAATATCGCACAGCCTGAAATAGAAATGGCGGTACATGCGTTGCAGTGTGGATATCATCAGCCGGTCTGAGACAGAGGGCACGCGAAACAGGTGGTTTCCGACATGAATCGACCGCGCACGCCTTGCCAATGAATGGGCGATTACGATTTGCTCTCCGGTTTGACCCAGTCGACCCATGTGAATCTCGACTGCTTCAGGTAAGCCGGGGATGACAAAATTCCATTTGTTCGCCAGGCGATCTCCCCAGCTGCGCGACGCGCCCTCCGCATCGAAACACCGCTTCATAAGGTCGATGACATCGGATGGGTTCGTATTCGTGTAAAGATCCAAATCGCTGCCGAGGTCGGGCCAGTGATCGAGCGATTTGATCACGGCAATGTCGTATCCTTCCAATTCGAACGTGCAGCAGATCTTGTGCAAGAACGAAATCGCGTTTTCGATGCGCGCACGCTCGATCTCCATTGCACCGGCTGCCCACTCTGCCCTGCGCCAGTCGCCGGCATCCTCAGTGATCCGGAGAAAGACCTCCAATCCGCGCATCACAACGTGATTCGAGTTCGCGAGCGCCAATAAATCACTAAATTCTTCCTCGCTGATTCTTGTAATGGCCAAGTCCGGCTCTACGAGCGTCGAAAAGGAGGCGTCGCTCCCACCGAGCAGAAGCTGGGAAAGAATGGTCAGCGACTTGGTCGAACCGAAAGGAGAAGCTGTTTTTGTAGTCATATGTGATGAGAACCCATAAGCGTTATTGCGGAGGCTGCGGCGTCGCTGGCTGGGAAGCCGGAGGTTGTGGGGCAACTGGAGTCTGTGGCGCATCAGGCGCTGTTTCCACCACGGGCGTGTTGTCGCGGTGCTTCAGTTCGACTGGACGAGGATGTTGTCGTCTCGCCTGGTCTTCGCCTTCAATCTTGCTGTCTACTTTCTGGTCGCTATCGGCCGCGACTGCGACAAGATTCATACCTTCCGCCGAACGTCGAGTAGCGAGTCCAACCCGCACGTCGGCATCCTCTGCCTTACGCGCTTTTTCGTAGAAAAAGTCGGCGGTCTCGAGGTCGCCATCCATTTCTGACAGGTACCCGATATTGTTCAGGGAAAACGCGCTCTTTGGATCAAGAGTGTAGGCTTGGAGAAAATCTTGTCTAGCTGTGCTCAAGTCATTGTGATTCGTCGCCGCGACGCCACGCAAGTTGAGTATGGCAGCCCGGGCCTGGGCCGTAGACTCGTTTTGCATGCGTTGTTGTAGTTCTCTGGCGTTGGCGGCAGCCATTTCGCTGACAGGCTTTCCTCTCCAGGTCCGGTTTATGGTGACGATGGCTGCCTCTGAAGAGCCCGAGTTAGCGGCTGCCTTGTAGTACTTGAGAGCCTCGTCATAATCTCCGCGAGACTCCAAAGCAACACCCATATTGTTCAAAGTGAATGGACTTCTAGGATCCAGGGCCAGTGCCTGTTGTAGAACACCCCTGGCCTCCAAGGCACGCCCCTGAGATAGAAGTCGAATGGCCTCGACATTCATGCGGTTGACCTGCATGGGCACATCTTTCAAGTTGCCCAATGCAGCGCTCATCGGCTTGCCTTCGAGCTGTTTTGCGCTGGTGCGGTCGATGACTGCGTCCGTGGCCTGCTCCGACGCCAATGCATAAAGCTTTTGCGCACGCTCCAGCTGACCTTTCAGTTCAGAAACGTAGCCCAGGTTGTAGAGCGTGAAAGGGTCGGCAGGATCGAAAAGGTACGCCTGGTAAAACAGCGTTTCCGCCTTTTCGTATTGTTGCTTTTGAATCGCCTCAACTCCTTCACGATTAAGACGCTGTACGGGCGTGAGACGGCTTCGTTTGGGGAGGGTCAGTGTGATGTCCCCTGCAAAAACGTTCTGCGGGACCCAGCCTGCGATGACTGCAATTGCGATGAGTAAGCTGAGTCGTTTCGCAGACATATCTCTCACTTCCTTAGCTTGAAATTGGATGCGTCAGCGTGCAAGGCGTTGCCCGCTGGGGGCCGAGATTCTTATGGCAAAAACGAATGTTCAGGCCACTGTTTGTCACATGCTGCCATCAAAAGACACGACGGAAATCTAAGCGGTGGGTATGGTGTCCCAATGGGTCGTTTTCTACTCGTGGCGATTCTCAGTAGCGTGGCACTTGCGCAGTCGCCGTCATCTGTAGGGTCGAAGGCGGCCGAAGATCCCGGTGATCAGTTTGCGTCCAAGCTGGAGGGCCCTTCGGTCGTTCTGCCCGATCTGCTGGCCATGCCGAAGGGTAAGAGCACCGTCATTGGTGGGGCGATTCGCGACTTGGACGGTGTTCGTGACCAACTCACGCTGAATATCTTCGGCGCCCGAACGATGAAGGTTCTTTTCGACGAGCGCACCCAAGTCTATCGTGACGGCCTTAAAGCCTCGCTGCGCGATCTGCGTGCGGGAGAGCACGTGTCGGTCGAAACATTGCTAGACGGTACGACGGTCTTTGCGCGCAGCATCCACATGTTGTCGCAATTGCCGGAAGGGGACTGTCAAGGCCAGGTCGTGAGTTACGATCGCGGCACGGGTGAGCTCATGGTGCGTGATTCGCTCTCTCCCCAGCCGATTAAGCTGCACGTGTCCTCAGCGACCACGATTTCTGGCCAAGGCCAAGAGTCTTCCTCAGCGGATCTAAGCCCCGGAACATTACTCTCTATTCGTTTTCAGGCCGATAACGCCGGTAAGAACGTCGCGCAAAATATCGCGGTGCTTGCCGCCCCGGGAAGCGCGTTTGTGTTTACGGGGAACGTTGTATTTCTCGACTTGCACACCGGATCACTCGCACTGGTTGATCCACGCGACGACAAACGATACGAAATCTCTTTTGATCCCAACCGCTTCGCTATCAGCCGCGAGGTGCGCGAGGGCAGCGACGTAACCGTCACGGCAAATTTCGACGGCACCCATTATTCAGCGAGCGCGGTTACGGTAAATCCACCCAAGTAGCCTATCCCAATCATTTCGAGCGCAACGGAATCATCCGCACATGCGGATGATGCTGCGGAGTCGAGCGGCTTTGTCGCTGTGCTGCTAGACAGCAAATTCCTCGGCTGGGTTCCGCCCTCCGACGGAACTTCGCTCGGAACGACAGGAAAGCGCGAATGATCACGGAAGCTTATTCAAATAACACTGCCCATTGGTAGGCTGAACGGGGGGAGTCGGTGGCGTGCTCCAGGGCACGTCTTCGAAGTCGAAAAATTCCGTCATATCCATCTGCGCGGCATCCCGTTTGGTGAGGCTGGGGAGGTTGAAGCGGGTTTCCACCAGCTTGAGCCATGCGGTGTAATCTGCGACAGTGTGAGAAACGTAGTTCTTTTTGCTGAACGGCGAAATGACGATTAGTGGAACCCGATAGCCGGTGTAGACGAAATCGCAAGTCGGCCCTGTGCCCTTAGTACAAATATCCCCAGGCATGAGATCGGAAGGCTTTATGCTATCGGGGCTAACCGCGGCCTGCGGTGGCACGTGATCGTAGAAGCCGCCAAATTCATCGAAGGTGAGAATAAAGACCGAATCCTGCCAGGAGGAACTCTGCATCAGGGCGTTGATAAGGGTGGAAACGTATTGCGATCCAAGCTGCACGCTCCCGCCGGGCTCGCCATCGTCGAGGCCGGGATGTTCGTCGAGTCCGCTGTCGAAGCCCGGATCGATAAATGCGACCGACGGCAAAGTATTGTTCGCCACATCAGTCAAGAACTGCGAAACCGGCACAATATTTGTCGGGTACTTGCTGGCCGCAGTAAACATGTTCAACGTGCTGTCTTGAATTGGCGGCGTAGCATGTGTCAGATCCGTGACGTACACCTTCCAGCTGACTCCAGCGGTCTGGAGCAAATCAAAGACGGTCTGGTTGGATAACGCAGATGTGGGCGGATAAACGTGCCCTGCCGAAGTAGCCGCCAGCATGTAGAGCCGATTCGGCTGGGTTCGCGACATGACCGGAGAAAACCAGCGATCCGACGTAGCGAAATTCGACGCCATGAAATAGTAGTAAGGCAGATCGGTTCCATCGTAATACGCCATGGCGCGCACTCCGTTCACGTCGGTAAATGGGGGTTGGTTCGTCCGGGCATCGTGAGCCGCGGTCCACACGAACCCATTCGAACTCGGGGTAGCAGAGAGCGGGTTGCTGAGGTTCCAATCCACGTGGTCCTCATTCCAGGCGGGGCTCGGGTTCTCAATGCACATCGAAACCATCGGGAAAGACTCGACCTTTGGACTCTCGCCGCCGATCGTGCAGTCATTCGGAGGGAAAGCGAACCTCGGATCGCAGCCAGGATTCGTGGGCGCGGGACCTTGAAGCGGCGCCGCACCTGAAGCTGGATTGAACTGAGGCAATCCGTCAAGGGACTGATCCGGAATTCCATTGGCGGCCCAGTACTGGCGTATGGCTCCGAAGTAGTGATCGAAGCCACGGTTTTCCTGGGCCAGGAAAATAATGTGATTGATGCTCTGCAGGCTGCTGTTCTGGTCGACGGGGTCCCCAACCAGGCCTCGGCAGCCGCCCCATAGAAGCACCAAGCCCAGCAATGATGCCAACGAAAGCATCGGAACCATGGCTCTGCCATCTTGCAGTCGAGCTTTTATTGGGCGCTGGGACATTGCGTGCCAACTTGAGATGGCTTCAGAGGACGAAGCGTTGGCCCGGAACCCCAGAGCACCGGAGCGTTACCCTACATTCGGGGTGTTTGCAACGGTTTGCGCGGAAGCGGAAAAGCGTTGCACATCGTCGGGGGACAAGTTCTTGAACGTCTCTTCTAAAATTCGATCTGCGGCTTGCGCAATTGGAAGGGGAGCTATGACTGTCATTCCGCGACCCATTTCGCTGAGGGTTAAATAGGCGGCGCGACTTTGATGGAGAAACGCGACGGGATACTCGGGTTTGCGCTCTCGTGCCTGGGCGGGATCCGCATCCAGGAAATAAGCGATGTCCGGTTGCGGAGTCATGGTTAGTAACAGACGGGCATAGATTCGCGAGATTCGATGGTGGAGGGCCAGGTTCGCGAGTTCGTCGTGGAGATATCGGTCAAAAATGATTACATCCGCGCCGGATCCTCGTTGTTTCGCTACGACGAAACAAAGTGATACCGCATCGAGAAAATAAAGCGCAAACCGCACCGCGCTCATGTACCAGGACTTCACATTCTTGTCCCGGCGGTTGACCGGTTTATCGGGCGCTCCTACGCCTTTCTCGCCTTTAAATAAAGTGTGGCCGCTGAATTCGCGCACACGCGTCAGCATGGCCACGTCGTCCCAGAACGCGAGCAGAGAAACTCGGAGGCCCGCCTGCCTCAGACGATCTCGAAGTATTTCTATCTGAGTGCTTTTGCCGGCGCCGTCAATACCCGAAAAACTTATCAGTCTAGCGCGCCCATTTCCAGTTACGACGTGAGTCATAGTGGGTAAAGTTCTCTTGCACAGTAGCTATCGAGCGCCTGGCGGCCGGCTTGGGCTGCCGCTCGAAAGCGCCGCAACAGTGCCGATGGCAACGCCGGCGCCTACCAGCGCGCCGACTTTAATCAAGATGGATCGCGTTCGTCTTTGCTTTGCTGGCGCAATAGCCGCTCCAGCGGGGTTGGAAGCTGCAACTCCTGTTGTTTCGACGGACTCCGCCGCTGCCGTGCCCACCGGCTCTTGCGTTCCCTTCGGTTGCGCATTCGGAGATGATTGTTGTCCTTCAGATTGCGCGTTCGAAGCAAGGAGTTGCGAACGCACCGAACCGGGGCTGTTGGGGAGGGCTGCAGCCTGCGATGGTGCGGCGTTCACGTTGGTCGAGGAACCGCTAAAGGTGTCCGGATTCTGGCCCGAGGAGATCGCTTGCGCCGACTGATTTGCGCCAGTGTCTTGCGCCTGCCCCGTGGCAGAACCAAACGGGACGAGCGACAATAGCACAAGACAGCTGGCAATCTCTTGCGTCAGCCAATGCCCCAACATTCGCATGTTTCGCTCCATATCCGCCGGCCTCTCGGCGGATTACCCCGCTATCTTCGAATTGCCATAAGCTTCGCTCACCGATGCAGATGTCGAAAGCCCAGGCTCCAGCGCTTGGTCGAACGTATAAGGCGGGAATTGGTGGAAGCTATTTACAGCATCGCGAATGCTGTCGAAGGCTTCGAAGAGGCTATCAACACGTGTCAGTTCCAGAATCTCAGCTGCGCTGGGAGGAACTGCCGCCAATTTGACGTCGCCATTCCGCTTCATAGCCTCTTCCAGGCAGTGCAACAGCACTTGGATGCCAGCACTGTCGAGTTCGCGCACTCTCGAACAATCGAGAACGAGGCGAGGACGGTCCACTGTCAGCAAGGGGTCTACTTCGAAAAAAAACAGGCGGCTTTGTTCTACACTCAACTTCTCAGGCAATTGCTTCACAACTACAGATCTTGCACCTATCATGTTCTCCATCCGGGGCTCGAAAAATTCCACTTTCGCTCCCAATCAGGGAGCAAAAAATGGTTCGTACACAGTCTCTACTTTATGTTCGACGCGGTATTTGGTCTATCCGGTGCAACCTGTAGAGGGGAGTAGGGTTTGCATTAGTGTGAAAGTAGGAGTGGCGACTAAGAGCTTTGCAAAAGGCGCTCGAGTTCAGCTTCGGCATCGTGCACCAGATTGGTCAACCGGTTTGCCCCATACCGGCAAAGAGTTGCCAGATTGGTCTCATACCAGCAGCACTCCGCCATTCGTGGCGAGAGTCCGCAGAAGAACCTGAACTTTTCCATGGTCTCCGGTGAAGTCAGCGTGGCCGCTACAAACCTGTGGTTTCCGTCGAGGATGGTCAACGGCTCGCTCTCGTTCAGGCCGATAAGAAGTACTGCTCCTGGTTGGATATCTTGGCGGAGCCAATCGCGCAGTGACGCAATTTTCGACAGGAATTCCTTTACAGCTCCGTCGCGGCCACGATAGGTGCGAATGCGTTCGGCAGCCGCGGTGATGGCAAAATTGCCTCGCGCGAGCTTCCGCCACATCGCGCGTGGAAATACCCGAATCTGGGCCAAATCCGGCGGCCGGATTTCCACCTCAAACCATTCCGTTCCCCTGGGCAGTTCTCTCCACAATGGAAGATGTCGAATGAACAATAGGGCGCGTCGCTTTGCATTTTCAGCATCATCGTCGAGACGCGGTTTCATCACGAGTTCGCGCAGAGATTGCTGGTACTCCTCGAAGGCAGAGTTTTCAAAATCGCTCTTTAAGAATTCGGCAATAACTTCGTTTTCCGAGACCCGTCGAATGATCCTTATCCCCCGGGCGGCTGACGTCGTTTGCACATTCTCAGAGCTGATGAGCGTCTTCCACAGGAATGGCACTGCGAGAACGATCAGCAGAACCGACATCAGCACAAGCTGGATCCAAATAACCTCTTGTAGGGACGAATGAAAACGGCAAATGCCCGCAACCAGCACCCCACTGAAGGCCAACTGTACCCAGCTGGTGTTCGCGATTTTGTAGGACATCTCGTAAGTAATAATTACGACACTAAGCGAATAGACGACGGTCGTGGCCGCATACAAGGCTAGCAAGTATGGAAGGCCGTATCTTCCAGCAATTGCGAACTGTGGGCCAAAGAGCGCAGTCCAAATCCAGGCCGGAGCAAGTCGCAGGCCGATGGATATCACGGAACCGATTCCGAACACCAGCAGCAGCGAAGTCACGAGGACGCTGTGATCTTTTCTCTGCTCACTGCGAGTGCCGGCCATGACGGGAAACATCGTGTTTATGATCGCCGAGGAAAAGGCAAAAACCACTCGACCCACCAACGCCACTGCGGCGTACAACCCTGCCGATGTCGGAGGAAAGAAATGCTTGACCAGTTCGATGTCGCAGTTATTGATGAGCACTTGGCCGGCGAAGAAAACAATTGCCTGCAGTGCTTCACGAAAGGCATCGGGTAAATGCAGTTGGCTCGCGACTCCAGGTGCGAGTTTGGGTGCGGCGGCAAGATAGGCCACTGCAACCCCGGCAGCGTTAGCCGCGATCACCCCTCGGACGCCGAACCCCATCCAAATGAGGAGCAGAGATCCGCCGAGTCGTACCAGTCCCTCCAATACCAGATTGCGGGCCAGGCGATGGAAACCATAAGCACCTTGAATGTAGCCGCGCCGGCTCCCCAGGGGAACGTAAAAAGCTACGCCAATTGCGAGCAGGACAACCAGAATCGGACTGGGCAAATTCAGGTAGTCAGCAATTGCTTTCTGGAACATCAGCAACAAAAGCGCGACGACAATCCCGCACTCCCACGCGCTTTTGTGGAATCCTCGATAGGCTGTGCTCTTTCCTTCGAGAGAGCTCTGTTGCGCGATAACTTTCGCGGAAACGATCTGGAAGGACAGCGTAACCGCCGATATCAAAATCAGGAGGGTATAAACTGCCGTTGCGTGACCAAACGCGGTGGGACCAAGAAATCGTGCGACCGCAATGTTGTAGGCGAAATTGATTGCCGTCACGAGCCCCGAACCCGTGAGCAATATGAAACTTCCCGAAAGAACGCGGGCCTGTAGAGTCTTCGATTCGGGGCTCGGAACAGTCACCACGTTTTTGGGGCTCCAACCAACCAAGCCGTGAAAGTTAACAGGAATCAATTTTGGCCTCGCAGCGCTCGGCGCTTGCTACTGCGAAACTCTGCACAGGATTCTCCCTGGCAGCCCTTCTGATGCAGGGAATTACGGTCACGCTGCCTGCAAGGTGATGCGTAAATCAGAGTTGCTAGTGGTTTTGCGACAACCCATAACGTGCCTACAGCCTCTAACGATGAGCAATCCTATGAGCCGTCGCTATCGGGTGACTTGCGCGCTGATTTTTGTCGTGCTGCTGCAGGGATGCACCCAGCCTGGCTTGCGCCAGACGCTCCGCGAGGGTGTTCCGGTCACTGATGCCTCGCCTCAAATCCTCGCTGTGTACGAGCCGTGGTTTGGGCATCCCAGCCACATCTCGGTGGGATATTCCTCGCAAGACCCTGTCGTGATACGCAAACAGATCGACCAAGCCAAGACTCTAGGGATTTCCGGACTTGTTGTGGACTGGTATGGCGATCGCGAACCTTTCATCGATCGCAGCTATGCCCTGATTCAGACCATTGCCGCCGAAAAGAACTTCCATGTGTCAATGATGTACGACGAGAGCAACCCCGAAAATGGCGACGCAACCGACGATACTCTTGCTGCTTTTGACAAGTTCAGCACAACTTATCTTGCATCGAACGCCTCCGGCCGTCAGGCTTATCTCACGTACAATGACCGGCCGGTAATCTTTATTTTTCCAAAGGGAGGACACACCGACTGGAACCGGGTGCGGGCGTTAACCGACAAATGGAGTCCGTCGCCTTTGCTGATTTACGAAGATCAGGCAACTCCCTTCGCGGCCGCCTTCGACGGTTTTTATGCATGGATCAATCCCGGGAAAACGGGGTGGACGGCGGATGGCAGCAACTGGGGAGAAGAGTACCTCATCGACTTCTATCGCAAGATGCAGTCGAAATATCCCGACAAGATTGCTGTGGGAGGAGCGTGGGCAGGTTTCGATGACAGCAAAGCCTCATGGGGGCTTAACCGACACATGGCTCAACGTTGTGGTGAAACCTTTGCGGATACTATGAAATTATGGCGGCAATACTACAGTGATCGTCCACTCCCGTTCTTATTGATTGAAACCTGGAACGACTACGAAGAGGGCACCGCGATTGAGCGCGGACTGGCCAAGTGCGGCACCGATTCGCAGCAGCGGTCGGGGCAGTAATTCTTAAGCCACCCGGAATACGCGTTCCCGATCGCCCTCCGGGCGGCCGATGCTGATCTGAGCGGTACTCAGTTGCGGCGCGTAATGCACCTTATTGATGATCGAAAGCGGCCGGCTGCGGACCTCGTCGTATACCCGCCCAAGATATTCGCCAAGCACGCCCAGAGACAAAAGTAGAAGCGCGCCCATAAAGAAGATCGCGGCAGTCACGCCATAGCCGATGCTGCTCGAGAAAATGCTCGAGACTGCAAGAACGGTGGCGAGGCACGCTGAAAACCCTGCCAACGCGAAACTCAATCGAAGCGGCTTGTAACTGAAACTCGTGATTGCGTCCATCGCATACTTGATTCTACTGAGGAACGTCAGCTTACCGTCCCCACCTGCGCGGTCTTGCCGGTCGTAGAGAACAATGGTTGTGCTGTAGCCCACCCAGGCCCGCAAGCCAGGAAGATACCGGTTGCCTTCGCGCAGGGAGTTAATCGAATCGACCGCTTGTCGATCGAGCAGACCAAAAATGCCCGCGTTCAGTGGGATGGGAAAGTCGGAGAGCGCTCCTAGCACGCGGTAGAAGAGAGGGAAGAGCTTGGCCAGAATTTTTCGGCGTTCCTGCCTGCTTCTACGCACTGCCGTCACAACTTGCGCCCCGCCGCGCCAGGCGGCCACCAACTCAGGCAGAACTTCCGGCGGATCTTGGAAGTCACCGTCCATTAACACGACGGCATCGCCACGCGCCGTCTGCAGGCCAGCCGAGATCGCGCCCATGTGCCCCCAGTTGCGCGAGAGATCTACAACTACCACATGCGCGTCTTCGAGTTGCAGGTCCCTCAACAAGAGTAGAGATGAGTCCCTTGAGCCATCGTTTACATAGACCACCTCCCAGGTCTCACCAACTTGATTCATGGCATCGGCTACCGCTGCATGAAACAAACGTACAAGTTCTTCTTCATTGAAAATCGGCACTACGATGGAAATCATGGGGCTCCTTAGCAATAAATATGCACCTTACTCGGGTTCCGCCTGCAAGACACGCACCTTCCAGCGCACCTCCGTGGGCGTCAGAACCGCGACGTAACGCGTGCGAACATGCTGCGTTGTCTGAACCTTCTCGTGATCCAGAATTTGCACGTCATACGTAACGGTATCGATGAGTTGAACGGACAGTCCTTCCGGCGAGTAAAAAACCAATTGAAGATCGTGCGCACTGTCTCGATAACGTGTCCGGAGCCCCAATTTTGCCTGTTCACGCACAGTGTCCACGAACTTTTCTTTGGCAGTTCCAACGAACTCCGCATCCAGGAGATCGGCACGATTCTCCGCGAACGCACTGCTCAAACTGCTCCAGGCCTGCAGATAATCACGAATCACCGCCTCCTGGGTCTGTTTTTCCAAAACGCGTGGTCCGACTGAATCCGTAGGCTCCACGTGCACCACGGGTTGGTCGGAACCCCGGACAGAAAGCGCAATCAGGAGAGAGCACAACATGAGAAAAGCTTTCCAAATCGATAGTGTTCGGCTGGCGCTTTTCATTGACCCCCTCCCCAATGAATTTCATTTCCCATCACGACGCCAGTTGCGACCGAGATCGTGGCTCCCTTATACGCTGGCATTTCCGTCCGCGCGATTCCGCGTTTGAGAGGCACGTCCACGGTGGCTTCATCCCCGTTGTAGGTTTCGGTGAACGTGACGATCGTTCCGTCCGGAACGGCATTGCCGCTGCAGTCGCGCACCGGGTCCGTTTCCAGCGCAAGCATCTGGCCCGATGCCCGAGCATTCATTCTTAAGCTGCACGGATCGCCTGGAACTTGCGTGATCACGCGGGTATCGACAGCATTTCCCACTCGCGCTACAAATTGCGCGGCGCCTTCTTTGGATGCGGAATCCATTTTCGTCCAAGCAACGCCGTTGCGCGTGAGCATGGTCCGAGCTTGAGGAGCGCCCGCAACGCCTGAAAGCTGAAACGAGGCTTGCGTGGGTTCCAGAATCAGATTCTGAAACTTATCAAAGACATATACAACGCCGCTGATGCCATCGTGCAAATCAACCGGAACTCGGGAAGGCTTGGCGAGAAAACTTAAGGCCGATGGCTGGCGCGCCGCTGTGACGTCGAACGCACCATCTCCCGTGGACGAGGGTGCCACGAGAAGAACGACGTAGTGTCCAGCGTTGTGTAGATCTCCGGGAGCGAAGGACGTCGTTTCTCCTAACTGCACTTCGCGCCGCAACACCTGTCCCAGTCCCACGATATAAAGGATCGCACTGCCGCTGCCTGTGGTTTGAATCGAGAACGCAGCGCCCGCTTCAACCGTCTTTGGCAAGCGCAGGCCGCTGGTTTGGGTCACAGCCAGCTGCGCACTCGCAACCAGAATCAGCCCACCGAGAAGTAACGATGTGAGTCTCGATTTCATTGGAATCGGTTCGAGCTGTAGGTCGTGGTGACTGCGCGCTCACTCTTGACTTTGCTGGCGATGTCCGGCGGAAGCGAGACAGCAAACGAAACCGGCGTCTCGGGCAACAGAGCACGATCGACGTATCCATCGGAGACCCAAACCAGTTGGCCACTATTGTCGTAAAACGTGCCTAACACGTGCACCACGTTGACGATCTGGCCGCTTTGATTAAGGAGGTTTCCAGTCAATAACGGTTTGGGCCCCGAATTAAAGTGCTGATCTTGAATTTCGATCACAGGATCGGCCGAGGCCGCAATCAGGCTTGATGAGGGCTGCATGTGAATGCTGTCCACTCGCGACAATGCAACATTGTGAAACTCAATGAGAAATGGAGTGACTTGTCTAGGCAGGAGAATGTGAGAGATCTTGTCGAAGCTGTCTTCCGTTGCCAATGCCGACCCGTCTTTCGCCAGCAGCGTTGCCTTGACTGTCACAAAAGCCGGGACCACATCTTCGTTCAGAAGTTCACCCAATACGACCACACCTCCGGCGCGTTCGACGGGATGCATGTCCACAATACGCACGTGCGGCGACTCCACGTCTTGAGCTCCCCAGTCGTCCTCCGCACCACGATATATGACGTCCCAGCGCAGATAGTTCACAGGAATAACTTGCGGCGGCACTCGAGGTTCTTTCACAATGGGCCAAACCACTCCCCAGCGATCTCCCGCTCTTGTCACGCGTAGGTCGCGTGTGTCCATGAACATTCCCACCACCGTCGACCAGCGCAAGTTGAGTCTCATTTGTGCTTCGTCGGCGGAAGCATGAAGTGGGCGGACGTCGAAGCTGTCGAGGCTCGCGTGGCTACGCAGGCTGGGGTAACTGCCCCGCAGGTCGCGCACAAAGTCGGACTCCGTGAATTCGCTCTTGTTGGCGAGGTTGGAGTACGCTTTCTCCCAATCTTGCCGGCCGATTTCATCCGCAAGATTTTCGACTGCAGCTTGGGGTGAGGACGCAGGACGTAACAGATCGGCTCCGGATTCGACGCCCGCCATGGCCAAAACCGATTGAACTGGCCAAAGAGTGCCGACCACAACGAGTGCAACCGTCGCACACGCAATCAGAATAGCGAGGAGACGCCCGTTCATGAGGCCAACCTCCCTAGAACGAGATTGTCGTGAGCGGAGGCGGGCTGGACGACACGTTGCTTGTTCCACTGTTTCTGTGGGATGAGCACAAGCAACATCGCCAGAATGCTGCTGCAGATGGGAAGAGTGCCCCACATCACGCCTTGCCAATGCGGAGGAATCTGAGGCGCGTTGAGTGGCGTTGCCGGCGGCACATCCTCTTTGCTCCAAACGGTGATCGTTTTATCTTCGAGATCATCCACCTTACGCCAGCCAGCAAATACCAAGAGCGGCTCGTAGTACGGGTCGCGGAGGAATACCCATTTCAGCCCGTAGCGGTCTGCGTGATGGAGTATTGCGCTAAGCGCGTCGATGCCGGACTTGCCGAAGTACTTAGAGCTTGTGAGCGCGCCCGCGCCGTGCTGAGTCAACTCGGGCAGCATGCGACCAGAGTTCCATTCGCCGTCTACGCTGCTAGCGTCGGTCAGAACCGCCAGTCGCGAGATCTTGTTACCAAATCCCAGAGTGACATACCGGTACCGGTCGTGACCGTCGCGATTGAGCCACGCAGCCGCCGAGTCCACCTTGAAATCCACGGCATCCGCTGGTCGATAGGCTGCCCACGCCACCGCGAGAGCGCAGCTCAGAGCTGCTGCCATGGTCAGCCCAACAACTGCCCGCATGCGAAATCGGTCGATAAGTTCCGCAGCGATAAGTCCCACAAAGGGTAGCGCGAGCAAAGTTGCCCAATAGCTGAAACGCTCCATGGTCAGCACTTCAAAAGCTCGGCCCAGCACCAGCCGGCCTACGGGCGTGGTTCCACCCAGGCCTAGCAAAAATGCCAGCCAGAAACCGAGAAGCAACGGACGGAGCCGCGTGACAGAAGAGCCTCGCCATATGATGAACGGGATAGCCAGAACCAAGGCCCCGTAAGGCACCACGAAATAATTCAAACCCCATTGGGGGCTCAGAATGTAATTCGCACGGCTGGGATGCGGGATCGGAGTCTGAGTCACGGGATAGTGAATAAGGGCAATCCAGAAGGGCAGAAGTACGATTGCGATCGCGGCGCCGACAAGCAGGGCGATGCCAACGGTGCGGACGAGTAATGCTCGCATTGACGCTCGATCACCATCATTGCGATCCAGAATCGCTAATGCGAGGACTGGCACTGCGAACAGCAGTGATCCAAAGAGCAGCGTGGCGTGATGAGCAGCGGCGGCGGCCACGAACAGCACTGCACCCTTGAAAAAAGATCGCCAGTCCCCATGCCGAACCCAATTGTAAAGATAGGGAAGCGCATTCAAATAAAGTGGAGCGGCAAATGTCGTTGACAACTGCCCTGCGGAGTAGACCAGAAAACATTCCGAGCCAAGGAAGACGCTTGCCAATGCCGCGAGCGAAGCGGCGCGCCGGTCTACCCAGAGCAACGAAAAGCGATAAACGCCCAATGCTAGAAGCAAAATCGCCACAAACTGAACCGCCATGTACGCCATGTCGAGCCCAACCAGCCGAGAGACTAAGGCGATCCACTGCTGCGGCAAGGGAGGATATGTGGTCTGCGAGAAACCGGCGTACCATTTCGCGTTCCAGGGATCGAACCAGCTCTGCAAATAGTGCGACGCGAAAAAGATATGAAAGTTGGCGTCGTAGGACTTCAGCGGCAACTTCATAAGCAGCAACGGCGCGTGAACCACGAGCGCCGCCAGGAAGATCATGGTTAGCGGTATCGGCTCTGTTGCGGGCGCAACGGACTCGGCTCTGTGCACAGCTACCTCCCGAAGGCTCTTCGATTCCATGCGGTCCTTTAGGGTTGCTCTACTCTGCGCTTTGCTCAATTAAACAGAACTAGTGCAGCCAACGGTTGAGGTCTTTTTCGAATCGAAGTGCGATGGAATCGACTGAACCGGTGGTGACGCTTTGAGCTCCGCGTTGGGACGCCTGAAGACCGTGCTGGTGTGTGTGCAGATCGGCGCGCTTGCCTGCATGGTCCAAGCGCAGACGTACAAGGTCGGAGATAGCTCTCCGCAAAAGTCCCAGGACAATACCGATCAAACTTCGCCTTCCAACAAACTCGGATGGGGATCGAACATTCAAAACGCACGCCTTGCCCGTGCGGCGGAACAAGCCTTGAAAAACGGAAACTATGCCGCCGCGGTTGACTATGCGCAGCGTGCTGCGAACGCTGCTCCCAACGACCCCCAGCTATGGTTCCTCTTGGGTTACGCAGCCCGGCTGGATAGAAAGTTTCAGCTCGCTACCGATTCCTATAGTCGAGGTCTTCGCCTCAATCCATCCTCCCTCGATGGTATCTCTGGACTGGCTCAGACCTACAGCAACATGGGCCGCACCGAAGAGGCCGAGCGTCTTCTCAACCAGGTGCTCTCGGCCGACCCGAAGCGTGTCAATGATGCGGTGTTGCTGGGAGAGCTCCTGATGCGATCTGGAGATTATTCCGGCGCGGTCGATGTGCTGGGGAGAGCGGAACGGCTTGAGCCTGGTGCGCGATCAGAATTGCTGCTGGCGCTCTCGTATCAGCATCTGAAGCAGTTCGATCAGGCAAACCATTATCTCGAACTAGCCAAGCAGCATGCCCCGAACAATCCCGAAGTCCAGCGATCGCTGGCGGGTTACTATCGCGAGACTGGAAACTATCTGGCAGCTATCGCCGCTCTCAAGTCAATCCACAACCCGAATCCCGACGTGAAAGCCGAGCTCGCCTACACTTACCAGCTCGATGGCAAACAAGATGAAGCCGCGAGGTTGTATGCGCAGGCCGCCAATGCCGCGCCGACGGATTTAGGTTTGCAGCTTTCCGCGGCGCAGGCTGAAGTCGCTGCCGGTTCCCTTGACCATGCAAAGCCGTTTCTGCAGCGCGCCGCGGCGATTGATCCGGAACATTATCGTCTACACGCCGTCCTGGGAGAGATTGCGAGACTCCAGGAACACAATGCAGAGGCGATTCGCGAATACAACGCCGCACTGGCTCACTTGCCGCAAAGCCCAGCCGAGGGACCTCTATACGGAATTCAGCTGCACATGAACCTCGTCGAACTCTACAAAAGCTTGAACGATGAAAGTGCAGCTCAGCAAAATCTTGAAATTGCCCAAAAGCAGATCAGCACTTTGGACGAACAAGGAACCACTAGAGCGCAATTTCTGCGCCTGCGAGCTCTGATCAAATTAAACACGGGTGACCTTGATGGCGCCGGAAGCGATATTAAAGAGGCACTGGCGATCAACTCACAGGATCCCAACAGTCTGCAACTCGATGGAGATCTGCTGGTAAAACTCGGTCGCCCCGAAGAAGCAATCGCCGTGTATAAGAAGATACTCGCAACTGACCCGATTAACCGGTTTGCTCTCACCTCCTTGGGCTATGTCTCCCGCGAGGCCGGACACGACCAGGACGCCGAGAAGTACTTCCAGAAGCTCGCGGCCGCCTATCCCACTTTGTATGTGCCCTATCTTGCGCTCGGAGACTTGTACGCAGCACACAAAGAGTTTGTAAAAGCTGACGCCGCGTACCGCAAGGGTTACGAACTGGCTCCCAACAACAGTCTGATCGTGGCTGGAGGCATGAACGCTGCCATCGAAACGCATCAAATGCCTTTGGCAGCGGAGTGGTTGAGTCGCGCCACACCCGAAATGCAGCAGGAACCGCACGTCATGCGAGAGAAAGAGCGATACCTGAGTTTCAAAGGCGACTATCAGCAATCCGCTGAGATCGGGCGAGAAGCCATCAAGCAACTCCCCAAGGACCGAGATGTGGTTGTCTATCTCGGCTATGATCTGCTGAATCTCAAGCAATACGATGAGCTGCTGCAACTAACGTCGCAATACGATCAGGTGCTGCCCAAAGAGCCCGACATTCCTCTGCTAGCTGGGTATGTGCACAAGCAGAATGGAGATCTCGACCAAGCCCAAAAGGATTTCACCGAGGCTCTGCAGCGAGATCCCAACGTGGTTACGGCCTACGTAAATCGCGGATACGTGTTGCATGACCTGCGGCAACCGACTGCTGCCGCAGCCGACTTCGAAGCAGCCCTCAAGCGCGAACCGAAGAATGGCGAAGCCCACCTGGGACTCGCGTATGCCAGCTTGGATATGCATCGCCCTCGAATTGCCTTGCGACAAGTGCAGCTTGCGGAAGAACAAATGGGCGATTCGATGCCCATTCATCTGATTCGGGCAACCGCCTATGGGCAAAACGGAATGTTGATGAAATCCGCTGCCGAGTATCGCACTGCTTTGAAATATTCGCCCAATGATGAAGGCCTTCACTTGGCATTGGCGGACACGCTGTACGGCCTGCGCCAATACCATGAGGCGATTGGTGAACTGCAGGCGGCCCAGAAGTTTTCTCCAGACGATCCTCTCATTTACGCGCAGCTTGCGAGGTCGTACGCGCAATTGCACGATCGCGATCAAACTTTGCAATACGTACAACTGGCAGAACAGCACGCCGACTCGACGCCGCCTTCGAAAGCGGATCAGAAGCGCGGAGCAAGCGCAGTCTTCGTCTCTACTGGCGAGGCTCTGAGCACGCTGGGAGATCAAAAAGCCGCAATGGAACGATTTGAAAAGGCGCTCGATGCGCCAGATAGCGATCGCATAGCCGTACGCCTGGCAATCGCCAAGCTCATGGCGAGTGAGGATCATCCGAATGATGCTCAGCGGCAAATTGCATTAGCTCTGATGGAAGCGCGCACCGGAGAAACGCTGCCGCCTACCGGCGAGCAGCTAATGGAGGCAGCGGGCGTATTCCTCGATCTGCACGAGTATCAACTGGCCCAGACCTACCTCGAGCTTGCTCAGGCAGCAGGCGCCCCTGACACGTCTGTGCACGTAGGCCTCGCCAACACTTACTTGGCGCTAGGCGAGACGACCAAAGCCAACGCCGAGCTGAACGCCGTCAGCAGCTCCGCCGACAGTGAGCCCAGCTATCAGTATCTGCTGGCAAAAGCTGCTGTGCTCCGCCAACAACACCAGAGCACGCAGGCGCTTACCGCCTTTGCTCAAGCCGCCGACGCGGCGGGCGAAGATCAACTCGCGCAGCAGGACTTGCTGCAAGCAGCAGCGAATGAGGGGCTGAGGATCAACAGCAGATTGAGTGTTCTTTCAGATTTTTCCATAGAGCCTATTTTTGAAGACACGACGGTTTATCCACTCGACGCAAAGCTGGATGTCCCCAATCCCATCCCCGGCCGTCAGGGACTGCTTCCGCCGCCGCGGTCTTCGATCCAGACGCAATGGACAGGCGCGTTTCACATACACTTCGGGACCTTCCCCGACGCGAGCGGGTTCTTTCAAGTACGCAACGCCCGCGGCCAAATTTCCTTGCCCAGTGCGGACGAGATCGTCAACCGGGATACGACCGACTACTCTTTCAACATTGGGCTGAACCCAACCTTTCACTTGGGAAACAACGTATTCAACTTCAATACTGGGATCCAGGAAACAATTCGGAGGGACTCGCTGCAGCCCGTGGAAATGAACCAGAACCTCTTTCGACAGTTTGTGTACATGTCGACGAGTTCATTTTTCAACATGGTTTCGGTCAACGCTTATGCCATCCGCGAATCTGGACCATTCACCGAGAGCAACCTGAGTTCTCGCGATCTGGCCGGCGCGGTCGACTTCCGCGTCGGGCGGCCGTGGGGAAAAACGGCTTTCGTGACGGGTTGGGGAGCTCGCGACGAACAGTTCTTTCCTATCACTCGCGAGGTTTACTTCACCTCGACCTACGTCGGCATTGAACGCCGGGTTTCCGAGCGACTCAACTTCAGAGTTGTGGCGGAGGACTTGCGCGCATGGCGGGTCGAAGAAAACGATTGGGCAATCGCCCAGGCACTGCGTCCTGCTGGAAGCGTGCAGTTTGCCGCAACGCGCAATTGGAGCCTGCAAGCCTCGGCCGCCTATTCCCGCAACATGGGCTTCCACGCCTATGACGCGGTGCAGAGCGGTTTTGCTGTTTCTTATGCGATGCCCATCCATCACGAGTTCAAGGACCATGCGGGGGAAGTCGAACTGCAATACCCGATACGTTTCTCGGCGGGCATGCAGCAGGAGACGTTTTATAACTTTCCTGGGTCGGGGAGTCAACAGATGAGACCTTATGTGCAAATCAGTTTGTTTTGAGATCGGGATCAGATGAAAATTTGTTTAGTTGCGACTTTTCCTCCCAGTGGCCGGCAGTTGAACGAGTACGCGTTCTATATTGCGCGCGAACTACAGCGCAATCCACGCATTAGTTTGACCATTCTTGCCGACGAGTTGACCAACTACGAATTCGCTACCGATCAGAACGGAAACTCGCTCAAGGCCCCGGAACAGCCGGAACTGCCCGGCTTCGACGTGATCCGCTGCTGGAAATTCAATAGCCTGGCAACCCCAACGCGTTTGTTGAGTGCCATCAGAAGATTGAACCCCGATGTCGTGTGGTTCAACCTCGTCTTCTCGAGCTTTGCAACTCCGGAACATCCAGTTGCCGCTTTCGCCGGATTGAGCGTGCCCGCTCTGACTCGAGCGCTCGGTTACTACACCCATATCACCTTGCACCACCTCATTGAACATGTCGATTTTGCGAGCGCGGGAGTGCGCCAGGAAAGAATGTTTCGTCTCGGCAGTGACCTGGCCACCAGAACCTTACTCAAGGCGAATTCGGTGTCGGTACTGCTTTCTGGGTACCGGCGTACTCTGATCGAGAAATACTCCGCTCAAAATGTTTTATTGGGTACACATGGGACATTCGCGCCCCGCCCAAGCCCCCCAGATTTTTCGAAACGGGGTAATCCGGAACATCGCATTCTGGCAATTGGACATTGGGGAACTTACAAGCGGCTGGAAACGCTGATGGAGGCTTTCCCCGCGGTCCTAAAGAAGGTGCCGAACGCCAAGCTCATCGTCGCCGGTGCTAATCATCATACGAGGCCGGGATATTGGGAGTCGATTCGCGACTCGCAAAGCATGGGCTCGCGCGTCGAGTTCCGGGGATACGTTCCAGAAGAAGCCATTCCTGAGCTGTTCCGTACGACTAGCGTGGTGGTCATGCCCTACGATTCGGCCACCGGGTCGAGTGGTCCGGCGCACCAGGCATGCGAGTATGGGGTTCCGATCGTATGCGCCGACATTTCCGATTTTCGTGACATGGCCGCAGACGAAGATATGGCGATCAACTTCTATAAAGTCGGGGATGCGGCACATCTTGCCGACCAACTGGTCACGATACTGGAATCCCCTGAGCAGCAACGTCGACTAGCCGAGCAGAATTTCTCCGCAGCGATCCAGATGACGTTGCCCAGCGTCGTCCGCAATTATTTACGCTGGTTCGAGCTGAACCGCTGCAAGAAAGCAGTCGGGTCCTTACCGTTGGTTCCACGGGAGCGCCCTTTTTGGCAGCGTTTCACGTTTCCTCGTCTTCGCGCCCTCGCAGCCGGCTGGGCGTTGCGCTCGGAGCTTCTAGCCGAAAATGGAGGGAGCAAGAACAACGATGGTGGCATCGAACACGCAGGCAGCAGCTCTCAATCCATCGAGCTCGGGAATCCAGACGGTTGGCAAAGATCGGAAATCGGCGATTAGTTGATTCGCAACCAAAATCACCAAGGGCTATTAGAGACGAACGCGGATCAAGCGACCCCGGTCGTCGCCATCTTGGTTCGTGCGTTCACTAATTTATCAATACAAGAAAGCCCGTAACCAAGTACAGGACAATCCCCGACTTCCACTGTCCAAGTGTTTCCCCGCATATCGGTGAAATCCCTTCCGACCCTACAGGCTCATTGATTTGAACTGAACTTCCCAGTCGCATCCAATCAGTCCAGAACGGTGAGAAAAAGGAGGGTCGCTTTTGGCAAACGGAAACCCGATTGTTGAAAGGCTTGCACGGCCGAAGTTAACTCCCCTACCTTCCGGTGCCCGCACTGATGCTGCGGGGAAGGCGGTGAACAACGTAATTCTGTTGTCACTCCCAGATGAAGAATACAATCTGCTCCGGCCTCACCTGGAGCCGGCGGAATTGCCGCAATACCATGTCCTGCACGAGCCCGCTGAGAAGATCAACTTCGCATACTTTCTGAACGAAGGCATGACCTCTTTGGTGGCGCTTAGCGCCGATGGCAGAAGCGTCGAAGTCGGCGTCGTCGGCCGGGAAGGGATGGTAGGAATGTCCATCGCTGTGGGTCTGCTACGCGGGACTTTTCGGGCAATCATGCAGATGTCGGGATGGGGAGTGCGAATCAGGTCGGAGATTTTCCAAGAGGTTCTGTTTTGCGCTCCAACACTGCAGTCAGAATTGAGCCGTTTCGCCCTGATGCATGGGATACAGGTCGCCCAACTCGCAGCCTGCAACCGTTTGCACGACATAGAGCAGCGACTGGCGCGATGGCTGCTGATGTGCCAGGACCGCGTGGATTCTCCCTTACTCCCCTTAACTCACGAATTCCTTGCGCAGATGCTTGGCACCGGGCGTCCCAGCGTTAGTTTAGCCGCAGGAGCTCTAGAAAGTGCGGAGCTGATTGAGAATCTGCGTGGCACCGTGAAGGTTTTGAACCGCAAAGGCCTCGAACAAGCCGCTTGTGAATGCTATGGGGTGATCCAGAACTTTAATGGCGGGCTGGGCTTGAGATAGCTCATCCGCTACACCGTTCGGTGTCGAACAGACAAGCTTCCTCCTCGACCACTAGCCTACGCCCACTGTCCAAACATGTCTTAGGCTTGCGGAAGCTTGCAAGGGAGCGGTGTGGAACGTACGACCGGCCGAAGAGAACGAACAGAACGAAGAGGGATGCGAACTGATTCCGCGGGGAGACGAGTCCAGAACTCGATCTTGAAGTCCATTCCAGAGGTTGAATACAATTTGCTTCGAGAACATCTTGAGCCGTTGGACCTGCCCGCGCAGCAGATTTTGCATGAAGCGGGTGCGAAGATCGACTTCGCATATTTCCTGAACGACGGCATGGCATCGCTGGTCGTGCTCACCAGCGACGGCAGAAGCGTCGAAGTGGCTATCGTCGGCAAGGAAGGCATTGTAGGCACGCCGTTGGTGGTCGGCCTGAATCGCGGACCACTTCGGGCGGTCATGCAGATCGTCGGAAGCGGGCTGAGAATCAAATCGGCGGTTTTGATGAACCTCCTGCGCTCGGCGCCGGAGATGCGGCTGATCTGGAACCGTTACGTCCTCGTCCAGGGACTGCAGGTCGCGCAGATCGCGGCCTGCAACCGTCTGCACGAAATTGAGCAGCGTCTGGCACGATGGCTGCTCATGTGTCAGGACCGCATCGACTCGGAAACCCTGCTGGTAACTCACGAATTTCTGGCCCAAATGCTGGGCACCGGGCGCCCGAGTGTGAGTCTGGCAGCGGGAATTCTGCAACGCGATGGCCTGATCGACAATGTCCGTGGCGCGGTTACAATTCTGAATCGCCCCGGTCTGGAAAAGTCTGCCTGCGAGTGTTATATCGCGATGAAGCACTTCAATGGCGGGTCGGGTACGCCATAGCGAAAGCTGATTGTCCGATGCCGAACAGACTTTCACGTCCAACCCATCTTAATCTTAGACGGTATAACTTGGCCGTCAAAAGGAAACTCCTCCGCAACTCCGATATGCATGGTTTGAGGTGAGATCCGGTGGATGCAGAACAGCAAGACAACTGGCGAGCTTTCTATCAGGCGGCACTCCTCGAGTTGGATCCGGTCAAAATGCCGGAGCGGATTGAGCGGGCTTACAGTGCCATACAGATTTGCTTGAACGCCCATCAGAACGGACAAAGTGACGAATACCAGGCTTTGGCGGATGCCTTAGCGAATTTGCGCGTTCTGAGACGCGAAGTTCGGTCTGCAACGGACAGTGCGCCAGAAATTCACACGTCCGTCCCGACCAGACTAACGCCGCCATGACCCGTGCGTTGTAAAGCGTTACTATCTCTATCTCTGCGGTACTGTTGACTCCCCCGCTGATGCAGGCGTCCCATTTGGTACCGTGGGGTGGGCTGGCTCAGTCTGATAGCCCGCGCCCGTCGGCGGCGCTGACGTTGCGTTTTGATCGGGAGTGTTCTGCTGCACAGCCTCACCAATTGACGAACCCGAGACTACGAGTTCCACCCGGCGATTCTGCTGCCGCCCCACCGCGGTATCGTTCGACGCGATGGGCTGGCTCGGGCCGAAGCCTTGCGTGGTTATGGCCGACGAGTTGACTCCCTGGCTGGACAGATAACTACGGACGGCGTCGGCTCTTTCCTGAGACAAACGCTCATTCAATTCCAAACTCCTCGTGCTGTCCGTGTAGCCGTCTATTTCAATATGAATGTCGGGATACGCGATCAGGATCCCCGCGACTTTGGCCAAGCGTTCGCGAGCTGTCGGCTTGAGATCAGCCTTACCGGTATCGAACAGAACATCCGGCATACTCACAATCAACCCTCGCGCACTGTCTTTCGTCTCGAGGACCTGATTCAGTTGCTGCAGCATGCGAGCCCGCATTTGGGCTTTATCGTTTTCCGCCTGCTGACGCGCCTGTTCTGCCTGCTGGGCCTGTTGCGTGGCTTGCTGTTGCGCCAATTCGGCCTGCTGACGCGCTTGATCAGCCTGCGCCGCTTGCGCTTGAGATTGTTGCGCTTGTGCCTGAGCTCGAGCAGCCGCGGCCTGTTGCGCCTGCGCATCAGCTTGAGCTTTCGCGGTCTGGTCTGCGGCCGCTTGGCGTTCTTGTTCGCGTTGCGCTTCTTCCGCACGTTTGATGGACATCACCCGTGCTTCTTCCGCTGTCTGCGTGGCTTCTCGAGCAGCCGTTCCAATCGGTCCATTGCCCTGCTTGCGCCTGTAATAGTCTTCTGCCTGGTTCAGAAGACCCTGCGCCTTCTGCAATTCGGAAGGCGAATATTGACCAGCGCCGGCGTCCTTGGCGATTCGAACCGCATTCCTGGCTTCGAGCAAATCGAGAGGCGTCTTATTGCTGACGTCGTAAACCGGTGAATTGATCGGCTGCACTTGCGAGTTGTAGGTATCGCGCGAAATAAGTTCAAACTTCACATCTACGGGCTCGACGCCACCTTTGGTGTCGTGACGAATCTCATTCTGCGCAACGATGAGGTCGCTCGGCTGCGTGACGGCGAAATCCGGTTCCGCGGTGACGATCAGAGCAAACGCTTGCATATCCACTGTGGTCTGCAGCGAGCTCTTCCCATCGCGTACGACCAACTCTCCCATGTTCCGCGGTCGCCCCTCAGGAGAAATCGCCCACAGAACATAGGTGAGATAGGCCAACCCAAAACTGTTCGCGGGCCGCAAGTGCTGGACATTCGCTTCGATTTTCACCCCTCCAGCCTTGCCTTCCACCTTGGCTTCTCCGCTGACGTCGGAAGACAGATCAGTGCCTTTCAGATCTACTTTCGTGGAACCCTTATGCCGGTAGTCGACCGCTTCAGTGCTGCGGGAGACCACGCTCATGTGGTACCCGGAAGCTTGATCACCAGTGATTGCAGTGTTCTGTTGCGAGACCGCCGGCGAAACCAAGGTTGCGAATGTCAGAAAGAGCAAGGAAGCCGAATATTGTCCGAGTCTAGTCACATGCACCTCATTAGGAGATCCCAACCGCTTGCTTCACACAACCGGCCTGCGGCCTTCAATAATTCGAATCAACAAAACACCGACCACGACCGCGAGCAGGAGATGAATAAAACTACCCAAAGCAACCCCGAGCAACCACAGAACCAGCAGGATTGCGAAAATTGTCCAAAGCATCGTTCGATCTTCTCCAGCTAACCGCAACCCAAGAATGACTGATAGCGACAATCAACCCAATCGGGGAGATACCGTAGGCTCACGAAATAAGTAATGGACGATCACGGATACAAACTAGACGGGACTTTCTCCACTCCCGGTGCTCCGCTGGGGGCGCTTAAGTGCAGCAAGTTCAGCAAAATTCATACCACCATTCCCAGCCCACTTCGTGCTCGGTTTCAGCATCGTAAGAGCGGAATTGAGCCACTCGCGTCGTACGGAGCTAGAGATGAAGGCTTTCCGAATTTTGGTCGCGGATGACCATGAGGTTGTGCGACGTGGGATCCGCGTCCTGATCGAAAGCCATCCTGGATGGGAGGTGTGCGGCGATGCGGTGGATGGACGTGACGCGGTGGAACGGACCAGGGAACTGAAGCCAGACCTGGTTCTGCTCGACATTGGAATGCCGAATCTTAACGGCATCGAAGCCGCGCGGCAAATTCTCTCGAACTGTCCTGCGACCAACATCGTCATTCTGACCATGCACTACTCACAACAGACCGTGAAGGAAGTACTGGCGGTTGGAGCGCGTGGTTTTCTGCTTAAATCGGATGCTGGCCGTGACCTCGTGACGGCCGTGGAAGCGGTCCAGGATAATCGCACGTTTTTTACCAGCAAGGTCACAGAAATCGTGGTGGACGGATATTTCAACCCGACCCCGAAGGAATCGCCGCCTCTCAAGAATCGTCTAACCCCCCGGGAGCGAGAGGTCATGCAGCTATTGGCGGAGGGAAAAACCAGCAAGGAAGTGGCCGTAGCTTTGAATCTCAGCGTAAAAACTGCCGAAACCCATCGCACGAACATCATGCGAAAGCTTGACCTACATTCGGTCGCTGACCTGACCCTTTATGCGCTTCGCAATGGAATCGCACAGGCTTTCTAGTCACTTCCATCGTTCGTGATTCAATGGCTTTTGGAACAAAGGTGGTTATCCGCCTGGAGAGTACCGAAGGCGGAAGATCGCAACTCAGCAACTTTCTTCTGCCATAAGGTGTCGAGGGTATTGCCGGGTAGCGTTGCAGGGCTATACCCTTCAAAAAGCGTCGGGAAATTGGCCTTTATCTAAGGGTGGATGGGAGAGATTTTATTGGTTCGGATCCTTGTAGCGGACGATAACCCAGCTATCCGACGTTGTCTGCGCGGGTTGCTGGATCACCACGCCGATTGGCTTGTCTGCGATGAGGCCAGCAACGGTAGGGAAGCAGTTGAGAGGTTCCGCGACGCCAAGCCTGACCTGATTGTGATTGATTTCCAAATGCCGGAAATGAATGGTTTGGACGCCGCGCGCCACATTGTCGACCTGTCGCCCAACACGCCGATTCTGATGGTGACCATTCACCTGTCTAAACAATTGAGCGACGAGGCCCGAAAGGTAGGAATACGGGGGGCTTGCGCAAAAACGAACATCAACAACGTTGTAGATGCGGTTGGGGCGCTGCTTCGTAAAGAGACTTACTTTCCGAATTGAGAGTCACGAGGCGGCCGAGGCATCGCTAGCCTTGGCCGGTTCCGAAAGCGGCAGAATCACGGAAATCAATGTGCCGTTCGTGTTGCGAATGTCAAGCTGACCGCCAAGTTCGCGCAGCCGCTCCCGCATTCCTGCGAGCCCCACGCCAGAATTGGTCCCCTTGGCGCGAAAATTATCTAACAATCCCATGGGGATGCCTCTTCCGTAGTCCTTGACTTCAAGAATAACTTTGTCGGGAAAAAGCTTGAGAGCCACCTCTGCTCTGGAACTGCCGGAATGGCGGTGAATGTTGGTCAAACTCTCCTGCAAAACACGAAAAAGCCCAAGTTCGATCGGTCGCGGCAAACGGCCAACATCCGCGGGCAAATCCACCTTTACTTCAATTCCGCTGCGCTGCGCAAATCCCTCCACGTACCACTTCGCTGCAGATGCGAACCCGGCTTCGTCCAAAAGCGGGGGATGCAGTAGATGCGAAATCGTTCGGGTCTCAGCAATCGACTGATCCAAGAGATGTATCGCCTCGGACAAAAGCCTATCGGCAGGCTGAGAATTGCTGAACATGTCTAGGTTCATTTTTACGGCAGCCAGGTACTGCCCCAGACTGTCGTGAAGCTCGCGGGAAAATCTTCGGCGCTCTTCATCTTGTAGCTGCAGCAGACGGCCCGTCAGACTTCGCAGGGATTTTTCGCTGTCACGAACAGTGCGTTCTGCCTGTTCGCGGGCTTCAAGCTCCATATTCAGAAGCTTATAATGCACCGAAAAAAGGATAAGCGCCAAAATAAATGTGACCATCAGGACAACCACCGCCAGGACGAACAGTCGGTTGGAAACTCTCGCGCGCCCATCCAGCAATCGCTGCTCTTCATCCCTCATTAGCTGCATAGTGGAAGTGATTTCGGAGTTAATTGGCAATGCTCGACGGGATATCTCCGCTTGCCCTTGCTCGTCCTGGGGGGCAGATTTTTTGAGCTCAATCGATTCTCGAAAGAGAGCTACTCGGCGTCTGGTCAAGTCTTCCAGACGCGTGCAAAGTTTCTGCTGCTCTGTATTATCTTTGGTCAGGTCGCGCACATGCTGCAGAGCTTGGTCAATGCGGGGAACTACACCCTCAAACTTGCTCAGGAAGTCGGCGTTCCCGGTAACTACGTAGCCCGAACGAGCACGTCCGGCGTCTAGCGCAGTCGAATCGATACTCCCCAGAGCAGCCTGAACTTCGTGAGTGTGAACCACCCATTTCTGACTTTCCAGAAGCCGCACGATCGTCAGATAAGTTGCCAGTCCGCTTAAGAAGAGCAGAATGACAGCCGACGCGAACGCCGCTTGCGCTCTCTTACGCGGTGGCATCATTTGTCGCGACATGGATTCGAGCAAGAGCTCGGATAATCAGATTTCATCGTGTTGCGGGTCAGCGCCTGCCAGTTGCGGTTTTTTCTTCAGATCGGTCACCAGTCGCCACAACTTCTGGGGATCCATCTCAATGGTAGTGTGCTGGCGGAGCTCAAGCCATATTTTATCAAGTCTCTCCGCCATCACTTGCCTTCTTACCCGCGACGGAACCAGCAAGTTACGGCAGTTTCTGGCTTTCAAACGCCGGGCTCTCAAGCGCGTGACTTTCAAAGGGGAGCTATTCATGATGCCACGTCGCGTCCAACAGCCGCTGAAGGAAGGCGGGGTTGGCATTCGTTTTGGGTCAGGACGCGCAGCGCTCGTAGAGCATCTGCCATTGCTGCCTCTTCCTCGCTGGCGCGGGTACCGGCCCGTTTTAGCTCTTCACTCCTTTCATAGATGGCCTTTTCTGCGGCGTCAATTCGCCGCTGCAATTGTTCCGCCCGAACCTCCAGCAGAGCCGCCTTGTATAACTCGTGCCACGAAAGATTCATCGTTATTCTGTTCTCCAGCTGCATGAATGGAGCATACATCGCTCACTAAAAAAGGGTGGAAATAACAGATCCGCAAGAATTAAAGAAGCCGTGGGCAGCAAATGAGTCGTCGGAATATCGCGAGGGATTAGCACTTACGATAAAAGTATCCAGGTGCGATCAGAAAAAAATGCTTGACAACGATGCACAAGAATCCTATAAGTCATTGGTAACTTACATGGGAGTATGTAAAGCGTATGACTAAAGAACACCTAAGGAATCAAAAGCCCACCTTGAACTATGACCGGGTTGTGCTCGCGAACCTTAAGAAAAATCGACGCGGAAAACACCACGATCTGATTCAAGGAATTTTTCAGGACCTGGAAACATTGCCGACCGGCTCGGCAATCAAGATCCCCCTGGCAGAGGCGGATGGAATCACATTGGCGAACCTGCGGTCCGCCGTCCATCGCGCATCGGCGTCAAGAGACTTGGCAGTTGAGACCCTTTCAGACGACGAGAATTTTTATATCTGGAAGAGAACGGATGACTGAAAGCCTCGCTCGTGATGGTAGTGTCTGGGGTGATCGTGCCCGTAGCACTGCCTTTGAGCTACCGGCGGAAACTCCGCTAACGGTATACAGGATTCCCTGTATGTCGCAACTAGGTTATACGAACTAGAATCACACAGTTCATCGGCATACTTGTCGTTCCCTGTAAGCGCATCATGATGAGCGCCGCCCGAAGCGACAAGGAGTTGAGTCAATATGAGCACTGCGAACACTCCAAGTCCCGAAGCTGTATCCCCCGCGCCACTGGCGCATTGGGTAGACCACAGCCAGCCCGCGCACATAGTTCAGTTCTACGGAGACGACGGGTTCCTTCTCGATGAGTTGAGCCGATTCATTGGCACCGCTTTGGGAGCAGGAGATGCGGCCGTAGTTATCGCAACTAAGGAACATCGCGATGGGTTGAGCCGAAGGTTGCAAATGTGGGGCTTGGATCCGACGTGGGCCGTTGCACAGGGGCGCTACGTTGCAATCGATGCGGCCGAGACTCTGTCCAAGATTACGTTAGACGGTTGGCCCGACGCGGCTCGTTTTACCGAGGTGGTGGGCACCCTGATCGCGACAGTCGCGACCGCTCCAGGAGGCGAATCCCGCCGGGTTGCCGCATTCGGAGAAATGGTCGCTCTGTTGTGGGCGGAAGGGAAGCCGGAAGCCGCGATCCGTCTTGAACAGTTGTGGAACGACTTGGCAAGAACCCACTCCTTCTCACTTCGCTGCGCATACCCGATGTCCAGTTTTTATCGCGAGGAACACGGCGACTTGCTTCTGAAGATATGTGCTGAACATTCCAATGTGATCCCCGGTGAAAGCTATACCGGCCTGGTCAACCAGGACGCGCGCCTCCGCACGATCGCTCACCTGCAACAAAAGGCGCAGGCGCTCGAGACCGAAATCGCGGAGCGCCGTCGGGTCGAGGAGAAACTCCGGCGTAGCCAGGTCGAGCTGGAATCCCTGGTGGAACAGCGTACCGCTGCGTTGCGCCAGCTTTCGTCACGGCTGTTGAGTCTGCAGGACTCCGAGCGCCGCCGAATTGCTCGTGAGCTGCACGATAGCCTGGGCCAGTACTTGGTCGCGTTGAAGCTCAACGTCGATATACTTCGGCAGTCTCCAGGGCGCGGAGAATTGTGGGCGCAATCGGAAGAGCTGATGGAGCGTTGCATCGCTGAGGTTCGTACCCTTTCCTACCTGCTCCACCCTCCGACTATGGACGCGGTCGGCATCGCTTCCGCCGCTCGCTGGTATGTCGAGGGCTTTGGTCTCCGCAGCGGCCTCAAGCTGACGCTGGATGCTCCGGACGACCCGGTCCGCTTGCCCGATGCTATCGAACTCGCCCTTTTCCGCGTGCTGCAGGAGGCTTTGACCAATGTTCATCGCCATTCTGGTGCCTCCGCGGCGGACGTTCTGATTCGGCGAGCTTCCGGACGGGTGATTTTGGAAGTACGGGACAACGGCCGCGGAATGCAGCAAGACGTTCTCAATCGCTTTCGCGAATCCGGAGCAGGGACGGGGGTTGGGTTGATGAGCATGCATGAGAGGGCCCGTGAACTCGGAGGCAAGATTCAGCTGGAATCAAGCGGCGCAGGTACATCGGTACGGATAACAATACCCGTCCCTCCTGATTGCGCGCGAGAGCACGGGGGAAATTCGTAATTACAGCGTCACTGTTATTGCGAAGCAGTCGTTCAAAGACTTGGATCAGCAGTCAGACGATGTGGTGGAGGAACAATAACGTCGATATACTCCGAAGACTTAGTTTTCAGCCCTCCCTCGGGAGCTAGAAGCAATTTATGACAGTTCGCATTCTGGTTGTGGACGACCATCCCGTTGTGAGGCATGGGCTCAGGACTTTGCTGGGGGGCCATCCTGAGTGGGAAATAATCGACGAAGCAGCAGACGGAGTTGAGGCCGTCGATAAAGCCGACCGCTTGAAGCCGGATGTCGTCGTGCTGGACATCACGATGCCGAAGATGAGCGGATTGGAAGCATGCCGGCTCATTCGGAAGCGGGTGCCAGCATCCGAGATCCTGATTGTTACGCAACACGACTCTCCCCACATGATGCGGGAGGCGTTGGAAGCGGGCGCGCGGGGTTATGTTGTGAAGTCCAATGCGTCTCGCGATTTGCTCGCGGCAGTGGAGGCGGTGAGCCGGCATCTGCCTTTTCGAGCTCTGAATGAACAGTCTGTTGATTCTGTCTGAACTGGATTTTCGAACGTCCCAATACTCACGGAGGTGAGCAATGAAGTTGCGAATCCTGATAGCTGACGATCATGAAGTCGTGCGTCGTGGGTTGTGTGCGCTCCTGCAGGCACGCGAGGGTTGGGAAATCTGTGCTGAGGCCAAGGACGGACGCGAGGCCGTCGAGAAGGCAGCGCAATTGAAACCCGACGTTGTAATCTTGGATGTTGGGATGCCAAACCTCAACGGGTTGGCGGCGACCCGGCAGTTGACCCAACTCGATCCTCATTGCAAGGTCATCGTGCTGACGATTACGGATTCGGATCAAGTCATCCGGGAGGCTTTGGACGCGGGCGCTCGCGGATTTGTCCTGAAATCCGACGCTGCTCGCGATCTGGTCTCTGCGGTCGAGGCGTTGCAGCGCAACCGGATGTTCTTTACTCCGCGAGTCAACGATATGGTGCTCGCTGGCTTTCTGGATAGAGGCCACCACGGGTCAAGTGGAGAGCCTCCTAGGTTGCCGAAGTTGACCTCGCGCGAACGCGAAGTGATCCAGCTTCTAGCCGAGGGCAAAAGCTCCAAAGAAGTCGCCTGTGTCCTCAACTTGAGTACGAAAACCGCCGAGACACATCGCAGCAACATCATGCGTAAACTTGGATTTCACTCGATCCGAGATCTGGTAGTTTACGCTGTTAAAAACAACATTATCCAGGTCCAGATGCCATCTCAACTTCAGAATCCGACAGAAGGGTCAGCGGCGTAGCAGCAACCAGCCTGCGTTTCGTTGGGTCGTTCACGATCAGCGACTCTCTGTCGGAGTCCGACTCTCTTCTGTCCAGGACGTCCTTCCTTTGCCTGGTGCATTCGCGTGACTAGCTTCTGCAGCCTATCAAACCAGCGCTGCCTACCTGGAGTTAGCCCTAAAAACTTGATTTGGTGAAATGCCGCCGCCCTCATCTACAGCAAACACTCTAGATAAATACGACAGCATAGGGGTCGAACTTGGCATCAGAAGTGAGTACAAATTTCACGGAAGCTTGACTTGCACAGACGGCGCCGTTGAGAAAAAAAAGAACTCGCGATGGCGATTCAGTTGCTTTTGCTGTCCGTGTTCGCGTTCGCGAGCCGCTTCGTCATTCGGAGGTTCTGACATGAAACGCGAAATAATCACGCTGATTGGGTTGGCGTTCTTCCTGCTAGTGTCGTCCTGGGCGTTCTCACAGACCGAAGGTCCACAGCCTTGTCCTGACGTGATCCCAGGTACTCTCGGATGCGAACCAGTCGCGTGGTCGCAATTGCAGGAACCAGTGCCGCTGCCCGAGCCAGGAGCAGAGCCGGCGCCGCCTCCGGATCAGGAATCCTCCCAATCGACGGGTTCCCAAGACCAGCCGGCAACGGCGAAGCAAAGTATTAAAGGCATCATCGTGAGGCAGGGCGAAAAGTTCGTCCTCAACGCCGGAGACAATACAACGTACCAACTCGATGACCAAAATAAAGCCAAGCAATATCAAGATAAACAAGTAAACGTCGTCGGCATCTTGGACGCCGAGAGCAACACTCTACACATTGAGACCATCGAGCTGGCTTCCTGACGCTCGGCCGAATTCATGAACAGCATTTCAGCCCCAACGAATAAGGAAAAAAACAACGAGTACAGGATTTTTCCTTGAAAGACTAGGGAGTCCGCTCGATAGCCTAGAACGCTTCCAAGCCCCAAGCTAGTCGTGACTTGGGTTATCCCTTGATCGGAGGTTACATGAACGCGAAAGCAACTGTTCTATCTCTTGTACTGCTCTCGGCAACCTGGATGGTGGCCCAGAGCGGAGGTTCGGGCAGCGCAGGATCGGCAGGCGGCCATGCGGGAACTGCGGGCCAAAGCGCAACACCCGGCCAGTCGAATACTCCCGGAAACAGCAATTCAAATCCGGGTACGGCATCGCCGACTCCGGGAACTGCGGCGCCGACGCCGGGCACAGCAGCACCGCAGCCCGGAACCGCGGCTCCTAATTCCGGAAGCACCAATCCGGATACCAACAACCCTTCGACACAAACACCGAACAACACTCCGGAACCTGGTAACGCTTCGCCGGGCGCGGGAAATCCGGGAAGCACGACCCCGCCGTCAGACCAGACGCCGCCGAATGCTCAACCGCCGAACGGCGGCGCGAATAATGGTACGACCGCGCCTCCCAACTAGAGGAGTTGAACGGTCGTCGTTTTTTGCGCAGGGTCCTCGCTGTCGCACTTGGAGCGCGAGCATCCTGCGCAGTTTTTTTGCGCCTCGGCTGAACATGCACAAACGGCGTCTGGGACGACAATGCTTGTCGTCTCGATGAGTAGTGCCCATCGGCAGGATCTGCGGAGCCCGGCCGCCCCTTTTCGTCACTCCACTCAAAAATAAAGGGAGCCGGTAGCGCGGCTCCCGTTCAGTATTCGTTTCTTGGACCGTCTTAGCTGGCCTTGCGTCTCTCGTCCAGGTCGGTTTGGTGGGACTCAACTGCGTTCCATTCGTCAACCTGTTTTTGAGCCGCTTCTCGAGCGACGCCATAGCGCTCTTGAATCTTCCCGACCAGTTGATCGTGCTTTCCGTCGATGACGTTAATGTCATCGTCGGTCAATTTGCCCCAACGTTCCTTCAGTGACCCTTTCACCTGTTTCCACTTGCCCTGCAGTTGATCTGAGTTCATTCGCTTTCTCCTTTATGTGTTTAGTATTAAGCTCCGACAGGCTGCCTGCGCAGTCCAACGAGAGGTTCCGATATCACTCGCTGTTCTGCCTCAAACTGCGCGAGGTAGCTGCCTATCGGTCTCTGTGTCGTCAGAGCTAGCCTCGCCGCTCGACGAAACATCCTGAGCGCCGGTCCGTTCCAGCACCTGCTTTGCCCGCTTTATCCACTCCGAGCTGTCGCAGTGAACGGAGAGCAGGATGCCGCCATCCTTAACCCTTCCTTCGTAGCGCTTAGCCTCGTATTCTGGAATGCCCATCCCGACGAGCGCACCAGTGATTCCGCCAACTGCGCCACCGACACCTGCGCCCGCCAGGGCAGCCATAATCGGTCCAGCTGCAATAAACGGCCCTAAACCTGGAATCGCGAGTGCACCAATGCCCAGCAGCCATCCCATCGCGCCGCCGAGCACTATTCCAGTTCCCGCGCCGGTCGTTGCTCCTTCCGGCGCCTTGGTGCCTTTCTCGTGCGCAAAATCTCTGGACCCTGCGCTCTCCGGGAGTAGTACAGAAATGTCCCGGTTACTGAATCCCGCCGCTTTCAGGCCGTCGACACCCATTTCCACGGTGGTGTAGCTTGGGTAGATGCCGAATACGGCTGTGTTTTTTCCTGACATTATGAATCCTCCTTGGATTGTCTGATTGCAATGCTTAACGTGTCGATTTGACGTTCAACTGGTCGGTCACATTCCCCGCGCCCGCCACTTCTGCGGCTTTGGCCTCGAGCGACCGTTTTTCGTCGTCCGATCGCACGGGCCCCTTCAAGGTCACTTGGCCATTTTGCGTAATGATCTTCACGTTGTGGGCGTAGGTCGACAAAGACTTATCCTTGACGATCGATTTGCGAATCTGTTGTGTGATGTCTCGGTCAGACCGATTGTCCTTCTGTTGATCCGCCGTGGGCTGATTTGTGTTCTGATCTCCCCGATTCATTTGGGTGTTGTCGGCACCAGCATTTTGAGAGGCTGACTGCTGGGCCAGCATCCAAGACCCGCTCAGCAGAGAGCCCATGAGTAACACGGTCTTGATACCGCTGTTCATATTCATTGAATAACTCCTTGCGTTAAGTGCGTTAAGTCGAACGTGATGGCGGAATCACACTCATCCTGCATGACCGGTCAATGCCAGAAACTCGAAACTCGGTTTCCAAACCGCCGCCAAGCTTCTGCATTTTGACCATAATTTGTGTGTACGCGCGTGCCAATCGAGTACGGCCCCTAGTTCATCCTCGGATTGACAGTAGAGGAGCAAACTCAAGTACCGCGAGTACGGTGTTCATGTACCAAGTTCACCTGATGGCTTTAACCGCTCGGGGAGGCCTATGCTCTGCTGGCGAAAGGGCTGCGTAGAACTCGCGCGAAAGAGCGCGATTCTCGCGCCTCAAACTCGAAGTAAAAGGAGCGGAACATGCTTTGGACAATTTTCGTAATACTGCTGGTCCTGTGGTTGTTGGGGCTGGTGAGTTCGTACACCTTGGGAGGTTTTATTCACATTCTCCTGGTGCTGGCGCTTGTGGTTCTGGTGATCAATCTCTTGAGCGGGCGCAGAACCGCGATCTGAGACCTGGCATGGGGGTCGAAGCGCGAAGAAATGCATTAGAGTCGACCATGCTGCTAACACGACAGATGTTCACGAAAGGCGCGGTCCTTTTATTCGTGCTCCTCTATTCAGGAGTCGGAAACGGATATTCTGTACTCACGCACGAAGAGATGGTCGACTTGCTGTGGAAGGATCAGCTGCGGCCGATGCTGCTGGCGCGTTTTCCCCAGGCTACTGAAGAGGATCTGAAACAAGCTCACGCCTATGCCTATGGAGGCAGCGTGGTTCAGGACATGGGTTACTATCCGTTTGGCAGCAAGTATTTCAGCGATTTAGTGCATTACGTACGGAGTGGCGATTTTGTATCGGCCCTCATCCAGGATTCTTCGGATCTCAATGAGTACGCCTTCGCGTTAGGAGCGCTTTCACACTACGCTTCGGACAATAGCGGGCATCCCACCATCAATCGTGTAGTTGCGTTAACATTCCCCAAATTGCGTGCGAGGTACGGACAACAAGTAACCTACGTCGACGATCCCAAAGCCCACATTCGCACTGAGTTCGGCTTCGATATGGTTCAGGTCGCGAAAAACCGGTACACCTCCGACAACTATCACGACTTCATCGGATTCAACATTTCCAAGCCTCTTCTAGAACGGGCATTCGCGGAGACGTATGGTCTGCAGCTGCAAGACGTGATGCACAACGAAGACTTAGCCATCGGAACTTTTCGGCGCGCCATCAGCAAAATCATCCCCGACATGACTCGTGTCGCCCTTCTATCACGGCGCAAGGAGATCGTCCACGACACCCCGAATTTCAACGAGAGGGAATTTCTCTATCACCTTTCCCGGGCGAACTATCAGAAGGAATGGGGAAACGGATACCGCAAGCCGGGACTTGGCACGCGCGTGCTGGCGTTCTTCCTAAAGATTGTGCCCAAGGTAGGACCGTTCAAAGCAGTTGCTTTCAAGATTCCTGACACACAGAACGAGGACATGTATATCAAGAGCATCAATAAGACCGTGGATGACTATGGCGCGTTGTTACGCGAGCAAAGAGTGGGACAGCTCAAGCTCGCGGACATGGATTTCGACACTGGCCGTGAAACTCGCGCTGGAGAATATTCGTTGGCGGATCAGACCTATGCCCATCTGCTGGACGATTTGGCTAAGCGCAATTTTGATCAAGCATCTCCCCAACTGCGTCAAAATATCCTTAGCTTCTACGCCGATCCGAATGCGCCCATCGCCACGAAAAAGAATGCGAAAGCCTGGAAAGTCGCTCAAGAGCAGTTAGATAAGTTGAAAGTGACCAGCGCGGATCATGCACTTGACACTGCCTCGTCCAGCGCTCCACTCCAAACGTCCTTGCAATAGCTAACGCGCCTGCCGTGCAGAGCAACCTTAATTAGGCCTCGCGAAATTCTTCCACGGGTATTTCGGGTTCGAGCAGCCATCTCCTATAGAGACCCATCAAGGCCCGCGATACAGGATTCACTGTATTCCCAATTTTTGGCCGTTCTAGTAAATATCGTCTATTAATTACGTTGGAGGCAATCATGGAAGCAAGGGCACATCTACCTTCTTCTGATATAGGCGACTGGAAACAGCTCTATATGGCCGCGCTTTTCGAGGATGACACGGCCAAGATCCCGCAACGCATCGCCGAGGCGGAAATGGCCCTCGCAGCGCGAGCCGTTGAACTTGGTGAAGATGGAAACCAAGTTCGAGAGCAACAAGCCATGGAGAATGCCACGTATTTCTTACGTCTCCTGCGAAAAATTGAGAGCAAGGCAATTACCCGGTACGAATCGTCCCATCGTATCGCAGCTGCGTCGTGTCGCCAGGAAGAGTGGGCTTAGCAGGATATTCGCAAGGCCCATCCGTACCTTTTCACGGTCCACGCGCGGGCCAGTCGAGTCAGCAAAATATCCTGCCATCGGTCGGAAAACAAATCTTCAAACCCCGTTTCTTTTCGATGTGGCCGCTATTCATCCTGTTCACACGCGGCCAGTCAGAACTAGAATAAGCACGATAACCACCACCAGGCCAAGGCCGCCGCTGGGATAGTATCCCCAGCCTGAGCTGTATGGCCACGTCGGCAATGCGCCGACCAAGAGTAACACCAGGATGATTAGCAGAATCGTTGACATTAGTCTCTCCGTTAAGCAGAAATTACCGGCAAGCGATGCCGGTGTACATTCAAAGTTCCCGGGTTACGTACACAGAATTCGCGTCCACGGGGCGTGCCAGCCGCTTGGTTCCGATCATTGTTTCCGGCTCTCACGAAGCTAAGCTATAAGAGTGAAGCACTACTTTGTATCCGGTTAACCGAGTACCTCGCAGGGTTTCATGCTGTATCTTTTTCGAAGCTAATGAGATTTCGGCATGCTCAAAAAAGGCAGACGTTGCAAGCAACATCTCTACCGTATTTTTTTCTGTAGAGACGTAGCTTGCTACGTCTCAAGGCGCTGCCGAACGCGGCGGATTGGGTGCGGCTTTATAGTCGCTCAGGTAACAGCATCGAAATGTTGAGCGGTCTGCTAGACGTTGAATAGGCGGTATGCAGCAGGCGGTTGTTGTGACTGAAGCAATGTGATGGCCACGTTGTGAACCGGAATTCCGCCAGCAGTTTGCCCGTTCAACTTTCCGTTGTGAGCATGCCCGTGTACGACCAGATCTGCGCCATGCCGGTCGATTACCTCTGCCAGGCGTGAAGTTCCAAGAAAAGGTGAAATCTCCGGCGCCTCGCCTTCTGTGGTTGCGGCTATGGGCGCGTAATGCAGCACGACCACACGTTTGGTAGTGCGCAGCTGTGACATGGCGCGTTCTAGTTTCAAAGCCTCATCGATCGAAGCCCTCACAAACGCTTTGATCTCAGGTTCGCCAAAGGCCGTCAGAATTCCGCGTCCAAAGCCGCCTACGAATCCTTTCGTGCCTGCGAAGCCCACTCCGTCACGCTCATAGGCGCTTCCGTCCAGCACTTTGATTCCTTCCGCTGTCATCATGCGAACCAGTTCGGCGGTTTGTTCGCTTTCGTAGTCGTGGTTCCCCAGGACTGCGACAATGGGAATCCGCAAACGCACAAAAGTGTTGAGCAACGGTTCCATTTCCGCGGGACGGCCGTAGTTGGTTAGATCTCCTGCGACAATCAGCAGATCAGCCTCTTCGCGAACCTTATCAAGCTGGTCACGCAATACGGTGGCGCTCTGAGCGGCGAAGTGCAAGTCGGCAGTGGCAGCGATCCTCATATCTCCATTTATTTTCTTGCTGCGAACGGTGCCGGAGCAGCGGCCTTTACTCCGATCTTCGACAACCTGCGCGATCGGTATTCCTGCAGGACATCGTCAAGTCCCCAGTCTTTTACGTCAATCGCGAACATGTTGTCATCGATCAGGCTACCGCGAAACCTGCCCTGGCCATCTGGTTCCAAAACGAGTTTGCGAAATCGTTCCAGAAGGTCTTGCCACAAGACCGCCGGAACATAGTGAGTTTGTGCCGGGTAGACGTATCGGAACAAGACCAGAGCCCAAAGCAACATCTCCCAATGCTCGCCGGCGAGATGAAGAATGCGGCCCCAATCCAGGTTTCCCGCGGTCCCATAAATGATGTGTACAATGTCTGCGCCGTCAAACCTCTCACGCCGTGTCACAAAGAGCTTGGACACCAGCAACTCCTCCGGTGCCAACACCCGGGTTGGAACGCCGAGGACCGACGCCGGCTCTGCGTGGCGAATCCATGCCTCATCGACGCTGAACGCGGCATTGCTCATGCCAGTGATGAGGTCTACGAAATAGTCATCGCGACGAACTTTGGCAAGCCATACGGGATCGCACACCTCACATTGGAATCCCTGTCCTTCCAGGAATCGCAAAGCGTGGAACCAGTTCTCTGAGGCCAGGAAAAGGTCGAGGTCCTTGGTCGTGCGGCATATCCCCGTGTGCCGCAGCAACGCATAAGCACCGGCGACGGCGTAAGGAATGCGTTGCTGCTCAAGCGCTAGGAGCACGTCTCGAGCCAACGCTTCCTGCTTCTCCGGAAGTTCCGCGGGAAAGGACGAAGTTATCGGCAGACTCTCGGGCGCATCGGCGTGTTGAGACATTTGCGAGCCTGCCTTTCTCCGTCGTTGCTCCCAGAGCCCGTGATCCGTTGCTCGCACGGGTTAGCAGGAGATGCACGTTCTTAAGATGCCACAAAAATGAACAACGGCCAGACCACAATGGTCTGGCCGCAATTGAAATGCGCGTAGTCTATTTCGAGTGTGTGCCTGCAGAAGCGGTGGTGTATGGTGAAGGTTTCTCGACCGTGCCCTGCTCCCGCGCCTGAGTGGAATACTTCTTTACTGCAGCCAGGAAAGATTCACTTCCCGCAGGAGGCGCAACCTTGCCCCTCAAAATGTCAGCGAACGGGATAAGTTTGCCGTAGAGCAGAGTAGTCTCGTCCTTACCCTGGTCTACGACGGCGCCGCTTAAATCGATACCGGCAAAAACTCCGCGAGCTCGAGAGTATGTCAGCACTTCCGCTCGCATCGAGATATCAGTGTCGGCGGCAGTGTCACGACCAACCGGTCCGGCAGCGGCCGAAGCGTCAGCTCCAAGTTTGAACTTGCTGGAAAGCAGATGCTGCATTCCCTGGTCATTGGTGACAACCATTACAAGATCAATCGCCTGGCCGCCGAGCTGCAGTCCCCAACTGCCGCCAGTGATAGTGATCGGGGCAGGAGCGCTCCACCCCTTGGCCGTCCTGCACGTCGCCACACCCTTGCCGCGCTGACCGCCGAAGACGAAGGCAACTTTAACCACTGACGGTACTACAGCGATACACTTGGCATGGTCCATGACCTTGTCGGGAATCGCTTTGTCAGGAGTTGCCATAATCTGGTCCAGCACTTCAGCCGATTTCACGATGCGCTTTTGAATATCGGACTGATCTTTATCATTGTCGTTGTCCGCGGCCCAGCTCATGCTGGCCAGAATCAAGATGACGCTGGCGAGCGTCAGGAGGCATTTCGCTACCGCACTATTTCCTACTCTCATCGCAAACCTCTTCTGCCCTATGCGGGCACGCAGGATTTCTTTCGTCAAGCTCCTAAACTTTATCTTTGCCTATCAATTGCGTTCCATCCGGTCCATGCCGTATATGCGGCGTGGACATGCCTTAGTCAGACGCAGCGATTACACAGCCGGTCCGGCCAATTGCGGCATGTTCGAAGCCGCTTGTATGGCTAGGCTCGGCCCAATTGCCAGCTCCCAGTCTTCAAATAGAGGTCTAGCAGGTTTGGTGTGCGAGCGCTGAGTTTGGACCGCAATGGAGCGGGCTTCGGGGGCACGCGCCAGCAACTCGCGAATTCGCAACTTCGCTTTGTGCAGTTGAGACTTTGAATTTCCTACGGAGCAGCCGAGCATCTCCGCGATCTCCTGGTGCTCGTAGCCCTCGACTTCATGCAGGAGGAAGATAGTCCTATATCCTGGGGGGAGTTCCTTGATTGCATGAGCCAACGCGACCCGGTCGACGCAACCTGCCAGGCCAGGGTCTCTGGTTCCGTACTCCCGGCGAATCTTGGCGCCGTCGCTGTTGCTGTAAGGTTCGTCCAGAGAAACTTGGCACAATGACTTTTTCCGAAAGTGCATCAGCACCGTGTTTACCGCAATGCGGTGAAGCCATGTCGAAAACGCTGAATCTCCGCGAAAGGTGGCGATCTTGCGAAACACCTGCAAGAACGCATCCTGGGTGAGATCTTCCGCTTCGGCGGCATTATTGGTCATGCGCAAACATACGGAGTAGATCCGCGCCTTGTGCGCATGAAATAAAGCGGCAAACGCATCGGAATCGCCTTGTTGGGCGCGCTTAACGATATCGGAATCCAGAGAAACTGTGCCCGTACTTGCAGAGTCGCTGTTCACCGGAGTGCTCCTTTCAAGTCTCAGATCCATCTCGTGTGTGACGAATTGACCTTCGTCGCATTCACATTTTGGAGAGTAGAGTCGAAAGCGAAAATGGTCTATCCAGTGCAGCCTGTAGGCGTTTCTAGATGTTGCTGTACATCTGGTGGGGTATTCGATGAGCGTGCTCCGGCGAGAATGTAAAGTGTTGTCACGTGATCCGTTCTTCTTTTTATTCTGTTTTGTTCCTTCTCTTTTTTGTTCTTTGCACCTGTTCCACCATCAGAATTGTCGAGACGACGAGCTGCTACAGAGAATCCTTACGAACAGTACAGAGTCGGTGGGATTCCCTTCACGCATTTATCGACCTATTCTGCCCGCATGGAATGTTCCCTCAACGTGCCTACCTATCGAGCAGGAGCCAGTGGAACAATGCTGGCTCCTGCTTCTCGCCCTCGCCGGCGGTCTGGAAGAAGTTGATGAGAGTGTTTGATCTGTAGCGCTGCATAGGGCTCGTTCTTTAATCGTTTCACCATCTTTTTCCTGGAGGATCAAAGTGAAAGTAAATTCGCTGCACGACTTGTATCTGGAACAACTCAAGGACTTGTATGACGCAGAACATCAATTGATCAAAGCATTGCCAAAAATGGCAAAGGCATCTTCTTCGGCTGAATTGCGTGAAGCTTTCGAGGAGCATCTGGAAAAAACAAAAGAACATGCTAGACGCATTGAAACCATTTTCGAGTCAATGGGAGAAGATGCAAAGGGGCAAAAGTGCAAGGCCATGGAAGGTCTGGTGAAGGAAGGCGGCGAGGTTATCGAAGAGGACATGGAGGACGGCGTGAAGGATGCTGCTCTCATCGCTGCCGCCCAGCGGGTTGAACACTACGAAATGGCGGGATATGGCTGCGTGCGGACCTACGCCTCACTGCTAGGAGACAGCAAAGCTGCCGGACTTCTCGAGAAGACGCTGCAGGAGGAAAAGGAAGCGGACGAGGCGCTTGGCGGGATCGCGGAACAAATCAACGTGGCGATTCCTCAAGGAAAAAATCAAAGCGCAAAGAGCGCAAAGGCGACCACAAACGCGTCGGGCCGAAGATCGAAGTCCGCGGCCTGATGGGTACGCATGTGCCCGGTACGAAGACCGTATAAGTCCCAAAGTCGCTGCCGTGGTTCAACGTTGAATCGTTGCTAATGCCTTGGCTACAGGACTTTTGCTTCGGGATTACAGCGTTAGCCGGATCGTCACTGGCGTGCCGCGAGCATAAGTTAAAAATGACTGGCGAGCAGCAGGAAGAATCGAACGAAGTTCAAAGGAGGCTTTATGGTCTATTGGGCACTGATGTTCTTGCTGGTGGCGTTCATTGCCGCAGTGTTCGGCTTCACTGGCATTGCTTTGGCCGCAGCCGGAATAGCGAAGCTGCTATTCTTCATTTTTCTTGTATTGTTTCTGATCACGCTGGCTACGCACCTAACACGCAGAGGCAGCGCTGGAATCTAGAATCCTCAGCGAAGCCAGACACACAAATGACCCGTGCCCGGAGTCAAATCATGATCTCTCGGCACGGGTCAAATTTTTCCCGAGAAATTCCACGTGCTTCAAGCCGACATCCTTTCGTCCGGTCTCGAACAACGGGCTTATCCTCGAGGTAAGGGAACCGTTCTGGAAAAATACAGAATCAGCCCGATGTGTTCTTAGAGACGAAAAGTCTATGTTTTAAACAGCCCCAACGCGAGGGGTAGAAGGCAGGCGTTGGATCGTACCTTCCTCTTAAAAACTGACGCCTGCCTGCTGCCCCAAAAAAACTCATACTGATCGCCGCACTCTTTCTCCTCATGCCAAAAAACCGCGAGCTCGTCGCGCATTGATTACGCCGGAAAGAATCTCATCGCTGACAGGCTACCCGTAGCCTTACTTCTCGCAACTAAAGTCTCTGAGCGCCGCACAAATCTAAGCTGTGCGGGACTCAATAACTGTCTATAGGAGCAATTCATGGGAAACGAAACCGACAAGGATCTCCGGAACCAACAACAGCAACAGAACCCCACTGGAACGGTCGATCCATCCAAGAAAAATCCGTCGCACGAAGGCGGACAGAACTTCAATCAGCAGGATCCTTCGAAGAAAAATCCGTTGCAGGGGGGCAATTCCCAGCAGCGCGACGAAGAAGAAGGTTCCGGGCAGGGAGAGAAGCGCCGCGCATCATAATCAGGATTTGCGGCAAGCGGTAAAGTCCCCAGCGAACCTGCTGGGGATTTTTTTGCATCATGCTCCCCCGCCTCACCTAAGTGGCTCATAGGATTGAACCACGTGGCTTGTTCCTACAGCAACCCTCCCCCCAGCACCTACAGGAAATACCCTAGAGCGAAGTTGGTACTTTCCGTGATAAGAAATCATGCAAGGCCGAAGTTTTGCCTTTGTGTGGCTTGCACTTTAGGGGAACTCCCGCAGAAAGCATGGCCTCGTATAACGCAGCGATAGCGGGCTGGTACAAAACAGCTGACTCCCCGTTCATTTAAGAGACGACCATGAAGAGAACTGAGCGTAACGCAGCGACTGCGACCATAGATAGCGCAGCCAAGCCGAGCGAAAAAAGCAACGGGTATTCGAATATCACAGCCGAACCCGCGGTTGCCGATTTCACAACAATCCTAGCTGGCCTGCAAACCATGCGCGACGGAGACTTTTCCGTACGGCTCCCAGGCTCCTGGACTGGCCTCGCTGGGAAAATTGCAGACACGTTTAACGAAATTGTCGCCGCCAATCAGCAAATGGCGGATGAGTTGAAGCGTGTCGGCCAGGTCGTAGGCAAGGAAGGAAGAACCCGAGAGCGCACGCGATTTCACGAATCGAGGGGTGCGTGGGGCGAAATGGAAATATCGGTCAACACGCTGGTCGAGGACCTGCTGCGCCCAACCACGGAAGTTACCCGCGCCATCGCCGCTGTTGCTCAGGGCAACTTGACTCAAACCGTACGGCTCGACGTGGACGGGCGGCCCCTCGAAGGCGAGTTCTTGCGTTCCGCAAACATCGTGAACACGATGATTCAGCAATTGGGGGTGTTCACGGCTGAGGTGACGCGCGTGGCCCGCGAAGTGGGCACGGACGGTAAGTTGGGCGGCCAAGCGCAGGTGCCTGGCGTGGCCGGTACATGGAAAGACCTTACGGACTCGGTCAACTCGATGGCCAGCAATTTAACTGGGCAAGTGCGCAACATCGCCGAGGTGGCGACCGCTGTAGCCAGCGGCGATCTATCCCGCAAAATTACCGTCGACGTGCGCGGTGAAATTCTCCAGCTCAAAGAAGCCATCAACACAATGGTGGATCAGTTACGGTCGTTCGCGTCGGAAGTGACCCGCGTGGCCCGCGAAGTGGGTACCGACGGTAAACTCGGCGGACAGGCAGTTGTGCCCGGCGTGGCTGGCACATGGAAGGATCTCACTGACTCCGTCAATGCGATGGCCGGAAACCTCACCGCGCAGGTTCGCAACATCGCTGAAGTTACGACGGCTGTGGCGCGCGGCGACTTGTCGCGCAAAATCACGGTCGACGTAAAGGGCGAAATTCTCGAACTTAAGGACACCATCAACACGATGGTGGATCAGCTCAACGCTTTCGCCGGAGAAGTGACCCGCGTGGCGCGTGAAGTGGGTACTGAAGGCAAGCTAGGCGGTCAGGCCCAAGTGCCCGGCGTGGGAGGCACTTGGAAAGATCTCACGGACAATGTGAACTTCATGGCCAGCAACCTGACTGGTCAGGTGCGAAATATCGCCGAAGTAGCAACGGCCATTGCTAGTGGCGACCTTTCCCGAAAGATTACCGTAGACGTGCGCGGAGAGATTTTGCAGCTCAAGGAAACTCTCAACACCATGGTGGATCAGTTGAACCGCTTCGCTGGTGAAGTGACCCGTGTGGCGCGCGAAGTCGGTACCGAAGGTCGATTGGGTGGTCAGGCCAACGTGCCAGGCGTGGCTGGCACCTGGAAGGATCTCACTGACTCAGTCAACTCGATGGCGGGAAATCTCACCGGTCAAGTGCGAAACATTGCCGAAGTCACGACTGCGGTGGCACGCGGGGATTTGTCTCGCAAGATTACGGTCGACGTGAAGGGCGAAATTCTCGAACTCAAGAACACGATCAACACAATGGTGGATCAGCTAAACGCTTTCGCGGGCGAAGTGACTCGTGTGGCACGCGAAGTCGGCACTGAGGGCAAACTCGGTGGTCAGGCGCAGGTGCCAGGCGTAGCGGGTACGTGGAAGGATCTCACGGACAACGTGAACTTCATGGCCAGCAACCTGACCGGGCAAGTACGGAACATTGCCGAAGTCGCAACCGCCGTGGCGCGCGGCGACTTGTCGCGCAAGATCACTGTCGACGTCAAAGGAGAAATTCTCGAACTCAAGGACACCATCAACACCATGGTGGACCAGTTGCGGTCGTTCGCTTCCGAAGTAACCCGCGTGGCTCGCGAAGTCGGCACTGATGGCAGGTTGGGAGGCCAGGCACAAGTACCAGGCGTCGGCGGCACGTGGAAGGACCTTACTGATTCCGTGAACTCGATGGCGAGCAATTTGACCGGGCAAGTGCGCAACATCGCAGAAGTCTCGACGGCCATCGCTACCGGCAACCTCTCGAAGAAAATTACCGTGAACGTCAGCGGCGAGATCCTTCTTCTTAAGGAAACCATCAACACGATGGTGGACCAGTTGAATGCATTCGCCGGCGAGGTGACGCGCGTGGCTCGCGAAGTGGGTTCGGAAGGTCGATTGGGCGGACAGGCCAACGTGCCCGGCGTGGCGGGCACTTGGAAAGATCTCACCGACTCCGTCAACTCGATGGCCGGAAACCTTACCGGTCAGGTACGAAACATCGCCGAAGTTACGACTGCAGTGGCGCGCGGAGACTTGTCGCGCAAGATCACAGTGGACGTAAAAGGCGAAATTCTCGAATTGAAGAACACGATTAACACGATGGTGGACCAGCTAAATGCTTTCGCGGGCGAAGTAACTCGCGTGGCGCGCGAAGTCGGCACAGACGGCAAACTCGGCGGTCAGGCGCAGGTACCTGGTGTGGCCGGAACGTGGAAGGATCTTACGGACAACGTGAATTTCATGGCCAGCAACCTGACTGGACAAGTGCGCAACATTGCCGAAGTCGCAACGGCCATTGCCACGGGCGATCTCTCCAAGAAAATCACCGTGGATGTGCGTGGCGAGATTTTGCAACTCAAGGAAACGCTCAACACCATGGTTGAGCAGTTGCGCTCATTCGCGGCCGAAGTCACGCGCGTGGCGCGCGAAGTGGGCAGCGAAGGCAGACTAGGCGGACAGGCGAACGTCCCCGGCGTCGCTGGTACCTGGAAAGATCTCACCGACTCGGTGAATGCGATGGCCGGGAACCTCACGGCACAAGTACGCAACATCGCCGAGGTCACAACTGCTGTGGCCCGCGGCGATTTGTCGCGCAAGATCACAGTCGACGTGAAGGGTGAAATTCTCGAACTGAAGAACACGATCAACACGATGGTGGATCAGCTAAACGCTTTCGCGGCCGAAGTAACGCGCGTGGCCCGCGAAGTGGGCACTGAAGGCAAGCTTGGAGGTCAAGCGCAAGTGCCAGGAGTCGCCGGTACGTGGAAAGATCTCACCGACAACGTCAACGTCATGGCTGCCAACCTCACCGAGCAAGTTCGCGGCATCGTGAAAGTGGTGACCGCAGTAGCTGACGGCGAGCTCACGCAGAAGTTAACCGTGAATGCCAAGGGCGAGGTCGCGGCCCTCGCCGAAACCATCAACAACATGACCGATACCCTCGCCACCTTCGCCGACCAGGTCACTACGGTCGCGCGCGAGGTCGGCGTGGAAGGCCGACTGGGCGGCCAAGCTAATGTGCCCGGCGCCGCCGGCACCTGGAAGGATCTTACCGGCAATGTGAACCTGCTCGCCGATAACCTTACCAATCAAGTGCGCGCGATCGCAGAGGTCGCCACCGCAGTCACCAAGGGTGACTTGACCCGCTCCATCCAAGTGGAAGCGAGCGGCGAAGTCGCCGAGTTGAAAGACAACATCAACACTATGATCGATAACCTGCGGCTCACCACGGACCGCAACACGGAGCAGGACTGGCTGAAGACCAACCTCGCGCGCTTTACCAGCATGTTGCAGGGCCAACGCGATCTAGCCACCGTGGGACAAAAGCTGCTCTCCGAGTTAGCGCCACTGGTGAGTGCGCAGCAGGGCGTAATCTATCAGATGGAGACCGAAGAATCGGCCGGCATGGTATTGCTCTCCGCATTCGCGGCCGACGCGCACGACGGGCATCTGCGGCGCATAAAACTCGGCGAAGGGCTCATTGGACAATGCGCGGCCGAGAAGAAGCGCATGTTGATCACCGACCTGCCGGGAAATACGGTCCCCATCCGATCAGGCCTGTTCGAGGCCGTTCCCCGCAATGTCATAGTGCTGCCCGTGCTCTTCGAGGATCATGTCAAGGCCGTGATTGAGCTTGCCTCGCTGAGCAACTTTACGGCGTCGCATCTGGCTTTTCTTGAACAACTGACTGCTAGCATCGGTATTGTGCTGAACAGCATCGAGGCCACGATGCAGACCGAAGGCCTGTTGAAGCAGTCGCAACAATTGGCCACCGAGCTGCAAACGCAGCAAAGAGAATTGCAACAAACCAACGAGCAGCTGGCGCAAAAAGCCCAACAGCTTGCCGAGCAGAACGTCGAGGTGGAACGCAAGAATCAGGAAATTGAACAGGCACGAGGAGCGTTGGAAGAAAAAGCTAAGGAACTCGCGTTGACTTCCAAGTACAAGTCCGAGTTCCTGGCCAACATGTCTCACGAGTTGCGGACGCCATTGAACAGCATCCTGGTCCTTGGCCAACAACTCAACGACAATCCCGACGGCAACTTGACTCCCAAGCAGGTCGAGTTCGCTCGAACCATTCACGGCGCGGGAACTGATCTGCTGAACTTGATCAGCGACATTCTCGATCTGTCGAAGATCGAGTCTGGCACCGTTTCGGTGGAAGCCGAGGAAGTTTTCTTTGCCAGTCTGCTCGACATGGTCGCTCGTCCGTTCCGTCACGAGGCGGAGAATCGGCGGCTTTCATTCGAAGTGCAGTCCGATCCGCACCTGACGCGTAGCCTGGTTACTGACTCCAAGCGTCTGCAGCAGGTGCTGAAGAATCTGTTGTCCAATGCATTTAAGTTCACCGAACAAGGCGGCGTGCATCTGGCTGTATCGCTTGCCACGCACGGTTGGAGCGACGACCACCCGATCCTTAACGCGGCCGCTTCAGTCATTGCCTTCGAAGTGACCGATTCAGGTATCGGTATCCCGGCGGAAAAGCAACGCATCATCTTCGAGGCTTTTCAGCAAGCGGATGCCGGCACCAGCCGCAAGTACGGCGGGACGGGGTTAGGACTGGCGATCAGCCGAGAGCTGGCCAGCCTGCTGGGCGGCGAAATTCAATTGCGCAGCACACCGGGCAAGGGAAGCACGTTTACCCTTTATCTGCCCCAAACCTATGTGGGTCCATCGTCGGCCAGTGCGGCGATGGTGGACCGGAAGACTCGCTCGACTACCCCGCCGCTTCAGTTGTCCGCAGTCCGGACTGCGGAGGCCGTGGTCGAGCACGTCCCCGACGACCGCGAGAATCTGCAGCCCGATGATGCAATCTTGCTGATCGTTGAAGACGATCCGCACTACGCCCGCGTGCTATGCGATCTTTCTCACGACACCGGATTCAAAGTGCTGGTGGCGATGAAAGGCGCAGAAGCTTTGGCATTGGCTCGCGAGTTCCATCCCACCGCAGTGTCGCTGGATGTGTTCTTGCCTGACATGTTGGGCTGGACCGTGCTCAACCATCTGAAACAGGATCCGGCCACGCGTCACATCCCGGTGCAAATGTTGACCCTGGACGAGGATCGGCATCACGGCTTGGCTCGCGGCGCCTTCGCCTTTGTGACCAAGCCGACCACGCCCGAAGGACTGGGAGCGGCGTTGACTCGTATCAAGGAATACACAACGCCCCGACGGAAGCGGCTCTTGGTGGTCGAAGATAATCCGGCGGAGCAGCTTAGCATCCGCGAACTGCTGGGTTATGACGACATCGATGTCTCGGTTGCAGCCAGCGGCGCCGATGCACTCAGCGTGCTTGACGAGCGGCCTTTTGACTGCGTCGTACTCGACTTGCGGCTCCCCGACATGTCGGGCTTCGACGTTTTAGAGCGGCTGCGCGACAATGAAACACTTAGCGATCTGCCGGTGGTAGTGTTCACCGGGAAAGAACTATCATCCGAAGAAGACGCCCGCCTGCACACACTCGCCCGCAGCGTGGTGGTGAAAGGCGTCGAATCTCCGGAACGACTGCTCGATGAGACGGCACTGTTCCTG
>DATNNE010000096.1:0-2649 GCA_035601995.1 Terriglobales bacterium
TCACAGCATAAGGAGATTCGCCATGTCCAAATACGCCAAATTGAGTGCCGGGCTGCTGGCAGCCTGGTTAGCGTTTTCGTTGTTGTCTTCCGCACTGCACCTATATGCGAACGCTCCCAACACACCGCCGATCGCGTTCGGCCTCGCCGTGGCCACGCCCCTCGTGTTGTTCCTGGTTTGGTTTGCGTCCTCGGTGGGATTCCGGCAGTTCGTTTTGTCGCTGAGCCTGCGCGCGCTCACACTGGTGCATAGCCTGCGCATCGCCGGCTTTGTGTTTCTCGTCCTCGCAACCTATAAGATTCTGCCCGCGTTCTTCGCCTTATCCGCCGGATGGGGAGACATCACCATCGGCGTGACGGCACCGCTCGCGGCACTCTGGCTGGCCAACCCTGCGCATCGCAAAGGCTTTATCTTCTGGCAGCTCCTGGGAATTGCAGACCTCGTCAATGCTCTGGCCATGGGCACTCTCGCGGGGGTCATCGATCCGCATGGAATCCCGACCTCAGCCATGACCGTGCTTCCCATGAGCTACATTCCGACGTTCGCCGTGCCAGTGTTTCTAATCCTGCACTTCATCAGCATCGCGCACGCGCGCCGCTGGCCGACGACACATGTTGCCGCACCGGGCAATAGATTCCAAACACCGATGCCTCAAGGGCAAGAATGAGGTGTGTGCCGCTCTGCCGCTTCCCTCTGGGTTGCGATTTGAATTAGTTACGTTCCGTCTTTTCTCGAATTTCTCAGAACCGCCCCACTTAAGCCAACCCGGGCTTGAGTGGCCACCCGCCACCCGCTGTAAGCTTCACAGGTGGAAGCTTTTTCTGGTTCGATGGACGTTAAGAAAGATGGAGAGACAATCGGCGTGGGAGGCGTCGACCGTCGGATAGAATGCTGACATGAAATCGATCCCTTTTGATCCGGAAGCGTTGAATAAGGCGATCGGGGATTTTCTTAAGGGTCTCGAACCTTTGTTTCACATTCTGGCGATTGCAAGTCTGCCCGGCTCGGCTGACGCATTTCAGCGAGCCTTCGAGGATTGGAAGGCCTATTTTGAGCAGCAGGATAGAACTCTGCTCGCATTCACTATTCAATATGGCTTGATTGGAGTGGATCGTCACTTTACCCCAGAACAGATGTGGCTCTTGATTCGTTGGACTATAGAACATGGAGACGCTGTCGTAAATCAGCGTCTGCCGAATTTCTGAGGCTAGGGGAAATCGAAGCAATGGTCAGGAACTGGAACCAAATTCCCTACTTGATGTCTCGGAAGAATATTTGCAGCGAAGCGGTCAAGGCCTATCAGATAGGATTGTACAATCTAGTCATTCCCGCCTTGCTCCCACTCGCAGAAGGACTGGCATCTGAGATAGGCCTTTGCGATCCACGCCGAACCGATGCCGTAAAACTGGTGTCCAAAGCTCAAATGACACATCCGAGTACGGACATCGATTTTGGGGCAGCGACGATGGAAGTCTTAGAACGTTCGTATTACGGTGCGCAGGATTTCTCGAAGCCCGCCGCGCCGGAGCAGTTTAATCGGCATCGGATTCTCCATGGACGTGTTACTGACTATGGAACCGCCGCGAACTCGATACGAGCGTTCCTTCTAGTGGACACAGTTGCCGATATTTGGCGCCGGTTGAGCAAAGAAGCATTGTAACGATCTCGTAGGCGGATGGGCGGCAACGTATTTTTATCGACTTTCAGTAAAATCTTCGCTTAGCAGGTTATGCCTTTACCGAAAATCGACTCCGAGGAGATTTGACAATGCGCATCTCGTACTCTCGCTACTTCGCTGCCTGGGCTGCTCTCGTTTTTACTATTAGTTTTGCGCAGGCCGCGTTCGCCGGGGAAATTCTGATTGGTGATGCGAAGTCACAGCCCGAAAGTTTGACCATGGCGCCGGGCGGCGTGCTGATTGTCGGCAGCGCCAGTTCGCCATTTGTCTATAAGGTGCGTCCGGGCTCCACTACGGCCGAAAAATTTATCGACGTCAGCGCAGAACCTCCGGGGACGTTCTTCCTCGGCATGTTGGCGGACGCCGCCACCAATACGTTGTGGACATGTCAACTGACTCCGGTGCCGAACACCACTCCGGCACAGCGGCATACAGCACTGCGAAGTTTTGATCTCACGACTGGCGCGCCGAAGATCCGCTGGAACCTACCCGGGGACAACAATGTCTGCAACGATTTCACGATCGGACCGGATAAGGCACTCTATATTACTGACACCATCCCGGGCAGAATCTTCAGGTTGCCCGCCGGAGCCTCCACCGCGGAGCTTTACCTGGAGCATGCGACGCTTCGGGGCGTCGATGGCATCACCTTCCTCGATGGCACGCTTTATGTGAACAATGTGATCTTCAACAAGCTCTACCGTATTCCCATCGATACCGCCGGCAAACCGGGGACACCTGTCGATATCTGGACGGACCAGCCAATCAAGGGACCAGATGGCATGAGGGCGGCGAACGGCAAACTCACCCTCGCAGAGAATGCCAGCGGCAAGATCTCCGTTCTCACTATCAATGGCGATAAGGCAAGCGTAACCGTGATCAAGGATGGCCTCAATACTCCAACCGGAGTTGAGCCTGTGGGCGACACAATTTGGATCTCCGAACGCGGCGCGGGCAAGGCCGTGTCGATT
>DATNNE010000097.1:0-23961 GCA_035601995.1 Terriglobales bacterium
GAACGCATTCGGTCCAGTAAGCTTCATCTCCCAGCGGTCATTGGCCTGTGAACCGATAATCGAAACTCGCCAATCGCCGGAACGATCACTGAGAGCGTGCTCGATCATGGCCACCACATCCGATCGAGCCTCCGGATTGCCAGTATTGTGCATCTCTACCACGACTGCCATATTGCAAAGTTTACTCCTGTCTTTCGCGCATTGAACCGGCACCAAGACAATTGAGCACGGTCGGTCGTAGTCGAGGATCTCTGCCGGCACCAGCCTTTCTGTCGCTACCGAGGAGCAATCGGGACCGGAAAACACCGGGCAGGCCGTAACGTCAGCCCACACAAGAGCCGGTGCTATGTGAGTAATGGTCTGACTGAAGGGGGAAATATCACGCATCAAGACTCGGAGCGAAATGGCAGTATTCGCCTAGGGCGAGCTTGATTCGCGCCGCTTCGATCTTGTCGTGTGAAGGCCAAGGAAATGTTGTTCCTTCGGAACCGATCTGAGGCTCGGCATTCGCCGTGAGTTGCTGAAGGTTTTGAAGAGTGGCCAACATGAGATCAGCACTAGCGAACATCGTCCGTGCAACGATCCGTTCGAGGTTATCTTCTCGAAAAACCGGGACCGTTTTGCGATTGATGATCGGGCCTGTATCAACGCCCACATCAACAAAATGGCAGGTACACCCTATTGGTTCATCCTGCAGGATTGACCAACATTGTGGGAACGCCCCACGGACGCGAGGTAGAAGTCCGGGATGGACGTTAAAGCAGCCATCGCCGAGCAGAGCCAGCATTTCTGGCTTTATGATCCGAGTGTTCCCGAGAATCACAATCGTGATTTCGCCCCGACGAAGAGCATCCTGGCAATCAGGGCCGTTTACGTTTTCGACTACGTATAGAGGAATCGCAAAACGATCAGCGATCGCCCGACAAGATAAGGGCATTTCCTCATTGGTCAAGCACTTAACGTATGCCGCAGTTTTTCTGGCTGCGAAGCTCGACCGCTCTTCGACAATCATTTGAGGCCGATATCCTCCACTGCAAAGACGCTGAAGCATAAGGCGTCCGACGGGGTGTGCCTCGTTGTTTAGGAACGCAAATCGGAATGACTTATCTTTGCTCAGCTGCATTCAGGTCCGGCCAATCTCGACTCTATCTTGGTGAACCTCGTCAATCTGCTGGCGCAACCGCCTAACAACTTCTTGGTCCAAAGCCGACGATGACGCGGCTGAGACCAGCAGACATGGATAATTTGGATTCGTATCATTTAATGGAAACCATCCAACGGCAAAGTGTGAATCATCCACCGCAATCAGCCGAATGCCTGGCATTGTCGGATAGGAATAGACTATAAGCCGCACCTTGCCATGGGCGTCTCTAATTGTCCTGTTTGCGTCAAAACTTTCCCAGAGGCGTTTACAGTCTTCAGCAAACGTTCTCGTGTACAGCTTTTCGAACTCCTTGGATTGCTTCGTGGCTCTAACAGCGTGGCCCGTCTTTTCCAGCAGGCGTTGAGCGCCATAAGGCTTGGCCGGATCTAACATGTGAATCGCAATCTCAAGGCATCCTTCTACGTTTTTTAACGCCCTTCCGACTAGGGGGACTAAATCGGTCGCCTCATCATAGTGGCTGTCAACGATCTCGATAGATTGTCGAGCGTTGGAAAGAATGTCCTGAATCTCTGAGTCATGCCACGTATCAAAGACTCTAATTCGGCTGAATCGGGACGTAGCCAGCGTACAGAGGGACGTTGCATGTTCTAGCATGGAGTTCTCGGACTCCGGCATCTTCGCTCCCCTGCTTTCAGGCTGCGCCGTCGAGATCTCGATGGGAAAGCCATTGCTGGGGCGACGCAAGAGATGGACCCGAAACGCTTCGGCATATCCAATCGAGGTCACCGATTTTGGTGTCGAGTGCGCCTCGACGAAGAAGACGAGAGCGTTGGCTCTCAGGACTTCAGGGTGCAAATAAATCGGTTTATCTGCCTGTGATTTATGACACGCACACATTTCTAGCTTCGTCTCGATGTAAGAACCGATGTCCTCAGTTACATTTGCCGGAAAAGAAGTGCGTCGAGTGTCGAGTTGCGGAACGTAATACTGAAGGACGGTTTGCTCATTGAAACAGCGGATAGCCACTTTGAAGAGCGTCTCATGGTCAGAGTTGTTGTCTGGGTGATGAACGAAGACCGTGTCGGGTTGGATCGTGCGCCGGAGCGCATCTAGCCACTTCTGCAACTCGTCCTTTTCTTGATCCAGGTAGCCGTCGGGGATGCCGCCAAAGCAAATCCTGCCATCTGATTCCCGCAGCCCGAGTTTACTTGCCGCTTCCCTAGCTTCATCTTCACGGTGGGGACCGCAGTTTGTCGCCACAGCAAATGTGATCTTGCAGCCAAGGGCTGACAGTTTCGTTGCTGTTCCGCCGCATCCGATTTCAATATCATCGCAGTGCGCACCAAGGAACAGGATATTTGTACCGTAGTCGAGCTCGGGTCTGCCGTGTTGTTCGTCCAATGTCATCGGGGCATCCTCCGATTGGCTTTTGTCAAAATGCGGGAGTAACGACCATCGCGGTTAGGATTGATCGTGGTCTCTATTTCTGGCCATCCTGCCGCAACACAAGAGTAGGGCGATTACAGAATTTATGGGAGACAATTCTTTCATCAGATAGCGCTCGACTAGTCACTTTCTAGTCAGTGTCTGCTAACATGTTTGGCGATATGACGCGATCTGGAACTCGTAGGTATTTCCAAGCACGCAACGCCAGGGAAATCGCCAAACTACGACAAATCCGCATTGGGAAACAGACTAGTCTGGGCAGTCTCGCGTCGAGCGTGTCTCGAATTGAACGTGGAAAGGCCGTGCGCGAAGCAACGGCTCTAGCTTATTGCAAAGTCCTGAGTAAGAATGGGGCAGAGGTGTCGTTGGATGAGCTATTCAAACTTGCTACGCCCCATGTGAGGAAGGGTTTTTACAATTGGACGCAAGTGTCAAATGCGGCCCGACGGGTTGGCAGGGAAATATTTAGAGGGTTTAGAGCTAATACAGTGCTCAGTTTTCCAGGGCCAGGTGCGATCTTTGCGAATCTTGCGATGACGATGACTCTCTCGAAGGAGGAGATGGTAAAGACTCCCGTGTATACCGCATTCTTTCTGGATAAGGAAAGTCCGGCGGTTCCTGGATTCAGCGAAGTGACAATGGCTAAGTTCAAAATCCTTCTGCCCACCGCACTGGTGAAAGGCGATTCCCCCAAATGGAGACGGATCGCAATTGTCGACGACTCCATCACAACCGGCTGGTCTATGAAAGCCCTGACCGACTATTTGTGCAGGGCAGGGTACAAGCGAGCGAATATCAAAACAGCGTGTTGTGTTTGCTACCAAGGGGTCAAAGTAGTCCACGGAGAGCAGCCAGATATTTCGCCGTTTCGCGCTTCTATGTCGCGCTATCGCATGCCATGGGGTTATGCCTATTCTTTCGAGTCATGTTTTGAGGTTTCGTCAGGCACCAGCCCAGCCGAAGGCTAGCGCGTGTTGGCTCAAAGCGCCTTCGACGTCCCAGCTCATCACATCTGCGAGTCCTGCGCCCATCGCCCATCCTCCCGTAAGAATCTGCTGTCAAAATGTGTCGCTACTCGAAAAGAACTGGCTGAGCGGTCGTATCTTCCCTACCTTCGGGTTCGCAAAAGTTGCTCAAGCCAACACCGGCGAGGCGAAAGCGTTGTTGCGGCCCTAGGGCCACTCGTTGCCGGAGCGACAAGGCGATGTTGGTCAATTCTTCATATGTTGAGGGAGGAGAGGCAGGCGTATGGCTGCGGGTGAGAATATTGAACTCGCTGGTCTTGAGTTTGAGGACTACCGTGCGCGCGATGCGTGATTCCTTGCGCGATGCGGACCAAATCTTTTCCACGAGGTCGCGGATCATTGGCTCCATTTCTGCCAGTGTTACATCGTGCTGAAACGTATCCTCGGCGGACATGGATTTTGTGGGCCTGTCGGGGACGACTTCGCTATCGTCGAGACCTCGGGCCAGTTGGTAGAGGCGCAGCCCATAGCGGCCGAAGTGGCCTTCGAGCGTCGGCAAATCCAGGCTTCGCAAATCGCCGACCGTTTTTATTCCCAGTTTATCGAGCTTTTCTCCTGTGACTTTGCCCACGCCGGGAAGACGTCCAACAAGCAGTGGCGACAGAAATGTGTCCACGTCGCCGGGCTGGATGACGAAGAGCCCATCCGGTTTGCGCCAGTCCGAAGCGATCTTTGCCAGAAATTTGTTGGGCGCTACGCCGGCTGAGGCTGTCAGGTGCACCTCCTCGCGGATTTGCTCACGAATTGCCGAGGCAACACGAGTGGCGGTCGGCAAGCCAGTTTTGTTCACGGTAACGTCGAGATACGCCTCGTCCAACGATAGCGGCTCTACCAGATCGGTGTGCCGCTTGAAGATCTCGCGCACGGTGCGCGAGACAGCCCGATATCGTACGAAATCTGGAGCGAGAAAGATTCCATCGGGGCACAGGCGTTCTGCACGAACCGCCGGCATGGCCGACCGCACTCCAAAGCGTCTCGCTTCATAAGAAGCAGCACAGACAACAGAACGGTTACCCCGCCAGGCGACAATAACCGGCTTGCCGCGCAGTTGCGGGTCATCTCGCTGTTCGACGGACGCATAAAATGCGTCCATGTCGATGTGGACGATTTTGCGGATGCTCATCTGACGACAATTGATTCTGCTTGGGTCTTCACTCGCTTAAGCATAGCCTTCCGCATGAGGCCGGAGAAGGGGCCAACGAAACTCCAGTAGAGGCGAAACTTCCACAATGCTGCCGGGCCGAAGCACTTGATCCGTGTCTCCGTGGAAAGCACAGTGCTCTCAGGCGAATCCGCGAGAAGCTCGAAATTCCACGCGGCCTTGGCAAAGCCGGATCGAGAGAAGCCAGTAAAATTATCGACCGCAAGGTCCATACACCGTCCGCCATCGGGCCACCAGAATCGTCCCGCAACACCGATAACGAGTTCTTCGTTTGGAACTTCCGCCAACACAATGAAGCCCGTGCCTTTGAGTCGCTGGAGCAGGTCGCAGGAGATACGGTTGCGGGCCAGCCACTTTCCGCTTCTGAGGCTCATCAAGAACCGCACCAGCCAAACATCGCTGAAGTCGGAGCGCAGAAGGCACCCGTAGACCACCTGGACCGGCGCGTTGATACGAACTTCGTATTCTGCCCGAAAATCGTGATCCGGCAGGACTTTGTCGATTCGCTGGCCGTTTCCGATCGATTCATTTCCCACGAACCAAATCCTATGTGTGAAGTTCTCGCCGCACAAGCCTGACTCTCAAGGCAAGCTACAGGGAACATCGAGAGAGCATTCTTTTCCCAGCAGTGAAGCCCCACCCTTCAATGGAGTAAAGCGAACACATTCAAGCCGCCGAGGCGGACCGCAGGGGAAAACACAACAGCACAAAGTCTCGTTCCGGAGGGAATCCATGAAACTCCGTCGCAATGAACGCTGTCCGCTCCATAAGTCGCTTTTCTGCTGTGGCCGGGAGCAAGTTCCGAAGGCACGCACTTTGCGATTGGGTGTCCAGCGCGTTGAAGACCCGCATCACCCGCGAGGATATAGGGAACTTAGATCACCGGCAGAAATGCGGAAACTACTGAACCGGAAGATCGTCGAGCAAGATAGGATATGCGCAATCTGCCACGACGAGTTCACCGACTACAACGACATCGTTCCAGACCACAGAGATCCCAAAGGGATGGGAGGAGCGTGGAGAGATGACCATCCAGACAATATTCAAGCAACGCATTGGTGGTGTAACGAAGAGAAAGGATCGACCAGAATGGATGACTGACGGCCGATCAGCCGTCCATTGATAAATCAACTCATCAACGACCCTATCCCAGCGACGCAATGTGCGAAGAGTGTGCCTCATTTTAGCGACTGCACCCTAACGCTGCATGTAACATGTAAGCTGCTTACCCGGCGTAGCCTACCAGGGCAACAGCTTCCGCCACCACGGGGCCTTTTGCGGCGCGGCTGCCGGCGTCTCTGGGTTCGGTGGCATCGCCTGCTCCTGCTCGCCGACGCCGTAATACTTGTCTTTCGCGCGATGATCATGCCCACGCTTAGCATCGACGCGCGCCTGCGACCAGTCCTCAGCCCACAAGGCCCGGTTGTTCCTGACCCAATAGTGCGACCGGCACGGGAACCCCCAATTGCCGATCGAGGGATCGAGCGATACCGTCTTCCCGTCGAAAATTAGCTTCCAATCCGTCGGGCTCAGCGGCGTCACCACTTCCTTGCCGCATCCGCACGCGCACTTGTGAACTGTCGTCGCGTACTCGATTGAGATGTAAATCTTCCCCTCTTCGATCACGTCGGGGATGAATTCGACGAATTCATGCGCCAGCGTCTTCGGCGGCTTCACAGCTCGCCTGGGCTTCATGACTGACTCCCGGAAGCCTGGCCCGGGCCTGCGGCTGGGACGTCTTCGTTGCACAGCATGTTGCCGCCGATCGTATAGGTGCAGTGATGCTCAAAGTCCAGATCCTGGTAGAAGCCGGCGAGCTTTTTCCACTTGATCACCGCCAGCGCCGCGTTCAGCGCGTTCAGGTCAGCAATCTGGATATTGGTCCCGTATTCGTTGCGGTCGGCGTCGCTCGCGAACGACACGCGCTTGCGCAGGTGATCGCGCTGCTCAGGCGTGCTCGTCGTCACTCGCAGGATGCCGCCGAGCGAGCCTTCGCTGAGATAAACGCCCATGCCGACGTCGATGAAGGGCAGCCCAAACTCTTCGAGTTTTTCGACGATGAATTTCTTGGCCGTTCCCTCCATGCACAAAAACACGAAGCTCATCTCCCGCAACGCGTCCACGTTGTCGGCGCTTATGAAGTCCACGTGCGCTACTATGCCGTTGCGCATCTTGTCGTAAATGCCTTTCAGATAGGCCGCCTTCTTCGGTATCGCGACCAGCTCTTCGAGCGACGGCGCACCCGGCGTTCGGAAAGCGTTGTGTTGCAGGAATTCGTCGCCGTCGAACAGGTGTATCTCGCGCACCGGCGTCTTCGCCACAAGATCCAGGACGTAAGCGCCAGTTCCGCCGAGGCCAACGATCGCGATTTTTTGCACTGCCGCGAGCTTCGCCGCGACCGCGCCGATTTCGGCCCGGGTTGAGGCGGTGTCGATATACTTGAACACCGTCTCTTCGTCGCCGGCGGCCGCGACTGGCCGGAAGGTCTTCGCGTTTACCCCCGGCTCGATCTTCTGAGCATAGCCCGACAGGATCGTGACGTATTGCGTCACCTTGTCGTAGTAGTTATCGTAGGCGCCGCTCGGCATCGGCTTCGCCGAAAACGTCTGGTCGATCTCGACGCCTTCGCCGAGCTTGGTGCGTCCGTTGCTGACGTTGCCGATGGTGTCGATCAGCCTGCCGTCCGCGCGACATGGGAATTCGCCGATGAAGTGAGCGACGTGATTATCCGGCTTGACGGTTACGTCGCCCGCCAGCTTCAGCGGCATCACGAGGATTCCGCGCTTCACGACCCGGCCGGCAGCCACGTATGGCACGTCCTTCACCAACAAGTGATCCGACCGGATTTCGAGGTCGTAGCCCTCGTTGCGGAGGCGCATTAAATCGGTGCTACGACTTATTGGTCTCTGTGACATCGAAGATCATCCCATCCTTGATGCGTACAGTTTCGCCCTCGGTCATCGTGCCTTCGGAGTTCTTCTTCGGCCCCTTGCGATACGTCACTGAAAACTGCACGTTCGGCCCGCTCGGCACGGGGTTGAAGGCCAGGGCAACAACCTGATCGAAAGTCAGCGTCTTGGTTGAGACTTCCTTTTTGCGGCCGTTGACAATGACGTGGTACACCTTCGGTGTCCCGCTGTGGAAGTGCTCGTCCTGTTTCAAATGGACGACTTCCGGTCCGTTATCCACCTCCGGGTCTTCCCGGTCGCCGGTCACTTCGCGAAACAGCTCCATCCCCGGCTTTACGTTGCCCAAGGCGTACAGCGCCGCGCCCGTTGTCGGATTCGGCGAGTGATACCCCTGTTGATCGATGAAAATCTTCACCTCATGCTTATGTTCGTGTTCAGACATTCGATTTCTCCTTGATGACAGACACACTTCTAGCAACCGACATCGGTGATAAGCTTGGGGGGCCGGGTTGTGCCGGCCCGCCTCGCGCGCGCCTCTAATTCCCGGATTTGTGTTTCGCGGGGTCCACAAGTTTGTACGTGGTTCCCTTGACGGGTGCCGGAGGCAACGGCTCTCCCTTCACGGAAGTCACCTCCGTACCCTTGCCGCCCCGAGGTCCGATCTGCTGATACAGGCCGGACACCGGGACGGTTTCACCGGGTCTCAATCCACTTGGTCTCTTTGACATCATTTTTCACCTCCCCTCTGTTCTGAAATAAGCTCATGTGCGCGCCTTCACCCGCACCGCCGCGCGAACCGTGAGATTCTGGGACTGGAAGCGGTTGCGGACGAGCTGCGCCATCTCGTCATACACGCGCGCCTTTTTGTTCGGATCGGAAATCGTCACGATCAGCGAGAACGGTTGCGGCTTAAAGGCGTCCTCGTTTTCGATGCCGTGCCGGGTGAGCAATCGGACCATCATTCGCCAGCGTTCGCCGCGCTCGCCGTCTTCCATGTTGCCGTGATAAGTGCGCACGGGAGCCCACTTGCGGAGCTTCTCCACCTGATAGGACTCATACAGCTCACCCGCATTCTTGTGCTCCGGAGGCACCAAGCCGACGAACTTCAGCTTCGGCTTGACGAGGCCAGTCTCACGCGATTTTTCCTTGCGGTAGACCCCGAAGTGAGCGTCGATATGTGTCTCGCAGTATTCCGTGCCCCACCGCGCGCCGCGCGCTGGTGCGAAGGCCATCGTCATCCAGACCTCGCCGTAATATTTCCCGTCGCGCTTCAGCGATGGCGGGTAAGGGAAGTCATTCCATTCGAGGAAGTAACCGGGCCGGAGCACGTCGTCGAAGACCAACGTCGAGGTGTGCGGCGTGCATTCGAGGCAATACGGCACGGTCGCGGGCAAGCCGAAGCCGAAGAAATTCTCTTCGCCATCCGGTACGCGAAGCGATGTCCGCGGATCGCGCGCATGGTGCGTGAGCAGCGCTCTCGCCAGGACGGGAGACGGCGTCGGAGTGACCTGATGGTAGATTTGCGCTAGCGTCCGCGCGACCAGCGGTGTCGCAAAGCTCGTGCCGAGATTCTCGGCCGAGCCGGTTCCGTTGACGGAGCGGATGCCGGAAATGTGCGAAGCGTCCGTCGCGCAGGCGCCGCCATAGTGGATCAGGTCGGGCTTGATCACGTAGTTCGGCCCCGCGCCGTGCCGCGAGAACGCCGACGGAGAATGCTCTCTCGGGCCTTTGGCTTTGTAATCCACGTGCGATACGGCTCCGACCGTGATGCCGAGGACGCTGTCGGCCGGCGTCGTAATTCTCCCAGCCTTCAACTGCTTGCCCGTACGCGGATAATCCAGCAGTGGCGGCGTGTCGTAGTTTCCCGCGCTGATGACGAAGGAGACCTGATATTTCTCCTGAAGGTTATCGAGTTCCTCGGCCAACTCGGAAAACTTATCGAGCGAACACACTTCACTTGTGCCAAGCGATAGATTCCAGACCTTGTATTTGTTGGCGTTCTGCTGCAGCGCTTCATCGAGCGTCTGAAGGAACTCGTTTTCGAACAAGGGCAGCGTGCTTCCTTTCGAGGGATCGTCGTTGGGAATGACCTGAAGGTCGTAAACGCCGCACGGGCTGTCGTCTAGTCCCGCGATGGTTGGATTGAGCTGGCTGCCCCAGCAGATGAGCCCCGCGACGAAAGTGCCGTGGTCAGTGTTGCGGTAGGCGGGCGCGACTTCGGAGTCGCGGCCCGCGACCCAGCTCTCAAGCCCAGGAACGGTGCTTGAGATACCGCTATCCACCACGACGACGACGGGGAAATCACCTGTGACGTCGGCCGCACTCGGCAACGGGGGCAGCGGCTTTGCGGCGAACATCCTGGGGCGGATCGTGCGGATCAGGGGCATCGGCGCAATGGAGCGCACGCCGACAATGCGTGAGAGAGCTTCAACGTCGTCCACCGTCCGGCATTCAGCTTCATAGGTGAAGCTCGAAGGAGAATACCCGCGCGCGCTCAAAGCGATCTCGCGACGTTTACAGGCGGCCTCCAAATCCGCAACCAGCTTCGGCTGGTCACGGTCCGGGCCGAAGTTGAACAGACCGACACGCGTGATGAAGCCTTTCTTGCCGCGCGGACTGTTGCGAAGCACGTCGGCTGCATCAAGGCCGCTCCGCCGATAGGCAGGCGTGACTGGCTCGATCGTCTCGACGCACGACAGCTCCTTCGTCATCCGCTCGGACGTGTTGTGTTCGATGATCTCTGTCAGGCGGGCCAGTCCTTCGGGCGTCGCCTTGACAAACAATTCACCGAGGCTTCCTCCGCTCACGATTGGGCAGGATTGCTCCGAGAACAGATGCTCCGGACGGTGACTTTTGGCAGCCGCCTTTGAGACCAACTTCACCCGCACCGGCGCGGCGCCAGCCGTCCTGGTCTGTGGAATTATCGCCGTGCGGATCGCCGCGACCTGGCTCGACAACGATGCCCGGTATTTCTGATCGACGGGCCGGAACGGCTTGGGTGGCGCTCCGCCGCCAGGTACTTTGGTCAACGTGTACTGTTTCGGCATGATCACTTTGATCAGCAGACGGTCCTGCCGGGGCGGTCTGGTAATTTCAGCCATTCGTCTTTACTCCGTTCCTGTGGCCCAGCGATGAGCCGTGGCCTTTGAAACGCCCAACAGATCGGCGAGTGCGGCGTGACTGTAAAGCTTTGCGTTCCTGTCGCGGAGCAGCGTCGCGACGGCCTGTTCATCCTTGCCGCGCAAGATCGACAAGAAACGTCGGTCCTCGCCCTCTCCGATACCCATGTTTTGAAGAACCTGGAAGGCATCCTTTAACTCGGGGTGCTGTCGCTTCGTAACCTGACGGCGGCGGAGCCGCACGTAGACCTCACGAATGTCCGAACCGGAAAATCCTTCGGACAGATCGACGAGTAGAGCGAATTCACGCTCCGTGAATTCTAGCCCGGCACAGAATGTCGTCCACATCTTCTCCCTTAGATCGGCCGTCGGAAAATCCAGTGCAAGCCGGTAGCTGAAGCGTCGCCACACAGCGGAGTCCAGCAGATCCTGGTGGTTCGTCGCCGCGATCACGATAGAGTGACTACCCAGCGTGTCAAGATTCTGAATGAAACTGTTCACGACCCGCTTCAGTTCACCCAACTCCTGGCTGTCGCCGCGCAATTTCGCGATTGCGTCGAATTCGTCGAGAAACAGGACGCAAGGCGTTTTGGCCGCAAAATCGAAAAGCGCGCGAATGTTCTTCGAGGTGCTTCCGAGAAACGATGAGATCAGTCCGTCCAGGCGGGCAATATACAAGTCAAGGCCAAGCTCTTTCGCGATATATCGCGCGAGTCGGCTCTTTCCCGTTCCCGGGGGACCATACATCAAAAAACTCAACGAAGATGTCGGTCCGTCGACTTCAGCCTGCGCGTAACTCTTAGCGATGCTCAAGAACTCGTTGACCGTATCCCACTGCTCCTGGCCAAGGATCACCGGAGGCTCGGACACCGTCTTGAAGTTCACCTGTTCAATGAGGGGAAATCTGCTATCTTCGTCCACTGGGAGTGCGTTAGCGAAGGCAGCGCCCGCAGGCCGCAGCTGATGATCGCTCTCTTCAAGCATCTTGCGCAGCCGTCTCGCCGACGACGGGTCGCCTGCTTTTTCCAGCTTCTCCGCGAGAAATGCCGTATAGTTGCGCACTTTGTCGATATCGAGACGAAGAGCACCGTTTACGATACGAAATAGCTCACTCATGAATCGTTCGTCTGATTTCATGAGACGATAATGTCAGTTTGTGAGACGATTGTCAAGGTGACGGTTTTCCGAAAAGAGCCCCGTTTCTGGGCAGTTTCCTGAGCCACTTCAACCAGTTCGCCGGATCTCCCCAACCGGGCAAATCCTTCGCGCTGACATAGTCCGTCCAGTGCGCGACAAACGTCGGCGCAATGCCTGACGAACATTGCAGACGCTTGGTTTTCTGTGACAAGGGCGAGCCTAGATATGGGCTCCTCAGAATCTCTTTATTGCGGCATTACCCCGGGGTCGATGTTTCAATCGAATGAAGCGAGTTGGTATTTGATCAGCGCCGCGCGATCAACCGCATCGACAGTCTGGGCGAAGTATTCAAACCTCTCAAGGAAGTCGTCCAACGACATCAGATGCTCCTCGTTGAGACGCAAGTCAGGGTAATACCGAAGAAACCTTTCATCAACAACGCCATTTCGGTGGGAATAAAGGTGCCGGATCTGAAGCAGCTTCTCGATGCCCCCCTGTCGGTCAGCATCAAACACGCCCAATCCACTGATCTGAGATGTATCTGCAATAAAGCCCTTGATGCTGCCCCGCTGCAATTTTGCCAGCTTCTTCTTGGCGTAGAAATCCACAAATTCCTGCATGTCGGTGCAGTCCAAAACCTCCTTGACCGTGACTTGTTCCCCCGATTTCAGCGTTGCCGGTTGCGCTAGATAGATCTCATAGAGCAGATCGGATAGGTACGTCTCAAAAGTATCGGCGCACGAAGAAAAGAGGACGCGCATGAGCACCTTCCCCTCTTGATTTGTCGTAGGCTTCTGCCCGGACTCCGGATACAACAGAGTCGGCAAGCTATCGCAGATATTGAGAATGCTCTGGTAATGATCGAGGAACTTCACTTTGGCTCCAGTGCCCTTTTCTTTGTACTGTTTTAGGATCGATGACAATGTCTCAATCTTTGGATAGCGTCTCGCCTCGCTCTCTTGAGACGTCGGCTGCTTCAGGACAGAATGTGCGCCTTTCCGCACGTACATGCTTCCTTGCGACGTAATCGGCGTGTCCGACTTACCTATCTTGATTACATAAAGCCGCTTTTGGGCGTGAACAATATACTGGTAATCGACCGCGGGTTTCGGTGAGAGCAGATCCAGGGCCTTGTGCGTAATAGCTGTCGCCCGAAACTCCTCGCTGAGACCGTTAATGGTGATCTTGCCGTCCATCTCGGCTACGCCAAGCACGATGAACCCGCCTTCAGCGTTCGCGAACGAGCAGATTAACTGGGCGACCGTGCGCGCGGGTGGCAGGACGGCCTTATACTCCAGGCGGAGTCCCTGGGGACCACCGATAAGTTCGGACACTTCCTGTGATATGTCCATGGCTATCAGACCGGGAATCTCCGAATCTGTGTTGTCTTGAGCAAGTGACCTAATGTAACGCGCCGCGGTTGCGCGCCATCATCAACCCATAACTCAGAATCCTCAAAGTCCAATACGTCGCGCTCCGATCCGTAGTAGATGATCACTTCACCGTCGTAGGCTGGCCGCGCAACGACTGTCAGCTCCCGGCCATCTTTAAATATTCCCGCAAAGACAGTCGGCGCGGTCTCCTCGGCGCCAGTGACGTCGTAATTCTCAAGCGCCCGCAAATGCGCCAGGATGGCCTCCTTGGCCCGCGCGATCAGGCTTTGCGCATAAACGAACATATCGGTGGTGGGGGTCGATTTATGGGAGAACAGAACCGCCACGTCCTTGTCCTTGAGCGCTTCCGTCCATTCTGCGACGGACGTTATGCCCATACTCGCTAGAATCTCCTCCGTAATGGGGAGCAGGGCAGGTCGATCGAGCTGCTTCGCCAGGACTGCGCGGAGCTGGTCAACAGTTCCCACTTTATATTCGGTCAGCAACGCGCCCAATTGTTCCGCCCGTTCAATGTTCTCCGAAATTTCCTCATCGTCATAGAGCAAGTGCTTCTGTCGATAGAGGACCGGAAAGAGTTTATTCGCCCGTGCCTTGTTGTCTCGAAACCATAGAAGCATTTTTCTAAACGCCGGCCGGAAGCTTTTGGCGACCTCCCGATCATTCGCCTTGTCCTGCACGCTCGACGTAATTTCTTTGACTGCATACACCTGGTCTCTTACTTCAAGGTCGTCGAGTCCGGCGTCGACCTCGGCTAAGAGAAGCTCGGCTCGCAAATCATCGCCGAGCAGCTTCAAGATGTCTTTAAACGGCTCTCCGATGTTGCCGGCATCCCGATACAGTTCCGATTTCTTGCGGAAGTCGCCATTCTGGTTCGGAAACAGGCTCCGCTTGTTAATGAGCAAATCGTATTCATCTTCATCCAAACGAAGCAGCGCGTAGAATTCGTTAAGCCAGCCGTGTACGTCTGTCCCCGCCACGAGTTTCTCCGCGAGCGCGGATAGCGTTCCTGCTTTCTCTACAAATTCGGCTACCGTCGCGACAGTGAGCTTTCCGCAGTCTTCCCAGGCGATCTCATACCAAACTTCTACGTCCGATCGCGTGGGGAGCTGGGACGGAAACCACGAACTACAGCAGAGCCAGATCTTGTCCCGGAGTTGTTTCTTGCTTCCGCTCGGAATCCATATGAACTTCTGGCCATCGTCTGAAAGGATCGAGGCGAGATTGTCAGTCGCAGTGCGGACGATCTTGGCATGGAGCAGACTTCTTCGAACGGGCGTCAGTACGTCGTTCTTGTACCACGAGGCATCCACCCATGTGAGGGTAGAAGGAGCAGGACGCACAGAAACCAGGGAATGTAAATTGTCCCAGGAATTGTCGGAGGCATGATTCAGAAGATCCAGATAGAGCGCAACCGCCTCCCTGATAATGGCTTTGTTTTCTTCCGACAAAGGATTGATTCGCTGCGAGGTCGTGAGAAAGACGCCGTCGCGCGGGTCCGTCGGATTGAAATTCGGGTTGTTCACGATTACAGGGAAGGGGAAGATTTCCGTCCCTAACAGCGGAAAATCACAGAACAATCGGGGAACGTCAGGCCCCGGACGGATGAGCGTGACAACGTCCCCCGACACACTCACGGGTACGGCGATCGTCGTGAAGCCTTTTCTTAAGACGGCCAACAGATGTGAGGCGGTGTCTTTCGGCGACCGCGCGGTCTGCACTAAGGTGGAAACAATCGCGACGTCCGCCTCGGGAAGGACGGGAGTGCCTTTTGCCAAAGAGTAGGACCGCGGAGAAACCTCGACACTTTCGATCTCTCTCACGAACACAAGCGTGTAAGGCAAACAGATGTCGAGATCTTCGAGACCCGCTTTGGCGACCTTTCGACTTAGTGCATCAGTCAGCGTGTAGCGGAACGCGGTATTGAAAGCACCGGAAACATATGCACCAGATGTTGGTCTGTCATCCAAATCTTCGACTGACTGCTTCGCGGTCTTGACGGCCTCCGTGATCTCTTCCAGGTCAAAGCCGGTGCGGTCGAGAAGCAGATCAAATCCTCGGTAAGGGAGACCCGGCTCCTTGGCGATACCCTGCACCGTGACAACCTCGGACAAAAGATGCGTAATGAGGAACCCCGTGCCGAATTTCCCGGTCGTCCTTTGCCGGCCTGTCTCGTCTTTTTTTCGATCTTTGGTGGAGATTTGTTCGATCAGGAAACGGATGTTGTCAGCAGAGAAAGGCTGTCCGCTGTGCCGGAATGTTACGTGCGGATCATCGCCGTCGAGCTCAACCTCAATTCGGACCTTTACTCTCCCCCCGATATGCACGTCTTTTGCGTTCTGAATCAATTCCCAAATCCAGCGTTTCGACACGTTTGGTGAAGACTCCACACGCGAGCGCAAGTCCGAGAGCTCGCGAAGAATCTTAGTGGCGATGTTCTGGTAGTGCGCCCGTTCCTCCGAGGCGTCGAATTTTTCCCGGTAGCTCATGTGTGATAGAGTCTCGCGTCGAGTTTATCTGAATCGAACATCGCTTTCGAATTCGCCACAGGCGCAGGCTTTGGCAGGCGGATCAAATGACATGTGGTTCGGAGCTGACGTACATTGGGACGAATGCTTAGGCTACCCCGTGTGTCGCATAACTGTTGCAAGACAGACGTGGCTTTGGCAAACGAACTCGATTCGCTCGACGGTTTCTGGCGGTTTTGTTGTCGTCAATGCGGGGGACAGCGTTCGTCAATCGGCTTTGTGATTTCCTCAGCCCATCGTACCCCATCCGCGATTCGCCCTCGTGGATGCCGGAATTGTCTTCCCGCCGTCAGATTGGGCGAGCTTGCGAGCTGCAAGAATGCTCGCCGAAGGCGAGAAGCGAGTCAACTTGTAAGCAACTGTTCAACGAGCTTCTCAGACATTCGATATATCTTGGCGTTATTGCCGACTGGGGTCACGTCCTTCACCAAGCCATGCTCTTCAAGCAAATCAAGTTGGCTCATAATCGTCGGGTGAACCTCCTCGTAATAGACGAATCTCGGCTTCGAACTACCACCGAGCATTACGCGCTGGTTGGGGAGCACAAAGAACTCTCGCACGGTAGCGCCATCTGGACTCTGCAGGCCTTTTCGCATTTCACTCATCAATGCGGGCATCGAACGAATCAATTCTTCAATAGGATTGACTTGAGGTTTAGGCAAAGTTGCTTTGAATTCGCCGCTCGCGAAGAACGTCTTCAGCGCCTCTCCCAATATCCTCTCCAAATTGTTACGCACTGCTTCGCGATGCTCATCCTCTGCGCCTGCTGGCAGGTTGTAGGTGATTGGAAATCGCAAGTGCGCCATGTCAAACGGCATCGACTCCCGTGTTGGCTCTCCAAACGCTGTATTCATCACAGTAAGCATTCGTGAGAGGCCGAGGGATTTTAATGCCCAGCCATACTCGATCAACACGTTGGGATTGGGTGTGGGGCGTTCATCGGGACGTTTGCCAATGAAAGTCAGGTCCGCGAGGAAAATCGTCGCGTAGTCGATCTTCTTGAGAATGGTATCGACAATTGCCGGGGAGCCAGGCACGTTCAGCGTGTCTTTATCCATTTCCAGTTCCTCACGGATTGGCTCTTCGACCTCGGTGTCACTGGCGAGTTTCTTTATGGCGTTCTTGATTGCCTTCTCGATGAAATTCCGACCTTCTCTGGTTGGCCTGTCAGTTTGCCAAGAAAAGAACACTGTTGTTTTCATGATGGACATTGTATGTTGCCGGGCACGGGAACCTGAGTCCATCCCAACGGTCACGCTGTAATCGCTCGGGCCGACTGAGTAAAAAGAAAAGAGGACGGGCAACAACGTAGGCGGACGCCAGCATGGAAGAAACTCGACACGAGTCTCGCGGCACGGCTTTGGAGCATCTTATTGCGGACCTAAGCTCCACGTTCTTTATGCGAGATTTTGTTTTCCTAAACCCAACCTATGTGAGTAATGGCAAGGAGCGCCAGTTGACGGATTTGTTGTTCTTGCAAGACGGGGACTGCATGGCCGTCAGCGTCAAAGGCAGCGACGGCGAAGATAAGACTAGGGAACGATTGCCTTTGTGGGCTAGAAAGAAATCCCGCGAGGCAAGCAAGAACGCTAAGACGGCTTCGCAGAGAATAGCGAAGCTCGAAATCACCGCGACAAATATGTGGGGAGAGACAAGAGTCTTCCCAGCGGGGACGTTGCGCCCGAGGTCGGGGTTAGGAATCGTCGAATGTTCACAGGAGCTATTCGCTCCGATTTCTTTTGACCTCAACCCGCCTGATTGCTCTGTGTGCCCGATTCACTACATCTCGGCCAACGATTTCGTGAACGTGGTTCAGTGGCTTGGCGGAATCTTTGATGTCTTTCGTTACTTCGATGCCAGACGGCAAGTGTCATACCTCTTCAACGGAATAAATCAAGAACAACCGCTTCTGTGCTATTACACGCTGCGATCGCACGATGACTTTTCCGGGTTTGTCGCAGCAGACAAGGAAGAATTGCGGCGGTTGCACAACATGTTCTTGTTCGACAAGATGTCAGAGTACGACGAAAGAAACCACCATGCCAGCTTCGTCAACGCGGTAGTTCATCAACTCCACACTCGGCACCCAGATGTTGAGTCCTATGTTCCCGTCGAGTTGAAACACCTAATCGAACCTTCCGAGAAGCGGTCAGCGTACTTGGGAATGGCGGCAATGCTAAACGGATTGCCGATGTCAAACAAGGCATGGATTGGGCGAGAACTCGAAGCTGGAATCAAAAGAGCAAAGAAAACCGGGCAATCAGGCTGTTTTCTGTATAGGCAGTTACTCGGAACGGTCGTCTTTGTCTTTGCAAGTTTTACTGGTTTTAACCGGACAGAGAAGATGCGTGCCTTGAATGAGTTCCTACCAGCCGCACAGTTCAGCAGTCGTTTGGGTGAAGCTCTCGGAATTGCCTATGACGCCGATGACGACTCGATGGGATTTGAAGTCTTATGGCGGCGTGGACCCGTAGAAGCAACGTGCGCTGTTCGGGAACTTGCACAACGACTATTTTCTGGTCCATTCGAGACCCAGTGCCCAACACTATTCGGAGAGGCACGACCATACACTCCAAAAGGGCGAAGGACCGGCACTTAGGGACCGATGTCGAAGCCCTGATTTTGTGACAACCCAGCGGAAACGAAGGAACATCTCTAGCCTGGCTGGATACTCCAAGGACTCAAGCGGGTTCGTCCCGTTCGAGAGCCTTCAGATATCTTTAGTCTGAGGGCGCAGGTGTGTATTCAGACCAGGCAGAAGGGTGCTAATCTTCTCAACGTCTTAGGTCTTTGGTCCAGAGATGAAAAGAACCGGCCAGGCCACGCCAAATACTGTAGTGCTGTCGACAAAAGGAGAAGTTCGACCGTTTATTGAGGCCGCTCGAACAAATGCAGATCAAGACAAGATGGCGCTGGGCTTTCTTCCTGCTGGCGCGTATGAGGAGGCCGCAAGTCGTGGAAATCTTCTTGTCGCAATTTGTGACGGCAGCTACGCGGGGCACCTACTTTTCGGAGGATCGTATCCTTCATTGAAGGTATTCCAGCTTTATGTCTCGGAATCCCTTAGACGCTGCGGAATTGGAACGGCCCTAGTTAGTGGACTTGTGAATTTGGCTAACCACCATGGCTATCTCTCGATCACCGCTAATGTGGCAGAAGATCTGGCTGCCAACGCCTTTTGGGAGCGTGCAGGCTTTGTCCTGCTCCGATCGAAGCCGGGCGGTGCCAGCCGGAATAGAATAATTAACGTTCGTGTTCGTGAGCTAGATACTCCAACTCTGTTTAAAACGAGCTCCGCCACGCTTCCGGAGCTTGGAATCGTCCCCAATTATTCTGTACAGTTACCAGTATATGTGCTCGACCTGAATGTGTTCTGGGATGTCGTTCAGCGACGCCCCCGTAGGGAATTTGCCGCACAAGTTCTCGCCGCTGCATTCGATAATCTTATAAAGGTTCTAGTAACGCAGGAATTCATCAATGAACTCGAACGTACTTCCAAAGTCGCCAATGATCCTGCACTAGAATTCGCACTCCAACTGCCTGTTTTGCCGCTCCCCCCTATCCCTGTTTCCGACACCCTAGTATCCGAGATTGCTTCGATCCTATTCCCGGAACGGGTTGCCAATGGCAAGGTCTCTGCCCATGACCGGTCTGATCTAATTCATCTTGCGACGGCGATACACCACGAGGCTACTGGTTTCGTGACAAGTGAACATGCTTTGGTCAAAAAGCGCGATTTGATCTACGAGAAGTTTGGAGTAGACGTTTTACATGTCAAAGACTTAGCAACAGGCATCGAAGCGTGTCGGCGCGACACTCCGGTGCTTCAGACTTTTCTCTCAGGTGAAACCGTTCGGGTCTGGAATCTCATACCAGGACCAAGCGATTACGTTGAAGGTTTCATCGCCAAGTTGTCGCCAAACGAAGCAACTCGCCAGGAACTCATGAGTCTGCGAACACATCGAAACCAGAAGAGCCTGATCGTGACTTCTGACGAGGAGATCGTGTCTCTAGCCTTTTGGGACGGCAATGCTGGACTGAGTAATCGAGTGAACCTCCGACTACTCACTGACGGAGAACATCCAGCGGCCGAGGCAGCCCTCGACTGCCTCTTTGATCAAGTTGCAAGAGACGCGAGCGCAATCGCTCCTGTAGTACTTAGTCTCACGACTAGAACGGGAGACGTTACGATCACAAAAGTTGCACTGTCGCATGGGTTCGAGAAGCAGGGCGGAGAACAATTGCACGCTTGCTTTAACAAGATCTGTGTCGGCCGGCCGATTTCGCCTTCAAACTTTAAGCGACTAGGAACTGCGCTGCAATTGTGCTCCGGAATACGATTCCCCGATATCCTTCCTGAGTTTAAGTCTGTACACCAAAAAATTACGTTCTATGATGTGTCTGATCGAGAGCGTTCGCTCGAACTGGCCTCACTTGAGAAATACCTCTCGCCCACATTGTTGCTTTGCCCGAATCGTCCTGGTGTAATCGCGCCCATTCAACGAGTGTTTGCTGACGACCTCTTTGGGACATCTCGCCAGCTTTCCCTGTTACCCTCCAAAGAAGCCGTGATGTGCTCGGAACGTGTTTATTTCAGCGCAGCGCGCAACCGAGTGGTCCTGCAAGAAGGCAGAATTCTCATCTTTTACGAATCAGGAAAAGACAACGGTCGTTCCGCCGCCATAGCAGCAGCGAGAGTTCTCGCAACAGAGGTGGTTGAAAAACGCTCTGTTTCCTCAACTTTGCTCCGAAAAGGTGTTCTCGAAGAATCCCAGATTGCAGCACTCAGTTCGACGGAGCAGATTGCGGTTACCCGGTTTGACAACGTCCTTGTGTTTTCAGATCCGGTTCCGCTTGCTATGCTTCGAGAACTAGAGTGCGTCGACGGCGCAAATCTAGTCACTGCACGAACATTGAGTGCGAACCGCGTCACTGAGTTGCTGGAAGCCGCCTTCAATGAATCATAATGAACACATCCTAATTTCGGTCCAAGCTAAATATGTTCACAAGATGTTGACGGGCGAGAAAACGGTAGAACTCCGAAAGCGCCGACTCCACATTCGCCCCGGTACTCGCGTTTGGATCTACACAACAGCTCCAAATTCTGTCATCGAGATGTCGGCTGTGATCGATCTCGTCGTAATCGCCTCTCCGGAACGCATTTGGAGGAAATACAAAGCGAGCACGGGTGTCTGTCTGAAGGAGTTCAACGAATACTTCGGTGCCTCTGACACAGGCTGTGCTCTTGTTTTGAAGGAAATCAAGAAGCTGAAAACCCATGTAAATCTCGCCGAGATGCGAGCCGCCTCACGACGATTCCACCCACCACAGTTCTACACCCGTTTATCTATACAAAGCCCTGCCCTCGAAACACTCATCAGGGGCTCGGATAAAGACTAGGCTTAGGCGCCCAATGTGCCGAGCAAGCATTGGACTGCTACACCGTCACCCGGCATTTCTTCCCCAATACAGAGGGCTAGCGCCTTCGTGGCATTTTATCCACGCGAGATACCCGTCAACTTCTGGCCCACCCAGGTTAAGCGCAAACTCCAGTCCAAATACCGCCAAAATGAAGTAGTACTCGCTGGAATCAGTTTGCAGGATGTCAAATTCATGCACCACCTGCACCATTGATCCTCTTTCATCTGGAGCGGTTCTATTGGCGTCGTAGATCCGTCGAACGTGATATGGCCAATCGGGCAGCGTCCCCCTCCGAGCGTGGTCTCGTACAAGATCGAGTTGGGGTTCCGTGACGAGGTACTCCAATCCCTCAGGATACTTAACTAGCCGGCTGGCCAAGGCTTCGAGGCCCACCTTGCCGAGAAATCTCGAAACGACACGATCGCTTGGTGGAACCCCCTCAGCGGGCAGAATGATCCTACCGGTGTCGTATGAAAGCAGGTGCTTCAGACCGTCTCGTTCAAGCGCGACATGGGCCAGAACGGAATCCTTCGGTTCCTTCCAGCACATAACCGGAAATCGCGGTACGAGAACCCCTTGGACACGTGGCACCCTGCCGCGCTTACTCGGAATGGCCTGGTGAAATCTCAAAACAGTGATGGCAGCTGATTCCAAGAATGGCTTTTCCACCTCTCGGGAGAAGTAGTTGTTGCACGAATCGCACACAAGGCCGACGGGCAACACATGCCTCGTGTTCCCGAGGGACTCAGGAATAATGTGCTCTTGACTCCGCGATCCGGTGGACTCCTCTTTGCAGAATAAGCAATGCATAGGACTCTGACAGATACCTTTTTGACGAAGCTTGTGACCAGTGTAAACGAATACCTCGAAGTGCTGACTGTCGGTCAGTCAGAAAACATCAAGATTGCCGGCTTGTTAGCTGCTGTGTTGTGCGGGCAGTGGCCCCGCACCTGAAGTGATACCGTGCTTGGTTTGAATAGCCGGGAGAAGGGCTCCGGGGTAGTTCGACCAAATAGTTGTCTGCTGAGTCGCAGAACAGACCGGTGGCCGGCAGTTGAGACTTGGAAAAGAGCCTTTAGAATACGCAAGGCTTGCTGAAGTTGTTCGGTACTACGATCTGCGAGTACGCGCTGTACCTTAGCTAATAGAAGACTGGGTTCCGTCTCTTCGGCTTCGAACTCAAAGAATTCCGGCGGCGAAACGCTGAGTGCCTTGGCCAACTGCTCGATGATCTCTAACGATGGCCACTTCTCTCCCCGTTCGATTTCGCCCAGGTAGTTGACATTGATGTCGGCCTTTTCCGCAACGAGTTCGCGGGATACACTTGCGGCCTCCCGAATCGCTCGTATTCTCTTGCCGAACAGTGCCTGGCCATTCATGCTTTAGATCTTCACGTTACAAGCGAGTCCGGCCTAAGAACACAAGCCCGCGGCCTATATCTAGCTTGACTATGCTGGCTATTAGCGTTATTGTCGGCAACAACCTACGCCGCGCTCTCGTCAGCAGGGAAGACGAAATAAGGAGACTCGCCGGTTCGTCGAATCAGGTTGTTTGGAGTCAAATTGAGACCCTTGGCGACGCGAAAGATCGTTCGAAGGCTAGGGCACTGGACCCCGCGTTCTAGGTCACTAATGAACGTACGATCCAGACCGGTCCTTACGTGTAGTCCCATTTGGGACATGCCGAGTTCTTCCCGCGTTGCTCGCATTACTTCCCCAAACGCCTTTTCCACGCCTGAGCGAGGTTGAAATTGTTTTCGACGTTTGGCCATCTCAAGAAACATCGTCTGTCATTGTCGGCAACAGGCCAACGGGCGGTTACCGACATCTGCTTGATAGCCGACTTGGGATTGGAGGCAGCATGAGTTCATCTGCCGCGGGCTATTTTCCAGGAGTCTCTGGGAAAGAGATTGGTTCAAGCCATACAGACGCTCAGAGTCCCGAAGCATCGTCGACTGAAACGGCAACAGAGAAAAGAGTCGAGCAGTCACGGCCGGCAGCCGTTATCGTTAGTACGTCTGCGGCTACCGTCGCTTCGCTGGTCGCGCCGTCCGACGAAGCCCTAATGGCTTCCATCTGCAATGGTGACAAAGAAGCTCTCGCAGTGCTGTTTCGCCGTTACGCACGGATCGTCCGTGGCGTCGTCTACCGAGTTCTGCGAGACACCTCCGAAGCAGACGATTTGCTCCAGGACGTTTTCCTCTTAATTCACCGCCTCTGTAAGACCTTCGATAGCTCCAAAGGCCCCGCGAAGTTTTGGATTCTTCAAATGGCTTACCGTCGCGCCATCTCACGACGTCGTTATCTGACCTCTCGCCACTTCTACACACGCCTCGATCTCAATGATGCAGCGAGCCAACTTGAAGACCAGCAGGCGAGTGTTGGCCGGCTTGAGGATTCCATCGACGGAAGGCTCGGGAACGAGGGCCTTCAGAAGGTATTTGAAGCTCTCTCGGACAACCAGCGCCAGACAATCCGCCTCTTCTTCATAGAGGGTTATACCTTGGATGAAATTGCTGCCCATCTCGGTCAATCCCGAGGCAATGTGAAGCACCACTACTTCCGCGGGCTAGATCGACTGCGCAAGGAGGTTTTTGGTGGTAAATTGCCGGGTGAGCGAGCAGTATGATAAAAGTTCTTGTCCAAACTAGGAGCGGGGGCGTTGTCGCGAACCGAACCCCATGACGAGTTCCTAGAGCTCTGCGCCGTTTCGACCTCG
>DATNNE010000098.1:0-4134 GCA_035601995.1 Terriglobales bacterium
ATTGCGCTTTACCAGCTCGGCGACCAGCTTGTCTTTCGATTCGCGCTCCGCCGTATGCCGCCGCTCGGCTTCCATATTCTCGCGAATCTGCTTGCGCACCTGATCGAGACTCGTAAACTCACCCAATTCCTTGGCGAAGTCATCGTTTAACTCGGGCATATCTTTTGTCTTGATGGCGAGAATCTTCACCGTGTAGGTAAACGTCTTGCCCGCCAGCCGGTTCTCCGCCGCGTCCGGCGCGTATGTCACATCGAACGTCCGCTCGTCGCCCGCCGATGCCCCGCGCAAATTCTCGGTAAACTCCGGCACCGTATTCTTGCCGCCAATCTCGATCAGCACTTCATCCATGTGGACGGGCTTGGCGTCGGCAGCGTCTTCTTCATTCTTTGCGTGCCCGTCGAACGAAGCCTGCGCAAAATCTCCATCCGCCAGCGGACGCCCTTCCACCGAAGTAAACGTCGCATGCTGCTCGCGCACATTCTCGAGCGCCTTCTCAACTTCTTCGTCGGTAACTGTAATCTCCGGCTTGTCGGCGCGCAGTTCCTTATAACCCTGCACCGGAACCTCGGGCAGCACTTCAAACGTCGCCTTAAAGCGCAGCGGCTCGCCGTCATGAATATGCAGGTCAGTCACCTGAGGCTGCGAAACCGGAACCAATCCCTGCCTCTCGGCTTCCTTGCGGAAATAGCGCGGAATCAGCGCCTCGGCCACATTGCTCTTGAGGTCTTCGGCAAACCGCTGCCGAATAATCGACGCGGGCACGTGCCCCGCGCGAAACCCAGGCAGCCGCATCGTCTTCTGATATTTCTGGATAATGGCCTCGGTTTCCCGCGCCACATCCGCCGCCGGGATCTCCACCGAAATCTCGCGCCGAACGCCGTCTTCTTTCTTGACTTCCGTATTCTTCGTTTCCGCTGCCGCTTCTGTGGGACTCACATTATCCCTTTCAAATACCTGGCCTATGCTGGTCGGCGGGATTCCTGGCGACCCTGGGAGCACGCCCGAAGCCCGCATTCATACAACGTTAATCTTGAGTGTAAAGATAGTTGGAGATCACCGTCAAACGGCGAGTTAGTCTTTAGTCACCAACGGGTCGCAGCCTCGTTATTTACGGGCGACGCTTTGCGGGGCGGATTACAGCGCCGTCATTGCATTCCCAAGGCGAGAGTCCCGGTCAGCAATCTCTTTCGCGTGAAGCAGCCAACGAGGCAGATCCCGGGGAAAGAAATGGGTAATGACCTTAATCGCGGCCTTAGGAAAATCACGAGCGTCATGGTTAAGGTAATGAAAGAATAGGGATTCGCGACCAACATCATTCCGAGTATAGATATCGCGGGATTTCAAATGGACGGTTGCATCTCGGGCGTCTTTCAGAGTTTTGAACGACTGCCACGCACGATTACCCCGTGGACATGATACGCCCAAGATACCCGGCAGCACTTGGCCGAGTTTTTCTTCAGTCGAAAGTTCGCGTTCCGCTTCCTTCGGAGTCAAGTTTTTCTCTACCCCTCCCTTGCGTTTAATGACAATATTCTCCTTCGCTCTTCGACCGATTATCGTGTTCGCAAATATTTCGATTGCCAGGAAACTCATGGTGACCGAGATGATCGACTGCTCAAAAAAGTAATACAGGTCGCCGGTGCTTTCATCCCTGACCTGAGAGCCCCGGTGCCCGTCATGAGTGACCGTGGGGGCCAGCATCAATCTCGGCCTAATGGCTTCCCCAAGAGCGGCAGCTCCAATTGCGACATTCAGGCACAGGGCGGACCCGTTTGGCGTGATGAAGCTCAAGTAATTATGCTTCCTGTGCCTTCCTGTGCTCATTAGCCGGATCGGAGTACCCACGGGAGCGTCTCCGAAACTCTGAGCAAGCCTAGACACTGTATCGATTCGCCAATCTCCGAAATTGTCATCTGTCATGTTGACTCCCTCTATGCACCTTTGTCGTAACTTACACGGCCGGGTGATTGCCCCGCCGGCGGCAGCCAGATGTTCGACTAGCATCAGGCCGGGCCGAAATTACTAGAGCGTAGTTGCCCTAGTACTTGCTGACGGAATAGAACCAGCGCACAATTTGGGTCGATGCGAAACTTGTTTTGAGGCCAAGTGACATGGTTCAATTCAGCCCGCTGGCACAGATCGCGATTGTCTGTGTGGCTTTCACAATCAATATATCGTCCTACGCTTCTGTAACAAGCCTTGGCAGTTGTAGCGACGATCTAGAGAAACTTCACAAGGTCGCGTCAGAGGCTTCTGAGGCGGCCAACCATGCCAAATCAAAAGGCGATGATTTTGACGAGTGCAGGAACGATCCCCAGACGTACGATTTGATGCACGATAGATGCAAGAGCCTTGATGATGATTATCAATCTGCGCTGAGCGATCTCGAGGGAAAGATGGACGAAGTAGACGACAGCGTACGCTCGGTTCAGGATTCCTGCGGCTACCAATTCACCATCAACCGACTGACCCCGTTGGAGACCTCCCAAAAGCGATTGGAAGCTGCCCAGCGGAGGCTCTGCACTAGCTATCACAATCTGATCGACTTAGGGATACCCCGCGATACTGTGCTTCAAATGTGCAAGGCGCACGCGGACGAGCAGTCTTGCAGGCAGTGTCTGGGGTCAAAGTGACCATATGCCAATCAGCGACTAGACGTATGGACCAAGCCAGTCATGAAAAAGGCACCAGAGCCACGAAAACATTTCTTACGAATCGCTGGTGTCCTCACAATTATTGCCAGCTTCGGAGCAGCTTCTGCATCCGCCCAAGAAACGCCCCAGCCTTCTCAGCAACCCCTCGAGTACGATTACTGTGGCAGCCTCGTGCCCGCAACCCTGCCGCACATGTATCGATCCGCGTTTCGGCTCCTCTACAAGCCCAAGAAGGACATACCGATGTACGCCGAATCCGCGCGCGCAACGCTGAAGTACCACTTACACCTCACCGATGCCGAGTTGCAGCTCTTCACGGATTCTGCCGTCCGCTTTGACGACAGGGATGATATGGACTTCAGCCAGCGCCTCGCCGCGATCAGAAAAGCCGACCATGAGCAGCATCCAAACTCCCACGGCGTGCTCTCGGAGGGTGCCAGGAAAGCAAATCGCGCCGTCATTCGCGAACGAGAACAGTGTTCGCGACAAAGGCGCGGTTGAGGCCGCTGTCTTCCGTCCGCAAACCGGCTACTACAATTCCCTTGAAGAAGAAGCAGCCGCGCTCATGGAGTCCCTCGGCAACAACCACGGCTTCCTCGACGGCAACAAGCGCATCGCCTTCACCGCCGCCGACGTGTTTCTTCGCCGCAACGGCTCCTACATCGAAGTCGAAAGCGCAGCCGGGTATGAGTTCATCGCCGGCTCCATGGAGCGCCACGAATTCCGATTCATCAAGATCGTCGACTGGATTCGCCGCCATGCAAAGCCGCTACACAAGACGGATGCTGACCACGATTAGCTGTGTTCCTCTGTGCATGCCTCGGTGACCCTCCGTGTTAAAGGTTTGGCAGCCTCTTTTTTTCCACACGCCAATGTGACATCCAACCTTGTTTCCACAATTTCAGTTGAGCGATCATGACCGTGGCGAACGGAGCGCAGAGAGCCGCATCGGCCCGCTCCGAAGCCTTTTGTTTGTAAGATTTTGACCTCTAAGTTCTTTGAAAATCGTATTTTGCGGGCCATTTCTTGCTAACCTGATGAGTCCTAAAGACCAAGGGGGAGGGGGGTGGAGTAGTAAACTGATAAACTTCACCGGAAGACGCTGATGCGCGTGAATAATTATTTTGCGTCGCTACCTGATAATCGTCCGTCGCTTGTTCGCGACTGGCCACTGGCCACTGGCCACTAAACACTGCCCACTGAAATGCACTGGCTCACCATCCTCAACCGCGAAGTCATCGCCTGCACTCGCTGCCCGCGCCTGGTCGCCTACCGTGAGCAAGTCGCGCGCGAGAAGCGCCGTGCCTATCGCGATTGGGACTACTGGGGCAAGCCCGTTCCCGGCTTCGGCGATCCCGAGGCTCGCGTCCTGGTTATGGGCCTCGCTCCCGGAGCACACGGCTCCAACCGCACCGGACGCCCCTTTACCGGCGACGCTTCCGGCAACTTCATGTATCCCGTGTTGTATGAAACCGGATTC
>DATNNE010000099.1:0-15593 GCA_035601995.1 Terriglobales bacterium
CGCGAACCACCTTGCCCTTGATTTCAACCACAGCGGCGAAGCGCCAGCTATCGCCGGCTTTGACGTATTTGAGAATGTTGACGCGGTTGGCGTATTGCCTGAGTCGAGCCATATGTCCGTCACCTCGTGAGGTGATGAACAATTAGGCTGGGTTTGAAATTCGGTCAAATCTGGTGACTGGATGGACGCAGTTGAAACAGTGGACGGAATTCCACGGACAGGAAGATGGACAGGAAGTGAGTCAAGTGGATGAAAACAAACAAAACCGGGCAGATGGCAGCGTTCTAACCAACTGAACTACGTCCCCAACTTTGTTTTCTTACCTTTATCGGAAACCCGCGTCCTTAGTGGCTTTCCTCAGGTTCAATCGATTCGCCTGTGTCGCCTGTTTCAACCCCGTAGAACCAAATTCCGAGGTTAATGGACACCATGGACACCACGCTAAACGGTTGTCCAAAAACTATGCTACAGGCAACACGAACCCAGAGCAGCTGTCCCTGCCCCGTGAATGAATTGTAGCAGAGGCAATTCAGATCAGTACAGGCTCAGCCATCCGTGCTCAGAATCTCACGCGGCACTCCTCCGACAATCACGATGAACATCTGATTTTCACGAGACAAATTTGAGCTTTTTGGCATTACAATAGCGGTAGATCGTGTGCCGGTCTTCGTCCCCGGAGGTCTGCGATGTACATTCTCGTTCCCTGGAAGCCAGTCGTTCTCGTTTGGGGATTGCTGAGTGGGATGATACTGGTTAGTTTTGTTGCGTCTTCTCTGCTTCAGGGTAAAGATCCCTTCGCACCACCGAGTGCGACAAAAACGGGCGCTACGCAAACAGCGCAACAAGCTAATCACTCACACAAAGCGGCTCGAACCCCGAATCAGTAAGACTTCGACGATCTCTCGCCGATTCGTTTGTTTATTCTTTTCGATCACGTCCTCGCGCGACTACCTTGCCCAATATTTTCTCCAGCTTTTGCTTCAGGATGACCTCCGCCGGAGATCGTCCTTGACGGTTGAGCCATGAGACAAAGTCCTTCATTTTGACTTCATGCTTTACGGGCGGTTGCTGGACGAGAACGCTCACTGTTGTAAAGCCTTGTCCGATCTCTCCTACCCAGTTGTCCTGCTGCAGGGCCGCAAGAGCGGTGGCGATCGCTTCGTAGAGGGTCTCAGCGGTGACCTCAATTGAATGCTCAACGTCGCGAACATCCTTTACCGCAACTGTGCAAGTTCGCAGGACCACGGACGAGAGCGTATCATATTCGCCTTTTGTTCGCCACTGCCTGCACAGGAGCAATGCCGGGATCTATTGCCGATGAATCCATGTATCCGGGATCAGGAACTGGTCGTGGCCCTCTCTCCAGTTCCCAACCAGATGAACGTGTGGCACACCGCGCCATGTAATCGAACCGGCGTGCTCCGTCACGATGATCTGAAATTGCGCAGAGACGGCATCGAGGAACGCGGAAAGCGTGCTGAAGATGCGATGCACGCCTTCTATATCGGGCGAGCGATCAGCATTGCCAGGCGCGTTCGGTGCCTGCTCGATAGATGGCCATGCTTCGGGAAAATACACTTGGCTCGGCTGGTCTATCACGAGGAAATTAGCAACCGGACTGTCGTGCATACCCAGGAAGTGCTCATGCAAAGCAAGTATTCCAGCAACATGATAGCCAACCCAATTTTGGCCGCTGCCAACTTCCCAAAGAAAATCTGTTCGTCCAGATAGCGGACTAAACTGGAGAGTCAGTTCACGTAAATTGAGCTTGACGTTCTCTGCGGCGTGCTCCAATTGCAGCAGTCGAGCGTAATTCGCGGTTCCCGCTGACACTTTGTCGACAGCTGCCCTCAACTTATCGCGCTGGCTATTCGGGTCGAGTTCGCGTCTCAATTGGGCGATCCTCGCCGCCAACTGTTGCATCTGCTTACGTAATTCGTCTACATTACTGCTCGCAGATACATTCTCCAATGCTTGTTGCACGCGACCGACAAAAAGATAGATTTGTCGGACCCTCTGACGTTGCGCCGCGAGCGTAGCCGATTGCGACTCTAGGTATTTACGCTTCTGACGAGCCTTGCCAAGCAAGACTTCTTTTTCGCGCAACTCGACTCGCAGTGCTGCAAGTTCGCGGTCGAGTTTCGCCGGCGCTTGGTGGACTGAAGCCGTCAGGGTGCTCATCTCCTGTGCCAGCGTTTGGAGTTCTGCAAGACGCGTGTTGCCGTCGTTGTGTACCGCTGCACAAACAGGGCATACGTGCGTGTCGTGTAATTTCTCTCCGAACCATCCAACCCCTTGCAACCGATCCTCTTGGCTAACAAGATCGGTCCCGTAATGGTTGAGAGTCATTGAAAGTTGCTGAACCTTGTCCAAGCGGCGACGGATTAATCCCGTCTCTTGTGCGAGTTGATCCTCCTCGTTGGCCACCCGGCTGAATTCGACAGCGGCTGCCTCGTTCGTGCCCTCTTTGACATCGGGTATATCCATTGACTGGACCAACGTCGGCACTTTGCGGAGTTCCAGTATGTATTTTTCGAGGGACCAACTAGGCGCAACCGCCTCCGAATCAGGAAGCAAACCGAGTCCACGAGCCTGCAAGTAGTAACTTTCTACCTCTGCCTCCCACGCTTTAGCGGCGGCTAGCCGCGCTTCGAGTTCACGGCGTAGACGCTCATGTTCACGCTCAAGGTCTTTCAGTTCCCGTTGGGCAGCCAGAGTGCTTGCCGTAATCGTTCCGAGAGCGAGGGGGAAGATAGTCTTGAGCTTTTCACGATTCTCGGTGGTGTCCGCCTTGTAGAAGAATGTGTAAGGGTTCGCGACGATATGCTGCGGCTGAAAGTTGAATGAAGCCATATCGCGAAAACTAGGGCGGCCGGCAAATCCAACGTCCTCACCTCCCGTAAAATCCAGTGAAGGGAGATTGGAGAGTTGATTCAATCGATTTTTTAGATCTTCCACTCGCGCATTCTTTCCGGCGATCATGGCGGGAACGTCCAACTGAAGCGCTTCAGCCCAGTACAAGTCGGTAGTTGTTTGCTGATCCCCTGGATTTCGACGTGCGATCAGCATTTCGGTGTTTGCAAGCTTGACATGAATCCCGAACCATTCTGTAACGTTACGGATTAGACCGACTGGGATCGAACATTTATCGCTCCCAAGACAATAGTCGATGATCCAGGTGATGGTAGATTTGCCGGTCGCACTTTCTCCGCTAATGACGTTGATCCGCCCCGGCTCAAACGAGACGACGCGCGGACTAAGGCTCGTGTCCTTAGGCCAAAGAATGACTTTGAGAATCGCTAATCTCATTAGAATCGAATATTCAGATGCACCGCCAGTTGTACCGCATTCATCTCTGCGAAGCTTTGTCCCACCCGCTTTGCTGCATTTAGGATTATCTTCACTTCTTCTGTCACGTGCGTTACGGGAGGCGTTTTCTTACCTGGAAAAACATCACGGGTAGGACCGCTGTCAAGATTGAGCAATCCAGTTTGAAAAGCGATGGATAAAGCCTGAAAGGTGCGATCCGCCAATGCTTGCATTCTGGCCTGAAGACCCACTGTTATTTCACGATCATCCGCAAGCGCCTTATACAGCGCGCCCGGTTGAGTCTTGGACGCCAGTGTGGACGCGCTGCGCTGGTGAAATGCGAGCGGAAGCACGAGAAAAACCAGCGCAAACGGGACGCCTTCTGCTCGGCCCTTTGCATCGTAGGCTTCATATACCGCTTGCCAAATCGTCTCGGCAGCAAGCCCGGTATTTTGGATCACGTGTTGTTCGAAAAGGACGTCGATCATTGCCCACCCAACAGTTCGCGCATCAAGTCCTTATATCGCGGGTGCCAGCCTACACTCAACAAATCGGCCAACCGATGATACGTTCCTGATGTCAGATAGACCTGCTCGGTCTCGGTTCCAGCAAGCCTCTCTTTGTGATTCTCCGTTGTCTCAGTAAAGATTTCAAAACCAGTGTCGCTTTCGTCCGCCTCGTGCTTCATGCGTATCACACGCGAGCGAATCTTGTTCCAGCGAGAGAGAAGTGTATCTTCGAATGCGCTCCAGTCATGGTCTGTGATATCTCCCTCCCTTGACAGTCGGGCCTTTTCGATATTGCATCGGATGAATTCGCGGATTGCCGTATCGACTACGGCGTCGTCGTCGGTAACCAAATGCAACTGTTTGACGAAAGGTCGACCTTTTGCATGACCAACATGTTCGTCTGCGATTGGTATCAGGAGTTCCGCTCGTTCTCTCGCCACCTCGCGCTTTCGCCTCCCTATAATCGCGTGAAGTTGATTGACGAAGTGGTCCCGCTCTATCCACGCTGGCTGGTTTTGCTGCCACGCTGCCATCACTTCAGTATGCAACCAACCCAAGAGTTCATTGGCGATTGAGTCACACTCTCCGAAACACCACTCCGGTAGTTGCAGATGTCCGATGGTCTTCTTCCGCAGATCCACGCTAGCGGCCCCGTCGGACGCGTCCGAAAGATCGATTTTCCGAATTACTGCGCGTAGGGTACCGCTGGACTTAGGGAGGAGAACTCGTTGTATGAGTTTGATGATGTGGCCTGGAGGGTTCGAGCCAACTTTCTGCAACTCCGCAACGCAGGCACCGATCTCCTTTTCCGAATCAGCACGGGCGATTCGCCGAGCGATGCATTCGGGAACTGCGTTGTTTGTCACCATCAGAAACGACGTTGTTTCGACCGACCTCGGCCCGGAATCGATAGCTTCAATCCATGTTGCCAATGTGTTCCATAATCCATGGGACCGATCGTCGAACGGCTGAGCAGCCTGGCGGACCGAATGTTTATCCTGTTCAAGCACCATCGTAGAATCAGAGCTACGCACAGCAACGTCGTCGTCGGTCTCGACGCCAATGGACGAGCCTGCGTCTTTCTGAGCAAGCCAATTGAGGGCTCGCTCAAACTGATACGCAAAACCGGCTGCAGGGCCTGGAGCCGAGTGGCGGTTAAGAGTCATGGAGTTAGTGGAGAATTATAGCCCTGTCTTCCCAAAATGACCGTGTTATGGAGAAGGCGACGGCATTCGCCCTGACTACTGGTGTGCAGCACAGATTCACTGAAGGTCACGAGACGTCTTTTTGTGGCTAGGCCAGGAGGTAAACCGGTACACAGCATTTCTCTATGGATCGGTACTTCATCACAATGTCTTCGCGATATTGGTTGCCACTTCGAGCTGAGTATCTCTTCCTTCTTTTAAGGCGTCTCGTGAGAGTTCAACAGAACACTTCGGCACGATTCCATTGTTTTCAAGCATCCTTCCTTGCCAAGTCAGGTAGCCCGCGACCGGGAGGCCAAGAATGTATCCGTGGCCGACCTTGTATGCACTGCCGCTCAATAGACGTCCGGGTGTCTTCATTCCCACGATGGCTGCGAGATTATTCTCTTCGGCAAATGCCGAAACCATCTCTCCTGCACTCGCTGTGTGCTCGTTTACCAACAGCACGACTCGACCCTGGAACCGCTGCTGGCCCAGTCCTTCGGTGACCACGAGGATGGATTTTTCCACAAATGCATATCGAACTGCTAACCATATGAGAGTCGCCTTGTGGGATGGAATCCGCCCGAATCGGGTCAGTTCCTCACGACGATAACCACGCTCGCGACGTTTTCGCGTGAGACTGTAGCCAACCTCAAGTTTTCCGGGCGTCAAATAGCTCATCAGGCGCAGTCCGCCGATTCCTCCGCCAGTATTGCCGCGTAGATCGACGATGAGCCGACTGCATCCGTCGACTGCGGCTATGCCGCGGTCGATGTCCTTCGCCACGTCGATTCCGATGGCGCCCGGAAACATCGCGACTCTTAGCAATCCAATTTCGTCGCTGAGCATTTCCGTGGTTACCGCCTGCGGCGCCGTAACCGGGTGCTTATGGGATTTGGGCAGCGGTACTTGAACGTTGACCTTTTGCAGGTCGCCGTGGAGCTTTTCAATAAGAAGATTCGCTGATTCGCCGACTGAGAACGTCAAGTCGTTCGGGGGCTGGACCTCTCGTCCACCGCATTCGAGCAAGAGATCGCCAGGCCGTATGCCGGCCGCAAAGGCTGGACCGCCTCGATGCACGTCTTGAAACATCCATCGCTCACTTCCGTTTACGTCGACGCGCTGCAGAGTCGCGTTGATGGCGTGGCGCGCGGGAATGTTGCGCATCCCCGCATGGCGGAAGCCGGTGTGACTGGTCTTCAGTTCCGCTACTAATTTGTGAACCTCTTTCTCGAACACCTCGGGGTCGGCACATGCCAAGATTTGATCCCTGCGGTCCCGAGCCAAAGCATTCCAATCAACGCCGTTCATTCCGGGATCGAAGTGCTTGGTAGCGACAAGGCAGCAGACCTTGTCGAAAATCTTTGTGCGCTCGTCGAGAGTCAAATTCATTGCTTTTTGATTCCAATCGGGGTTGAAGTCTCTCCAACGGCGATGAACGCTGCCCAATAAAACGGGCTCAATTGATCTCCGTATTTCGCCAGCAAATCGAGCTTAGCGTTCCGCAACGCCGAACTGGTGCTTTCACCGTCGGCCAGTCGTTTATAAAAGTGCTCCATTAGTGCGCTCGCGGAGGTGTCGTCAGCGCTCCAGAGGCTCGCAACAACTGATTTCGATCCGGCTACCAGAAATGCTTCCACCAAATTGCTGATTCCCTCTTGCCCCTGCAATTTTCCCACTCCGGTATCACATGCGGACAGTGTCGTTAGTTCCGCGTTCAGACGTAGCCGGATGATTTCGCGCACCTGCAGTAACCCGTCATCGCTCGATTCTGGATCGGCCCCCAGGACAAGCGCTGATCGCTCTGGATACTGCGTGTCGGCGAACCCGTGAACCGCCAAATGCAAAACACGAAACTGATCAAGCGGTTCTTTTTTGAAGGCGGTCTCGGTCGCGTCCTTGGCGAGAAGAATGACCGCATTCGGTCCTACAATCTTACCGATTTCCTCAACCTCTTCGCGCGTCTGCGGAAGATCACGGAGGGCAACGCCTGACAGATCTGCGACGCCACGTTCGATCCGCCCGCGCACAGAGGTTGGAGTCGGCAACCTTTTGCCTGCGCCGCCCTGGTTCTCATAGGCGACATCTCCCACCCCCAAAAGCGGCCTCGGCGCGGCCTCGTGCCTTTGGCCGCGGCGAAGCATATCCAAAATCGTGCCCGATGGCACGTAGCTAACAATGTGGGATTTCAGAAGATATTGGCCCCTGTTGTCTTGAAGGGCCTCAAACGGCAGAAGGTGCAATATACCGTCTGGTACGACGAGAATCCTGTCAGCGTTGGACATTTCGGGAATCGGCTTTAACAGCCGTTCGTAGAGTCGTTTCGATACCTCCGCTCCCGACGCCTTGCCGCGGATTTCATCGACGTACTGCTGCGCCAACTTCTCGATCTCCTTGCGCCCGGTAGGAAGCACTCTCACGAAGGCGCCCTGGCGCGATATCGAAATGCAGTAGGATTTGGGGTCATCAAGAACGTACTCCAAGAGAACTTCGTCCGGCTTTAGGTCATCCTGCACAATGTTCAAAGGCGCGGGTTGTGCGGGCAGTCGTGTACTCGCCTCATCTCCCTTTGTCCATGCCAAGCCGAGGCGTCGCTCGTACTCGACCAGTTTGTCCAGGAGTTGCTCGCGTTCGGCGGCGTTGCCGCTCTGCATCAATCGAGTTTGGAGTCCAGACACATCGGTCTCCAAGGAAGCGGTCTGTTCTGATTCCGACGTTGGAAATGCCTTTCGATCCTCAAGGGCCCAAGCGAGGGTTCGTCCTCTGACGCGCTCCAAGACGCGGAAGGCTTCTGGCACATCTCCGTCTCGAATTACGAGCTCCAAATGTTGCAAGTAGGTCTGGCTCTGCGCAGCCACCACCGAACTGTTCCAATACGGCTCATCCACGCTGGTCAACATCCCTTCGATAACGTCTTCTGCTTGATCGTAGAGAGCCTTTGCCTCGTCATAGCGGCCACGACGGGCTTTTAGATCAGCGAGGAGGGTCAAATTGCGAGGCACATAATAACGATCACCAACCTTCTGGCTTGCGGTCACGCCCTGAGTGGCACGCGCGTCCGCAGTGGATAGATCCCCGGCATCGCGATAGAGTTGCGCGAGTTCATACATAGCGTCAGCTTCGATTCTGTAAAACTGCACTCTGGTTGCAAATTGGCCCGCGTTTTCCAAATAGGTCAGAGCCTGTTGTCGGTTTCCTGTCTGTGCCGCGAGCCTTCCGAGACGAACAAGCAACTCCGCCTCATGGCCGCGCTTCTCTTGCGACTGCGCTTTGGCGAGTGCACTCTCAAGCACCAATCTTGCCTCGTCCGTTCTGCCAAGCGAGATCAGGGCCTGCGCCTTCCCCTCATATCCCATGAATGGAAGCCCACAGTCACGATCAGCCTCCGCTAGCTTGATAGCTCTTTCGAAGAATCTCAGCGCTTCCGCGTTGCGATTGACTTCTTCGAAGCCTCTGCCGAGTAATTCTAGAAAGCGCACCTGACCGGCAGTGTCGCCAGTCGTCATTGTCGACAAGAGAGCGCCGCCAAGAAGTCTCGCCGCTCGTCCTGGGTTCCCTTCTAGAAACGCAATCAGGCCCAATTCGCCAGACGCCCGCGTGACCCATTGGCTTTCGCCCAGGCTTCTTGCGATGTCCTGCGCCTCCAGCCAATCGCGCTTTGCGACTCGATAGTCAACTTCAATGTCTGTGTAGCCTTTTGCGATCAGGCACCAGAGGCGAAGTCTTGAGTCGTTTTGGACGATCGGAGTCTGGAGTTGCTCATTCAGAATGCGCGAAAGATCCACAAACGACATTGTTTCGGCTTCTGATCTAAGATGGCCCACTTTAGCGTAAAGTTCGTTCCGCGCATCGCCTCGCTCCGAGAACAGTTTCTCGGCTCGGGCGTAGAGCGGCGCCGCTGCGGGTCCGTTATTTAACCAGTAGAAGTGATCGGCGATGCCAAGTAGCGCCTGGGGATCGGTGGATTGTTGGAGGGCAGCGGAATCAACCGGAGAACCAGCGGCATTGCCTAAAGCGGTTCGGTAATGGCGAGTGTAGGCGTAGTAAGAGCAGATTGCCAGGAACACCACAACCGGAGCGGCTACAAAGGCCGCCCATCTTGGGACAAGTCTGCCCACTGAGAAACCGTGCAAGTAAGGAATTTACGACGTAGTGGCGACAATGCGGCGCAAAGCAGTGGCGATGTGGGTTAGAACCCAAAACCTTCCCAATAGTTTCGCATCATACAATCAAAAAGAGAAGCGGTTTTGCTCGGAACAGCGCCTTGGGCAATCGTTTTGACCAAAACGACCTATCGGAGTTAATTGACAATGGGCGGGGCTTATAGTCAATCCTCGCCCATAGGCTTCAGGAATAGAATTCCGGTATGTCGCAAGGCCCGGTATTGATTTTCGACAAATCGACGCTGGAAAGCCTCAGTCTCGATGAGGCGATTTTGCTCGACAACTTCTACATGTCGAACATCACACCACTTTTTTATGTGGAATGCCTAGCTGACCTCGAACGAAAAATGGTTCGCATGAAGAGCACACCTGAGCAACTTGTTGGCTCTCTCGCGGAACGGACACCAGATTCGCATGCCAGTGCCAATGTGTATCATCTGCGAATTCTCCAGGCGGAACTGTCGGGCAAGTTCGATATGGACACTGTGCTGTTGAGGCCCTTTGTCAGCGGCGGTAACCTCGTCCAACTCGGAAACTCGAAGGGCATGATCTTTCAGTCTAGCGAAGAAGAACAGGCTGTTCATCGCTGGGCTCGACATGAATTTCTCGACCTCGAACGTCAGATTGCAAAAGGCTGGCGACGGATGATTTCACAGATAGACCTGAATGCTGTGCCGGAACAGATACGCCGCGTCTTTGGGCCTTGGCGCAAGCCAACATCGCTGCAAGATGCGCGGAGTATGACCAACACGATAATCGACAATATCGAGCCAGAATTGCTCCTTCGATTCGGCCTCATCATTCTGGGCGTTCCCGACGCGACGGATTATGTCGTCAAAGACTGGATAGCTAATCGTAGGAAGCCACTACGGGAGTATCGCCCATATTTCATCCACATGCTGTCGATTAACATCTTTTTCGGTCTCGTTTTGCCGACACAGCTTCTTAGAAATGTGAAACAGAGTCACCATATCGACCTGGCTTATCTGTACTACCTTCCATTTTGTGCGGTCTTCTCGTCTCGTGATAATTTTCATGTTCAAGTGTCGCCATTGTTTATGCATGCGGCGCAACAGTTCGTTCATGGCGACGACCTTAAGGCGGATCTGAAAAGACTAAATGACCTTTATCTGGGACTTCCGCAAGAGGTTCGTGACAAGGGATTGTATGAATTCGCACCTGCTCCGCCAGATGATTCCACATATCTGACGACACGACTGTGGGATGCTTATCTTCCGAAATGGCGTGCTGACTCAAAAAAGGTCGATCTTTCACCAGATCTTCAGAAAGCATTGATGGAACTGATTCACAAATATCAGGAGAAGTCAGTTCCTGTTGTCGGGTCTGCTGACGTGCGCACGGATGACCTTGATTTCGTACAGGTGTCGAAAAAGATTAAGCCAGCTAAGGGGAGCTATCTTCGCTTTTCGAGAGATGTGATCTTGAAAAACTATGAGGACGAAAAGAGAAAGCACAATGGGCCTTTTCCTCCGGGAACTCAATTTTCCGGTCTCATGAATTCTCTGGGCAACCTCTTCAGGGACCTGAGCGTCTCTGACGTTGAAGTAATTTTTATTAGCCTCAAGCTAGATGACAAGGGCGAGAAGATTGTTGAGGACAACCAGCATGTCGCTCAGATTCGTGCTGTCGGAATAGCCGGAATAAGTGACGAAATACAAGAGTCTCTAAGACAGCAATACGAAATGTCACCTCTGATTTCGCTGTTGGTTTTGTGGACTCGTCGATCTACTCAGAAGTTGGGTATCCTGAAGTTTTATCCCGTTACCCCAGACAACCCCGATCCGACACCCGACTATGAAGACTGGGAAAAGAGAGCCGTTAGCGCTTACATGGAGCGCCACAGCCTCTGAGGGCAGCTTTTGCTTGAGCGGCCAGCGTCAAGGTGACGGGAACGAATCTTGCAAGAATTGCTTGACCGTTGGTCCCCCTACAACGCGCAATAGTTTCGGAGTCATAAAAGCGTGAGTCAGGACACCGAATACGACCGACTCAGCGGTCCACAAGATTCCTGAGCGTTCCGCTCGCTCACTCCAAGCAGCCGCTCCACTGAAACCGAACGGCTTCATTTGTGGATCCGTTGGAGTGTAGTGAAGTAACACGTCCCGCTTCTGTTGATAGGCCGATGACAAATTCTTCCGTGGCTTTGCGATTGTACCTGTCAGTATGGTCGGTCTAGCAGCATGATAATAAGCCTCGGCATTCGCGGTTTTGATCTTTGAGACATCGAATATTCGATCAGAAGGAAAGCCGAGAAGAATGAGAGAGCCTTTACGCTTGGCCGTTCGCCTCTTGGAGAGGTGCTCCGGTAGTTCGCAGAACTGCATGTGAAACGGAGTCAGTTCTTCGGTACGAAGAACAATAGCGGCCAAGTCGTGCTCCATGCAGCGCACGATCCTTTCGACAGGCAAAGAAACCCTTTCCACCACTTTCTCCGGCTTGCCCATTCCCTCCCAGTTGATGGCTTCATCGACCCGCAGCAGAAAAGCAAGGTCTTTGGGTTCAGCCTTGGCTATCACGTGCTCAGCAGTCAGAATCAGCCTGTGACCTTTCCATGTGCAAGCGGTTCCTGTTCCAAGACCATCTGCCATCGTCTTTTTCTGATAGTCCACATCGACAAGCAGATTAACAATGCCCACGGTGTACCATGCAATCCGCTCGATAAAAGCCCTGTTCTCTACCATCATCAAGCCGATCTTGTGCTCGGTCGGAGGTCGGATCGACAGCTTCTTATGTTGTTTTGAACGCTTTTTGCTGCCAGGAAATCTCTTCCGAAACCAACGGACAGCTTCGTTTGCCATTGCCGCTCCTACTACAGTGATAATGGGCTTGGCAAGTTCGACAATGAAGTTGAGTTCCCAATGCGTTGGGTCAACCGGATTTCGCATCCAACGGGAACGGTGGATGCTCTTTACTGGCCAGCGTGTAGCCAGTTCTTGATTCAATTCGGGCAATAGACGATCAATCGAGCGAAGATCATTCGCTACTCGCGGGATCCAAACGGAGATTACCATCTCGTTCGGGTTAGCGCCGGCCTGGGTTCCAACTTTCAGTTTTCTTACCTGAGGCATTTTGCGCGCACCCTCAACGTCGATGAGGGGATTGTATCGGAGAAGGTAGCGCTCTTGTGACAGTGGCCGGAGTTCCTCCAGCATGATTTTGCGTAGATGGGTCACATGGACATCTCCTTGTGACCCACAATTATCTAAGCGGAAATCAGGACTGCCGACATCACCTACGCGGCAGCGTCCGCCGCGCCAGCGGCTTCTTTCTGACGAACAAACAGGAAGTAATTGATAAGAGTCACGCTCCAGAATGGCAGTTCGCCATTCACAGAACAAAAAGCGGAGTGCAAAATTAGCACTCCGCCACAACAAGGAATTGGGTCGACTCAGTCTGCCGTCTTGCGAACCTTCTGCTTGATTGCCTTCTGATCTCGTTTCGCGGCGAACTCTTTGGCCACGGCTTTCTGGAGTTTTTCTGCGTCCACGCGATAGCGTTTCGCGGCGTCTATCAGAATGTCGTCGCGGCTTGCGGTGGATCGCTGATACGCCGAATCGAGCAGGCTGATTTCCAGAATCAGTTTGCAGAGTTCGGCCTCGTCGTAGATGCCCACTTGCTTGGCCAGAAGTTCCTGTGCGGACGCAGAGTCCTTCTTCGCCTCTACTTTGTGCCGCTTCGCCAGAGCCGGGACTTGGCTGTAGGAGAGATGACCGATCAGGTAGTGGGCAACCGCCAGCAAATCAGCCTTCTTTAGTGGAGCCGATACGCGTTGGAGGATCGTAGCCAAGACCCGATGGCGAGTCGTAATGGCCAGTTTCTCCTTTTCGATGCGTTTTCGTTCCTCTGCCCGCTCCCGCTCAACTTGTTGCGGAGAAGGCGTGTTGGGATGGTGGACGCGGCAAGCAGGATCGGCACAAACCTTGACTACCTGTCCGCGCTTGCCGCCATCCATGACGATGGCCTCAGCCATCTTCTCGCACGGCTTCTGGTTAGCCGATAGCTTGGTGCTTGCGCCGTTTGCCTTCGGCTTCTTGACCTCCAACTCCACATATTGATTCCGTCCCAAGGGAGCGCCCTCGCGGGAATTCCACGCCGCCGAAATCTGGATTAGCTGCGGCTTGGTTTCCAACGTCTTTTTCACGGAAGCGTCAATCTTGGCCCGGAAACAGTCCGGCGAAGTGCAGGAATCTTTACGCACGTCGGGGAAAAGTAGCTTATTGAATCCGGTTCGCTTCGCACAGTTGACGCACGAACCTGCTTCGGGGACGAGTGTCTCATCCTGCTTGTCAAACGGCGCAGACGCCAGTTGCAGCAAGATGTTCGATTCTATCCACGCTGACAGCTCGCGAACTGGAATCAAGATTTGGCTGTTGCCCTCGCTTGTCCACAAGCCCCGAAATGCAGCCGAGAATGCCTCCTGTTGCTGCGAAGCCGGGAGTTTGGCGATCAGCAAAGCGTGGCCGATGGTGATCTGGTCTTTCAGGAACGCCTCGGCCACGGGCGGTATTAGGTCAGCGAGTCTGATACGACCGTAGACATACGCCTCGCCCTTGCCAGCGCGTGAGGCGATGCTGGCGATGGTGTAGGCAGGCTCTCCGAGTTCCAAGAGCGACTTGAAACCCAGAGCCTCCTCAAGCGGGTGGATGTCCTCGCGTTGCAGGTTCTCGACGCATTGGGCTTCGATGGCCTCCGCATCGGTCAGCGTGACGATGCGGACGGGGAGTTTTTCGAGTTCCGCCAGTTTCGCCGCTCTGAGGCGACGTGCCCCGGCTACAACTTCGTACTTGCTTTCCTCCAGTTCGCGCACCAAAAGAGGGGCTAGAATCCCTTGCGTTTTGAAGCTGGCCGCCAGTTCTTCGAGGCTCTTCGGATCAAATCGCTTGCGGGGATTGGTGGCTGACTCCGCAAGCGCGGTGATGGGAACGCTGCGATATTCGTGGTTGTTGACTGAATTTTGCGTACTCGGCATGATCTTTTCTCCTGTCATATGTTTTTGGTTAGGTATAGATGGACTCGGCGCACACGTCGGCCTGAAAACCAAACGGTGCAGGTCGTCGCGTGTTATGCGGCTGCCGCTAGTGCCGCTGGCTCGGGGGCAATGCCCCCGAGGATCACGGCAGCGGTTTGTTGAACGGCTTCCAAGCTCTCGCGGAGAAGATTGGCGTCTCCGTGCCAAAGCTGGATGTAGTCCTGGGATGCGGTTCCGTTCTGTAATCCGACCGATTGGCAAACTACAAAGGCCACGGCTTCTGCCTCGGTTTCGCGGACTTGCTTCGTGGTCATGGTGCGGCGGTCGCCACGGTGCAACATTTCGTGGGCGATCTCATGCGCGAGCGTCGAAAATTCCTCGGCTGGCTGCATACCGGATAGCAGCGTGATCTTCCCGCCATGCGAGAGACCCTTCGCGGGAGCAATTCGCTCGGAGAAGCTAAGCTCGACGCTTTGCGCTTCGACGAACTTGAACAAGCGTTCGCGGTATCCGCTCACATCGCCGTTTACTTCGGTCAGGGTGGGAAGTTCCTTGCCTTCGGTTTGGCTGACATCGAAAACATAGACGGCCCGGAATCCGTACAGCGTCCGTCGACCCTCCGTTGTCGCGTCTTCACTCGGCTCGTCGGTCGCCGTATCCTTCGTGCTTCGTCTTCCAACCATCGGGGCGAGAATGAAAATGCCTTTTTCTCCCCGTTTAACGAAGCGGCCAAGCGAGTTCCATGTCCGAAGTCCGGCAACGTTGGTAGCATCGGGCTTCTGACGTGCGATGAGCATGACGTTGCCGAAGCTGTAGGTGTGAAATTTCGCCATTGCCCCAAGGTATGCGGTGAGGACTTCACTGTGACCGGACTCCAATGCTGCAACGAGGAAATCCACGGCCTCTTTGGTTCGTGTGTTGACTTCTTCTAATTTCATGTTTTTTCCCTTTCTGCCGTTTTCGGCTTGTTTCTTTCTTCACTTGAGCGGCAGCGGGAAGAAACAAGCCGAAAACGGTGAAAGGGACAGAACGGAGGTCGAAGGAGGGTGGCAGGGCGTGAGTGAAAGCGCGGTGAGTGCCAAAGTGCGACCTGAAGTTACTTGGAACGACTGTCTGACGAGACGCTTTTGATCAGACCTGTTGTCCCATCGACAGTGCCCTAAGAGGCGAGGGCGGCGAGGTAACGAACCGTCCGAAGCCCTCCGATAACGTAAGCCGCAACCGCAAGGTTGCTACCGAGACCGTGAGGCGACGGTGGAACTGCCAGCATCGAGGTGGAAAGGCGCTAGGGTTTAGCAGGAGCGGTCAACACATGTGAACTCTTGTAAGCGTCGTGAGCCATCCAAAAGGCTGAAGATGCTAATCGGCCTTGATTGCAGCGGGCACGGGGGCTTTTGACTCCTCCGTCATGGGCAAACAACGCTGCCGGCGTAGA
>DATNNE010000100.1:0-3885 GCA_035601995.1 Terriglobales bacterium
GCTCCGGCTGCGACAGAATTCCCGCTATCCCACCGCATACGCACTTTCCCTTTTCTCCGGAATCGGGCATCCCAGAGCCGCTCGAATCATCTCCTTGCTGCAACCCGCCCAGCAGATGTACTTTTGCGGTTCGTCAACCGAAATCGCCAGGTTGTCGCCGCTCTTGTCACGTCCCGCCACGGCGCATGAAGGGCATCGCGTGATCCAGTTTCTCCCCGTCTTCCGCCGTACCTGGAGATGATCCAGGATGTGAAACTGCCTTTGTTGCGCCGGGTACTGCCAGCGTGGGGTCGGCTTGATTTCCTTCTTCTCCCCTTCGCTCGGCTGTCCCAACTTCTGGAGCAGAACTCCGAGTTGTTCCTCGGATAGCTTCGTCACGCGCTTGAGGAAAGCCAGTTGATTGTCGAGATTGTAATCGGCGCCGTAGAACCAGAACCGAGCGCTGATCGCGCGGTGAATTCCCAGCGGTCCACGGATGGCATTGCCGAAGTCACCATCCTTCAGCTCGTCATGCTTCGGGAATATCTCGATTCCCTCGGCCGTCCCCGCTCCTTTTATCGGGATGCTGAGTTTCTGAGCTAAGCCGGAGATCAGCAGCCGGCACTGACGGGCCAAGAGCGGCTGCTCGCCAAATATCCAAAGGTGGGCGCCGCGCCGGCTCTGTTCCAGCGCCGCCTCCACCTTTTGTTGCTGCAGTTCCCACTGCAGTTCACAAAGGTGCTTCAGCGAGTCCTTATAATCTCCGTCCATGGCAATCCACTTGCATCGTTGCGTCCCCGGACTCATCGCATACACGCCGATCGTCAGATCACCTTCCAGATGTCGCCGGACCGTCGCCGCCGTCAGACTGGGCACCTCGCCGTTTTTCCCGGCCTTAGGCCGGAAATAGTAATAGCGTCCGCTTTCCGCGTGCGGCCGCATCGATTGGAGAACGTAGGCGCGCCGATTCACGAACAGCTGCCAATAGTCCTCCACATTTGTGGAAGTTGCCTGATAGCGCTTGGGCATAGCGGCCTCTCGTTTCGTCCTGCTCTTTCATAACCCGAATTCAAAACCCGCGCAAATGAACCGGCCAGGCGGTCGGTCAGCTCGCAATTCGGCGGTCATACCTCCGTTCAAGCAGCCACGGGCGCTGCGCCAGCATGGTCAGTTGGTGCGTCCGTTCCAGTACCTCGTATTCGGCCAGACTGTAGCCGCCCCATTTCTGATCGTTGAAGTCCACGAGGTAGAACACCCCGTTCCTGCGGTCGAAAACATAGACTGCACCTGACTCCGGATCCTCCGGGACCAGGGTAAAGAAAAGGGCGCCGGCCGGAAACTGAACCCAACGAACGATTTGGGCTTCTGATCGCTCTGCCAGCCCTCGGCTGGCTTGGTCCAAGCCGACGCTTCGCTCCAAGCCAAGATCTTCCAGTGTTAGGATCGGATTCGCCGTTAGCGTCGGCGATATTCGTACTTGCATGTTGAACCTCCTGATATTCAATGGGTTACGTCCTGAGACACGCCGAGCGCAGTGAGTCTGTTCGGATCTCCATGCAGGTGGGTCTTAGGGCGGGAGTTGCGGGTTGGCCGATCGTTGAGAGTTGGCCGGGATGAGAGCTAAGCGGGCGTAGCGCTATATATAAGGTGTTGTAGCCTGAACTCGCCCTTGTACGGATTGTCCGGGCGGCCCAGGGGAGAATCGACGCGTGGATGAGGAGCCAGAGTTGCGTCCGTTACCGCCGCCGCCGCGGTGTCGAGGCATCCCTCTGGGCGACGGCAATTATACGGGCTGCGCGTACGGTTATGGTGACCTTGCTCCATTCACCGGGCCGCGCGATTGCCCTGTCTGTAACGGGTCGGGGTTCGAAGGCCGCATCGAAACAACCCTGCCGCATTCAGATTTTGGCGATCCGGATTGCTGCGGCTGCCTGAACGGCGTTATTCGCGGGGATCAGGCTGATATTGTCTGCAATGAATGCGGTACCGTGCTCCGCACCGTTCCCGTCGCAAATGTTGGGCAGACGCTGACAGAACTGGAGCTCACGCTTGAGGTTGCGAGCGAAGTTTGCCCGCATTGCGGGTCGGTAAATCTATTCCCAGGCTTTTCAAGAATGCTCGGGTTCACCTGTCGGCAGTGCGGAAAGGCCGTTCTGCGTCCAGAGTAGCTAGTCTAGCCTGCCGTGCAACCGCGGGGTACGGCCTACAGAAGAACGGAATGGCAACAAACTGTCAAAGTGATTGCGAACGCTGGCGCTTTTACCGGAATCGATCGTGGTCGGCTTCGGTCGGCTTTGGGTCCATGGAAGAACACAGTTCCTTGGCACTCAGGCCCCGCCGCTAAAGTCAGAATCCTCGGCTCAAAAATCTTCAGCTATTCCGGTATTGCCGTTGCCTTCAAAACCACGTTTGAGGTATTCGCCAGGGTTGGCCCCGACAACTCGCTTGAACGCCTTACTGAACGCAGCGTCGGACTCGTAACCGACCGACCGAGCGATGTCTATCAGCTTCTTGTTGTGCTGTTCGAGTAACTGCATCGCCTTCTGCATCCGCCACTCGGTTACGTATTCCAGTGGGGTTTGTCCGAGTAGCTCTTTAAAACGTGCTGCGAATGCGGAGCGAGACATGCCCGCCGCTTCGGCCAGGGATTCGACAGTCCAGGGTGAATTCAATCTGTCGTGAATGGCGCTCAGGGCAGCGCCCATTTGAGGATCGAAAATGGCACGCAGCCATCCTTTGTTGCGTTCTGGTCCTGACGCGATATGCGCCCGGAGTACCTGGATAAATAGGACCTCGGCTAGCCGAGTCGCGACTACTTCAGATCCCGGCACCTGTTCTGCCATTTCCGACGCCAGCGCCTGCATTGTGATGTGAAGAGCAAGCGTGCGTGCCTGCTCGGCCTTAATGAGAGTGAAGCTCGGCAATAACTGAGTGATCGGCTTCAAGCTGGCGCGATCGAAACTCAAGGACCCACAGACGATTGTCGTCGGTGCGCCACCACCTCCACAATGAGCGACATTGCCGTTGGCTTTGGCCCCGATCTCGCGGAAAGTCCAGCTCGGACGTGTTCGCGGGCTGTCGCGCAAAACAATCGAAGTGCCCCGTGCCAGCACAAAGCAATCACCACCGGTGAGGGGAATCGGCTCCGGAATCCCTTTCACGCTCAGCCAGCAGTTGCCGCGTGAAAGCATGGCGAAGTGCGCCAAATCTGTGGGTGAAATCTTTTTGCCGGAAGGCGTGACTTTTTCTTCGCTCTGCTTTTCCTGTTCTACGCCCCATGGGGCTGTGGCTTCGAGCCTGTGCAGACCGAAAGCGGTTACGTGCATCGTTCTGAAGATGTCTGTTATCGGGTCCAACTTAGACTCCTCTTTTTGGACGAATAGACAAAATGTTTGGACTCCCGAGCAGTTCGCGTCCACTGCCAAAGAACTCTACTCTAGTGTACTGAGGGCTTTAGATTTAGCGAAGGGAGTAATTATGGGAAAGCTTGAAGGAAAAGTTGCAGTCATCACGGGTGGGGCTACCGGCATCGGCCTCGCCGCAGCAAAGCGCTTCATCGAGGAGGGCGCCTTCGTCTTCATCTTCGGCCGCCGGAAGGAAGCGCTCGACGCCGCTTTGGCCGAGCTCGGGCCAAATGCCCGCGCGGTGAACGGCTCGGTCTCGGATGAGGCCGACCTCGACCGACTCTACGCAGCGGTGAAGAAGGAGCGCGCGACCCTCGACATCGTCTTCGCCAATGCCGGGGTGGGAAGCCAGCTTAAGCTTGGCGAGATCACCGCCAAGCACATTGACGAAACCTTCGACACCAATGTGAAGGGTACGATCTTCACGGTCCAGAAGGCGCTGCCGCTGATGGGCCAGGGCGGTTCGATCATCCTGACCGGATCGAGCGCCGGCACCACGGGC
>DATNNE010000101.1:0-2961 GCA_035601995.1 Terriglobales bacterium
CAGGCTCATGCCGGCGGGGATTGGGCCCAGGTTGTTGATGGTGGGCGGCTGGCTGGGGTCAACATAGAGCAGTTGCTGCACCTGATCGGCTTCCTGATTTACCCAGGAAATGTAGCCGCCGGGCAGGATCTGGCGCGGGGCCTGGATGGCTCCGGTAAAGCTGTAGCGAGTGCCGGGAGTGGTGACCGGATCGTAGAAGTGTGGCGTGATGAAGTCGGAGACGGCGACGCCCTGGATGGCGTAGGAATAATTGTCGGCTTCGCAGGGATCGCAGGCTTCGACGAGGTAGCCGAATTCTCCGTTGCCGTCGACGATTTTGCCGTCGGTGATTTCGATGGAGGTGGAATTCTGAAGGCGGTTGCCGTAGGGATCGACGAGCATTTCGCAGATCTCGTGGCTGGCGTCGATGGTCCACTCGTCGCTGGTGGAGCTGCCGATGATTTCCGCGTAGGGCTGGTTGTGCTTATCCATGTGAAATCCGCCCTCGCCCGGGGGCAGGGATTTGACGATAAATACGGGCCAGACGCCGGCCGGTATTTTCTTGGGATTGGGAAGGTGAGTGACGGAAGCCTGCACGGTCCAGAATTGAGTGAGGTCGCGGGTGACCTGAATGTTGAGAGCGGCGGCGGCGGCCTGTAAGAGATCAGCACTGATCTCGCCGGTCTTATCGGCCAAGCCAACTTGAATGAGTGACATAGTTGCCTCCTGAGTGGCGCATCGTTGCGGACGACAAGCTTTGAAACGGATTTGATTGAAAGCTGCGGGTGTGGGACGTTCGACGGTAGATCGCGCGATGGCGAGTTACGGCGGCGGCCCTCAGTGAGTAGTGAGGCGGGAGGCGGAATCGTTACAGAATGGGGCTGGGAGGCTTGAGGGAAAATGAAAGCTGTCATCGTCACTCGAGGAAGACTCGGCCAATTCTTCTCGAAATGCTGGAGGCGGATGCGGTAGGCTATTTCAGTGCCGTATGAGCATTCTCCTCCAGACCATTCCTGAATGGCTCCTGGCAGCCCTCCTCTACTTACTGCTCCGCAGGCGAGCATACAGAGTCTGCCCTTGCTTTTTTGCCTATGTGGCGTTCGGGTTGGTCGCGGGTGTGGCGAGGGTGGTGACCCGAAATTATCCGCATCCGTTCTATGCGGCTTATTGGATCACCGAGGCGGGCTACGACGTTCTCGGGATCGTAGTGATGCACGAATTGATTCGCACGGTTCTGCGGAACTTGACCTCTATCTGGTGGGGTCGGTTCATCTTTCCTGCGATCCTGGTAGCGGGCGTCAGCCTGAGTCTGGCCCGTGCATATACTGCCCCGCCCCGGTTCGACAGTCATCTTGCGGTCTATATTGTCGTCGGTGAAATCGCGGTTCGATTCATCCAGGTACTTGCGGTGTTGCTGACGCTAATCCCCCTTTTTGGTCGCCCTGGGCATCGATATCCTCTGGGCATAGCCGCGGGGTTTGGCTTTTACTCGATAGTTGCTCTGCTGAGTACGACCAGGCTTTCGGACAAAGGAACAAGGTTCTTCTTTTTATGGGGCGTGATCCTGCTGGCGGCCTATAGCGTTGCCGAATTGATTTGGATTTGGACCTTTGCGGGCACGCAGTGGGTGAGGTTACCCGAAGCGCGTCCCGAGGCGGACTGCCACCATGATTCGCTCCCTCCTGCGGAAGAATCTGATACAGGATTCATGCTGCTCCCCCGCCTACATCGGCGGAGCGTGTGAGCTCTCCTTTCCCGGGACGTGGGTCTTTGGGTGGACGTTGAAAGTGGGGCAGTTCGCGTGAAGTCGGATGTCGGCATCCTTTTTGGCCACAGGCGCGCGGATGCGACGCCCCAGCTGACAGCAGCGTAGCCCCGATCATAGGGGGTTATTAACTTAGTCTGTGACGCGGCACTGCCGGGCTAGGCGAAAACGCAGCATCGCCGGTGCAGTCGCGCATAAACTATCTCCGGGGAATCCCCCATGGAGACCAACAAGATGAAGAAGATATTCGCAGTCGCGCTGTTGCTTTTGTCGCTTGCCGCGGTAGCAATGGCCGACGGTGGAGGGCACGGCGTTCCGCCGCCGGGAGCGACCAGATCAGTATCGATCTAAGCTGTCGAGGGGAATCACTCTCGGGCCGGAGCGATCTTTGAGTTAAGATGGCTCCGGCCACATGACCGATCTCGTCTGGTATATCCCAACGGCGCTGCTCCTCATATTGCTAGGCCTACTGATTAAGAGGGCCACTTACCGGTCATTTCCCTGTTTTTTTATATACGTGGCCTTCGGTGTTGCGGCCGACGTGGCGCGCTTCTTTGCGCGAAACAGTCCCTCCATTTACTCGTGGACCTACTGGGTCACCGAGGCAGGATACGATTTCCTCGGACTGCTCGTGATGAACGAATTGATTCGCCGAGTTCTGAGGAACCTATCGCGCACTTGGTGGGGAAGCCTCATCTTTCCGACAGCCGCTGTGGCGGGAGTTGTCCTAAGTTTCTCTCGTGCTCATGCGGTGCCGCCCCAGTTTGGGCACGGCCTCGCATTCTACGTCATCGTAGGAGAGATCGCAGTTCGGGCTGTTCAGGCGCTTGTGTTCACCGGACTAGTGGCTATAGCCCTTATCCTTCGCCTGCGCTGGCGACAATATCCATTCGGGATAGCTACGGGATTCGGAGGCTACTCGTTCGTAGCTTTACTTATGACTACGAAATATTCGGATTTTGGAACGAGGTTCACTTTTTTGTGGAGCGTGGCTTCAGTTGTGGCATACTCTATCGCCGTACTGATTTGGATTTGGTTTTTCAGCGCGCCAGAAGAGCCAGAGACTCCGAATCCTGATCTGCCGGGCTCTTCCCCCGAAGCGTTAAAGCGACATCAGGCCACGTTGGAACAGTATTTGGACTGGTTACGGAGGATGCGCTAGAGTGTTTTCGCAGATTCTGATCTGGCTGCTGGTTGCCGCGAACGCGCTGGGATAC
>DATNNE010000102.1:0-5286 GCA_035601995.1 Terriglobales bacterium
TGCACCGGAACCCACAACTGCTACCTGCCCTCGGGCAAGTACGGTGTGCTCTCCACGTCGAACACCGCGTACAAGCCAGCCTATGGCACCACCGTCGGCTGGGATTTCGCCACCGGCCTGGGCACCATCAACGCCGCCAACTTGGTAGCGCAATGGGGCACAGTCGCACCAAAAAAGTAGTAAACCCAGTACCGCTGTTCTAAGGTGCAGGGTGCCCCACTCTAGCGCGTTCTTTTGCGCTAGGGTGGGGCTTTTGACTTTCGGATAAGTTCGTCGTCGCGCAGTTGTAGCTCGGCTGCCCCGCCCTTGTCGCGCTTTTGCGACAGGGTGGGGATTTTGACCTTGTGATAAGTCGTCACGGCAGATGTGGCGCGGGCGCCCTCGCCCGCGATTCGAGCGACGATCTGCTGGAATAAAACAGTCGCCGACGAGTGAAATATGTGCGACATTATGCGGATTGGAAAGACCCGATCCTCGTAAGCGATATGCCCATTCCTGTCGATTGGAACAAACTTAAGACCTACAAGGCGGATAAGCGAAGAAGCTTCGAAGAACTATGTTTTCAGATCGCCTATGCGAATTACTCGAGCGAGGGCACTTTCGTGCCCATCGACGATAGCGGCGGCGGAAGCGGAGTCGAATTTTACCTACTCCGGCCTAACGGAGCCGTATGGGGATGGCAGGGCAAAGTTTTATCCTCACGGACGCTTCACCACCGGACGCCGAGCTCAGGTTAAATCGTCGCTGAAGCAATCCTTAGAAGATCACAAGAGATTGGAAAAGTGGTTTCTCTGCTCCCCTACGGACTTTACAACCAAAGGAAACAACCCCGAACTCGAATGGTTTCACAAAAAGCTAGGCAAATCGCCCCCAAAGTCGAACTAATCTATTGGGGCGAGAGCTTTCTTCTGAACGAACTCGCGACACCCAAGCTACTCGGAAGGCGCCTATTTTTCTTTGGCGAATTGGAGCTTTCAGCACAATGGTGCAGAAACCAAGTCGAAGGGCAACTCGAGGCCATAGGAAACAAGTACATCCCGGGCCTCCACACGAAGACGATCGTCGACGAAGCCATCTCTGATGCACTTGGTGACAACGCCGCCCAACTGCGGATCAAAGCAACAAACAACGAACTACGAAAAGCCACCGATACCCTCAAAAAGGCGCTAGCCGAACTCGAAAACATCAAAGAGAAGTGGCCCGAATCGTATGAAAGTTCAAAGGGTTGCACCAATAGTTGTCTATCGATTGTCGAATCCGTGCTGACGGTCGGTGAACTGTTTTACGGGCTTTTGGCTAACGCCGACATACATCGCGGACAATCCCTTCCGCTACCCCCGAACACTGGCGCGTTAGCGGATGCTCTCAAATCGCTCTCGTTAGCTGACCTAAACGCCGCCCTGGATCAGGCGAGAGAACAAAAAAACGAGGAAACGACCCGACGTCTCCACGACGACTACCGAATCGCCAATCGTCCGGCGCAAATCGCAGAACAAAATTGGAGGAACATCTCCGAACAGATAACGATTATCGAACGGTTCAGATCCTCGACGCTTAATGTCTTAGGCTCGGCGGGATACGGCAAGACCCACATGTGTTGCGCAGTGGCCGACGACCGGATCCGACATGAACTTCTATCACTCCTACTTCGAGGAATCCGATTTACCCGCGAAAAATCGATTAAGCAACAGATTCTATCATTGCTCGACATCCCGATAACTTACAGCTGGGAAGATTTCCTGTCAGCGCTGAATGCGATGGCCACGGTGTATAGACGCGTATTTGCCTAATAATCGATGGACTTAACGAGGCTGAAGACCTAAAACGATGGCAAACAGAGCTTCCGGAGCTTGCGGCGGACATTAAGCGGCATCAGAGCGTCTTTCTGGTCACCACTTGTCGATCAAACTATCAGGATTTGATCTGGTCACAAGACGCGCGCACGCCATTCCTGCATCTCTATGCCGCATCGGGAGACACACTTGAACAGATTTCGGCTAAATATTTCGCGTACTATCGCCTCGCGGTAACAACGGCGTTCGCTTCATTACAAACGCTCAGCAACCCGCTCTACCTGAGACTATTCTGCGAAGCTAATAACCCGACACGAGAGACAACAGTAAATGTCCACCTCGGCGATCAAACCACGCTTATGACCCTCCGCAAATACCTCGCAGGAGTGAGGGACAATATAGCCAAAAAAATCGATAGGCCGAACGGAGGGGCGTTAGTCGAGGAAGGACTGCGACGTTACGCGAGAGAATTATGGCAATCTGACGCCCGCGAGCTTCCCCTTGCCGCCGCATCACAATTGCTTGACGGCACATCGTCGGAATCCCCGCATTTCAAGTGGTCAGAGTCAATAACCAAGGCACTCCTGGACGAAGACCTAGTCATTGCTCGTGAACGAGGCTACCAAGAGCCCGGCCACGAGGTCATCCGATTCACATACGATCTTCTGGCTGGCTTAATAATCGCTGAAGGATTAATCGAAGGCTTGGGGCCAAGACAGGCACAGTCCATCATTGCCTCCGGCATTCCTCTTCTCACAGACCAACAACACAGGCACCCTCTATGGGACGACATCAGCCGCTGCCTCTGTTTGATCACGCCCGGGCGACTGGGCTGCCATGTGTACAATTTGTCGTCCAATTCGACCCTGTTCAGCGCATCGGTGCACGCGATATTTGAAATGGAACCCGCCTTGGTCCGGCCCGCAGATGCCGATCTCATCCAGTCGCTGCTTCGAACAGAATCCAACCGGAAGGCGCTGCTTCCTCGGCTCCGGGAAACGTCCACCGTTCCCAGCCACCCACTTAACGCAACATTCCTCGATCGCGTGTTACACCGCATGGACATTACGGATCGAGAACTATCCTGGACAGAGAATCTCCGGCAAAACCCGGAGCGCTTTCATAAGTTCTTATCGGAAGTCTGGGGAGCATTGAATGCCCTCAAAGAAGGAGACCTCGCAAACCTTGAGCGCATAAAGCTCGCCGGAAATCCTAACAAAATGGCTGCTTCCATCGACGCAACATCGCCTTCGGGATAACGCCACGCGCACCCTTACTCGCATCGGAGCGAAGTCGCCTCGCTTCCTTTTTGCTCAGGCGCTCTCTAGCCTTACCGAAAACGATCCTTACATACCGGAACGAATGCTAGCAGCCGCATATGCAGTAGCCATGCGCTTACACAGCCAGCCCGGACATAATTCCTTCCGGCAGACAGAACTTCCCTATTTCGCAAAGTCAATTTATTGGATGGTGTTTGCACCGGGTGCGAGATTCCGAACTACTCACGCGCTGACGCGCGAATACGCAAGGGGAATACTCGAATGCGCGCAAAGATACCACCCGACTCTACTCCACTTCGCGCCGCGAACGAACGACGGCCGAATTAAGTTCCCGAGTTCACCCTTCGAATGGCGTCAATATGAGTTCCCTCCAACCCTAACGAATTCGTCAACAATCACATCCTCGGGATGGATTGGGGCAATTACACTCTCGGACACCTCATTCCCTCCAGAAGTAGCTATGACTTCTCGCACCCCGATTACAAAGAGATTCGTCGGAGGGTCCTGTGGCGCGTGCGCGATCTTGGATATGATCCTCTTCGTTTCGCAAGCATTGACAAGGAAATCGCACACTTTCATTGGAGCCGCACGGATCAACAGGGCCGGACAGATCGCTACGGGAAGAAGTACGCATGGATCGCTTATTTTGAGCTCTACGGGCTTCTATATGACAGGGGATCTCTTAGGGGACGCTGGTCAGAGCACCATCCACGCAGGCCAATGGATTTTGACATTGACCCTACGTTCCCGCGAGCCAAACGGCTTAGACTAGCGAGCCAGCGTCTCATTGAGGAGTGCAGGAACCAACCGGCAGAATGGCTCCGCTTGAGCGCGCCGCCGGAACACATCAAGCCGCTGCTCATTAGCACGAAACCCAGCGACGATGGTGTCGAATGGATTCTGCTTGATGGATGGCAAAGCAACTTCAGCAAAGCAAGATCTCGAAACAGCTTCTCCATGATCAGAACGTACGTCGTCCCCATAGGTCAAGAGGACCAACTGACCCGACTCTTCCAAGTCCAAAAGCCCAGAGGTGGGTGGCTAGATCAACGAGAGGAAGAGCGGGGCGTTTTCGGCGGCGAGGTCCCCTGGGGACCCGACATACCACCAGACAAGCTGACAGAGATCGAGTTCATCACGGGGACCCGCACCGTCTGGAGGAACCCAACATACTTCGACTCGTTTCGCAGCGGAGTCCAAACCCGCCGCCCCGACGGCAAGATACGCGACAGAATAACCGTGATTGAGCGCCGCCGAGCCCTAGTACCAGTCCGTCGCAATGAGTTCTCAACCCGCAGCCCGCTTCGAAGGGACAATGCGACTATTCCTTCACAGGCCTTATTGCTGCACGCAGACCTCGCTATCCGACTACCCTATTGGGATTTCTACGACAGGGCGGGCAAACTTGCCAGCACATATGTCGAATTCGGCGGCAGTTACGACTCTCAACATTTCACCTACTTCCGAAGAGACCTGCTCGATAGGTTCCTTACCGACCACGCAGCATCTGTTATTTGGGTGATATGGGGAGAACGCCAGCTGCTGACTCCGAGCGGCATGAACGAGGACTACCGCCAATACAAAGAGCTACATACATACAAATCCAAACGCCGCGAGAAGCGACGATGCCCAACCCGTGACCCGACGCGAGAGAAATTCACAGCCCTCCTGTGACATCTGACCTTGCGCCCCACACCAAGTGTCGTTCATCATGGCCTAGCGAAGAACAGAAGGCTTAACGCAGGTTCCGAGAGTCCAAGGAGCCACTAACTCCTTTGTTTCACGGATTTTACCTCTAAGTCCTTTGTTCGACGTACTTTGCGCATAAAGTCGTGAACTTTGGGCCTAAAATCGTGGACTTTTCGAAGCTAAGTCGTTGATTCTATTACCAGAGTGAGCTGCTCAGGGGGGATGGGGGGGAGTACCGCAAATATAAACATAATCCCCAAACCGGGGACCGCCCTTCTGAGACAGCCAGACGGGTGCGGTCGGGTGATTGTGCGCGAACATTATGCGCCGATCATGCATTTCACCAGCACTTTCGTATCGCTGTTGACGCGCACGCATTATCCGTACTATCCTGCGATTAACACCGGAAAGGAGGTGGTCGGATGACAAGTTCTGAAGGCAGTAGATGTAACACACATAGACCAGGTGAGGTGGCTGAGACTTAGAGTTGGTTGCTCTAAGCGGGGTTTCAGTGCCAGCGCGAA
>DATNNE010000103.1:0-74274 GCA_035601995.1 Terriglobales bacterium
ACACCCCGCCGAAGTAATGAGACGAATCGCAGCCCACCTCTCCAATCGCTGCGTACCCGATCCTCACTTCCGTGCTGCGCGAGGGATCTTCCGGGCTATACTTCCAACGCGAGAAAGAAGAGAGACGACCATGAAGACCCTAACTTCGAAAATTCTGGTTAGCTTGTTCACCCTGCTCACCGCGATCGGTGCCGGGGCGCAAAACAGGTATCAAACATTTCCGCTAGGATCGGGCAACAACTTCGGCAGCGTCACCGCCCTGAACGATTCCGGCCAGGTGCTCGGTTGGTGGGGCACGAATGGAGAGGCGTTCATTATTGTTCCGGGAACTGGTTGGACCAAGAACATCGTAAAAACCAACGGCGGGGTGCTGCAAATGAACAACGCCGCCACCATCATCGGCCAAGAGAGCCCCAGCAATCGCGCGTTCTCCAAACTGTGGGGCCAGCCCGCCCAACTTATTTCCATCTATTCGGGCGTCACCGCGAACGCCATCAACACCGCTGGGTACATCGTGGGGACGGCGAGCGGTGAAATTCCGCCCAAACGCCAGACTTGGGTCTACCTTATGAACCCGCAAGGCTCGACGACCTACATCAAGTTTCCCCACAATTCCGGTCCACCGTGGAACGAAGACGGAAATGGCGCGGAAGTCACCGGACTCAACAACTCAAACCAGATCGTCGGAAGCTGGGACGACTACTCGACTCCACGGAGTGGCTTCTTTTACGACGGCAAGAAGCTCAACATCACATTTAACATGCCGGGCGCAGTCACCACACAACCGACAGCCATCAACGACAATGAAGAAGTCGTCGGCAACTGGATCGATCAAAACGGCGTGCAGCACGGTTTCTATTGGAATCCGACCGCGGGCTTTTCGAACATCGATGTGACCGGCGACACGGCCATGGGGCTCGTAGGGATCAACAACAGTTCAGTAATTCTCGGATGGTGGCAGGACGACAATAGTCCGATGCTCCGCCACTATGTAACGCTGGTGAATGGGCAGCCGACAGCTTCGATCCACGTGCCAAACTCGCTGCCAGGAGGAATGTTCGCAACGGCGATCAACAATGCAGGGCAGGTCGCAGGGTGGTACGCGACGCAGGATTACATCTTTCGGGGATTCCTCTACACGCCATCAAAGTAAAAGAGATCGAATTACGTAACATATCTGCAACTATCCTCTTATCAGTGAGATATACGGGTAACGCTACCCTGTACTTTACTTGACGCACCAGCGTTTTCGGGCTTGATTGTTCTTTGCGGCTAAGGCACAATCATTAGGTCAGGCTGATGTTTTCCCCGCTGGAGCTGAACTAAAAAGCGTTCGTTTCCCCCCAGGTTTTATTCAGCACCGGGTGTATGCTGCACCAAACTACTATCTTCTTTTCCTTTCAAGAATGAGGGAGCATGGAATTAAAGATTGAGTCTAGGCAGTTGGGCGATATTTGCGTCTTAGCTCCACAGGTTTTTCAAGATGATCGCGGGTTCTTCATGGAGGTTTTCCGGGTAGACCAGTTCAAGGGTTTGGGTTTGCCCACGGAGTTTGTCCAGGACAATCATTCCGGTTCGGTTCGCGGCGTCCTTCGCGGATTGCATTTCCAATGGGAACCTCCCATGGGGAAACTGATGCGAGTGACGCGCGGCACTGCCTTCCTTGTCGCGGTCGACATACGCAAGGGCTCGCCTACACTGGGCAAGTGGTTTGGAGCCGAGATTTCGGCAGAAAGCCGCAAACAGATTTGGGCGCCCGCCGGTTTTGCCCGTGGATTTTGCACGCTCTCGGACTACGCTGAGATCCAGTACAAATGCACGGGAATTTACAACAACAAGGGTGAGTCGGGAATACGCTGGGACGATCCCGAGATCGGCATTCAGTGGCCCATCCGTGAGGTTCAGCTTTCCGACAAAGATCGCAAGGCCCAGACTTTGAAAGAATGGCTGGCGCGACCGGAGTCCGAGAATTTCAAATTTTCCGAACAAAATAGCTTGGTGGGGAGATAAGTCGAAATGAAGATTCTAATTGCAGGTGGCGCTGGTTATGTGGGATCGGTACTGGTCCCGAAGCTTCTTGATCGCGGCTACGAGGTCGATGTGTTGGACCTCTTCTGGTTCGGCAACCATCTCCCTTCGCAGACGGGGATCATTCAGAAGGACATTTTCGACATTGCCGTCCCCGACCTCGAGCAATACCAGCAGGTAGTATTTTTGGCAGGGCTATCGAACGATCCCATGGCCGAATATTCGCCCAGTGAGAATTTCATTTTTAATGCGGCCGCCCCCGCCTATCTCGCATACGTCGCGAAAAAGGCCAAGGTCAAGCGCTATGTTTACGCCAGCTCCTGCTCGGTGTACGGCTACACTGTCAACGAGCTGTTCGACGAGACGCGGCCGGTTTCTTCGTTCTATCCCTACGGGATTTCCAAGCTGCAAGGCGAACAAGCGGCCATGAATCTGGTCGACGACGACTTCTCCGTCATTTCGCTGCGCAAAGGAACAATTTCCGGATACAGTCCGCGCATGCGTCTTGATCTGATCGTCAACACCATGTTTAAGAATGGCGTGCGCAACCGCGAAATTACAGTGAACAACCCTTCGATCTGGCGTCCCATCATGAGCATTGAAGACGCCACCAACGGCTATATTCGCGCCATTGAAGCCAGCCAGAAGATTTCCGGCATCTTCAACATCGCATCCGGAAACTATACGGTCGGCGAGGTAGGGGACCTGGTGAAGATGGCGATCGAGGAAGAACTCGGCATTCGAGTGCATCTGACCATCCATCACAAGACCGATTTCCGCAACTACAAAGTCAGCACTGAGAAGGCGGAGAACGTTCTCAGCTTCCACGCTAACCACAATGTCAAAGCCATCGTGAAAAACCTGATCGAGCACATGGACAAATTCCAGGACTGGGATAATCCGCAGTACTACAACATCGACACATTGAAACTGCTCTCCGCGAACAACGGTTTACGGGCGCTGGCTGAGGTGACTCGATGAAGGTGCTTCTCATCGGCGCGAACGGACAACTGGGTACGGATCTGGTCAAAGTATTTCAAGCCAGGGGCGACACCGTCGTGCCCGTCACTCATGCCCAGCTGGATGTTTGTTCTCCGGAGCGGATCGCCGGAGTCATGGCCGAATCCCATCCGGACGTGGTGATCAGCACGGCTGCTTTTCATCGCGTGGACGAATGTGAAACCAAGCAGGCACAAGCGTTCCAGGTGAACGGCACCGGCGCGATGAACCTCGCGGTGGCCTGCCAGCGGTCGGGCGCGACTCTAGTGAACTTCAGCACGGACTACGTGTTCGGCGGCTACTCGAAGAACACGCCTTACGAGGAATCTGATCTCACTGCGCCGCTGAATGTGTATGGCGCTTCCAAGGTGCTGGGTGAAATGTTGATTCCAGCCTACACGGATCGCTACTTCGTGCTCAGGGTTTGCGGCCTCTATGGCGTCGCGGGCAGCAGCGGCAAGGGCGGCAACTTCGTCGAAACCATGTTAAAGAAAGCCATCGCGGGTGATGCCATTCGCGTGGTCGACGATCAGATACTCACACCGACGTACACCGGCGACCTGGCGAAAGCGGTTCACGATCTGATTGCAACCGGCAAGTTCGGACTCTATCACCTGAGCTCGGAAGGTGAATGCTCCTGGTATGACTTCACCCGTCAGATTTTTCAGGAAGCAGGTCTCGATGCGAAACTCTCGCCTGTGAAATCCTCCGAGTTTGCCAGCCCGGTGAAGCGTCCTTCGTATTCAGTGCTGAGCAAAGCGAAAGCTCGGGCCTTGGGCTTATCGATTCCTTCCTGGAAGGACGCGCTGCGTCGATACCTTGAGGAAAGATCGAGAAAAAGCGTGGCAACGCCCGTAAGCGTTTCGTAATTCTCAGAACTTGATGCTTTCAGCAGGGAAGTGGCGCTACTTGCCCCTGCGTTGCATCCACTTCCACGCGGTCGAGACACTATCCAGTAGCGAGCGCTTCGTCTTCCATTGCAGCAACTCTTGCGCGCGCGCTGGATCTGCCACTAGAGCTGGCGGATCGCCGGGCCGGCGCGGCACAATCTTCCCCGGAACTTTCTTTCCTGTTACTTCTTCCACCGCTGCAATCACTTCCTTCACCGAAGACCCGTTTCCCGTTCCCAAGTTCACAACGAAAGATGGATTCCCCGCAAGCAGGCGCTGGTGCGCCTTGACGTGTGCCTCGGCCAGGTCGACTACGTTCGTATAATCGCGGATACAAGTTCCGTCGGGCGTGGGATAGTCGGTGCCGAAGAGTTGCAGCTCCGGTCCGAAGCCGGCAGCGGCGCGCAGAGCCAGCGGCACGAGGTGCGGCTCGGGCTCATGGCATTCGCCAATCTCTCCGCTCTCGTCCGCGCCTACGGCGTTGAAGTAGCGCAAGGCGGCGTAGCGAATTCCGTACGCGGTGTCATAGGACTGCAGGGCTTGCTCGAAAAATACTTTGGAGACGCCGTAGGGATTTACCGGGGTCAGCGGATCGTCTTCGGTGATCGGCATTTTCGTCGGCGAGCCGTACACCGAGCAGGTGGAGGAGAAGATGACCAGCATATCTTTCTTGCCCGAGTCGACTATCGCGTTGAGCAATGAGATTCCGCCTTCGACGTTATTGCGATAATACTTTCGTGGGTTGATCATCGATTCGCCGACGTAGTGGTTGGCGGCGAAGTGCATGACGGCATCGACTTGTTTGAGCGAGTCGAGAAGCTTCTTGCTGTCGTGAACGTCACCGATGACAGTCTCAAAACCTTTGGCCAGAAAATCGAAGCCGGTAGACAGGTTGTCGTAGATGAGTACTTCGAGACCAGCCTTGCGCAAGACTCGCGCGGTATGACTTCCGATGTACCCGGCGCCTCCGACTACTAAGACCTTCAATCAAGCCTCCTGGTTCGCGATTCCTACGATTGGATCAAGCGAGTTCCTAAGATAAGCGACGGGGAAAGCCCCGTCAAACTTACCGTGGTTTGGTTTCAGATCGATGGGGGAGAGCCAGTCATGCTGGCTCGTATGCACATATTCTGGTGCAGAAAATACCTCAAAAAAAACTCTCATTTTCGCGCAAAATCTAGAGAACAAAGGACCAGATTTTGGCAATAAACTAGTTGACACACATGTGTGCATAATATATACTCTGTGCATGGTCGAACCAAAAACACTTCAAGAAGCCATCGTTTACTTCGCTGATATTGAGCGTGCTTTCGCCTACGCCGTCAAATTGCGCTGGCCGGATGGTGTAGTTGTTTGCCCGCGATGCGGAGTCGCCAAGAATTCGTTTATCAAGACTCGCCGACTGTGGTTCTGCTATGGCTGCAAACGGCAGTTCACCATCAAGGTCAAAACGATCTTCGAGGATTCTCCGCTCGGGCTGGACAAGTGGATGACTGCATTCTGGATTCTCGCCAACTCCAAGAACGGGGTCAGCAGTCATGAACTCGCCCGGACCTTGGGCATCACGCAAACGTCCGCGTGGTTCATGCTTCAGCGAATTCGTGAAGTCATGGGCGGACGCGGATTCAAGAGCAAGACCAAAATTGGCGGCGGCGGATCGGAAGTCGAAGTTGATGAGACTTTCGTCGGCGGTAAAGTGAAGAACATGCACCGTTCGCGCCGTGAGAGATTCGCAATCCAAGATGGATACTCGGGAGCTTCTACGGGCAAGACGATTGTGCAAGGAATTCTTGACCGGAATCTTCGTCAAGTTCGCGCCACAGTCGTACCAAACGTAAAGCGCGAGACGTTGCAATCGGAGATTTTGAAACAAGTAAAGTACGGCACCAAGGTCTACACCGATGACGCCGTGGCTTACGAACAGGGATTGCAGTCGCGCTTCGTGCATGAATTCGTTAACAAGACCGAAACCTATGTGCGCGGTCGCGTACACGTCAACGGCATGGAAAACTTCTGGTCGCTGTTGAAGCGGACCTTGCGCGGGACTTACGTTGCCGTTGAGCCGTTTCATCTCAATAAGTACGTTGACGAACAAGTATTTCGTTACAACAATCGCAAGGGCTTAAACGATGCCCAACGCTTCGCTCTAGCTATTACCCAAGTGGTCGGCAAACGCCTTACCTACAGCGAACTCACGGGCAAGGATACCGATTCGCTTCACACGTCGCCGACAAGGGCGGGGGAAACGGAAGTCCCTTTCTAGCTCTTGTCGGAAGATTTTGCTTTCCTCCGGGGAACGGTAGGTTTATCCTTCCGCTTCCCCCTTTTTGTTGCTCGGAGAACTGTCGTCGCAAGACGCTTGAAGTTCTCTAGTGCTTCCGGGCCTTCTGTATATTCCTGTTCCTTCATAAAGTGATTATGCGCCAGCACATCAAGAAAACAAACATAGACCCAAGAAAGAGCGAACCGAACCCAGCTATCCACAATTTAGCAACTTCGGAATTACTCATCTCGTTTTCCAAGGAATGAATATGCACCAAGCCAACGGCAGCGAAGATCAGAGCAAAGATAAGACAGAAGAATGTCTCGATAATTTTAAAAAACGTTTTGAAAGAAAACTTAGAGACCCCAAATTCGCCTTGGAACTTGCTGGTTTTATCGTTCTTTGTGTCTACGCTTTTTTTACCATCCTCATGTATCGCGCCAACCGAGATTCCGCTGACGCCTCTAAAGAAGCTTCCGATACTTCTAAGGAAGCCCTGAGAACCGTCCAGCGTGCCTTTGTAATTTCCGATGTAATTCAACATCAAAGATCGGCCCGTCCAGTCCCCCTCGGAAAACCTGAAATAGTTTGGCAATTTTCCCCTGTTTGGGAAAATGCTGGGGCAACCCCCGCCGTCCCAGCGATCACATATTTTTTCATTGACCATCTGCCTGTCGAACCAACCGAGGAAATCTTTATAGGAGCGGATATGGACCATCCAGCCTTTGCGATTGGACCGAGAGCAAAAAAGGATGGCGGTATAAAACTGCTTACCGATTCTTTTGTGCAGCAATCTCGGAACGATATCCCCGGAGGGGTCAATCTCAAGATATTTGCTTGGGGTTGGCTCGTTTACCGAGACGTACTTCCAAATACCCCCACACACGTCACCGAATTTTGTAGCCACCTTACGAATGCTATTTACGGACTCAATCCTACTGCCAATAAACCGCCAGCTACCTTCCCGTTGAACATTCCCGTCACCTTGATTTGGGAAGCTTGTAAAGAACACAACTGCGTAGACGAATACTGTAAAGACCATCAACGCATAACTGCGCTTCTGTCCCCATAACACTGCCCTGTCACGGAGCACAGTATGCAATTTATTGCACATGTGTGTCAACAGTGTTAATGCCCAGATTTTTTTCTCTCCGCTAGATCTATGGTTCTTAAGGTAGTTAGACGCAAGATCTTGGAAACAATGGAGTTATGGTCCTTTGCGGGTGGATGCATTTCCGTTCCGGGAATTGCTCGGAATACTGGAAAGGCGTTTACGTCTTGACGGTGATCGGTCGGACTCGGCGGATGAGGTTGGCTCATGGTCAGGTTGTCAAAGATCGAGATTATCTTGTAGATAACATGCAAGCTACTAGATTATCAGAGTTGGTGGGTCGAATTCAAGAGGAAAGAGAGCAGACCGCGAGCGGCTTCCCAAATTGGGAAACGAAAGATGGTCGAGACTGGGGGATCGGAAAAGTTTTATACCGGCTCTCGTTAAAGCATTGAAACCCAGGTTAGCGTCCAATGAATGGACGAGAGCCTGGGGCTCCGCGCTATTTCCGACCCAGCCAAAATGGGACTCCGACGGCACCGAGGGCAAGTATTCCGAGCGACGGGAAATGCTTAGTTGGGCTGGCGACAGAAGCTGTCAGGTGGCTGTCCGAGGGAGCGTGTTTCGAGCTGGGCTCAGCTGCTTGTTCCGGCGCCGAACACTGGCCCGCGTTGATTGCCGTGTTGGGCGTAGTCTCATATCCGTAGGCGTCGATGTGGGTCGTCGTTGGTGATCCATAGCTGGTAAACGATACCCCTAACCGAACCCACCCGTAATGATCTTTTCCGGAGACGGAGAACTTGAATCCGAAATAGTTGGGACGGCCAAATTGGAAGTTACCTTGATGATGCTTCTTGCTGCCGCTGTTGAACGTTCCGTAGGAAAAGAGCATGCCATAGGACTTTACTTTTCCAAAGCGGCCGTTCGGGCCTATGCTTTCTCCCTTGACCAGCGCGGCGGGAAGGCTTTTCGCCCCTAGCAAGTCGAACGCCCCCGCAGAGTTTGGGGTCAAGAAGCCCCGGTTCCACATGGCGATGGTCGAAACCCAGGTGAAGCTCTGCGCGATGTTGAATGGCGCAAATTGTTGGTCAGCTGGATTCAGGGCGTAGGTCTGTGCGCCCACGAGGTCGATGAGTACCGTCTTGCAAGCAGGCGCGGCGTCCGCCGGAAGCGCGCAAGCGAGTGCGGCCACGCCTGCGGCGCTCGCCGCTAGCGCATAGCTGTCTAGACGCCGATGAAGCGTCTCTGGAAGCTCGGCAGGCTTCTGGGAGGATCGCGTATCGCTCTCGCCAAACTGCTTCATGATTTCCCCCGGTAACATCGATGTAACGCACTCGCTGACACGGTATGCTCGGTTTTCAGGGACGCTGGAAGATATATGCCCCGCCAACGTACCGACCATTGCGAGGCGCGCCAGCTACGAAACTGTCTCCTCTCACCGCGACAGAAGAGCCCAAGTAGGAGCCAAATCTTGCATCTGATCCAGTAACTTTGTTCGTGCTCGATGCCGTCGCCCAGCCACCATTCGGCTCGATGAAAAGATAAGTTGCTCCCTCTACGAGAAACGAAGGTCCACCCAGCTTTTTTAAACTTGGCCCTCGGGAATACTGAGCCGCACCCGCCACGACAAGGCTGCCGCTGGTGGCAATCGACGAGCCCAGGAGATCCCCTGCCTCGCCGTCTCCCTCCGTCAGCTTAGCGGTCTCAGTCATATTCCTCCAACCGCCGGAAGGCTCGACGAAGACGTAGGCGTCCCCCTGATATTGATTCGGTCCGACGGTGGCATAGGGTGCCCCAGCCGCAACCGTCTGGCCATCGACGGAGATGGAATACCCAAGCTCGCCGTTAAACGCTCCGTCCGAGGAACTCAGTTCTGCGGTCTGGGTCGCATTCTTCCAACCGTTTGTCGGCTTAACAAACACGTAAGCTACACCGGCCTGAGGCGCTCCAGTTGCGACGGTATCCTTGCTGATCGACACAGAGTAACCCAACTCGTTTCCGGCCCTACCGTCGGACGAAGTAAGCTTGGCGGTTTGGTAGCCGCTCTTCCACCCGCCTTCGGGCTTCACGAAGACATAAGCCGCACCGGGAGTACTGGATGGATATGTGCCTGGCGCGCCGGCCACGATGGTGTCACCGCTGATCGAAACGGAGGTGCCCAACGCATCAAAAGCGTTCCCATCCGAGGCGATCAGCTTAGCGGTTTCGGTTTGCACGCCAGACCAGCCGCCAGCCGGTTTCACGAACACGTAGACTTCACCAGGCCCACCAGGATTACATCCGTTTTGCGGAGCTCCGATCGCGATTGTGTCGGCGCTGATCGCTACCGAGGTGCCTAACAGGTCGCAGTTCTTCCCATCTGAGGAGGTCAGTGCCGCAGTCTGAGTCGTGTTGCTCCAGCCTGTCGCTGGCCTCACGAAAACGTATGCCGCACCTGTGTACTTATTAAGATCCGAATACAGTGACGACGCCACCGCTGTATCGGCGCTGATCGCTACCGAAGTGCCGAGGTAAACTGGGTAGCTTGTCCCTGACAGTTTCGCGGATTGCATCCAGGGATTCACGAAGAGCGAGCTATTGGGCGCCGATGTGAGCGATAAGAGCTGATCGGTACGTTGGCTTGGTGCGCTGATGCACAAAGGGAATACCAGCAAGGAAGCGCAGAGACAGAGTGCGCGTAATTTCGACACGGCAGCCTCCAGCGGAATTCGCGACGGGGCCCGGTTCGGTGCGGGTCGGCCACGGGCGCGGCTCAAGGCCTACGAGCCGTCACGCGACCCACGGCGCATCATAGCTTCCCGATCGAGGATAAGGCAAGGGATCGTTGCGCTTATCCAGAGATACGAGACGTGGCTGGCCCACCTTTACGTTTTTTGTAAAGGTGGGGACGACGAGGTCAGATGTCACAGCTTTTCTTTGCCTCAGCGAGTAGGCTTGGGCCGTGTCGAACCATCCCCGGCGCTACTATGGCACGAAGGAACTGCATTTCATCACTTGCAGTTGTTATCGGCGGCAAGCTTGGCTGGCTAGCCCGCAGCGGCGGGATCTGTTTCTAAAAGTGTTCGAGGAAGTCCGCCAGCGTTATTGCTTCGTGGTGGTAGGCTATGTCGCCATGCCTGACCACATTCATCTGCTGATCAGCGAGCCGGAAAAGGGCGATCCGTCGCGGGTGATGCAGGCGATCAAGCAGGGCTTTTCGCGTCGGGTCTTGAAGGCGGTGCGCAAGCGGCGAGTGGCGGGCCAGCAGGAGTTATTTGCGGTCGGAGCCGAGCATGTGTGGCAGCGACGCTTCTATGACTACAACATCTGGACGGGGCGCAAGCGGATCGAGAAGCTGCGGTACATGCACCGGAATCCAGTGGTGCGAGGGCTAGTGCGGGAACCGGAGGAGTGGCCGTGGAGCAGTTATCGGAGCTATGCCTTCGGGGCAGAGGGTGCGGTGCGAATCAATCAGTGGCGTGAGGCCGAGATCAAAATCCCCTCGTCGGCAACATGAGTCCCCACCTTTACAAAGAACGTTAAGGTGGGCCAGCCACGTAAAGGTGGGCCAGCCACCAGCCACGTGCATCCGGTGGTTCGACGCCGCGATCTGCATGAAGCCCCGCCCTCTCGCAAAGAGCGCGAGAAGGGCAGGGCACCCGTTTTTTTGTGAAAGCATATGACCTCCTCATGGAGACTTTTGTCTCTGTTGCGGGTTGGCGTCGTTATGCTATGTTGCGACAGCGTTTGTCCCCCCTGACGTATCGTTCGACACTCAACTGGACTTGGGAGCGGTAAACGATCATGCTTGTGGAAACCATGCCAGAGTTAGCGAATCACGAAGAGCGAACTGACATACTGGGCGTCCGGGTTCGGCGGACGAATCTTGGGCAGACGTTGGACGATGTCGAAGAGGGCATTCGGCGGGGCCGGCGGCGTTATGCGGTATTCATCAACGTCTATAACGTGATTGAAGCGCGCGGGGACGCTGATTACCGGCAGGCTCTGAATGAGGCTGACTTTCCCATGGCGGACGGCGTTCCGCTGGTTTGGGCGAGTCGGGTTTTAGGGCAACCGGTGGGCAGCCGCTGTTGTGGTCCGGACTTTCTGGTGGAAATGAATAAACGCGCGGCGGAGAAAGGTTACACGGTCTTCATTATGTGTGGAGGCGATCGCAAGGCCGAGAGGACGGCTGCGGCGTTTCAGGCGCTGCATCCGAAGATCAAGATCGTGGGAGCGTGGACGCCTCCGTGGGGCCCGATCGAAGGCGAGAACAATAAATACATTCTGGGCGAGCTGGCGCGGACTCAGCCTGACATCCTGTGGGTAGGCCTGGGAGCGCCGCTGCAGGAGCGCTGGGTATTCACGAACCGCGAACGCATTGAGGCGCGGTTTACTGGAGCGGTGGGCGGCGCATTCGATTATCACATTGGGATGCGCAAGCGGGCTCCGCGGTGGATGCAGCATCGCGGATTGGAATTCTGGTATCGGATCAGCCAGGATCCGAGTTTGTTTTGGAAGAAGCGGCACTATGCGGATTTCCATCGCTTTGTGTTGCCGGTGATGGTGGAGGCGGCGAAACGGCGGTTGGGTAACGGCTCGATCAAAAATGAGAGCCGCTGAAAACGCAAGGTCCCTCCACTCCGCTTCGCTCCGGTCGGGATGACAGAGTTATTTCGCGAAGTTACAGAAAGGCCCTCAGCGATGAGGGCCTTTCGTTTCTATGGCGTGGTTAGAAGGCCGTGTAGTAATACGTGGGGAAGGTTGGGGGCACGGCTGGCGGATAAATTGAAGGATTGGTTCGGCCGGCGGTATTTATGGTGTCGTTGGTTTGAGTGTCGTCGAAGCCGGGCATTGGGGATTTGGAGAGCAGGTAGTCCGTAGGAAGTCCGGTATTGCCGAAGCCGGGATCGACGCTGACAGTTCCCTCGGCGTCTTCATTCATCGGCAAAGGGCTTCCGTGAACGAGGGGATGTCCATTCTGCCAGGTGGGGAAATCGAAGAACGTCCAGGCGGTGGTCGGATCCGAAGGCTCGCTGCACGAGTTCGCTTGATCGGGCGGAGGCGGAGTGGTCAACACGTGAAACGCCTTTGTGTAGGTCGCAAATTGGCCGTCGGTTCTCCAGTAGAGGTTGCGCTGAAAATTCTGGTATTGATTGAACGACATGCCGCAGGAGTCGGCGCATCCCTGGATGACGTAGAATCCCGCCGAATCATTTTGATCGAAATAAAATATGTTGCTGGTGAGGTTGGCCCGAATCGCGCCGCCGCAGTTCTGAGGCCACGCGATGTTCTCGCGGACCATGGCTTTGCGGCCGTAAGCAAAGATGTTGTTGCTGAAGTTATTCGGGGGTTGGGAGTTCGAGGGACCCTCGGTCATGAAGACCGTGTCCTGGGAAATGCGATAGACCACGTTGTTTTCGATGTTCAGACCCGTTGATTGTCCGTCGAGGTAGATGCCGTTTCCGCCGTAGCCGGTGCCCAGGATTGCTCGATCGATAACCGATGAATCGGTTACGTCGTGAACCAGGTTGTTGAGGATTTTGTCGCCGGTGCCGCTTTTCTGAGGATTTCCGACGTGATAGTAGAGCGCTCCTCCGTCGGAGGTGATGCCCTGCATGAGGTTCCAGAGGTGGTTGTACTGGCTGACAATATCGCTGCCGTTTTCACCCGAGCATCCTTGCTCGCAGATGGAAATGCCGGCGTGGTATCCGTCATTGATGTCGTTGTGCAGGTAGAGGATGTTGTTGCCGTTGCCCTGTGCGAGGCCTTCACCGTCGGCAAAGACGCGCGAGTAGCCTTGGACGATGTTGTTTTGCACGGTCACGGAGTGTACGACACTGCTGGCGAGATCGTATCCGTGTGGCGAATGGCCGATGTGAATGCCACTGGAACCGAGGTCATAGAATGCTGAATTCTGGATGAGATCGTTGGCCGCTGGTGGTCCGGAGTGCCCCGCGAGAGAGGCGATCTGCAGACCGGACGCCGAAGTGTGGCGCACGCTGATGCCGTCGAAGGTGACATGCTGGCAACTCTCGCAATCGACGGTTGCGGGCAAAGTATTCTCGCCATTCTCATCGTCGTTGAATCCGGCGGCAGGCGGAATAAAATTGTCCATCTCAAAAACAATGCCTTGAAACGTCACGTACTGAAGAAGGGTTGCATTCAGGATGCTGCCGCCGGTAGCGCTGGCGGGTTGCAGTTGCGGGATGATCGCGTTGTCGCGATTAGGATCTTCGTCTTCATTGGCGACGTAGTACAGCGTCCAAGGCTTGCTGGCGCGATCCAGGAACCAGATTCCGGTCTGACCCGATTGCTGCTCATGCTGAAAGGCGTCCAAAGCGTTCTCGATAATGTAACGGTGGCCGGCAGCGGGACCGAAACAATCGTAGTTTGCGGGACTGCCCTTGGTGGGGCCGGTGAGATAAATGATGTGATTCGTGGTGTCGACGCAGTTGACGCGCATGACGTCGACGGTCCAGGCGTCGAAGAGCGTAAGTTCGACGTCGCCGACGGGATAGGAATTAGAACTGTCCGTGCGACAAGGATGAGAAGGATCTCCGGTATAAATGCCGTTTATGTTCGCCCAGTTGGTGATGGGATCGCTGGGATCGTATTTGAAACGGTCGAGGCACTTGGATTGAGTTCCACTCTTGACGCTGGGACAACCAGTGTTTCCGGGAGGCACCTCGGCAGCCACGCGCAGGAAAGTGCCGAGATTGCAGTTCGCCAATGCGACGGTCTGCCCGGTGACAGTGGAATAACAGGCGCCGTTATTCACGTAGTAACCAACGCCGCTACCGGACTGCAGCCGCGAACGCAGCCGCCGCCCGCGTCCATTTTTCTTATAGAACAAGTATTCGAAAGGCTGGGTGTTCGCCGGCAACTGCACTTGCCACAGATTGCCGGAGGTGTTTGTCCAAGTGAGCCCAAGCCCGTCCCGGTTTATCTGTTCGGTTCCTTTGGTGATCGCCTCGCCGGCGCTGACGATGGGAACTTCGTTCGGATAGTTTTCCCAGACGACGGGCATTTGAGACGTCCCCGAATCTGCAGTCGTGAAATTCAACGTTCCGGGATTGGTAGGACTTAACGGGAGATAATAAACACCCTGCCGGATCATGACGACGATCGTCCGGTTAGGATGGTGCTGAATAAGATTTCGCACTGCAATCTGAGCCCTCGCGATGGAAGCGAAGGGTCCATCGGTTTTTTGGGAATTGGGCGAGCTTAGGGTGCCGCTCCAGGAGTCTTTACCGTCGGGCGCGACGAAAAAATCCGCGGAAGGAACGTTGGGAGGCAACTTGGTTTGTGCGCTACCAGGGATCGCGAGCAGGTTGGCCAAGAGAAGCACTGCGCATCGAGTGAAAATAGCAAAGGACTTTCGGTTCGACGCAAAACCAGGGAAGGCGGGGGACATTGCGGGTCCTCGAAGCTTAAAGATTGGACTCGCCGGTCAAGTCCTGAATGGAATCTATCCCGTTTCGAACCATGGACATAGGTAACCTCCGTACATGACCAACATCACGTCATCGAGCTAGGAGGACGGACCTTTAGTAAGGAGGGTGAAGGCGGTGATTTCTCAAAGTCAGTAAACGGAGTGTGCCTATTTTTTCGCAGTCGACATCGTAGGAATGAAAGTTATCCGTGACGAAACTTTCTGCCTCTGGGAGGGTTTGTATTGCGGCAGTGTAAAAAACACAGTGTGTCTTGGGGCGGACAACAACCGCAAAGATGCCAACTGGTGTTGCGCGCGCTTCTTGGTTCCTAGGTCTGACGGAACATAGTCTCTCTCTCTTGTTACAGAAAGCGAATCTGCTTCTTACCCCAGGCGGGAGGACACTCGCGAGGATCGTACAATCATGTCATCTCTGAAACTTCAGCTTTTCACGGCTTTGGTTCTGTTGGCCTCGGTTGGCGCGTCGGCACAGACCGTGTCATTCGTTGCTCGCTTGGATCTCCCGGTTGGACAGGGTCCTTCAGCGATTGCCGCTGCCGACTTCAGCTCCGGCGGCAAACTCGACCTGGTGACCACGAATGGTCTTTCGAATGACATCTCAGTGCTGTTGGGAAATGGAGACGGAACCTTCCAATCCGCTGTGAGCTACCCGGTGGGGACAAGTCCCGTAGCGGTGAAAGTTGGGGACTTTAACGGCGATGGCAAGTTAGATGTGCTGGTCGTGAACGGGAATTTCTCAGTCTCAGTTTTGTTGGGCAACGGAGACGGAACATTTCAAACCCAAGTGGTTACAAATATCGTCACCGATCGGCTGAGCGACGTCACCGTGGGCGATTTCAATGGAGATGGAAAACTGGATCTAGCTATGCCAGCGGCGGTGACGCAAGAAGGCGATTCGGCATTGACGGTGATGCTGGGAAATGGCGATGGAACTTTTCAGGCTCCGATCGTGGCGAATGCCGGCCCAATCCCGACGCCGGTTGCAATGCAATCCGTCGACATCAATGGTGATGGGAAAGTTGACTTAGTTGCGGTGAACTCAGCCGCAGTCTCGGTTTTTCTGGGCCAAGGCAATGGAACTTTTCAGGCCCCGGTGGACACCGCGCTATCGACGGCGCCCACCGGCTTCGTACTGGCCGACTTCAACGGAGACGGGAAACTCGATCTGGCGTTTCAAGCAGAAGGTGCTACTTCCGTTCTGCCAGGCAACGGGGACGGGACATTCCAGCCAGCAGTCACTACCTCCGTGTCTCTCGGCAGTTCCGACACTGTGTTGGCAGGTGACTTCAACGGAGACGGGAAAATTGATTTGCTCGTCCCCGGTGTCGCGGTGCTGCTTGGCAAGGGCGACGGAACTTTTCAGAATCCGGTATTTTCGTTAATGCCCGGACTCGATGCGACGGTTGGAGATTTCAACGGTGACGGCAAGCTGGACGTCGCAACCACGCGGTCCAGCAACTTGACCCCGCTGGCGTCGGTCGCGCTGGGCAACGGCGATGGAACCTTTCAGGTTGGCACGTCTGTGGCGCTGCCCTCTGAAGGACCTGGCGCACGGACTGTTTCCTCGATCATCGCCGGTGATTTTAATGGTGATGGAAAATCGGATGTGGTGCAGTTTGTGGAGCAGGCGGAATTTAACGGCTGGTTTGCGCTCTTCCTCGGCGATGGAAACGGAAGCTTTCAGTCGCCGTTGGTGACTTTCCTCGATGCGCCGTGTTTCAACATCTGCTACGCAGCCAGTGGAGATTTCAATAAGGATGGAAAACTGGACTTGGCGGTTAGTGTAAACGGAAATGTTGGGGTGTTCCTGGGCAATGGCGATGGCACCTTCCAGCCAGAAGTAGACTACGCCGGAGGCGGCACTTATTTGGCGGTCGGCGACTTCAATGGCGATGGCAACCCTGACATTGTTACGTCTGACGGAAATAATGTGTCGGTATTCCTGGGGAGTGGCAATGGATCATTTGGCCCACCGATGACTTCCGCAGTGGGGGCAATGGCGAATGGCCTGGCGGTTGCGGACTTCAACGGTGATAGCAAACTCGATCTTGCGGTCGCGACAGGCTCGTCTGTCTCGATTCTCTTGGGAAATGGAAATGGGACTTTCGGGACCGCGGTGGCCTACCCCACGGGTACGGGAAGTATCTCAGTGGCTATCGCTGACTTCAATCACGACGGGAAATTGGATTTGGCGACGGCCAACTCTTCCTCCGACAATGTTTCGGTCCTGTTGGGCAACGGCGATGGAACTTTCGGAGCCGCGACCAATTTGCCCGTTGGGGGCACGCCTAATTTTGTTGCGGTAAGCGATTTCAATGGAGACCAAAAACCGGACATCGCCGCGTTTAACAATTTTTGGCAGGATGTGTCGGTTTTACTGGGCAATGGCGATGGAACTTTCCAGACGCCGGTAAATTTTGGCGCGCTCGGATTTGGAGGTATTGCCATCGCGGACTTCAACGGCGATCTCAGCCCCGACCTGGCAGTGGCAGGTTCTCCGATTTCGCTTTTGTTCAACCGCCCATCGGGCCCTGACCCGATATTGGTTCCGAATGCTCTGGTCTTCGGCGCTCAGATTCCCGGAGTCGTCAGCACGAGCGAGACGGTGACTCTTAACAATATTGGCCGGTCTGCCCTCACGATCAGTTCCATCACGATCGCGGGGCCGCAGAGCAAAGATTTTACTCAGTCCAATACCTGCGGGGGGAGTGTGGACGCGGGTGGCAGTTGCGCCATCGAGATAAGTTTCACTCCTGCTGCCGCGGGGATACGGCAAGCTACGCTCAATATTGCAGACAACGGTCCTGGCAGTCCGCAAACCGTGGCGCTTTCGGGAACGGGAGCGTTTCCCGCCGTTGCGCTGACGCCAACAAGCCTGACGTTTCCCAGTCAGACGGTGGGTACGCCATCTGCGATTCAGGTCGTGACGTTGAGTAACACTGGAGCGGTGCCGGCCACTATTTCACAAATCTCGTACTCGGGCGATTTTTTCGAAACCAACAACTGTAGTCTTACGATAGCGGTGGGTGGTTCCTGCCCAATCTCGGTTACGTTTGCTCCCTCGGTCAGCGGTAAACGGAGCGGCCAACTCAGCATTGCGGATAACGCGACGGGCAGCCCGCAGACGGTGGCATTGTCTGGTGTTGGAACCGGTCTCGGTCTGGCCGTCGCTGCCGGGGGAAGCAGTTCAGCGACGGTGACGGCGGGACAAACTGCCAGCTACTCGCTCACCATCGGTGGCAGCGGCGTCAGCGGGGCGACGACACTCACGTGCACCGGAGCGCCGATGGGTGCGACTTGTACGGTGCCGTCGACGGAGAACCTGAGCGCAACCGCAGCCACCGCGTTCAACGCCACAGTGGCGACGACCTCGCGAACTACTGCCAGCCTTACTCCGAGCTACTTCGCTCCTGCGAAATGGTTCTCGGCCTTGGCGATTCTTGGGCTCGTCTTCTTGCCGGTGAGCGGACGACGGCGGGGCGTGATGCGCTTGCGACGCACTCTGCCGATTTTCTTGCTGATGTTCGTCTGTTCTTGTGGAGGCGGTGGCGGCTCTACGGGCTCTCAGAACAATCCGAACGGCACCCCGGCGGGTACGTATCAGATTGTGGTCGCCGCCAGTTCGAGTTCGACGAAGCAGTCGATCTCTCTCACATTAGTTGTGCAGTAGGAATGGGTGCGATGTATCCTGCGCTGATTACAGCTGTTCGCAGAATCATTTCTGCTTGAGCGCGAACCCTTCAGATCCGTGAAAAGGGTTTTCTCTTTTCGGGCTTGACACCCAGCCTGGGCCGATGCACGATTATGTTAATCGGCTGCCGCACCGAGTTCCACTGCGGTGGAGTGCTCCTATGAGCGCGCGTCTGCACACTCTGCATCACACCCTTCGTTACTCTCCGAAAGAAGGACAACAGGCATTACTCAAGTGGAGGAAATTATGTTTGCCCAGGATCGGTTGCGTCTTCCAGTGAGCGCTCTCGCAGTGCTGGTTTTTGTCGTGGGATTGGCAATCCCTGCGAGCGCGCAGTACGCAGTAACCAATCTAGTCTCCAGCCAGGCGGGAAAAGCGAAACACCAGGATGCTGATCTAATTAATGCGTGGGGGATTGCCTATGCTCCATCCGGCGCTCTTGGAGTCACCGACGCCGGCAGTGGCCTGACGACATTCTATAACGCAAAAGGCGTGAAGCAGTCGGTCGCGATTACAATCCCGGCGGTCTCTTCCAAGCACCATGGGACACCGACCGGCATCGTCTACAACGGCACCACTGACTTCCAAATCTCTCAAGGCGGAAACTCTGGCCCGGCCACATTTATTTTTGACACTATCGACGGTACGATCAGTGGTTGGAACGCAAGCGTAAATCCCAACACTGCAGTCATCGCTGTAAACAACTCCGGCAGCGCAGCGTACACGGGCCTCGCCATCGGAGTCTATAAGGGCCACAATTACATCTACGCTGCCAACCACAAGAACAACGCAGTGGAAATGTATGATGACTCGTTCACCCTCGTGAAATCTTTCACCGATCCTAACCTTCCCTCGGGCTCTGGCCCTTTCAACGTACAGAATATTAATGGGCGGCTGTTCGTGGCCTACACGATTCCCAAGGTCGGCGGCGCGGTGGATATTTTCAGCCTCGGCGGTACCCTGATCAAGACCCTCATCTCCGGCACCAGCGTTCTCACCGGGCCGTGGGGTTTAGCGCTTGCTCCGAAAAACTTCGGTCCGGCGAGCAAGGCGTTGCTCGTGGGAAATCTGAATAACGGCCGCATCAACGCATTCAATGCCACGACTGGGCAACTCATCGGACCGCTCACGAATACTAGCGGGAAAATAATCGTCGAGAGCCAACTGTGGGCGACGACATTCGGAGGAGGAGCGGCGAAGAATGGCAAGACCAATCAGCTTTTCTTTGCCGCCGGGCCAAACGACGAAAAAGCCGGATTGTTCGGCGTGATCAGTTTCAAGTAGTCAGCATCGGGCTGCTTTGCCGTCAGGAATTGAATGCTGGCAGCCTCCGACTAGAAAGTAGTGTAGTAATACGTGGGAAACGTTGGGGGCACGGCCGGCGGGTGAATCCAGGGGTTGATTCGCCCTGCGGTCTTGATGGTCGAGTTGGTTTCTGCGAAATCGAAGCCCGTGACTGGAGATTTTGAAAGCAGGAAATCAGTGGCCGAGCCGGAATGCCCAAAGCCAGGGTTTACGGTCACGGTTCCTTCGGCATCTTCATCCATGGCGATCGGTTTGCCTTTAACCAGAGGATGTCCATTCTGCCAGACCGGGAAATCGAAGAAACTCCAGTCTTGGCCAGGTTGCGGAGGCTCGGTGCAGCTATTCGCCTGGTCCGGAGGCGGCGGGTCCGGCAAAACGTGGAATGCTTTGTCGTAGGTGGCGAACTTGCCGTCGGTTCTCCAGTAAAGGTTGCGTTGAAAATTCTGGTAGTCGTTGAACGACATGCCGCACGAGTCGGCGCACCCTTGAACCACGTAAAACGAAGTCGCGTCGGTCTGATCAAAGTACATGATGTTGCTGACCAGGTTGACCCTCAGAGTGTTGGTGCAGTTCTGCGGCCACGCATTTCCTTCCGCGAACATTCCTTTTCGCCCGTACGCAAGGATGTTGTTCTTAAACGTGTTCGGCGGCTGCCCATCGGCCGGTCCCTGCGCCATCATGGTTGTATCTGAGGAGACGCGATAGATAACGTTGTTTTCGACATTCATGCCCGCCGTCTGCGCGTCCAAATATACGCCGTGCCCTCCGTACCCTGTCCCTAGAATTTTCTGATCGATGATCGAAGCATCAGTCACATCGTGGATCAGATTATTCAGGACCTGGTTCCCCGTACCACTCTTAGTCAGATTTCCAATGTCATAGTAAAGCGCCCCGCCATCGGATGTGATGCCCTGCATCATGTTCCAAATTCGGTTGTACTGGGCAACGATGTTATTGCCGTTGTCGCCCGGACACCCACTTTGGCAGATTGAGATGCCGGCGTGGTAACCATCATCAATGTCGTTGTGCAGGTAGACGATGTTGTTGCCGTCGCCTTGGGCAAGACCTTCGCCATCGGCAAAGATGCGAGAGTAGCCTTGGACGATGTTATTTTGCACAGTGACGGAGTGTACGACACTGCTTGTGACGTCGGATCCTGACGGTGCATGTCCAATGTGAATGCCACTGGAGCCGAGGTCGTAGAACGCCGAATTTTGGATCAGATCGTTGGACGCCGACGGTCCGGAGTGTGAATCCAGAGATGCGATCTGAAGACCGGAGGCCGATGTGTGGCGTACGCTGATGCCGTCGAAGGTGACGTGCTGACAATTCTCGCAGTCGACGGCTGCCGGCAACATGTTCTCCCCATTGTCATCGTCGTTGAACCCATACGACGGCGGGATGAAGTCATCCACTTCGAAGGTGATGCCGTGGAAGGTCACGTAGTCAAGCCCCTTGGCTGAGACTATGCTCCCACCGATGGCAGTCGCGGGCTGAAGTTGGGGAATGACGACATTGTCGGTGTTGGGATTCTCACCGCTGTTGGCGATGTAGGAGAGCGTCCACGGCAGGCTGGAGCGATCAAGAAACCAGATTCCGGTTTGACCGTCCTGTTCTTCCCGGTTGAAAGCGTCCTTCGTGTTTTCGATGATATAGCGGTGACCCGCGGAAGGACCAAAATAGTTGTACTCGCCCGCAGCTCCCTGGGTGGGACCAGTGAGATAAATAATGTGGTTGTTAGTGTCGACGCAGTTAATGCGCATGACGTCGACAGTCCAGGCGTTGAACAGAGTGAGTTCAATATCACCGACGGGATATGGATTGGAGCTGTCGGCGCGACAGGGCTTCGAGGGATCTCCGGTATATATCCCGTTCAAGTTGGTCCAATTCGTGATCGGATCGTCAGGATTATATTTAAAACGGTCGAGGCATTTGGACTGATTTCCACTGCGCACAGTGGGACAACCGGTGTTGCCGGGAGGAACCGAAGCGGCGATGCGGAGAAACGTGGCGAGATTGCATTCGCCAATCGCGACGGTCTGTCCGGTGACGGTGGAATAGCAAGATCCGTTATTCATGTAGTAGCCCGTACCGGAAGCGGATTGCAATCGCGAGCGAAAGCGGCGTCCACTGGTGCTGGGCTGGTAGAACAGGTACTCAAAGGGCTGAGTGTTCTTGGGCAATTGCACTTGCCACAGATTGCCGGATGAATTGGTCCAGGAAAGTTGGAGTCCGCCAGCGCCTAACGCTTCGCCTCCGCTTACCGTGGGAGTTTCTCCGGGATAGTTTTCCCAGGTTACGGGCGTCTGGGGAGTTCCCGAATCAGCTGACGAAAAATGCAGAGTACCAGGATTGGTCGGACTTAACGGGAGATAGTAAGAGCCCTGCCGGATCATGGTTCTGATGGTCTTTTTGGGATGGGACTGGAGAAGTTTCTGCACGGCGATCTGAGCCCGGGCGACAGAAGCGAAAGGTCCATCCGTATGTTGGTTATTGGGAGCGGGCAGGGTCCCACTCCAGGAGTCGTTACCGTCTGTCGCGACGTAGAAATCCGCAGAAGGGACGTGAGGTGGCATCTTCGCCGCTACGGCACCTTCGCTTCCCGTGGATGAGACCTGTGCGGCCGTTACTTGCGCGGAGCTGGATAAAAGCAAAAGGCTGATTAGGACGGGTGCAATCGACGTGACTAGAATCGACCAGCTCCGGCGCAGCCGGGCAGAATACAAAAAGGGGGACATTGCGTGTCCTTGAAACTAGAATTTGGATCCCACGACCCAAGGGCTTAATTGAACTCTAGCTCTTCTGCTACAACAAACTAGATCACACTAGTACATGACAAGTAACGGAAGCAGCTCGCTTTCCCCAGGGGTTTCCCACCGATCTCGACAAAAGTCTCCCCGTAGGAGGGGGCCTCATTGAGGGCCACTCAATACAATGCAATTCATGAACGGCAATATTTTGTGCGGAGACACGTTAACAGGAAAGGTAAGAAGGCGGAAGGAATTTTGGGCTTATTTCGCCGCGACGTAGGGGTGGTTTAGAAGTAGTTACTATCTCGGAGTGAACCTAGGGCTGACGTTCTTTTCTACGGAAAACTGGCTTTTGATGAAGCTTGAGAATCTTTGCCGCAAGCCATAGGAACGGGTGTAGAATGCCGGGCACCGTATCTCCGAAGGTCCGGCCTTCGCCCTGCAGAGAGTTCATCGAGGAGATGTCTCATGAAGCGCCACAAGTTCCCACTCGCCGGTCTCTGCTTCACAATCCTTGTGATTGTGATGCTTGCCTCCACCGCTCTTGCCACCAGCCCTAAGGAGAGCGTGCTCTACCGCTTCGAAGGTGGCAGCGACGGGGCTACTCCCTCAGCGAGCCTGGTTGAGGACTCGGCGCACAATCTTTATGGCACAACCACCAGCGGCGGAACGTCAAATCTCGGCACTGTGTTCGAAGTCTCGCCGCCGGGGACGGCATGGACCGAGACTGTGCTCTACAGCTTCGCTGGCGGAAACGATGGCGCCAATCCCTACGGCAACCTCATCTTCGACAAAGCTGGCAATCTTTATGGCACGACTATTTCCGGCGGGGCAAGCGCGAATTGCACGGGCGGATGCGGGACCGTCTTCGAACTCTCCCCGCCAGCCACCCAGGGTGCCGCTTGGACGGAGACTGTGCTTTACACTTTCTCGGGACAAAGCGACGGTGCTAATCCTTACGCTGGCTTGATCATGGACAGCAAGGGCAATCTTTATGGCACGACCCAAACCGGAGGGGGCGTGAGCTGCGGAGCTACCACGTGTGGCACCGTTTTCGAGCTGGCGCCGGCAGCTGCCGAAGGCGATTCCTGGAGCGAAACCGTGATCCATGCCTTCGGCAAGTTCAGCGATGGTAGCCATCCCATGGCCGGCTTAACCTTTGGCTTGCATGGCGCGATTTTCGGGACGACCCCAACCGGTAACGACAAGGCCCTTGCGGGCATTGTGTTCAAGCTGAAACCGCCGGCGACGCAAGGTGGCTCCTGGACCGAGGGGGTGCTCTATCGTTTCACAGGCGGCAGCGATGGAGGTGGTCCGAATGCAGCTCTGGTCGTCGACAAAACTGGCAATCTCTACGGCACAACCTTTGCGGGCGGTACGGGCTTCGGAACCGTCTTCGAAATTGCGTTCGGTACCTGGACGGAAACTGTGATCTACAACTTCACCGGCGGCAGCGACGGTGCAAGTCCGGCCGCAGCCATGCTACGGGACCAAGCGGGTAATCTCTACGGCACGGCGACCTCTGGCGGCACGAATAACAACGGCTCAGCCTTCGAACTCTCGCCGCCGGCCGCGCAGGGCGACCCCTGGACCGAAACCACGCTCTACGACTTTGCGGGTGGCCACGATGGCAGCTTGCCTCAGGCGGGGCTGACATTCGGCAAGGGAGGTCAACTCTACGGCACGACCTCGCTTGGCGGCGGTCCGAAGGTAGGTACGGTGTTCAGAATTACCCACTGACCGGTCCCGCGATTCATCTCCGAGTCAAGTCTTCGACCGCCCCGTTAATCCCGATGAGGCGGTCGAAATCTTTATGGGAGAAATTAATCGTCGTGAGGATCTAAGGGCGCCGACTTATCGTTCAGGAAATGCGTGCGTGCAGGAGACGCGTTGGGCGCGACTGTGGACAGGCCGAAAGTCGCCTCGATGAATTTCAAGATGCTGCCAAAGTTAGACTGCGTGTGAAATGCATCCCGCCTTCGCGTGGCGAGATGACCACCAGAGGCCGAAGCGATCCCATACCTGCAAATTCTTTCATGTTATCCAGATGGTTAACACCGTTCGGCATACAGACTTTTGCCTCTGTTGCAAAAGCTTGAATTCATGTTAGGTTTTGAGCAGCGCTCGCCCCCTCAAGCACTGCTCCATAGAGAAATTCAATCGGAGATACCTGCTGCAATGAAATCAGCAATCCTGGCACTGCTGGTTGTGCTGACACCTTATTTTCTGCGAGCCCAGACAGTTACCTCGTTTGAGGGTGCGGACGCCTCTCACTTGGCGCACCCGCTGCTCGACTTTGATCCGAATGGAGCGGTGGGCACGAAGCAGTACATGCAGTGGGTAAACGTCTACTATCAAGCGTACGACAAGGTAACCTTCGCTCCGGTGTGGGCCACCCCTCAGCCCGGCAACCTGCCCTGGCAACTCAGCGTGATGAAGAACTGTTACGACCTTAGTGGTGATGGTCTGGTAATGTTCGATCGTCTCGCGTCGCGCTGGATCGTTGCGGCGCACGGATTGCCCGGAGGAGGCGAATATTACTATTGCGTGGCCATCTCTAATACCGACGACCTGACTTCCAGCAGCCTCAGTTGGTATACCTACGAATTTCCTCTGACTCCCGTGCTGGGAAAGAACTCCAAGGGCGACGTGTATTTTCCCGACTGGCCGAAGTTTGGCACTTGGGCGGACGGCTACTATGTGAGTTTCGATCTGCTGGACGTCGACAATAAGTACACACCGATCGGCGTCGTCGCATGCGCTCTGGATCGAACGAATATGCTGACCGGATCGACGCCGAACCCGATGCAGTGTTTTAGCAATCCCAAGCCGATTCCGACGGTCGGAAGTTTATATCTCAAGCACAGCCTGATTCCGGCTGATGTAGAAGGCACGACTCCTCCTCCAGCCGGCCGGGATGAGTTTATGGTTAGCATCGAGAATCCTCCCAACGATGGAGAGAGCAGGACATCAAACTCAATCAACGTGTGGGCTTTTCATGTGGATTGGACCGATCCAGCCAAATCGACGTTTACCGATACGTTACGCACAGTTCCCGCTTATACTCCGGGGTGCTACAACGTGAGTTTTCCTCTTCGGACGGTTTGCGTTCCCGAACTGTCGACGAATCCGGCAAATGGCTATCACTATGAGGTCGATTCGGTAGGGGACCGGCTCATGCCTCGTTTGTCCTACCGGAATTTCGGTACGTACGAGTCATTGGTGGTGAGCCATACCATCCAAGCCGGAACCAAAGCCAAGCAAACCGGCGTCCGTTGGTATGAGCTGCGTAGTCACGACAAAGGGTTACCCACCGTTTATCAAAGCGGCACCATTCGCCCGGACTACACCAATTTTCGCTTCATGCCGAGCATCGCGCAGGATCAGGACGGGAATGCTGCGGTCGGTTACAGCGCGTCCAGTTCAACCACCCATCCTGGAATCAGAGCCTCCTGGTGGAACCTGCCGAGCAAAACCAAGCTGGCAGAGCTGCTGATTCAGAGCGGAACCGGAGACGAGCAGAATTCCGGTCAATGGGGCGATTACACAAGCATGACCGTGGACCCGGTCGACGGATGCACTTTCTGGTATGTGAACGAATACTTCACCAAGAACCAGACTACGACCCTCGATTGGCAGACGCGAATCGCGAACTTCAAAATACCGACTTGCGGAGCGAAATAGCTGGCGAACTCCTAGGGGGCCCGCGTACCCAAGTCTCATGGGGCATACCACGGGTCAAACTCAGTCATCAGTCGTCATCGGGATCTAACGGCGGCGTCTTATCGTTCAGGAAATGGGCGGCGTCCATCGCCGCTGGAATCGTTTGAAACGTCAGCGGCGTCTGGGTAAAGTCGAAGCAATCCGAAAGATTGCCGGTGGCAGTGAAGGTGTCAGCGTAGGGCGTCGCGGCTCCAGGTGCGATCGTCGATAAGCCGAACGTGCCTTCGATGAATTTCAAGATGCTGCCAAAGTCATAAAAGGTGTGCGTAATGTATCCCGCTTTCGCGTAAGGAGAGATTACGACCAGCGGCACACGAAAACCGTATTCGTAGGAGTTCAGAATGGCGGGCGGTGGAACGTGATCGTACCAACCTCCCCAGTCATCCCATGTCAAAATAATAGCCGTGTTCGACCAATAGGGACTGTTGCCGATGGCATTGACGATGGACGTAACCCAGGAGGGTCCCGAACCATCGTTGATTCCAGCATGATCGGAGGCCTGCCCACTCGGAATGACCCAGCTCACGCTGGGCAGTTGGCCGTTGGTTATGTCCGTCAGCACCCCGGTCTGAGGAATGACGACGCCAGTGACCCAAGGGGAGCCTGTGCAGGTGGTTCCGCTGGAATCGGGGACGCACATATGCTGAATCGCGGCGGGCCCGGTCCATATCGATGCCGCGGCCGGAGTGTAGTAACGCCAAGTGATCGCCTTGGCGTCCAGCAAGTCAGTCAGCGTGGGATGCTCATAGCAGGGAAACTGCGCTGGCGAGGAATTGATCTCGACGCCGGTGGGGTCAATCCATGCAGCGGTCGTGCCCGGGAGCGCGATACATCCGGCGGGAATATTGGAGATAGGGGTCGGGTAGGTCATGTTTTCCGCCGCGAAGTAATCGCTGTTCGGTTGGCCCGGTGGAGTCGGGGCCGAAGTCCCGGAAATTATGAATTGATGCGCCGGGAAACTCGGGCCTTGGTTGGTCTGAAACATTCGGTCACCGAAGGTATACGTTTCGGCCAACTGGAAATAAGGCGCAACTTCCGACGGATTCACATAGCGAAACCAGGCAGTGGGGGACGGACAGTCCGGCTCATTCTTCTTTGTGCAATCGATCTCGATTTGGTCGGCCCCATCCATCTTCCCGCCGTCGTACATGGACACGAAAGCCTTGTGCGCGTGGCTCAAGTCGTAGTCGGTCACTAGCGACATCGGGGTGAGAGGGACGACCTTGCCCGCGGAAGTGAGGCCGGTGCTCGAAATGTCTGCGCCTTTCGCAACTAACTTGGGATCTTGGAACAGATTGTCGGGCGTGCGATTTTCCTGGAAGATAATGACCACGTGCTGAATCTTCTGTGTCGGCGGAGGTGTACCACCGCCTCCGTTTTGGGAATCGCCTCCTCCTCCACCACAGGCGTTCGAACTCAAAAGAAGACCCGCTGTACCAATCAGCAGCCCCCAGAACAGAAGCATCCTTGTTGAAAACATGCAGTTTCTCCCTAAGACACCTTCGTTAAGATAGGCAAGTATGGGTATTAAACCCGGGTCGCGAAACTTTTACTCGGTGGGAGCGTTCGCCATTTCGTCGCTCACGGTTTATTTGTGGACCAGTTCGAAGCTACTTGGATTTCGGACCCGATGAAACGCTGGGTTTCTCGCCCGTTCCAAAGTAAGCCTGATTGATCTCTGTGGTGACGGGTTTCTCTACAGCTTGGATGCTTTCTTCGCGGCGTTGGTTTTGCATGGTTTTGTGGATCTCATGCGTCACTTCATCCATGGGTTCGATTGCTTTCGCGTCGAGTTTGTAAATGTAGTGGCCGGTGGAATCGCTGAGGACTTGAGAGACCTCGCCGGGCTTCATGTCGAACGCAGAAGTGTGTCCGGGCGGAAGGCCGGTCGATCGCAGTGGACCGAGGCTGGGATTGGGCGGATCACCAGCTTCGCCCGCGGCCGTGTAAGCGTCCGCTTGCAGCTTGACAAAGTCTTCGCCCGCGGCCGCTCTCGCGCGGAGCTGCTCAGCCAGTTGGGTCATCGCATCCTCGGCTGCCTTTCGCTGGGCCTTTATGGCTTCCGGCGTTGCCTGATCTTTGGGCAGAGGATCGGTTCGCTTGAGGTTGGGGATGAAGATTCGTTCCATCGTGGCTTGCGTGAACTCGGCGGCGTGAGCGTGATAATAGTCTTCGATATCCTTGTCGGAGATGTTTGCAGACTCTTGTTCGATTTGACGGACGAGTTCCTGGGAGAGAATCTGGACTCGCGCATAGGCGAGGCGTTCCTCGAAGTGGGGACTCTTTTCCAGGCCGCGAGCTTCGGCTTCGCGCGCCATGGCAAGCAAGCCGGGATACGAATTGGCAAGCTGCAACTTCAACGACGGTTTCATGTTTTGGAGCAGAGCGTCGGTCAACCTTTCAAACTGCGCCCGGGTGATCACGGTTTGGCAAGCGGCATTCGAGGAGCCGACGGCGGTGGGCGGAGCCTGAGCGCAGAGTCCTTTGATGGTGACGACAGCCGCGTCGGGCGCGACCTTGGACGCTGAAGCTGGCAGGGTGTGCGGGTCGTCATCTTCGCGGGTGATGGGCGGACGATACTGCGGCGGCACATCCGATGGCGCGGACTGTTCCTGCGCCCAAGTCAAGGTTCCAAGCAACAGGCAGAGAAGTGGCAGATAGCGCATGCCGGAGATTCCTCCAAAGATCATTAAGGGGATATTCTGAAATCCCAGTATACGCGTTGGGCTCTGGCTGGTTGGGCGTCGGCCTGAATCTGACTCAGTTGCACACTTTCTGGTGCAGAAAACCCCTCAAGAAAAACTCTCATTCTCCCCCACAAGCTAGAAAACAAAGGGCCGGAATTTGGTATTAACCTATTTGATGCACATGTGCAATAGGTTGCATACTCGGAATCGCCGTCACAGGGCCAGTTCTAGTTCACTATGTTCTGGTACTTGGGACAAGTGTGCATTGCACCGGAAGCGTAACGCAGAGCACAGAAGAAAGACACGTAGTGGTCTCCAGTCACGTTGTCATAATCAATCCGACCGCCGATAGCCATACTATCGTCTGTAGATTTAACGAGATCAAGCATCTCTGGTTCGTACGGATGAGATGGAGTGTCGGTAGTAGAAATCTTTTCTCCTTGTGGGATGACTCCTGGCTTTATAGAGGGAAGACTTTGATTAGTCGGGTCATTGCAGCCTGCGGGAAAATCTGTATTCGTAAGACGCTCGTTTTGTGTGAGAGGCCCTTTACCAATCAAAACTTCTTGGCAAAATACAACATTCAGAGCCGGAGTTTTCCCGTAATTGACAAGGAATATATCCCAGCTCCACGGCGGAGTCCCCGGTTTAGATTTCCAGTCCCTATTGAACACAACAGGGTGGTCGAATTTCACCCAAACGTAAGGTCTTTGTTCTTTGGTGAACTGAGTCCTGACCAGATAAGTCTGTATGCCGGTCAGTCCTGCGTATATGCTCAATGCAATGAAGCCGAGAACCTCAAGGGCGAACTTGGGCTGCCTGATCGACTTCCAAAATTCGCGCTTAAAATCCTCCAGGTAAGCTTCTATTTCTGCTGTGCTTTTATCTTTAGTGCGGCTGGTTTCGTCCATATTCAATCACTCGCACCCGCGCGACAATCTTTCGGTCTGTTGCTGGTAGGTTTTGCACTGCTTTGCATGGGTGCACTTTTTAGTTTTCTCATCTGCGATTCCCTAATAGCTGTGCGTCAAATATCTAATCCTGCCGTGACGGGGCTAGGGACGCGGTGCGGGATTACAAGATTGCCAGCTCTTCTCCGAGGGAGAATACACACGACATTCAGTCGCGATCAGTTGTTCGCCAAAAATATTTCTGTATCCGACCACGATCAGCAAACTGTAATAGGCTTTCCCCTCCAGCACAGAAGTTTTGTCGGAACCCATGTCGAAAGTCCCCAAGTGGTCGCTGATACCGCCAGCACCGATAGTTGGGCCTATTGGCAGGTACGGACCTCCCCACATTGGCCGCGTAACGTGATAATTGGGGTAGTAGATGCCGATACCACCTTGTGGTGGAGGTGCTGTAATGGCGAGAGCCGCGGTGCCACCAACATTGCGAATCGAGTAGTCCCCTTTTACTCTGAAATTCGGGTCGTTCTCAACGACTATAGGATTAAAGTTTTCAATGGTCAGGTAGGCGCTCGCTTGTTTTCTGTTGTCGCTCCATCCTTGATGTGCAACTATGGCTTGGATGACAGACATGATTGCTACTATCAGGGTGAGTCCTGTATAGACGATCAAAAAAACCATCGTGCAATGAGTCGCGCGATAGGCTTTTTTCTCCAACCTGTACCGAGCACGTTCGAGTCGATATTGCTTGGCCTCATAGGAGTATTTGCTTTTCGTTTGGGGTTCTATCGTGACGATGAGTGGCTCTGCATTGTTGGCGGGGTCGCCGTCTTTCCGGCGCCTCTCGCCTTTGTTGCCAGTGCCTCGCGGATTATCGTCAGCCATATATGAAACAACCTGAATACATCGAAGGACCGAAAGCACTAGAGAACTTCAAGCGTCTTGCGACGACAGTTCTCCGGGCAACAAAAAGGGGGAAGCGGAAGGATAAACCTATCGTTTTCCGGAGGAAAGCAAAATCTTCCGGCACGCGCTGGCAGGCGGGCTGGCACACCTTTACGTTTAAGTTTCTCGTGAAGGGAGAGGCAGGGAGGGTCTTGGTTCCCTGCGGGCCTGAATCGAATATGCGCCTTGGCGCCCCGACTGAAGTCGGGCCCTCCCCAAAAGCGTTGGCGCGTCATCAACTGCGTTGCAGGTCATCAGCTGCGTCGTAAGGCAATCCTCGCGCTGATCGCTGATGTGCAAGAATGTGCGGCTTCGGGCATCTTATCCGGCTCTCGCTGGCTCTAAGCTATTAACTTTACGACCATTTGTTGGCTCTGGCGATGGTATGAAAGATGCATCGTAAGGTTCGCGTTGTTCCACTACTCCGGAGGTTGGGAAACTGCTGAAGATGAGAAAGTTTGTTTTGGTTGCGGGAATGGTCGGGCTGTTGAATCTGGTTTCAGTGGGACAGAATAACTGTACGAGCGTGCCTCCGACGGGGACCTGCGCGGCTCCGGCGGCTCCGGCTCAAATTTGGTGCGCGGGAAATAACAGCGCCAGCACCTGTCCCGGCGGAACGAGCTGGCTTGGTGTCAATACGACCGATCCCGCTAGCGGAAGCTGGACGGGGCAATTGGAAGGCTTGGACGCGGCCAGCATTTTGGGTGCATCGCTAATTCCTGGACCGCAAGCTGATCCGAATGGCGGGGTCGGGCCGACAGATTCGAGCGGGGTGGGGCAGTATCTGGAATTCGCTGACAATTTCTTGCAGGCGTTTGATCGAGCCACCGGAAATCCCATTTTCAGCCCGAAGGCGAACGGCGTGGCTGCACCGCAGGGAATCGCAGTATTGTTCGAGCCAGGCGGGAGCAAGTATTGCAAGAATCCTTCGCTGGACGGGATTGCGACCTACGACCGCATCGATGACGTGTTTGTGGTTGCCAATATTTTCCATCCGAGCGGTTCTAATTATTACTGTATCGGTGTGAGCGCGGCTACGGGTTCGGCGTCCGCCAACAATTTGCAAGGAGTCGATGGCAAAAGTAACTGGAACGTTTACGCCTATGCGATGAGCCCTGCGATTCCCGCGAATGCGAAGGGCGATCTGTACTTTCCGGACTATGCGCGATTTGGCAGCTGGTCGAACGGATTCTATGTGACCTGGGACCTGGAAGATCTGGATGCCAATTATGACATTGTAGGTTTTGAAGTTTGCCAACTCGACAAGAAGGATATGATCGCGGGGCTCTCGGCGAATGCGCCCGCCTGTTATACGTACATCCCGGATTACGTTACGACCACCAACAACAGCCTGATTCACACTTTATTGCCGGCGGACTTCGAGGGCAGCAATCCGATTCCGAGCAACACGGCGGGAGAATATTTCCTTGCCCAGGTAAATCCGAGCAACCCGGGCACGAATGATCAGTGCTCCGGTACGACGTGCACATCGAATCAGTTGGCGTTCTGGACCTGGAATGGATTTACCAGCGGGGTTGGTCCAACTTTCATCACCGTGCCGCATGCGTACACGCCCGGATGCTACGCCCCGGCCCATCCGTATAACACTTACTGCATTCCGGAAGCTTACGGTGGGGTGATCGATAGTCTGGGGGATCGGCTGAATTATCGGCTGGCGTACCGGAACCTGACCAGCGGAGGAAGCGGCGAGTATCTCGCAGTGGCTCACACGGTGCAGGTCGGGGGCTATCGGCGCACCGGAATTCAATACGACAAAATCCATGCGAGTGCCAGCCCGTCGATCGTTCATGATGGTGTTCTGCAGGATTCAGTCAACAAATACTTCTGGTCAATGCCGAGCGTGGCGATGGATGAAAATGGCAACCTCGGCATTACGTACACGGTGACGGGAACCACTGCACGAGGTAGCGTCAGCGATTATGATCCGTCTCCATTTTTCGTGACCGTCGCGGCGAGCGGAACGGAAGGAACCCCGGTCGCAATTTTGGAGAACAGCGGCGCCACGGGGCAAGATGAGTCGGACGATTACTGGGGCGAGTACGTCAGCGTTTCTTCGGACCCGAATGATGATCTAACCTTTTGGGCGGTGAATGAGTACATGAACGGAAACCAACTCGGCAATTGCTCTCGAGTCACGAATGTCGGCTCTGGCTGCACTTGGGCCACACGTATTTACACCTGCAAAAAGGGATCGGGCTGCTAAGCAATTAGTCTTTGCGTCGGTTGGATGTAAGAGAGATGACAAAGTTGTTGCATGGCTACATCTGTTGACAGGAGCTTTAGCGCCAGTACAAAATGGTTTTAACCGTTTCTCGTTTCCTCCCTCAGTGGCACACTTCGGAGTAAGGATCTTCCTATGAATCAGAACATACGTCAGGAATTCGTTCGCGCAGGGGTTGTGTTGACGCTGGTGATTGCCTGCCTCACGCCCGCAGGGGCGCAGAGTTTTGCTGGGGTTTTAACGCAGCACAACGATATCGGTCGAACCGGCCAGAACCTGCAAGAGACCATTCTCACTCCGCAGAACGTAAAGGCGAAGACGTTTGGCAAGGTTTTCTCGTATTCGGTGGACGGGCAGGTCTACAGCCAGCCGCTTTATGTTCCGAATGTAAGCATCCCGGGCCAAGGCACGCACAACGTGGTTTACGTGGAAACGCAAAACGACAGCCTCTATGCATTCGATGCCGACGGCCTCAGTGCGACAGCGCTTTGGCAAGTCAGTTTCATCAATCGGTCACAAGGAATCACGCCGGTTCCGTGCGGCACCGACGGCAATACGGACATAAGTTGCGGAGTGTATCCGATCTACGGGATCAACTCCACTCCCGTGATTGATTCCAGCACCAACACGATGTATCTGGTTACGCGAACTGCCAACAATGGCAAGTACTATCAGACGCTTCACTCGATCGACATCACCACTGGAGCGGAGAAGTTCGGCGGCCCGGTCAACATTTCGGGCTCGGTTCCGGGGACCGGCGCGGGGAGCAAGAAGGGGATCGTTTATTTTGACACGCTGGCGGATGTGCAGCGCTCGGGGTTGCTCCTGCTGAATGGAACGGTTTACATCGGATGGGCCGGAGCCCTGCATGGATGGGTCATGGGCTATAACGCGACGAGCTTGAAGCAAGTCGCAATTTTCAACACCACCCCGAACGCGCAACTGGGCGGCGTTTGGGCAAGTGGAAACGGTATCGCCGCGGATGAATCTGGAAACATCTATGCGGCGGTTGGCGACGCGCTGTTTGATGCGAATACCGGCGGATCGGATTATGGCGACAGCCTGTTGAAATTCAATGCCGATCTGAGTGTGCTGGACTACTTCACTCCGAACGATGAAGCTTGCCGCAAGTTGAACGATTTGGACTTGGGCTCGGCCGGTCCGATTGTTTTACCCACACAGCAAGGCAACGTCCCCAACGAGTTGATCATTGCCGGGAAGGGTGGCAAACCCTGCGACTCAGCGCCGGTGAGAAGTCGCATCTACCTTCTGAATCGGAGCAATCTGGGTCAATACAACGCTACCCAGGATCAAGACGTGGAAGAAGTCGTAGGGTCGGGTGGAGGTTATTGGAGCAGTTCTGCGTATTGGCAAGGTGAAAGTTCCGCCTACGTTTATTCCGCGGGCGTGAATGGAATAGGCGGCGCGGGCGATCATCTGAATATGTTCGGCGTGAGCGACGGACTGCTTTCGACTGCTCCGGCTGCGCAGAGCACGAATGTCTTTCCAGTTGGAGCGACGCCCTCCATTTCGGCCCACGGTACTACCGATGGGATTGTTTGGGCGATTGAGCGGCAAGAGGCATTGGGCGTTCAGCCCGGCGACAAGCCGGCGATCTTGTACGCTTACGACGCCACCAACGTTGCCACCATGCTCTACAACAGCGGCTCAATGCTGTCCTACGGCGTGCAGCGAGACCGCGGGGGTTGCGGGAACAAGTTCGCGGTTCCGACTATCGCCAACGGCCGCGTTTATGTAGGAACGCAAAACGAACTCGACGTGTTTGGATTGCTTGGTTCCTCGAGCGGCCCGAATGTCTACTTGTCGAATCCTTGCTGGAATTTCCCGGGCTCGACATTGGGCACACCCGTGCAGAAACTGATCGGGCTGACCAACAGTGGGAACGCTACCTTGACCGTGAGCAGTATTGCGATCACGGGAACCAACGCAGCCGATTTCACGCAGACCAATACCTGCACCACCCTGGTGGCAGGCGCGAAGTGCCGCATTACAGTTACATTCACTGCCTCTGTCGTAGGACCTGAGACCGCGTACGTGACAATCACGGACAATGCCGTGGGCAGCCCGCACAATGTCTACCTGATCGGAGTAGGGAAGAACTAGTCTGCGCAAGTAAATCTACGTTGTGATCCGACCGCGAGCTGAATGCGAGCGGTACGGCAATTCTGCCCAAAGTTGCAAGTTCTTGCACCTTGACATCGGAGTGATTGCGGTCCAGAATCGTTTTAATCGTTTTTTGTCTCCCCCGGATGGCACACTTCATAGCAAGGATCCAAATATGAATTGTCAGAAGGTAGTTGAGGGATTCGCGCGTGCGGGAATTATCCTGTCGCTAGCGGTTGGCTGCCTTAACCCTGCGGCTGCGCAAAGCTTTGCTGGAGTTCTAACGCAGCACAACGACAACGCTCGAACCGGCCAGAATCTGCAAGAGACCATTCTCACTCCGCAGAACGTAAGCTCAACAACGTTTGGCAAGGTATTCTCATTTTCGGTGGACGGCCAGGTGTATGGACAGCCGCTCTACGTTCCGAATGTAAGCATCCCGGGACAGGGCACGCACAACGTGGTTTACGTGGTGACGCAAAACGACAGCCTCTATGCCTTCGACGCGGATGGCCTCAGTCCTACCGCGCTTTGGAAAATCAGTTTCATCAATCCGTCACAGGGGATCACGCCGGTTTCATGCGGGACTGACGGCAATACAGACATAAGTTGCGGCGTGTATCCGATCTACGGGATCAACTCTACTCCGGTCATTAGTATGAACACGCGAACCATGTATCTGGTTACCCGCACGGCACAGAATGGCCAGTACTACCAAACCCTCCATGCGCTAAACCTGGCTACTGGAGCGGAGAAGTTCGGCGGCCCGGTCAACATTTCGGGATCTGTTCCAGGGACTGGGTCAGGCAGTAAGAACGGCATCGTACCGTTTAATCCCCTGGCTGACGTGCAGCGTGCGGGATTACTTCTGGCGAATAGCAGGGTGTATATCGGATGGGCCGGATCCCAGCATGGATGGATCATGGCCTATGGTGCGACGACATTGAAGCAAGTGGCAATCTTTAACACCACCCCGAATGCTCAATATGGCGGCGTTTGGGCGAGTGGAAATGGCATCGCGGCGGACGAATCGGGAGACATTTATGCGGCGGTTGGCGACGCGCTTTTTGATGCGAACACGGCCGGACCCGATTACGGCGATAGCATGTTGAAATTGAGTCCCGGGTTGAAAGTGCTTGACTACTTTACTCCAATCGATGAGGCCTGCCGCAAGTTGAACGACAAGGATTTGGGTTCGGCGGGTCCGATCCTCTTACCCAAACAATCGGGCAGCGTTCCGAACGAGCTCATCATTGCGGGCAAAGGCGGAAGCCCCTGTGACTCTGATCCGGTGGCGAGCCGCATCTACCTTGTGAACCGAAGCGATATGGGTAAGTACAATGCGACGCAGGATCAGGACGTGGAAGAAGTCATCGGAGCGCCGACCGGCTATTGGAGCAGTCCCGCTTATTGGCAGGGAGAGAGTGCAGCCAATATCTATTCGGGAGGCGTGACGAAAGAAGCCGGTGTCGGTGACCATCTGAAGATGTTCAGTGTAAGCAACGGACTTCTTTCGACTGCTGCCGCTTCCCAGACCGCGACGGTTTTTCCAGTTGGCACAACGCCTTCCATTTCCGCGAATGGTACTTCGGACGGGATTGTGTGGGCGGTTGAGCGTCAAGACGCGTTGGGCATTCAGCCCGGCGACAAGCCAGCAATCCTGTATGCCTACGACGCCACGAATCTGGCTACCATGCTGTACAACAGCAACCAAGAGCTTTCGTCTGGCGTACCGCGAGACCGCGGCGGCTGCGGGAATAAGTTCGCCGTTCCGACTGTCGCTAACGGCAGAGTTTATGTGGGCACGCAAAACGAACTGGATGTCTTCGGGCTTCTCGGTTCCGGGGATGCTCCCAACGTTTACTTGTCGAACCCTTGCTGGACCTTCCCAGCCTCGACGCTGGGCACACCCGTCCAGAAATTGGTTGGAATCACTAACAGCGGAAGCGCTAACTTGACCATCAGTAATATTGCGATCACAGGCACCAATGCTGCTGATTTCACCGAGACCAATACCTGCACGTCTACACTGGCTCCGGGTGGGAAATGCAGCATTACGGTTACGTTTACGGCTTCGGTGGCAGCGCCAGAGACTGCTTATGCGACCGTTACTGACAATGCAGTGGGTAGCCCGCACAACGTTTACTTCATCGGAGTGGGCAAGAAGTAAGATAGGGAAATTGGCAAGGTGCAAGACCGTGACTGCTTGAACTGCAGGGTCACGGTCTTTCCTTTTGGCGCCGCCGTGCTTGAGCGCTGATCCTCTCTTGTTAATGCAGAATTGGCGAGGGGGGGCGGCCACGATGCAGCCGCGCCGCGAGAGTTGTGGCCTTGCCCAAGCTGGCACAAGAAAACGCGCCTTGCGCCCCCTGGTCTTGGGCGGCAAGGCGCGGTATTGTAGACAAGAGTTAAGAGACAGATCGTGCTACTCGGTCTTCGGAGTTGCTACGAGTCCATCCGTGTTTCCGTTGTTGTCCACGTAGAATCCGACCAACTGGCCGAGATCATTGATCCCGTTGACCACGGTCATGGTGCCGTTTCCTTTTGGATCATTGATGGTCTGGAATTTCTTGTTGCTGTACACGAATCCGTGCATATTGTTCGACTGGTCGGTATAGGTTCCCACTACCTGACCCTTGTTGTTCAGGCCAAGAGCTTGGGTGAAGGTGGAGTGCGGTGCGTCCAGTGAAGTGAAGGTACCAGCGCTGAGTGTGAAACCGTGGTTAACCTGGTTGGCATCAACCCAGAATCCGCAAACCTGTCCCTCGTTGTTAATCCCAGTTGCCTGCGCTCCGCCGACCGCTCCAGGGATGGTGATGACTTCGAACACGCCGCCGAATTCATCGTAGACGTACGGGAAATCGGGGGTCGAGTTGTCTACTGACAAGCTGTAGTAGCCGGATGCCTGACCCATGTCGTTGATACTGAGAAGCTGGTTGAACTGCGTCCCCGGATAGTCGATGGTGAGCCAGTTGACGGGAGGGCCGAAGGTGAAGCCATGGGTGATGCCGGCGCTGTCAACGTAGAATCCAGACGAACGGTCTTTGTTGTTGATGCCGGTAACCTGAGTCATGGCCGACTGAGGGTAATTCTCATTGACGAAGTGCTTGGGTAGGGTGAGCGTGAAACCACGGTTCACGGCCGCCCCGTGATAGCCAGCGATTTTGCTGGAATTGTTGATGCCGAGCAACTGTGTGAAGGTGTCCTTGGGATAGATGAAGGTTTGGAAGCTGTACGACGTTTCCTGCGCCAGCGTGGGCAGAGAGGCCAGAACTACCAAGCCAAGAAAGAGAGCGAGTGATTTCAGTTTCATATTTTTTCTCCTCAGTGATGTGATGAATGGTTTGATTTTGATCTAACCTGCACGGGAAACCCGCATACTCCGCCATTCCCCGTCGCTGATTACGATCCAGCGGATTATTTTCCCGCTCACTTATAAAGGCGACATTTCGGACTGAATTCCCTCATGCCGGTGCAATTTTCTTTGATTAAACTTTTGGAGTGGGTCCGGGAAGGCTGCCGGAAGGCCGTTTCCCTGAAAACGCCGGCGCTAGAAGTTGGTGGTGAGACGAAGATTGTAGCTGCGCGGGGGGCCAATGGCGTTGCCGGAGAAGAGGCCGCCGAAGTCGATGACGTTAAGAACATTATTAAGGTTCTGTCCGTCGACTTGGAGCCGCATAATCATGTGGTCGGACTTGTAAATATCTGCGCCCGCCGAGGCATTGACCTGGAAAGAGGGATAGATTCGGCCTCGGGCAAAGTTGATGCGATTCAGGACCTGCTGGCCGTATTCCGCGAGCACCGTGGCCGGATCGCCGTCGAACTCGAAGGGGAGCCCGGTGTCGTATTGAATTCCGCCCGCGATCCAGAATCGCGGGGCGAGTTGGTAGCGAACGCGTCCACGAACCGTGTTGCGCTGATCCTGCGAATCGGGGAAATGGCCGCTGAGCTGCGATTCCGCCTGGGTGGCGTCGTCACCCAGAAAAAGGCCGCCCGTCACCGGTAGCCAGACATTGCCGACGATGTAGGAATAACTGAGAAAGCCCGAAAAGTGGTGCCAGTCCGGGAGGGTGAGTTTCGCTTCCGCACCATAGATGACAGCTTTGCGGAAGGCGATCGGATAACTGATGCTGGTATTCTCGAGCTGATCGTCATCCGCGTAGTTGGCAACGAGGCGCCGGAAATAGTTGGCATCCAGCTTAAGCTTTCCGAGAAAGTCTTTGGTCAAACCCGCCTCATAATAGTTTCCTTCGGAGGGTTCAACCGGCAGCCGGAGAAAACTCGCGTCGAGGGATTCAACCGCGGCTGAACTCGAAAGCAGGATGTTTTCGAAAGACGGCGTCTGAAAAACGCGATCATAGGAAAAATGCAGAACGAGGCCGGCGGACGGGAAATAGCGAGAAATCGCGAAACGTGGGTCCACTGCTTGCCGGTTCAACAAGAGCTGGTAGTGGTCCCAGCGCAGCCCGGCATTGATGGTCCAATTTCCCAGACGGATCAGATCCTGGACGAATGCGGATTGCTCGAGGTCTGGACGGTTTCCCTGGAAAGCAAAAGTTCGAGGGGTGCTGCTATCGAATTGGGTTGGATCGGTGATGATGTAGTTGAAATTCTCGCGTAAGAATATGTTGTCCGACTCGATCCCGAACTTCCACTCATTCCTGCCATGATCGATGGTCGCCGTCCCTTTGAAATATGCTTCGCGAAAGCGATTGTGCTGGAAAACCTCGATGGGAGTCGATTCCGGATTGGAGTTGAAATCATTCGAGTTGTCGCGGGCCATCGTACGAAAATCGGCCACAGCATTCGAGGAGAATGTGTGCTGATAGGAGGCGATGCCCATGGTCTCGATATTATCGGCGGTTTGACGCTGACCCGCGGCTTCCTGCACCTGTTCATTCGGAATGTCGTAGCGCGAGAGCTCATGCCGAACGATGAATCGCAAACGATCTTTCGAGGTTAGGTCGCGTTCGTAGTTGACGGAAAAATCTCCCAAGGTGCCTGTATTCGAATAGTTTTGCGGAACCACGGGATTCAGATAATGGTCGGTCATGCTGCCGCTGGCGCTGGCACCGAACGTATTCTTGTCCCAGGCGTACTGCCCCTGCGCGGAAGCCCCGGCCGAATCGAAGCTGCCGCCGGAGAGCACGACCTGGCCGTGGAAACCTGGTTGTGAATCCTGTAGCGTGTTCACCTCGACAACGCCTCCCATTTTTCGTCCATACTCCGCCGGGATGCCCGCCGTGTAGATGGTCAACGATTGCACGTCGTCGGCGTCGATCGCAGGCCCAAAGCTGGGCGAGCGATTGTCGGTGAGCGGGATGCCGTCGACCACAAACTGCGTCTGATACTCCGAGCCGCGTGGATGCAGCACGGCATTGCCTTCATAGAGCCAGCCAGGCTGTGAATTCACCAAATCCTGCAGTGAGCGACCCGGAATCGAGCTGAGCCGGTTTTGGATGAGGTCGGAGCCAATCTGATTCACCGAGCCTGCTTGATCGGGGTCGACCAACGTGCCGGCTGCACTCACAGTTACCGACTCATTCACGGTGGGCAGCTTGAGTTGGACCGTGTGCTCAGCCGGAATCGAGGAATGAATCTCGACAGATTCGAGTAAGGCGGCAAAGCCCGGCTGCTTAATTTCGAGCTGATAGAGGCCGTAAGGCAGGCGCTGCACGTCGAGACCACCCTGATCGCTAGTCACCAGAGTATTTCGATACTGATTCGCTTTGCTCGTGATCTGAACGCTTGTTCTTACGCCCAGCCCGCCGGGATCGACTACTTTAAGACGCAATTCTCCGCTGTTGCTTTGGCCAAAAAGCGGCAACGCACAAAAAAAGAAAATAGCTGCAACTCTCGTCATGAGAAATCGGCCCTTACAGTTTAGCTGTTGTCCGGGCGTGGTTTGACGCGCCTTTCCTCCGGAATAGTTACCTTTGAGGGAAGTGGCCCGTCCTTCTTAGTCTGCAACTGGGGTATTCGGGTTCCCGCCGTTTTGTTCAGTCTTTTTTCGATGGCAGTAGAAAGTTCAACGGAAAAAACATTGAACGGATTGCAGAAGAATGGAATATATACACAGGGACCCATGCCGATGGCTTTAACGGATGCGATCAATGAGCTGAGTTTCCCAACTGCTGCTACGGCAGCACGCTTGGCGAAGCCTTCTGAGATCGAGTGCGAGGTCATGGACCTTTTTGATCAGCTTCGTAATCCAGTTCTTCGTTTTGCGCTCTCGTTCGGCATACCTGTGCACGACGCGGAAGAAGTCGTCCAGGAAGTATTCGTTTCGCTTTTCCGGCACCTGCAATCAGGTAGGTCTCGCAAAAACCTTCGTGGCTGGATCTTCCGGGTCGCACACAATCTTGCGCTGAAGCAGCGCTATGCGAACCAGAGGTCGCGCGACAAGACGGCATCAGACTGGAACATTGCAGAAGAACAGTTTGACCCATCGCCGAATCCTGAAGAACAGTTGTCGTCCGTTCAAAGGCAGCGCCGCTTGCTTGCGGTGGTTCATGCTCTCCCCGAAGCAGATCAGAGTTGCCTCCGGCTGCGTGCGGAGGGCCTTCGCTATCGCGAAATTGCGACAGTACTTGGAATCTCTCTGGGAGCCGTATCGATATCACTGACGCGATCACTAGCGCGGTTGATCCGCGCGGACGGGAGATAAAAGCTATGCCCATGCTGGACGAAGACCGGCATCTGTCCGATCAAGAGCTGCTTCTGGCGGCGGACGGCGAACTCTCAACTCGTCTCGCCGCTCAGGTTCACGCCCACCTCGCCGCCTGCTGGGACTGCCGGGCTCGCATGGCGGAAATCGAAGGGACCATCGTCGATTTCGCGCGAGTTCACCGGCAAACTCTCGATCCGCAACTGCCGTACATCGCCGGCCCACGCGCCCGATTAAGAGCGCAATTAGGCGAACTGGCGTCTAAACCTCAGGCGAGCTCGTGGAGACGCTTATTCCAGTTCGCCTCGCCCATGCGCGCTGCGGCGTTCCTATGGGCGACGGTTTTCATTTGCGCGTTGGCTGGCGGGCTCCTCTTCCAACATTCCACACCGCGTGGAACAAACTTGACGGCTGCTTTATTTGAGGCTGGGGCGGAGCCTGACCGCAGCCTTACACCAGGCGCCACGAGGAGAGCTACGGTCCGCGACGTTTGCTCGATGGCGCACGAGGAAGTCGTAGCAGAAGTATCGAGGTCGCTGCGTCAAAAGGTTCTCCAGGAATATGGAATCGTGAATGCCAACGCGGGCGACTATGAAATCGATTACTTGATTGCTCCGGGATTGGGTGGAGTGGAGGAGATTCACAATCTGTGGCCCGAGCGCTACACATCTCAGACCTGGAACGCTTCCGTTAAGGACGCCTTAGAAGAACATCTCCATCAATTGGTCTGTGGTGGCGCGCTGGATTTGTCTACGGCACAGCGCGAAATTGCGACTGATTGGATCGCAGCGTACAAGAAGTATTTCCATACGGAAAGACCTCTCTCCGTGCATTCGCGCGTTGACTCGGTAACCCGGCCTGAGATTTCTCAAGTTTCCTCGCGGGAAGACCGCAGGACCTCCTCGGGACGGAATCTATTCCTTTTTGTCCTCTGGGCTTGATGCCTTTTCTGGTCGTAGCAGCGGGAAAAGAATCACGTCGCGAATGGTGTGGGAATCAGTCAAGAGCATGGCCAGCCGGTCCACGCCAACGCCACAGCCCCCGGCCGGGGGCATGCCGTAAGAGAGCGCCCGGATGTAGTCTTCATCCATCTGGTGAGCTTCTTCGTCGCCGCGCTCGCGTTCCTTGAGCTGCTGTTCGAAACGGCGGCGCTGGTCTTCGGGATCGTTGAGCTCGCTGAAGCCGTTGGAAATTTCCATCTGCCCGGCGTAGATCTCGAAGCGCTCCGTCCATTCGGGTTCGTCGGCTTTCTGCTTGGAAAGCGGCGAGACTGCGGTAGGGAACTCGTAGATGATCGTCGGCTGTGTGAGGTGTTCTTCCGCTACGGCGTCAAATAGGTTGGCGATGGTTTTCCCCACCGGTTCATTGGGATCGTACGCGACATGCGCCTGCGCTGCGTTGAAGCGCTCCACGAGGATCTTCACCGAGTCGTAAGAAGCGAAATCCAGCATCGTCGGCTTCGCCCCTGCGGCATCCGGCCAGTAGTAAATAATCGCCTCGCGCATGGTCATGCGACGCCAATTCGAGCCAGCCCAGTCGATCTCGTGCTCGCCCCACTTTGTTTTCGTTCCCCCGATAACATCGACGGCTGCCTGTTCAATCAATTGCTGAGTGAGATCCATGATCCCGCGATAGTCGGTATAAGCCTGGTAAAACTCGAGCATGGTGAACTCCGGATTCCAGCGCCATCCGAGACCCTCATTGCGGAAGTTGCGATTGATTTCGTAAACGCGGTCGAAGCCGCCGACGGTCAGCCGCTTGAGATAAAGCTCGGGAGCGATGCGCAGATACAAATCCATGTCGAGGGTGTTGTGATGCGTGACGAACGGCTTAGCTACTGCGCCGCCCGCGATCTGCTGCATCATGGGAGTTTCGACCTCGATGAAGTCATGCGCGTCGAGAAACCGCCGCATGGATTGCACCAGCTTGCTGCGCTTCAGGAAAACTTCCCGTACCTCAGGATTCATGACCAGGTCGACGTAACGCTGGCGGTATCGCAACTCAACGTCGGTCAGGCCATGCCATTTTTCCGGCAACGGCAGCAGGTCTTTGGAGAGGAACGTAATTTCCTCGACGTGGACGCTGAGTTCGCCGGTGCGGGTGCGGAACAAATAGCCGCTGACGCCAACGTGATCTCCGAGGTCGAGCAGCTTGTAAAGTTCGAACCCCTTTTCGCCGACTGCATCTTTCTTTACGTAGATCTGTAACTTCTGTCCGCCCTGCTGCAAGTGCGCGAACCCGGCTTTGCCCATCAAGCGAATGGCCATGATGCGTCCAGCCACACGAACGTTGACTCGCGATTGATCGAGTTCCTCAGCCGACTTTCCCGAGTAATCGGCGAGGATCGCCGGAATCGTGTGGGTGAATTCGTACTTGGTCGGGTAGGCGCGTTGCCCCAGCGCTTCAATCTGTTTCAGCTTGTCGCGCCGCAGTTCGTAAATTTTCTCGTCGAGAGCCAATGGGTTCCTTTGATTCAGAAAGATCGAGAATCGATTATAAACAAGCTGTGACCGGAGTCCTTGAAGCCTGAGCCTCTCGGCGGTACTATAAACTGCTTTACGATTTTCAATCGAAGCGGGAAGTTGAGGCCCGATGCCGCAAAACTACGTTCCCATCTTCATCTTTGTTGCCGTGGTAGGCGTGTTGATCCCGATCACGCTGCTGGCAGCCAAACTGATCCGGCCGGACAATCCGAACCGGACGAAATTGATGCCTTACGAATGCGGCATCGATCCCATCGACAGTGCCCGAGGACGTTACACGGTCCGCTACTACATTATCGCCATCCTGTTCGTGGTCTTCGACGTGGAGACCATCTTTCTGTTTCCGTGGGCGGTGAAGTTCAAGGCGTTGGGAACCTTCGGGCTGGTTGAGATGCTCATCTTCCTTGGGATCTTAATCGTGGGTTACATCTGGATCTGGGGCAAAGGAGCACTCGAGTGGGTCTAGGACGACAGCATTTCGCATTCAGCCAGGAGAGATTCATCCGAGCAGCGCGAACTGCCAACCATATATGACTGACACAACTCCGGATGGAGAGACTTTTGTTGCCAGCCGCTGGACAAAAGGGAATTTGCTTTTCCCGGTTCGTATCGTGGTGAACTCATTGCATGTGAGCAGGGTGAAGCCGCGCTTTTTCGGCAGCAGCGAGGAAAGCATCGCCATCGCACAAGTTGCTTCGGTTCGGATTTCGACCGGGATTGTGTGGTCTGAGATACGCATTGAATCGAGCGGTGGGACCGATCCGATCACCAGCCACGGGCATCGCAAGGCAGACGCCCAGCGGATTCGTGATCTGATCGAGTCGTATCAGGCGGCAACTCGGCGGACGTAACGCGAACCGTCCGCATATTTGCGGGCTCGTCGTTGACACCGTATCCGCAAGCTGTTAGAAGTTAACGTTCTCCAAAGCTGTTCCCGCGCCGGAGGTTTGTGCCTTCGTAGTCATGCCCGAGGAAACCAAATCGCCGACTCCGCCGCCGAGTGGTGAGAAGAAACCGGCAGCGCATGCACCCGGTGCGCCGGCTAAACCTGCCGGTCCGGCCCCAATTCCATGGGAATCCCCGATGGTCGCCACGCTCAAGAGCCAGTACGGCTCGGGCATTCGCGAAGCAAATACCTACCTCGGCCAGAACTATATGGTGGTGGAACCGTCGATTGTTTCCGAGGTGCTGCAGATCCTTCGCGACCGAGAGCAATTTGATTACTGCGTGGACATTACCGCCGTGCACTATCCCGAGCGGGAAAAACAGTTTGATGTCCTCTGGATTCTCTATTCTTTTCCAAGGAACGAACGCATTCGCGTGAAAATCCTGATCGCGGACGGCGAAAGCGTCCCGAGCGCAGTCTCGGTATGGGCGACCGCGAACTGGCTGGAACGTGAAGTCTTCGACATGTTTGGGATTCGCTTCGATGGGCATCCCGACTTGAAGCGCATCCTGTTGCCCGATGGTTGGAAAGGCCATCCACTGCGCAAGGATTACGGCATCATTCAACAAGATCAGGAATGGGTGAAGGCCAACCTGGGGATCGAGAGCGGCCAATAACCATGCCCGACCGCACCATGTTTGATCTGAAACCGACTGATCTGAAGCCGGCTGACACGAAGACGGACGAGGCCACGAAGTATCTTTCACACCTGGAACTCGGTGAACCCGACAAGACATTTCTCGACAGCAACGAACTCATCATCAACATGGGGCCACAGCATCCCGCGACCCATGGAGTGCTGCGCGTAATCCTCAAGCTGGATGGCGAGAAAGTTCTGGGCACAGAGTGCGTGATCGGCTACCTCCACCGCGGGGTGGAGAAGATTGCGGAGAATCGCACTTACACCATGTTCAATCCGTATGTCGACCGTATGGATTATGTGGCCGCCGTCTCGAACGGATTGGGCTACTGTGAAGCGGTTGAAAAACTCCTCAACATTGAAGCGCCGCCGCGGGCGAAATACATTCGCGTGATTCTCACGGAATTGAACCGGTTGGCGAGCCATCAGCTTTGGTTGGGTACGCACGCTCTCGATATCGGCGCCATGACGCCGCTCTTCTACACCTTTCGCGACCGGGAAGAAATTCTCAAGATTTTCGAAAAATATTGTGGCGCTCGGCTGACCACGCACGCCTTCCGCATTGGCGGCTGCCAGTACGAGACTTATGAGGGCTTCGAGCGCGATGTAATCAAGTTTCTCGATTTCGTTCCTCCGAAAATTGACGAGTACGAGGAATTGCTTACTACGAATCGCATCTGGCTGGAAAGGACGAAGAATGTCGGAGTGATTTCCCGTGCGGACGCCATCGCGCTTGGCGTTACTGGTCCGGTGTTGCGAGCCAGTGGGGTTAAGTGGGATCTTCGCAAGGCTCAACCCTACGCGGCATATTCCGACTTCGATTTCGAGATTCCGGTTGGCACGAACGGTGACACCTACGACCGGTACACGGTGCGCATGGAGGAAATGCGGCAGTCGCTGCGGATCATCCGGCAAGCCGTCGATAAAATTCCCGAAGGCCCGATCATGGCGAAAGTTCCGAAAGTGATTAAGCCGCCAGTAGGAGAGATTTATCACTCGATCGAGGCGCCCAAAGGCGAGCTGGGATACTTCATAGTAAGCGACGGATCGACGCAACCTTATCGCGTGCGCGTGAGGCCGCCGTCGTTCGTGAACCTGCAAGCGCTCGGCATCATGGTGCGCGGAGCGCTTGTAGCCGACGTCATCGCAGTGATTGGCACTCTGGACATCGTGCTGGGCGAGGTGGATCGCTGATGCTCGATTACATCACCTCCTATCTGAGCAGCAACACCACGCCAGGGCAGGCCGGGAATGTATTTTGGGCCACCGTCTACATCCTGGTGGTGTTCGGTGGAATCTCGGTTGCGGTTATGGCGATGAACTGGCTGGAGCGTAAGGCCCTGGCGCATTTTCAGATTCGCCTCGGCCCCATGCGCGTGGGCCCGCACGGCTTGCTGCAGCCAATCGCCGATGCGATCAAGCTGATGACCAAGGAAGACATCATTCCGGCTGAAGCCGACAAGTTTGTCTTCTGGATCGCGCCGCTCATTATTCTGTGTGCTTCGTTTGCCGTTTATATTGTCATCCCCTTCGGTCCCACTCACGCGATTACTGACCTGAACATCGGGATTCTCTTTATGCTCGGCGTTTCCTCGCTTAGCGTGTTGGGGATCGTCATGGCGGGCTGGGCATCGAACTCGCACTACCCGCTGATCGGCGCGCTCCGCTCCAGCGCTCAGATGGTTTCGTATGAAGTGGCAATGGGCATGGCCGTTGTCTCCGCGGTGCTGATGACCAGCCTGCACGGGCTCGGACCTTATGGAGTCGGTGTCGGCACGTCGGGAACAGGAACGCTGAGCATGATCGGCATTGTGCAGGCTCAGCAGGAGCAGCATGTCTGGTTTCTGTTCAAGTTCTTTCCGCTCGGATTTATCGCGTTCGGTATCTTCGCTATTGCCATGGTTGCGGAGACTAATCGTGCACCATTTGATTTACCGGAAGCAGAGTCCGAATTAACCGCCGGCTTCCACACCGAATATAGTGGCTTGCGCTGGTCGCTCTTCATGCTCGGCGAGTACGCCGCGATGATCGCAGTCTCGTCGATCGCGGTGACTTTGTGGCTCGGAGGATGGTACCGGCCTTTCCCGAATACATTGACGGGTGAGACGTGGGATCTTGTATTTTCGCTATTTCCCGGACTTACGTTCTTGGGCCTTGCGGCCATCGCCTTCGTCGGCGTGCGTCGCATGCCGAAGCATCCTTACTTCCGCGTACAGACGATCGGCTTGGCCGGGTTCGGTGCGGTGCTTGGCTTGATCGGCCTGATATTGTTCGTGCCTCCGGTGCGCAACCGCATTCAGGACATCTTCTGGTTCGTCGCCAAGGTGGCTGGCTTCATGTATTTGTACATCTGGTATCGCGCCACGTTCCCGCGCTACCGCTTTGATCAACTCATGAAAGTAGGATGGAAGGTGCTGTTGCCCATCGGAATCGGCGTGCTCATCCTCACAGCGATTTTGGGAGTGGTGCTCTAGTATGCAGCAAGCGGTCCAACCCGGCATGCAGCCCGTTGCGACAACGTTCTTTTTTTATCTTTTGTCCGGGCTTACCTTACTGAGCGGCGTTTTCGTTATCGTGCGCAAGAACCCAGTGCATTCCGCCCTGGCACTGATTTTTGGCTTGCTCGCGCAAGCCGGGTTGTACTTAATGCTTTATGCCCCGTTCGTCGCCGGCGTCCAGATCATTCTTTATGCGGGCGGCATCATGGTCCTTTTCCTGTTTGTGATCATGCTGGTAAACCTCGAGCGCTCGCAAAGAGAAGAGCAATTCAATAAGCAATGGCTGGTCGGGCTCCTCGCGGCGATCGCCTTGGGTGGGTTGTTCATTGTGGTGTATGTGAAGGGCAAGAATCTGTTTCCTTACCGTATTGCGCAGCCGGTCGAAACCAACAACACACAGCAGATCGGCGTGATGCTTTACGGGCAATATATGTTCGCGTTTGAGATCGCGTCGCTGCTGCTGTTGGTGGCGATTATCGGCGCAGTGGTGATGGCGAAGAAAAGAATTTGAAGGCAGCTTCTAGCTTCTGGCTCCTAGCTAAAAGCCAGAAACTAGCAGCTAGAAGCTCTTTATGGCTCCAATCGGCACACTTCATTATCTCGTGGTGGCTGCGGCCCTGTTTATCTTGGGCGTGATCGGCGTGCTGACCCGCCGGAACGTGGTCATCATTCTGATGTCGATTGAACTGATTCTGAACGCAGTAAACCTAAACTTGGTCGCGTTCTCGCGGTTGTGGGGATTGCATGGACAGGTATTCGCGATTTTCGTGATCACCGACGCGGCAGCGGAAGCGGCAGTAGGCTTGGGAATTTTGATCGCCTTCTTCCGTAATAAAGAAACGGTGAACGTGGACGAAATAGATTTGTTGAAGTGGTGAAACAGCTCTTGGCCATTGGCTCTTGGCCTTTGGCTTTGAAGCGGTGGTACAAAGGCAAAGAGCCAAAGGCTAACAGCTAAAAGCTGAACTACAATTCATGTTCTTTCTAGACCACATCTGGCTGATTCCTCTCTTGCCGGCTTTCGGCGCGGCTGTGATGCTCTTCTTTGGCCGCAAGCTGCAGAAGGCAACGGTCAGCGCAGTCTGTGTCGGCGTCGTGGTCTTGGCATTTCTGTTTGCTTGCGCAGCGGTCTGGCAATACACGGATTTCGCTCACGACCACCCCGGCAAGCCGTACCAAACCATCGTCTACACATGGCTGGGTACTGGTGATGGAGTGACGGACGTCTCGCCAGTCCAGCCGAGTGGGGACGCCCAGCCTCCAATGATCTTTGTCATGCGCGACGGGAGGCCGGCTCCATTCCAAGCTGATGTGGGCTTCCTGCTTGATCCGCTGTCCGGCATTTGGCTTTTGTTTGTGACCGGCGTCGGAGCTCTCATCCATATTTACTCGACCGGCTACATGGCGCACGAGAACGGCTATTACCGTTTCTTTGGATACCTGAATCTATTCATGTTCTCCATGCTCACGCTCATTCTGGCGAACAATTATGTGCTGATGTTCGTGGGTTGGGAGGGCGTTGGGCTGTGCTCGTATCTGCTGATCGGATTCTATTTCCATCGCCATTCCGCCAGCACTGCGGCCAACAAGGCGTTCATTGTGAATCGCATCGGCGACGCGGGCTTTCTGCTGGGCATGTTCACCATTGCATGGTATTTCGGATCGCTGCGCTTTACCGAGGTTACGCATCTGGCGCGCAGCGGTCATTTTGCCATAGGCGATCCGATCATTACGGCTGCGACTCTGCTTTTGTTCGTCGGGGCCTGCGGAAAATCTGCCCAAATCCCGCTTTACGTTTGGCTGCCCGACGCGATGGAAGGTCCGACGCCAGTTTCAGCGCTGATTCACGCCGCGACCATGGTGACTGCGGGCGTATATATGGTGGCGCGATCGAACGCGCTGTTCGTGCTGGCTCCTACGTCGATGAAGACCGTCGCGATAATCGGCGCGCTGACCGCGATTTTCGCTGCGTCGATTGGACTGGTGCAAAACGACATCAAGCGCGTGCTGGCGTATTCCACAGTCTCGCAATTGGGATACATGTTTCTCGCTCTCGGCGTGGGCGCGTTTTCTGCGGGCGTTTTCCACGTCTTCACGCACGCTTTCTTCAAAGCTCTACTGTTCCTCGGATCAGGTTCGGTAATCCATGCCATGAGTGGTGAGCAGGACATGCGCAACATGGGTGACCTGCACAAGCGCATCCCCATCACGCATTGGACCATGTTTATAGCGACCTTCGCGATTGCCGGCATCCCGCCGTTTGCGGGATTTTTCTCGAAAGACGAAATCCTGTGGCAGGCATGGTCATCTGAAGGCGGAGCCTATCGTTTGCTCTGGCTCATTGGATTCATCACTGCCTTGATGACGGCGTTCTACATGTTTCGCCTGATGTTCCTGACCTTTCACGGCCGCCCGAGAATGAGTCACGAGGTCGAACACCACATCCACGAATCCCCGAAATCGATGACGGGACCGTTGGTCGTTCTGGCAATTTGCGCCATCGGAGCAGGCTGGCTCGGTTGGCCGCACAGCCTCGGAGGGTCCGATCATTTCGCGAAATTCCTGGATCCGGTATTTGCTCACGAAGCCAAGGTTTTCCAGGAAGAAGGGAAGACCGCTCAACTCGCCGCCGGGGAGAAGGAAGAGGAACATACAAGCCCAATCGAATACGGACTAATGTTTCTTTCGGTGGGCGCGGCAGTGGTTGGTTGGGGCATGGCTTGGCGCGCGTATCGTAGTGCCGACAAGGGTTACGGCGAGCCTATTGCGGTTGCGGCTCCGCCACTGTACGACGTGCTCTACAACAAATATTATGTCGACGAAGCTTATGACTACGCCTTCACTGGCCGCCGCAAGGTGGGAGACGTGCGCCTGGGTGTGATGGGGCTCGGTGAAGCATCCTCATGGTTCGACTCGCACGTGATCGATGGCGTGGTCAACGGCGGGGGATGGATCACGCGGCTCACGGGCACTCTTTCCAGTTGGTTCGACAAGTGGATTATCGACGGCGTGCTGGTCAACGGTCCCGCGATCTTATCGCGAATGCTGTCGTACCCGATGCGGTTGCTGGAGTGGGGCCTGGTGCAGTGGTACGCGCTGGTGATGGTGATAGGGTTGGTAGGATTTGTCGCTTATTATGCATGGCGATAGACACGACGCGGACAAGAGTGTCCGCGCCACACAGGTTTTGACCTAATATGCAAAGCTATATTCTTTCGATCATCTTATTCACGCCGCTGGTTGGCGCTCTGTTGCTCATATTTATTCCGAAGGAGCAGAAGGACGCCATTCGCTGGATCGCGAACATTTTCGCTTTGGCTGGCCTGCTGGTTTCGATCCCACTGGTGCCATTGTTCTGGGCGCAGCGCTACGAGCCGGGATTCAAGTTCATGGAGGGCGCTCCCAACAACTGGATTCCCTCCATCGGCGCTGGATACGTGTTGGGCATCGACGGCATTTCTTTTTTGCTGATCATGTTGACCACGCTGCTGGGATGGATTTCCATCCTTTCGTCGTGGAGCGCGATTGAGAACCGGGTGAAGGAATACTACATCTGGTTTCTGGTCTTGCAAACCGGAATGCTTGGCGTCTTCATGGCGCTCGATTTCTTCCTGTTCTTCGTTTTCTGGGAAGCCATGCTGGTGCCGATGTATTTGCTGATCGGCATCTGGGGCGGTCCGCGCAAGCTTTATGCCGCCATAAAGTTCTTCCTGTACACATTGTTTGGGTCGGTGCTGATGCTATTGTCCGTGCTGTTTCTGTATTTCTACAACTTTCGCCAGACCGGCCAGTACACGTTCAGCATTCAGGCGCTTTATCAGACCGCGCCGCATATCTTCCACGACCCGGCGTACGGTTCGACGTTTGCCATCATCCTGTTTTTGGCATTCTTCGTGGCTTTCGCCATCAAGGTGCCGATGTTCCCATTCCATACGTGGCTGCCGGACGCGCACGTCGAGGCGCCCACGGCGGGTTCGGTCATCCTGGCTGGCGTTCTGCTGAAGATGGGAACGTATGGTTTTATTCGATTTGCCCTTCCCTTTTTTCCCGATGTAGTGATGCATCCCAAGGTGCGATTCTGGATGATTTTCCTTTCTATCATTGGAATCATTTATGGCGCGCTGGTCTCGCTGATGCAGAAGGACATGAAAAAACTCGTGGCCTACTCGTCGGTCAGCCACTTGGGCTTTTGCACGTTGGGCATCTTTGCCCTTAATCCAGCGGGCCTGAGCGGATCGGTGCTGCAGCAGATTAACCATGGCATCTCGACGGGCGCACTGTTCTTGATCGTCGGAATTCTTTACGAGCGGCGGCACACGCGCGAGATTTCCGAGTACGGAGGCATCTCCAATGTGATGCCGCTATATGCCACGATCACGATGATTATGTTTTTGTCTTCGATGGGATTGCCGCTGCTGAATGGATTTGTCGGCGAATTTACCATCCTGCAGGGCACGTTCATGGAGAACTGGAAGTGGGCGGCGTGGGCTGTGCCCGGAGTGATTCTGGCAGCGGCTTACTTGCTCTGGCTGTACCAGCGGGTATTCTTCGGAACTGTGACTAATCCGAAAAATGAGAAATTGCACGACCTGACGCCGCGCGAAGTTCTAACCTTCGCGCCGCTGCTCGTCCTAGCATTTTGGATCGGGCTCTATCCCAAACCGTTTTTCCAGATATTGCAGCAGCCGGTAAATCAGTTAGTGCTAACAGTTCGGCCAGATTATCCCGGGATCGGCGGGCCAGTGAATGCATCGCAGCCACAGCCGGACGCGGGCGCCGTCGCAGTTCCGCTTACTGCCAACCTTGCCAAGGGGACGAAATAAGTGCCTGCGCCACAATATTTCACCGGCACGGATTATCTGCTGTCGCTCCCTATCCTCATGCTCACGGTGTTCGCGCTGGGCATTTTGCTGATCGATTTGATGATCCCGCCGGAGTGGAAGTGGACCAACGCGGTAACGGCGTTTATGGGAGTGCTTTTTTCCGCCGCTGGAGTGTTGAAGATCCAGTATGCCCAATTCGAAGCTGCGAAGGTTGGACGCTCCCTTGAAGTCGCTTTCATGCACTCCATGGTGCTTGACCACTTTTCGATTTATTTCTATTACCTGTTTCTCGCGGGAGCGGGACTCTCCATCCTGATGTCGGTTCGTTACCTCGAGATCGAACACGAAAACCACGGCGAGTTTTATTCGCTGATTCTGTTTTCAGTGGTTGGCATGATGTGCATCGCATCGAGCTTCGACATCGTGCTCACGTTCATTGGACTGGAGTTGATGGCAATCTCCACCTATGTGCTGGTTGGATTTCTGCGGACCGATCGCCGCTCGAATGAGGCGGCGTTGAAGTATTTGTTGCTGGGAGCATTCTCGTCTGGAATTTTTGCCTACGGCTTGTCTCTGTTGTACGGCCTTACCGGCACGACAGACCTGAGCGGGATCAGGCAGGCGCTTGCGATGCAGGTGGCCCAGAACTCAAATCACGTTGGCCCGGTGGCGGTCATTGCATTGCTGACCACGGCGACCGGACTGTTCTTCAAGATCGCCGCAATCCCCTTTCATCAGTGGCTGCCGGACGCCTATGAAGGCGCGCCGACCAGCGTTACGGGATTTATGTCGGTTGCGGTAAAGGCTGCCGCGTGGGCGATGTTGTTGCGCATCTTTCTCTGGGGTTTGTATCCTTTGCGGTCGGTGTATGTGCCGTTGCTTATATTTGTTTCGATCGCCACCATGACTGGCGCCAATCTGGCAGCGCTCACGCAGAACAACCTCAAGCGCCTATTGGCTTACTCTTCGATCGCGCACGTCGGTTACATGCTTTTGGGTTTGGTTGCGCTGGCTTCGGTGGAGTATCCCGCGCCCGCTTTCTTTGACGGTTTCAAGGGGATCCTGCTCTACCTGCTGGTTTACACGTTTATGAACCTGGGCGCTTTCGCTGTGGTCACTTCGTTGCGGCAGCGGGATGTGATCGGAGACGAGATCGACGACATTGCGGGACTGTTCTCCCGCGCCCCGACCGAAGCCGTGCTGATGCTGATTTTTCTTCTGTCGCTGGCCGGGATTCCGCCTCTGGCGGGCTTCTACGGAAAGTATTTCATTTTCCTGAGCCTGATAGAGAGCGGTCATTATATTCTGGCGTCGTTGGCCGTGCTCTACGCGGTTTTTGGATTGTACTACTACATGCGGATCGCGAACGCGATGTTCATGAGCGAGGCGCTGGACAAAACCAGGCTACCCATCAGCATCGCGATGCGCGTTGCGCTGGGCGTAACCGCGTTTGCTACGGTCGTCATCGGCATTTTCCCTGAGCGTTTTATACGAGTGGTGAGTTGGTCGATGGGCCTCGGTTAGATTGGGAGACGTCACAAGCAACGTCTCTATAGTGGCAGGTCTGCAATTATGTCTCCCCCTGACAGCGACCCTCCGGAAAAGAAAAGCACGTTGGTGCAACTGGCGAACTATAGCCAGTTGGCATTCATTTTTCCGGCTGCGACCGTCGCGGGATGGTTGGTCGGCCTTGCGCTGGATCACTGGCTGCATACGACATGGCTTTATTTGGCCGGGTTGATCGTCGGCATTATTGCGGGCTTCGTGGAATTGATCCGGACTGTCACTTCCTCAAAGAACTTATGAGCGAAGATGATCAGAGCCGGGCCGAAGCGTTCTACTCCCGCGCCTTGAAGCGCATCCCTCATTTCATGCTAGCTTTGGCGCTGGTTTTCAGCGCAGCGGGATGGCTGCATTTTGGCTGGCGTGTTGCCCTTGGATTCGCCTGCGGATGCGCCATCGCCTACCTCAATTTTCACTGGCTGGAGCGGGTTGTCATCGCCCTGGCGGACCGCGCCACGCAGACCGCGTATAAGCAATCGAGTGGCGGGATTGTGTTTCGATTTCTGGTGCGCTACTTTTTGATGGCTGCGGCTGGCTATGCTATATTCAGTGTTTCTCCCGCGAGTCTTTATGGGCTCTTTGCTGGCCTGTTTCTGCCGGTAGGGGGCATCGCGTGTGAAGCAACTTACGAACTGTATATGGCTTTGGCGCGCGGATTCTGAAGCACATCGCACCCGATACGCTAAGAGCTAGGAGCCAAAAGCCAAAAGCTAGAAGCTAAAAGCTAGAAGCTGTCTCATGCACGAACAACTCTGGTTTACAGCGTTCCTGAATCAACTCTTCGCCGGCCCGGTTACTGGGTTGCTGCGGGTTCTTCACATCGAACCGCATTACCCGGATGCCCCCATTCCTAATTCGGTGGCGATGGAGGTTCTCGTATTTTTGTTTCTCGTTGTTGTATTTGTCCTGGTGCGGTCGCGGCTTTCCGTTGACAAGCCGGGTGCTCTGCAGCACATCTTCGAGGGCGCGCATGGATTCGTCGAAAACCAGAGCGAGGAAATTGTCGGTCACCACAGTGAGGGATTTACGCCCTTTCTGATGGCGCTCGGTTTGTTCATCTTGCTATGTAATCTGATCGGCGTGATTCCCGGCTTTGAATCTCCAACCGCAGTCCCGGTGGTTCCGCTGGGATTGGCGATTTGTGCTTTTGTCTACTATCAGGCTCAGGGATTCAAGCACGCCGGAATCGGATATCTGAAGCACTTCCTGGGCCCGGTTTGGTGGCTGTCGTGGCTCTTGTTGCCCATTGAAATAATTAGCCATCTTGCCCGGGTGCTATCGCTGACTATCCGTCTTTATGCCAATATGTTCGCTGGCGACATGGTCACGTTGGTTTTCTTTTCGTTGGTTCCGATTGCAGTACCCATCGTGTTTCTAGGATTGCACATCGGCGTGTCGTTGCTGCAGACCTACATCTTTGTTCTGCTGACGACGGTATATCTGGCTGGAGCGGTGGCGGAAGAGCACTAAGACTGTGACGTGCAAGAACAGCAGGTCCCTCCGCTCCGCATTGCGATTGATAAAGGCCAATCGCAATGCTCCGGTCGGGATGACAAGTAAAGATTGCTAGATCGGTTTTCGAAGTTTCAGTTGTTCACCGTTCAGCGTGAGGGCGTCTGCAAGGTATGGCGTCAACCACCCACTGGCGGTAATTCATAGTCAGGAGGAGAAACACGATGCGTAAACTGAGTAATCTGTTCATGGTGCTGTCGTTGTTATGCTTTGCCGTTCCTGTGTTCGCGCAGGGCGGGGAAGCCGCTGGCGGCGTCAACTGGGTTGCGATCGCCGCTGGATTTTCCATGGCGTTCGCTTCCGGCATTTGCGCTCTCGCGCAGGGCAAAGCCACGGCTGCAGCGGCTGAGGGCTTGGCTCGCAATCCTGCAGCGCGGCCTGGTATTCAGCTGGCGCTGATCCTTGGGTTGGCGCTGATTGAATCGCTGGCGCTGTATACGCTGGTCATCATCTTTGCCAAAGTGAAGTAGAAACCTTTCGGGGAAATGCGAAAGCCCCGGTTCGATTCGAGCCGGGGCTTTTTTCTGCTTGCGATCTCAAAGAAGCATGGAATCAGCCCTTGCGGTCGCCCTGCCACTCCGTGCCTCGTATCTCTGGAGCACGTTCCACCGCTTCCATCAGGATGCCGCGTAAGCGCAGACGGCTTTCCATATCGGTACTGACGATTTCAAATCCGACTTCGTTGACCCGCGCGCGGCGCAGCAACACTTGCCCACGGATGTGTCGGACTCCCGTCGAAATGTCGATGTTCGCTTCCGAGCCTACGCGGAGGTTGTCTTCTTTCGTGCCCATCCCGCCGCCCAAACTCAGTTCGCGAAGTGAGATGCTGGACTTTCCCCAGGAGCTGCTGATAGTGGCCGAGAGGCTTTTTCGCAACACGATTCGTTCGTAACGGCGCTGCCGCACCCAGGGGCACGCGGGAGCCGCATCCAATGGGGCAATGGCGAGTTCGCCAGGCGCGAGCCCGCTATCCGACATTACCTGAGCCGCATAACGCGGATCAATCTTAGCCAAGGCTTGTGCGGCCGCAATTCGCAACTCGCGATGATTCGCCCACTTCCACATCTTTTTAGTTTCGAGCAAATTGCGCAGTACGGGAATCGATTCCGGTTCGCGCAGTCTTCCCAATGACTCCACCGCCTTGATCTGGACGATCGCCGAGCGGCCTTCGGATTCGCCGGCCTCCGCCATGACCATCAGGGGTGGCACCGTGGTGCGGTCACCGCTCATTCCGATCTCGTCGATGGCCTGGGGAAGAACCATGCCATCCAGATGTTCCAGAAGTTCCAACAAAGTACGTCCGCGGTCCTGAGCAGCACCGTAGGCGATTTGGCGAACCACGATATCGTGGTAGAACCGGTTCCACTCCTTCAAGCGTATGGGCAACAACTCCAGCAAAGTCGGTACATCCAGGCGGCTCAGCAGTCCGACCACGGAGGAAGCCTGCCGAACCGGCCCCATGCGAAGCATCTCGCGTGCCAGTTGCGATGCCTCCGGGCCCAGTTCCGTAACTATCTCGACCATCCGATCGCATTCTTCGCGACGCATGCAACGGAAGAAGCGGTCGGCAAGATGTTCCATAGCCGCCTGTGAGGTACGACGCAGTACCAGGATCAGGTCGCGTGGAACTTGCGGCAGACGCAGCGCCTCTTCGATGAACTCGGGCAGGCGATTCTCCACGCCAATGCGCGGGCGCAACTCGTTAGCCATAGCCGGCCGTTGTTTGGCTACGTCTTCAATGGCGGCGCAAACCTCGCTGAGAGCAGCAAACTGCTTACGATTGCCAGCTTCCGAACTCAGGCGTACAAAGGCTGCGCTCAGCAGACTTTGGACTTCTGGATCGGTGTCCCGGACCAGAGATTCGCCAATCTTGTGAACGATCGGGCCGATCAAATCGATGCCGGAGGTGGCAAACAAGTCCGCCAACTGACTTAGGCCGATGGCCGCTTTGCGGCGCGGTTCCGCTTCTTTAGCGGTAAGGCAATTCGAGTAATTCTGCAGGATGGCGGTCGCGCCTTCCAAGTCTCCACGCTCCAGCAAGACCTCGATGAACTGGCGGATATTGCGCGGCGGCACGCAGGGCGCTTCGCCCGAGAGTAGCACGCTTTTCTTCCCGGCCTCGGGCACTTCCGCCCAGAACATCCGGTCCAGAATGTCGGCGTGGGACTCTACCAGAATTCCCGCCTTGCTCATTTTGTCTTCGTGCACACGCAGAATCTGGCGCAGCGTTTCCATCTGCCGGCTCATATGTTCCAGCATCTGGTGCACGGCATTGACTTTGACATCTCCCTTTTGGAAGCGCTCCATGGCGAAGCGGATTGCCATGTGCTCCGCCGCCTTCATTAAGAGGGGCGTATCGGTCTTTTCTGTAGGATTCTTCGCCGCTAGCGTTTCCAGCAGTTGTTGCAGGTTGAGTTTTGTATTCGGATCGGCCAGGGTCAATTCTTTTTGCAGCGACTCCGTCTTGCTGCCGGGATCGGCGCCGACTTCTCCAAACTTGGTTAGCAGCCGGATTGCTTGAATGACTTCTTCTTCTTGCAGCGGCACAACTCCGCCGACCCAAGTTCCTCCACCTCCGCCGCCTGCTTCGCTCGCATTACCCGCTCCGTTCGGGGCGACATTCGGCACACTGCCAATTGGTACAGTGCCTCCGGCGCCGCCGGAGCGCGAGCCTTCGGCCGCGGCGATGAGTTGCAGCAGCTTTTGCGGATCATTCAACCATTCTTTAAATTCAGGCCCCAGAGTCTGGGCCGCAATCTGCGCCGCGACAGTCACATCGGCCGAGCCCGGGTCAGCCGCTACAAATTTGACTTCATTGATCCGGATCGTCGATTGCTTGCTGTCCCCAAAGGTATCCTTGATCTGCTGGACTACATCCTGAGCTTTGGAACCGCCGACAGCAAAGGCCTTGATCAGGCGGGCGAAATCGTCGACTGTCACACCTTTAGAAAAATGAATGCTGGCCAGACCCGCTGCGGTCAAGAGTTGGGCGAAGCTGCGTTCAGCCTGTCCCGATTCCAGAGCTACCCCGTCGAGTAGGAGCCGGTTCTCGGAAACTCCCAGGAGGAAACCACTCTCCGGCAACCCCTGCTGCAGCTCATTCCAGGTGACTTCGAATTGTCCTTCCGTGCGCTTGTGCTGAAAGCCGTAAAGCCGCACGTATTTCACCAGGATGTTCAGGCTATGAATAAAAGCGCGAGCGGACGCGTTTCTGTCTTCGCTCCTGGTTGTGGCGGCAGTCGAAATACGCGGCTCCCTGAGACTTCGATGTAAGGTAAGGTTAATGCACAAGGTAAGTGGATGCATGTTACGGAGGTAATTGGCCTCTCGTTGGAAATCGGGACCGCAGGCCGAACGTGATTTGCGGGGTTCGGGCCCAATTTGCAGCTGTCAGCACTGGAATTAATTCGCTCCAACAGCGAGAATGGCTAGTGATGCTGCGACCTCAGAAACCACGATGCCTCTCTCGCTAGCCTCCGCCACAGCAAAGAAGGCGCAGAAAACGACAGGCCTCGCCCTGTGGATGGAACGGGTGCTGGAGGAGTGTGATCGCGCCAGCGTGGAGTTTGGCGCTGATCCCGTTCACGATCTGCGAGTAGCACTGCGCCGTTGCCGTTCCATGGCCGACGGCCTTCTCGTCATGGATCCCGATCCCGCGTGGAAAGAGATGAAGAAAGCCGGGAAAGAGCTCTTCGGAGAGTTGGGAGAATTGCGGGACGCGCAGGTGATGGAGGAGTGGGTCCGTAGTTTGGGCACCCCGGACGATCCAGTAACCATCGCGCTGCTGCAGTTCCTCGGCAGTCGTGAAGCTCATCTCAAACAACAAGCGGCAGTTGGCCTTCAGAAATTTGATCGCAAACAGTGGAGGCGATGGATCGCATCCTTGCCTCGCCGTGCAGCGAAAATGCGGCCGGGAAGCGTTGTCTTCAAGCATCTCGCACTCGAGCGCTGGACCGAAGCCTACGAATTGCATCACCGTGCCCTGCGCAATCGCTCCCATGTCGCCTTTCACCGCCTTCGAATCGGGCTGAAGCGCTTCCGCTACATCGTAGAAAACTTTCTACCCGAGCAACACGCGGCGTGGAGCGACGATCTCAAGGAATTACAAGACACGCTCGGTGAGGTTCACGACCTCGATGTGCTTTGGACGACTGCCCTCCAAGTCAACGCTTTTCCAGACGCCGACTCGCGCTCAAAGTGGCATTCCAGGATCATCGAAGAGCGTACCCGCAGGATCGAGAAATACCGCGCGAAGATGCTTGGCAGGGATTCGCTGTGGCAAGTCTGGCGGGGACAGTTGCCGGTCGGAAATCAGATCGAATCCGCCGCTTTGAGCCGACTCAAACTGTGGGCATCGTTTCTCGACCCCGATTTCAAGCACTCGATCCATGTCGCCCGGCTCGCTATTCAGCTTTTTGATGGATTGCCCAGCAAGCGGCCGCCAAACGACTCCGAGCGGATAGATGAACGCGCCATCTTGCAGGCGGCGGCTCTGCTGCATGACGTTGGCCGCTCCAAGAAAGAAACAAATCATCACAAAGCCACGTACAACTTGGTTCGACGCCTGACACCTCCCTTGAGTTGGACTGAAGAGAGGCTGCGCTGGGTGGGCATCGTCGCCCGCTATCACCGAGGCGCGCTGCCAAGAGTCGGTCAGAAAACGCTGCTGGGCTTGAGCGAAAGTCAACGGCAGAGCATCCTGAGGCTGGCGGGAATTCTACGCCTCGCCAACGCCTTTGATTCTGAGCGCGACAGTCGCATTCAGCGCCTCGAAGTCCGCGAGCAAACCGGTTTTCTCGAGATTGGCGCGCAGGGCTACTCTCCGCGCGATCGCATGGCCGAGAGCATTGCCGCCGCACGCCACCTGCTCGAAACCGTGTATCGCCGACCGGTGATGGTGAAACCGCTCGGAGCGATGAGGCTTAAGCTGGTAGTTAGAAGCTAGAAGCTTTCGAGTCACTTCCGTCTGCGCTTGCCGTCCGGTACAACCGAAGCATCCTATGACTCACGCCCAATTAGTTCAGAGAGCCGTTGCATGGCTGCGCTCGTATCGCTGCGGAGTGGTTCTCTCCGAGCAAGCCTGCCTCAGCGGCGAAATGCCCGACGCCATCGGATGGAAACGGGCGTGCCACTCCGTCCTCGTCGAATGCAAAATCTCTCGCGCTGACTTTCTTGCCGATCGCGACAAACCATTTCGCCAGAAGCAAGAACTAGGGCTGGGATGTGAGCGCTTCTATCTCACACCCGCAGCCATGCTTTGTCCGGAAGAATTGCCAACTGGATGGGGACTGCTCGAACTGCACAACCGAAAGATCAAACTGCTTCGACCTGCGGCGAAAAACCTTCGCACTGCGACCGGCTTTCGCCATGAGATGAACCTTCTGCTCGCCAGCCTTCGCCGCGTAGAGATCCGCATCGAACCCCGAAAGCTGACTGAATTTCTAAAATGGAAGAATCGCTTGGCTGAATACAACCAGGGCGTCCTGCCAGAAGGCGTCGTGCCCGCCGAAGAAGAACAGAACTTCTTTCTGGAGTCCGATGCTGCATCCAATTGAAACGCGACACTGCGTCCTCTAATCAGTGAGAATCCGTGCAAATCTGTGGCTGGTTTTTCTCGGCCTAAATAGGAAAACCGGGCTGGTTGGCCCGGTTTCTTACAGCGTCGAGTTGAGATGCGGTTACATCACCCTCGGCTCAGCGAAAAATTGCTATCCAACATCCGGAGAAGACGATGGCAAAACTTGTTTAAGATGTGTGCAGGTTGGAGGCCAAGCTCAGACCTCAGGCCGCGCTTAAGGGGATAATTGTAAGCAATTGGTATAAAATGAGTTACATCGATATGTTCGGTAGTCGCGTGCTCGCCATGCCCAGCCTATGTACGTCATATGCAAAAAGTTGCACATCTTGGAAAACCCGTTCTGCGCGGAAGCGACATGTTGGACCACCCTCACAGCTCGCGTCGCCCTTCCATCGATTTCAACATAGTGATTTCGTCGGCATACTCGATGTCGCTGCCGACTGGAATACCCATAGCAATTCGCGTCACTTTAAGCCCCGCGCGTCGCAGCTTCCCCGAAAGATAGGTCGCGGTCGCTTCGCCCTCCACCGTCGGATTGGTGGCGATAATGACCTCGTCCACCTGGCCGTCCTCGACCCGCCGCATCAGATTGGAGATGCGTAGCTGCTCCGGACCCACGCCGTGCAACGGGGAAATCGAGCCGTGCAGCACGTGATAAACCCCATTGAAGTGTTTGGTTTTCTCGATGGCTCCAATATTGGTGGGCTCTTCCACGACGCAAATCATGCGTTGATTGCGCGTAGCGCTGCTGCAGTAGACGCAGGGATCGATGTCCGTAATGTTATTGCAGATGGAACACAGACGCAGCTTCGCCTTGACGTCGAGGACAGCCGCGGCCAAGGCCTCCGCGTCTTCATCATTCGAGCGCAGGATGTGAAACCCAAGCCGCTGCGCCGTCTTGCTGCCAATTCCCGGCAGCTTCTTGAGTTCATCGATCAGCCGCGCCATCGGCTCCGCAAATTTAGACATAGGGACATTGTGCGATTGCGTAATTTCGTAATTGAGTAATTGAAACCAAGTGCCAACGCGACAGGAAAATTACTCAATTACAAAATTGCTCAATTATCAATTCTTACATTCCCGGAATTCCCAGCCCACCCAGCATTCCGCCCATAGTAGACTGCATGGCTTCATCCACTTTCCGGCTTGCCCCATTGATCGCCGCGGTTACCAGATCCTGCAACATTTCGACGTCTCCGCTCTTCACCACTTCGGGATCAATTTTCGAGCTCAACACCTGCTTGCGCCCGTCCATCTTGACCACGACACTTCCTCCGCCGGACGAGCCTTCCACCACAGTCTCTTCCATTTTCTTTTGCAACACTTCATATTGCCGCTTGGCCTGCGACATCAATTCCTGCAAGTTGAATCCGCCCATGCCATCCTTCCCAGTCAATTCAAATTCTGAAGCCCGAAACCCGAAACCCGAAACCAGCTCACCGTCTCTCTTTGTAATCGATAATCGTCCGAATCTCCGCGCCAAACTTTTCCTTCATGCGCCGGACAATCGGATCCTGTTCCGCCCGGCTGCGCCCTCCGCCATTGGAAGATGGACGGCTCGTCGTCGCGCTAGCCGTCCCGTTACCTGGAATCACTTTCAGCTTAAGCGCGCGTCCCGCGACCCCACTGGCGGTCGCGATTGCCAAGCGCCTCGCGTCAGCTCCCAACGTCATATCAACCAAAGTGGCCGACGATACTACCTTGATCACCAACTCGTTGCCTTCGATCCGCCATTCGCCGCCTTCCAACATGGAAACCAGCATTTGATGCCCGCCGCCAGCCAAAGCGTTCAGCACCGGCTCGCGCAGCGCGTTAGGCAGATCATCAGACTCCGGCGACCTTTGCGGCAATCTTTCGGGTCCAGAAGCTTCCGGCGGAGCCTCGGCGACCGCTGCCGGGGCTGCCGCCCCCATCACCACACTTGCCGTCGTCTTGCCGGTCGAGAACGCGGGCACGCCTGCTGCCGGAGTGTCGTCCGCCATGAGCTGAGGCTTCGAGCTGGTCTTGCGTGCCGAATCCGCCGCGAATGGTGAAACCTGACTTGCACGCGCCGGCGCAGCCGATTCCAACTTCTTCGGTTCGGGAACGACGGTTGGCCTTCCAGCCGCTCTCGGAAGACCCGCTCCGGCTACGCCCGCCGCGCTCAGCAGCTCTTCAATCGGCAGCAATCGTTGCGCATGGCTCATCTTCAGCAGGCCCAATTCCAGATGGAAACGCTGTTCCTGCCGATATCCAAGTTCGCCGTGTGTGCGCAACATGACTTGCAGATGCCGGGCTAGATCTTCTTCGCTGAACAGTTCGGCGACGCGCGCTACCCGCGCCCGTTCATCGCCGGAGATCTGCAGCAGGGAAGAGTCGCCACCCGCAACCTTGGCCACCACGCTGTTGCGCAGAAATCGAACCATCTGCCGCGCGAAATGAGTCGGACTGTGGCCTTCGCTGATCAGCCTGTCGACCAGCCGCAAAACTTCTTCACTCGAACTGCGGGCTACCGCCTGCATGACTTCTTCGAGCACCGTTGAAGGCGCGGCCCCGACCAGTTGTCGCACCGCCTCGGCAGTGAGGCGCCCATCGCAAGAGGCAATAGCCTGATCCAAAATCGAAAGCGCGTCGCGTATCGAACCATCCCCAGCCTCGGCCAACAGGGCGAGCGCATCTTCATCAGCTTCGACGTTCTCCCTACCCGCCAAGTCTTTCAACTGTCCAAGAATCTCCTCGAAGCGCACAGCCCGGAAACTGAAATGCTGACAGCGCGAGCGGATGGTTTGGGGAATATCCTCGGGCTGAGTTGTAGCCAGCATGAAAACCACATGGCTGGGTGGTTCCTCCAAAGTTTTCAGCAAGGCGTTGAAGGCCGCATCCGTGATCTGGTGGGCTTCATCGAGGATGTAAATCTTGAATCGGTCGCGCGCTGGACGATATCGCGCCGCCTCTCGTAGCTCACGGATCTCATCAATGCCGCGGTTGGTAGCTGCATCGATCTCGATCACATCGACTGAATTTCCCGCCCGAATCTCCGTACACGACTCACAAACTCCGCACGGTTCTGTCACCGGCTTATCCCCCGCCGGAATCGAAGACCGGCAGTTCAGCGCCATCGCTAAAATCCGGGCTACCGTGGTCTTGCCGATGCCGCGGTGCCCGCTGAAGATATATCCATGGGCGGTACGGCCCTGCTCAATGGCATTCTTCAGCGTCCTCGTAACATGGTCTTGCCCTATGACGTCGGAGAAGTTTTGCGGACGGTATTTGCGCGCGAGAACCTGGTAGCTCATGAGGTGGAAACTCGATTATACGTGATGTCAGAAGCATGAAGTAAGCTCGGACGCACCGTCCGGGCCGCCGAGCGCAGAAAGGCTTTTGGCGCCCACTGGCTCGCTCCAACGAAGTGCTTGCGGAAAAGATACTCCTCAAGTAGGCTTCTGTATTGCCTTTCTGGCCGAGGGGGACGTGCATGCAACTAAAACTGACTGTCCGAACTGTAGATGACATTGTGGTCGTCGACTGCGCTGGCCGCATTGTTTTTGGCGAAGAGTCCGCGGACCTGCGCGACACCGTGAGAATGGTGATCACCCAGAGCAAGCGCGTCGTACTTAATTTGTCTGGCGTGACCTACATCGACAGCGGCGGCCTGGGCACGCTGGTCGCTCTTTACACCACCGCCCGCAACAACGATGGCTCAATCAAGCTGGCCAATCTGACCCAGCGCGTGGGAGACCTGCTGCAGGTGACCAAGCTGGTCACGATTTTTGACGTTTACGATAGCGAGGAGAAAGCCCTCGAGTCGTTCCGCAAGGGTGCGGCTGCGTAAGGTTCAATGTGGCGCGGGCGTCCCCGCCCGCGTCTGTCTACCGTGCAATTTTCTAATCTCAACGGGGATGCGATCCGCTAAGAAGAGCCATCGCTACTGACATGACGATGGACGCCCGCATCCTGGCCACGATCCGCAAGATCCCCCGCGGCAAAGTTTCAACCTACGGTGCTATCGCTCGCGCTGCCGGATATCCAGGAGCCGCCAGGCAAGTTGTCGCCGCCCTGCGCCGGTCTTTCGATTTACCCTGGCAAAGAGTACTGGGCGCTGGAGGCGAAATTAAACTGCGCGGAGATTCAGCGATCGAACAGCGACTCCGCCTGGAGTCCGAAGGGGTGACGTTTCGCGGGCGTCGCGTGAATATGAAGCAACACGAATTAAAGTTCGCGAAAGGGAAGACAACGACCAAACCAAAGAAGAAACGAGCTCAGACTAAAAACAAACGGCGAACGACTAACGACTAGGTTTAAACTGCTCGTCGACTTCCACCTGATAGCCCGCGCTTAGCCGATTGGTTTCATTCGCCATCCCCACCACCGCCATTAATTCTTTGAACATCTCGTCCGTCATGCCTTTTTTTCTCGCCGAAACGGTGTGAGAGGCAATGCAGTAATCGCACTGATTGCTAACGCTGACCGCGACGTAAATCAACTCCTTGATCAACGGATCGAGAGCTCCCGGCGCCATGATCTGTTTGATATCTTCCCAAGTCCGCTTCAGAGTCACGGGATCATTTGCAATGGCCTTCCAGAAATTGTTGATCCAGTCGGTCTTCCGCACAGCCATAATGTCGTCGTAGACCGCCCGCACCTCGGGGCTTGCGTCTCCGTATTCAACCAGTCCAAGTGTAGCCATTGCGTCTCCAGATCAGATTTTCGCCACGTCCTCCGCGGATCTTCTCCGCGAACTCTGCGATAAGTTTTTGCCTTATCAGCCTTTCGGCACCTGCCCACTCAACAATTTCCCCAACTCACCCGACCCGCATCGCAAGCCAACATAAAACGTGCCGAACAAAGCATAAACCGCGCTCACTTCATCAAACCGCATTTCGTAGATCAACTTCTTGAAAACCAAAGGATCTTCCGCAAACAGATCTACTCCCCACTCCCAATCGTCGAATCCAATCGATCCAGTAATGATCTGTCTCACCTCGCCCGCATACCGACGTCCCACCAGACCATGCTCGTTCATCTGCCGCGCCCGCTCCTCGATGGGGACCGTGTACCAGTTCTTATCTTCTCCGCGGCGCCGATCCATGGGATAAAAACAAAGATAGCGATGCTTGGGCAGTTCCGGAAACAACCGCGGCCGCATGGCTTCTCGCTGCCGTTCTAGCGTGTCCTTGATGGCCCTGTTCCATTCCTCCGAGTGGGCCTCGACGCCTTGCTCCGCCAATTCGTTGTACACCTTGATCGTGGACTCATACAGACCGAGCTCGATCACCGAAAGATACGAAGTCGTCGGCTCCAGATAATCGCTGAGCCGCAGACGCGCCATCTGCAATTCCGCCTGATTCAACTCCTCGAACGATTGCCGGAAATGGACAAACATCAGATCGCCCTTATGTCCGATCAAAGAAAAAAGCCCAGACTGACCCGATGGATTCTGTTCCATCCTCGCCAGCAGAGCGCTTGCCTCGTGGACGATCTTGGCTTTCTGCGCCGGACGCAGCAGTCTCCACGCGGACCACCGAAACCGCATCATCTGATGAAGCACACTATAACCTTCAATGGTCAGCGGGACTGGCGGAATCTCGGTTGAAACCATGGTCGCGCGTGCGTGGTCCGGCTGAGCAGTGCGGGGGACTGGCATAGGTTTTCCTCGTCGAACCTATTGTACCCGCGAAAGGATTAATCTAGGCGCGGCCGTCCGCGCCCGTGCGTTCCAGCAGAATTCTAAAATCACATCGGAATATCGCTCGATTTATTTCAGCGCAAAAAGGGCCGTTAGATGACAAACGGGGAAGGATTGCAGACTGGCCCACACTCAATGCACTCGGTTCGATAGAACAGCTTCGACGTAAGTCACTGCATCGCAAATATCCAATCCAGAAGCCAGCAGGCCGACAACATCGTCTTCGGTCAGGCCAGCTTGCTGCGACGCTTCCTGCAATCTCTCTACCGCAACAAAGATGGGTACCCGGTACTTACTCTCCATTAATTTCAACCCTCCTTTTGTTGTTGATACCGTCTAAAAACGGACAGCCTGGGACTCTTACTTACGCACTGTGTTGCGCTCGCCTAACTCTGAAAATGCAGCGAGACTAAACCCAGCGTGCGTGAACTTCGGAGCAACGGAGCAAACGATGGAGGAGTGGATGGAAAAACCGGTGTTCGAAAACAATATGCAACAAGCGTAGCACGCAAATCTCGCGCGTCAATTCCACGAAAGTGCTACGGATCCCGGAGCCGCCAAGCCGAGCGAAGCCTGAGAAGCGAAGATCCCGCCAAAAACGGAGGACGGGCGTCCCCGCCCGTCCCGTCGGTCTTGAAATAGATGAGGGTGCCCTACTCTTCGCGTTCTGCGCGAAGGGTGGTGGCCTCGAGCTAAACAAGCTACCGAGTCATAGCCTACAACGCCGTGCAAACCGCCTTGACTTCCGTGTACTGCTCCAGCACTTCGTGACCCATTTCGCGACCCCATCCCGACTGCTTGTATCCGCCGAAGGGCAGGGCAGCGTCGAAAATGTTGTAGCAGTTAATCCACACGGTGCCGGCACGGAGTTGCGAAGCCAGACGATGCGCCTTCTGGATATCACGCGTCCAGACTCCCGCAGCCAGGCCGTAAACGGAATCGTTGGCTTGCGTGACCAGCTCGGCAGGATCGCTGAACGGAATGGCCGAGACCACCGGCCCGAAAATCTCTTCCTGCACAACTTTCATCTTTTCGTTCGTGTTCACCAAAACCGTGGGCTTGACGAAGTAGCCTTTATCGCCGTGCCGGCCTCCGCCGACGACCGCCTTGGCCCCTTCGGAGAACCCTGACTCAAGATATCCGCAAACCCGGTTCAGTTGCTCGACGGAGACCAATGGGCCCATGTCGGTAGACTCGTCCTGCCCCGATCCCACGTTGATTTTCTTCGCGTGCTCGGCCACACCTTCGACGACTTTGTCGAACACACTTTTCTCGACATAGAGACGCGAGCCCGCGCAGCAGCACTGCCCATGATTGAAGAAGATGGCGCTGGCAGCTCCTGCAATCGCGGCATCAAGATCAACATCGGCAAATACAACATTCGGAGACTTGCCGCCCAACTCCAACGAAACTTTCTTCAGATTGCCGGCGGCCGCCTGCAGAATCAGCTTGCCGACTTCCGTCGATCCGGTGAACGCGACCTTATCCACGCCAGGATGTGCGGCCAACGCGGCTCCAGCAGTCTCGCCATAACCCGGGACGATGTTCACCACACCATCCGGAATCCCGGCTTCCTGGATCAACTCACCCAAACGCAGCGCCGTGAGCGGCGTCTGCTCTGCCGGCTTAAGAACAACGGTGTTTCCCGTAGCCAGCGCCGGACCCAACTTCCAGGCCGCCATCAGCAAAGGAAAATTCCACGGAATAATCTGGCCGACAACACCCACCGGCTCGCGCAAAGTGTAAGCCAGAAACTTCGCCCCCGGCGCATAAGGCACGGAGATCGGAATGGTGTTCCCCTCAATCTTCGTCGCCCAACCCGCCATGTAGCGGAATAAATCCACGGCGAGGGGGACATCGGCTACGCGCGCGATTTTCAGGGGTTTGCCATTGTCCAGGGATTCCAACTCTGCGAACTCCTCGAGATTTTCTTCGAGCAAGTCGGCGAGCTTCCAGATTGCGCGGCCGCGCTCAGAGGGAGTCAGCTGCGACCATCGGCCGGCAAAGGCTGCACGGGCAGCCTTGACTGCGCGGTCGATGTCTTCCCGATCGCCTTCAACTACGCGCGCAAGGACCTCGCCAGTTGCCGGGTTGTACGTAGCGAAGGTCTTGCCGGATGCCGCTTCTACCCACTTGCCGTTGATCAGCATCTTGCGGGTTTGGGAAACGAAGCTCGAGACTTTATTTTCAGATGGAGCCATATTCAGAACTGTAGCCATACTTTTCCTCCTGGCGGACGGATGTTGGCTGACTTGCACGCTCTACGATAGGGGAGCATCACTGAACGCGTGTTTTCCACACAATCGTTTGCGTACTCAGCAACAGTTGCAAATTGTAGCGCATTTTACTGGCTTACGGACGCTGCTTTCTGTCCGATCAGGATCGCTTCCTGCATCTGGCGGAACAGGTCGCCCATAGCCGCCGGCGAATGCGACACGAATATAGTGTTGCTCTTGTCGTTGGCCCCAATTTCCTTCATGGTGTCCAAGTATTGAGTTACGAGCACCAGCATCATTACGTCGTGCGGTGTCGATCCTTCGACAGCCTTCGAGAAAGCCTCGACAGACTCTTTTAGTCCTTCGATAATTGCCTTGCGCTGATTCGCGATGCCCTGGCCCTGTAAAGCTTTGCTCTGGGCTTCCGCTTCGGCCTGCTTCACCTTCAGGATTTTCTCGGCTTCGCCACGGGCAGTTGCCGCGACTTGTTCGCGCTGAGCCGCGTTAATGTCGTTCATCGCGGCTTTTACCTTCTCGTCGGGCTCGATGTCGGTCACCAGCGCCTGGTCGATGGCATATCCGTACGTCTTCATCACATCGTCCAACCCCTCTTTGATGGCAATCGCAATGTCCGATTGTTGCAAGAAAGCGTCGTCCAGAATCATCTTGGGGACATGCCCGAGAATCACGTTGAACACGTAAGAAGAGATTTGCTGCTTGGGATTCGCCAGCTTATAGAAAGCTTCGTACACTTTCTCGGGAATCACGTGATACTGCACGGAAACAGGAATCTTTACGAATACGTTGTCTTTGGTCTTGGTTTCAACATCGAGAGCGAGTTGCTGGACGCGCAAGTCGATGCGGCCAGCAATCTGGTCGAGCCAGGGCAACTTGAAATTGATGCCCGCGTTGGCAACGCGAAGGAATTTCCCCATGCGCTGGATCACGACCGCCTCAGCAGTTCTCACCTGGAACAAGCCGCTCAGGATCGTCCCGACCGCGAAAAGAACCAACACTCCGTACAAGAACACTTCGAAACCCTGGGAAACGTCCATCGGTGATTCTCCTTCGAGTTCTTGGGGATGACTGATAGACAACGACACGCCACGTAAAGCACAACCCGGAATCGGAAGCATAATAGCGGTTGGGGGGACTTCCTACAATTGAATTGTCGCGCCTTACGACGAATCGATTGGCGCGCATTTCACGGGCTGATGGAGACGGCCTTGGCTCCGAACACGATGGCTGGCCGCGTCTCGTCAGTCGATTACCCGAGTAACACTTAATCCGTGAATGGCGTTGTCAAATCGAAGGCGCGGACCGCAATCTAAAGGCTGCTATTCATCAGCTGTGAGGATTGAGTTCCTCTGACCATGCCGCAATCTGGCCCATCTTCGTATAAAGCAAAGCTGGTAGGCCGAAGTGTGATCGTGAAAGTCTCTCTGTTCAGCCGAGCGTTTCGCGGTACTATCACAGCCACCGACGACACCGGTTTTGCCTTCGACAGCGACGACGTGATCGCCGCCTTGCGGGAGATTACCGGCAGCGCCATGAATGACATGGACGCACCCAGCGTTTACCTCCCGTTCTCAACCCTCGAATGGCTTGTCACTTCGGAGCCAAAGGCCTCGGCCGCCTCGGCGTAGAAGCGGCTTGACTCAAGCGTTCCAACGAAAACGTCGCAAGCCGTGAGGAGAGGAAAGTTACAGCCTTGCGGTTGGATCTTCGGCCTTCCCCCCGTTCCGCAAGAAACGTGGAAAGGATGGGGCACACCGCTCTATCCGTGATTCAATAGTATTCCCCGATCCTTCTCGCATTGCAAGCCACGCGTGGGCATTCTTGCGAAAGGTGGTCAATTTTGAACAGACAGATAGTTGTCTGCCTTTTTACCCTTCAATAACAGCTGGCTGTCTCAAGTGGGATACGTCATCACGTCGCGGCGGACCGTTGCTTCTTGCCAGTTGTGCAAATCTGCAACGTCGCGTCAAGTTACTGCGTCTAACTATCCAGAAGAACAAGCGTGTAGGCTCGCCCAACATTTTAGGGGGCCATCGTATCGTAGCGGAGTGTAAAGTCTGGCCTCTTTACGCACGGGTCAGGTAGAGTTTTGCAGAGGAGGGTCAAGAACATGAACATTTTCGGAACGGCAGCTGGATTCTCAAGGCCCGGTTTGGGCAAGACGAGTTTGGTTTCCCTGTTGTCGTTGAGTCTGTTGTTCGCGACCTTGCCCGAGGAACTGTTGGCCTATCAAGACCCCCAGGCCACGCAGCCTCCAGCACAGGCCACACAACAAGGTGCGGATTCGTCGGCTCAAGCTCCGCCCTACACGCAGCAGACTTCCGCTCAGTTGCAGCAGTTGGTCGCACCGATTGCACTATACCCGGATTCGTTAGTGGCGCAGATCCTGGCGGCGTCTACCTTTCCCGAACAAGTAGTTGAGGCCGACCGCTGGCTGCAGGCAAATCCTGACTTAAAGGGTGATGATTTGGCCAAAGCTGTGGATCAGCAACCTTGGGACCCAAGCGTCAAGGCGCTCACTGCATTTCCATCGGTTCTGGGAAATATGGATAAGAACCTTTCCTGGACGTCCTCTCTGGGCGACGCTTACTACAACCAACAACAGGATGTAATGGACGCCGTGCAGGTAATGCGCAAGCGGGCCGAAGACGCAGGCAACCTGAAGACGACGCCGCAGCAAACCGTAACCGCGCAAGGCTCGACGATCATCATTCAACCGGCTAGCCCCACGGTCGTTTACGTCCCCGCATATAATCCGTGGCTGGTTTACGGAGGGCCCGTCTATCCTTGGCCAGGATGGTACCCCTACCCAGGCATTTGGTATGGCGGTCCGTACCTCTCGTTCGGATTTGGCTTTGGCATCGGCTGGTTCGGCGGTTATGGGTGGGGCTGGCCTCGCTGGGGGTTCAATTGGCGTGGTGGATATCCAATTTATGGCGGTGGCCGGTACTACTCGCGGAGCACCACATTTTACAACCGGACCAATTTCTACGGAGCAGGACGCGGCGGAGCTTACGGGGGGCGCGGCGGAGTTCAAGCCCGCGGCAACAACGGGAACATCGGCGGGCGTGGCGGAGTTTACAACCGTCCCGGCGCAACCACCCGGCCTTTCAACGGAAATACGCAGGCGGCTCGAGGATACGCTGCTCCCGGCGGTCAGAGCGGTGTGCGCTCGGGCGCCTTCAGCGGCTACGACAATGGCGGACAGGCCAGGAGCTTTTCGTCACGCGGTAGCTCCAGCTTCGGTGGCGGAGGAGCACGCGGCGGCGGAGGATTTTCTGGCGGAGGAGCTCGTGGTGGCGGTGGCGGCGGTGGCGGGCGGCGGTGATCGCAGTTTCTTCGGGTTCCAGACCAGCTTGTAAATTTGCAAATGGAGAGAAGCTATATGCGGCGAACGAAGCTGAAAGTCGACAAACTTCCTTGGGCCAATCTTCGCTGGGCCAATCTTCGCTGGACCAATCTTCCCTGGGCCACCCTTTCTAAGTTCGCCGCGCTCGCGATCCTTTTGACGGGGTTCCTGTCCACTCGCTCCATGGCGCAACAGCCGGGCCAGAAAACGTTTTCATCGGCGGAAGAAGCGAGCAACGCACTGTTCGTAGCTACTCAGAATAATGACGAAAAAGCGATGCTCGAGATCATGGGTCCGGACGAGAAGCAAATCGTCTCGTCGGGAGACGAAACCGAGGACAGCAATAACCGCGCCAATTTCGTAAAGAAGTATGAGGAAATGCACCGTCTGGTCAGAGAACCGGATGGAACCACTACCTTGTATATCGGCGCGAGGAATTGGCCCACTCCCATTCCACTCGTGAACAAGGGGACCGTGTGGTATTTCGACACGGATGCCGCCAAGAAAGAGATCTTATTCAGGCGGATTGGCAGGAATGAAGTGTCGACCATTGTTGTCTGCCGTGAGCTGGTGGCGGCGGAAAAGGAGTACTACGCTTCACAGCACAACGAGTATGCCCAGAAAATCTTCAGTGACGAAGGGCAGCACGATGGCCTCTATTGGAAAGCCGCAGGTGGCGAACCCAAGAGCCCCATCGGTCCCCTCGTGGCCTCCGCTGTGGCGGAGGGCTATCCGACCACCCAAAACGGCGCTCCCACTCCTTACCGCGGCTACTATTACCGCATCCTGACCCGTCAGGGAAAGAATGGCCCAGGCGGCGCGAAAAATTACATCGTAAACGGAAAAATGACCGAGGGTTTCGCCTTCGAAGCTTACCCCGCGGAGTATAGGTCGTCCGGCGTGATGACGTTCATCGTTGGTCAGGATGGCGCGGTGTATGAGAAAGATCTCGGCAAGAAGACCGAAACCCTCGCCAAGAACATGAAGGAATATAACCCAAACTCCAGTTGGCACAAGACCGAAGATATGCAGGAGGAGACGGCAGACGATCAGTCAGCCAAGTGAGGTATTTCGGTCGATAAATTACTCAAGGTCGCCCTCGGTTACTCCGACAAATTAAATCAGTGCTGGTGGAGGCGGCGGGAGTCGAACCCGCGTCCGAAAATGTTACTGGTCAAGAGACTACATGCTTATTCGCGTTCATGCCCCAGGCATTACCCTGGGACGTTCGCGGCCCACGCTCAGAACGGACAAGAAACGCTAGCCGCTAGCCTG
>DATNNE010000104.1:0-3867 GCA_035601995.1 Terriglobales bacterium
TCTTCTTCCCTCGGGCGAGTTCTCCGGCCTCGAACTCCTGGCCACCGCCATCAACGGCAATCAAGCCGCCCAAACCTTCACCGTCACCTACACCGACGGCACCACTTCCAAATTCACGCAAAGCCTCAGCGACTGGTTCACGCCACAAAAATATCCTCACGAATCCGAAGGCGTAATCATGGCCTACCGCAACTCCGCCAACGGCACCAAAGACAATCGCACCTTCAACCTCTACGAATACCGCTTCGTCCTAAACAAAGCGAAAACCGTAGAAACCATCACGCTCCCAAACAACGCGGACGTAGTGGTCCTGGCCGCCACGCTGTTGCCCTGATGTGCCCAGTAGTGTCAAGAAACAGAAGTGTTAAGAAGAGGCGTCATCCCGAAGACCCGCGTTTTCACCAGCGGGTCGAGGGATCTCGCGCGGGGTGTGGACCTGGCGGGATTTTGACTTTAACCGTCCCGACGCCACCAAACAAAGGGTGCCCCATTTTTCGCATCCTTTGCGAAAAGTGGGAGGCAAGGCCGCATGCGGTGAAAGCCGTTGACGTTGGTGCTGTTGTTGATTCTGATTGTATGGAGAGGTCGGGAATTTTGACTTTGACATCCGACACCACCAAACAAAGGGTGCCCCATTTTTCGCGTCCTTTGCGAAAAGTGGGAGGTAACGCGGCATGCAGTGAAAGCCGTTGACGTTGATTCTGATTTTGATTTTGACAGCCCCGACACCGGCAAACAAAGGGTGCCCCATTTTTCGCGTCCTTTGCGAAAAAGCCTGCCCTGAGCGGAGCCGAAGGGTGGGAGGCAGCGCCGCATGCAGTGAAAGCCGTTGACGTTGGTGCTGTTGCTGATTCTGATTGTGTGGAGAGGGTGGGGATTTTAACTTCCCATCCCGAGATAATAAATTCACCGGCCCTTCCCATGGATTCAGCAGGTAGAATGTCCATATGGAAATCCGCCTGCGCCCCGAACTCGAAGCTCTGATTCGTCAGGACATTCAGCGTGGCCCTTACCAGACGGTTGATGAATTCGTTGAGCATGCCGTCTCGATGCTCCACGAACAGGAATCCTGGCTGGCCGCACACCGCGCCGAAATTGCATCGCAGATCGATGAAGGCTACGCCTCCGCCCAGCGCGGAGAATTGCTTGGCGCCGACGAAGTCCGCTCCAAACTCAGCAAGCTGAAGAGCGCGCGTCCCTCCCAACAACAGCGGCAATGAGTCGTTAACAGTTCACTCCCCAAGCATCGGACGACTTAGGCGACATCTGGAGCTTCATCGCACGCGACAACCCCGCGGCTGCCGACCGCGTTGAAGCCGCAATCTTTCGAGCCTGCGATCTGCTCGCCGATGCTCCGCTGGCCGGACAAATCCGAAAGGACTTAACTTCATTGCCTCTTCGCTTTGGGTTGTGCAGCTCTATTCGAATTACCTCATTGTCTACGCCCCGGGAACGAGCCCTTTGCAAGTGATCCGAATTATCCACGGCGCCCGAAATCTTCCGAAAATTCTCATTTAAATCTGGAACGTCGCTGAGGCCACGGCCTTCAAAACCGGCGAAGACCGGGGCAGCTTCAGTTGGGAAGGTGTACGGCAAAATAAGGACGAGCAGCACGGTGCGTGGTAACATTACGCCGTTCGCAAGGTAGGTTATGACCTCACAAAGGCTGCTGGAAATCCTCAAGTTTCTCGACACGCTGGATACCCAACTCAACCTGCAAAAGACCCTGGAATCGATCAAAGAGGCATTGAACGAACTCGTAGACCAACCGGCGCAGCCGCAATACCAACAAGCACTAGCGACCGCCCTTGCTTCCTTCGAGGCTGCGGCCACCAAACTAGATCTGCTGATCACCCCGTCCCAATTCGAAGAGATTAACGATATGGGGGGGATAATTTTCTTTGACCTAGCCATCGCCGAGAAGGTCAGGAACTCCGTCGAAAAGAACGCGATGACGCCAGCGGTTGCGCGAGATTTCGTACAGGACCTTGCAACGAAACGGTCGTCGTTCCTCACAACCGTACGTCAGGCACGCCAAAGCCTAGAAAAGCTTGGAATTAAAGCATCGGACTTGGAGCCTGGCTCGGCCAGCCTTGCGTTTCTGATCCCGTGGGATATCTTTGATAACCATCTCGCTACATTTGCCAAAGAACTGAGTTTCATCAGCCGATTGATGGGGCATCTCAGCGAGGGACTAACCGGCCAAGCCGAACAAGTGGAATTGGAGGGGCTGGCGTCCTCGCTACCCACAGTCGCATTGGCCGCAAGCGTACCATTGATAAGCGTTCTTGCAACTATCGTAAACAAATTCCTGGACGCCTGGACGAAGATTGAAAAGATAAGAAAAATGAGAGCCGAACTAAGCGACATGGGCTTAAGAAAATGGCTCTTGACGAATTGAACGAACAAATAACGACAACCGTAGACGAGGTCGTTGAAGAGGCGACCGAGCTTGTCCTCGTCGGGTACAAGGGTAGCCCTGAGCGGAAAAATGAGCTGTCTAACGCAGTTAGACAAGACACACATCGGCTATTCGGCCAGATTGAGCGTGGGCTAGCGGTGGAATTTCGAGCGGTCCCCTCCAAAGAAGAAGAGACTGAGGAAGGAAAGGCCTTGGCAAACATCGCCAACCTAAAACGAGTAATTCAGTTTCCGGAGGTCCCGAAGGAGCCAATCCTCCTATCGGACGGACAAATTCTTGAGGGCGATATTCGGGCGGTAAAGCACTCGAAAATGACGACAACCCGCAAAATCACCACCTCGAAGAGAGTTGTCGGCAAGGATGAGAAGCCGGAAGTCAGCGAGCAGAACTAAGGACGGGCAGCCCTCTCGGGCAGGAGACCCAACTTTCGCGGCGACCCCGTATCGACCGACGTTGCTCCAGCCGCAGCGGGGGATTTGGCCTGCTGGCGCATTTTGCGTCTGACCGGGTCGGGCGCGGGCGCAGACTGACTTTAATCTTGCGCGACAGAGCGCGCCGCGGAGAGAATTGCGCATGGTGTGGGAAGAAACTGCAAGAAAATTACAACTGGCGACCGAAGGTAGGGATGAGCTGGAGAGGTACGTCATTCAACACCACTATCAATCGGGCGAAATGCATCGTGTTTGGCGAGAACTTAGCGAGGAAATAAAATCCTTGAAATTTAGACTGGACTGGGAATTTCGACAAGATAATTGGGCACTATCAAGAGAGTAGAAAAGCCCGGATGCCAATCCGGGCCGCGGTGCCGCCATAGCAGTATTTCCGTCACGCTTCGTTGGCCCTAAGGTACCTGTCCAGCTGCTTCCAAAGGGCAGGATGCCCACTTTGCTTAGACCCGTCGGAGCGCACCAGCACATTGAATTTATGAGGCGCCGTGCGATCATTCGTGGTAACGAAAATGCCGCTTCCGCTCGCTGCCCGCCAAAAACTAATTTCCAAATAAACACTCTTCGGCTTCTTACCTCCCTTACCTGTTTTGCTGGTTCGCATGTTGCCTCCATAGCGTTAGGGAACGCACGCGCTGCGATTGACTGGCATGATACAACTCGAGACCGTCGCCGGCATCGACTCATGTTTGGATCTCCGCGAAACCGGATACCTAGCTGGCCGCATTACTCTGGGAGCGAGGCTTGGCGTTGTTGGCTAGGCCAAGAAATCCACAGCCCCCTTGTGACATCTGACCTTGCGCCGCACTCTCACTTTGTTCGAAGATTGCCCAAGCAAAGGCTGTAAATCCGCGTCGAAGAAAGGCATCGGCCCGACGAAGAACCGGCCGCAACTCCTTTGTTTGACGGATTTTGGCTCTAAGTCATTGATGCGGGGGGATTTGCGCGAACTTTTCCGCTAACTCGGTGATTCCAATAGACCGGGAGGAGGGGGGGCCT
>DATNNE010000105.1:0-69720 GCA_035601995.1 Terriglobales bacterium
AACAGCGGCCGGATGGGGCGATCGATCTGGCGGCTGGTGAGAATTTCGCGTTCACTGGGACGGCCTTCGCGCTTGATGAAACCGCCGGGAAAGCGTCCGCCAGCGTAGGTGTATTCGCGGTAATCCACGGTGAGGGGGAAAAAGTCGATGCCTTCGCGCGGGTCGGGATTGGAGGTGGCGGTGGCGAGCACAACGGTTTCGCCGATCCGCACTACGACGGATCCGTGGGCCTGTTTGGCCAATTTTCCAGTTTCAAATGAGAGTTGTTTACCGCCGGTGAGGGGTACGGATACTTCAGATACATCTGGTTTCATGTGTAATTCCTTCTGGGCAGGAGGGCACTCCAGTGCCGACGTTCGGATTATGCACGCTGATAGAACTGATGCCAGTAAGTGACGGGAGCCGCACGGACCATTCCGCACAGCGTTTCATTGGAAACCCAATGCCCGAGACCCATGCCGTCGCGTGACGGCAGAGTGATTCCGCCTAGCCTGCCGGCTTTCGAATTGCGCGAAAGCACGAGAACTCTTTCTCCGGTAACTACTTGCGGAGACCGAGTTTCGAGACGACCGTCTTATAGCGGCTGGAATCGTAGGTCTTCAGATAGTCGAGCAGGCGACGCCGCTTGCTGACCAGCATGAGAAGACCGCGGCGCGAGCCATGGTCTTTCTGGTGCATCTTGAAGTGTTCCGTCAATGAACCAATACGTTCGCTCAACAGAGCGATCTGAACTTCCGGACTACCGGTATCGGTAGCATGGGTGCCGTACTGGTCGATGAGGGATTTCTTTTGCTCTCTGGCTAGCACTAACCTGGTGCACTCCTGTCTAATTTTTCAATTGTTTTGTAACGTTTATGAGGTTAACACGTTGGTGGAATGGTGTAAAGAACAGCGTGTTCACCACAGAGACACAGAGGCACCGGGAAAGAACGAGAGTTTTAGTTCTGAGTTAGCAAACAAGCGTTGTCATACAGAGCATTGAACTGGTGATGATTTGCCTTATACTCGGCCCGTGCGGCAAATCAATCAGACCGTTTTCGGCGTATTCATCATCGTGCTGGCGGGAGTCACAGGGGCGTTCGCCCAAGCCGAGCCCGACTGGACCGAACCGTTCCCACCGTTTCACATCGCGGGCAACCTGTACTACGTAGGCAGCAAGGGGCTGGCGAACTATTTAGTCACGACGCCGCAGGGGAACATCCTGATCAACAGCGATTTGGAAGCCAATGTACCGATGATTCAGGCCAGCATCGAGAAGCTGGGTTTCAAGTTCAAGGACACAAAAATTCTGCTGATCAGTCATGCGCATTTTGATCACGCCGCGGGCAGCGCGAAGATCAAGGAGATGACCGGCGCCAAGTACATGGTGATGGATGCCGATGTGCCGGTGGTCGAATCCGGCGGCAAGCTCGATTTTCAATATGGCAATCGGCCTGAGTTTCTTTATCGGCCAACCAAAGTCGATCGCGTGTTGCACGATGGCGACGAAGTGAGGCTCGGTGACACGGTGCTGGTTGCACACCTTACTCCGGGGCACACAAAAGGCTGCACCACGTGGAGGATGCATGTGACCGAGGCCGGTAAGACCTACAACGTCGTGATCGTTGGCAGTCCCAATGTCAACCCAGGCTACAAGCTCGTCAACAACAAGAATTATCCGCAGATCGCCGACGACTACGTGCGGATGTGGGCGGTTTTGAAGTCATTGCCATGTGACATTTTCCTCGGAGCCCACGGCAGCTACTTCGGGCTAGAGGAAAAATATCCGCTCTTGAAAGACGGAAGCGCAAACCCGTTCGTCGATCCAATCGGCTACAAAAAGTACGTAGCCGAAAAAGAGCAGGAGTTCGATACAGAATTGGCCAAGCAAAAACTCGCTGCGAGATAAAAGGCGAAGCCTCATAAGGCAGTTGCGGGAAACTGGGGCTTGCCAAAATTTTGGGCGAGCGTAGAATTTCCGACCTACACATGAAACAGCCAGGCTTGACGCGTCACTATGTCAGGGAAAAGCAGTGTATGGAGGATAAAAATATGAAAGCACGAAACACCTGGAGGAGCCTCGCTGCCCTCTTCGCGCTTTGCGTTGCATCGGCGGTTGCGTTGCCGGCACAAACCTTTACCGTGCTTAAGAAGTTTAACGGAACCAACGGCCACGGATCGGCTGGTCCGCTGGTCCAAGGACTCGACGCGAATCTCTACGGAACTAGCTACGCGGGCGGGACAAACAGTCACGGCACAATCTTCCGGATAAGCACCGGCGGTACGTTGAAGGTGCTGTACACTTTCTGTCCGCAGGCCGGATGCCCGGACGGCTCGAATCCCGACGGCGGCTTGGTGCTCGGCACCGACGGCAACTTTTATGGAACCACCCATCAGGGCGGAGCCGGCGGGGGTACGGTCTTCAAGATTACCCCGAAGGGCGCCTTCACCCTGCTTTATCAATTCTGTTCTCTCTCCAACTGCGCGGACGGCGAATTGCCCCAGGGCGAGTTAGTACAAGGACTCGACGGACAGTTCTACGGCACCACCGAAGGTGGAGGAACCGCCGGCAATGGCTCGGTGTTCAGGATTACCTCAACCGGCGGCTTCGCGACCACCCACAGCTTCTGTGGCTTTTCCGGCTGCGGTGACGGCGCTTATCCTTACGGCGGATTGGCGCTGGGCAACGACGGCAATTTCTACGCGACCAACCATAGCTCGGGGACAAATGATTGGGGCACTTTCTACCAGGTCACGCCTGCCGGCACGGTGACCACTCTCTACAACTTCTGCGTCTTCACCAACTGTACCGACGGCGGCTATCCGGCATCCGGCCTGGTGCAAGGCAGCGATGGTGAGTTCTATGGCACGACCGCCGAAGGTGGAACTCCTTTCACGCAATGCGGAAGTGGCTGTGGCACGATTTTCAAGGTGACCACGGGAGGCACCCTCACAACGCTCCATCGATTCGATGTTAAGGATGGATACCTGACTTTGGACAGCGCCTCGCTGGTCCAGGGGACGGACGGCAATTTCTACGGAACCACGGGGAATGGCGGATCGTCCAAGAAAGGCACGCTCTACCAGATCACGCCGGGCGGCACCTTCACCACATTGGTTAGCCTTTTCAGTTCGACCGGTGACGACCCTGCGGGCGGGTTGGTGCAAGCCACCGACGGCAACTTCTATGGGACGACTACGGCGGGCGACGGAGGTTCTGGCACGGTATTCAAACTGTCGATGGGACTGGGTCCCTTTGTGAAGACTCTCCCCACTGCCGGGAAAGCAGCTTCCGCGGTCAAAATCCTGGGCACGGACCTGACTGGCGCTACAGCGGTGACCTTCAATGGCAAATCAGCCACGTTCAAGGTAGTCTCGGCAACCGAGATCACGGCCAAGGTACCCGCTGGCGCGACGACCGGTCCAGTGAAAGTGAAGACACCCAACGGCACACTCTCAAGCAACGTACCGTTCCGAGTAACCCACTGAGCGTTGGCAAGTCCCAAACTGCGCGCCGCCTTCACCGGCGGCGTTTTCTTTTCCATGGCTTTACTTGGCGGGCTTGGGGAGGATTTCCAGCCTCTCCAATTCCTTTACAACGAGCTCAACCAGTCCGCTGATGACCTGGTGGGCAGAGCCAGGGTCGAAAGTGTCGCTGGTTCCAGTCCAGATGAGTGTGCTGCCCGTCGGGGTGACGGCGTAAACGTTGCTTTCAACCTGCACCGTTTTTTCTATCACCAAATAATCGGGTGTGTAGACGATGGGAGCGACGGCCTCGTAGTAACCGTAAAAGTCGGTGTAGTAGGGGAGAAGATAGGGTTCGCCGGGCACATCCCTAACCCTGGTTTTCACTTTGATCAAGCGGCACACGACGATGGCATCGATGTTGTAGGCCGCGATCTGCTCCTTGAGATAGACCGTGTTGATCGGACCCGCAGTGGGACGCAGCAGGATATCAGTTCCGGCGATGGTGGTGATTCCGGGCCGAGCCATCTTCCCGGCGAGCGCAACCTCGAAGTCCGCACGATTCTGGAGATTGTTGCTCATGCCGAGGGCGAGGATGGTTTTAAGCGGGCGCCGAGAATAGTTCGGATTCTTCCAGCTCTCCTTGAGCTTGATCGAGGCCTGTCCGGTTGCCGCGTTGAGTAACAGAGCTGCAATGAGAAGTATCTGTTTCAAGCCAACCGTCCGAATGTCGATGAGTGACACGCCTTGGCGTCTCCGGCAGAAGCTCAACGAGTGTACAACGGAATCGAGCTAAGCCTCCGTAAAGGGCGCGGAAGGCTGGGCCACCCGTGAGTGGAATGCTATTCTATGTGGGAGCGCACCATGACCGGAAAACAGCAAGTTGAGTCGCTGCTGCATAAGCTGCCCGACAACTGTTCGTTGGAGGACATCCAGTATCACCTTTATGTGCTGGAGAAGGTGCAGCGCGGGCTGGACGAGGCCCGCAGCAGCGGCACGCTTTCCCAGGAAGAAGCGGAAAAGCGTCTCGGCAAATGGTTCACCGAGTAGTCTGGTCTCCACGCGCGCTTGCGGATGTGGAAGCGATCGCGTCTTACATTGCCTAGGATTCCCCTTTTTACGCTGGCTCAGTGGTGCGACGAATCATCGAACTCACGCGTACGCTTGAGAAATTCCCCCGTGCAGGACGCAAGGTGCCGGAATTCGACGACTAAAACTCGCGCGAGTTGATCGCCTACAGCTATCGGATCATCTATCGCGTGGAGGCCGCAGAGGTAATCGTCGCTGCCGTAATCCACGGAAAACGGGACCTCGGGAGTGTGTAGCTCGTGTAAATCAGCACCCTGCAATCCATGATCCGAGCCATGGGAGGCCAGTTGAAAATCGAAGCCGTGTTCCCCGAAGGCAAGGTGGAGATCAATCAGTTCCGCAAGCTCAAGAAAGCCGCCCGGGGCGGATTGAGGAGTGGTTGGACGGCGGAGCAAGGGACAGCCCGTTCTCGAATGGCACAACTTCAGCGGGCCGCTTTGCCATAGCCACCCACGCGGCCGGCAGCGGTACGGAAATGGGAAGCGTGCCCAAACAGTAATGTAGTCCCTAACAGCGACGTCTAATGTATGGATTCCCACAGCAAGGGGATGGTAAGTTCTTTACAGCAACTCCTGATTGCCTACCGTGACCGAAGCCGCAAGCGCTACGCTGCCTTATAAATCCGAGCCTTCTTTCCTCCCAATGGGAGGCGCGGATGAGCACACCTTCCTGGAGTTCTTTGCGGGAATAGGTCTGACCCACCTCGGACTCCAGCCCCACGGTTGGAAGTGCATCTACGCTAACGACATCGATGAGAAGAAACGTCGAATGTACCAAGCCTGTTTCGGCGACGCACACTACCACGTGGAAGACGTATGGAACACAAAGAAGATTGTCGAGAAGATCCCACTTGAGCGGGCTGACTTGGCGAGCGCATCGTTTCCATGTGTCGATTTATCTCTCGCGGGCAACCTAAAAGGGTTTGACGGTGAGCAGTCTGGATCGTTTAACGGCTTCGTGAAGGTGCTGAGAGACCTGAAGTCGCAGGATCGCCTTCCCAACGCGGTGCTTGTAGAAAACGTAAGGGGATTCCTCTCCTCACACGACGGCAAATTTTTTCGTTTCGCTTTGACCGCGCTGTCTAGACTGGGGTATTGCCTCGATGCCTTCGTCGTAGACGCGAAGCATTTCGTTCCACAGAGTCGTCCGCGACTTTTCATTGTAGGCTTCCTGAAAAATTTGCTTACGCCCCTGCGCAGTCGGGGCATGAATGAGTGGTCCTTACGGGAGGGAAGCCCTCTTCGTCCGGCCCAACTGGTACGAGCTTTAGAGGAAGCACCACTTCAGACGGGCTGGGTTCCACTAAGCTTACCGCCATTGCCACCGGAGAACCGCTCCCTGCACTCTCAGATCGACCTTGACGACGATCAGGACTGGTGGGGTGATGTACTTGTGGACAAGCACTTGGCCGAAATGGATCCTAGTCACTTGGAACGAATAGCGAAACTACGAAAGCGGGCAGATCTAACCGTCGGCACGATTTATCGTAGGGTTCGAAACGGTAGGTCGAGATCCGAGATTCGGGTAGATGGTTTAGCGGGTTGCCTCAGGACCCCGCGAGGCGGAAGCAGCAAACAGATTGTTTTCGTTGCCGGGAGGAGAAAGATACGAATGAGGTGGATGAGCCCTCGAGAGTACGCTCGGCTCCAAGGATGTCCGAACTTTCCCATTCACGTCGATCGTAACGAGGCGTTATTTGGCTTCGGCGACGGAGTTTGCGTTCCCGTGATTGAGTGGATCGCCGAAAACGTCTTATCGCAGCTTTTTCCGGTGCCTGCCCTCTTTGACCAACCGCAACAGACGGCGCGCGATTAATTCCCTATTTCGAAGTTTGCATTCCCAAATCACAGCGGTGCGCCAACCGTCTCTTCGAAGGGCATCGCGAACCCTCCGGTCGCGCCTCCGGTTCGCCCCGATCTTACGAGTCCAATAGTCCAGGTTGGAGCTAGGCAGTGCTGAACTCTTGCAGTGTGCGTGTGCGTGCCAAAAACAACCATGGACAAATAGCACTAGCCGACAGCTAGTTAAGAGGAAATCGGGTCGCCCCGGCATGTGCAAGGGCTGTTTACGAAATCGGAGCTTCAGTGCACGCAACAAGTCTTCGCATGTATTCTCCGCTCCGGTTCCCATGGACCGAACAGACCGCATTATTCTGCTGCGTTCAGACTTAGAAAAAACGTCGGCCATATGCCTATCCGTGTGTCAGAAAGAGGAACCGCCGAGGCACTAGCGTAGCTGCGCAGGCTTGATAAAATTTTCCTTTCGGCTCCCGTTTGATCGTAGCACCGTTCATGGACACACCACGCCGAACGCGATCAAGTCTGGCTTCCAAAGGCAGCGGCGCGCCGTCGGATCTTGATTTCGAAAAGGCCTTGATGTTCTTTCACGCTTACATGTACGGGCCACTTCAAGGAAAACTTCGCTTATACAGAGCCCGCGGGGTTCATTCGGTGGCCAAGGCTCTTTCATCCGACTGGGAAGTCCTCGCGTCCATACTAGTCAAGGACGTCGGGAAGAAGCTAACAAAAGGCGTGGACTTGAGCAAACATGAGGTGAAATCCGCCGAGAACGGTGGCGCATATGAATACCAATATCACAAAAATACGGGAAAGGCTAAACTAGCGCGCGACATGGAGGTGGGGTCATCTCTTCTTTGATCACCGTGACAATCTCCGTTCCGTCGACCTCAGGTACGCCTCCGGCAAACAAGTCTCGGTCTTCTTCGAGGCCTGGCTGAAAGCCTACCCAGACCCTTACCGTCAGCGATATCGAAAAAGCGTACCCTTCTCTTGGGTCAAGGAGAATGGGCTCCTACTCATGAGCCTTCGAGAAGGCGAAGTAGTGTATCCCGAGATCCAGACAGCCCCCGCGGGGAATTTCAAACCATCAACCGCAATTTGATACTGAACGCCGCCTGCGAAGCGCTTTAGTCTAACTCTGCCAGCGGTGCTGTCAAGCACACATTTCGCACGCTACTTGGGCGGGCGCAGCAGGTGCCAGGCCTCGCGGTAGGCTTTGTACAGCCCACGTCGGTGCGAGCGCTTCGGGCGGATCCTCACAAAGAGAGGCGTTTCCCGGATGGGGAAGATGAAAAAGACATCGTCGGGAACAATGTAGACGACCACGAAATCCACTTCGCTAGGCAGGTAAGGGACGGCACCATCGGGGGTACCGCGGTTAGTCTTTACGTTGTAGAAACCCCGGAATAGCGTGGCGCTGCTCTTGATCTGTACCCGCCAGAGTTTGTCGCCTTCGGGCCAGTCGCGGCTGATCAGGATGAAGTCAAAACGTTCGCTGTCGCCGTAGGGTTTGGCGACTCCGAAGCCGAGGGCCGCGGCTTTGTGGGCGAAGGCTAGCTCCGAGAGCTCTCCCCGGCACTTGGGGTTGAGCTTGCGCTGGCGGGCAGTCTTCGGGCCCGACGCTGAGGGGCGCCGGGACGGAGAGCTGCGTTTTGGCATTGTCTGGTCGGGTGAAAAATGGAAAGGCGCAAGCCGAAGCCTGCGCCTTTTTTCTATTTCTCGGAGATTAATAGGCTAATTTAAGAATATCAGAGCTGAAAGGTAACTATGACATGATTTGAAGAATTATTTTATGAATGTAATCAATGGCTTGCGGGAAAAAGCTCACGTTCGGGGGCTTGACAAGATTTTGTCCAATCGGCAGATTTTCCAGCCTGAGGCCTTCGTGTATCATTACCGCCTTGCATCTCTCGTTCACAACCATCCGCGGGATTCTGTTCTGCGTTGCGGTGTCGTTCTGGGTCCTCTACTTCCACGAGATTTGGTTTCGCTCGGGGAGGGTGCGGATGCATTGGCTGAAGCGAGGAATCGCCGACATCCTGCTGATGTTGTCCATCGCGATTGTTACTTTCCTGATTATTACTCTGATCAGCGGTCTTCCCAGTCACCATCGTCTGCGCTGAGCAGTTAGCGGACCGCAAATCGGCCTGCTGAGGGCGGCTGGGGCGCGCAGACCTTTCAATGCGCTTTTGTGTACCTATGTACCGTGGTAATATTATCCCATGACTCATCCAAAAGAACCAAGTGGCTTTGTCGAAGTCGAACGCGTACAGACCGGCGTGCGGCTGGAAAAACGGATGTTGAAAGTGCTGAAGGCAGTGGCCGAGTTGAAAGATATGTCTCTTGGCGACCTATTGGAAGGTGTGGTGCTGCATGCCTTCGAGGGGAAAGCGCCGTTTTCCGCGGAGACGCTGAAGGAGATCGAACAGTTCAAGAAGATTTATGGGATGACGTTGAAGGCGTCCGACAGCCATCAATTAAAGGAGCGCAGACGGTGAAGACAATCATGGTGATCGTGCTGGCCGTGGGAGCGTTGGCGGTGGGGGCATTGCTTTATCACCTTCACTACCGGGGAGCGTCGAGCGGGCCGGTGCTGCATGTGCGCAACGAATTCGAATTCACGGTTCACGCGCCTTATCAGGTGGCGGCACCTTTGTTTGGACCGGAGGGCGAGCGCGCTTGGGCGGGCGGACATTGGGATCCGCAATTCTTGTATCCGCAACCCGCGCAGGACACCCAGGGCGCGGTGTTCACCATCCGCCACGGCCATCATCACGCAGTTTGGATCAACACGGCCTTCGACACGTCCGCCCGCCATTTTCAATACGCGTACTTTATTCCGGAGACGATGGTGGTGCTGATTGACGTTCGCTTCTCGGAGCCGGACGCGGAGAATACGAAGGTGAATGTTGCGTATGAGCGGACTGCGTTGAATCCCGACGCCAACCAGCGCGTGAAGGAAATGGAGGACGCGGACCGGGACAGCGGAAAAGAATGGGGCACCGCGATTAACAATTACCTGGCGAAGCAAAAGGCTGCCGGCCGTTGAGGGTAATTGAGGGAGCTCGATGCTCGATACTCGGCGGCCCGGCCGCCTCAAGCCCGAGTGAGTTTGAGGCGGCGAGGCGCAGAGATATTACTTGTAGGTTGCTTTGAAACCAGTACCGCCGAACGAACCGGAGCCGTAACGTCCTACCAGTTCAGACTTGTCGTTGAGACCGTCGGCACGCGTAGTTCCCCCCGGATCCACGACATCGTAGTATTTGCCTTCGTGAAGGAGCCAGCCCATTTCGGTACCCGCAGTATTATAGTAGGTGCCGTCGATGTCGCCGCCGGTCGGCGAAGGAGTGTGGACGATGGTGCCCAGGCCTGAGGTTTTGCCCGCCTTGGGGTTGTCGATCTTCTTGAATTTCTTTCCGGTTAAGAGGTAGGAATCGAAAGCGCCAGCCGAGTTCGTTGCGTAGACAGTGATCTGGCCAGCATTATTGATGCCCCAGGCTACGGTGTTGGTGTCGCCCTTTACGTCAATGCTGGTGAACTTCTTGCCAGTCAGTGAGAACCCGTGCGAAGCGTTGCTGGAGTCGAGATAGAGGCCCACTATTTCGCCTTTGTCATTGATCCCGCTGAGCTGGGTGCCATTTGACTTCGGATAATTGATCACGGTAATCTTCCCGCCCGAATACTGAAGCCCTTCGTCCAAGCCGGTCTTAGCGCTCGTGCACCAGCCAACGGCAGTGCCCGCGCTGTTGACGCCGAAGAAGGAGATTCCACCGGTTCCCGCAATCGCTTCGCAAGCCCTATCGTTAATCGTAGTGAGCTTTTTGCCGGCGAGAATCATGCCGTGTTGAACACCGGAGGAGTCCACATAGTCTCCGGCGATGACTCCGCTGTTGTTGACCGCGTAAGTGTCAGTCTCGAGCGCAGTCTTGTTAGCTTTAACATCGGAAAACGTGAAGGTTAACTTTGGCGCCGACGCGATACCTACGGCTACGAACGTGAGAACTAGCACTACACCGAGAATGGACCTTTTCACTGGTTTCTCCTCCTAGAGAAAGTTGTTGTGACTCTTCTGCCGCCAACGCGAACTGGGGCAGGAAATCGCAATCGAATGGAGCCCCCTCAAAACCAAGTTTGGGCACTGGCCACGACTGGGCTGAAGACCGCTGCCTACCGCGCGACAGTGCCGGAGAGTCGCGAAGTGATTGAGGCGGCCCATTATCGTCTTGGTTGAGATGGAGGTCAAGATGAAAGGTTTTGCACTCTTGACGAGTACGAGTATCCAACCGCGGAGCACGGCGAGGACGCCCGCGCCTACACTTGCATTCGCCGCAGATCCTGTCCTGTCATCTCTTTTGGTTGGTCGATTTGCAGCATGCCTAAGATCGTCGGCGAAATGTCGCGTAGCGACCCTCCGGGCTTAAGCGTGAACTGCTTACTGTTTTCGGAGATCACGATGAAAGGGACGGGATTGGTGGTGTGGGCGGTATGCGGACCACCGGTTACGGGATCGATCAGCATTTCGGCGTTGCCGTGGTCGGCGGTGATGAGCATGGCACCGCCTTTGGCGCGGACTGCGGGCTCGATGCGGCCGAGACAGGCGTCCACGGTTTCTACAGCTTTTACTGTAGGTTCGATTTTGCCGGAGTGTCCGACCATATCGGCGTTGGCGAAGTTCACGATAATCACGTCGAAGGTTCCGTCTTCGACCGCTTTGACCACGGCATCGGCGATACCGGCGGCGCTCATCTCCGGTTTCAGATCGTAGGTGGCGACTTTGGGCGACGGTACAAGAAGGCGTTCTTCGCCGGGGAACGGTTGTTCGACGCCTCCGTTGAAGAAGTAGGTGACGTGGGCGTACTTTTCCGTTTCCGCGACGCGCAGGTTGCGGAGATTCATCTGGCCCATGACATTGGCGAGAATGTTGTTCATCGACTCAGGCGGGATGACGACGGGCAAGCTGAATTGTTTGTCGTACCGAGTCATGCAAACATAGTGCAGATTTTTCGGGACACGGTCGCGCGGGATAGTGGCGTCGAGATCGTCGGCACCGGGGAGATCGCGTCCGGCTTTTTCGTTGAGGCCGCTGTTGCGAGTGAGGGCCCGAGTAATCTGGCGGACGCGGTCGGCGCGGAAATTGAAACAGATGCAGGAGTCTTCGTCGCGAATAGTGGCGAGCGGTTCGCCTTTGTTGTCGACGCAGACGAAGGGGACGATGAATTCGTCGGTGACTCCTTTGTTGTAGGACTCTTTCACGCCCTGCACTGGGTCGACGTACTTCGCGGCGTCGCCGTTGCCGTAGACCATGGCGTTGAAAGCTTTGGCAATGCGCTCCCAGCGGCGGTCGCGGTCCATGGCGTAGTAGCGGCCGCTCACGGTGGCGATCTTCCCGGTGTTGTATTCGCGCATCTTCTGCTGGAGTTGTTCGAGGTAGCCGGCTCCGTTGGTGGGCAAAGTATCGCGGCCGTCCATGAAGGCATGTACGAAGACGCGATCGGCCCCATTTTGCTTGGCCATACGGAGCAGCGCGTAGAGATGTGTCTGATAGGAGTGAACGCCGCCGTCGGAGAGCAAGCCGAACAGGTGAAGACGGCGGCCACCGGTGCGGGCGTTTTTTATGGCGGCGAGCAAGACCGGGTCGGAAAAGAACTCGCGGTTCTGGATCATGAGCTCGATGCGCGTGCTATCCATTTGCACGATGCGTCCGGCGCCGATGTTCAGGTGGCCCACCTCGCTGTTGCCCATTTGACCGTCGGGCAGGCCGACATACGGGCCGCTGGTCTGGATCAATGTGTTGGGATACTCGCGCAGAAGGCGGTCGTAGTTCGGCTTGCGGGCGAGGGCGATGGCGTTGGCTTTGGTCTCGGCGCGATAGCCCCAGCCGTCGAGAATTACGAGGACGAGAGGTTTGGGACGCAAGTCAGCTCCTAGCTGTTAGCTTCTAGCTCTTAGCTAAACACCGTAAAAACCGCCACGGATTTGCGCGGATGAACGCGGATCTGAATTCTTTCGCGCGCCGCGTTTTCACGATCGAAAAGAAACACAGCCATACTAATTCTTTTGCTGGGATGGCGGTGTCGTTGGCGCGCTCTTCGGCTGTTCCTGATCTTCCTTCACGATTTGCTCGGCCTTTTGCGTGATCGCGTCCATCTGCTTTTGCATACGCACGTAGGAAGCCTGCATCGCCTCGGAGGTCAAGACTGGCATCTCGCGCATCATTTTCTGGCCGGTTGGGGACGCGTAGAAGGTGCTCATGGCGTCGATGTCAGTCTTGGAAAAGTGCCGTTGGTAAATTGGGATCATGTCGTCGAGCATGGCGTCCATGGGCATGTCCTTCATGGTTTCTGCGATCAGTTGGTCGGCCCGGGCGATTCGGTCCGCGGAAGACTGTGGGTAACGCTTTTTCAGAGTCTCGTGGATCATGGCGCTCTGCTGTTTCATCAGCGCATCCATCACCTGACGCATTTGCTGATGAATCTGCATTACATCAAACAGGTGCTGGATGTCTTCTTTGCTGGCGGGGGCATCACCTGGGAGAGTCGCGGCTTGTTGGGCGAAGGCCGTGGTCGCTACGAAAAGGATGATAGCAAGGGAAGCGCGATGATGTTTCATAAGCTCTTCTCGTTTTCACTCAAGAATCGAGCACCAGAATCGCAGCGCTCAACGCGCATGTAAAGGAATCTTGGGTCCTTCATGAAGTGTTCCAAAAACGCTGTTATTTCCAGAAAAGGTCTTCGACATCTTTGGGAAGCGGATCGTTAAAATCATCCGGCACGGTGAATTCGCCCTTGGCTGAGCCGAGAATGCGTCCCTTGGCCCGCACCTTCACCAAGCGAATCGGAGCAGAGGCCCTGCTATCGCCAAAATGACAGGCGACCGCCTCCGTCACATTGGCTCTCAACTCAAACATCGTTTGCGCTTGTGTGAAAATGGAATGGCCAAGGGCTCGGGCTTCATAGCCCCCATCGCGAGACTTCTTGACCGAGAAGAAGATTTCGGTTTCCGCCATACCTCTCTGGATTATATCTTGCCGCGCACTCGAAGATAGGACTGCCCATTCCAGCTGGGGTTAGACATCTCAAAGTCTATAATTCAGCGCCTTCAGCCCTAGGAATCTCGCCGAATCTCCTAACTCTTCTTCGATGCGCAACAGTTGGTTGTACTTTGCGATGCGGTCGGTTCTCGACGCGGAGCCGGTCTTTATCTGTCCAGCTCCTGTGGCCACGGCCAGGTCGGCGATGAAGGTATCTTCGGTTTCGCCGGAGCGGTGCGAGATGACCGAGGTATATCCGTTGCGGCGGCCGAGGTCGATCGCGTCCAGAGTTTCGCTCACGGTGCCGATCTGGTTGAGCTTGATCAGAATCGAATTGGCAATTCCCTTCTTGATGCCTTCCGCGAAGATCTGAATATTGGTGACGAAAATGTCGTCAGCCACCAGCTGAACTTTGTCGCCCAACTCTTTGGTGAGATTCTGCCAACCGTCCCAGTCTTCCTCGGACAATCCGTCTTCGAGCGAGACGATTGGATAATCTTTCACCCACTTCGACCAATAGCGGATCATTTCGTCAGAACTCTTCTCGGACTTGTCCGACTTCTTGAAAATGTATTTGCCGTCTTTGTAAAACTCGCTGGCGGCGGGATCGATGGCGATGGCAACCTGTTCGCCGGGCTTGAATCCGGCTTGCTGGATGGCTTCGAGAACGACCTCGATGGCTTCGACGTTTGACTTCACTGAGGGCGCGAATCCGCCTTCGTCGCCCACGGCAGTGTTGTAGCCGCGCTTCTTGAGCACGCCCTTGAGGGTGTGAAAGACTTCGACGCCCCAGCGCAACGCCTCGGAGAACGATTTCGCGCCAACCGGCATGACCATGAATTCCTGGAAGTCGACGTTGTTGTCGGCGTGCGCGCCACCGTTGAGGATGTTCATCATTGGCACGGGAAGTGTGTTGGCGGGTCCGCCGAGATAGCGGTAGAGCGGCAGCGCGAAGTAGGACGCGGCGGCCCGGGCCGCGGCCATGGAAACGGCGAGAATAGCGTTTGCCCCAAGGCGGCCTTTATTGGGCGTGCCATCGAGCGTGATCATCTTCTGATCGAGGGCGCGCTGGTCGGCGGCGTCGAAGTCATCCAACGCGTCGGCGATCTCACCATTCACGTTCGCGACCGCTTTGAGCACACCCTTGCCCTGATAGCGCTGCTTGTCGCCGTCGCGCAGCTCGACCGCTTCGTGTTCGCCGGTGGAGGCGCCACTGGGCACGATGGCGCGTCCGTGAGAGCCGCTGCCCAGGATGACTTCAGCTTCAACCGTCGGATTACCGCGTGAATCAAGAACTTCACGGGCGTGGATGTGAGCGATATTCGAAGGCATGAGTGCGTCCTTTGTTGGTCGGAGTGAGACTGGCGATTATAAATCACGGGAGCTCGGCGGCTCTGTGATGCGCGACGCATTGTGGAATGAAGCTCGTTGTTATCTGATCACGCGAAGTTCGCGGGCGCGACCGCCCGCGCCACACTTGAAACCGTGTCTACGATGGTTCGGGTATCGATTCCCTTCTTGTTCTCCAATCACTCCTACCTTAGAGTCGATTCAAGATGCAGAATCGCACCGAAACTTTGGGAATCGGATCGCGGGCTCCGGATTTTTCGCTTGCGGCGGCAAACCGGGAGGGAAATTTTTCGCTTTCAATTCTGCGTGCGCGCGGGCCGGCGGTTCTGGAATTCTTGCGCGGCACGTGGTGACCGAACTGCGTTAAACGCATGGCCCAGTTTGAGCCAGTAAAAAACGAACTCGAACAGGCTGGCGCGCAGGTGGTCTTTATTGCTGCCGAGAAGCGCGACGGGATGTTTAAGCCGGTGAAGTTTCTGGAGAAGCATCCGCTGTTGTTTCCGTTTTTGCTGGATGAAGACCGCGCGGTAACCAAGGCGTACGGGCTTTATCACCGGTTGGGGAAAGACGCGATTAATATTGCGCATCCGGCGACGCTGGTCATCGATGGAAACGGAACGGTGCGTTACATCTATCGCGGCGAGAACCAGACGGATCGAGCGCCGATCGAGCAAGTTATGGAAGCGATTAAGAAGTTGATCTCCGGCTGAGATTGCCGAACCGCAGCAAAAGATTGAGTCCGACAAAATTTGATTCGCTCAGGAGGCGAAATGAAGAAGCTTGTACTGGTTAGCATATTTTTGCTGGTTGTGGCTGCGGTGGGAGAGGATATCTCGCTGCCTGCGGGCACGTCCATGAAAGTGAAACTGGAAACCACTCTGACGACTTCCAGCACGACCGGAGATCCATTTTCCGGCCGAGTTACGGAAGCAGTCCTGCTCGACGGAAAGCCGGTGATTCCGATCGGTGCCACCGTGCAGGGACGCGTGGTCAAAGCGAGCGAACCGCGACGCATTCAAGGCAAGCCGACGATTGCCATCTTTCCTGAGTCCGTGGTTTTGCCGAGCGGCGAGCACTATGTGCTCAATGCCACTCTGGTCGATACGAGCGTGCGCAATGGCACGGACGTCAACGATGAAGGCCAGTTCAAAGGCAAGGGGTACGACGGCAAGGATCTAACTCAAATTGGCATGGGAACTGGCGGAGGCATGCTGGTCGGAGGGTTGATCGGCGGAGGCAAAGGCGTTCTGATCGGCGGAGCGGTGGGCGCGACTGCGACGGTAGCGCATTGGCTGGGCAAGAAGAACTCAGCCACGCTGCCTGCGGGCACTGAGTTGGTGATGGAATTGAGCCGTCCCTTGGCGATGACCGCTGCCACCCCGGGACAATAGGAAAGCAGTTTTCAGTTCATGGTTTTCATTTCTCAGTTAGCCGGAAGCCTTTGCTTCCGGTTTTTCTTCTGATCGCATTTCACAGGTTTTCAAGAATTGCTCCAGCTTGTCCCGGTTTTCCTCAGACATGTCGAGAAATTCGATCCCGTTCCCGAATTGCGGATGGCGGGTTACGACTAACGCCCTGGTTGGCAAGCGGGCGTCTTCGACCCACAATATAAGATCGATCTTGGTTCCGACGGGCAGCGTAAAGCTCATCTCCACGTAACAGCCAAAAAGACTCAAATCGGCAGTTTCGGCATGGCTGGTGACGGCTGCGCCTTCCGGCTTGAATTCAATGGGAATCGCCACCTTGCTCCGGGGATGTCTCCTTCGTTCCTTTTGGGACGTTTCCTGAGACGGCTCGGTCATGGCTTTGTCTCCTTTTCAAACCAAGACCCCTCTACGTGCAATGGTGCCCGTTATCGGCCGGAAAGAAAAGGCCGATCTGCAATAAAGTCAGGGCTTCATGTTGATTGTCTTTGCTCTCGACTGCACCTTGGCAAGCGGTCTAGAACGCTAACGCAGCCAGGTCTTCTTCACTGAGAAGGCGGAGCTCAATCCATCCTTCGAGGGGAAGCGCGTCGACGGGCAGACGGTTCTGCCACACGCTGAAGCGCAGGCGCAGCAGGCTCGCTGCGGGAGTAATTGTTTTTCCGCCAGCGGCGACATCGGCCGAAGACACGGGCTTAGCCAGTAACCATGCCAGTGGCAGCTTGAACTCGAAGTTTCGCAGCAAGGCTAATTTGACGTCGGCGGAAGGGTTATCGGAGGTCGCCAGAGGTTTTTCGCCATCGACAAAGCCTACCTGCCATGAGCGTAGCTTCCCGGCTTCGACTCGCACGTCCGCTCGGAGCGCGCGCCGGGGGCGCTGTCCATCCGCAGCCCAGGACTCAACATTGACTACCAGGTCGAAATCAGTTTGAGGAGGCTTACCCACAAAGTCCAAGCGTCCGTAAATGTTGCCGTCATCGATTCCCGCGTAAACGCAATCGACCAGAAACTGCTTGCCGTGCATGGCACCGGCGCGTTGATCGGCGGTGTGGATCGCCGCGCCCATCCACTCGAAGTAGCGGACCATGTCGCCGTTGATGTGGGGATGAATGTAGTGGGTCTGGGGCGTGAACTGCGGCCTCGCTTCGACGCCACTAATTGGATGGGCCAGATAAGCGGGGGCTGTTGCGCCGAGGGCCTGATACACGTTGGAGAGATGCTTCCGGTAGAGTTCGTCGAATTCGCGGTCGTTGGCGGAATGATGCTCGGGGCCGTACCACCAGTTCCAATCGCTGCCTTCGGCAATGAACAGTTCTTCGAGAGCCAGTTTGCGCTGTGCCTCAGTCGCCCCCGATGCGTTCGCGGCGTAGAAGGTACGGGCGTGGTAGAGATAATCCCAGGAGCGGTTGTCCTCGGGAGCGCCGATCCACACGTTGAAGTTGGCGTTGATCCAGGAGCCTGGAACCAAAGAGGTGAGCTTGCCGAAGTCGCGATGCCGTGCGATCGCCTCGGACACGGTGACCGCCTCAAGGCCGGGTTCGCGTTGGAGCGTATCGTAGAAGCGGCGCAGGAATTCGCGGCCTGACCGCGGATAATATTCCCAGGCATTTTCACCGTCGAGGATAACGGAAACGACCGCATCTCGCCCTTGATTGAGAACTGGTTGCGCCGCTTGCTTAATGTTATGGATGAGATGGTTGGCAGCGTCCTGCGCAGGCATTCCCGAATACACAAATCCCACAAGATCGGAGATCGTGTGGTCGCGGAAGATCAGGTGCATCTGGGTCGAACCGCTCTCGAAGCGATGGATGTTATACAGCTTCTCGGCGTTCTGCGCCGAAAGACGCCCTTCGCCATCGCGCCCAAAGTTAATCCCAAGGCTTCTTCCCAGGACGCCTTCGTCGGTTGCCATCCACTTCACACCCAAGCTTTGCGCAATGGACAGAACCTCTTCTGACACGCTGCCCTCGGATGGCCACACGCCGACCGGCTTCACGCCGAAGACTTGCTGATGCAAATCCAATCCCCGCTGGAGTTGTTCGCGCGCATCTTCTGGATGAAGGAAACGATTTTGGGGTAAGGGCAATCCCGGCGTCGAAACGGCGCCCATCTTGGTGTCGCAAACCAGCGGCAGGATGGGATGATAGAAAGGCGAAGTCGAGATTTCGATTCTTCCCTGTTGCGCCGCCTTGGCATGCGCCGGAAGCACCTCGCCAACCAAAGCACGCTGCCGGGTAATCACGAATGCCTGATCTTCGGGCGAGAATCCACGACCCTTCTTGATCAGCGCGGCGATGTCGGGGTCGTCGAGGAAGAATTCATCAAACCATGCAATTTGCGAGAGCACTTGGAGATCGGTGAAGTCTTGCGCCTGAAAGTATTTTTCGGCTCGCTCCGCGGAGTCGCCGGCTCCACGAAATCGCTCCCAAAGCTCATGGTAGCGCGGATAACGGCCAATCATGTGCACCGGATTCGCCTGAAACAGGTATTGCAGAGCAAAGCGGCGTTCGTGGGAGGTGAGTTCTTTCGCCGGCTTAGCCGCCACCTTCAGAAACGGATCATGCGCCGTCCCGGCTACGTAGTCCTGGATTTGCGTGATCAGCGACGGAACGAGGTTGAAAGTCTGATGGACACTGGGAAATTCATCCAGCACCTTGACCATGCCGTAGTAATCTTTGAGGGCGTGCAGGCGAACCCAAGGCAGACGGTACTCACCCGTTACCAGATCTTTGTAGAAAGGCTGATGCTGGTGCCAGAGAATAATGACGCGCAAAGCGGGCATTGAACGTTGAGGCTCAACTAGAAGATCGGAGCCGTCCTCGAAGTCTAACATGCGTGTGTCGGCTATTAACGGCTCGCAAGAGCCTTGTCGTCTCAAACAGTTTCATTCCGGTACACTAATCGAGGCTCCGTAAATCGAGGCTCCGTAAAATCAAGGCTCGGCTAACCCTGATCCCGAATGACGAATCCAACAGTGGCCCGAGGTCGCGCTGAAATGGGATTTTTGACTGAGCAGGATCTTTATCTTTTCAACCAAGGACGCGATTACCGTGCGTACGAAAAGTTGGGTTCCCATCTTACTTCGGTCGGCGACCAATCGGGTGCGAGTTTCAGCGTCTGGGCTCCGAATGCCCGCGACGTAACCGTCATTGGCAGCTTCAATGGGTGGGATCCGCTCTCCCATCCCCTGCGCGTTCGTGAGAATTCTGGCATTTGGGAGGGATTTATCCCCGGAGTGCCCAAGGGTTCGGTTTACAAGTTTCACATCGTTTCACGGCACAACGGATTCGTAGTCGACAAGGCAGATCCGTTCGGGGTTCTGCATGAAGAACCACCGCGCACCGCCTCCGTCGTGTGGGATCTCGAATATCAATGGTCCGATCATGACTGGATGCAGAATCGGGAAGTCAGAAGTTCTCTGCATGCCCCGATTTCCATCTATGAAGTCCATCTCGGTTCGTGGATGCGGGTTCCCGAGGAACATAATCGCCCGCTGACCTATCGTGAGGCAGCGCCTCGCCTAGCCGACTACGCCCAACGCATGCACTTCACCCACGTCGAATTGCTGCCCGTGATGGAGCATCCCTTCTACGGTTCCTGGGGATATCAAACCACCGGGTATTTCGCTCCCACCGCGCGCTATGGCACGCCGCAGGATTTCATGTATCTGGTTGACACGCTGCATCAGCGTGGAATTGCCGTGATTCTCGATTGGGTGCCATCGCACTTCCCTGCCGACGAGCATGGGCTGGCGTACTTTGATGGCACACATTTGTTCGAGCACTCCGATGCACGCCAGGGATTTCATCCCGATTGGAAGACGCTCATCTTTAATTATGGACGCGACGAAGTCCGGAGCTTCCTACTTTCGAGTGCCATGTTCTGGCTCGACAAGTATCACGTGGACGGCCTGCGCGTGGACGCCGTCGCTTCCATGCTTTATTTGGATTACTCGCGCAAAGAGGGCGAGTGGCTTCCTAACAAGTATGGCGGTCGCGAGAATCTGGAGGCCATCGATTTCCTGCGCCAGTTCAACATCGAAGCCTACAAGCAGTACCCCGGCATTCAGACCTTCGCCGAGGAATCCACAGCGTGGCCCATGGTTTCACGGCCAATTTATCTCGGCGGCCTGGGCTTCGGCCTCAAGTGGGATATGGGTTGGATGCACGACACTTTGCAATACTTCTCCCACGATCCCATCCATCGCAAATACCATCAGAACCAGCTCACCTTCCGTATGCTGTACAGCTTCACGGAGAATTTCGTGCTGCCTCTCTCGCATGACGAAGTTGTCCATGGCAAGGGCTCCCTTATCGGGAAAATGCCGGGAGACGAATGGCAGAAGTTTGCTAATCTACGGGTGCTCTTCGGCTATATGTTCGCGCAGCCGGGCAAAAAGCTTTTGTTTATGGGAGACGAGTTCGGACAAGTGCGCGAGTGGACCCATGACAGCAGCCTGGAATGGGACGTGCTGCGGTATCCGGTTCACCACGGACTGCAGACTTGGGTGGAGCAGTTGAACCGGCTTTATGCGCAGGAGCCTGCCCTGCACGACTTCGACACCGATCCCAAAGGGTTCGAATGGATTGACTGCAACGACAGCGCCGCTAGTACGATCTCGTTATTGCGCAAAAGCCGGTCGCCCAACCAGAACATTGTCATAGTGTGCAACTTTACCCCAATTCCGCGGCTCAACTATCGCCTGGGCGTTCCCGCCGGAGGCTACTGGCGCGAACTTCTGAACAGCGATGGCAAGGAGTACGGAGGCAGCGGCATGGGCAATGCCGGCGGTGTTATGGCTGAGGAAGAGCCTGTCCACGGACGACCGTTCTCCCTGAATCTGACCTTGCCGCCGCTCGGGGCGCTGTTCCTGAAAGCCGACTAGTCGGCATTTTCGCCGACGCCTCGGCATCAGTCATGGTGCCGGTTTGACACGAGAGTGTCACCGACAGTGACAACTTCAGGCAGCCAGCAGGCGTTGGAGGCGATCCAGAATATGCCGTAATGGGCCGCCTTTTCCCAGAGTGGCATCGACGAACGGGGCCATTTGTTCCAGGTCCGGATGCGAACCCGAGATCATAAGCACGGGCAGCGTGGGATGTCGCTGCTTCAGCCATGTGGCCAGCTCTAAACCGTTCATTCCGGGCATTTCGTAGTCCAAAATGACCGCGTCAATCTCCTTTTCTTTGGACTCAAACACGTGAAGTGCGTGGCGGCCACTGCTAGCGGCGATGACTTCATAACCATTTTGGCCGAGCAAGGCTCCGTAGAGTTCGCGAATCCCCGCGTCATCGTCCACGCACATCACGGTAAGAGCTTTCATCGGGAGGACTGCCCTTCTTGCCTCGCCTAAGAGGGGTCTAGAACGAGGCCATTTGTCGGATCAGAGAGCACGTTAAGGACCACGCGCGCAGCAGATGATTCCCGTCGCGGCTCGGGCAGCGACGACCGTCCTTTTTCGCGCGACCGATATTAATCAAACTTTCATTTGACAAGGTCGCACTGACGGGCTTAGGGTCGCGTTGCTTCAGTTTCGAGGGGGAATCTGAGGCTTTAGGAGGTGAGCCTATGGTTCACTTGCGGCCTGATTGGCCCCTTGGTAAGTTCGCCGTCCTCGTCCCCCCTTCTTCTCATCGTATTGTCTGGCGAAGCGGCCTACGCTCAGTGCGGCTGCACCCAATGCATTGAAACCTGCGATCTCATTACGCACCACTGTGACAGTGACTGCGATTGTGTACCCAACGAGGGCTCGCCAATCATCATCGATACCACAGGCGAAGGGTTTCATTTGACCTCGGCAGCCGACGGTGTCATCTTCGACATTCGCGGGGACGGAAAGCCCGTTCAGCTCGCTTGGACCGCAGAGACCTCGCGCAACGCCTTTCTAGCTCTGGATCGCAACAGCAATGGAAAGATTGACAACGGCAAAGAGCTTTTCGGCAATTTTACGGATCAGCCTCCGTGCCCCGGCGGAGGCGGTGCCTGCCGCAACGGCTACCGCGCTTTGGCGGAGTTCGATGAGCCGGCGAACGGCGGCAACGGAGACGGAATCATCGACAAGCGAGATGCGATATTCTCGCATCTGCTGCTTTGGATCGACGAGAACCACGACGGCATCTCCCAGCCCAATGAACTGCACACTCTGCCGGAGTTGGGCGTGTTTTCCCTGGCACTGAAGTATAAGGAATCCAGGCGAACCGATGAATTCGGTAACCAGTTCCGCTACAGGGACGCCGTCAACCCGGATCCGAAGGATGGCGAGTCAAGGGACGGACGTTGGGCCTATGATGTCTTCTTCGTGATAGCGGGCAGGGGGCGGCAAGGAATCTCTGCCCTCGCTGGTGGAAGGGATAAACCCCAAAAAACACTTTCAGCCCCAGTGCATACCATGTCCTCTTAGCGTCACCGTTGATCAGATAACCCCGAAGTCACTTCCAGACTACGATTATCCTACATGGCTGACCGGAGTGGGTATTTTGGCTAGAATGAAAGCCGGACCACCTGGTACGGACTACACGAATGCTGTTTTGCTTGAGACTGTTACTCCGACATCCAATTCTTGCCCTTCAAACATCCAGCAATACACGAACTTTCCTACCATCACGCTAGACGATGGCAGCTCGTTCGTCATAGGTTCGACCGCGTCTTGGGAGGGCAGCAACTTCCCAAGTGTCTTAAATGACTTTTACGACTCGCACCGGAACCTGGTGAATATCAATGTCTTGGGACTAACCTCGGTCCAGTCTTGTGTGGCAAAGGCTACCCAAACGTATTCATGCAACGGATCTACAGTCGGAACGTTTACCCTTACGTACACATATACGAAAGGCACCGTAAACGGCCAGGCCGTCACGAACGTTAGCGCGACAAAGCAGTAAAATTACGAAGGTGAAACCATGCGTATGGCTATGCTCCATTTTTCGGTGGTCGCGGTTTTGGTGACGGTCATTCTTGGCGACAGTACGTGCATCGCCCAGGCGCCTCCAACGATTCAGGCTGAGCTAAGGAAATACGGAGTTCCGGTCACACAGTTGGCCCTACAGTCAGCTCTGAAAGACAATAGGCCAGAGATTAGAGGCTTGGCCGCCGCTGAACTTGCTGAGATGAAAGATGTAACTTCTGTGCCGTTGATCGTGAAAGCTCTGGAAGCGGAGAAAGACCAACTGGTTAAGTTCAATATGGCGACGGCTCTAGTATCGCTCAATTCTCCGGCCGGGACCAAAGCACTCTTGCATACATGTGACGATGCATCGGTGCCAGCAGGTCGCCGCCTAGACGCAGCATCAAGGCTGGTCGATGCTGGCGACCTTAGTTGTCTGCCTTCGGTCGAGAACATCTTACGGAAGACAACCGATCCCTCGAATAAGGTCTCCGCGCTCCTGTTACTGGCAAGAGTTAAGGTGGTACCAGCTTCGCTCGTACCAAGAATTCACGATACATTGCTGGCAAGCTTACAAGATCCAGATTCCGCTGTGCGAGGTTACACGAGTCAATGCATTGCAGCCCTTGGCGATAAGGCTGCCGCGCCGAGCCTAAAGACCGCGATTGCGAACGAATCAGACGAATCGACGCGCGAGCGCATGGAAGAGTCCCAAAAAAGCCTAGAGAGTAGGCCCTGATCGAGCGGGGGCTGGGCGGGCGGCCCATCCTTCTCCGCGTCCTTTGCGGAGAGGGTCGGCGCGAGATTCCCGATTTGAAACCGCGACCGCGGCTTCCTCCGCTTTCTTCTTGATTTGCCCTAATCACTTGCGATAACATATAGACGCATAGGTTATCTCAGAGATAATCGTTGAATCTTTGACAACTTGATCAAGGGCGCAGCCCTCCCTGCGCTAAGACCCAAGCCGTTCCCCCGAACGGCTCCTGGCCCCGGTTCCCTCGGCGGGTGGCCCACCCTTTATGACCACCAATAAATAGGTGTGGGGTGCCCCATCCTTTGCGCTTTTTGCAAAGGGCGGGTGTGTGCGCAACGTCACATCCCTTGATCAACCGTCAGCCTTAGAATTCCCTAATGCCGATGGGCCTAAAACGACACTACGGTTCGGGAGATCTCCACTTCATCACCTGCAGTTGCTACCAGCGCAGGCAACTCCTGGGAACGTCTTCGAAAAGAAATCTGTTCCTCCGCATTCTGGAAGAGGCACGCCAGTGATATCGCTTCGTGATACTCGGATACGTGATCATGCCCGAGCACTTCCACATGCTGATCAGCGAACCGCAGGTGGGAACTCCATCGACCGTGATGCAGGTGTTGAAGCAGCGTTTTGGGCGCCAGCTTCGCAGCGCACTCAAAGGTGATCGGCGGCTCTCGGTCCAAGACGGCACGGAAGCGCGTATCTGGCAGCCTCGCTTCTACGACTTCAACGTGCGGACCGAGGGCAAGCGAATGGAGAAGTTGCGCTACATGCATAGCAACCCCGTGAAGCGCGAACTGGTGAGCGCACCCGAGCACTGGGCCTGGAGCAGCTTTCGTCACTACTTCTGCCGCGAACCGGGACTGGTCCGAGTGGATGACTGTGCGGTCATGGAGATGAAGTTGCGTCCGCCGGCGGCATGACTGCGCGACCACCCGCCCTTTGCAAAAAACGCAAAGGACGGGGCACCCCAACTCGAATTCCGCCGAAATCAGATTCTCCCAAAATCAAATTCTCCGCATGTCAAATTCTCATCACTCGTGCCCGTGCTAGACTCGCTTTAGCTCCCGGCCATGCGGATCCTCACCCGCTACATCCTCCGCGAAGTCACGGCTCATGCTCTGATCGGCGTGGCCGTGTTCACCTTTGTTCTGTTCACGCGCGACCTGGGACAAATCCTCGAACTGGTGGTTCGCAACAGCGCTCCGCTGCCCAGCGTCGCCGAAGTCTTCTTCTTCATTGTTCCCGTCACGCTCACCATCAGCATTCCGGCTGGCGTGCTGGTCGGGATTCTCATCGGTCTGAGCCGGCTCGCGGCCGACAGCGAGATCACCGCCATGCGAGCTAGCGGCATTGGCGTCTGGAGCTTTCTCCGCATCGTTTCCATCTTTGCCGTAGCCGCGTGGATTCTAGCTCTGGGCAACGGAATTTACCTGGCACCCGCGTCCCAGGCCGCCATGGTCCATTTGCAGGATCGCCTGAAGTCTTCGCAAGTTTCATTCGAAGTGCAGCCGCGAGTGTTCTACGAAGGCTTTCCCGGACTCGTGCTCTACGTCCAGAACGTGAAAGCCGCGCAAGGCGCAGCTATTTGGAAAGGCGTCTTCATCGCGGACACCAGCGTCCCATCTTCCCCGCGAATCACGCTGGCGCAGCAGGGCATTCTGGTGAGCGAGGGACCGGAGACTCTGCACCTGCACCTCACCGATGGCTCGACGCATGAGATCGATCCGAAGATTCCGGATCACTATCAGATTTCTACCTTCGAGCAGACGGACATCCCGATTCCTGTGCCGCAAGCCGACAGCGCGAAGGAACAGGACCTGGTGCCGGTCTCGCAAATGAATACTTGGGATCTTTGGCGGCAGGCCCACAATCAAAGAGATCCGGCTCTGGCCCGCTGGTACTTGATCGAGTTCCATCGCCGCTTCGCGCTGCCCACGTCGTGCCTGGTGCTGGCGCTGGTCGGAATTCCTCTTGGCCTCTCGTCGAAGAAGGGCGGCAAATCGACCGGCTTCGTGCTCGCCATCCTGCTGGTGTTCGCGTATTACTCCGCATCCCTGGTGGGAGTTTCGCTGGCGCGGCAGGGGAGACTGTCGGCCGGCTTCGGGGTTTGGTTGGCGAATATCGTCTTCTTCCTGGGCGGCGCTTTTCTGCTCTGGCGCGCGGAGCATCGGCCCTTTGAAATCTCTTCCCTACGCCGACTCTGGCATCCCTTTGGAGCAGGAATGCGCGACGCCGCCGGAATGCCATTTCGCAGCCACCGTGCGGAAGATGTTTTCCAGCGAGCCGCTACTCGGCGCCGCGTCTTCAGCGCCCGCTTCCCCATGATCCTGGACGATTACGTGCTGCGCGACTTCGGCATGAATCTGGCCATGGTCGTGGCTGCGTTTCTGATGCTGCTGCTGGTGTTCACCCTTTTTGAGTTGCTGGGAGACATTCTTCGCAATCAGATTTCGCCGCTGGTGGTGGGAGCGTACCTGCTGAACGTTTCGCCTTACTTCGTTTACAACATCACGCCCTTGAGCATGTTGCTGGCGGTTCTGATTACTTTGGGCGTGATGCAGCGCTCCAACGAAGTCACGGCAATCAAAACGGCAGGGATGAGCATTTACCGCATCGTCACGCCGCTGCTGGTAGCTTCAGCCATACTGGCTGCTGGCCTTTTCTTTGCCGACCAGTTTTACTTGCCGCACGCCAACAAGCGCCAGGACGCGCTGCGCAACCAGATCAAAGGCAAGCCAGCGCAAACCTATTTGAATCCGGACCGGAAGTGGATTTTCGGACAGCACTCCGATATTTACTACTACGAGTTGTTCGATTCCGATCGCGATCAGTTCGGCAGGCTTGCCGTTTTCCAATTCGATCCTGCAACTTTCCAGTTGACCAAACGAATCTACGCGGAGCGGGCGCACTGGGAAGAAACTCTGCAGCGCTGGGTTTGCACCAAGGGGTGGGAGCGCGATTTGCGCGGGCCAGCCATCGAAGACTATCGCACCTTCGAAGTGGCGACGTTCCCCTTTGTCAGCGAACCTCCCACCTACTTCAAGAAGGAAGTGAAGCAGTCCTCGGAAATGAACTATGAGGAACTGCGCCGCTATATTCGCGACCTGCAACAGAGTGGCTTCGATGTCGTGCGGCTGAGGGTTCAGCTGCAAAAGAAATTAGCCTTCCCGATCATAACGCTGGTCATGGCCGTGCTCGCGATTCCGTTTGCGCTTTCGGCAGGACGGCGCGGCGCAATCGCCGGAGTCGCCGTGGCTGTGGGAATTGCGGTCGTCTATTGGACGGTAGCCGGGCTTTTCGAAGCGATGGGAAACATCAGCCAGTTGCCGCCGGTCCTGGCGGCTTGGTCGCCCGATCTGATCTTCGCGCTGGTGGGCGGATATCTGGTCCTGAAAGTTCCGACTTAGGATCTGTCGGGGCTTTCGGCGAGCGTCCGCATCACCTCGCGGCCAAGGCTGAGGTTTGTCCGAAGGTCGTGTAGGGCATACCAGAGACGTTCAAAAGCCCGGTGGTCGTGCTGAGGGTATAAATCGAGATCGTGCCTGCACCGCTATTCGCCACGTAAACCCAGTCCGTCGGATTGGTTGTCGTGTTTCCTATGTTCGATCCTGTGGCTCCGACGCGAAGTGCGATCGACACTGGAGTTAAGCCGGTGGAAATAGTTGCAGGCGAAAGCGGCGTCAGAACGCCGTTTCCCGTGCCGTATGAATATTGAGAGACCGTGTTCGATCCCTTATCGACTACATAAGCGAAGATAAAATTTGGGTCGAAGGTGATAGCGACCGGCCCAAGGCCCGCTGGAAACGGGGAACCTGATACCTCGGTCAGCGTGCCATCCGGCGTATTCGGGTTGGTGCAACTGGAGACCACGACGTCGCAAATCGCAAACACTGAGATGTTGTTGGAGTTGGAGCCGGCATTCATGACATAGAGAAAGCCTCCGTTGGGCTGAATGCCAAGGCCTGACGGCGAGGTCCCGAGTGGCTCGCTGTAATAAGGCACTCCAAGCGGAGTCAGTGCGCCGGTAGTGGAATTGATCGCAAAAGCCGAGACGAAATTCGCCAGTTGGTTCGCGACGTACAGGAAATTTCCCGAATTGCTTACCGCAACCGCCGTCGGAAGGGTGCCGTTTGGGTACGAAAGGCCGACTGGAACTGTGGTAAAGGGAGAACCGGGCACCGGGGTAAGAGCAGTGCCATTGATCGAAAATACCGAGACGTTGCTTGACCCCTGATTGGCCACGAACAAAAACTTGCCGGCGGGATCGACGGCGAGGCCCATGGGTGTGGTTCCGACGGTCGTAGTTCCGCTGACCGCCACCAGCCCGCCGAAGGAACTGATGGTGTACGTCGAAACGCTATTGGCACCGCTATTCGCCACGAACAACGCGCTAATCGAGGGCGTAATGGCGATGGCTGAAGGACCAGCGCCGGTTCCGACGCTGTTTCCGTTCGAACTCAGCGCGCCGTTAGTGAGATTCACCACGAAGGCAGAGATGGTGGTGTTGGCCTGCGCAGTCACGAAGAGAAGGCCAGCGCCCCCGGTGTTCACCGCGGAATTATTTCCGCCACAAGCCATCAAGCAGACAAGCAAAACCGGCAGTAACACATGCTGCAGGAAGCGAAACTTCATCCCCATTCTTTCTCCCAGTTCGATTCAAGATCTCACGGACCCGGACAGAAAACGTTCGCGGCATACGCTTGGAGATCAAGGATTCCCTATTCGTGTATCAAGGAGTATACCGGAAGCGCAAACTTCTTACCCTGAATTGGAACCGCCGCTGCGACGAAAAGTTGCTTCAGTTGGAGGTCGTGGACAGGATCTTGCCAGGCGGTTCTCCCGCATCATGCGGTCTTCGGGCTGATACGAGCCTGGATCATCTCGAGCAACCCCGCGCCCGCTTCACCTGCGTCGCGGGTGGAGAAATCTGTGCCCAGTTCGATTACCGGTACTTTGGCGCAGGCCGCCTGGAAGGCTTGATGAGTCGCCGGGGATGCGGCCATGCCGGGACCTGCCAGCAGAAGATCAAAATGAGTGACGCGCATCAGGATCAGAGCGTCGCTCAGCCGGCTGCTAGTGTGAACTTGATATCCGGAGCGGCATAGCAGTTCACGCATGTAGGCGAGGACATCGGCATTGCAATCGAGGCACAAGATGATCGGGCCGGTAGGGATAGCTGCCTCGGCGCGAGTTCCGGGGCGATAAAAAGCGGCCACCGCTTTCTCCTCGGACTCGTGGGTGTCGAACAGTTTCGCCAGGTGCGACACCTCCAGAACCCTGCATAAATGCGCGGGAACATCGCAGAGCTTCAGCTCGCCCTGCACCTGGCGAGTGCTGGTGAGGCTGCGAACTATGGTACCGAGGCCGCTGCTGTCAACGAACCCGACATCGCCCAAGTGCAGGACGATGGCGCGGCGGTCGCGCAACAACCAGGCAACGTGTGCGCGCAGAGACTCGCTCTCGCTGCCTGCGACAATCCTCCCGTTGCAGCGGACGATGGTCACGCGACCAACCTCCCGGGTGTCGAGCGATAGAAGCATTGAGCCTCCGATGCGGCTACGATCAACTCCACGAAATCGCCGAATTATACCCGTAAAAATGCCTGGTGAAACATAACATTCATGTCCCCCCGTCGACTCTGTTCTATCCCTGGCAGGGCGACTTCGAGAAGAAGAGCAAAGAGAGGCGGAGGCAGGTGCTATGCTGTTTTTCCATATGGCGATGGTGCTGCTGCTGTTCAAGTTCTTCGCGATTGGGTTCAGCGCGCTCCTGCCGGTGATTAACCCGCTGGGATCGGCGCTCGTGTTCCTCGGCTTTGTAGGAGATGCCCCCGCCTCCGTTTACCGCGATCTGGCGAAGAAAATTGCCATCAGCACGACCGTTTTCATGCTGGTCATCGAAGTGATAGGAACCGGGCTGCTGGAATTTTTCGGGATCTCGCTTCCCGTCGTGCAGGTTGCCGGAGGACTGGTGCTCGCCAGCATGGGATGGAGCCTCCTCAACCAACAGGAAACCGAGAGCAATCCCGATCGCACAGCGGTGGGGGCAGTGAACTTTTCATCGGTGGAGCAGCAGGTTTTCTACCCGCTTACGTTCCCGGTAACCGTCGGCCCGGGCTGCATCGTGGTCATGTTGACTTTGACCGCACACGCTTCGGTGAAGTCGAGTGTGCTGGCGAATGTCGTAGCTCACCTGGGAATCCTGGTGGCTTTAGTGGCGTTGAGCCTGACCGTTTATCTATGTTATCGGTACGCTCCAAAAATCACCGAACGAATCTCACCGCCTACGGCGCACGGGATCCTGCGCATTATTGCCTTTGTGCTCCTTTGCATCGGAGTGCAGATCACTTGGAACGGCGTAGAAACACTGCTCAAGACCGTGCTGCATCGTTAGGGCTGGTTTGCAATCTCGAGCCAAGGTTCACCCGGGATAAGGCTTCAACTAGGCTCTCACGACAGGATGGTCACAGTTCGCGGATCGATGATATCTTCTTTGTCCGCGGAGGAAAGTGGTAGGCGAATCTCAACCATCAAACCGCCTTGAGGACGATTCGAGACTCGGATCGTGCCGCCGTGCAGGCGCACGGCGCGATCCGTAATTGCCAAACCCAGACCCACGCCACCGGTTTGACGTCCGCGGGCATCGTCGATGCGGTAAAACGGGCGGAACAATTTGTCCAACGCGTCCTCGGGCACGCCGGGGCCGGAGTCGGTCACTCGCACGACTGCTTCAGGACGGCCCAAGTCGTTGTTCTGAAGTTCAACTTTCTGTAGTCCAACGTTCTGTGGACCCACGCTTTGGGATCCCGTGTTCGGCAAGCTCACGCCCTGCTCCAGGCGCACCTCCACGCTCGTGCCCTCCTCCGTATAGCGGATGGCATTGCGGACAACATTCTCGATGGCGCTGTGCAATAAGCTTGGGCTTCCCATAACTACGCAGTCATCCACGACGGTGGCTTCGACTTGGCAATGGCGGCTTTGGGCTTCAAAAGCAGCATCCTTGGCAATTTCATGGATGATCTGTTCCAGATGAACGGGACTCTTCTCGATGGAGTCATCGCCAGCTTCGAGGCGGGCAATGGTCAACAATCTCTGGATGAGTTCGTTGAGTCGGTTGGTTTCGCGATCGATGCGATCAAGAGCGCTGCGAGCATCAGTGCCGCTACGCTGACGAGCCAACTCCAAGGCGACGTTCAAACGCGCCAAGGGTGATCGTAGCTCGTGAGAAATGTCAGTCAGCAATCGGCTCTGGGCATTGACGAGGTTCTCCAGGCGCTCCGCCATGCGATCGAAATCCCGCATCAGCTCGGCCATCTCGTCATGCCTGCGAGAGCCGGGCACGCCAGCGCGGGCAGTCAGATCGCCAGAAGCCAGTTTCTGAGTCGCCGTGCGCAACCGGACGATGGGCGAAGTCAAATATCGCGCCAGGACGGAACACACCAGTCCCGAGGAGATAATCGCGATCAGGATACCCAACCCAGGCACGCCGTGAGGGCCAAATAAGGTGTGCTGCTCTGGAGGCAGCTCGGTCACGAGAGTGTAGCGATGCCCGTCCCCGGCGATGGTCGACTCGCGCAGGAACTGCATGGGCCTCAACCGGCCCCAGAACGTGTCTGCTGTGTGGGCTTGGCCGCGCTCCACGCGTTCAATCCATTCGGGTGGCTGGCGGCCTAGTAACTCGCGGCCGTGGTCATCGAAGAGGTAGAGCCTGACATGCTGGGAGTCGCGGACACTTCTCAGATACTTGCGAGCGCCTTCTTCGCCTCCGGTTTGATAGGCTTGAACCGCCTCGTTCAGAAACCTCGCTTGTTGTGCCTGCACGCTGGAAATCTCGCCGGAGGGACGGATGGCCAACGTGACGAGGATTGCCAGGACCAGAAAAAGCGCTTGCGCGATCCAGTACGAGAGAAAGATTCTGACAAAGAGGCTTCTCATGTTTCCTCGCCTCGCGCCGTGGCCAATTCACCGGTGGCATGGTCTCGCGGATGCGCGAAGATGTATCCTACGCCGCGTACGGTCTTGATGTGATCGCTGCCGGTGTCAGAATCTCCGAGCTTCTTGCGAACTTTGCTGACGTGCATATCGATGCTGCGGTCAAAGGGAGAAAACTTGCGGCCGAGCACCGCATCCACCAGATGCTCGCGAGTCACTACACGTCCGGCTTCACGCAGCAGGACGTACAGCAGATTGAATTCCACCGAGGTTAACTCTACGGGCTTACCATTTTGTCGAACGATTCGAGTGGCGGGGTCGAGTTCGATGTCACCAACCCGCACGACTTCGGGAATTTGATCGCCGGCTGGTCGCTCTCCGTCCTTTTCTCCGGCCTGAGTTCGACGCAGAATGGCCCGAATGCGCGCAACCAGTTCGCGAGGATTAAAAGGCTTGGGGAGATAGTCGTCGGCACCGATCTCGAGGCCGACAATTCTATCAACATCCTCACCTCGCGCCGTGAGTAGCAGGACGGGGATGCGCGACGTGGTCCGAATCCGCCGCAAAACATCAAAGCCGTTCATGCGGGGCAACATTACATCCAGCACCACCAGCAGGTGATCCCCGGTGAGAGCGCGCTCCAGGCCGCGATTGCCATCGTGCACGGCCTCGATCTGAAATCCCTCGGGCTCAAGGTATTCACCTACCAGGCTGCACAGTTCCACATCGTCGTCGATGACTAGAATGCGATCCACTTTTCTCATTTTAGTTAGCCGCGTTCATACAGGTGGTAAAGAATTGTCAATCCAGCGGTTATCGCGCTTTACAAAACTTTACTCCGGTTGACCGACTCTTTACCACTTGCGAAGCGGAAAAGTGTTTGTATGATCGTAAGCAATTTGAGGTTTTCCGATCGACGGGGAATGCTCACAGGAGAGGTTATGAAATTCGTTTCAACCAAGATGTCGCTGGTAGCTCTGGCGATCGTGCTGGTGGCGGGAGTCGCGGTAGCCCAGCGCCCGGGCGGACCGCACGGTGGTGGTGATTTTTTTGGCGGGCCGATGATGGGATTCTTCTCTGACTATCTTGATCTGAGCGATGCGCAGCAGACGCAGATCAAGCAAATCATCGCAAAAGAGAAGCCGGCGCTGGAGCCGTTGTTCCTGCAGGAAAAGCAGAGCCATGAGCAGATGATGCAGCTCATCCAGAGCGGCAGCTTTGATGAGGCCAAGGCCACGACAATTGCGAACCAGGGAGCGCAGATTCACGCGCAACTCGAAGTGCAGCACGCTCGCATCGCTTCGGAGGCGTATCAGGTTCTCACGGCGGACCAGAAAACCAAGCTGGCTCAGTTCATCGCCAAGCGGGAGCAGCGCTTTGAGCAACATATGCAGGAGCAAGGAGCCCACTCGGAACAAGCGCCGAATCAGTAATCTCATCTGATCCGGGAACTAGGGAGGGACCGAGGGGGTTCCCTCCCTTCGAGTGGGCGCTTCATCCCACAGATTAGGAAAGGCGGATAGACTCGTGGCTGCTACAGCAGTCCCAACCGATGTAGTCGATGTCATCGCGGCGGAGATGGCGATCGGCGTAGAAAGAGCTGTCGAATGCTGGATGTCAGAGATTGAGCAAGCACTCACGGATATACACTTGACGTCGCTCGGCCGGCTCAACGCGGTAAGCGAAATTCTGAACGAATACAAACGTTTGACCGGCAAAGCACAGTTAAAGGATCGAACGATTTGCTGAGATATTTGTTGAAATAAAGACTTGCCGCTTCGCGAGAGGTCTACATGGACGCTGACCTTGTTTATTCCTACTTGATCGATTCCACCTGGTTCTTTCTCGGGAGTTGGGTGGTGTTGCTGCTCACGGCAGGCATAGTCGCATTTGCCGAACGGCTGGGGCCACGAATCTTGTTGCTGATGGGACTGATGCGGCGAAACTGAAGCTCGTGCTGGTAGAATCGCATCTAACGAGCCGATGCTGCCGAAAAGTCTGCGTCCCCTGATCCCCTATTTTAAGAAGTACCGCCGCAGCTACGTGGTGGGGACGATTTGCGTCTTTTTGACCAACGGCATCTGGATTCTCTTTCCGCTGGTCATTCGGCGAGCCGTTGATGACCTACATCTCGGAATCACTCGACACAAGCTGGTCACTTACGCATTACTGCTCCTGGCGGTTGCCGGGATCAAGAGTATTTTCCAGTTTCTGACTCGATGGATCGTCATCGGCGTTTCCCGGGAAATCGAATTCGATCTCCGCAATGATTTGTTCCGGCACCTCGAAGGCCTCTCTTATTCCTACTATCAGCGGACGCGTACTGGCGACATTATGGCTCGCGCCACCAACGACCTGAATGCCGTCCGCATGCTATTGGGACCGGCCATCATGTATTCGGCGAATACGATTGTATTCACTGCCGGAGCGCTGGCCTTCATGCTCTCGATCAGCCCTAAGCTCACTCTCTACGCTTTCCTGCCGCTGCCGATTGTCAGCATCACAATCCAGCATTTTGGCCGAAAGATTCACGAGCGCTTTGAGAGAATCCAGGCGATGTTTTCTGAGATCTCGGCTCGGGCCCAGGAGAATTTTTCCGGGGCGCGAGTCATTCGCGCCTACGTGCAAGAAGAAGCTGAGATTGCGGCATTCGAAGCGTCGAATCAGGAATACATTAGGCGGAGTCTGAAGCTGGTTCGTTTGATGGGCATGCTGTGGCCCACCCTTGAAACTATGCTGGGGCTGGCCATTGTGCTGGTGCTGTGGCTGGGCGGCCGCGAAGTGATTACCGGGCGCATCACGGTCGGCGGATTTGTTGCCTTCAACACCTACATGGTGCAGCTTACCTGGCCCATCATCGCGCTGGGGTGGGTCATTAATATTTTTCAGCGTGGAACCGCGTCGATGGGACGCATTAACCAGATTCTAGTTGAGAAGCCCGAGATTGCGGACAGTGAAGCGATCAAAACCGAAAACAGCACGAGCGGGGCGCTCGCGCCTACACAGATCGAGGGTGAGATCGAGTTCCGGCACTTGAACTTCGCTTACAACTCCACTCCGGTTTTGCACGACATGAATCTTCGCATTCCTGCAGGTAGCAGCCTGGCGATTGTGGGGCCGACGGGTTCCGGCAAAACTACGCTGGTCAGCCTGATCCCGCGTATTTACGATGCCGAGCCAGGAACCGTGCTCATTGACGGCATCGCCGTTCGTGATTATCCGATCGCGACCCTGCGCCGCAATCTCGGTTTTGTGCCGCAGGAGACTTTTCTGTTCAGCGAGACGGTGCGTGAGAACATCGCGTTTGGGAAAGAAGAGGCTACCGACGAAGAGGTGCGCTCGGCGGCGTTGGCGGCCAGCATTGGCGAGGAAATCGAGAGTTTCCCTGAGCAATATCGGACCCTCGTAGGTGAGCGCGGGATCACATTGTCGGGTGGCCAGAAGCAGCGCACTGCCATCGCCCGGGCCATCATTCGGAATCCACGCATTCTGATTCTGGACGACGCGCTCTCGAGCGTAGACACTCATACAGAAGACAAGATTCTCAATCACCTGCGCGAAATCATGCGGGGTCGCACCACGATTTTCATATCTCACCGGGTTTCCACTGTGCGCAACGCCGACCGCATCGCCGTTCTTCACGCTGGACGAATCGTGGAGTTGGGCACTCACGACGAGCTGGTGGCGAAAGATGGCTACTATACCGACCTCTATAACAAGCAGCTACTGGAAGAAGAATTGGCGGAAGTGTAGCTGTCGGTGCCTTCAATATGAAGCGCGTGGTTATCCCCGAATTGCTCGACACCGATGCGGGCACGCCCGCGGAGGTCGCCACTGCATTGTCGGATTTGCGCCACATCAATCAGTGGTTCGGCGGCATTGGCGCCACGCAATCGATGACCGCAAAGATAACCCAGAAAATTGGCTCCAATTCGTTGTCGCTGCTGGAAGTCGCGGCTGGCGCAGGATACGTGCCTCAGGCCGTCAGCGCTCGCATGCAAAAGTTGGGAGTCGAGGTACGGATTACGCTGCTCGATCGCGCCCGCTCTCATCTGAAAAACGGCTCTGGAAATGGACCCTCGGCAGTGGCTGGAGATGCGCTGGCGCTTCCCTTCGCGGACGGAAGTTTCGATTTAGTCAGTTGCTGCCTGTTCGTTCATCATCTGGAACCGCGCGAGGTAAGCCAGTTTGTGAACGAAAGTCTCCGTGTGTGCCGCACTGCGGTGATCATCAACGACATAATCCGCGATCCCATTCACCTTGGCCTGGCTTACCTGAGCCTGCCGCTTTATCGCAGTCACCTCACGCACCACGATGCGCCGGCTTCGGTTCGACGCGCGTACACCATTCCAGAAATGCATCAAATGCTACAGCAAACCACGGCGGCGAGGGTGGAGATTGAGCGCCATCCTTTCTTCCGCATGGGCGGGATCGCGTGGAAAAGATAAACGATGTATGACTTGATCGTGGTCGGCGGAGGGCCGGCGGGAGCATCCGCAGCCATCACTTGCGCTCGAAATGGCGCGCGTGTGTTGTTGCTCGAACGCGGGAGGTTTCCTCGTCACAAGGTTTGCGGCGAATTCGTTTCCGCCGAATCTCTTGACCTGCTTGCCGACTTACTTGCCCCGCAAGACAAGCGGCTGCTCGCCGATGCGGTTCGCATTGCTCGCGCTCGCGTTTTTCTCGATGGCCGTGTGATTGAGACGGTTGTAGATCCGCCAGGGGCTAGTGTTTCGCGGCTGAACCTCGACGCCGCTCTGTGGGATTCGGCGGAGCAATGCGGAGTAGAAGGCCGGCAGCAAGTTATCGTACAGAGTATTTCTGGGAGCGATCCATTCCTGGTCGATACTTCAGTGGGAGAGTTCGAAAGCCGTGCGCTGATCAACGCCTCAGGCCGCTGGTCGAATCTGAATCGTACACCAACCAACGGGCAGAGCTCTGGCGTCAAGTGGCTCGGCCTCAAAGGACATTTTTCCGAGTCATCCCCTCATGCGTCAGTGGATCTCTATTTCTTTGAAGGCGGCTATTGCGGAGTCCAACCTGTAAACATGATGGACGGATTCGAGCAATCCGTTAATGCCTGTGCCATGGTGCGCGCCGATGTGGGCAGTACTTTGTCTGAAGTATTCATTTGCCATCCCGCGCTGCAAGAACGTAGTCGCGAATGGAAGCCGCTTAGCGATCCGGTGAGCACATCGCCGCTGGTCTTCAGTGAGCCACAACCGGAGCGCGATGGGATTCTGATGGCTGGCGATGCCGCCGCTTTCGTGGACCCCTTTGTTGGGGACGGTATTTCTCTTGCTTTGCGCAGCGGAAGTCTGGCGAGCGAGTGTCTCCTTCCGTTCTTCGCCGGAAGCCTTTCGTTGGCCCAAGCAGCCCGTAATTATCGATCAGCCTATGAACAGCGGCTCGCACCCGTATTCCATATGTCTTCCAAAATCCGGCGGATGCTCAGTTTGCCGCAGATCATACGGACGCCGATTCTGTCCTTATTGGAAAAGTCTCCGGCGATCAAGCAATATTTAGTGAGTAAAACGAGATAGGTTCACGCGCCACTCCGACGGACGAGGGACGCCCGTCCTCCATTGATCTGATCTTACCGAACGACCAGCACTTCGCGGATGTTGTCGCGAGTCAGGAAAAACTTGATCGAGCCGAAATCGCGGAACAGGTTCTCGATGTGACGGTTGTTAAAGACCCGCTGCAAACGAAAACTTTTTTCGATCGAGCTATGAAGCGCCCCAGTCGGACCTTTGCGTAAATCCCTTCGCGCCTGGACGTGCTGCATCTCCAAAATGTCATTGTCGACAATGTGGTATCGGTAGCAGGGCGCGTCCGGTCCGGCTTCGTGGGTATGAAAGAACGCCAGTAACATGCCGCCCGGTTTTATCGTCGACCAGAGGCGAGCGACCACCGGCTTCACCAGACTTTCATGCATGTAATCGGCTAGATTCCAGCACAGGACAATATCGAACTGGGCCGCTGGGTAGACCAGGTTGTCGGCAAGAAAGCGCCGGCTATCCAGAATCATCTGCCCCTGCTCGTCCTTGGTGATCAAAGACGGATCGGTCGAGGCCTCGAGCAAATCCTCGCTATAGATCTTGTGTCCCCGTTCGGTCAGATAACGGATATTGGTGGCAGAAGTGGAACCGATATCAAGAACGCAAATTGGTTCTTCGGATTGCAGCGTGCGCGCAACCGCACCCAGTCCACTAGAGCGGCGTGTGAGCCGCTGCGTCATGGACACAGGTCTGGTCCCTTGGCCAGGGACGGTGGCGGAACCACGAAAGAGTTTCATGAAGCTGTGCGTAACGGATGCCATGATAAATTCCTGGCGTCCGGTTCAAGAGATTGCCTCAATATAAATATATCGCGGCCCGCGCACTTGAACCGGCGAAAAATTCTACTGTTTGGTTACTGGAGTACTTCCCGCCGCCGCACTCCTCGCCTCGACCGGAGGCTCCGACTTGGTGGTTGACGGTGAGTTCGACTTGGTGGCTTCTCTCTGGATTTCCACTTTTCCCTTGAGGTAAGCGCCATCCTCGATTGCAATCCGCTGGGTAACAATATCACCAAGGATGACACCGGATTTCTGCAGCTCGGCGCGGTCGCTGGCTCGGATGTTGCCCTCCAGCTTGCCCTGAACCACCACGCCCTTGACATTCACATCGGCATGAACATGGCCGTTCGGCCCAATTACGAGGTTGTGCCCCTGGAGCTGGATGGTGCCCTCGACGGTGCCGTCGACGTATAAATCTTCACTCCCGGAAAGTTCACCTTTGATGACTACCGACTTGCCTATATGTGCAAACTCTCCGGTCTTTGGCATGTCCATACGGCATTCTCCTTTGGACGCACACTCGCGAGGTATAACGTGGAATAACGGATTCTAAACCATTTGGCACATTCTGTGGGACGAGGTGCAACATTCGGCGCAAAAGTTTGCAGAGTTGAGGCAAATTGTTCGTGGGAAATCGCGCGCTTGGCCGTATGCCGGCGGGTTCGGCTCGTGTACAATTTTGGTCGGTCTGGAATTTAAAATACAAGCCCTGCTGTAGAGAAAGAGTGAGCATGAAAGCTTCGATTGCGGTTTCCCTGGTTGCTGGTGTCGCATTATCGCTTGGCGCGTACCTTTTGCCTGGTTCGGTTCAAGCTGCTGACCAAATAAAAATCAACGGATTCACCATTGTCGTCCCGGACTCCAGTATTCCGCGTCCTGGCCGCATAAACACCAACTATTTTTGGGCGATTCCACCCGAACCCAATACTACCGGTGGGCCTCCTCCGGGCACGGAGACGCCGGGCTCTGTGGCCTGCGTCTATCAATTGGTCAAAGGACCAAAAGGGTGCCCCATCGCGACCAGCACCAAGGTCCCGACCGGTGGTTGGGGAGCGATCGCGATCATAGATGCCGGCTACTATCCCACCGCCAAGTCGGATCTGGACACGTTCTCGAAGTACTTTGGCATACCCAAAGCCGACTTCACAGTTGTTTACGCCGACGGGCACCGTCCCCCTAGCTATGGCGAGTGGCTGCCCGAGGAGGCGCTGGACATCGAGTGGGCTCATGCCATGGCTCCCAAAGCCAAGCTTTTCCTGGTCGAGTCCAAGCTGTGTGACTCCGGCAGTTGCAACACGGATCCTACCTGGCAGGCTGTGACGGTGGCGAGTAAGTTGGTGGCCGAGAATGGTGGTGGCGTGATCAGCATGAGCTGGGGCGACGGAGAGATTTCTGACGAGAACGACCTTAACAAATATTTCACGACTCCGGGAGTTGTCTATTTCGCCGCGAGTGGTGACTCGGGGATCGGTGGTCTTATCTATCCTGCGGCTTTGAAGAACGTGGTCTCTGTCGGCGGAACGCAATTCAACAGGAATTCTTCCACCGGAGATTTCGAGAGCGAAACGTATGGCGGCGGCGGGGGCGGCATAAGCGAGTATGAGCCCATCCCCAGCTACCAAGCCATAATCAAGAAAATTGTCGGAGACAAACGTGGAAATCCCGATGTTTCTTCGGATTTCTGCTGCACCGGCATTTATCTACAGGGCCAGTGGGGCGGCGTTGGCGGCACCAGTTGGTCCTCACCAACTTTCGCGGGAATCGTCAACGCTGCTGAGGGCAAGATGAAGTCGACCGACGACGAGCTCACGGCTATCTACAAAGAGTACGGCAACAAGAAGGAATACAAAGCGGAGTTCCACGACATCACGCAGGGCAGCTCTTACTGCACGGTGGGCTGGAACTTCTGCGGCGGAGTTGGCTCTCCCCGCACCTACCAGGGAAAATAATTCGCGGTATTTGTGAGGGCCTTGTCCAGTGGCAAGGCCTTCTTTTTTGCTCTCCGCTCTCGGTTCTTTATTGGTCGATCCCTCCTTAGAACTTGTTTTTTCTACGGTTACAATGCGATAGGCTCCGATTTGCGACTTGCAACTGCCAGGAATAAGCATATACAACGGCTATAGGCTAGCTGCCGTCTAACTCAACTGTAGGCGTGCGATGAGGCGGATTCCCTTCAACGCGAAGCTGGCGGTTGCCATTGCAATACTGGCAATGGTAGGTCTAGGTCCCGTCTGTGCGTTCTCGGCTGACCAATCCTCGGAGTCTCCAGTCGAACTTGTGCGCCGCACCGTACAGAAGGAGACTGCGACAAGCAACGGCGGCGCAAAGGCGATGTTCACGGATCGCAAGGGAACCCCGCAGGGATCCCAGACCAAACTCATCGTTGAAACTCGCGAAGGGATGGCAGGAATGCTGGTTGCCATCAACAATAAGCCACTGTCGCCGGCGCAGCGCCAAGCCGAAGAGGCTCGTTTGGAAGGACTGGCGAATAATCCCGAGGGCCTTAAGAAGAAGCAGAGATCGGAAAAAGAAGACGCGGAGCACGTCGCACGAATCATGAAAGCACTGCCGGATGCGTTCCTTTACGAACGCGACGGAAGTGCGGTTGGCAATCAGGAAATCGGCAGGCCGGGCGACCAGTTGGTTCGCCTGAAATTCCGGCCCAATCCGAAGTACGATCCACCCAGCCATACGGAACAGGTGCTCACTGTGATGGAGGGCTACATTTTGATTGACGCGGACCAGCATCGCATCGCAAAAATCGATGGAACTCTAACGAAGGAAGTTGGCTTCGGTTGGGGCATTCTGGGTCACCTGGATCGCGGTGGACACTTCCTGGTGGAACAGGCGGAGGCGATTCCTGGAGACTGGGAGATCACGCACATGAGCCTCGCCTTTACGGGTAAAGAGCTTCTGTTCAAGAACATCAACATCAAGTTGGATGAAGTCTTCAGCAATTTCGGGCAGGCGCCTTCCAACCTGACCTTCGCCCAGGGAGTGGATCTGCTGAAGAAACAGCAAGCAGAATTGGCGGAAAACCAACAAAGACCGTGATTCGGTAATCGGAAATAAAAAGAGTAGCCGCTTCGCGCAAGTCTCTAATTCCCGGCGCGGATGGTTTCCTTGCGGACCGTGAGCTTCTCGATTAAATCCTTGCGCACGCGATAGCCCGACCCAGGCTCATCGCGAATCAGTATCGTGCCTTGCGCCGTGACCTCGACTTCAGGTTCGATGATGTCCTCCTTCCAGTAACGTTTCGAGGCGGAAACATCTCCGGGCAGGCGAAAGTTGTGTAGCGTGGAAAGGGCGATGTTGTGAGCGCGTCCCACTCCTGACTCGAGCATGCCCCCGCACCAGACCGGAATGTTGCGAGACGCGCAGACGTCATGCACTTTCTTTGCTTCAGTGAATCCGCCCACGCGCCCGACCTTGATGTTGATAATGCGGCAGGCACCGAGATCCAACGCTTTGGCCGCGTCACGGGCGTGACGAATGGATTCGTCGAGGCAGATGGCGGTACGCAACTCTTGCTGCAGGCGGGAGTGGTAATAGATGTCGTCGTGCCACAATGGCTGCTCGATCATCAGCAAATTGAACTGATCGAATTTGCGGAGGTGTTCGAGTTGGTCCAGAGTGTAGGCGGAGTTTGCATCACAACTGAGCACGACCTCGGGCCAGCGCGAGCGGATGCGCTCGAGCACGTTTACATCCCAGCCTGGCTTCACTTTTACCTTGATGCGGCGATACCCGGCGGCCAGTTCGGTTTGAATCTTCTCCAGCAATTGTTCGACGGAATCCTGAATACCAATCGAAACGCCGCATGAAATTTCCCGCAAGGTGCCGCCGAGCAGCTTCCATAACGGCACTTGCTTTTCTTGCGCCTCCGCGTCCCACAGCGCGTTCTCGACGGCGGCCTTGGCCATGTCATGGCCACGCACTCTCGCCATTAAAGACACGCTCTCGCGTGCTGAGGAGAGCGTCCGACCTAACACAGCTGGGGCAAGATAATGTTTGATCGTGGGCCACGCGCTTTCCGTCCACTCGCTACTGTAGAACGGGTCCTCGCCAGCCACACATTCTCCCCAAGCATCGATCCCGTCGCAGTGGACGGTCAGCAGAAGAATTCGCCGGCCGAAGGTGCGCTTGAAGCTCGTCTCGAAAAAATGGACGAGCGGCATTTGAATTTCACGAAGGGTGATGGCTTCAATTTTCATAGTGTCTCACCACAGGGATACAGAGAGCACCGAGAAGACTTCCCGGACTATGTTGCGGAATAATTCCACTTCTCCTCCCAGCGCCCCAGCAGAAATTTTCCGTTTCCCTGCTGGTCGCGTTCGTAGCCCAGCACCGCCAATCCGTCGGCAAACGCTTTTACAAATTGTTCTCGATTGCGATCCTGCACGTCTTTCGCCTGGTTTCGGGTTGCGGGGGACGCCTTCCAGTCGTAAATCTTCGCCGGAACCGAAATCGTGGTTAGAGTTTCGATGCGAGGCTTCGCTCCCACCTGCAACAAGTCTTCAACCCGTCTCGACTTTAGCCACCACTCTGCCACCAACCGATCGGTGGGCAGACCACCTTGAAGTGGCGACGACGTAATTCCATACTGGTTGACGCTGTAGCGGCGCGCGATCGCACCCAGCTTTTCGATGTTGAAATACGCGTTCTTGATCTCCAGCGGATCAAAGGTCCACTCGATCAACTCAAAGCCTCGAGCAAGCGCATCGTCGCGCTGAAACAGTTTTATGCGGCGGCCCAGTCCAGCGTTCTGATGCAGTTTACGCACGGCCAGCATATGCGAATGCAGATACAAATGCCTGTTCCGGGCGCCCGGTATTGAGAGGGCGAACCCAACCGTTTCGCTGCCCGCAAATGCCCCGATTACTTGCCCGCCGACTCTCTCTGCCACAACAAACATGCGCAGGGGAACTAGTTCGGCATCGGAAAAATTCCAGACCTCCTTCTGTAAGGCGACGCAGGCCCGCATTTCGTCCAGTTCGTGGCATTTGCGAATGACGATCGTATCCGCGGTCACTCGGCATCCCGCTCCTGCGCCTTCGCCCGTTGCCACAGGGATTCCAGTTCTTCCATGGATGCTTCTTGCGAAGACCTTCCCGAAACTCGTAACTGATCCTCCATCCACTGAAAGCGGCGCTTGAATTTACGGTTGGTTTTTTTGAGCGCCGACTCGGAATCGAGCGAAAGATAGCGCGCAATGTTTACCAGCACGAAGAAAAGATCGCCGACTTCGCCTTCCAGTCGCTGGCGCAGGTCTTCGCTGATCTGCGGACGGCCTGCCCCGGCGATGCCTCGCCCCTGTGGTTGGGGGCCAGGTGCGGGGAACTCTTTGAGCTGTTCCTGCAGTTCTTCGGTTTCCTCTCCGAGCTTTTCGAATAGTCCGTGAATATTCGGCCAGTCGAATCCCACGCGGGCCGCGCGCGAGCTGAGCTTGTGGGCTTCGAGCAATGCCGGCATCGAGGGAGAAATTCCAGTCAAGACGGACTCGGGCTTCTCGTCGTTCCCTGCCGATTTTCCGCCGCCCGCCTCGAGCCGCTTTTTCTTCTCTTCCGCTTTGAGAGCTTCCCAGTTGCGCAGCACATCGGACGAGGTCTCGGCCTTCACGTCTCCGAAAACATGGGGATGGCGATCAACGAGCTTGTCGGAGAGCCGGTCTAGAACGTCGTCGATCGAGAATGTCCCTTCATCCTTCGCCATCTGCGCGTAGAACAAAACCTGAAGCAGCAGGTCGCCAAGTTCACCCGGCAGTTCGTCCCAATCACGATTGTCGATAGCTTCGAGGACTTCATAAGTCTCTTCAAGCGTATACGGCTTGATGGAGTCGAAGGTCTGCTCGCGGTCCCAGGGACATCCTCCCGGACCGCGCAGCCGGGCCATAATGGAAACCGCTCGTTCGAAACGCTCTCCAGTAGTTGGCATGGGGAGCAATCACTGTAAATGAGGTGCGTGTGCCAGAGCAATGAGGACGACGTAGCCCTGGACACCCTCGCCCGGGGACCGAGCGAAGCGCGGCGATGTCGAACCACAGAGTCAGATTGCAATCACGATGCCGAGAAGCTAACGTTATCTTCTGAATGAGGACGAAAACGGACGAGACTAGAGGCGAAATTCTTATTTCTTAGGCCGATGGAAACACAGCCAAACCCGAACGTGAACCCGCGACCTCCGCTGGAGGACCAGCGCTTCCATGTGATTGTGATTGGCGGCGGAATTAACGGAGTCGCCATCGCTCGCGAATGCGCGCGCGCCGGACGGCGCACCCTTCTAGTTGAGCAACACGATTTCGCCGCCGGAACAACCAGCCGCTCCACGCGCATTATTCATGGAGGCCTGCGCTACCTCGAGCACGGTGACATTGGGCAGGTGCGCGAGTCGTTGCGGGAACGTCAGTGGTTGCTTCAGCGGTACCCGAATCTGGTTCATCCCCTGCAGTTCCTGCTTGCGCTGGACGACAAAAGCCGCCGCAGTGCGCTCGCCGTGCGCGCCGGGCTATGGCTCTACCGGAAGCTGGGAAACGATCACCATGGGGCAGATGGAGGCCGCATCGAGCAAGCCCGATTCGAGCGTTTGCTGGATGCGGGACGGCGGTTTTCGGTTTTCAGTTTCGACGATGCGCAGTGCGAGTTCCCGGAGCGTTTGGTTGCAGAATGGCTGGTCGAAGCGATCGAAGCCGGCGCAGTCGCGCGCAATCACACCCAGGTTCTGGCGGCGGAGACTCGCAATAGACGCGTCACCGGAGTGTCGTTGCGCGATCAACTTAGCGGGAAAGAAGAGCGCGTCGAGGCTACCTGGATTATTAATGCGACCGGGCCGTGGGCAGACAGCATCTGCCAAACTTCAAACATTCAGACCCAAAATCCCATGGTTGGCGGAGTGCGCGGATCCCACATCGTGTTGTCGAAGTTCGCGGGCGCGCCTCAAGCGGCGGTATACACCGAGGCGGTCGATGGGCGTCCGATCTTTGTCATCCCGTGGAACTCCCAAATACTGGTTGGAACGACTGAAGTTCCAGATGACAATGATCCCGGCCGAGTGCACCCGTCAGCGGATGAAATCGATTATCTGCTGCGCTCGTTCGCCCATTTGTTTCCGCAGGTGAAAATATCGCGGGACGACATCCACTATACGTTCGCTGGAGTGCGTCCGCTTCCCTTCTCACCCAAGAAAAACCCCGGGGCGGTAAGCCGAAAACACTATCTCCACGACCACGCCGCGGACGGCGCAGCGCAAATGATCTCGGTGATTGGAGGAAAATTGACCACGGCCGGTAGCCTGGCACGCGAGTGTGTGGCGAAGATTGGGATAAACACTGCACCGGATACACTGGCCGTTGTTTCCAAAGACGACGTTGATCCGACCCTGGAGTATTGGGCGGTCGAGGTCGCAAACGCCGGCGGGATCGGCGCCGAGGCTGCCCATGGCATTGTGGAATGCTATGGAAGGCGCGCCTTGGCCGTCGCAAGTAAGGCGCGCTGCAGCGCCCAAATGCGCGCTCCATTGTGTCCGCACACCAGCCATATTGTCGCCGAGGCCCTGCACGCATTCAGCGATGAATGCGCGGCTACGCTGGCGGATGTGCTGCTGCGGCGCGTTCCAGTGGCTCTGGCGGCATGCTGGTCAGCCGTGTGCAGCCGCGAAGCTGCAACCCGCATTGGCGCCGCTATTGGATGGAGCGAGCAGCGCACGGCTGCCGAGTTGGAAGCATTCGAAAGAGAACGAGAAGGGTTTCTGCGGAAAGCTTCGCATGTGGACGACGCGCTTCGGGCCGAAGCGCATTGATCGCGAGGTACGTGCAACTCCGCTGTCCAGAGGAATCTTGCGATATCGCACTACGATCTACGGTAGTAGATCGCCTCACACACCAAAGCTTTTGCGTCCGACCGGCGCCATTTCGCCCGATTCACGTGAAGGTCTTCACCAACAGTTGGCTATCGTCGGAAATAATCCCGTCAACTCCCCAATCAGCAAGCCGAAGCATTTGCTTTTGATCATTCACCGTCCAGGTAAGCAGTTTCCGACCTGCATCGTGGACCTCTTTTACCAACTTAAGCGTAACCAGCGAGTGATGCGGAATTGCATATTCCGCATTGGTTTCTCGCCAACATGCGAGCTGTTCTGGCTTGTCACAGATGATTCCAGCCTGAATTTTCTGGCTGCGGGTTTTCAATTCCATCACGACTTCGGGGAGGAAAGAAGAAACTACGTAATCCTGTTCCATCCTGTATTCGCGTAGTGAGTTGAGTATTTTCGATTCCAGTCCCGCCACCTTGAGTTCGATATCGAGAAACGCACGCTGAGCATAGCGCTGCAGCACGTCATCGAGGAGGGGAAGATGCGTTAACTGATTAGCATCTGCCCGGGAGACAGTGATGCCGTCGACTGTGGGATCATGACAAACCACACAGCATCCGCCACCGGCTAGCCGCACATCGAACTCAAAGCCATCGCAGCCGTGCTCAAGAGCAAAATCAAAGGACGCAGGGGTGTTTTCAGGTATTGAGGTAGACGCACGCGCGCCGCGATGACCGAGGAGGAGGGGACGGTCGGACATGCTGCGCAATTCTAGCTCGATTGTGCGGCTTCGGGATGACAAAAATGGCAGGGAGCGTGGAATTCATGGAACGTTTACATGGGTAATGATTTTCGCAATACTCGGTTGGCGGACTAGTCGAGATCGAAATCGCGAATCGGTTTGCCCGTGTCCGGAGATTCTTTGGCCTTCTTGACCGCCTCCTGAAATTTCTTTTCAAGAAGATCTCCGGCATGCTTCTGTGCTTCCACCGATTGCCGGAAGATGGATTCGCGGCGGCTGTCCTGCTCTTTCATGGCCTTGGCCGCAGCTTCGAAATCATTGAACATCTTGGGCTTGACCGCCGGGGTATGCGCGATGACGCCTTTAGCCGTGGGATCGACCTTCAGCACCGCACTGCAGCACGGGCAGGTTATATCGAAAGCCGCAGTTTTCTCCGCCATAGAGGAAATCATAGCGCAAATGCCCGTCGCTTGATCGAGAAACTCAATGAGGCTGGATTTTGATCGGGAAGATATGGAACAGGGAGAGCATTTCCAAACCCAGCAGAACCACAGAAACTACGGTCACCGTGATGGCCAGGATCTCGCCGAAATTTAGACTGCTGCGCCGGGGCTCGAAGCGTCTCGCCACCAAGCCAAGAATGTTGAGGGTCGCAAAGCCAAAAACCAATACCCAGAGGATGTTGTAGACGTTGCTCTTTTTGCTGGAAAATTCGTTGGAAAACTGAAGCGCGAAGAGCAGCGACGATTGCACGCCAACCAAGCTGGGCGCCAACCGGCTATGCGACGTAACGCGTGCGAACGCAGTGGTAACGGGCGATACCATAGTTTGGTGTTTCGACCTCTAACAGCCCTGAAAGGCTACGATATTACTCCGTTTGCCGCGAGAAAGTCAGCGTGAAAGCAGGGTTACTCTCCTGCGTCCAGCCAAGCCCTGCTTTATAATAAAGGGTTCCACGTCGCTTTCCGGGCCGGCAAGGGACCCGGTGCCGCGGCAATCAAGTGTTCCGAGGCTCATGGGGCAGGCGCGTGTGCTCAGAGGATCTCATAACGGATGTCCACAGAAACCATTGTTGTTCGCGGGGCGCGAGTACATAACCTCAAGAACATAGATTTCGAGATTCCGCACAACTCACTGACGGTCGTCACCGGGGTATCGGGATCGGGCAAATCTTCCCTTGCCTTCGACACGATTTATGCCGAAGGTCAGCGCCGGTATGTGGAATCGCTTTCGGCCTACGCGCGTCAGTTCCTGGAGCGAATCGAGAAGCCTGATGCGGACGTAATCGACGGAATTGCGCCTGCCGTAGCCATCCGGCAAAAGAACACCACTCGAAATCCCCGTTCCACTGTCGGCACGGCGACCGAAATCTACGACTATTTACGCCTGCTGTTCGCCCGGGTCGGTCGGACTTATTGCCTGCAGTGCGGCAAAGAAGTCAAGAAAGATACAGTCGACGAGGTAGCCGATGCCGTGCTGAGACTCGGTGAGGGCACGCGGCTTAATGTGCTGTTTCCTCTGCAGAGTGCGGCACTGCAAGTCGCGAGCGGCCGTGATGCCGCTTCGGTCAAGGTTAAACGCAAGAAAAAGACCAAGACTGACGCCAATAAACTCCCATCGGATCAACTCAAGAGCCGCCTGCTCGATCTGCGTACCCGCGGCTTCAACCGGCTCTATCAGAGCGGAGAGATCTTCGAGTTTTCCACCCCCGAATCTTTGCTGAATATTAACTTCGCCGAACCGGTTTTCGTGTTGGTGGATCGCCTTGTGGTTTCGCCGGATTCCCGAGCGCGAATTGTGGATGCGGTGGAAATCAGCTATCGCGAGTCAGGCGAAGTCATCTTCGTGGCCGCCCCTCGGGAAGGACAGCTTTCCGAGCAACTGCGCTTCTCCCAGCGCTTCGAATGCAAGAGCTGCAACATTCGCTACGAGGAGCCGGAACCGCGTTTGTTCTCCTTTAACAATCCCTATGGCGCTTGCCCTCGGTGTCAGGGGTTCGGAAATACCATCGACTTCGACCTTAATCTCGTCATTCCCGACAAATCCCTGACCCTGAATCAAGGCGCGATCGAACCTTGGACCAAGCCCAAGTATCGATCCCTGCTAACCGACCTCAAGCGCTTCGCCCGCGAAGCGGATATCCCCATGGATTTGCCCTGGAACGAACTCGACCGCGAGCAGCAGCGGTTGGTCATTGAAGGCGAAGGACGGTTCCTGGGAGTGCGCGGTTTCTTCAACTACTTGGAACGAAAAAAGTACAAGCTTCACGTTCGCGTGTTTCTGAGCCGCTACCGTGGATATTCCATCTGTTCCGCTTGCAATGGAACACGCCTGCGTACAGAAGCGCGGCAGGTGAAAATCAACGGCAAGAATATCTGCGACGTGTGCTGCATGACCATCGAAGACGCGTCGAAGTTCTTTGAAGCCGTTGAGCTGACCGAGCAGGAAGCTGGTATTGCCGATCGGCTGCTGCAGGAAATCCGTGAGCGCCTGCGCTTTCTGAATGAAGTTGGGCTGGAGTATCTGACTCTCGACCGGCTGGCCTCCACGCTCTCGGGTGGCGAAGCGCAGCGCATTCAGCTGGCTACTTCGCTAGGTTCGCGTCTGGTGGGAACGCTCTATGTGCTCGACGAACCCTCGATCGGTCTGCACAGCCGCGACACTCATCGCCTCATCAAGATCCTGCACAATTTGCGCGACTTGGGTAACACGATTCTGGTAGTCGAACACGATCGCGACGTAATGCGGGCTTCAGACACGATTCTCGACCTCGGACCGGGCGCTGGAGAAAACGGCGGCAAAGTGATCGCAGCCGGAACCTACGAGCAGATCCAAAAGATGCCAGGTTCGCTCACCGGACGCTATCTTGCGGAAGAATTACAGATCCAGATACCAAGCACCCGCCGCAAGCCGGGACCGCAGCAGATCAAGATCTATGGTGCGCGCGCTCACAACTTGAAAGGGATCGACCTCGAGGTTCCCTTGCGGATGCTCGTCGCCATCACCGGCGTTTCGGGATCCGGAAAATCCACATTGCTGCATGACGTGCTGTACCGGGCGCTTTCAGCCGCGAAGAAACAGCCCAACGACAACCCGGCCGCTGCTGCCTCGTGGGATCACATCGAAGGCGCTGAGTTCATCGACGAGGTTGTGTTAGTCGATCAATCTCCGATCGGACGCACGCCGCGCTCCAACCCCGTCACCTACATCAAAGCATTCGACGGCATCCGTGATCTCTTTGCTTCCCTGCCCGAAGCTAAGAAGCGCGGGTTCACCGCTGGGCATTTTTCTTTCAACGTCCCCGGCGGGCGCTGCGAGACCTGCCAGGGCGACGGCACTGTTACCGTGGAAATGCAATTTCTGGCCGACGTGGAGCTCATCTGCGAAGAGTGCAAAGGCGCACGTTACAAACCTCAAGTGTTGGAAGTTCGTTATCGTGGGAAGAATATCCACGAAGTCTTGAATCTCACAGTCAAGGAAGCACTGCAGTTTTTCGCGGGCGCCCCCAAGATTGTGGACAAACTGCGCGTCCTCGAAGAAGTCGGTCTCGGCTATCTACGACTGGGGCAGTCCGCCACGACACTTTCAGGCGGCGAGGCGCAGCGGATGAAATTGGCCGCGCACTTGCAGCCTGCCGCACGCGAGGCGAGCCGTCCGCGCAACGCCAATGATCAACCTCGCCGAAGACCGCACATCTTGTATATTTTTGATGAGCCGACCACGGGCCTGCATTTTGACGATATCAGCAAACTACTCTCCGCCTTCCGCCGTCTAATCGATGCCGGAGGCTCGATCCTGGTGATCGAGCACAACCTCGAAGTGATCAAGACCGCGGATTGGGTGATTGATCTCGGTCCCGAAGGCGGCGACCGTGGCGGCTATATAGTCGGCTCGGGTCCGCCGGAAGCGATAGCTAAACTTCCCAAGTCTTATACCGGAAAGTTTCTGGTAGGTATATTGAACGGAAATGGATTGTCGGTGACTGGTTCGTTGGAAACAGGGTTGTCAAAAAATGGATCGTCGTGGAATGGGGGCAAGTAGGCCAATCTGTCTGGCGCTGTTGCTTGTGGGGGTCTGCCTCGGCGGCACGGACCTCGCCCAGGACACCAGCCAGACTGTGCGTCATCACAAGGTTGTCGAACAGGATTCGTCCTTCCCTCCCGAGCTCACCCAGGCCGAGGCCGCAATCGAAAAACACAACTATGCGTCTGCTGAGCCGCTGCTTAAGAAGGTCGTCGCCGCGGATCCCAACAACTTTCAAGCCTGGTTCGACTTGGGATTCGTTTACAACGCGCTGGGAAACGCTCCAGACTCGATTGCCGCGTATCGGAAATCCGTGGCTGCCAAGCCGGACGTCTTCGAGTCCAACTTGAATCTCGGACTCATGCTGGCAAAAACCGGTCAGCCTGATGCAGAACAATTTCTCCGTGCCGCGACTACATTGAAACCCACTGCCAATGTGGATGAAGGCCATGCCCGAGCCTGGTTATCGCTGGCTCACGTACTTGAAACTAGCAAGCCTGACGAGGCCATCGAGGCCTATAAGCAGGCTGCAAGCCTCGATCCCAAAGACCCAGAGCCTCATCTTTCCGCCGGGTTGCTGCTCGAGAAGGGCAACCATTTTGCCGATGCGGGGCAAGAGTACAAACAAGCTCTGGCCCTCGACCCCAATTCCAGCGATGCCTTAACCGGCATGGCCAATGTTTATATGCGCGCACAGCGCTATGCGGAGGCCGACCCGATCCTGCGCCAGATTATTGCGGTGCACCCCGAGGATGTGGCCGCACGGATGCAACTCGCCCGTGTCCTCCTCGTCCTCGGAAAGAATGACGACGCAATCGCTCAACTGCAGGAAGCACTCAAGCTTGATCCCGGAAATCCCGCTACACAAGCGGACCTCGGCGATCTCTATCTCCAAAGCAAGAAATACGATCAGGCGGAAGCTCTGTTCCGCTCCATGCTGGCCGCACACCCAGACAGCGCTCAATTGCATCATTATCTCGGCGTTACACTCTTAAGGCAGCGAAAGTTTCCCGAGGCGCAACAGGAGTTGCTAACCGCTGTCAAGCTCAAGCCCGATTTCGGCGAGGCGTATGGCGATTTAGCGACAGCTGCGGTTGAGAACAAAAACTACGAACTCGCGATTAAAGCAGCCGATGCCCGCGCCAAGTTTCTACCTGAGATTCCGGTGAGCTATTTTCTTCGCGCCAGCGCTTACGATCATCTGCGCAACTACAAAATGGCGGCACAACAGTACCATCAGTTTCTTGAGGTCGCGAACGGAGCGTATCCTGATCAGGAATGGCAAGCTCGCCATCGGCTGATAGCCATCGAACCAAAAAAATGAGCATCATGCGTCTCCAAACAACAATCGCGGCGTTTCTACTGGCGACGTCAATTTTGGCAGTCGGCTACAAAACAGAAACGCTCCAGGAACTGATCGCCCGGGAAGAATCGGCACGAGTTGAGGATCGTCCCGCGTTGTGCCTCGAGATCGCCGACCGCCAACTCAAGTCGGCTGACGAACTGTATACGGCCGGCAAGATCGATGACGCTCAAGCGGCGGTCAAAGATGTTTTGACCTATTCGGAAAAAGCCCACGATGCTGCTATCGAGTCCGGCAAAAAGGTCAAGAACGCAGAGATTGCCTTTAGAAAAATGGCGGCTAAGCTGCGGGATATCAAACGAAGCCTGAACTTTGACGATCAAGAGCCCGTGCAAGCCGCCGCGGACCGCATCGAGAACTTGCGAACTGATCTTCTAACCCACATGTTTGGCAAAGGCAAATGATTTCCGCTTGGGGCAAGCTCGGACGCTTGGCGTTGGCGATCTCGCTGCTCTCTAGCGTGTGGGCGCAGAGTCGTCGCGACCCGCTCAATCCGGAGGAACAAGATCAACTGCGCGACGCCGCCCAGGAACCCGGCGAGCGCCTTAAGCTCTATATTCTGTTTGCCCGCACCCGGCTGACCGCACTGGAACAAGTGCGGGCCGATCCCAAGGCGACCGACCGCGCTCAGCAAACCCGCGATCGGCTGCAGGACTTTCTCGACGTTTACGATGAGTTGAACGACAACATCGATACCTTTGTCGAACGAAAAGCGGATCTGCGAAAACCTTTAAAGGCCATCATCGAGGCCGATACCGAGTTTCAGGCCAAGCTCCGGGCTCTGAAAAGCTCAGCAGACGCTAGCAAAGACGAAGCGAAATATGATTTCCTGCTGAGCAACGTTCTCGAAACCGTCGACGGCGGCGTGCAGGATCACCGGCAATTACTGAGCGAACAAGAAGAAGCAGCCAAACACAAGAAAAAGTGAAGGTCTCAAGGTATGCAAGGGGTTCCCCAGCCTGCTCATCCCAACCTCGGCACCCTTTGCGTTCTAAGATTTTGTCCGTGCTAATCTAACCACAACGTGACAGACAGGCTGCTTCACATCTTCCACGAAACCTATCGTGAGCTGCGACCGCGCGCGCCTATGCCGGAGCTTGCGGTTGAGTTTTTCGCGTTCGTGAACATCAACAACACCATCCGCTTGCGGGAGGGAAAACTGTTTGTTCGCCTTTCGGATCTGCTGGAAGGCGCGCCGGACCCTGTGTTGCGGGCGATCGCTCACATTCTTTTGGCCAAAATGTATCGCAGGCCCATCGAGCGAGGGTATGCGATTCGGTATCGCCGCTATATTTCCGGTCAAGACATCTCCAGAAAAGCTCATCTTGTGCGCCAGGTCCGTGGCCGCAAGCGAATCGAAAGTGCCCAGGGCCGGACTTACAATTTGGAGAATATCTTCGACGACCTGAACACTCGATTCTTCTACGGCTTGCTTGCCCGACCCCGGATGACCTGGAGCCGCGACCATGCCCGCAACCGCCTCGGGCACTACGACCCGGCCCATAATGCAATCGTTGTAAGCCGTGTCTTCGATCACCCACGCGTTCCCTGCTACGCCGTCGAGTACATCGTTTATCACGAAATGCTGCACCTTAAACATCCGGTGAAGCTGCGCGGCAGCCGCCGCTGCGTTCATTCCACGGAGTTCCAGGCCGAAGAAAAACTCTTCCCTCATCTGGACCAGGCAAGGGCTTTTCTACGACGTCTGTAGTTTCAAAACGCCGTGTGGCGTAAAGTGATTTAGATCACAACGTCCGGTGATTCCGCGCGTTGACGCCTTGCGAGCCGGAAGACTATCCTAAATAATGAAATTGAAATTCATTTTCAATATCGTAAGCTCAAGAACCGAGGCTATTTCTTAAGATGTTAGAAGCATTCATTGTAACTTTGCGAGAGGGCGTCGAAGCTGCCCTAATCGTGGGCATTACTTTGGCGTATCTGTCCAAAATAAATCGCCCCGAGTTGCGCAAATCTGTCTATGCGGCTCTAATTTCCGCCTTCGTAGGCAGCCTTGGGGTCGCAGCTCTGCTTTCCCGTACTCGCTGGAATCAGGACATTTTCGAAGGCTGGGTCATGCTGGCCGCCGCCTTCTTCGTCATCACCATGATTGTTTTCATGATGAAGACGGGCCGCAAACTTAAGGGCGAGATCGAAGGGAAAGTTGGGCTGCTGGCAGGCCGGAACGCATGGTTTGGACTTTTCGCATTCGTATTCCTGATGGTGCTGCGGGAGGGCGTCGAGACCGTTCTGATTCTCTCCGCCGTCTCCTTGAACTCAACTGAACTGCTCAGCTTCCTGGGCACGTTTTTGGGCGTAATTGCTGCCGTCGCATTCGGCGTGATGTTCGTCAAAGGCAGCGTCCGCATCAATCTGCAGAAATTCTTCCGCGTCACCACGGTGATTTTGTTCTTCGTCGCTGCGCAACTCGTGATCTCCGGCCTGCATGAGCTTTCCGAAAACGGCGTGCTGCCTTCTTCGAAGACGGAAATGGCGATTATTGGCCCGATCGTGCGCAACGATTTGTTCTTTTTCATCACGATTTTCGCACTGGCTGCGCTCATGGTGCTGTTCGAGGTCAAGCGGCGTGAAGTCGGACCGCTGCCCACCTCCGCCGCCGAAAGACGCAAAGCGGTTTGGAGCGCCCGCCGCGAGCGCCTCTGGATGGCTTCCGTCTATGCCAGTTCGTTTGTATTTATTCTCCTGGTCACCGCCGAATTCATCTATGCGAAGAGCGTGAGTGCATTGTCGCCGGCAACGGAAGTCACTTTTGTGAATGGCCAAGTCAGCATTCCGCTCACGCAAGTCCAGGACGGCGACCTGCATCGCTTCGCCGCTCAGGAGAATGCCACCACGGTGCGCTTCTGGCTCTATCAGAAGCCGGATGGCAAGATTGCCACGGTTCTCGATGCTTGCGAAATCTGTGGCGCCGTGGGCTTTTATAAAGGACCGAACGGAGTGGTTTGCAAGAACTGCGCCGCGCCGATCAATCCGCAGTCCGTCGGAATGCCCGGCGGATGCAATCCCGTGCCCCTAAAGGCGCAAGTCACTTCCGACGCGGTCATCATTCAGGAAGCGGATATCGCGGCGAAAAGCCACATGTTCCAGCAATAAGCCATGTTCGGACGCCTCGTCTACGAATCGTTCCGCCGGCAAAAGCGGCGCAAACTGCTGGCTGGGGTTGCGATCACCCTAGGCGTAGGAGTGGCCACCGCGATGATCGCCGTTGCCACCGACATTGGTGACAAGATCAGCCGTGAACTCCGTACCTATGGCGCGAATCTGATCGTGACTCCGCAGGAAGATACTCTGGATGTTCAAATCGGTGGCGTGGATCTCAAGCCCCCGAGCGACGGTGCCTACCTCAACGAAGCCGACCTGCCAAAGATCCGAGGCACGTTCTGGCATCACAACATCGTGGGCTTCGCTCCCATGCTGCCAGTAAGCGTCCGCGTAGGTGATAACGCTGATGCAAAAAGTCTCACTCTGCTTGGAACCTACTTCTCGAAGCGGCTCACTTTCGGCAAGGAGGATTTTGTTACCGGCGTTCGCATAACTCACCCCTGGTGGAAGGTGCAGGGCGCATGGCCCGATGACAATTCGTCCGACGTGTTACTAGGCGAGAGTCTGGCCGAACAACTCGATCGCAAGGCCGGAGATGAAATCGAAATCGCCGGTCACACACATCGCGTTGCGGGTGTTCTCTCTACTGGCGGAGCGGAAGACAATCAAATCGTTGCTCCACTCGCGCTGGCCCAACAGATCCTCGGCAAGCCCGGCGCGGTTCGCCGTCTCTACGTGAGCGCGCTGACCAAACCCGAAGACGCGTTGTCGCGCCGTGATCCCAAGTCGATGAATCCGGAAATGTTCGACCGCTGGTATTGCTCGCCGTATGTAGCTTCGATTGCGTACCAATTGCAGGAGGCGATTCCGCATTCCCACGCTGAACAGATTCGTCAGATCGCGCAGAATGAGGGTACGGTGCTCTCCCGCATAAAAGGTCTGATGCTCCTGGTGACGCTGGCCGCACTGTTCGCATCCGCGCTCGCCGTCTCCGCTGCGATGGCCACAGCCATTTTTGAAAGGCGCACCGAAGTAGGTCTGATGAAGGCTTTGGGCGCAGGCAATGCTTCCGTCGCAGCGTTGTTCTTCGCGGAAGCCTTGCTGCTGGCCCTGATCGGCGGTGTCGTAGGTTTTGCTGGCGGAGCGCTACTCGCCCGTCAGATCGGCCGCTCTATTTTCGATTCTCAAATCGCCATTGAACCTGTTCTCTGCCCTGTGATTCTCGCTATCGCCGTGATCGTTACTTTCGCCGGCAGCGCAATGGCGATTCGCCGCGCCGTGAAGTTCGACCCCGTCTACGCACTGCGAGGTGAAGCGTGAGTTCACAGCGGAATTCGGATCTGATCAACCGCCGTTCCGCCAAGCCTCACACTTCAATGTTCCTGCGCATGCTGACGCGTGCCGCCGTACTCCGTCGTGGACGCGCTGCCTCTGCCTTGCTGGCCATGGTTGTCGCCGCCGCCGTCGCCACAGCTATGCTCAATCTTTATGTAGACGTGCAAGCCAAGTTGCGCAAGGAGTTTCGCAACTACGGCGCGAACATCGTAGTGGTTGGGAAAGATGGCCAGGCGCTTCCCGCCGACGCTCTCACGAAAATCGAATCAGAAATTGCTGGGCGCGGTCTCGCGGTGCCTTTCGCCTACATTGTGGCTCGTACTTCCGATGGCCAGTCCGTCGTCGTCGCAGGGACGAACCTCGATCAAGTTCGTAAGCTGGATAGCTGGTGGTCGGTTACAGCCTGGCCCAACACGTCGCAAGATGCGCTGCTCGGCACGCGCGCCGCTGCCGTAGTGAGTCCGCAAGGAAAACCTTTTGACCTCAGCTTCCAGGAACGTACGATTCACCTCAACCCCGCAGGAACTCTTCGAACCGGCGCATCGGAAGACAGCCGCATCTATCTTTCGTTGAAGGACTTTGAAAACTGGACCGGAGTTCAGCCCTCAACGATCGAGATTGCATCTTCCGGTTCGACCGAAGAAATCAACGCCCTGATTCAGCAGCTCTCCCAAGCCCTGCCCGGCGCGGACGTCCGCCCCATCCGTCAAATCATGGAAGGTGAAGCGCGTGTGCTCGGAAAAACTCGCGCCACGCAGGCCGCTGCCGCAGTTCTCATTATTGCGACCGCGGCTCTCTGCGTACTCTCTACGTTAATCGGATGGGTCTTTGATCGACGACGCGACTTTGCCATCATGAAAGCTCTGGGCGCTTCCGAAGGCCTGATCTCTGGTTTTTTTGCTGCCGAAGCCGCCGCTTTGGGCGCGGTCGGAGCGCTCGTCGGATTCGGCATCGGCGTGGCAGTTGCCGCCTGGATTGGCCGGGTTAACTTTCATGCGCCGGTCGTACCGCGCTTCAACGTTTTGCCTATCGTTTTCGTGGGCAGCATCGCAGTGGCCTTGATTTCCGCCATCCTTCCGATTTTTCTGCTGCGGCGCGTGCAACCCGCTATGATCTTGAGAGGGGAGTGAGATGATCAAGCTGAAAAATGTCAGCCGCTTGTACCCCGCGAAAGCCGAGGCCAACGGTGGCGTCATTCGCGCCCTCGACAATTTCTCCCTGAACGTCGATCCCGGCGAATGGATCGCAATCATGGGCCCGAGTGGCTCTGGCAAATCGACACTAGTCAATCTGATCGGCTGCCTGGATCGCCCAACCTCAGGTGAAATTTGGCTCGACGGCGAAGACGTCGCCAACATTTCCCCGAGCGAACTGAATCGGGTGCGAGCGGAAAAAATTGGTTTCGTGTTCCAGCAGTTCCATCTGATCCCCTACCTCACCGCCCTTGAAAACGTAATGCTGGCCCAATACTTTCACAGCATGACGGACGAGCAGGAAGCGCTCGAGGCTCTGGAGCGAGTGGGACTAAAGCAGCGCGCCCACCACGTTCCTTCGCAGCTTTCTGGTGGCGAACAACAGCGCGTTTGCATCGCGCGCGCCTTGATCAACGATCCGAAGATCGTGCTTGCCGACGAGCCCACGGGAAACCTCGATGCCGTCAACGAAGAAATTGTCCTGCGCCTGTTGCGCGAACTACATCAGCAGGGACGCACCATCGTGATGGTGACGCACGACCCCGTCGTTGCCCGCTTGGCCGACCGTCGCATTGAACTGCACCACGGCAAGATTGCAGCCCAGGAAGTCTTCGCCATGGCCGACGAAGAACAGTTCGACGAGGTGCTCGAAGAACTCTGGGCGCTGGGGGAACACGGCGAGATCGCCGAAGTCGGCCGTATGGAAGTGCACGGTGCGTTGCCAGTAAGCATCGCCGTTGAGAAAATGATCGCGCTTGGCTTGGTCACTGCGACTCCTCATCCGCCGGAAGCCCACGATCACAAGCCATTCATCAATCCTTGCCACGACGCCCTGAAACCGAGCGGAGTTTCAACCGGCGACGGCAGTATGATCGTTGAACTCACCGCCCGCGGCCGTCAGCGCGCCGCCGACATCATTCGCCGCCACCGCCTAGCCGAGCGCCTTTTCACCGACAGCCTCGCTATGGACAGCGAAACCGAGATCGAACAACAAGCTTGCAAGTTCGAGCACATCCTCTCGCCCGAAGCCACCGACAAAATCTGCGCATTCCTGGGCCACCCTCGCACCTGCCCCCACGGCGCGCCGATTCCGCCAGGGCCATGCTGCGGCAGGACCAGAGACTTTGCCGAGGTCACTTTGGCCAACTCCGAGCGGTCCGCCTGACCTTTTCATGACCACCCGCAGAACCTGCATCGGTGTTTTCGACTCCGGCTTTGGAGGTCTGACTGTCCTCAAAGCTTTGCTTCGATTGATCCCCAATGCTGACTATCTCTACTTTGGCGATACCGCCCGCCTGCCTTACGGCTCGAAATCCGCCGAAACCGTGGCCCGCTATGCTGTTGGGGCGGCACGCTATCTCGAGCAGCATGGCGCACAGGCTCTGGTCATCGCTTGTAACACGGCCACAGCTCTGGCACTAGACAAGATTACGCAAGCGGCAACTGTCCCAGTTATAGGCGTAATCGAACCTGGGACAGAACGCGCGGCCGCTGAGAGTGGGAACAAGAGGGTCGTCGTCATCGGCACCGAAGCGACGGTCAGCAGCCACGCTTATTTAAAGGCACTGCAAGCTCGAGGCGTGCAAGCAAAAGAAAAAGCCTGCCCGTTACTGGTGCCGTTAGTAGAAGAGGGATGGATCGACCATCCAGTGACGGAAGAGGTTGCCAATATCTACCTCAAAGAAGCTTTCGCCGATGAGTTCAAATCGGCCGATGTGCTTCTGCTAGGCTGCACGCACTATCCCCTCATCCAACCGCTATTGCACAAGGTCGTTCCCAAGCAAGTGAAGATTGTCGACTCCGCCGACGCCACGGCTGACGCCGTCGGCAAGGTGCTACGTCGCATACCGCTGCCCCCTACGCCTCAGCCAGAGCGTCGCAAATTACCTCGACTGCAATGCTTCGCCACCGACTCCGCAGAAAAGTTCCGCCGGCTCGGCGCGCTGTTCCTCGGCCACCCCATTGATTACGTACAGCACGTGGATCTCGCCGAGTAGTTCACGAATCCAACCCTATCGCACTCCGATGGAAGCGTTCGAGTTCCAGCGCAAGACCCGGATAGACAGGATTCCCGCGCGAAATTAACCTGACCTTGCGCCATGTCACCACTCGACAATCCGATCTGGCAATCGCTGATCACAACTCACGCGCACTTTGCCGAAACCTGTAACTCAGCGCGAAAGTTCCGGCGTGAAGTCAGCGTTCTCGCCGGATTTTCAGAACCGACACCTGAGAACTACGATTCTCTCGCCGCTATGATGCGACCTGAGGAACAGGTCGGGCTGTTTCTGCAAGCGCCAGCCGATCCACCCTCTTCCTGGACCATCGCCCGCACTCGCCCTCTGCTGCAAATGCTTTGTGAAAATCGCAGCCCGCTTCGAGTAAAGCAACCAGAATTCATTCGGCTAACTGAGGCCGACGCACCGGAAATGCTGGCTCTTACCAAGCTGACCAACCCCGGACCTTTTGGCGCGCGGACTCATGAACTAGGAGATTATCTTGGCATCCGCGTCGGGGGAACCCTGGCGGCAATGGCCGGCGAGCGACTGCGGCTTCCGGGCTACACCGAGATTAGCGCAGTCTGCACGCACCCTGACCACCTTGGTCACGGCTATGCCAGTGCTCTGATGGGCCTACTTATGGACCGAATTTGCAGCCGAGGCGAAAGACCGATTCTGCATGTCCTTCCGGAAAACACTCGCGCGATTCAAGTGTACGAGCGCCTCGGATTCGCGAAGCGCGCGATGCTGCAACTTGCAGTCCTCCGGCACGGAGCGGAACCGAACCTTCTAGAATCATGATCCAATCTCTGTTCGTACTCATTCCCCAAAAACAAAACGACCGCGATTTCTCGCGGCCGCTTCTATCGCGATTAAACTCGAATCAGTAGAGCCGGAAAGTCACTTCCACGTTGATCTGCACTGCCACAGGCTTGCCGTCCTTCATGGCGGGTTCAAACTTCCAGGGTTTCACCGCTTCCATTGCTTTCTCGTCCAGTCCCAGACCAAGCGTGCGAGCCACTCGAATATCGCGCGCGCGGCCATCCGGGCCAACGACTAGCCACAGAACGCAGGTTCCCTGATACTTCGCCTTTCGCGCTTCCTCCGAATACTCCGGGTCCGGCGCATAAATAGCCTTGGGCGCGGACACGCCACCACCCACTTTGAATGCCCCGCCGCCAATACCACCGCCGTGGCCCGGACCAACTCCCGGCCCTTCACCCGACCCCACGCCGCCGCCATTTCCTGAGCCAATGCCTCCGCCCGAACCCGTTCCATTCGATGGCGGCCCCGAAGGCAAGTGCGACATCGGATCGCCCAGGTTGGGCATGTTGTTCATCGCCAGATGAACTTCCGGCGGAATCACTACGGTAGGCTCGACCGCTAATTTCGGATGATCATTTCGCACCACCACCATGGGCGGTGTGATCTGCTCCATCGCCAGCTTCGGGAGTCTGCCCTTAGAAGCCTGAAACTTGTCTCCGTCGCCGCCGCCGCCGCCGCCACCGGCTTGCGTTTTCGAAGGCGGCAGAGGAGGAATGTCGTCGGGCGCGATCAGCGTTACTACCTCGGCAGGCTTCGTAATCTGCTGCACCACGCGCCGGCCAAGAATGGTTCCACCAATGATCAGGATCACCGCTAAAACGTGAACCGCCGTCGAGAACAACGCGCCATTCTTCTTGTAATCGTAGAAGCCCCAAATGTCCTTGACTGGAATCGGCTTCGAGGTCAACACCAGCGGCGCTTCCTTCTTGGGAAAGAAGAAGTCGTTGATATTCTGAACCAGGGACTTCCACAGCGACTCGTCCAAGACATCCTTGGACAGCAGCAGGTTTAGTTCTGGTTCGCCCCCCGGCGTGGGCTGAATGTCATTGGTTGCCATATTTGACCCGAGTTCCCCGCATTGAGGCTGAGCCCAAAGAGTTGTCGCTCATCCTAAACTTGATGAAACCGCGACGCGGCAAGTTGCTTGCCAGCACTAATAACTCTTTCGATGCAGCCCCATTCATTCCGCACCGACAATTGCAACCCTTCCGTCAACGTCTGTTTAGATGCTGAGGCGAGGCCAAACGTCTGCTAGGAAAATTGTACACTTTTTCACTCTCTTTCCACAGCGCTTTCGAGGTTCGTTCCACCAAGGCGCGGGGCGCCAATGGACGCGTGCCAATGGACGTTCCTCGCGGGGCTCCTTATAATAAACAAATCAACCATTTGGGAGTAATCAACCGGGTGCCGCTCGACCTTCAATCTACATCCAAACTGGGAGAAATCGGCGTTACCACCGAGACCATTGTGCCGGTTTTGTTGCGGCCGCTCCGCAGTTTAGCCGTTCACCAACCCCAATGACCCGTCCCCACGTAATGCGCCGCTTCCACCTACTGATCGCCCTGTCGGTGGTGTTGCTGGATCGCGTCACCAAGTGGCTGGTCGCGAAGAATATCTCTCTGCACGATGGCAAGCAAGTGATTCCCGGATTCTTCCGCATCACTCACGTGGAGAATCGCGGCGCCGCCTTTGGTCTTTTCGCAGACTCGCCCGCGCAATGGAAAATCGCCATGCTGGTGCTATTTTCGATCGTGGCATTAGTCGTGGTTTCCGCCCTGCTCTGGCGCAACAGCCATGCCATGACCACGACCGGAATCGGCCTCGCGCTTATTCTCGGCGGAGCCCTGGGAAACCTCTGGGACCGCCTGCTCAACGGTCGTGTGGTCGATTTCCTGCTCTTCTACGTCGGCCAATACCAATGGCCCGCCTTCAACGTAGCCGATAGCGCCATCGTTGTCGGAGCCGGTTTGCTGGTCATCGAAATCCTGTTCGCGAAATCCCCCGTCCATGAACCCTCCGCGTAGAAACAGGTTGTCTCGCACTTCCTTGGCGAACCTTCATGTCCTTTGTGGTTCATGCTTTTCACGGCTCACCATACAACTGCCGATAAACATTCGCATTCCGCAAAATCGCCTGCACATACTCCCGCGTCTCAGTAAACGGAATCGACTCCACAAATTCCTGGGGATCTCGATAATGGCCCTGGCCTAGCCAGTCCTGCACCCGATCCGCACCCGCGTTGTATGCCGCAAGCGCATACTCGAACGATCCGAACTTGTCGACCATGCTGCGGAAGTACCGCGTGCCCAGTTGAAGATTCACTCCTGGCACGAACAGTTGAGTACTGGAAAAATGTCTTAGCTTCTCTTGCTTCGCAACCGACTTTCCAACTTTCGGCAGAAGTTGCATCAGCCCGACCGCATTCGCCCGAGACACTGCGCCAGGATTAAACTCCGATTCCTGCCGGATCAGCGCAGCCACCATGTAAGGATCGAGCGCATTGTCGGAAGAGAATCTTTTCAGATCAATCCAATAGGGCTTGGGAAACAACGCCTCCCAATATGACCGCGGTAGGCTGGGCAGATCGACGGCAAAATAACTGGGCACGGCCCGCTTCAGAACTTCGATCGCCATATTGTAGTGGCCCGCATCGGCATAAAGACGCGCCGTCTCCGGCGCCAGCCAATTGCCTTTACCCTCATCCGCCGCCGCCCGCATTTCCTTCACCGCCAGATCGAGCAGTGCACCATTCGCCAGAAGTTGCGCCTTCTGCACCCGCAGATTGTCAGTCGGAAGCGGGTCGGCCGTAACCTTCGTACTCGCATCCATCGGCGGTACTCGATCGAGCAGGGCGTAGTGCACCGGATCACCCTCGCTCTTGATTTTCTTGAGTTGTTGCCGCGCTAACTCGCCATAGTAATAGTTGCGAAAACGGTCCGACACTTTCTGGTAATAGGCTCGCGCCTTGGGCAACTCTCCATCTTCTTCCGCCAGCCGGCCTCGCCAATAAAGCGCCGCGGGGATTTCCCCCGATGACGGATACAGCTCAATCTGCTGCTCGAACCCTTTCTCCGCTTCCTCGCGTCGGCCTTGCCGCAAACTCAACCAGGTTGCCTTCCACAGCGCGTACGATGCTCGCCCTCCGTTGGGAAAGCGCTGCTGCAGTTCGCGGTAGGAATCGATTGCCCGGTCATAATCGCGCCGCAACAGATAGATGTTCCCCGCCGAAAGCAACGCCTGCTCCAGCCACGGGCTCGTGGCATCCGTCTGCCGCAGCTGGTCGAGGATTCGCAGAAATCCATCATCATCGTTGGCGCCGCGGGCGAGCTCTCCCAGGTTGAACAGACGCTCTGCATTGATCTCCGGAGTCGATTCCGGCATCGATTCCAGCGCCTTCTTGGCTTCCTTCTCGCGTCCCGCGTGGCGCAACGACTCTGCCATCGCCATCTGCAGAGCAAGACGATTCTCCGGACCGACCTCGTTCAATAGGTCGTGATATTCATTTGCGGCCTCGTTATATTGCTTGCCTTTGGCCAGCAAGTCGGCGCGCGTTTTTTGCTCCGCAAACGTGGGCGGCTGCGTCCCCGGAGTCCCCGCCAACTTTTTCAGATCGCCGTCGACTTGGCTCGCCTCCCAACTGAGGGGCATCGTGTAATACAAATTGCGAAAGATGGTCAGCGCCTTCGCCGGCTGTCCCGCCGCTTCATAGGCTCTGCCTAAAGCCAGCTCCAAGTCAGCCCGAATCGGCTGACGGTCGTTCTCCAGCAACTCAATCGCCTCGGGCGCGCGTCCGTCGGCCACCAGCGCGTTGGCATACACCACATGCGTGTCGCGAATCAACAACGACTCCGGATACGCTTTGTCGAACCCGCCCATCGTAGCCACCGCTTCCGCCAGTCGGCCCGTCTGATAGTAGGAAGTTCCCAGATAAAAATTGACGTAATCCCCCAGATCGCCCGCCCGCGGCTTTGCCCGATTCAGCGGATCGATCGCCTGCGCGTAACCTCGATCCAGAATGTGCGCATAGCCGACCACCAGCCAGGCCAGCGCCCCCGCATCTTCGTTCGCATGACGCCGCGCATACGCCTCCACGCCGGCATACGCCGCGGGAGTGCGATCCTGCAGCAGTTGCCGCGCCATCGGCTTCAAACTTGCCGAGGCAACGAACGCCTCATGCATGCGCCGCAAACGTGGAGAAGGCGGCTTGCGCCTGGTGTGCGCCGTGCCGGCGCTGCTCTTCGTTTTCGTGGAAGTGCTCTTCTGGGGCGAGGTCGGAGTGGAGGGCTGAGTCGCGGATTGGCTCGAGGGTTGAGACGAAGGAGGTTGAGACGAAGAAGACTGAGCCGAAGACTGGGCAATCGCCGCCGAAGCCAGCGCAGAAACACAACTACCCAAAACTGCCACAATCAAAACCAGTCTTTTCAAAAGCCAACCCTACGGACGATGGATGGTTTCAATTATCTTCTATTTTTCACAATCGTCAAAACTCCATAGTAATTGTGTGGCGCGTGCGCCCTCGCCCGCGAAAATTGCCCGGGAATGGGCCATGGCATCACGAGCTATCGAAAAACTCGAAGGCAACGCACGAAAGACACCGCTCAACTTACCCGCACAATCAGCACTGGCACCTTCCGCCTCAACCAAACCATCATTCCGAGTGCAGCGAGGAATCTGCCGTCGCTCGGAGTCACGAATACGCTGCTCTTTTTACTATCCGGTAAATTCCAAATCTTCGCGATCCCTCTTGACCCAGAAGCTGACTTCCCGAAGCAGTAGCCCTTTCTGTCGATTCACCGAGATAAATTCACCATTATGTTGAACCAGCTTCGGAAGCAACACCTGACTCACCTTAGCGTCTTCTCCCAGACGCAATGTCATGATTAATGAGCAGTCGCGGCATAACCAGAAATACTCTTTTACCTTGACGCTGGTCGGCTTGAGAAGCGGGTCGGTTTCGAGGCGAAAAAGTTTGCCTTCTTTGAGACGCCGAAACCGCGCAGAGCACGAGGGATTGCTGCACTTAGCTACCATGACAGCACCTATTTGGTCAGTAGCTCTATTATCAGTCTCTTCCCCTTCCCGTGTCCCCACGGTGATTCGAATCACAGGTCATCGTGACATCATGCCCTCTGCACTCTCTGCGGCCGAATCGAGCCGTACGTTGTGATTTGGATCACCGCTTAACGGACGGTTTCGACGTATAAGAAACTTAGAACGGGAAGGAGAAATCACATGGAAACCATCGAACTAAAACAGAGTGTCACCGTCAAGAACATCCTTCTCGCGACCGATTTTTCGGACGTTTCGAAAAAGGCTGTGCCGTACGCTGCGGCGATCGCGGGCAAATATGGTTCCAGGATCTATCTGGTTCACGTGATTCCCCCGCAACCTCGGACAGCCATCCCGGTCGAGCCACTGCCTGCTCAGCTGCATCGTGACCGCCTGAACGCCGAACTTGAGATGAAAACTTTTCTGCGCGGGGATTCGCTCCACGGCATACCTCACGAAACTCGCTTTGAGCAGGGGCCGATTTGGGAAGCGCTATCACAATTGCTCGAGCAAGATGAAATTGACTTGGTCGTGCTCGGCACGCACGGACGCGGAGGACTAAAGAAGATCTTGCTGGGTTCGGTTGCGGAAGAACTCTTTCGGCTGGCTTCGTGTCCGGTATTGACCGTCGGGCCCGCTGTCCCAGCCCAAGCGCCAAAAGAATTTCACCGGATCCTGTTTGCCACAGACTTCGGGCCAGCCTCCTTGCATGCGCTGCCCTACGCCATCTCGCTTGCCAACGAAAACAAGGCGAGGCTCGCGCTGTTGCACGTCGTTTCACCCGCGCCCGTACTCGACGTCGGGCCGTTCTGGTACAACGGCACAGACGTCGTCGAACAACAGAAAACAGCCAGGGCTCGCTACATCGAGCGGCTGCGGCAACTGATCCCACTCGAGGGGGATTTGCCCTTCGAGCCTGAAGTCCTGGTCACATTCGACTTCGCACCCGACTCGATTGTCAACATTGCCGCAGATTGCAAGGCAGACTTGATCGTCATGGGCGTGAATCAAACCGCGTGGGTGCGAGCCTCAGCCCATATGCCGTGGGCCACCGCGCATGAGGTTGTTTGTCACGCAAAGTGCCCAGTACTGACCGTGCGGAGTTGAAGTATGTGTAGGGCGGACACTCTTGTCCGCCGCCGTTGAAGCCGATGGTAGACGCCGGCGTGATCTTGGCGCCCTCAATCAATCTTCCTTTATCTCCTTCTGCAGAGGAGGCAACGCCGGCATCTCAGGATGGTCTTTGTCTCGCCAATAAATCTGAAAGCATTCACCGTCTTGCGTGGGCGTCCACTTGCTGCCGTCTTGGTATTGGATCAGATACGGAAAGAAGACCCACCCCATCAAGGTTTGCGCGGTCTCAGCAGGATACGCTGGCCTCTCGAGCAGTTCCTCTTGCCCGGCCGCCAGGGGCTTCGCCGAAGACCAGTTGCTGTCGAAAGGGCGTCGCAAATATTGTGGCGTCAACAGATGCTCGAACGTCAGCCCAACACTCTTGATCGGCTTCCCGCTTACGTTCTTGATGCTAAGAGAATTCTTCTCCGGACTCCAGAAGTCGCCTGCCCCGAATTGAATCGGACACTGCTGCGACGGCGGAGAATAAATTGTGTACACCGCCATCATTCCGGATTCCATGTGGTCCCCCACGTGGCAATGGAATAGCCAAGTTCCAGGGTTGTCGGCGAGCATATCCACGGCAACCATACTGCCCGGGAGCAGCTCGATCACATCGGTGTTCCGTTTGCCGTCAGTCACGGTTTTTCCGTGCCAGTGCGGCGTGTGAATGTCCTGCTCGTCACCCATACCCAGAAGATACCAACGCACCTTCGCGCCCTTTTTCATCACCAGGCCGGGCAAATTCCCGAAGATGTAGCCGTTGATGGCATAGAACATGCCGTTGGGATCCTGCCGGCTCAATTGTTTAAAAATCATGAACGACGCGACGAATTCCTGATCCACATCCTTGGGAGAGCCATCGGGGCGGGCATGCCCTTTGGCCGTAACAATTATCGCACCGAGCAACCCGGCATTGATCTCGGTCTCTGAATCAATGTGCGGATGGTACCACCAGACCGCGGATGTCAACTGACCCGGCCCCGGTCCACTGCCCTCATCCGCAAACCAGTGATAAGTAAATCGTCCCCCGGGCGCAACGTGCGAACCGGCTCCGCCGATCGGCAGGTAATAACCGCCTTCATTGTTCTTGTCATAACGGAGCCCATGCGGATGAATGTTATGTTCCGCGTGGCTGCGATTGAGAAAGTCGACCAGAATGGCGTCGCCAACTTCGGCGCGGATGATCGGACCCAGAATGCCCAGCCACGCCGGCTGCGGCTTGCGCACGGTAAATGTCGCGTCCGTGTATTCGATGAAGCGGGTCTTCGACCAACTAGTCTTAGTCCGCCAGGGCAGCGGCAGCGGAACGCCACGGATTAAATCCTGTCCGCTCGGAGCGAAATCCCAAGTGACATCTTCCGCCGCAATGTAGTAGTGCCGTGTAGCTGCAACGCAGGGCAAAGCGCACAACAAAACAATCAGGGACAGTTTCACCAGTCCATTATCCCACTGACCATGGATCGTGGGAGCATGCCGGCCACGCGGTCATCGAGGAAATACGAGAAACGTTCTTCCTTATGGGAAACAAGCTGGGAACCGCCAAGACTCCGCAAAGCTGGATCTTTTACGGATTCTGCCTTTGTGTACCTTTGTGCCCTCTGTGGTTGATGAAGTTGGAATGCGCGAACCACAAAGGACACGAAAGTACACAAAGAATGTTCGTTCTTCGCAGCTTACTCAAACTGCTTCTTCACCTCCGCCGGAACTCTCGGCTCCGGAGGAAAATCCTGCGAAAATCCCTTGAACATCGCAACGGTCTTTTCCGCTCGCTTGCTCCCGTCATGCACGGCGATCTTATGGATCTTGACCGGCGAGTAGCCTTCCCACAACGAAACGCCAGCATAGACGCCGTCTTTGCGCAGAATGTAATAGGTCATGTCCACGAAGCGCAGCTTGTCCATGTTTCCGTTGTAGTTGCGCACGATGCGCTTCAGCGCGTCCATGCCCGCGTCGAGTGGCGGCATGCCGTGGCGCATGTTCTCGACAATCGTGTGCGCTCCCGCCACCTTGATGTTCTCTTCCCCACTGCCGGTTGCCCCCGCCGATCCCACATCTTGATCGGTATAACAGCCGGCCCCAATAATCGGAGAATCGCCGACGCGTCCCGGCAGTTTATAGGCCAGCCCGCTGGTCGTGGTGCAGCCCGAGATCTCTCCTTTTTCATTCAGCGCCGAGCAATGAATCGTGCCCGTTGGCGGAAACAGAACTTTGTGTACGGCGTCGCTTCGCAGCTCCGGCGCGATGCCAAGATCAGCCGCTCGCTCTTCCAGTCGCCGAAAACGTTCCTGCATGATTTCCGATTGTGGTTTGCGATCCTCCGGCGGCTGCCAATGCGGATCATCCAACCCCGGTCCCCACCAATCTTCTGACGAGTGATACTCCTTCCACAGCAACCAGATCTTGCGCGAATGGTCAGTCAGCAAATTCTCGCGAGGAAACCCCATTGCTACAGCGAACCGTTCCGCACCCTCGCCCACGAGCATCACGTGCCCGGTATGATCCATCACCGCTTTTGAAACCAGCGAAACATTTTTGATGTTGCGCACCCCGCCGACCGACCCCGCCTGCCGCGTAGGCCCGTGCATACAGCAAGCATCAAGTTCGACCACTCCTTCCTCGTTGGGAATGCCCCCAAGCCCGACGCTGGTGTCATTCGGATCGTCCTCCGGCCCCTTCACCACCCGCAGCGCCGCGTCCAAAGTATCTCCGCCGCCAGCCAGAAATGCGTAGGCAGCATCGAGATAGTTGAACCCGTTATTCGCACAGACCATGATCGGACGAGCGACGACCGGACGCTTGCCGGCCGCCAAATTTGGTTTAGAGCCCGAGGAATCCTGAGCCCCGATTGCGCGTGGCAAGCCCACTGACAAAGAACCCACGACAGCCGTAGTAAGAAAGTCGCGCCGCGAAACCGTCATCAATCCCCCTGGGAAAATGAATGCTGGAAAGCGTCCGCCAGCATAACACGCGGGAACGGCGCGAGCGCCCGCGCATCCCGATATAAGAATTGTCATCCCGAGCGCAGTCGAGGGATGAATTCACGTTTGAAGTGCAACAGCGTGTTCCAAGAATACTTCGTTGGGGGTTTTGAAGCCGAGGCACTTTCTGGGGGTATTGTTGTAGCGTTCCAGGAAGCCAGCGAGGCAGGGTGCTGAAAGCGCATT
>DATNNE010000106.1:0-3791 GCA_035601995.1 Terriglobales bacterium
AACTTCAGCATCCGAAAGCACGTTGGGCAGACGCTTCTGCTTGGGCGGCCGGACTCTTTTTTTGAGAACAGAGACCACTCGCGGTCGAGCGTCCGGCAAAACAGGAACTGGATGCCGCCGTGATGCGGTTTGAACGTGCCAAGCGCGACGCCGCGCTCGCGCAAATGCAGCAGATAGCTTCTTACCTAACAATTGCTCGCTGCCCTGTGTCCCGTTCATCGGTGAGAGTGCGCGAAGGTAACTGCTCACGCCACGCGCTCATCAATCTTGAACACCGAGAAGTAGACGTTCTGGGGAACCGATTGCACGCCGGTTTCATTGAGGATGCCGATGACCAGTATGGGGACGATCTGAAAGGTCTCGCCCTTGGCCCGGACGGTCGTGAGAACCTTCCCGCGCACATAGGCCGCATTGACGAGGCCGCAGGCGGTCTGGCTGTTGTCCTCCGCATTTAGGCGGCGCCCAGAAATAGACGAATCGGGTCGCATCGTGATGTCCGGCGGGGATTCCCAACGCGCGCAGCGCTGCATATTGTGGGTTCATGATCGATGAGAAGCCCATCCGTACCCGGTATCAGGCTGTCCGACGGTCGCTTGACGAGCGTGGTCGGCGGTTGCACGCGGCGGCGGAAGCCCTCACCGCCGGGCACGGCGGTGTGGCCGCGACATCGCGAGCGACCAAGGTTGCACGCAGTACCATCGGGCGCGGCATCAAGGACCTGAGGGAGCCCGGTTCATTGGCCGGGAAGGTACGCCGGAGAGGCGCCGGCCGGCCGGCGATAACTACCAAGGATCCGACATTGCTCGACGATCTGCGGCAGTTGCTCGAACCGGCGACGATGGGCGATCCGATGCGCCCGCTGCGGTGGGTTTCAAAAAGCCACGAGAAGCTAGCGACCGCGCTGGGCGCGATGGGCCACAAGGTGAGTGCGTCGAGTATACCGAAGCTGTTGGGGCAGTTGGGCTACCGCCGCCACGTGAACCGCAAGACGAAGGACGGGAGCAACCATCCTGACCGCGACGCACAGTTCGAGTACATCAACGCCAAGGCACGGGAGTTCCAGGCAGCCGATCAGCCAGTAATCTCGGTCGACACGAAGAAGAAGGAGCTGATTGGAGAATTCAAGAACCCTGGCAGTGATTATGGACCGAAGGGCAAGCCGATCGAGGTCGATGCCCACGACTTCGAGGACAAGGAACTCGGCAAGGTGGTTCCCTACGGCGTGTATGACGTGGGCGCCAACATTGGCTATGTCAGCCTCGGCATCGGCCACGATACCGCGCAGTTCGCTGTCAACGCCGCCCGTCTCTGGCTCGACAGGATGGGCCGCGAGCGCTACCCGGCCACCCGCAAGGTCATGGTCACGGCCGACTGCGGCGGCTCAAACGGTCCGCGTCTGCGGCTCTGGAAGGTCGAACTGCAACGACTTGCCGACGAGACCGGCCTGACTTTCCAAGTCTGCCATTATCCTCCCGGCACCTCGAGGAGAGTAGGCCGAAGGGATTGCACCTGCGGCCTCTCGCAGAACGGTGCGTGAGCCTCTCAACTCACACCGCTCCCATCAGGCAAACGCGCCGACAGTACTTTGATGCCAGTGTACGAACAGTTTGCGCCGCTTGTTGGCAATGGACCCAATCATTTGGCCAGCCTGTATTTTCCGCCCATTATAGCGCTTATACTTCCGCATTGCCCACGCTATCAGCGTAGCGTTGACATACTTCCACGCCGAATGCATGGCGGATGGCGAGTAGCGCCCATAGTAATTCAACCAACCTTGCAGGATTGGATTGATCTCTCGGGCTATATCCGCCAGCCGTATATGAGTGCGTCGGCGTATGCGAAGCTCCCTGATTTTCTGCCGCATGGCTTTGAGAGATGACGCGCTGACCTGAGGACCAAATCCCGTAAACATTTTGTGCTTCCGGTTCATTGCACCCCTTGGCCTGAAGCAGTATCCGAGGAATTCAAATTGTGTGCTCGGATATGAGCCTCTGCGTCTTCCGTCCTTGCAGAGACGATCTTGGTCTTGTCCGGATGCATCTCCAGTTGGCATTCCGCCAAACGTGCCGCAAGCGCTGCTTTTAGGGCAACGGCTTCCGCCTCCGTTCGACAGTGCACCAGCCCATCATCTGCATACCGGCACCATGGGAGGTCTGGGTACTCTCGTGTCATCCACGCATCAAATGTGTAGTGCAGGAACAGGTTAGCCAAGATGGGACTGACCACACCTCCTTGCGGAGTTCCGCGAGTTCTTCCGACCCGTGTTCCATCCTCAAGTTCCATCGGTGCCGTCAGCCATCTTTCGATATACAGCAAAGCCCATTCACACTTCACATGTTTGCGGACAGCACGCAGCAACAGCGTGTGGTCGATGTTGTCGAACAGGCCTCGGATATCAAACTCTAGCACCCAGTCGTACTTCCAGCACCGCTCGCGCGTCACCCCGATGGCATCCAGCGCCGACTTGTTGGGCCGGTAGCCATATGAGTCTGGCATGAAGATTGGTTCCACAGTTCTTTCCACGACTTGCTTGACAACCATCTGCGCCACACGATCAGCCACTGTGGGCACCCCCAAAATACGTTGTCCGCCATTCTTTTTGGGAATGGGAACAGCGCGCACCGGTGGCGGAATGTAGCTACCTGAGCTCATCCGATTCCAGATCTTGTAGAGATTCCTCCCAAGATCTTGGGCGAACTGCTCAAGCGACTGCCCATCCACTCCGGCCGCGCCCGCATTGGCTTTGACCGCTTTGTAGGCGTCGTACACTAACTTCTTGTCAATGTTAAACGGCTTCGTCTTCGTTGCATCCATCGCTTCATCCTGTTTCCAGTTGCACGCTGATGCAACCACCTGACTCGATCCCTTTGCTCCAGTTCCATTACAGAACCTTCATCGCTCGTACGGATCGATCCGCCCCAGTGCTCCACATCGGTACTCTCGCCTCGTGGCTTCAACCACTTGTGCTTCTCCCTTTGCATTGAAGCGACTGGTTCCTGCAGTTCCGATTGAAAGCCTGTGTCAGCTTCACGCCCCCTTTACGCCGGTCGCCGCCTACCCAGTACTCAGGTCTCCGGCAGGCTCTTCCCAGAGGTTCCACTCACCTTTGGTTTTGACGACACCTTGATCCTAACGACGCGTCATCGGAAGGTTTGCTTTCGCTCGTCTCTCTGACACATACCTGCGCAGTATTCCCTGCACTTTTCCCCCAATGCTCACTACCATGGCTCTTAACCACAGCCGCTTGGGGTGGTTTGACACCCACTCCTGAAAGTCGGTGCCGATGGGCCTACCATCATCTTTCAGTCAGCTACCATGTGATTCTAGGTCATCACTCCTTTCCTCTCATGTTTCTGCAGCACACAGTGGAACAAGATCGAGCACCGCATGTTCTGCCATATCACACAGAACTGGCGTGCCACACCGCTCACCAGCCGCCTCGCCGTGGTCGAACTCATCGCCAACACAACGACCAAGACCGGCCTGACCATCCGCTGTGAACTCGACACCAACACCTATCCCAAGGGGATCAAGGTTTCCGAGGAGCAGATGGCAGCCCTAAATCTCAAGGGCGACGAATTCCATCCCGACTGGAACTACTCCATCTCACCCAGAGGTCAGATTGTGGAGCCCTAATTTCTGGGCGTTGCCTAAGCAGAATTGGAACGGCCTGCACGGCGACATGCCGGGATGTTTGGCGAACGAATGATATGGAAAGAGGGTCTACTTGACGCGCCGCCATACCACGAACGGAGCGCTAGCGGGTACCAAGTACTGATACCCACCTGATG
>DATNNE010000107.1:0-3387 GCA_035601995.1 Terriglobales bacterium
GGATTCGTCCGTTCCGCTGGTCCCGATTGCTGTGGACGTACTTGATTCCGGTCATTCCACTGGTCCTCCTATTCGATGGAGTAGTGTCTTGCCTGCGGACCTATCGCCCACAGGAACTGCGTGAGATGGTAGAAAAACTGAAACCGCCCTCTTGCCAATACCAATGGGAGATCGGTGAGCTTGCAGGTGGAAAGATGCCAGTCACCTATCTGATCGGGTATCCGAAAGTAAGCCTCGCGTACTTGATGAAACCGTAGCCGCGAGTACCTACCCCCCCCATCCCCCTTTTTTCCTCCCTCACGAGCTTCCTCCCTTTTGGAATCATGGAGTTAGCACAAATTCGTATTGCCGACTACTGGCCTACTACGCGAATTTATCCGCAAATACCGTCGGACAAAGGACTTAGAGGTCAAAATACCTGAAACAAAGCAGTTAGGTCCGATTGTGCGCCGGGAGTGAGGAGCGTGTATGGCCTGTGCTGGGACAATAATGAAACAAGTCAATTGTGCGGCGCAAGGTCAGATGTCACATTTAGGTTGTGGATTTCTTTGAGATGGAGGCAATAAATTGGGCGGCGTCCCATCTGCCCCAAATTCACCATTCTTAAGCATCATCTCCGGTTTCGTCTTCTCCAGTTTCGACCTCAACCGCTCCACCGACTTCGTTGAAGCGCTCGTTAGCCAGAACCTCAAGGCGAATCGCTTGAAAGTGGAGAGTTCGGCGCAAGCCCTTCTGAACTTTCCGTTCGACGATGATCTTCGCGAGATCCGCAATTGTTGCCGCCCGTTGCGCGATGCGGATATCACGGTGCTGTCGTGCCTCGTAAATTGGAGATGGAACGATGCGGCGTCGATGTGATTGTGGGAGTTCAATCTGGTCCGTCGCTGCGATGTCCTTCTCATTGAGTACGAACTTCAATTTGGAGGCGTCGAGGACTCGCTTGAACACCGTGTATTCGGCGGCAGCGAGTGCCCGGTTGACTTCAGTCTTATCCTTACCTTCGAGGTCAAGCGCCCATATTTCGACTTCCGCAACTTCTACAGGATCAAGCACGCTCATCGCGACTGCATCCGTTCTCTGATTTGTCAGGTGACGACGAATGCGAGTGCCGACCGTCTCTTTCGTTCGCCCGACGTAGATCGGTTCCCCGAAGTAGTCGTAGAAGGCGTAGACGCCGTATTTCCTGCTGCCGATGCGCTTTCCGTTGGCATCCTTCGTATTTAGCAGTGCGGCGATCTCTCTCCTGATCGCTTCGGTCTCTGGTACAAGCCCAGATAACTCGTTGGGTTTGGGTTCGTCTGGCACGGTTTTGTTGGAGTGGCGTTCTGATCTTGCCACGATATGACCCTTCGTGATGTTAATTCCATAGATTCCCACAACAGCGCCGTGCTATGTTCGATTCAGCGATTCCCTAAAACCGATGGTTGCGGCGGCAGCGATTCTCAATCAGCCCAAGGTTGATTCTTACCTCGAACCTGTCGAGCCGACGGCGCACGATCTAACCAGCATCGAGTTCTTCTCCGGTATCGGACTGACGCATCTCGGTCTCAGCCCGCATGGCTGGAATTGCGCCTATGCGAATGACATCGAGCCGAAAAAGAAACGGATGTACGAGGCTCGCTTTGGACGAGCCGACTACTATCACGTCGAGGACGTATGGCGGACGGACAGGATAATAGCCAGAATCCCAGACCGTCCGGTCGATCTGGCGACGGCGTCCTTCCCGTGCGTCGATCTTTCACTTGCAGGCAACCTGAGGGGGTTCTCTGGCAGTCAATCCGGCGCGTTCTACGGCTTCATCAAAGTGATGAAGAAGCTCCGTGAGCAGAGACGAGCGCCGCGTGCTGTGCTGGTTGAAAACGTCATCGGCTTTCTGAGTTCCCATGACGGGAAATTCTTTGAGATTGCCCTTCAGCAGCTTGCCGATCTTGGATATTTTCTCGATGCCTTTGTCGTCGATGCGAAGCATTTCGTGCCCCAGAGTCGCCCACGTCTGTTCATCGTTGGTTTTGAGAAATCTCTGATGCCGACGAAGCGATACCAGTACTACCTCTTCGATGGTGAAGGGTTCGACTCTTTCCGCGAAAATCCAGAGCCGTTCGAAGGCTCATTGCGACCCAGGCGGCTGCTTGAGAAACTTAGTGGTGTTCGACTGAAGACCGGATGGGTTCCGCTTCGGCTCCCACAACTGCCAAGGGAGAACCGAAATCTCGCGGCGTGCATCGACACGGACGACGCTCAAGATTGGTGGACGGAATGGCGAGTCAAAAAGCATCTCGCCGAAATGCACCCTACTCACCTGAGACGTGTCAGAGCATTGAAGAGAGGCGATGTCGTAAGCGTAGGGACAATCTACCGTCGCGTGAGAGAAGGAAAATCCCGCTCGGAGATTCGCACCGACGGACTCGCCGGATGTCTGCGAACACCGCGTGGCGGGAGCAGCAAACAGATTGTCTTCACGGCGGGACAAGGCAAGGTTCGGATGCGCTGGATGAGTCCACGCGAGTACGCCCGTCTTCAGGGCTGTCCGGACTATCCGATTGAAGTGACCCGGAACGAGGCTTTGTGGGGATTCGGAGATGCTGTCTGTGTGCCCGTCATAGACTGGATTGCAGAGAACGTCTTATCGCAGCTTCTTACGGCCAGAAGCAGTGAGTCTCTCCAAGCGACGGGAGACTAAAGGTAAATCCCTCAATTTACACTCCCAGATGACGGCAGTGCGCCAGCCAGCCCGACGCAACGCGTCTCGAACTCGTCTATCTCGTTTGCGATTACGCTCGATCTTCTGACTCCAGTAGTCGACGTTCGAAGTTGGCAGGGTTGAGGCCTTGCAGCCTTTGTGTGCGTGCCAGAAGCAACCATGAACGAACAGCGCCAATCGTGATGCGGTGAGGACGAAGTCAGGGCGTCCCGGCAATTCAGCGGCGTGTCGTCTATAGCGGATGCTCTGCGACCGCAGCGCGATCTCGCATTTCTTCTCCGCGCCCGTTCCCGTTGAATGTACAGAGCGCATGATTTCGCTGCGTTTCATCTTCGTGAAAGTGTCGGGCATGCGGGACAGAACAGTATCCTACTTTTCACATTCAAAGATCGCTAAAGTTGGCCATTCCGCACTCCAGCAACTCACCGGGCCAATCCCAAGGCGCAAACCAAATTCAGAAATGCGCGGCTCGCCGACCCCACCGGATCGAGCAAGACTTTGCGGCGCTCCAGCATGGCGGAGACCGGTTGTCCCTTGTAGCTGGCGATTTGCCGGTAGCGTGAAATGAAAAACAGCACTCGCAAGAAAAGTTTCCATTGGAGCGGGGCAAAATAGTCGGGCGTCACGAAGGGCACCGCATAGCCGTCCTTCACTTCAGCGATAAAGTCTTTGAAGGTTGCGGCCTG
>DATNNE010000108.1:0-2525 GCA_035601995.1 Terriglobales bacterium
CTCCTCTATTTCAGCTTTGTCGGTGGCGATGGCCTCTATGGAGCCGGTAACGCTCCGGACGTGGGATGGTTCGCCTACGCCCCGCTGACCTCGCAGACATTTTCGCGCGGGCACAGCACGGACTTCTGGATACTGTCGCTGCTCGTCTCCGGCTTCGGCAGTATCGGCACCGCGATCAACATAATTGCCACGATCCTGTGCATGCGCTGCAAGGGAATGACGCTCGGGAAGATGCCGCTGTTAGCCTGGCTGAATCTCGTAATGGCGGGCCTGGTAGTTCTTGCCGTAAGTCCGCTCACCGCTGCGCAGTTGATGTTGCTGGTCGACCGCTACCTGGGTGGACACTTCTTCGACACTCAGGCCGGAGGCTCAGCGGTGATTTGGATGCACTTCTTCTGGATATTTGGCCATCCGGAAGTTTATGTGCTCGTCATTCCTGCGTTTGCGTTCGCTTCCGAAATCATTCCTGTTTTCTCACGCAAGGCGATTTTCGGCTACCCGGTGATGGTGGCGGCAACGATCTGCATCGGATTCATTGGCATGAGCGTCTGGGCCCACCACATGTTCACGGTTGGCATGAGTTCGGCCGCAAACACTTTTTTTGTGCTGTCCACGATGGCGATTGCCGTTCCCACCGGCATCAAGATCTTTAACTGGCTCGCCACCATGTGGGGAGGGCAGATCGACTTCAAGACTCCGATGCTGTTTTGCGCCGCTTTCCTGTTTCAGTTCTTAGTCGCGGGACTGACCGGGGTCATGATGAGCGCGGCTCCGTTCGATTGGCAACTCGGAAATTCATACTTCGTCGTTGCGCACTTTCACTACGTCATTCTGGGCGGAATTTTCTTCACACTGTTTGCGGCCTTCTACTATTGGTTCCCGAAGATGTCCGGAAGAATGTACAACGAGACGCTCGGCAAGCTGCACTTCTGGCTCTTCCTCATCGGATTCCATCTGACGTTCGATTTCATGCATATTCCCGGCATTCTCGGGATGCCTCGCCGAATCTACACCTACGAACCTGGTCGTGGCTGGGACATCTGGAATCTCATCGTGACCGTAGGGGTATTCTTTCAGGCGGCGGGCGTGTTGGTGTTCATTGGCAATCTGCTTTGGTCGTACTGGCGGGGCAAGGTTGCCGGGAGCGATCCGTGGGACGCATGGACGCTCGAATGGTCCACTCCTTCGCCCCCGCCAACGTACAATTTCACAATCATCCCCGAGGTTAGGAGCCGCCGCCCGTTGTGGGACCTCAAGCACCCGGAAGATCCCGATTGGCAGTACGAGTAACGGAGAGATTCATGAGCGCGCCATCAGTAACCATGCCCGAAGCCGATACCCGATGGAGCCTTCCTGCCCGGGGGCCAGCCGGAATGTACTGCCTGATTGCCGCAGAGGCAGCTATTTTCACCATCTTCGTTGTTGCTTACATCTTCTACATCGGCAAAAGCGTTTCCGGGCCTCAGCCCCACGATGTCCTCCGCGTTCCAGTTTTCCTAACGATCTGTTTGCTCTCAAGCAGTCTGACGATTCACTTCGCCGTAAAGCTGCTGAGTAAAGGAAGAGTGATTTCCTTTGCCCTATGGTGGCTTCTGACCGTCACGCTGGGAGCGGTTTTCCTCGCGGGCACGGTTCGCGAATGGCGCCATTTGATTCACGACGAAGGCTTGACCATCCAAACCAACTTGTTCGGGACTACTTATTACTCACTGGTTGGCCTACATGCATTTCACGTAACGGTCGGCCTTCTTGCACTTGTGACGGTGTTGATCTTCACGCTCCTCGGGAATGTAAGACGGGAGCACACCCAACGTGCCGAGGTTCTGTCGATGTACTGGCACTTCGTGGATGTGGTTTGGGTGGTTGTATTCATCGTCGTATACGTAGTCGGCCGCTAAGAAAGGAAGCACATGGGTCTCGAATTGGCGAACCAGAGTGACGACAACGCCACCGACATGATCGAGGTGCCGGCGCCGACTCCCTGGCCGATTGTCCTTGCGTTTGGAATCGCGCTGCTGTTCGCGGGTTTAGTTACGAGCGAAGCCGTGAGTGTGCTTGGCGCAGTCGTCGCCCTCGCCGGCGCAGTTGGCTGGTTTCGCGACGTTCTGCCGCACGAGGCTCAGGAATCGGTCCAGGTGATAACGCAAGCACCGAGTATCACAACGATGCGGCGCGAAGTAGCCCGAATGGAGTTCGCCCACGAATTGCGCCGCGCATGGTTACCGTTAGAAATCTATCCAGTTTCGGCTGGAATCAAGGGTGGTCTGGCTGGAAGCGTGGCCATGGCGTTCCTGGCGATGCTTTACGGCGCTGTGAGCCATACGAGCATCTGGTATCCGATCAACTTGCTGGCTGCCGGCTTCTTCCCCGCCGCCGCGACCAACACCACGGCTGAAATCGCCGCATTTCATTTGCATGCCTTTCTGATCGCGATTCCGATTCACTTAATCACCTCGCTGCTTGTCGGGTTGCTCTATGGCGCGACGCTGCCAATGCTTCCGCGACGTCCGGTTTTGTTGGGAGGC
>DATNNE010000109.1:0-36077 GCA_035601995.1 Terriglobales bacterium
AGCAGGAGCGGTCAACACATGTGAACTCTTGTAAGCGTCGTGAGCCATCCAAAAGGCTGAAGATGCTAATCGGCCTTGATTGCAGCGGGCACGGGGGCTTTTGACTCCTCCGTCATGGGCAAACAACGCTGCCGGCGTAGAGAGAGGACCCTCCCTGCTAGGTCGTCCAAGTGAAACAGGGTAAGCCCGTATTGCTCCCGCGAGGGTAAGGAGACCGCAAGGTCAACGAAGGCGGTGCGGGTAGAGGATGAGGGAGAAAGCGAATGCCGTTCAGTAATCGAGCGGATACGGATTGAGCGCGAGCGACATGATCCGGCGTGAAAACGAGCCCACTTCCCTCGGGTCTTTCGTCACGAGAGAACTTGATCAACCGACACATGAGGCAGGGCAGATGACGACAGTGAACACTGTTGGTGCGGCTTCACGCAAACCTGACGAGTGGGACTCCCTTGCGGGACTGAAACTCTCAGGGAATGTGCGTCGGCTCCAGGTGCGTATCGTGAAGGCAACGAGGGAAGGCAGATGGGGCAAGGTGAAAGCCTTGCAACGGCTGCTGACCCACTCGCACAGCGGCAAGGTACTGGCCGTGTGGCGAGTGACGACGAATCGAGGTAGAAAGACGGCTGGCGTGGATCAAGTTTTATGGAACACGCCGGAGAAGAAGGCGCGGGCTGTTCACGATCTGAAGCAACGCGGCTATAATCCGCAGCCGCTTCGTCGTGTGTACATCCCGAAATCGAACGGCAAGATGCGCCCGCTGGGAATCCCCACCATGAAGGACCGAGCGATGCAAGCGTTGTATCTTCTCGCCTTGGACCCCGTGGCGGAGACTACTGCGGACCCGAACTCTTACGGGTTCCGTCCGCGGCGTTCCTGCGCGGATGCGATCGAACAGTGCTTCTCGATACTGACTCGATCAAATCCGCAATGGATACTGGAAGGCGACATCAAGAGTTGTTTCGACCGAATCAGTCATGAGTGGCTCCTGACTCATGTTCCTATGGATAAGGAGATTCTTCGCAAATGGCTGAAATCGGGCTATCTGGAAAAGCAGGTCTTTTATAAAACGGACGACGGAACGCCACAAGGAGGAATCATCTCGCCGGTGCTGGCCAATCTGGCACTGGACGGCCTTGAAAAGGGTCTGCGAGAGAAATATCCGCCGACGAAAAGGTTGCGCGGCGAATACCTCTGTGTGAACGTTGTCCGGTACGCGGATGACTTCGTTGTTACCGGCAGAACCAAAGAACTGCTGGAGCGGGAGATCAAACCCCTTGTCGAGCAGTTCCTGCGCGAACGAGGGCTAGAACTTTCGCCGGACAAGACGGTCATCACACACATAAAGGATGGCTTCGACTTCCTTGGGCAGAATGTGCGCAAGTACAGAAATAGAAAGCTGCTCATTAAACCCTCTCGCAAGAGCATTCGTGTTTTGTTGGAGGGTGTCCGTGGAGTCGTCCGGGACTCGCAGTCGCTGACAGCAGCTCAGTTGATAACGCGTCTTAATCCCAGAATCCAGGGATGGGCAAATTATCACCGACACGTTGTCAGCAAGCGAGTCTTCGCCCAGGTGGATGACGCCATCTTCAGGGCACTATGGCAATGGGCGCGTCGAAGACACCCCATGAAGACGAGCGACTGGACCATGCGCAAGTACTTCGGCCGTCGCGGGAATCGATCATGGTGGTTCTTCGGTACGAAAAACGATGACGGTTCAGACCCGGAAACGGTCTGGATCTTCCGCGCTGTATATGTGCCCATTCGGAGACACATCAAGGTTCGGAGGGAAGCGCATCCTTATGATCCGGTGTGGGAGTCCTACTATGCGCAGCGTACTCGGGGTCGCACCCGTGCCCGCTGAAGTTCGACCGCTCCGTCCTCGAACGGCATTTTGTTCGAGATGCTCCGGTTCCACCGTCGCCTCGCGGTTCGTATCATTTCCGCGTCTCGTCAGACAGGCGTTTGAAAGGCTTGAGCCGTGTGAGGGGAAACTCTCATGCACGGTTCTTAGAGGGCTGGGCGGGAGCAATCCCGCCCGGCTACTCGACCGCGGTTGGGGTTAGTTTGGCGCGAAACCGGCGCAGTCCGAAACGCCAGTCCGAGCCGCGGCCAAGCGGCGTACACCCGGAAGAGGACGCAGTGGAGGAAAGATGGGCTTAGCCCTCCAGTTGAGATTTGATACTCAATCCGTGGAGTAGTCGGATCGCTCTGTGCGGACAAATGCGATTCACACACGAGGTCAGTTGCACATTTGAATAATGTGCCGCTACGACAGCTTCTTTATTCGTGCGGCCTGGGAGTCGAACTTGTGTCTCGAAGTGAGTCGCCGTACACTTGGTCTTCCCCCGAATCTCGCACCTGTTTCGCGGTGAAATGAGCACTTCTCTTCCCAAAAGAACTTTGAGCACGGAGGCGTCATCTGTCGTTGGATTGTTTGTTCGGTCCAAGACGAACCGCCTGGGCGTCGGAAAAGTGGTCGCCGTAACTGGAGATCATGTAGTTGTCGAGTATTTCCACTCGACTGCCCATTCTGTGCGAGAAACCGTCGCAGTGTCTCAGGTGGAACGAGTCACCCTTCCACCGCAGACCCGTTGCTATTTCCCGGTGGATGGTCGTTGGATGGCGGGTCGCATTGGCCGTCGTGACGAGGAGCAATACGAGGTTGACCTTCCAAACGGCCGTGCGAAGTACATGTCGGAATCTATCTTGCATGTTCGTACCAACCTGCCCATCACGGACCCAACAGGGATATTGGCGATCAAGGCGCATGAAACCGCATCGTACTATGCGCCGCGTACCAGTTACTTGCGCAATGTATTTTGGCAAAGTGCTGCCTGTCGTGGATTGACAGGAGTGCTATCTGCGCGGATTCGCCTCCTACCTCACCAACTTGACGTTGTGCGACGAGTGGTTGAAGACCCGGTTCAGCGGTATCTTCTTGCCGACGAAGTTGGTTTAGGGAAGACTGTTGAGGCGGGGTGCATCCTGCGCCAGTTTCTCATAGACAATCCGGGAGGTCGCGCAATCGTAGTTGTTCCGAAGTTACTCCGCGACCAGTGGGATCAGGAACTGGATGAGAAGTTCGATTATAGCGGTCTTGATGGAGAAGTTACGTTCGTGGCGCATGAAGAAGTGGGTACTCTTACCGAGTCTTTGCCCTTCGGACTGGCGATAATCGATGAGGCGCAGCATCCGGCGGCATGGTCCTTCTCTGATGATTCCCGATTACGACGGTCTTTCGCGCGATTGCAGCGACTAACGACGGAGACACCGCGACTATTACTACTGTCCGCAACCCCCATCCTGCACAACGAACGCGAATTCTTAGCGATGCTACACCTGCTCTCTCCAGAGATGTATGGCCTCGACGACGTGGAGAAGTTGCGAATGAGCGTTAAAACACGACAAGAAATTGGGCGGGTCTTGGTCGGACTACAACCGGATCGTCCAGTCTTCCTCTTGAGGGCGCAAATCCAGAAGTTGCGGGAATTGCTGCCAAACGATGAGTTACTGGGTGGACGTCTGAACGAACTGAGTCATCTTCTCGAAAATGAAACCGGGGTGAGTGAAAGCAGCGGCGCAGTGCGAGAAGTACGCGCTCATATCAGCGAAGCTTACCGTTTACACCGCCGCATGCTTCGCAACCGACGCGCAGTGGTTGGTAAAGGACTTCTACTTCCTCGTTGGCAAGATGGCGGTGCAGCTTCGGTGATCGAAGAATGGGACTCTGACGAACGCTCAGAACTGGCTTTGGACGCGGTAGAGCGGTGGCGACTTTCTTCAATCGAATGCGTTAGCGAAGAGGGTGAAATCGGCCAGAAGCAGGATATCCAGAAAGTGTTTGTCCTCTTGTTGCAAGCGGCGTGCAGTGACATGTCTTTGTTTGCTGCCGTGGTCAATGCACGTTTGAGTCAGCAAGCAAACCCGAGTTTAAATGAGGATTTCGGTGACGCGAAGGCGCTTTGGATGGTGCCGCTGTTCGAAGGCGAGAGAGCTTTGTTGAAGGAGATGACTCAGCTTTGTTCGCGACTTTGCGAGGTCGATCGGATTGTCGATATCACTCAGATCATCCGAAAGTTGCGTCGCAGGGAGACCGGCAAGAAGATTGTAGTGTTTACGGGTTATGCATCGGTATGCAGAGTGATACTTAAACGATTGGCGGCACTACCCGATTTCACAGAGGTCCGCGGATACCACGGTGGATTGGCGAGCGAAGATATCGAAGACGCCCTGGCTGCATTTCGCGATCCGGGGTCGGTATGTGACGTATTGGTGTGTGACGGCGCCGGCGAAGAAGGCAGAAATCTACAGTTTGCTGATTTCTTGATCCACTTTGATCTCCCATTCAATCCAAATCGATTAGAACAGCGGATCGGCCGCATGGATCGCATAGGCCGATCTACACCCTTACGGTCACGGATTTTCGTTGGACCTGACGTTGAAGATTCACTCGCCGAAGCATGGTATCGCGTCTTGCGCGATGGTTTCGGGGTCTTTCGAGAATCGATTGCGTCTCTTCAAATGTTCGTGGATCAGGCAAGACCTGAACTCCTTGACATTCTTTGGTCGCAGGGAGGCGGAGGCCTTGCGGCTCACATGCCACAACTCAAATCCCAGATTGCTGAGGAACGTGAACGTGTTGCAGAACAAGACATCCTTGATGAAGTAGAAAGCCTTGAGCATGAGGTCACGCCTTGGTTCAAGGAACTCCAGGAGTTCGATCGGCAGGGGGAACTCATCCAGAAGGACACGGAGTCGTGGACAGTTGGAACCCTACACTTCAAGAAACGATGGGTGGAGGATAAGCGGAATGTATGTGTCTATCGCCCCACGGTCTATGGCACCGAAGTACCGTTCGATCTGATATACGCAGATTTTTCCTATGTTCTGTTGGAACCGGTTACATATTTCCGCGAGGCGGCTGTGCGGTATCCAGGTACGCAGTTGCTTCGTGCAGGAGCGATGTTTATCGATAAGATGACTCAGTTCTTGCGCTGGGATGATCGCGGTCAGGCTTTCGCCTTTTGGCGAAAGGTGCTTGGTTGGAAAATGGAGCAGCTTTGGACCGGATTCGTTTTCAGCTTCGTTGTGGAACCGGATCTGCGGGAAGCCCTAGAGGTCGCGCGACAAATTTATGACATGTCCGACGAGGCTGCGATCCGACGACGAGCCGAGGCTTGGTTTCCGCCCCTGCTGAAGCGGGTGTTCGTAGACTCCCATGCCGAATTTGTAAGCGACCCAGAGATTCTCAGCATATTGCAACTTCCATTTCGAAACACAGGGTCGCGGGCTGTGGACATAGATTTGACGGGAGGCAATCTGGCAGCAATTGATCGGATCATCGATCCGCAACGATGGAACGAGATCTGTTACGAGTCGCGGAACGCCGCGGAGCGGAGCTTGCGTGGAAGTGCGAAGTTTCAGGACCGTGTCGCCGGTTCGTGCGAGCGTACAACTCGTGAGTGGACTAAACGTTTGAATACTTTAAAGGTGCGAGCCTCATATTCGACTGGCGCTGACGAAAGCAGGTTAATCCAAGTGCTGGATTTAGACATGGAGCGCGAGATCGGAGCGGCGATTCTCCGCGGTATCGGATCTCCAAGTGTGCGTGTTGACGCTGCAGGCTTCATTGTTCTCTCAGGTGACGATTGTCAAGTGGAGCAATCGTGACATCGGTTAACTTTTCCGAGGATCGGTCTCGACACGAGAGGCGGTTCGCAAGCGTCGCGCATGCATTTGAGCAGGGGCGAGCGGGCAAGGGCGATCTGATGGCCGCCATGCGTCACCTTCTTCGTTGGGAATCTGAGCGCAGCGGGAGGCCGAATCGACTGGTCCCGTCGAGTCGACCCTGGCCTAGCGTCGAGGAATGGCTTGAGGGGGGGTTGTGTGACGTGTTCGACTATGACGAGGCCCAACTGCAAGTCCATGCGGCGCCTTGGCACCCGGATTGGCTTGATCAGGTAGGAGAGTTCACTATTGAGGGCCCTCTTGTGAGAGAGGATGTACGGCGGCACATTTCTTGCGCGGAAACCGATCCTTTCTTGGGACAAGTTGGATTCAGATCATACCGATCCCTTGGCCAGCGCGAAGCAGTGCGCAGCGTGCTCACATCGCCCGCGGGATCTACCTTGACCGTATTGCTGCCCACCGGCGGCGGCAAGAGTTTGTGTGCTCATCTCCCGGCACTGCTAGACGAGGGGGCTGTCGCGAGTTTGGTATTGACGATTGTACCGACTGTAGCGCTGGCGCTAGATCAGCAAGAGCGACTGAAGCCGATCATTCCTCATCCGACGGCTTATGTTGGAGGAAGCACACAAGAAGAGCGCGAGATAAATCGTTCAATTCGCGGGCGTATTCGCGAAGGGAGACAACGCATCCTGTTCACTTCTCCTGAAAGCGTCCTTCAATCACTCGCGTCCTCTCTTTACTATGCCGCCGAACGAGGTCTGCTCAAACTTTTCGTCATCGATGAAGCACACATGGTCGAACATTGGGGGGATGAGTTTCGGTCGGCATTCCAAGAGATTACCGCGATTCGCGCTGACCTCCTCCGGCGCGCGAGCGACAAGCCGTTTCGTACACTATTGCTGACGGCAACACTTACGGAAGGCGCGCTAGATTCTTTACAGACGTTATTCGGCGAACCAGGACCATTCGCGTTGGTTTCGGCGGTTCAACTCCGCCCTGAACCGGCGTTTTGGACTTCTTATTGCCCCAGTGATGAGGTCAAACACGCGCGACTTCTAGAGTCGCTGAAGTATCTGCCTCGTCCCCTTATCCTCTACACAACCTTGGTTAGCGACGCAAAACGGTGGTATGCATTGCTTCGAGCATGCGGCTATCTTCGGACCGGGTTAATGACAGGGGAAACTGGTCGCAACGAGAGGCTTGACCTGCTTGCACGTTGGAGGACCGATGAACTTGATGTCATGGTCGCGACTTCGGCGTTTGGTCTGGGAGTCGACAAGAACGACGTACGGGTGGTTATTCATGCTTGCGTGCCAGAGAATCTTGATCGGTATTATCAAGAGGTAGGCCGTGGAGGCCGCGACGGTTTGGCGTCAGCCTCCTTGGTGTTATATACAGCTGCTGATTTGAAATGGGCTAAAAACGCTCGCAAACTCATCAGCATTGAACTCGGCCAAGAGCGCTGGAAGGCAATGGTGCTGAACTGGAAACCGCTTGGGGACGGACGCTACCGAGTCCCGGTTGATGTTGCCCCTGCATACAATCCTAACGTCCAAAGCGATTACAACGTTGATTGGAATCTTCGGACCCTCACTCTCATGGCACGCGCCAAAGTCATTGCGTTGGACTCAGAGGCTCCCCCAACCGTCAATGCGGATCCTGAAATGTCCGAATCTCAGATTGCCACGAACTACGCTGATGCTTTGCGCGCGTATCGCAACCATCGCATTGTGCGTCCATTGATTGACGATCACCAGAGCGAGGAATTGTGGAGCACTCGCGTGGGCCCCTTGCGGGACGAGACTTATGCGGCAGCGGGACGCAGTTTCCAATTGATGCGCGCTGTCCTTCACGGAAAAAGAGATGTAGCGGAGGACATCGCGGAGTTGTACAGAATTCCTGCTAACGGCACAAGGCGCGGCGTGAATGTCGCGGAAAGTTGCGGGGGATGCCGTGCGTGCCGTGAGAATGGGATTACACCATACGAGACGGACGCGCCAGCGCCTTGGTCGGCCTGGAAGGTGAGAGACGAGGTCGGAGAGGCTTTGGCATCGGAGTTTGGGGCTCAGACCGTCTTGGCGCTGTTCCATACTGGCTTTGAGGAACTGCGCAAAGAACGGAGGTTGGGGCAGTTTATTGAGTGGCTCTCGTACCAAGGTGTTCGCAATATTGTGTGTCCTCCAGCATTGCATGAGCCTATTCGGCACCGACTGCTACGGTTTGCAACACCCATTTTCTTGTTTGAACGATACGAACCTCTCTACCTCCAGCCGTTCGGAACGCTAGTGATCATTACTGACCGCTTACAAACTGAGGACTTGCGGGAGGTACTGCATGCGCAGCGCAATCGAGTTCTTCTGTTGCCAGATTCCGTTCGAGATCCGGACGCGCCACACCGACGCTTGCAGGATGTATTGTCTTATCGCACCTATGTATTCGATGATTTTCTAACCAGGATAGGAATATGAGTGTTTATGCGGTGGCAGAGGCGAGTCCGTCTAGAGTGCTCGGCGTTCTGCGTTTTGTGATGGCCTACGCGGGACAATCGCCAAGTCGGAGCATTGTCGAAGCAATGATGGCACCGCCCGGATTGGTATCAGACCGAACTGAGGAGACAACGGCGGAGATCGATAGCGAGAAGGGATCGGGACGCGCTCTCCTCCAACCAGCGATCAAAGAAGCAATTCGATTGGGGTTACTTGATGAGAATGAAAAGGAATTAACGCTCGGACAGTGTCTCAGCCGCAAACTGATCGCCCACCCCCGTTTATGGCCTTTAGCAGTGTTCGAACTTATCCTTGATCCGAAGCGTGGTGATCACGACCTCTGTCGTGCACTGGCTTGGTTTCTCGCCCAAGACATTCCTACGGTTCCAGGAGGGTGGGGTGCGATGCAATCCAAGAACGACATCCTCTCAGCATTGGAAATGAACGTTGTCTCCTTTGGCCAAATGCAGCACTGGGCTGTCTATCTAGGTTTCGGGTGGCGGTGCGGTCGAGCGGCGCGCGGGGTGTTTGTGTTCGATCCAACGGCACACCTAAAACTTCGTTTGTCACAAGAATTGGGCAAGAAATCACGACAATTTTCCGCCACGGACTTTCTGAAACATCTCGGGGAATGGTGTCCGGTGGTCGACGGCGGGCGGTATCGAATTGAACTAGAGGAAAAGCACGTATTGCAGAAATTACCACAATCAGACGTGTCACAATCTCTCTCGCAGGCATTGCGGCGTTTAAGCGACGAGGGTTGGATCGAGATGAGTCACGCTTCGGACGCGAAGGCGGTGATTCTGTCGTCCCCTGACGAACCGGAGCGCGTTTCGAAGATTAATTGGAAAGGGGACCCACAATCGTGACAGCGTTTCGAGGATACGTTTGTTGGGATGAGCGACGCATCGAGTCAGTCCTGAACCCTGATGCTACCCAGACGACGGACCCCACTTTCTTGGCAACTCATCACCCCATGCTCATGTGGCGCGACGCGACCGTGCGCTACGATGAGTGGTCGTTCTTGACGGAGTTTCTGAAACCGAAGGATTACATATTCACTGCGGTGTTAGGTCATGCGGGCATGGGAAAATCGCACCTCGTGCGATGGTTGGCAGCGCGCATTCCAGAAACCGACAAACGCAAAGTGATTCTAGTGCGAAAGGCAGCAACTAATCTTCGCGAAATCATTCGACTCATCATTCGCGATGCCAAGGGAAAAGTATTCGATGAGTACCGAAACCAACTCGACGCGGCTTCTAGTGACCTCGCATCGCCAGCATATGCCCGCGAGAAGTTCCTCGATAACCTGGCCTTGGAAACCGGCCACAATTGTGCTCGCGGTCTACCGAGTCCCTTGGGCGATGAACTGAAGTTTGTAGTCGAGAAACTGCCGGCTCTTCTGCGCGATCCCGTATTTCGGCGAATACTGTTAGCAAAAGGCAATGTTGTCGAGCGTTTGACTGGTCACATCATTCACGAGTCAAACACATTTGCTCGGCAGGAACTGCGACGGCAGTTTGTCGACGCAGATATTCCTGGAAAAGTAACGGACATACGGGAGTTTAAAGATGCCAGCAAGGATGCGCGCGCAATATTTGAAGCATTTATTTCATATCCCTCTCTGCGAAAGGTCGCGATCGACTGGCTAAACGCCGGATTGAATGATGCCCTCGCTGCCCTTTTATCGCTGCGCAACAATCGGTTATTCGAGCTTATGCTCGAACTTCGCCGTCAACTGGCCAAAGAAAATGTGGAATTGGTCTTGCTTGTTGAGGATTTCGCCCTCTTGCAGGGAGTGGACCAGCAACTCATGGAGGCTTTGTTGGTTCGGCCAGATCAGGGCAAGGGGGGGCGACTCTGTGCTTTGCGTACGACCCTGGCTTGCACGTCGGGTTACTATGAGACGCTTCCGGAGACCGTGCGCCAGCGGGTCGATTTTACGGTCAGTCTCGATTCACCGGACCCTCAAGTAGCAGGTATAGACGGTTCGGACTTAGCTAAGTTCGCCGCCCGCTATCTCAATGCTCTCCGACTTCCGGAACGTGAACTGAAAATGTGGTTGGAAAGAGCCAACACGCACGGCGATTCTGACACCCCAGTTCCGTCGGCATGCAAAGATTGCAAATATCGAGAAGGCCAGTGTCATCCAGCTTTTGGCACTGGCGGTGCCACACTCTTCGGACTGTATCCATTTACTGAGACGGCGTTATCGCGGATGCAGGACAGAGGCGATGCCGCAGGCCCTTTCAACCCTCGACTCGTCTTAAAGCATGTTCTGAAAGCTGTTCTGGACCGCCACACGGAGGATTTAAGGAACGGAAACTTTCCTGCGGCCGAGATGCGGGCGAACTTTCGTAGGACCGCAGCCTCTCGATTGCCGGGCTTGGATTCTGGGGTTGCATTCGAGATTCAGCGGCGAGACAAGGTGGACGCGGGTCGCAGGGAGGTCCTGCTAGACCTGTGGAGCAACGGCGAAGTGCTGGTCAATCTGGACCCAATCATTCACGAGGCCTTCGCTCTGCCGGAATTGACGGGCGTCGCCACTGGTGAGCAACCATCTGAGACAGCGCCGACTGAGAGACCGATCGTAGAGAAGAAAACGTCAAAACTGGATCCGCTTGCGAAGCAAGTTGATGAAATCAATCGTTGGATTAACGGCGATGTAAAACTGTCATTCAATTTGGCCAATGATCTGCGCATCATCATTTTTGGCTGTCTGAGCCAATATTTTCCATGGGATACCGAGTTTCTTTTGGCGTCACATTATAAGGAATTCAGAAACACCAGCATAGTGTTCCCTAACTTACAATCGCTCGCCGCTCCTCCCAAGATCATCATTCGTGTGCCGAGAAATCCAAATGATCGCCAGTCGATGGCAGAAGTCGGAGTGCTTTTGCCGGGCCTTTTACGCTTCGACGCAGCTAAGGGATGGGAGTTCAATGGAGCGGTGCGAATTCAACGTTTACTAGCTAAGTATCTTGACGACTGGAGTGCTCAGTTGGGTGACCAGATACGTAGACTTGGGTCTGCAGAGGCTGACCCTGTACCAACGGGAGTTGAGGCTTTGGCGATAGGCGCGATGCTGACGGGTCAAGTCTCGCCGGAGAGTACCGATGAACAAGTCGTAAAAGAGATGTTCGGTGGTCTTGTCACGCCTGACCTGAGCGAGCGAGCGCCGGCATGGCGGCAACTCGTTCAAGAGTTTGTTGGCAAACGTAAGGACATAATCGAACTGGTTGTACAGAATGCGGCTTGTACAAAGGGTGGTTCTTCTCGCGTAAAGATCCTTGACGCTGCGCAGTTTGTAAGCCCCATCGCTAAGTTGCGCAAGAGCGGTTGGCGTCCGACTCTCTCTGTGCCAGACCTATCCGGCACTGCCGATCTGCGTCGGATTTACGAATCGTTTGCAACGTCCCTTTCGAAAGCACAGGATCAAGAATCGGATCGAACACAAAAGTGGCACGCAAGGGTAAGTGAAGCGCTCGGGGATAATCCGAGAATTGCAGAAGTCGTTCGTTCGGTTCTTGAGGCTTTGAAGGCTGCGGGTGACGCTGGAATGGGGGGAGCAGCAATTCCGGAAGTTGAGGCTTCTGCAAAAATGGTCCACGACGTAGATGTCAAGGGGTTGCTCAAGAAAGCGAGCATAGCAAGTGATAGCAGTGTGCCTTTCGCGGCGTTAGCGGCGCTTGATCAAGAGGCGATGAGCAGAGTGAGCGGTTTTGTTGATTCTGCTCAAAAAGCTTTAGGAAATTCAAAGCAGAAGATCGAGACATGGTTGAAGAGTTCGGTCGGGGTGGCAGGGAAAGAAGTTTTGCAATTAGGTGACAAAATGGAGCGTGATCTGACTCAGATTGCGTCTGATTTGGAATACTTGGCGGGAGGCCCGAGTGCTGGCCAACGAAACTGAAGAACTAAAGACGTTAGTAGCGAGGTATCGCGCCGCGAGCAGCGAGAAATCCCAATTGCAGGTGTCGCGGCAGCGGTCCGAACAACTTCGAGTGTTGTGCGACCGTGTCGGAATTGTTCGGCGTGGAGCGGAACTTCTCAAAAGCCATCGACTGCATTTCGAAACCGTCCGACCTCTGGCGGAGAACACGCTTCATATTATTGGCAAGCTAAAAGATGAAGCGAGTAAACCCGGCGCTCTTGGAGGGAAAGATAGCACCCCCCACTTTAGTGCATTGGGGAAAAGCGGAATTCCTGCCGTGCAGCTGATTGAGAGTACTCTGTTGGCTTGCTGGCAAACTCATGTGGACGAACGAACCGGCAAGCATGACATTGCTGTCTTGGCAGATTGGGAGCACGTGCCAGATTTCCGCACGCTTGCCCGCATTATTCGGGCCACTCAGACAAAACTACTGGAACTACGCTCTTCGCTGCCCTCCCACGAGGATACATTCTCTCGTTTGCAACAATTAGGTGACGACCTGAAGGAAGCATGGAAGAAACTGGAGAATGCTCCTGCCAACATTATGAAGTTCCTGCGTCAGGCATCCAGTGCGGAGGGAGCTCCCCTTGCACTTCTTGATGATGAAGTATTGGAGTGGCTCCGCGAACGCAATCTGGAAAGCTCATTCAAGGTGCGTACGACCTCCCGACAAGCCTGATGATCGCCAATCTTAACGGATATTTCGAAGTGCTCGGTCGCCTCGAACGAATTGAAGCGAAACTGCTCACTTGGGGTGTCGTGGACGGGAGTTTCACGCGCGAAGAGATTTGCGACGAGATTGACCGTGTACAGGCTGACTGCGGGGTTCAGGAGGATCCAGTCGAATTGCTGGATCAGTTAGTGGAGCACCAAATTATCTTTGAGTTCAACGATGGGGGAATCGCCAGATATCGGACTCGCATGGCCGAGGCAGTGCGACTCTTCGCCCGTCTCCGACAGATCAGACCTTGGAACACATGGCAGACGGCGCCGACTCTAGTTGCAGACTTCCGGTTTGCCGTGGCGCAGCGTTTTTATCCCAGGCGCAACATAAAGGCGCAAGACGTTTTGGCCCGTGTGCAGGCGAGTGCAAGGCTTAGTTCCGTTGGCCAGAACGCTCTGTCCGCAATGCTCCGTCTTGGCGAGGATCGTCCACTTGCACTGGCCAACTTTCAAGCACGTGCGACCGAACTTGTGTTAGGCGATCTTGAAGCGACAGGGAGTCGCGGGATGATCGTCACCGCAGGAACCGGAACCGGTAAGACAAAGGCGTTTTATCTTCCAGCGCTCACTTACATTGCCGGCCTCGTGGCACCAGGGGCATTTTGGACTAAAGCCCTAGCATTGTATCCTCGCACGGAATTGCTCAAGGATCAGTACTCGGAGACATATTCCGAAGTACTTGTCGTGAACGAAAAGCTAAAGAAGCAATTGCCGCGGAGAATCACTATCGGCGCATTGTTTGGAGACACGCCGAAACGTGCGACGCTGAATGATGTCAATTCCTGGAAATCCAATGGTCGTTATATTTGCCCGAGCCTTCGTTGTCCTAAATGCAACGTGGGAGTGTTGGAATGGAAGGCTGGAGATATTCACGCTGGCAGAGAGGTACTCAGTTGCTTGTCGTGCCACTTCGTGAGTAGTGATGGGGACCTAGCGCTCACACGCGCATCTCTAGATAGGCGTCCGCCGGACATGCTTTTCAGCACCACCGAAATGCTCAATCGGTGTATGAGCGATTCGCGACGCGCCTCGTTGTTCGGCGTGGGGCAACCAAATGCACCCAGGATCGTATTGTTAGATGAGGTTCACACTTACGAAGGGTCACATGGTGCGCAGGTTGCGTATTTGCTGAGACGCTGGCGCTGGGCGGTACGGAAAAAGCTCCAATTCACCGGACTGTCCGCTACGTTAGAGAATGCGCGGGATTTCTTTGCACAGCTCACCGGTTTGCGACCATCTAGTGTAGTGCCTGTTGCCGGGGACGACATGGAACCAAAAGGAGTGGAATATCAACTTGCGCTACGTGGTGATCCCGTTTCCGCGACTGCTCTACTTTCTACGACCATTCAATGTGCAATGCTTTTGCGCCGAATATTGGACCCAAAGAAACTCAGTGGTAGTGATCCGACGCGCTTCGGGCAACGAGCGTACTTTTTTGCCGATAATCTAGATGTTGTAAACCGCCTCTACTTCGACCTTCGCGATGCGGAGGGCGACGGACCAAGCCATCCTCGGATGACCTTAGCTTCTTTCCGACAGCACTCACGGCCTCAAGCGAGAGAACGATTTAGACAGGGGCAATCATGGAAGCTATGCGAGGACATTGGTCACGATTTGTCCCGCATGCTGGCAGTGGATCGAACGAGTTCGCAGGATACGGGCGTGAATCGGGGTGCGGACATCATCGTGGCCACGGCTTCCCTGGAAGTCGGTTATAACGACCCTGATGTGGGAGCCGTGGCGCAGCACAAGGCCCCTCGCAACATGGCCGCCTTTTTGCAGCGCAAAGGAAGAGCTGGGCGACGACCGGAAATGCGGCCTTGGGTAATCGTATCGCTTTCTGACTACGGACGTGACCGATTTGCATACGAAAGCTACGATCAATTGTTCAGTCCAACCCTCTCGGCTCGTTCATTACCTGTAAACAATCGATACGTGCTGAGGATGCAGGGAGTATTTGCGCTGATGGACTGGCTGGCACGCAAGATGCCCAGGGAACTCCCCGTCGGGAGCCTGTGGATGGACTGCGCAGGTCCGGCAGGTGAACGGTGGAAGCCTCGCCAGAATTGGCTTCGCGAGTTTCTGAAGAGTCTGATCGAGTTTCCGGAGAATCGTCTTGAACTGGAATCTTATCTTAAGGCAGCTCTGAGAATCGACAGGGACGAACTTATTGCGCTGATGTGGGAGCCACCACGGTCGATCATGATGAGCGTGATACCCACTCTACTCCGACGTCTAGAGACTGACTGGAGACGGATTCCCCTCGAAGTGAATGATTCTGAATACGATCTTCGAACAGACTACGTTCCCCTACCGGATTTCGTTCCGCCTACGTTATTTAGTGATCTCGCACTCCCAGAGGTGCGCATTGTTCCACAAACTGGCGGAGACACTACTTTGATGCCTGTCCTGCAGGCACTACAGATTCTGGCCCCAGGTAACGTGACCCGCCGCTTCGCACCATACACGAACGTGCTGCATTGGACTGCGCCTCAGAATTTGACCGCGACAGAACAAGATCTCCCGGTATCCACGTGGTGCACCGAATCTGAGTTTCTGGGTGAGTTCCAAACGTCGAAGGACGGAAACGCAGTGAGTGTCCCATGTATGAGACCCCTGCAGTTCCGACCCGCCGCGGCTCCGAGTAATGTAAGACCAACGTCTAAGGGGTTCCTTAACTGGCGGAGCCAAGTCTTTGTTCAGGTCGCTGGTACTCGTCATAGTGTTCCGCAGAATTCGCCGTGGTCACGGGTGATCGACCACCTTGAATTCTATATACATGCTCAGAATTCCAACGTAACTGTGCGGCGATTTGCCATCGGGGCGCAAGCAAATGTTGGCCTAACGGGCGGGCGTGGCACAGAGAGGAATATTTCCATTACGTTCCGTCAGGGTGACACTACTCAGCCAGCAGCTGTGGGCTTTGTGCAAGACGTCGATGGCATAGCAGTACGGTTCCGCTACCCGGACAATTTGGGCGTTGGGCCAGAGGACCCTAATCAGGAGAAGATCCGTTCGTTTCGTGTCGCGTATTTCCGGAATCGCTTACGAAGCGATGCCACACTCAAAGAGTATGCAAACGACTTTCAAATCGACTGGCTATATCAGATGTACGTGTCGGCATTATCCGCTGAGGCGCTCTCTGGTGAAATTACTCTGGCGCAAGCGCATAGCAATCTTGTTCTGCGCGGTCTAGGCGGCGAGATGATGCGAGTTCTGGATGTCATCTTTCAAACCGTGAGACTGGATGAAGAACACGAAGGCGAGAAAGGACCCGAGCAAAAAACGCTCAAGCGCCTCGAAGGACTCACGAGCAATCCTGATATTCTCTCTCGCATCGCCGAACTTGCTTCCGTGCTATGGCAAGAACCTGACACCGGATGGTACGAGTGGGCTCGCGAGCGCTTTCGGGCGACCTTGGGCGGGGCCTTGCTGGAAGCTGCCCAACGATCTTCTGCACAGGTTGACGTGGAAGCTCTCTGGCTTGATCTTCACCCAGGCGTACCACCGCCGGAACTTGCCCAGCCTGACGGTGGAGAGTTTGAGGAAATCTGGATCACTGAACAAACGCTGGGCGGAACGGGCGTGATAGAGGAAATTCTACGCTGCTATTCTGAGGACCCCCTTCGTTTTTTGAGACTGGCACAGGAAGCGCTTGGGCCGAGTGATTTTGAACTGGTGGATTCTGAGTTGTCGCGCTTGGTGCGCCGGTCTAGGGAACCGGTGTTGCATGGTGCTCTGAAACAAGTGCGCGACTCGATCACTAACAAAGAACTGCGCGATAATGTCCACCAATTGAGGGTTGTTCTCCAAAGAGAAGGTTTCGTCGCTAATCACGCGGTGATGACGTCGCTCCAAGCGCGCATCTTGCGCGCAGGAACCGATGACAGGTTCGACGCGGAACTAGCGGAGATATACGAAGTTTGGCGTCGCGAAGAAGCGCGGCTTGGCATTGAAGTTGATCTCCGGGTGATCGCTTACGTATTGAGCCGCACTCGCGAACTTCGAGAAGCGCTTCCGTTCCTGCCGGAGGTTAACCTAGACGATCCGCAGTGGCGCTATCAAGCATACAGTTCGATCCTGTGGCCGCGGGGTAACGCTGTTCGCAACCACAGGCTTTCCTGGTGGAACCCGTTCTCGCCCACCCCAGACCTTGATCGCTTATTGGTACTCGATTGTCTTGAAGCGGAAAGAGCGGTGATAGACGTTCGAGAGGCCGACTGGCGTGCAAAAACGGTGTCGGTGCTTCAGGACAAAGCTGCTGCGATACTCATTGGCCCCGCAGATCAGCCACGATTGATAAAGGAAGCTTTGCTGTCGATAGTCAGTGATCCGCTGGATATTGGATTTCTCTATGTATTCCCCCAAATTGAAAGTGCCCGACGCCGCGGCGATAGCCTTGAACTGCTAATCGTGTGTCGTGAGGCAATCCGATGAAAACTCCGCGTAGTGCGCGGCAAATTCACTCTTCAGCAAGGTCGACCGAGTTGCGGGATTTGCTTCAGTCACTATTTGTAGGCGAAGTTCTTATTCCTAGTCGGTGTGTCTGGCTGGTTTCGCCGTGGATTTCCGACATTCCGATCATTGACAACGAAACAAACTTGTTTGCCCAGTTGGCACCCGAGTGGCCACGTAGTCGCGTGGTGCTTACGCAGGTTATCGCTCGGATGTTGACTGCTGGGACTACAGTGCATGTAGCAACGCGCGACGACGAGATAAATCGTTCCTTCCTCTTAGCCTTGAGATCACTCGGTGATGAAGGGCGGCTAAGAGTGCACACAAGCGATGACCTTCATGAGAAGGGACTGCTGGGGGACGATTTTTATCTTAGTGGTTCGATGAATTTTACCGTTGCTGGTATCCAGATCAACGAAGAGGTTGTGCATTTGATTACTGACCCCTCCGAGGTCGCTCATAATCGTGTCGTCCTGACACAGCGTTGGGGGGGCGAATAGGAATGAACGGGGATGACGTAGAACGGTTCTTGGCGCAGTTTTTTGCGATGCCAAACCGACTCTCGCCGGAGGCTCTGGAACAGAACACCCGTCTGCGCGTGTTTGCCGAGTACGCACGTGAACTGCGATCAGGGCAGGCAAAATGGGTGGTATTACCGTGTTGGCGTGAGGGATACGCGGTTGACTATTATGCTCTTTCCTTCAATGACCGGGACTTCCGACAACTGGGAAAGGACCTGGAGGCCTTCGTCGGTTGCTCATATTCAATCTTTGAACTGCGCCGGGCTGACCTCTCTGCTGACGATCCGATTGAGAATGCCATCCGCCAATTAGGAGTCGAATTCGTCTACAAGTTCAAAAGCGACCCTAAAGACCAGAACGGATCCCCACAAATCTCTCAGAAATTGGCTCTGATGCGGGAACTCTCACTTCAGCGCCAAGTGAGAAGACCACGACATCGTTTGCCGCTGCATATGGTCCTTCGTGATTACTACATGGCACTGGAGGCGGAGAATCGTCTAGGTGCAGAAAAAGCAATAGAACAGATTCGGACTGATGGACTACTTGATGCGGTAAATGTTCTTTTCTTAAAGACTCTGGTCATTTGTCGCTTCGGTTCTCTTTTAGAACTCGAACAGTCGGGTATCCAGGTCGACCTGCTGACTCTGCGCCGTCCTCTGGCGGTCACAGAGGCACTGATCTCGCTCATCTATAGAGCGGACCTTTCATTTTTCCAGGAAAGAGGCGATGTCAATGGCGCAGTCGATCGACTCAAGGGTCGGTTGCTGCCACTGTATGGCGATTTATTTCGCAGTTGGCATGGAATGCGCAGCGCTGAGGCGGCCAAGAGTTTCATGCTGCTGGCACTCGCCTCCATTCCGCCGGACCGTACATTGCGTGATGCAATCCTTCAGCGCAAGACCGATTTCCTATCTGACGATACGAAGTGGCTAGAAGTGGTGGCGACGGAGTTTCCGGCGATACCAGAACCCTCGTCCCGAGCTGAGATTATCGTCGGCGTCGATGCGACGCTACTGTCCGCCCTAAACGCGGCGGTGAGTGTGGAGAATGTGCGCGCCCTGTGCCGTAGTGCTGCCTTTAATGACACCTTGGAAGTGCGGCAAGTTATCCGCGATCGATATTTACAACTGTCACCGGAACAGCAACGGGAACTCCGTGCGACGAAGGCGTCAATTGCACTGTTGGACGAACTTCTTGAAGCATCTGTCTATCAGGAGGTCGAATCTGTCCCTCAGAGTTGGGGCGAGTGGTTACAGACTTTGAAGATTACAAGACCTTGGGCAAAGGCAGTCGAAATTGCACGGAAAGGTGCTACGGAATGGAAACTCACGGATCGGAATCCTGACCCAAGCGTTTTGACACAATTGTTGCTGGATGTGCAGGAGCGACTGGAGTTGAGGGTAGCATTGCCTCATCTCATCGCGTGCGCAAGAGCAGATGTGCTTTGGCCTCGACCAGAATGGCGTGCCTTCTATGAAGCGATGATGGATGTGCTCACAAGTTACACCGAGGGGAGCGTCAGCGATCTAACCGTCTGGGGCGAACTTGCTGAGGTCCTGCTTCGGCTAGGTCTATCGAAACCACGCTACTTGGGAATTTGTGCTGATGCCAGCGATCTATGGAAAGCACATGCGTCAGCAGCTACCCTTGATTGGGCAACTGAACTACTCGACACTCTGTTGTTTTACCCCTGTCCCGACGAACCTGCCAGGGTTGATCTCTACGTAGCCGTTGCTGGGAAGGCATATGGGTTCTCCAGACTCCTAGAACCGAGTCAGCGCGCATTTCTGCAAGTGTTGGCGTCGGACTACGGACAGACCGAGTGGCAGTCAGCTTTTCAGTCAGAAAAGATACTGTCCGGCGAGCAAGTAGGTACGTCTGCATTTGCTGACCTGAGCGGCATGATCGTAGCGATCTATAGCCTGACGGAACGAGTGAGCAAACGGGCTAAAACCATATTGGAGAACCTTTGTCCGGATGTGGAAGTGCGCATCAATGCGGATCACGTGGGCACGCCAGTCCTAAGAAAATTGGCTCGTGATGCTGATATTTTTGTAGTGAATACCGCAAGTGCGAAGCATGCTGCTACAGAGTTTATTTCTGCTAACAGGAATCCCGCGGCAACAACTTTGTTTCACAACAGCCGTGGCAGTCAGGCACTGCTTGCCCTTATCGAGCAATATCTAGTTTCCCAAAAGATTTGAGCCCAAGGACCTAGTAGTGATTTCGTCCATACACGGATCCTAAGCGGTTCGGTTCATTACTGCTGCCCGGTACTGCAAAAGAAGAAAGTTCGCCAACAACTTTATGTCTTTGGACGTGTTCTGAATCTCATTCCATTTACGTTGTACACCGGGGCCAAAATCCCAATAACCTGACGTCCACCGGCAGACTCGCGCTAGCGGTTGCAAATCGGTGTAAAAGAACTCCCGGCTTAAGCGCGGTTCATCATGGTATCGGTCTCCGATGGCATCCATTATGAATCCCATGCTTACAATTCCGGCACCGTGAACCAAACGGGAGCGCGCTGGCGGGAGGTTCCAAGCATCCTTGAAAGTCTCGGCTGCAGCCGCCCAGTATGCCTTGAGAACTCCAAGCATCGACTCTACGTCGCCCGAACTGGTCTCCGGATCTCTAAAACGATAAAGCACCCCATCGCTTAGGCTATTTTCCAGCATCTTCAGGACGGAATTGTCCTGCACAACGCCATCGCCGTTAGTAGCTGTTCGGATTTTTCCTTTGAAAGGAGAATCTGGATCGTAGTTGAGTCGATTGGCCAGTTGGGCCGGGAATCGTCGTTTTTGGAGCATGGTGGGCAACGCCATCTGAGTCGTTGGCAACAACTCGTAAATTAGACCCTTGGGAAGAGGCTTAGTGGAATTAACCAGAATGAATTGTTCCATCTGTTCCTTTTCGCCTTTGGCAATGAAAGCCGTAATGCAGATAGGAAAAGAACTGATCGACGCCTCTCGGATAGCAGCCATGCGTTGCTGTCCATCGACGATCCATCCTGGCTTCTCGTGGTCCGCTACCACATCTTCAACTGGGACTATCAATACGCCTGCTCGGCAAAAGTCGTTCACAATAGGCTCGTCAGCCGGTTCGAACCGCACTCGCTCGTCAAAGGCGATGACTACTGCGTTGGGAATCATCGGATCTGAGCATTCCAAATACTTGCGAATTTCAGCAATGTGCGACAAGACTTCTGGGCGCTGATAACCACAAACTTCTCCTTGGTTCTCTCGCCGAATTCGCGACACGGTTGCGAACGAATATACGTCCTTTCCGTCTGCGGCAAAACTGTAGAGTACTCGGTTTGAACCTTGCCGAATTTCCAACGCTGGGAATCGTAAAATACGAGTAGATGCCATTACTTCATTCCTCCTGGACTGAGGACCAAACAGCCGGCCTCGCGCTCTTCACCTAATTCTCGATGCAGCCTTTTATGAAATACGAAGATGTTATGAAACCCGCGCCGACGATTCCGTTCAGCTCCTCGAAACAAGATGACATGAACACCTATTCTTCTGCAAATATCACAACCGCACGACTTCCAAGGAGCGTCGAGCAGAGTTTCACGATAGATCTCTGCACGACTGGGTCCTTCATCGTAAAGCGTCTCATACTCCACGAGCGGATTTAGCGCATCATCAATCGACGCCTTCCCAGCGTCGAATTGAAGGAGCACCTTTAAGCACTTCTGTTCCAATCGGCGCGCATCTGCCTGATTCACTTTGCCAGCCATGATCTTCTTGAGTAGCGACGGGTTTGCTTGGACCTGCGGAACGCGGATCGCCGAATACGTCCGATCTAGAGTCCAGTAATTATCCTTGAGATCCTTGAAGGCCTGCCGAAGGGGCGACGTACTATCGAAGCTCGCGACCCCGAATCTAGCAAACTCGCGAACCTGTTCGCATCGCGTCACGCCGAGTAAGTGCAGTTTTGTATTGAGATTGCGGGATTGATTGACGCGTTCCAGGCAAGTCAGGATTTCGTGTGTCTTCAGCGGCACCATTCCACCCATAGCAATGTAAGAAAATCCGAGTTTCTGCAATTGCCTGACAGAGTGTGCGTAGCTCTCTGGACTCCAACCTTGCGCAACGCCCAACGGCATGAACCTGCTTCCACATTTCTTGTGTTCTTTGAGAAATTCAGCAGCCAACTCAAGCGTGATCTCCTGACGGCGCTTCCAATCCTTAGGAGCAGACTCATCATCGAGTTTCGGATCGAAGCCCAAAATTACGTGATCAACGGATATTCCGTAATCGAAGCCGAGTTCGTCGTAGAAATTGACAACTTGTGTGACTGAATAGGGCGGGTAGTCGTCACGAATGTATGAGAACGCACCGCAATCCCCCATCGTTTCCAGTCGCGTGTGTTCCAAGCGAAAGAACCGGCGTATTCCCATTCGATACAGTCGATGCCTTTGCGGGAGTGTGTACCGGCCTGTCTCAACCATGGCCATAGAGAGGAGGATTCCATCGAATGGAATGCTGGCAAACTCCTCATGTGCATAGCGGTCATCGCGGTGCCTGAGTCTGAAGTCCGACCGCTCTTCAGTTTCAAAATCGAAACTGGGATCGACCTGATCCTGGCTATCTGGAAAGAAAAACTTCATTAGTGAGTACCCCGGCCTTGCACGTAGGTCCTGACAAGAACGTTCGACAGCATCCGAATGTGCCTTGGCACGTTCTGGACTTCATTCCAGTTAAGATCTCCAAGTTCAGTCCATCTGCCGGCGGTCCAATGACAAACGGGAACGATTGAACGCAGTTCATTTTGAACGTGCCCCACAACTCCGTGACTCGCCGGATCGATGGACGCCATCACCCTGTCCATTAGTTTTCCCATGGCCCGAACACCTGCACCATGCATCAGCCTACTCTTCGAAGGAGGCTTCCCCCATGCATCCGGAAATGTCTTTTTCACCGCAGTCCAGTAAGCTAGCAGAATCGCCCAAATTCCGTCGAAGTCCGTTTCACCTGTTGCGATGTTGCGATACGGAAAGAGACAACCAGAGGGGTTCGTCAGACTTTCCTGCAACATCTTGATAATCGACGTGTCCGCGACAACTGCCGCTCGCTTGTTGTCCTGCGGTGTCGACGCTCGGGAGATGAGTTTGTGGAACGGGGAGTGAGGCTCAGAATTCAGGAGTTCACACAGCGCTGACGGGATCTTTTTTGCTTGGAGACTTGCCGGAAGCGGCGTCGATACCTCGGGAAGTAGTTCGGTTATTAATCCTCTCGGTAAGGGCTTTGTGTTATTCACACGCAGGAACTGATCTCGTTGGAGTTCAATCTCGTCTGCCACAAAGGCATTTACGGGAATCGGCATATCACGTCGGGTCGATTTTGAAATCGCCAATGCTCGTTGTTGTCCGTCTACGATCCATGCCGGTTTATGACCGTTTTTGGAAAGTGGGATCTCCAATATGCCCGATGCTACAAGACCATCCGCGGCCAGCGGACCCCGACTCACGTGGAATTTGACCTTTGTGGAGAGAGCCAGTATCAAGGAGTTCGGGAACAGAATATCGTCACTGTTCAAGTATTCAACGATGTCCTGAATGTGGCGTTTGACATCCGCTCGTTGGTATCCGATCAATTTTCCGGCGTCGTCGCGAGAAAGTCGCGAGATGTCGGCAACCTCAAGGATCTCATCTCCCGTCAGGCAGAAGACATAAAGAGGATGCTTGTCGTTCTGTTCGATTCGAAGCGCCCGCCTCTGAATTGTACCTTTTACAACCGAGCGCTTATGCGACCTTTTCATCGCTCACCGTTTCCGTATAAAGATCAGCAAACCGAGACTGTTCACACGCCCTGCCACTGCTCCGGAGTTTCTTCAACAGTAGGCTTCGCGACGGGAAGTCGTTCTTGTTCAACTCCGAGCGGATGAATTTCCTAACCTGTTCATCTGTTACGACTCGCCTGTGATACTGCTCCATCGGAGGCTGTTTACTTAGAAGCCGGCGCAATTGAACTTTTTGGCGATCTAGGCTGATCTGGCCGCGTCCCATGTATTGAAGGAGACGTCGCGCGATTCGGATATTCAGGGTTCCCCTAGTCCCTCCTAAGCACGACTGGAGTCTGGCGTCGCATGGTAGCAGGTGATCCGTTAGTTTTCCGAGTGTCCGCGTTCCAGCAGAAACGATAAGGAAGAGATCTGGACGTGACAAAGCAGCAACGGCGCCGCTCAGGTCTTGATCGATTGCCTGGAGATAATCAGGAGACGCGACGACCAACAGTGGCACGTTTTGGTACTTGCGAGCAATAGCGGTGAGACTCCGCAGTTCGGTACCGCTTGGACCGGACCACCTAGAGAGACTGCGCCACCACTGTCGCGCTGCGATCCTCCGAGCATCCGCGTCGAAACCTCGCGTCACGGAGTCGCGTTCATATGGTGAGAATGTTGCGCTATACGAAGAGATCTGACTCTGAGGTGAAATAAGACCGTATCCAGCGGAGCAAATCCAAATGCGAGGAGTGACTCCGGAATCTCGTGCCACCGACGGAAGGGATCGGACTACAGACCAATATTCCCCACAATACAACTGTGACGCGTCGGTCCGAGAGTTACCCTTGGCTCGAAGTCGTTCGATCCAGTTCAGTGCGCGGTCTTGGAGTGCCTTGTCCCGAATGTCTCGTAGCCGAAAACGAGCGAGCGGTTCTCGTGTCTTTCGACTCGTGCATGTCACCACGATATTTAAGGCCTTGTCCATTTTGGAATTCGACAGTTCGTACTTGAAAAACAAGATACAAAGGAACAACTCACAGTGCGAGACGTTCACGCACAAGTTTCTTCCTCAACAGGCGAGGTTTTTGAAGTCGTGACTTGGGATCGATCCCATTCGACGCTAGCAAAAGCACTGTGGTTATGAATACTCTCCTGGTTCAATGCGTCAATTCGAAACCACGCAATCCGTGAGTCATTTCTAAGAACAAGAGCGACATTGCGCACCATGTCTTCGACAAACACGGGGTTGTCAAAAGCCTGCATTGTGACGTGTCGCTCATCAGCGCGCTTGAGCAGTGGATAAACGGGGGCGGACGCCGACTGCTCCGCAATATCGATCAACTCCTCAAACCACACCAGGGCGAAGTTGTTCTCTGGATCGCGAATCGTCTGCACATCGATCGTAATGTATCCGCGTTGATTGTGGGCCCCGTAGTCGCTTATTGCCTTACTGCATGGACAGAGGCTAGTAACGGGCACTCGCACGCCGAAGACGAACTTGTCCGTACCACTGTTGACCGCGGCATCAAAAGAGCATTCATAGTCCATCAGTGCACTCGCGCCACTGACCGGCGCTCGACGTTCCAGGAAGTACGGGAAGACGAGATGAATGTGCGCACTCTCTGCGTCGAGTTTCTTGCGTAGGTCTCGAAGAACGGCCGGCACCGTGCGCATCGTAATCTCGCCTCGGTGCTCATTCAAGACTTCAATAAACCGACTCATGTGGGTGCCCTTGAATTCGTGTGGCAGGTTGACTGACATTTTCAGGACCGCCACAGTGTGCTGCTCTTGGTGATCGCGGTCGAGAACGACGATCGGATATCTAAGCCCAGATACGCCCACTCGGTCCAACGCCACCTCACGTTCATCCCGTCTGCTCTGGACATCTTCCATCAGTTTTCATCCTCTCCGGTGTAGATGCACCCACTACTGCAAGTTTCTCGAACAATAACGCGACTCAGGGAAGGCAACGCTGGAGTTAGTCGCTTCCATATCCAACGCGATAAATTCTCGCTCGTTGGATTTTGTAGGCCGTCAATGTCGTTGAGGTAGCTATGGTCCAACTCTTCGTGCAAAGGTTGGAACGCTTTCTTGATTTCAGCGAAATCTATTACCCAGCCAACTGAATCCACTACCGAGCCCCTCACATGAATTTCCACCCGGAAGGAATGGCCGTGTAATCGGCCGCACTTGTGTCCCGCTGGAAGATTAGGCAAGCGATGTGCGGCTTCGAGTGTAAACTCTTTGAAAATCTCCATCGGTTGCCCCTCCCTTACGAAATATTCAAGAACTTGTGCGTTTGAAGGCTCAGTCTCCAGCGCGGGTGCTCTAAGCAGTAACGCAACGCTAATGTCGTATTCATTTCACGTGCAGCGCCGTCCATTGGTTGAAGAAAAAAATGCTGAAAATTGAGATGCTCGTATAATTCGGGCCCTGCGCCGTTTTGAGGGAAAACAAGTTTCAGTTCGTGTCCAGAACGGAGTTTGAGGTCCGCTTGTGCCTTGGGGCTGACGCATATCCAATCGATTTCTGGAATAGCAGCCTGTGTCCCATTCGTTTCGATGGCAATCTCGAATCCCACTTTGTGGAGAGCTTCGATCAGAGGCGCGTCCAACTGCAGAAGGGGTTCTCCGCCAGTGCATACCACAAATGGCTTGGATCCCCGGTATTGAGGCCACGTTTTCGCAATCGCTACTGCTAAGGAGTCCGGGCTGTCGAAACGTCCACCCCCGGTTCCATCCGTTCCAACAAAGTCCGTGTCGCAGAATTGGCATACTGCCTTGCTCCGGTCTTCCTCACGACCAGACCAGAGGTTGCACCCGGAGAACCTGCAAAAGACAGCAGGCCGTCCCGATTGTGCACCTTCCCCTTGCAGCGTGTAGAAGATCTCTTTTACCGAATAGCTCATGCCGGCACCTGAACAAGGCGATATCTAGTTGGATCGGCGACCCCAGCTTCAACAAACCCCTTCCTGCGAAGTTGGCACGAGTCGCACGATCCACAAGCTTCCCCAAATCCGGAAGGATCGTAGCAACTGCTAGTTAGTGAGTAGTCCACGCCCAATTCCACTCCCTTTCGAATTATTTCCGCTTTGGTAAGGTTGATGAGCGGCGCGTGGATCGTAATCCTCGTAGTGCCCTCTACTCCGACTCTTGTAGCGAGGTTTGCTAATGCCTGGAAGGCTTCAATGAACTCGGGCCGACAATCTGGATATCCGCTATAGTCCAGAGCATTCACGCCGATGAAGATGTCACTGCATTCGAGAACCTCTGCCCAAGCCAGGGCGAACGACAAAAAAATTGTGTTCCGCGCGGGGACATATGTGATCGGTATGCCTGTGGACATCTCTTCTGGGTTGCGGCCTTTAGGAACGTCTATATCACTAGTAAGGGCAGACCCCCCGAAGCTTCGCAGATCGATATCCACGATTGTGTGTTGCTCTACTCCCGCTCCTTTGGCAACTCTGCTCGCGGCCTCCAGTTCGACTTCGTGGCGTTGCCCGTATCTAAAACTGAGGGCATAAGGTCTGAAACACTGCTCTTGCGCGATAGCCAGAGTTGTGGTCGAGTCCAAGCCCCCACTCAGCAGAACCACTGCCTTCCGATTCGGCATAAGCCTCCTTATCTAGCTCCGTTAAACAACTTCATCTGATCTCGACTGGTTCGCTGGACCGGTTCTAGCCGATTTGCAAACCCTCGAATGGCCTCGACTTCTTCCTCAGTAAAAAGGACCATCTTGCCACCCCGATATAGTCGCCCGGTCGGCAGATTCCCCTCCGCGCGTCGTCGCCAACGCCAGAAGGTGCTTCGGGACACGCCCAACCCTTGAGCGATGTCATCCACCGAAAAGTATTTAGTACCATCGATTAAAACTGGCATGGCGTGTTTCGTTGCGTACCAATACGTTGCATGACGTTTTACTACGTTGCATATTAGTGCATTCTGCGAGGAATGCAAGTACTTGGACGGTAAAGGTGGCGGAAATCGGACCAGGCGGTGTATGGTGAACCCCGAAGTGTGGGTCATTTTTATGCTCTCAGGTTATATAACCCCAGGTTATGTGAGAGGTCAAGCGTTTTTTCGCCAATGAGCGCCACTTTGCCAGACTGGGCACAGCAGGTTGGAGCCCTGCGGAAGAAACTCGGCCTCAAACAGGTTGAATTTGCCGAGAGGTTTGGCGTGACGCAGCCAGCCGTGTCTCGTTGGGAAACAGGAGAGATAGAACCGTCATTGGAGCACTACATTCGAATGGGGAACATGGCCCCGGAACCGGTCTGCTTCTGGTTTTGGGAGAAGGCCGGAGTTGACGTGAACCGTATTCGGAATTTGCTCGCGAGCAACTCATGATCGATAACGGCGTCACAGATGGCGAACAGCTCTGTCGGTACCTCAATCATCGTCTGCTTGCTCCTGCTCCCTGGGAACGGCTCGCTTCCGCTTTAGAACTGACTGGACGGGCCACACAACTTGTTGATTTTTACCGTCAATTGACAGCTGTGACTCTCTCCGGTCGTATTGTCGTGGCCGGCAAATCCCTTGCCGACCGCTTGGGCATCGATGACCCCGCCTTTCGAAAAGAATTCACAGTTTTGCTTCGAGATTATGTCGGAATTCCATCGAGGTTTCTTGACGAGCTTTTTCGCTTCTCTCAACGGGCTGTAAATGCCGCTCTCGAACCATTCCGAAAATCGGTTCAGGACCAAATGCTCGCATGGGCGATGCGCGTTCACCCAAATTGTTACATGTGCGGTGTTGCACTGAATTTTGAGAAAAGAGAAGAACTGAGTTCTTACACGTGTGAGCACGTCTGGCCACGGTCGTACGGTGGAAACAGTACCATCGACAATTTGTTACCGGCCTGTCGCATGTGTAATGAAAAAAAGAAAGCGAATTTTGCAACTTGGGTCATGCCATCAGTCCAGGCGCTCAATCTCGGACTTGCGCCTTCCGACGATCGATTGCAGGAGATACATGGAAGCTACAAGTTTGCTATTCATTATCGAACTGCCCAGGAACTCGCTATCCGAGAACGTCTGACGCTGAAAAACGCATTTCTTAAGTTGGGTCCCTGGGAGGACGTTCGTATTCGTGATGTCGACGATGTAGTAGATATATTTAATATTGAGAACCATGCAATTAGCTAGTGTTTGACCGAGGACCTTACCGTGCCCACTTTTACATATGGATGTTTGATGACTAAACAACAGGCGGTGGCGGATGCTCCCACGTTTTGCCTATTCCATGCGCCAGTTGGCGAAATCCTGAAGTGGGCAGATATCAAGCGACTGGAAGAAGAAGCGGGTGCACCACAACGGCGCACGAGCCTTGCCAAGGTGAAAGCAATCAAACGATTCCTGGATACCGATCACCGCAACACTATTCCTACTTCCGTGATCGTCACAATCGATGGTCCACCCGATCGAGTGAGGCCAGTTCAGGGAAACGGCGAACACTCTTTCGCGTTCCTCGACATCGAAGTTCTTCCAGACGCACCAAAACCCGGACTCGTTATCGACGGTCAGCATCGACTCCTTGGCATGAACGAATATGACCCTGCGCTCCAAGTCAACGTAGTAGCCATCCTTGGCGCAAATGACATGGAAAAGGCGTTCCAATTTCTCGTGATTAACAACAAAGCAACAAAGGTTTCAATGGATCACATAAGGGCATTAGCACTTCAATACGAAGAAGCTGCCCTGAAGACACGATTGGAAACGGCAAGGTTAACTCTCGACCCAAACGTAGGGTACGTAGGCCTGGTCAACAACGAAGAAGACAGCCCATTCCGGGGAATCGTGAATTGGCCGCTTACACCTGAAGCAGATCGTATTGTCGTTCCTGCTTCCATAGAAGCATCTATAGGACTGATTCAACAACAAAAAGTCCGCGAATTCGTGAGCGAGGACGTTCTCCTCGAATTCTTTTACACAATCTGGCGAACGATCAAAGCACGTTGGCCTGATCTTTGGGGCCACGACTCCCGCCTCTTGGGAAAAGTCGGGGTGATTTGCATGACACAATACATGACAGACGCCCTTATTGCTTCGTACGATCTCGGACGCCTTAATGTGTCGGACCCTGGAGAAGTGGCGAAACTGGTAGAAGAGTTGCTGGCCCACCAAGAGCGGACATTCTGGAAGGTGCCTTGGACATCCACTAGCTACGATACTAAGGTCGGTCGTAGCCTGATCGTGGCCTCACTGGTTCAAATTGCCAGAAACGTCCGTGCTGGAGTTTCGTGGTATGAGGATATTGAACTTGTGGATTCCGGTAACCTGGAACAGGCTCCGGCCTAGCCATGCGGAACCATGCGTGAAGTTTTACCTGAGCGTTTCATGGCGGACCATCGCGACAAGAGCATTGCCCAATAGTCAAAGATGACCCCGTAACGGTTGGATCAGCGGATCAGCGTGGAAACTGGGGCCTCCGAAAGATCTCCGGGGCGAACGATGATTTGAAGGGCGTGGCCGATGTTTGACGACCGAGTCCAGTACCCATGGCACGGACTGTACAAACTGACCGACCGCTCGGCGCGGACTCAGCTTTCCATGTTCAATCCTGCGTCCAGTTCTGAGCGCCCCCCGGATATTGAGCGACCAGCGGACTGAGAGAATTCAACAGCCGAACTCTTGGAAACATCACCACTCAACCTTTGTCCAAGATCGGTAGCGTCGTTTGTGTAGATCTCAGCGCTCAGGGACGCTCGCGATACGGCCACGTAAGCGAAGCGTGAATTGAGGAGTTGAGGATGAGCAGTAGTGTCGACATTGATGAGGACACGATCTGCGGTGAGACCCTGCGAACTGTGGCTTGTGACGGCATATCCATGATCAAAATGCGGGTGCTCGGCCGCGTTGAACTGAACGACTCGACCATCTTCCAGACGGAGGGTGACGTTGCTCCTCAGGTCAATTTTCTCGATCATGCCAAGCTCGCGGTTTGCGACTCCGAGTTGCTTATCGGGTGCGGTGAACTGAATGCGTTCGCCAACCGAGAATTCGCGTTCTACTTCGCGATAGACGCTCACGCCAGAGAGCCTTTTCGGATCGTACGAGACCCGGTCGCCGCCCGCCTTTTCAATCGTCAAGAGATTCTCGACTGAGTTAACAGCGACTACGGCCCCGTAGGTTTTCGGCTCGATTCCAGCGAGTTTGCTTCCTCTCGAATAACGGACTACGTCCTTGATCTGATAGCGAGTGGCCCATGCACGCTCGGCACCTGTCATGTCCTGGCGCGGAGCAAGTACTCGAAAGATGTGGTCATCGGGTTTTAGGACGCCCGTGGCTTTCAACTCCTGACGCACGGCCCGATTCAACTCCTGCCGTGAGGCATTGTCGGGAGAGACGATTAACGTCCGCTCTGGGCTTGCAACATAATTCCGGGCAATGGCCTGGATGCGCTCTTGCGGATCGACGATCTGCTGAACTCTACCGCGGTTTTGCAAGGCCTCGATGGCGGGCCCCGTTTGCCCGTGCGCCAGCATTTCAACTGTCGCCTTCAACGTTGGGTCTTTTTGCCGGACGATCTCCTCCAGCTTTGCAGTTCTCATACCAGCTTCCTGCAATTGCTCGAAGGGGCGCCCCGCTTCCACTCCTTGATGCTGGCGAGTGTCGCCAATCAGTAGAACCCGGTCATGGGAGCCCATTCGTTGTATAAATTCACGCATATGATTGGTACTCGCGAGACTCGATTCATCTATGAAGAAGAATCGCTTTTGTTGTGGTTCGGTCTCCATATTTTGCCCGCGTGCAAGAAATCCCTGCAATGTTCCCGACTCAACACCCGCCTGCTGAAGTTGCTTCGCAGCGCGGGAAGTTGGTGCGAAACCTTCTACCTGGTAACCCTTTGTTTCAGCCGCACTGCGGATCGCTTCCAGTGTCGTGGTTTTACCAGCGCCGGCCACACCTTGAATTCCCTGAATGCGGTCGGGCGAACTCAGTACGTCTTCAATGACAGCCCTCTGTCCAGCGTTCAAGTAGGAACGTTGGTCCACGGTGATGATGGCATTCTGGCGCGACATCACTGGCTCGACCTGGTTCTGACCTTCGCGCATTTGGCTCACAATCTCGCGCTCAGCAGCGATGGCCTTAACGGTTGTGAGTAGGCGGCCTGTCTGATGCGCGCTCCTTTGCACGCTGACAAATTCCCCGTCTGCTTGGCGGTTCTCTAGACTGTCGCGAACCTCGGCATACCTAATCTCACCCATGCCCCGACGGAGCGAATCCCGTACCAAGAGTCGCTCATCGACAACAGCCTCGCGCTCGAAATTCTTGTCCCGAGCGAATGTGACAGCCTCGTTTGCGCGCTGCGCGGAATTGATTCTTGGCGCCAACTGTCGGGCGCGTTCCCGTGCGGCCCTGACAACAGCATCCGGTTGATTTCCGAAGTCCGCCGCAAGCCGACGGTGAGCCGCTAAAACCTCTCGTGGCGACAATATGTCTTTGCGATCTCGCGTAGAGTGAGCGGCGATTTCTGCCGACTCCTTGCTGCTGTGCCCCGTCTTTTCGAGGTATTCACGAATCTGTTGACTTCGAGGGCTGGAGGCATCGAGGTACTCTTGCGTGTATCCGCTGATCTCCGGGGCACCGCTCCGCCCGCTCTTGATCTCATAGCCAAGGTCGCGTAGGCGGTAGGTCAACTCGGCTTGGTACACAGCGGTCGCAAATTGCTGCGACTGAAACAATCCTCGTTCCTGGAGTGCGCGCGTTGCTCCATCGCGTCGCTCGGTTACATTGAAGATGACAGCATGCGTATGAAGTTGTGGCGCTGCATAGCCCTTCACTGGCCGGGCAGTGTCGTGTTCAAACTTCGCCACGGCAAACTTGGCCGTCGTTTCTGCCGGATGATTGCCGCCGATCCGCGCTTGCGTGTACCGCTCCAATTCGTTGAGAGCGGTGCGCACGCTCTCACGGTGAGCTTCGCGCACTCGATGATCGCCGCCCACGAGCGCGGTGAGGGAGACGGATTTTGGAGCTGAGAAGGTGGCATCCCAGCCGGCGCGATGCTCCATTGTCTTGATGGTTTTCCCGTTCTCGTCTTTGTATTCATGAGCAATGCGGTGTTGGACAAGTTGGTCTCCACTCTGGGGGTGCTGTCCCTGGCTTAACTTGGCAAAATCTTCCGCCTTCACGGTACCAGCTAAACCGTATTGCGCTGCCAACCGGCCTTGCCATTCGCCCTGAACCGCGTTGCCTCGGGACCAATAGCTCTGTTCCTTGGCGGTGAATTCCTTCCGGTGGTACGTCTGAGCCTGCGCCGCGGACAACGGTTTGGAGATGGTTAGCAACTATTCCACGCCTTCGTCGAAGCCCAGAGCCGCCTGCTCTCCGACGTGGTCAGGAACGAGGGCGTGTGTTGTCTGAGGCTCCGCGTTCGGGGGCGCAGTCTTGCAGGGCATAATCAGGTCATCCATCTGTCGTTCGGCAAATCCCGGATGCTTCTCCTCAAGCGCAATGAAGGGGAACGAGAAACGGGCGACGTGGTTCCCGTGTTTCAGGAAGCCCCGCAGATCGTCGAGGCCGGATATTTCTGACGGCATAACCAGAGGCTCGGTTTGACGGTCGAGTGCGAAGTTTTTCCCCGCCCGCGAGCCCTCATAGTGTGTTTCTCGAAGCCGTTCGACCTCGACCTCGCCGATCGCATCGCTCACCCATTTCGCTGCCCGTGGCTCAGTAGTGCGCAGGAAGATCTTCGTAGCAGGCTGCGACAACATGGCCTCGGCGTCATCGCCGTAACGGGCTTCCATCTGGCTGCGCCCTTGGAAGCCGAGGATGACCGGGTTTTGCGACTTACGGTTCTCGGTGATGGCAGTGTGGAGCTGCGGTAATCGCTGCAAGCTGGCCAGTTCATCGATCACAAACCAGACGGGTTTCTGTTGAGGCATAGGCTCATTGAGGAGTCGCAAGACAAGCAAATCAATCCACAAACTGATGAGAGGGCGAAGGGCTTCACGCATCGTTGGGCGTGAGGTAATGAAGATCCAGCCCTGCCGAGTCTCGGACCATTTTGTCGCCGTCCAGGTCGACGCTACATCAGCCTGAGTAGGCAGCAGGCGGAAGCTGTCTGCGCTCATATTGAGTGAACCGAGCACTCCTGTGCGCTGGTGGGGAGCTTTCGGATCGATGAGCATCCAATACTCAGTTCCCTTCACACGGCGGTCGATCTCGGCCGGATCAGACATCCACGCAACGAGTTGGCTTGGCGTCGGCAGATACGTCATCAGGTGGGCAAAAATCTTCTGTGGCGCTTCAACAAAAAATCGGTTGGTAACGCCTTCCGGTTGATAAAGGGAGACAGCCAGAGCCTTGGCTTCGGCTTTGCGGCGCAACTCCTCTGACGGATTCCAATAAGGCATTCGGGCGTCTAGCGGATTGAGCACGATGTCCCCTCGGCGTTCGTCGTAAAACTGCTTCACAAACTCACAGGCTGGGTCGTAAACGATGGCGCTATCACCCCTGTCTGCTACTTGAAAGAGCATTTGCCGGATAATGCTCGATTTGCCCGATCCGGTATCGCCGACCACTAGGAAGTGTTTATTCTCGGCGTTTCGAGGGATGCGCAGCGGACGCTTGTCATCGTTTGTCGTGATGCCGATGCCGTTCCCGGCAACCGCGTTTGTGAACTGGCGCGGATTGACCAGGATCGGCCCCTTTAGCCGTCTTCCATACCGCAGATCCTTACGTCTTCGGATGTCTTTGCGGATGGAAACGGGAAGTTGCAAAACTAGCACGAGGATGCCCCAGTAGAGCGGTATGGCGAAAATGGCGGAGAGCGCCATGTCTGCGTATATCCAGTGTGCAATCCAGGCGTGCAGCGCATTGTTCTGATATGCATGGGGAGCGTCTCGCATGATGTATCGGAAGCCTTCTACTGCCGCCGACTTCGAAAGCGCGAAGGGGAGGGTTTTACCGGACAGTTGAGGAGTCTCGCCCGGTTGAACGTCGGCGTTCAGCGCGATCCGTGCCCGTGACTTTCCGTCGGTGATATAAACCAGTTGATAGGTGCTGGTGGGATGTGCATACCCCGCAGTGGCCGTCCGGAAATAGTACGGCAGGTAATACTGCTCCAGCGGAGACAGGGCCCAACTGTAACGGACGTAGATCAGAAATCCTGTGACTAGAAGAGCTAGAAAGATCGCGCCGTAGGTGAAGTAAAAGCCGCGCGGCGGCCAGATCAGAGATTCTTTGCGACCCCATTCCTGTATGGCCGTCATGACTGTTTTTCCTCGCCATTTGTCCGCTTCAACAGTAGTTCCTGGGCCTTCCTACCTTTGGTCGTTTGGACCTGTCTCCAAAGGGTCTCTAGTTGTTCCTGGGAGAGTCGTTCGCCGCGCAACAACGGGCCGAGCCCATTCATCAGTAACAGTTGCAGTCCAATCAACTCAGTGAATACGTGTTCATCAAGAGAACCGCTACCGTGGAATGCCGGTCGTCCCAATATCTGATCGCGTGCCCAATCAGCCACGGTTTTTCCTATTTTCCAAGCCTCGGTCTGAAGAGCAATGTATTCAGGTTCTGTGACTCGAACTCCAATGGTCCTTGTCCTAGGAATGCGCCGTCCCACTCTTTCAAATGCCTGCGTTAAACCATTGATCCCCATCTTTCACCTCTAACAATCTCAACGAGCTAGCGAACGCTAGCGTGCGCTAACGGTTGTTAAACGACGATCCCGCAACAGGAGCGAATTCAATGTGCTAGCAATTGCAAACTATCGCTAGCGAACATCAACCCTTTCAGGGATGGAGTGTCAAAATTCTTCCGGTGCGAAGCACCGTTCTTGCACCACCACGAAATTGAATGGACAATCATGCCTTCACTGCGCGCACAGAAGCCGTGGACTCGACCCCGGCTGCAAGCTTCTTTGTCGGCTGCTCCGTCGCACCATTGCTCGGGCCTTTTCGCACCCGCAAAGCGGGGGCAACCTGCTTGGCGTGTGCCGTCTTCAGGAAGTCCTGGAAGTCACGGTCTTTCGAGAAGACATAATTGAGCGCCTTATCGACAACATCGTCCGCGGATGCGTGGATGAAGGCGGCATACTGATCGACCTGCGTGGCAGTGGCCTCATCGAGTCGGACAGAAGCACAGATGTGGCGGCTCTGGTTGATCTCAAGCAGTGGCATGTGGGTTCTCCTTTATAGGTAGTGGAATCAAGGAATCGTTATGTGCAGAATTGGTTAGCAAGTCAGCAGCAATAGGCGCCGCAGTCCGTGCCAATGCTGTGGCATGTTCTATCTCGAAGACGGGCTCAATAAGGAAGCGTTTCGCGTCGCGGTCATAGCCGCGAAGCGCGAGCACTTCGCGGACAACGCGGCGGCCTGGCTGACGTTCAACATGGACGACAAAATCGACAGCTTCTGCGATCTCGGCTTGGGTATCGGCGAACGTGCTTTGCGCGTGACTGTGCATCACGAGATTGGCGAAACGGTGAAGGGCTTTCTCCGCCGAGTTGGCGTGGATCGTAGCCATTGAACCCGCATGGCCCGTGTTGAAGGAATCGAGCAGCGTTCGTGCCTCGATTCCGCGGACTTCCCCGAGAATGATGC
>DATNNE010000110.1:0-19741 GCA_035601995.1 Terriglobales bacterium
ACGGCAAAGTCGATTGCACACAGTTCCCGGTGTCCACCGCGATGTCGAACAAGGGAAGGCCGGACGCCGACATCGTGACCGCGACTGGCCTCTCGGCCATCGCCTTCGAAGATGACCGCCTGGGCAGCAACGGGATTTACATTCAGAATGTGAACGAAGATTGCTCGCTAGGGCCGAAATAAGCGGCTGGAGTTATCAGCAAAGCAAAAGCCTCGGGTCATCACTCCCGAGGCTTTTTGCGTATAGCCACTTGAACACGACCCGATCTGTCAATTCAGCCGTGCCGCTGCGAGTACAAGTCAAAGAATCGACCGGCAGATTTGTGTTAGCTTCTAATTTCTAAGAGATCCATGAAAGCCGTTCGCATACACGAGTTCGGCGGTCCCGAAGTTCTTCGTTACGAAGACATTCCCGACGCGCACCCGCGCAAGGACCAGGTTCTGATCCGGATCAAAGCTTGCGCCATGAATCACCTCGATATCTGGGTGCGCACGGGATTGCCGGGCATAAAGCTTCCGCACATTCTGGGGAGCGACATCGCGGGCGAGATCGTAGGCGTCGGCGAATACGTCACTGGTTTCGCTGCGGGTCAACGCGTTGTGCTCGCGCCGATGCATTTCTGCAATCACTGCGCCAAGTGCGCCGCCGGACTTCAGAATCTGTGCCCTGCGTTCACCGCGCTCGGAAACGGGGTCGACGGCGGTTACTGCGAATTGATCGCCGTCCCGCCCGTGAATGTAATTCCGATCCCCGACAGTCTGGATTTCATCCTGGCCGCCAGCCTTCCTTTGGTATTCCTCACTGCCTGGCATATGCTGGTCGGCCGCGCGGGCATTCGTCTGGGGCAAACCGTGTTGGTTCTCGGCGCGGGCTCTGGTGTTGGGATTGCCGCCATTCAGATTGCCAAGCTATTCCATGCCCGCGTCATCACCACCGCCGGAGACGAAACAAAGCTGGAAAAAGCGCACGCGCTCGGCGCCGACTACGGCATCAACCATTACACCCAGAAGATCTCCCAGGAAGTGCGGAAGATCACCAACAAAGAAGGCGTCGACATCGTGGTCGAGCACGTTGGCACCGCAACGTGGGATGAAAGTATGAAGTCGCTAAAGCCGGGAGGAACCATCGTCACCTGCGGCGCGACCACCGGCTTCAACGCCGCATTCGACCTGCGCTTTCTGTTTTCACGCCAGCTTAATTTTCTTGGCTCTTACATGGGAACCATGGGTGAGTTGCGTGAAGTGCTGAGCCACGTTTTCGCTGGACGCCTGAAGCCAGTGGTGGACCGTGCGTTCCCTTTACAAGAGGCGCGCGCGGCCCACGAATACATGGAGAAGAGTCAGATGTTCGGCAAAATTGTGCTCAACCCCTGACGGCGTATTTCTTCTTTCCTTTCTTCGGAGGAGCGGGAGCAGGTTTTGGTTTGCTGCTTCCCCCACTCGGCGCGTGAGTTCCGGAGACGATCTGTGCTTGCGTCAGGTCTACGTTCACAGAATCCCTCACCGTCACCACACCATTGCTGGCAGTCTTGAATGTGATGCTCAGCGTTTTGGCATCGGTTGTGATCGTCAGGTAACCAAATTCCACGATGGGGTCGACCTCGAGCGTGGTATCGCCAATCGTGTACGGCGCTTTGGGCGTTGCCCCTTGCGGCGGGGTCGCTGCAAAACCTCCCGAGCCGGAAACCACGTAGGGTGTTTGCTTGCCGTTTACGACGCGCGTGAAGCGCTGGTACAGGTGAGCATGTCCCGAGAGAACGACGTCGGGCCATAAGCCCGCCGCCTGACAGCAAGTATCGAGATCCTTCTCGACGCCGACAGAGCCGCCGTGCTTTGCATCGACCGACGCCGGCGGGTGATGAACCGCAATAATAATGGCGCGATTTCCGGCTTGGCGATCTGGTTTCAAGCGCTTGAGTTCGCTCTGCAAAAAAGCTAATTGAGCATTTCCTACCGTAGGGAACTTACCGCCCTGCGAAGAAATGACTCCCGCGCCCGAATCCAGCACATTGCTGTAAAGGCCGATGATCGAAACGTAAGGAGCGTCCAGCGTGAAATAAACTCCCGGCTGCGTCATCACCGTGCGCACCAGCCCGCCGGAATCCGGGGAAGGTCCGGGAGCATCCGCGCAGAAATTTCGCAGGAACGCCTCTAGGGTCGGAACCTGCGCAGTCGCCGACGTGGCTCCAAAAACCATGCCGTCGTGATTGCCAGGGATAGCAAAAATCGGACGATCGTAATCCCGGAAGGGCTCGTAGAACTGGTCGTAATAATATTGCGCTTCGCCGAAGTTGTAGATTACGTCGCCCAGATGGAAAAAGAAGGCGGGTCCGCTCACGCCCCCGGATTGCACATCGGCGGTCATGGCGTCGGCAACGCCAGCCTCGTTCGCAATCGCGGTTGCGGGCACTCCTTTGGCCGCGCCCGTGTCGCCCACAGCGTGGAAAGTAATTCGTCCGGCAGAGTTGATGGCGTCGAGAATCTCCGTTGGCACGAAGTCCTGCAGATCAAGATACGCTGGCACGCCGCTCTGCGGCGCGGGAACGGGTTGCACCTGATCTTTGTGCGCCAGGTAATAAGGTGAGTTGTAATATTGCGCGCTGGTGTTGTCAATTTGAAAAGAAGTCTCATCGGGGCTGGGCGTCGGATCGGCGTAGAGCCGGGTACCGGGACCAGCAAGCATCGCTCTCGTTTTGGGTAGCTTTATCCGCACGGTGTACCTCCTTAGATCGAGGCCCGCAGTGGTTGTCTAGCGTGATGCGGCGCGGGCATTTCCGTCGCTCACGATACGGCGCAAGATGTGCAAGGGGCTCACAATCGGAGGGAAGACGATGGAATCTTACCGCGGGGAATTCCATTGTCAAGCGGATTCTTAGAAGAATGACACAACCCGAATTCAAAACTCTTCTCGCATTTGGACACTGCCGACACCGACAGGTAAAATAAAAACAATGTCCGACGATCTCAACTTCGGCCCCTACGTCACGATCGAGAATGGCAAGCGCGTTGTCAAAGACCTGACTTACGGGAACCCCACTCCCGAAGGCGTGGTGCTCACGACCATGGATAATGCGGTCAACTGGATGCGCAAGAATTCCATTTGGCCGATGACGTTTGGTTTGGCCTGCTGCGCGATAGAGATGATGTCCATGGGCGCATCGCGCTTTGACATTGCCCGCTTCGGCGCGGAGGTGTTTCGCCCGTCGCCGCGGCAATCCGACCTCATCATTATTGCCGGACGCGTTTCCAACAAAATGGCTCCCGTCATCCGCCAGCTCTGGGAGCAAATGCCCGAACCCAAGTGGGTGATTTCGATGGGCGCCTGCGCGACCTCGGGCGGAGTGTTCAACAATTACGCGCTGGTACAAAGTGTGAATCAGGTGATTCCAGTTGACGTATACGTTCCCGGATGCCCTCCGCGGCCCGAGCAGTTGATCTACGCCATCACACTGCTGCAAGAGAAAATTCAAAAAGAGCGCGGCACGATCAAACGCGCTTTAAACATCTCCTAAGCTCCGCCGAGCATACCCTCTGAGGATTCTCTTGCACAAAGCACGGGCGAGGACGCCCGCGCCTAAGCAATCGTGATACAAACACTTCATGCAAAAACCGCATGAAGTAGTCAGCGGCCCTACTATCGTCGCTCAGGCACCCTGCCGCGCCGACCTGGCAGGAAGCACTTTGGACCTGTGGCCGCTTTACTTGTTTCATCCCGGCGCGCTGACGTTGAATTTTGCCGTCAATATCCAGACCACCTGCCGCATCACTCCGCTCAAAGGAAGGCGCATTCACGTGCGCTCACTCGATACAAAGAAAGAAGAGTTCTTTCCCAGTTTCGATGCCTTGCGCGCGGCGCGCCGCTTTCGGCTCCCGCTCGCAGCACGCCTGCTGCAGTTCTTCGCCCCCCGAGAAGGCCTGCTGATCGAGACCGATTCCGAGTCCCCCGCCGGCGCCGGCATCTCCGGATCTTCCGCCCTCATGATCGCCGCGACTGCGGCGCTGGCGCGTTTCACCGAGCGCAATCTGACGCTTGAACAAATGCGTGTCATCGCGCAGAACGTCGAGGCGCAGATTATTTCCGTGCCCACCGGTTGTCAGGACTACTATCCAGCCCTCTACGGTGGAGTGAGCGCCATTCATCTCGATGCCGATGGCATTCACCGGGAAGCTGTCCCGGTGATGCCGGAGGAGATCGAGTCGCGTTTCGTGCTGGCATACACGGGAGCGCCCAGAAAGTCCGGCATTAACAATTGGGAAGTCTTCAAAGCGCATATCAACGGAGATCGACACGTGTTCCGCAACTTCGAACGCATCGCTGAAATTGCCCGCGCCATGCACCATGCCCTGGCTCGCGCAGAGTGGGCGGATGTGGCCCGGCTTTTGCGCGAAGAATGGAAAGTTCGCCGCACCAATGCACCCGGCATCACCACACCGTTGATCGACAAATTGATAGCGGCGGCTGCCCGGCATGGAGGTAAAGCGGCTAAGGCTTGCGGCGCCGGAGGCGGAGGCTGCGCGATTTTCCTGGTAGAAAAAGGCGCGGCCAGCCGCGTGGCGACCGCAATCGGAGACAACGGTGGGCGTGTTCTGCCACTGCAAGTGGCGCGAGGCGGTGTGCGCTTGTGGGTAGAGGACTAAGGGATAGCCAACTGCTTGAATCCGTCTGAGGGGCAGGAGGATAATGTGGCTCTGGATGAAACGATTTGTCATCGCCGTTGCTAAACGCCTGCTGGCATCGATCGTCGTGCTGGTCTTGGTGAGCGCTTTTGGATTTCTGTACGGCCGTTTCGCCGGTCCTTCCAGAGTGGCGTATGCGAGCGCGGTCATGCTAATAGCTTGGCCGTGGGCTCTACCCCAGATCTTTGTAGTCGTGTCGATTGTATGGTTCGTCGTGCAGCGCGTTAGGCGTTCATGCAATCTGGCCTACTTTGATGCGTCATCTTCAGCGAATTAGCGAGTAGGCAGAATCGCACCCACGGACGCGCGTCTTGCCAAAAACTTTCCCGCCGATCCCGCCGAACGGCGCTATAATCGGCCTATTAGTGACGTGGGTGCCCTGTGAAGCTTCACTGTGTTTCGGCTCTGGTTCCATTGCTTTGCATCTGCCTGACTGCGACTGCTTCCGCCCAGAACTCTTCCGCCCAGAACCAGGTTTCTTCCGCTCCGCATCTTTCCAAGCAGACCCGCATGGATCTGATTCACGGGTTGGCTGATGAAATCATCTACATCCGCACGTCTTTCCCAATGGGAAAAATCGGTCTGACGTTGAAAAACGGTCTCATCTCGCCCAGCGGAGCGGACCTGCAGCAACTGATGGCCCTGTGGGGTCCGGCGGTGAAGCCGGGCGATGAAGCGCGCATAACGAGTGTTGAGATCAAATCTGACCGAATCCGCTTCGAGATCAACGGCGGTCCGATCAAAAAGCAGAAATGGTATCAGCGCATCGAATTTGGCGGGAGCATGGACACGTCCCCGGTCGCGCCCGGCGACCAGAATGCGAATCCGCGCGGCACGTACGTGGATCTGGCGTTCGATCATTACGTTCCTGACCTGACGCCGCAGAAGTTCAAAGACCTGCTGCGTCCAGTGTTTGACTTCGACGCCAAGTCAGCGGTCGAGGCTTATCTCGATACTGTCCCTCCCAAAGTCAAGGAAGCCATTCAGAACCATCACGTCCTCGTAGGCATGAACCGCGAGATGTTGATCTATTCCAAGGGTCGCCCACCCAAGAAGATTCGCGAGAAGGATGGCGAAACCGAATACGAAGACTGGATCTACGGCGAGCCGCCCCAGGATGTGGACTTTGTGCGTCTGGTGGGCGATGAAGTGGTGCGCGTCGAAACCATGAAGGTTGACGGTACCAAGACTCTCCGCACCGCGAAAGAAGTCAATCTCGAGCCGCCGCCGAGTGTTGCCAAAGCCTCCGAGCAAAAGCCACCAAACGCTCCCAGCCTGCGGCGTCCGGGAGAAGCGCAGCAGGATCCGAATGCACCGATCGGTGGTCAGACGCCGCCCGTCTTTCAACCCCCGCCGCCGCCCTCACCCCCCGGCCCCTCCGGCGGGCCGAACTACTCCATTTAAGTTCGGTCCTTTAGGTCGGGCCACGCGCGCGCCAAGAAATCGTTGAGAGCGTCTTGAAGTCAACGACTCCGCAACGCAAACATGGCCGGAGTTGGGTACCTCCCGCCATGAGTGTGATTGTTCGACGAACGCTTGCGGAAATTAGCTGCCAGGCGTGAAGGAAACGCCCCGCAGCACCTCTCCAAAGCCGGCTTGGCGAACGGGGAAGAAGCGTTCATGAGCGGCGACGGTTGGGTCTGTGTTCTGCAGCGAGTCGAGCACCAGCACGAGTTGATTCGGGTCCGCGCCGGGGTCACCGTTTCCGCTTACGGTTGAGGTGATCGCCCAGATCGCGGCATAACCACCTCTAACAACCGCGCCGGTAATGTTGCGCAGCCCATCCGTTGCCGGTGCCCAGGGAAGGCCAGTAGCTACATTGGTCCCAGTCGGATAGTGCCAGACGGTGTACGGTACGCCAAGCCCTAAGCCAGTTTGTAGTGTGTAGACCAGATTCCAGGTGTTGGTAGTGGAACTGAAAACCCACTTTTCCAATCCAGCCGTGGTTTGCGCGGCAGCATGGGTGTAGAGATCCGTTCCTCCGGTATAGCCATCGCCCTCGTCCGCAATATAGAGAGTGGTCTCATTGGCAAACCAGATCCCAAAGGGATAACTCGTCGTAGTGGCTTCTTTATTGGGAATGGCCGGAAACCCTGCAAGGATGCACATGTTGCTGGGAAGGCCCTCAGTCTGGAGGTTGTTGATATTGTAAGCGAGCGGCGAAGTCGGCAAAGTCGCCCCGGGAGAAGGCAGGCCGACACCATTCGGACACGCCGTACCTGTCGTATCGAGAAAGTAGACGGTGTTCACGCCGTTGCTTCCGCTTCCTTTGGAATAATAGAGGACGTTGTTGAAGATGGTGAGGCCGCGGAAGTTGTCGTCCTTACCAATCTTGTCTGTTTTGTATCCGAGTTGCGTGATATTAAAACTTCCCACCGGTGTCGGAGTGGATGGATTCTGTTCGCTCTCAGGCTCATTCGCCGGGCTGATGATCTGAGTGCCCGCTCCCAGAATGATGCCGTTGGGTTGAGGAGTGCTGCCGTTTCCAGCATTGCCAGACGTGTAGAAAAAGTCTGCGCCATTGCTGTTATTCCAGATGACGGCGCGACCGTTGTTTCCGCTATAGGCGTTGGTCTCCGTGAACTGAAATTGTCCGTAAGCGTCGACCTGCGCCTCTGCCCGGTAGACGTTCTCTCCGACTGGATTGGTGATATCAACAGCGCCCGGCGTGTTGGAATTCGACACGTCAAGCTGATCGATCGGCGACACGTAGCCGGAGAATGTGAGGTATTGGCCATCGGTCGAGAGGTTCAGCGCCAATTCTGACTTTGAGCTGAAGCTGGTTACCAATTGATCCCCGTTCCAGCGTTGAGAACTGTTCGGAACTTCCAGGCTGTTAATGACGAAGCCGAAAGGAATCATCTGGTCGAGATAGATTTTTGACGTGATGCCAAAGCTACCGTCGTAAAGGTCATCGTTCCAGACGAACGGGTAGATGCCGTTGTAGGGCGCGCCACCAGTGCCGCCACATCCGCCTTGCGTCTGCGCGCAATTGGGCGGCAGGATTTCGCCCACCTGGACATTTTTCGGATTGTTATCATATACGCTACGGCTGACCACCAGGTTGCCAGGAAAGAAAAATCGCTGGTGATAGTGATTGCCTTTGGAGTCTTGTGCGGTGGCTGGAATTGCGGCCAAAAGGGCGCTCATTGAGATCGCCGCAGTTGTTGATATCAGCAAACGGCGAAGCCGTCCTTTTCTCGTGTCTTTTACTTGCATGGAGAATCCCCTTAAATGGATTTAAGTTGCAACCTGCGCCCCAATTTCCCGAATATGATTGAGAACTTAGCATGCGGTTATGACTGCATTATTACGGCATTGTTACAATTCGAGTGTGCAGCGAAATTGACCGAGGACGCCGAGGCGAAGGGCAATTACGTGTTGAATGTTTTGGTCTCGGCGCTTTCGAGGTGACTGGGACTGTTATCCTCCTGCCATTCAACGTGCATAGCTGGCTTCCGCGACTTGGCTCTCGCGTCGCCTGCCTTTACACTAAAAGAGTGAAGATTGCGCTGGGGCAGATCAATCCCACTGTGGGGGATTTCGCGGGGAACGCCGCGAAAATTATTGAATTTTCCCGTCGAGCTCAGGCCGATGGCGCAGGATTAATTCTTTTTCCCGAACTCTCTGTCTGCGGTTATCCGCCCCGCGACCTGGTAGAGCGCGCCTCTTTTGTTCAGCACAACCGCGAAACTGTCGACCACATTGCGGCCGAAACTCGCGGCATCGCGGTGATTTGCGGCCTCGTGACCCCAGCCCAAGCGGAAAGCGGCAAGTCGGTGATGAATTCCGCTGCGTTGCTTAAAGATGGCCGAGTGGCTTTCCTGCAATCCAAGATGCTCTTGCCCACCTACGACGTTTTCGATGAGATGCGGAACTTCGCGCCGGGAAAAAGCCAACTGCTGTTTCCGTTTTGCGGGAAGCAGATGGCGCTCACCCTCTGCGAAGATGCCTGGAACGATAAGCATTTCTGGAACAAACGTCTTTACACCTTCGATCCGGTCGAGGCTTTGGTTCATGCTGGTGGCAACTTCCTGTTAAACATTTCCGCTTCGCCTTTCTGGCTCGGGAAACGCGAATTGCGCCGAGACATGTTGGCCACCATCGCTCGCAGCTACAAAGTTCCGGTCGCCATGGTCAACCAAGTTGGAGGAAACGACAGTCTGGTCTTCGACGGTTCCAGCCTGGTCTTTAATCCAGCAGGAGAAGTGATTGCGCAAGGGAAATCGTTTGAGGAAGACATCGTCTATTTCGACTCCGATCAACTGACTGGCGAGATGCACAATCAGATCGAAGGCGAAGAGGCGAGCGCATATTCCGCGCTGGTGCTAGGGACGCGCGATTACGTGCGCAAATGCGGCTTTCGCCAGGTAATTGTTGGTCTGAGCGGAGGCATCGATTCAGCGCTCACTGCAGCCATCGCGACCGATGCACTTGGGGCCGAAAATGTGATCGGCGTCAGCATGCCCGGACCCTATTCCTCGACCGGCTCGATCGACGACGCTCGCTCGCTCGCGCAAAACCTTGGCATCCGCTTTGAACTGCTCTGCATTGGCGATATCTTCGAAAGCTACAAAAAGACTCTGGCCAAGGTCTTCGCGGGACGCAAAGAAGATGAGACTGAAGAGAATATTCAGTCGCGAGCCCGTGGAACGCTGCTCATGGCGCTCTCCAATAAGTTCGGAGCGATCGTGCTGAGCACCGGCAACAAAAGCGAACTGGGCGTAGGCTACTGCACCCTCTACGGCGACATGGCTGGGGGTCTGGCGATCATTTCCGATGTGCCCAAGACCATGGTCTATCGGCTGAGCCATTATGTGAACTCGCATCGTACGGTGATTCCTCAGGCTAGCCTAGAGAAGCCGCCATCTGCAGAGTTGCGTCCCGGGCAGATGGACAGCGATACACTTCCGCCCTACGAGATACTGGACGCGATCCTTGAAGATTACGTCGAGGAGTTGCACACCGCCGATCAGATTGCAACGGATCGCGGCTTCGATGTTAGTCTGGTTCGGCGCGTCATCCGCATGGTGGACCGCAACGAGTACAAACGGCAACAGGCTGCGCCAGGGCTTAAGATTTCAGCGAAAGCCTTTGGTTACGGCCGCCGTTTTCCAATCGCGGCCAAGTCGGATGCCTGACGAATCTCCGATGGCCCGAGACGGAGCAAGCTCCGCCTGTACAGACACTGCTTGCAATGTCTCGCCGTGAAAACTGATGTTGCCATCAATTGAAAGGAACGCATGTCTCGTCTATTGAATTATTTTTTTATCCTGATCCTGCTGCCAACTTTGGCTGGCGCACAACAAGCGCCTGTCCCGTCTCATGCCGCTAAAACCGCAATCGCTACCAATCTTCCTTCGGAAGAAACGGTCAACGCTTTTATGCACGAGTGGTTCGGATACGACTCTTCCTTGACCTGGAAGATCGCGAGCATCAAACCGTCCGAAATCGAAGGATTGTCGGACGTGAACGTACTAATTAGCGGAGCTCAAGGTCAGCAGGCTCTGAAGCTGTACATCACGCCGGACGGCAAGCACGCCATGACGGGAGATATTATGCCGTTCGGCGCGCACCCCTTTGCGGACGCGCGAAAAACGCTGGAAAAAGGCGTAACTGGACCTTCGCACGGCCCGGCCGACGCGCCCGCGACCGTGGTCGAGTTCAGCGATCTGCAGTGCCCGCATTGCAAAGAGGCTCAGCCCACGCTTGAGAAGCTCATGTCCGAGGACAAGAACGTTCGCGTGGTCTTCCAGAGCTTTCCACTTCCCATGCACGATTGGGCCGCCAAGGCAGCAGCCTACGCTGATTGCGTCAGCCGCAGTTCCAATGATGCCTTCTGGAAGTTCATACCCGGCGTTTATGGCGCGCAAGGCGACATTACCGCTGCCAATGCGGATGAAAAATTAACTGGATTAGCCGATAGTGCCGGCGTAAAGGGTGCTGATGTCGCAACTTGTGCCGCCAAACCCGAAACTACGTCTCGAGTGGAAAAGTCAGTGGCTTTAGGCAAAGAGCTCAATGTCGACAGCACGCCTACGTTTTTCATCAACGGGCGTAAAATTCCCGCCGTTCCGTATGAGATTCTGCAGAAACTCGTGGACTTCGCCGCGAAGGAAAATGTCCAGGCCAAGAAATGAGATGGGTTCTCTAAAAGGACTGAATTAATTACTGGCCAAGCCTGGGCAGCCACACTTCCACACTCTGGCCCCGGCTCGCATCGATGACATGCGGCGTGATCACCAGCAGTAATTCGTCGACGTCTTCCGTTTTGCTGTTAGTGGTCATGATCTGGTTGATCCCCGGAACCAGTCCGAGCCCCGGAATTCCAGTCATACTGAGTTGTTCGCTTTGACTTAGCGAGCCGGCTACGACCGCCGGCTCTCCGTCGACCAGCGTGATGCTGCCTTTGTATTCGCGATTCGCGATCACCGGCACACCATTCAGACTCTGCCCCGCTAAAGTCCGAAAGTCCATCTCGAATGCGAGGCCGACGACCGAGCTCGTGTAAACCACCGGTTTCACTTTGAAGCTCAGACCGAGGTCCTCGTAGGTAAACGAAGGGAACGGTGCTTGGAAGCTACCGTTCTGCAGCACGGACGAAATGGCCGGCGTATTGAAGACCGGGGCAAAACTGGCATTGATAATGGGATAACGCGAGCCCATCCTAAAGGTTGCCTCATTCCCCTGCGCCGCGCGCAGAGTCGAGTGCTCCAGCGTCTTCACCCAACTCTCATTCAGTGAGAGCTGTGCGCTCAGCGTATCCAAACTCAATCCCATAAGAGTCAGGCCGCCACCAAAAGTAGCGTAGGGCTGGCTGAAAATAGAACCCGGCCCTGTCCCTGATTGGCCGGTCAGTTGTGCGATCAATCCGGCAATACCCTGCGAATTGGCCTGATTAATGCCGCCGCTAGAAATCAATTGATTGATCAGGCTTTGAATGTTTTGCCCGCCAAGTCCGCCAAGCAGTCCAGTCAGCGCGGCAACCGCCCCGGCTGGAATATTAATGAGTGTGAAATTGTTGGGAATGTGGAGCCCCATGTTCCGAGTTAACTGATGGTCGATCTGAAAGACCTGAATGTCCAACATGACTTGCGGCCGCGAGACTCCGAAGCTCTCAAACAACTGGGTGACCGCATCCAGCACCAGGGCCGGCGCGCGCACCGCAAGCATTCCGCTTTGCGGGTTCTGGGAGACGAACCGGATGTCGAAGATCGTCCGCAACAGCGTCGTCATTTCAGTCATCTCTTGCGGCGTCGAAACTCCCGGCATATAAAACGTGCGCAAGGCCATGTGGTCGAATTGACGATGGTTTTCGGCGTTGTCGCGCAGCAGGTAGATCTGTTTTTCCGACAACGGCACCCAGAAAGCCCCAGTCACGCCACATGCCGCTCGCATGGCGGTGTAGAAGTCAACGCTTTCCATCTCGAAGCGGACGCGGCGGGAGGGAACCGATTCGTCGAACTCAGCACTTACGCCGTATGCGGCGGCCACCTGCGTGAGCAACGCATGAGAGTCTCCGCGAAAGTGAAACTCATGAAGAGCCGGATTCGGAACCGCACGCACCTCGACAGACTCCACCACCCGCGGCGTCTCGGACGCTTTCGGCGCCCACTCGGCCATAGAATCGTTGAGGCGCTGCTTGGCGAATTCATTCTCCGGATCAAGGTTGGCAGCGCTGCGAAACTCGGCCTGCGCTTCCACTAGTTTTCCCTTGGTCAGATCGCCGTTTCCTTGTTGCAGGTGATCGTACACCAGTTGCTGTCGAACCATGGCGAGCGCGGTCACATATTCAACGTTCCTGGGAACCAGCCGCGCCGCCGTATCAAATTCTTCGTAGGCCTCGTCGAAGTGTTCAGCTTTCTGCAGCTTCAGCGCTTTGGAAAAAGCGATTTTGGATTTCTTGAGATCCGCTTTCGAGGGATTGCACGCCGGATTGCTGGACACCGCTTGCGCACAGGACAGCAACGCAAGATTTTGCGGTTCGTCGGCGGCCCACGCCGCGATCGCAAATCCTGCCATGGCCAGCACAGACCATCCCCAACGCATCCGCATGTCTCCGATTGTAACCGGGAATCGAAGGTGTCAGCCTATATCCAGCAGGCCCCTGTACCTTCGGGTGAACTCTTTGGAACGATGAAGGAGGCAGCAGCTTGCAGGAAAAACAGCAATCGGCTTCCGCCATGCTGACGGCTGAAAGCTGAGAGCTGACAGCTATCCTCATCCCCTCCCAAACCGTTGCCCCGTGCCGGGTCTTAATACCATCGTTCGGCGCAGCCGGTTGGAAAGTTAAGCGTTTTGGCGTATAAAAGTTAGTTGAGACGCGCACGCTCATGCTCCCCTCCGTGCGGCCACAACGCATCTCATAGCTCGAGCGAGGAAGTATGTCCAGTGTGACTGCGGCGCATGTCCCCAAAGGTTTGGAAGGAATAGTCGCCACTACCTCCAGCATCTGTTTCATCGATGGCGATCGGGGCGTTCTGGCTTACCGTGGCATCGATGTCCACGAGTTGGCCGATCATTCCACTTTCGAAGAAACCTGTTATCTCCTGTGGTATGGCCGGCTGCCTACGCGGAATGAACTCAAGGAAGTCCGTGACCACCTCGCCGAGGAACGCAAGCTGGACCCCGCAATCATCAGCCTTTTGCGGTCAGCCCCGAAGCACGTAGTGCCAATGGACGTATTGCGCACGGCCGTATCTGCGCTGGCGTTCTACGACGCAGAGGAAAGAAAGAACGACCACGACGCCAACGTCCGTAAGTCGATTCGTCTGACCTCCCAGATTCCCATGATCGTGGCTGCCTACGATCGCATTCGGAAAGGGAAGCCAGTCGTAGAGCCCGACCAGTCGCTCTCCCACGCCGCGAATTTTCTTCTGATGCTCAATGGCACCAAGCCCACACCGACTGCCGAGCGCGCCCTTGACATCGCACTCATCCTGCACGCCGATCACGAGCTTAATGCTTCGACCTTCGCCGCGCGAGTCACTGCGGCCACACTTTCGGATATGCACTCCGGAGTCGTCTCCGCCATCGGTTGTCTAAAGGGCCCATTGCACGGCGGAGCCAATGAGGCCGTCTTTCACATCCTGGAAGCAATCGACCGCTCAGGCTCCGATCCAGTGGAATACATCAAGGGAATGCTAGCGCAGAAGAAGAAGGTCCCGGGATTCGGTCATCGTGTCTACCACACCGAGGATCCGCGAGCCACGCACTTGCGAAAGATGTCGGAAGATCTGGGAAAATCCAGCGGCCAAGCCAAGTGGTTCGAGTGGTCGCGCGCCATCGAACTATTCGTGAAAGCCGACAAGAAACTCAACGCCAACGTCGACTTCTATTCCGCCTCGACCTACCACACGCTCGGAATCGACGTTGACCTGTTCACTCCCGTATTCGCCGTCTCGCGCATCAGCGGATGGACCGCCCACGTTATAGAACAGCTCGACGACAACCGCCTGATCCGCCCCCGCGCCGACTATATCGGCCCACCCTACCCGCAACACTGGGTGCCATTCGAAAAGCGCTAGAAAATTGGCAAGGGCACGAGTTCACTCAGTGCAGAAAAGCTCCGATTTTGGGCGGCGCAGCGCTTCCAGCGCTGCGATAACCGCTTTCGAAGAAATAAAGGGGTTTGACGCCCGCCGCGGCAAATATGAGTTTTCGCGACGTCCTTACACGTGCCGCAAAGCGCTGATATAGATCCGGGCTTTAGCCGCTGAGGCAAGACCGACCTACGTCTTGGGCAGAACGATGACGTTCAGCGGCTGCGAAATCGTGTACGGCGATCCAGGCGCTTCGCTGACGCTCGTCGGCGTAACCGTAAACACAAACAGCTTCCCGGACTTTGAGCTGATCGCGTACAAGTGATTGTCGTTGTCCCAGAAGAGCTGATTGATCTCATCCTTCGTCAGCAGTCCCGTATAGTGCGTAATTGGATTGCTTCCATTGAAATGGAACACCTGCAACCCCGCCGTTCCTCCCACCGCTAGAAGTTTTCCCGAAGGAGCCATTTCAATATCGAGAACGCTCTTGACTGCAGTCGCCGGCATGTTCGTATCGGTGCTCTTGGTGGTCAGCTTCCCCGAGCCGTCCGCCGTATAGGTCGCAAGCTGCGGCGGCCCGTCCGTTTGCCATGAACTTCCATTCATAGGCTGGAGCGAAATGGCCACATGATTGGCCGGGTCAGCAGCCGCCAGGTACGGACAATAAAAGGATCCACTCTTCGCCGCGGGAATCTCCGGATTGATCTTCAGTTGAGTGAGCGTCCCATCGCCACTCCGCTGGAACCCGAATATGTCGCCATTCAAGTGGTAGCAATACGATCCGTACGCGTAAACATTATTCCCAGTGAAGCTAAGCGGCTCCCAGAACTGGGTGGTCGCAGCTTTGGTCATCCCAAGGTAATTCAGCTGCCCCGTTGTTTTTTCAATATCGAAGAATTGATAGGTGTTGTTGGCTCCGTTGTTGCCGTAAATATCCTCGTCGTAGAGCGTCACGCCGGTATGGTCGAGAAACAATGCGCCCGGGCCGCCGGCAACCGGCTGGTTGAATTGCTGGGCATTGATTGAGCCGACCTCGGTGAGCGCGCCATCGGACGCAATGGAAAACGAATAGATTTCAATCCCGTCCGTGCCAAAGAGATACTTTCCGTTCACAGCCATGTTTTGCACATCCGCCGAGAAGGGCGAACCTGACACGCGCGTGAGCTTCCCGTTAGAAGCCGCAGCGAAAGCGCTGATCTCGTAACTGTTGCCGCTGACCGCGCTGGATACATAAACAAACGCCACCGGCAAACCGGCGGGCGTGACTTGGGCAAATGCGACCGCCGTGCATAACGAAGTGACTAAGCAAACGAATTTGATGTACTGCGTCATCATCTGTTTTCGCCTTCCTTTGTCCGTTCACGCCCAGGCAGCGCGTACTGAGGAGTGAAACTAGCGGAGGGTCAGATGCCCAATGAGGATCATGGGTTGGCCTTCTAACCTCGGGCAACGCAATTGGATGAAGCGCTGTTCAGGTTCCTCGACTCGATCCAATTTCGGCCCGACTCTTTTGAGCGGGCGTAGAATAAAGCATGGGTTCCATGCGCCGAGTCTATCTCGACAACAACGCGACCACCCCGGTTCTGCCCGAGGTCTTTGAGGCCATGCGGCCGTACTTCGCCGAGCACTTCGGCAACGCGTCTTCCATCCACCATCACGGACAGGAGACGCGGGCAGCGGTCGAGCGGGCGCGCGAATCGGTGGCCGCGCTGCTAGGGAGCCGGGCTTCTGAAATTGTGTTCACCAGTGGCGGCACCGAGGGAGACAATCTCGCCATCTCCGGCATGGCCCGACCCGGCGACCACATAATCAGTTCGACAATCGAACATCACGCGGTTCTGAACTCCTGCAAGCACCTCGAAGCCACGGGATGCGAAGTCACCTACGTGCCCGTCGATGGCCGCGGCCTAGTCGATCCCGATGACGTCCGCCGCGCTTTGCGACCCAACACCAAACTCATCACGATCATGATGGCGAATAACGAAACCGGCGTCCTGCAGCCCGTTGAGGCGATTGGCAAAATCGCCGCCGAAGCCGATGTTTATTTCCACACCGACGCCGTACAAGCGGCAGGGAAGGTTCCGATCGAAGTAAAGCGTCTCGGCTGCGATCTGCTTTCGATCTCCGGGCACAAGCTGCACGCCCCGCAAGGAGTGGGCGCGCTCTACGTCGGAAAGGGAACCATCCTTCAGCCCATGTTTTATGGTGGAAGCCACGAGCGATCCCGCCGCGCGGGAACAGAAAATGTTCCCGGAATCATCGGTCTCGGCAAAGCGGCCGAACTGGCCAGGGAAGCGCTAGAGCGAGGCGACCTCAAACAAATGTCGGCGATGCGCGATCACATCGAACAAACAATTCTTTCCGAGGTCGAAGCCACCGGCGTAAACGGCGAAGGCGCGCCGCGCGTCCCGAACACAACCAACATTCATTTCGACTACATTGAAGGCGAAGCGTTGGTAATCGCGCTCGACCTGAAGGGACTGGCAGTTTCGACGGGAGCCGCCTGTTCTTCCGGTGCGATCGAGCCCTCCCACGTGCTCACAGCCATGGGCTTGCCGCCAGAAATCGCCCGCGCCAGCCTCCGCTTTAGCCTAGGCAAACAGAACACTGAAGACGAAGTTCAATTCGCCCTGGACCTCGTGCCACAAACCGTAGCCCGCCTTCGTGAGCTGTCGCCGGTTTACAATAGAGCGGCCGTCAGTTCTTAGCTGTCAGCTACCGCTGTAGCGTCGATTTTCTGCTGACGGCTGGAAGCTGACAGCTCGGTGCTGAAGCCTGACGCCCAAAGCCTGATGCCTGAACCAAAGACCATCGCCGTAGCCATGTCGGGCGGAGTCGATTCCTCGACCGTCGCGGCCATGCTCCGCGCCGAGGGACACAACGTCGTCGGCCTGACCATGCAGCTCTGGAACCAGCGCCGTCTTGCCGGCCACGAAGGCATGCCGGAATCTGTTCAAGGCCGCTGCTGCTCACTCGACGATGTGTACGACGCGCGCCGTGTCGCCGAGACTCTCGCCATCCCTTACTACGTCGTCAATCACGAAGACCGTTTCGAGCGCGATGTCGTGCAGCCTTTCGTCGAAGAGTATTTGTCGGGACGCACGCCCATCCCCTGCAGCCTGTGCAACAACCATTTGAAGTTCGATCAGTTGCTGATCGTGGCGCAACAGATCGGCGCGGACGCATTGGCCACAGGCCACTACGCGCGAGTCGAGTTCGACGAGCCGCGCGGCCGCTGGCTGCTCAAGCGCCCAGCCGATTCATCCAAGGATCAAACGTACTTCCTCTTCGGTCTGACCCAGGATCAGCTCAGCCGCACCCTGTTTCCCTTAGGAGAAATGACCAAGCCGCAAGTTCGCGACCTCGCACGCCATCACGGACTGGCGCTCGCCGCGAAGCCGGATTCGCAAGAGATCTGTTTCGTTCCCGGAGGCGACTACAAGAAGTTTCTCGATGCCTATTTGGCAGAGCAGGGCGAGTCCTTGCCCGACACCGCAGGTGAACTTGTGACCACCGCCGGAGAAGTAATCGGCGAGCACAGCGGCATCCACAACTTCACCGTTGGCCAGCGCAAGGGCTTGGGCGTGGCGACCGGCTCACCGCTCTACGTGATCCAGATCAAGGGCGACCAGCGCCAAGTCGTGGTCGGCAACCAGGACGATCTGTACTCCCGAACCCTCCGCGCCCGCCGCGTGAATCTGGTCGCGGTCGACGATCTGCGCCAGCCCATGCGGGTTCGCGTGAAGATCCGGCATCGTCACGAAGGCGCGCCCGCTGTGTTAGAGAAGACAGGCCCCGACGAAGTCCTGGTCACCTTCGATGAGCCCCAGCGCGCAATCACGCCAGGCCAGGCGGCTGTGTTCTACGACGGCGATGTGGTAGTCGGCGGCGGCTGGATTGCTTGAAGCTTCAACAACCCACGCAAATCAAGTAGACTCCAAAGCGCTCGGCGGCTCGCGCAACCAAAAATTTCCGGCTCCGAAGCAAACCTTTGGCCAGCCGCGCGCTTCTTGACTAAATAGCAAAGGGAACATGACCCATGAAAAGCCTTGTTAAAGTCGCATTAATTTCAGCTTTGTTGACCGGCGCTTCGCTGGCTCAAGTCCCGAACGCCGAATCGCCGTTGCAAAACACAGCCGTCCGTTTCTCACCCGGCACTGTGATTCGAGCTGAGCTGGCAAAGTCCGTCGATGCCAAGAAGGCCAAAGTGGGCGACGAAGTCCTTGCCAAAACGATGGACGATTTCTTCTCCGACAAGAATGAAGTTCTTGCGCCCAAGGGCTCTCAAGTTCTGGCTCACGTCGTCGAGGTCTCGCCGCATCAAGGCAACTCGCCGTCCACGCTGGGAATAGCCTTCGACAAAATAGTCCTCAAGAATGGAACCGAGGTGCCGCTGAAAGCCTCCATTCAAGCCATCGGCGGTCCGGAGTCAAACGCCGCAGCATTCAACGATCCTATGGCCGCGTCTGCAGCACCCGGAACACCCTCAATGTCTTCGCCTGGCCGTGGTGCTTACGGTGGAACCGCTCCGAACCCCGGCGGCGTGCCAGCAAGCGCGAACCCTACGGGGCAGATCCCCGACACCACCTCAGGAGCCGCCATCAATGGACGCCTGGCACCGAACGCCCAGGGCGTGGTCGGAATCTCCGGACTGTCGCTCAGCACCGGAGCCGCACAAGATTCGCTGCTCACTTCTCCCAAGCACAATGTAAAACTAGACAGCGGAACGCAGATGATTCTCCACGTCATCCCATAAAGAGTGGCCCATCCCATAAGCATGAGTCGTCACCAAAGCAAAAAGGCAGCGCGCCAGCGCTGCCTTAACTCTTGCCAATCCCTCAACTAGATAAACATCTCGTCCTGCGGTACAGGAACCCCATTGTGCCGGCGCCGTCGCGCCCCAATCAGAAATTCCACGCCCGAAGTAATGCCCTGAACCAATCCCGAAAGCTGTCGCACCGGCGAAACCACGGTTTTGTGCACTAAGTCCGTCGTGCTCTCCACCCGGTCCAGCGTGCGATTCAGCAACTCATCCGCGCGGATCACCTGCAACCGCGTGCGGTCAATCGCGTCGCTGATGGTCGCATCGAGCCGTTCCATCTGGGCGCGAACCATGGTGCTCGACTCGCTGACATTGCTGACCAGAGTCTCAAGGTGCGGACGAAACTCCACCAGCATCGAGTGCACAATCTCAGCCGCAGGCAGAACCTTGGTTCTGACCTCGGTAGCCAGCGTCTCCATCCGCGCTGCGGATTGGCGAACGGCCAGATACATGGCCACCAGGATTCCCGCCTGTATCACCACGGCCGCCGCGGTTAAGGCGATGAAAATCGGTAAGTAGTCCATAAGCGTTCCTCCGCTTCACCCCGCCGCGGAGACTTCACCCATCACGGATTCTGCGTGCCGCCGCCTTCCGCCGCGGTTGCTTCCTGGTATGCCTGCCTTCCAGCTTCATACGCGGACCGGAACTGCTCTTTTTGCTGATTCAGTACTTCGCGGCCGCGATCGGCCCAGCTCGCGGCT
>DATNNE010000111.1:0-148337 GCA_035601995.1 Terriglobales bacterium
GGTGGAGGCGGTGCGGCAGGTGCATCGGGGGAAGAAGCGCATTCCGCCCGAGATCGCGGCGCATCTGGCGGAGCACTACAGCGACGAGGCGATCACGGCGCGAGAGATCGAGGTGCTGCAGCACATCGCGGGCGGCAATCGTAACCGGGACATTGCCGAGAAGCTTTTCATCTCGGAAGAGACGGTCAAGGTGCACATCAAGCACATCATGGAAAAGCTAGGGGCGAGTGATCGAACGCAAGCCGTGTCAATCGCGCTGAAGCGCGGAATCATCCATCTGTGAAAATCACGGGGACATACCTAGATGGTGGTATCAGAGAAGCCCGATCCTTAGGGATTGCTTCCGCCATGGCAACTGTTAGTCTCTCCTCCGAGGTTGGGCAATACCCAATCCGAGGGGGCAATACTTGCGAAGACTATTCTCCACGTTTCCCAGCGGTTGGGCTGGCATGGGCCTGCTCCTGCTGCGCGTGCCGACTGCTGTAACGCTGATCGCTCAGGGCTTAGCCTATTTCCCTGAATTGCAGGATTCGAGATTGGGGACGTGGGCTGTCTGCCTGGTAGCTCTCGGGAGTGGCGCTTCGCTACTGCTTGGGTTTCTGACTCCCATTGCCGGTGCCTTGGCGGTTCTTGCTAGCCTGAGCTTAACGTTCCTGTACATTCCGACAGCGAACTGGCATTTCTTCTACGGTAACCCGTTGAGTCTCGACGTTGTCATTATGGCCGTGGTCTCTGCTTTTCTTGGTCCTGGGTCGTTTTCGTTAGATGCGCGCCTATTCGGGCGGCGCAAAGTCATTATTCCTCGTGCGTCGTCCTCGCGCCCGCCGATCTCGGCGCCGTCACAAACACCGAAATCATCACCCTCGCCTGTACCGAGATCGTCGGCCTCACAGGCACCGGGATCATAGTTCCCGCCGCACGTCCCTTCATATTCCATTGCGTGTACAAGCACGTCCGCCTTCTCGTCTTCGTTCTTTAGTCTTTCTCCTGACTTGCCGCATAGCGTATCCCTTTAGCTCCCCAGCAGCGGTAGTGAAAAAACCTCCGATCCGGTGATGTGCTTTGCGGCGGATCCCGGCATAGTACTCCCCGTAACAAATAGAAGACGCACAACCGGTATTAAGAACAACGCCCCAAGCGGCAAAGTTCGACGGGAATGCGTGCTTCTTTCGCGCTGCGTGTATGGCCGAGAGAGGTAGCAGTGAAAAAGAAGGAAATCATGAGCACACGCAATATCATGGCGTATCGCACCGCGATGACGAGCCTCGCCGTTATTTCCATCTTCATGACGATTCCCGCGAGCGCCCGTATGCCACAAGCTGCGACCACGAACGTGACCGGCGTTGCCGCGGCTGGTGATCCCTTCCCTTACGATTCTGACGCTGAGCGGCAGCTTCTCGATCTGGTAAACCAGGCGAGAGCTCAAGCTGGAGTTCCGCCCTTGCAAATAGAGGAAGGCTTGGCTCGAGCAGCGCGGATGCACGCTGCCGAAATGGCTGCTCAGCAGCAGCTTTCACACCAGTTGTCCAATGAGCCCTCCCTTGTACAGCGCCTGGCGACAAATTCCACCCTCCATCTTGAGGGCACCGGAGAAAATGTCGCTCTCTGTGCGAACGTGGACCATGTGCAGGACAAATTGATGCAGTCAACACCGCATCGGGAAAACTTGCTGAACCCCGCGTACAATGTCGCGGGCTTCGGAGTAGTCCGCCGCGGGGATATGCTCTATGTCGCGCAGGATTTCGCCTACGGCATGCGAATCTATTCCACAGCGCAAGCGGAGCAAGCTGTGGCCGGGAGCGTTGCCCAGGTGCGGAGCGAGGCTAACCTCGGGCAGTTGCGGCGCGTGGATGACAGCGCCGCACAAGCCGCCGCTTGCTCCATGGCGCAGGCCGACTCTCTGACCACGCCGACGCCGAGAGGACTCTACCTTCTGCATTACACCACGACGCAACTGGAAGCGCTGCCCACAGGAGCAGCCCGGTTAATCGGTGACCACGGGTTGCACGACTTCTCGGCTGGTACTTGTTACGCCCGGACAGCCGCTTATCCCAGCGGTACCTACTGGGTCGTTCTGATCTTGAATTGATTCAACCCAAAGTTCGATTCACTCTGGTTTCGCTGCAGCAACGCACCCGGCGACCTACATCCTTCAACCTGCGACCTGCTGTGGAAACGCTGCACCGCATCTGGAGTTTCCTCTGGGTCACTGCATAGTGGTATCTCTTCAGGTCCCCAGCGGCGGTAGCCAAAAATCCGCTTATCTGGTGATGTGGCGACTTGCTTCAAACCCGCATATTACCTGCAGGCGACACAGAAAGTGCGCGGCTGGAACAGCGTAAGGAATGAATCAGCGAGGCGCGAGAGCGTGCTTCGATTGACACGCTTAGTCTGACTGACGAGGAAACGGATCAGAGGGCTGCGCGAGGCAAGATTCCAACCCCCGACGACCGTTCCCGGCCCGCATGTTTCTGTTCCAGCCAACTTGCCCTTCGGGGAAATTCTGAGAGGAAAAGGGAAAAAACCGTGAATACCAAAACGCACACCATCATTCGCAAGCTTGCGGCAGTGCCCAGCTTGTCCAACATCAACCAGCACAAGAAACGCAAACGGAGAATCGCCCTGATGACGTTTGCCAGCGCGGCACTCTGTCTGTCTTCCGCTTTGAGCTTTGCGCAGTCCGCTCCGCCGGTCGCGGATACCTATGTCTTCAGCGGAACCCCGACCACGAATTACGGGGCATCTACGGCGATCGCCGTGCAGCATGGAGCCACCAGCTACATCAAGTTCAATCTCGCGACCTTACCGGCGGGCGCCAGCATCAACAAGGCCACGTTGCGCCTGTATGTGGACATCGTGTCCGCTGGTGGTAAGTTCGACGTCTATCAGATCAATACCCCTTGGAGCGAAAGTACGCTGACCTACAACAACGAACCACCTTTGGGAGTATCCGCGACCGGAAACAATCCGACGTCGATTACGACAGCAAGCCTCAATCAGTTTGTACTGATTGACATCACCCCGCTGGTGAAGAACTGGGTGAGTGGAAGTGTAGCCAACAATGGGATCGCCCTGTCGCTGGTCGGGAACTCTGGCTACTTCTTCTTCGACAGCAAGGAGAGCAGCCTGACGAGCCATCAACCGGAGCTGGAGATTGTACTCAACGGCCCCGCTGGACCACAGGGACCACAAGGCCCGCAAGGCGCAACCGGAGCCACTGGTGCCACCGGAGCCACTGGTGCCACCGGAGCTACAGGTGCCACTGGTGCGGCCGGTGCAAAGGGCGCAACCGGTGCGACCGGTGCGCAAGGTCCCATTGGTTTGACCGGAGCCACTGGAGCGACCGGTCCACAGGGACCCATCGGTTTGACTGGGGCACAAGGCCCACAGGGACCGGCTGGAACTAATGGCACCAACGGTACCAACGGCCAGGGTTTCAACTTCCGCGAAGCGTTCAACAGCAGCACCAACTACAACGCCTACGACGTGGTGACCTATAACGGTTCGAGCTACGAAGCGACGGTAGCGATTCCTGCTGGCGGCAGCACGCCGGACACGAACTCCAACTGGAGTCTGATGGCGCAAGCGGGAGCGCAGGGACAGCAAGGAGCCACCGGACCGGCCGGCCAGCAGGGTCCGCAAGGCGCAACTGGCCCACAGGGTCCAACGGGTCAGACAGGCGCAACCGGAGCCACTGGAGCAACCGGCGCCACGGGTCCGCAAGGCCCAATCGGTTTAACCGGAGCACAAGGTCCGCAGGGAACCGCCGGAACTAACGGCACCAACGGCCAGGGTTTCAACTTCCTTCAAGCGTTCAACAGCAGCACCAACTACAACCCCTACGACGTGGTCACCTACAACGGTTCCACCTACGAGGCGACAGTAGCAATTCCCGCCGGCGGCAGTACACCAGACACAAACAGCAACTGGAGTCTGATGGCGCAAGCGGGAGCGCAGGGGCAGCAAGGCGCCACCGGCCCAGCAGGTGCGCAAGGTCCGCAAGGCGCGACGGGCCCACAAGGCCCAACGGGCCAGACAGGCGCAGCCGGAGCCACAGGTCCGCAAGGTCCCATCGGCTTAACCGGAGCAGCGGGAGCCACTGGCGCGACGGGTCCACAGGGTCCGATCGGTTTGACCGGAGCACAAGGTCCGCAAGGATCCGCCGGAAACAACGGCACCAACGGCCAGGGTTTCAACTTCACCGGGCCGTTCAGCATCTACACCAACTACAACGCCTACGACGTGGCCACCTATAACGGTTCCACTTACATGGCAACAACCACGATTCCCGCCGGCTCAGGCTACCCGAACCAGCTCTCGGTATGGAAAATGCTGGCTCAGGAGGGAGCGGCGGGAGCAACTGGCGCGCAGGGCACGCAAGGCGCGACAGGTGCAACCGGTGCGCAAGGCCCACAAGGACCGATCGGTTTGACTGGAGCGCAAGGAGCCACAGGTCCGACGGGTCCGAGCCATGCGTATTACGCTAACGCGGGCTTCGTCGAGTGCAATGTAGGAGGGAACCCGTGCACGAGTGCGCAGCTTACGCTGCCGGCTGGAACCTATGTTCTGATGACGTCGATGAACATATATCCGTTTGCCCCAGATCAGACAGTGGCGACGCTCACTTGCAGTTACCAGAATGCGAGCGGGCCTAGCTTAAGCCTGAACTACGAAGGCGGCACCTCCTTCTACCAAATCGTCGATATCCTGGGAACTCTCTCGACTTCGTCTTCCACCACGGTCGATGTCACTTGTGCGGCGTCGAACACTGGGGGAGGAGGCCCGCTGGGACTGTCGATGGAAAACTCCACGATTACAGCGATCCTGGTCGGAGGCCTCAATTGATCCTGAGTCCCTCAGCTTCGTCCGCATGGGACGAAGCAGGGGACGCCGAACGCAAATACCCAAGGCTCCGCCGGATCTATTCCGGCGGAGCCTCTTTTTATATAGCCGGACTGCGCGTTCTCGAGACGCAGCAGCAGCAGATCCAACCCAGCGGCAGCTCAATCAACTGCAGAAACGGATGGAGCAGTTGGAAACGGAGGTGGCGCAGAGCGCAAGCGCAGTTCGCTAGATCCCTGTCGCTGCAGCTAAAACAAAACTTATGCCCGTCCGTGGGAATTTCTGACTGGACGGGCCTTTTTGTTTGCATCACTCCTCTAGGATGTGTCGCGTCGGCTCCTGCCACTCAGAGTCCCACTGCCAGAGTCATCTTCGAATCACCACATAGTGGTATTCCACACCGGCCCGGACTAGGTAAGGAAAAAACCTTCCATCTCGTGATGCACTGTCCGATTCAGTCCGTCATAGTGCAGATGACAGAAAAGAAGCACCGCAGGACTCAAGCAAAATCGGCGAGAGTGCAAAGGCTGTCGCAAGAAGTCAAAGAAGGAGGAATAACAATCATGAATAATACCAATATAAATCGCCTTGCAGCTTGCATCTGTAAGCTGTCAACCAGACTTGAGCTGAAACGCCGCTCGAAATCTGCGTTACTGGCCGGACTGGTGACGCTGGCCGTCGTCGCAACGCCGAGTGGAGCGAATGCTCAGCGGATCCCATTCACCCCGGTAGAGGAGTGTGGCACCGTCATTGGCGCACCGGGCAGCTACACGCTCACGCAAAACCTGGTAAGCAGTTCTGCCGTGATGCCCTGTATTGAAATCACTTCGCCGGGGGTTCTATTCACGCTCGAAGACCATACCATCACAGGTCCGGGAGGAGTTCATGCTTTGGCCCCGGGAATCAGAATCTTTGCCAGCGCCTCGGGCGTGCAGATGGTTAGCTCCGGTGCGACGATCCAGGGATTCAACATCGGCATCCTGAATGAGGCGTCGGGAGTATCGATTACCGGTAACACCCAAGGGCTCACCGTGACCAGGAACAGTGCACAGGGAATCCTGATCACCAACGCCAGCAGCGTGGTGATCGAGAATCTGAACAGCACGGATAACGGAGCTGCGGGTCTGGAACTTTCGCATGCCACCGGAGTCATCCTGCAAGGCACGAGCTTTCTGCAGGGAAATGCAGGGCACGGATTGTGGCTGCATTCCTCCAGCGGGAATCAGTTTTTTGGCCTTGAATCCGCTGATAACAAACTGGCCGGAATTTACGTAGGAGAGCCAGCCAACATCGCGGAACAGAACGAAGGCTTGGCGTCAGAGACAGAACGCGCAGTCAATGCCAGGAGCATGCCCCGGAGCTGGAGTCCAACCAACCGACCTGCGTCGGCAACGGTTGGCAACTCTGCCCCCAGCCAAGACAACATATTTATCAGGGGAGCAGCGATCCAGAACGGCGGGCCCGGCATTGCTATCGGGTCCGGCGATTACCACAACATCGTGGTGAACATGTCCGCTCAGTCCAACAAAGGTAAGGATGCGGTCGACGAGAATGGCAGCTGCGGTGGTAATAAGTGGTTGGGCAACGAATTTGCAGAGACGGATCCCGACTGCATTCAGTGATCGCTAAGCCATCTTGCTAGCCGGCTTTTGTTGCCGACGAGCCAAAGCCTACGCCCGCCCAGTGGGAGCAACGCTCTCCGCTGGGCGGGCATTTTCACTTGAAGTAAAACACATTTCATTCACCGCGCCGCCCGAAGTGGTAGTCGACCAACCCTGATTACGGTATCCGCCTCATGACCCGCCGACGGTAGTGAAAAAGCCTCCTATCACGGGATGTGCCTTCTTTTTTAAACCCGCATAGTACCGCCATGGACGCGAGAAAGCGCGCAATTGGCGGCCAATCCGGAAGAAGAGCGCGTTCCCATCGCACTCCGCACATTGCTCGAAAAAACCGGTTTTTTGAAGGAGAACTGCAATGATATCTAAGCTGATCGCAATCGCAACGCTGTGGCTGGCGCTGTCTTCCGCCTCAGCGACGGCCGCTCCAATCGTTAACGCGTCACCGTCCTCGGCTACTGTCTACTCCGGTGCGGAGCAGCAGTTCACCGCTGTGGTGACCGGCGCAGAAGAGATAGTCAGCAGCGCGGAAGGGGACCGTACCGTGAACTGGTCTGCTTCGGCTGGAACCATTGATGCCTCCGGGATGTTCACCGCTCCCACCGTCAAGTTTAACGAGATCGTCATAGTCAAAGCCACGCGGGTGGACCACCCCAGGCAATTTGTCACGGTACAGGTCCGAGTTATTCCCGTTCCCGCTCAGCACACGGTCACCCTCGGTTGGAATCCAGACCCCGGTGCGGTCAGCTTCAGTGTGTATCGTGGGAACTCGCAGGACGACTCGTTCGCGCTGCTCGCCTCCGGGATCACCCAGACAGGCTATGTCGATGCAACAGTCAGTGCCGGAGAAACGTACTACTACGCCACTACCGCGACAAACGCCGCTGGTGAGGAAAGCGCGTATTCCAGCCTTGTGCTGGTTGTGATCCCGTAGATCTTACGGGATTCGAGCCGGAACATATGTAGCGAACACGTCGACAAGGCTGGACGAAGGATCTCGAAAATACAGCCGAACGTTCGTCGACAGCGCATCGAGCTTACGGTACCCTGGCCGTTATCATCGTTGAATAGCCGCTTTCGCGGCCACGCTGGTCGATCGACGTCACTACGTAAAAGTAAGTCGTCCCGCTCTTTACTTGATGGTCTTCGTAGGTCGTGCCGTTGACGCGGGTCGCTATTTTTTCGTACGGTGTCGTCGAATTCGCCCGGCGATACACGTTGTAACCGACAACGGTGGCATCACGAGTCGATGGAGTGGCTTTCCAAGTGATTGTGACGCTGTGGCCCTTGGATTCCTCGCGAAAACCTGCCAAACCAATCGTCAGCAGCACTAGGATAACTAGCAACAACGCCCGACTACTTACTGTAAGCATAGTTCACCGCTAGAGTGCATGTTGATCGGTGCTTATTCCGACCCGCTCTTCGACAATTTGTTAAAGGGATGTATCGCTTCTGTTTGCCCAAGGCACCGTTTGGCGGCCCGTAAAACAGTACAGTTTCCAGCGACCCGCCTGCAAGAAAGAGTCTGTCCAAATCCCAGACAATCCCGGATTGAGACCGGTGATAGTTGGTTGTGATCGCGGTAACCCGATAGTGGTATCGCATCGTTCCTCCAGTAGTTACCCAATACAACCCCTGATCGCGGTATTCCCTTTCGACCCGGCCGTGGTAGCGAAAAACCCTCTTATCTCGTGATGTGCGTTCTGCCGGCGCCCCGCATAGTAGCTGCAGGGGAGCAAGAACGGATATCGAGAGTCCAGGAGTGGATATGAATGTTGAACTCGCACAAATGGTAAAAATTCGCCGCGACGGCAGTACAAATCGATGGTTCGGGTGCAGCTTGTCGGAATGCCTCGTGCGGTTCGAAGCAGAGGCGCAACGCCAGAAACTCAAAATCAATTGGGACAGGGTACTGGGTTTATTCACTGCGCTGGCGGTGTCCGCCCTTGGCTGGACTGCGGTTGGACTCGCAGTCTCCCACTTCTTACGGTAAGCGGCTGATTTGCTGGTACAGAGGCTCGCTCTTACAGAGTTCTTACATCGGCCTTGCCAATACTTTACCCCAGCCTCTGAGAGTTTCGGTTAACGTTTCACCAAGAGCAGCACTGGAGGATCATATGAAAACTGCAATCAAAGCAATAAATCAGTGCCAGGGTTCCAAAGCCTGCACCGAAGATCACAAGTTGCGCGTGCTGGTGGCTGACGGATCACCGCAATATCTGGCCGTGATATGCACTTTACTCGGTTTCCACAAAACTGTGGACTTGGTGGGCCAGGCTGTAAGCTTCAAAGAAGCGATCAAAATGTCCGTCAGTCTTCAACCAGACTTGGTCTTGATGGATCTTGAAATGCCCTCCGCCGACTTGGCGATCTCGATTATCAATCTCTGCTCAGATCAAGGGGAGACCAGGATCGTGGGCATGTCGGGCGAAGACTCAATCCGGCTTGAATTAATCATGGCCGTCAGTGCCATTGTGCCCAAACCGAACTTGCGGCAGGAGTTCTTGCCAATTCTAAACGCACTTTATGACTTGCCCGGCGCTAAGAGTGGGTTATGTCTGGAGTCAGGATTTGATCAGAACCTTGCCCGGCGGTGGACCGATACGACATTCTCCGGAACCGTTAACTAAGGAGACGAAATGCTTTACGCTGGGCAGGCTCCTGACCTGACCACTCTTGCCATCGGCTTGTTAACCTTATTCTAGGGGCGAACTTGTAGCCGAGCCCTGGGACGGTCATAGTCAGAGACGGCCAACCGCCGACAGGGTAGTTGCAAAATCACGACCGATTCGGCTCCTTTCTCCCGAGCTTTGGTTTGCTTGAGCGCAATACTCTGCTCGGTCGTTGGGAGCCGAAACGGTTATTATTCACGTTCCGCTAAGATCAAGGGCACCGGCATGTGACATGCGGTCCACAAGAGATTATGCGGATGCGTTCCCTCCTTCAAGTGGGCGGCGGCCTTTATCCTCCCACCCGAGATTCCAGTTCCGAGATCCGTTTTTGCAGGTAATCGATCTGCTGATCCTGATACTCCACTCTCGACTCTAGGGTTGACATCCGTTTCAGCACTTGATCGACTTGCGCTCCCTGGTACTCAACGACCTTGTGCTGCTCCGCAGCTACATCGTTCTGCTTCTGCAACTCGTTCAACAGCATCGGAGCCAGTGCCTCATACCGGATGCCGTATGGCGTTCCGTTCGGTTCATAGACCACCAAGTCGGGTTGCACTAAAGCAACCTCTTCCGCAATCAGTCCGTACTGCAACCGGCGCGATCCGTCGTCGAACTGTGGCTTGTAAAAGAACGTGACGGGTCGCAAGTCATAGAGTTTGTTGGTCGCGCTGCCCATATCTGCGATCTGATCCTTAAACCGCAGCGAGGAAATTCCGAACTGTACGCCCGAGTTGACGGACGTCGAAATTTCAGGGGACGAGGCGGCAGCTGTGGGAGCCGATTGTGCCAAGCCAGTCGTGGGCAAGAGGCAGATCGCCATTACCGCAACAGCCAGCATGATCGGCCGGAGTCCTAGTCGAGGCAGTTGACGTTTGTGGAGTGTTAATGGCCGTGGTAGCGAATTCAGATTGTCAATGGAATAGTGCGAAGTATATATGCGGGGATTCAAGATTTATTTCCTTTCGGTTCTTATTGGCATTTTTCAGCACGTGGGCGACGACCCAGGCCAGACGATGCGGTTCGTGTGCATCGCTGCTGTGAGTCATGCCTGCCGACTTGTTGAATTAGACAACAACCGGCGACGTTTGCGCGTAAGAAGCTTGTAAGGTCTGAGTTAACTTTGAATCGCGAAGGCGCAAGCGATAGCACGCGTGTGCGTGACTGTCTTCGCCCTGCCGGACCAGTTGCGCTGCCCGGGGCCGCGACTGGCATACCCTTGTTGACGTTTATCTCCCGATACCCCAAACGAGGTACGTCCCTTCAAGCCCACCGGGGTAGCAAGAAAACACTGCATCTCGTGATGTGTTCCCGCCAACCAGGTGCGAAAGTTCAATTGAGCAGTAACAAATCAATCGAAGGAGTACAAGGTTATGTCCCTGGTCAATAAATCAGGTTTGGCAATTGTTTTTAGAAACCCGAAGCCTCTGCGAGAGTCGCAATATCCGAACGTGTGGACGTTGCTCACTTCCGGCCGCCAGCTCAATATTTTCGTTTGTCGTAACGACGCGAGACGGCCCTGCATTGTCCGCAAAGAAGCAGCGTAGATGGAGGGAGTAACAAATCAGATCAAGCTGAGGATAATTTTATGAGCACTGAAATTACTGTCGAGCAACCGGAATTAACGATGCCACGCACCCGTCGGGTAGGCTCACAACTGGGTCCCAAGCCGGTCAGATACGGCCTCCCATGCGCCAATTGTTCTTTGTACTATTCGGCGGAACTGACCGCCTGTCCAATTTGCGAATGCAGCGAGCGCGTTTCGCCCATTGTCAAATTGGTTCGCGCTGCGACTCGACTCTAGATTCTGACTTTTCCGGCAGACGCGCTAAGTACGGTTCGGGCGTACCCGTTTTCCGTAGGTATACCCGTGAGCCTTGGCAACAATCGCCCCGCCTAGAACGAACCCGGTCAGTAGTGTGACCGCCCAACGTGAACCATCCGGCACACGGACGGCCGGCGCTTCCGCACAACACCAAAATGTGGGGGGCACTGGAGGAAGCGACAAGGCGCCCCCTGAGCCAATGTCTACAGGTCCGACAGGTGGAATCCATGTCTCCGGTGTTGGATTTGGATAGAGAGAAGAAACCACACCAGGGTTCGTGGAGACTTCAGCTACTGGAATATCCAAGTCAATTGGAGCCATCTGCGCCGGCGCGTCTGTCGGCAAGCTCATGGCGATGCGATTCCCGCACCTGCCCAATAGCGTGTATTTTCCGTCTGTGATCGCAACCTCTCCCGCGCGAATGCAAATTTTGTGGTTCGACCAGACGATCTGCCCGTCTTTATTGCGGAAAGTGACATAGGTACAGAAGGGCTTCGATATTCTTATGAACCGCGCATTACTTAGGTTGAAATCAGCGGGCAAGAATCTGCCTTGGAATGCCCTCTGAAGATCGGCCGCATCGTGAATCCCTCCCGGCAATACGCTGTGGGGGTACACAGGATACTTAAGCACGGGCTGAGGTATCGGATTGACCCGTGCGCGAATATGCGAAGGCGGGTCCTGACGATGGATATCTGGCACGGCCCGCAAAAATGCAGAGAGTGCGATGACGCTGGCCCCAATCCACAGCGTCAGGATGATGAGTAAAGCAATGGTGACCTTCTTTTTCATTTGACCTACAGAGGGGAGGGTAAGGGGAGGCGGTTCTGTATCGAGGGAGATATTCTTGCCGTTCAGTTGCAACTTGGCGCCCTTGCATTACGGCGCGAGGGCAAAGGCGCACAACAGTGACGATTATCCGATACACGCCTGAAGGTATTTCTGCAAAATTGTCGGGGGTCAACACGAGCAGAAACAGGCAGAGAACAACCTACAGTCGCAATAGTTGTTTTAGCATAGCACCGAGTGTCATTTGCCGACAAATCCAAAACACTTCCCGTATGTTGCGAGCTGCGCATGCGGCTCATCCTAGCTGCGCTCGGCCAGATCCGTCGGGCCCGAGCACTATGACTCCTCCACGGTTTTGGAAGCAGAATTGTCCACCTTCACGTTGGTCTCAGGGCGCAGCGTCCGTAGAATCCTGTAACTGCCGGTAACGATTTCGTCGCCTTCTTCAACGCCTTTCAGGACTTCGACATCCGTAGTGCCTGCGATGCCAGTCTCGACCCGAACAAACTCTGCTTTCTGGTTGCGCACAACAAATACTCCCTGAATCTGTTCTTCATTGGACGCGGTTTCCCCACGTCTAGCGGCTTGCGTCGAATTCTTCGCATTTTTCGGAAGCAGATCTTCCTGCCGTCTGACCGTCAAGGCCTGGACGGGAACGGTAAGAGTACCGGACCGCGACGCTGTCGTGATTTTGGCCGTTGCCGAAAGACCCGGGCGCAAGCCCTGCGGAGGGTCTCGCAGCAGGACAACAACTTTGAAATCCTTTGCTTCCCGGCTAGCGGTAGTGAGCTGCGAAGTGGAAAGTCCAGTCGAACGTACGACTGCGTTGTTTCCGATTTGCGTCACCACGGCTGGGAACGTTTTCTTGGACAGAGCGTCAATAGTTAGCTCCACGGCCTGTCCCGGGCGCACGTTCACAATGTCACTCTCGTCTACTCGGACTTCGGCGGTGATCGCAGACATGTCAGCGAGCGTCATCAGGACACTCCCGGGAGAATTCTGAATTCCAATGACCACCGTCTCGCCCTCGCGCACGGGCAAGCTGGTGATGACCCCATCGAAAGGGGCCCGGTATTTGGTTTTCGTCAACACATCGTTTGCGCGCGTCAGGTTGGCAAGCGCTTGTCCAACGCGGCGGTCCGCCGACTCTTTCTGCGCCTTGGCCTGCGCCACGCGAGCATGCGCTTGCGCCAGTCCAGCGAGCGCGGCCCGATCCATAGCCTTGTGGTTGTCGTATTCTGATCTTGGTATCAGCGATTCCTTGTACAAGCTCTGCGACCGCTCCCAGTCCAACCGGGAGCGCTCTGCGTCCGATTTCGAGCGATTCAGATCAGCCAGCAAAGTGTTCAGGCCGGCTTCGGCAGCGACGGCGTCAGCGCGGGCGGCAGCCAGAGAAGCTTGCATCGCATTTACATCTGCCTCTGGCTGCACGCTTTCCAATTGCGCCAGCACTTGGCCCTGTTTGACTCTCTCTCCTTCCTTGACGTGCAAGTGCGTGATTTTGCCGAATGCATTTGCCCCAATATTCACGTAAGTCCCGGGGCGAATCTCGCCGGACGCAGTCACTACCGATGCCAGGTCCTGCCTTTGTACGCTCCCGGTTTGCACCACTGCTACGTTCGTGTGGCTCCGGTAAACCGTTAAACCAACGGTGGCGGACAATAGCGTGACGGCGCCGAACCCAATCATCATTTTTTTCCAGGTGCTCATCAATCCTTTCCTGCTAAACGCTCGTTTCCGATGAAGGCGCCGGATTTATGGTCCAGCATTACTCGGATTAGACAACAACCAGCGAAGCCGATGGGTAAGAAAGCTGTAAAGCAACGGTAAACTCTCATCGTTTGTCCCTTGGAGCATCCCCCCAAGGCGTGAGCCAGCTGCTTTGTGGAAGGAGAACGAACCCTTGACGATCGCGGAGCAAACTCGCGACTGTGAGGCAAAATTGGCAATCGACGGTTGCACTGTTCGCGGGGCACCTTCCGGTGTGAAGGTCAAAACGCAACCCTTCGACATCATGGGGCATGGTCCTTCGTGAGAAGATCGGATCGGCTACTCGTTAACATGGCGGCGAACCCGATCACAATCCAGACGCCCGGAGCGGCTGATCGCCCGCGCCTCGCAATGGCGTTGCTCGCCACGCTTTTCTTCGTGTGGGGACTCGTCACTGCGCTGAACGACATTCTTATTCCTCATCTGAAATCCATCTTTGATCTGAACCATACTGAAGTGATGCTGGTGAAGTTTTCGTATTTTTCCGCGTATTTCATTTTTTCATTGCCAGCAGCAGAACTAATGGCTTGGATCGGTTACAAAAGGGCGATGGTCGCCGCCTTGCTGACCGTGGGGTTGGGCGCGCTGCTGTTCATTCCCGCGGCCGCTGTTCCCGCGTTTCCTCTTTTCTTGGCTGCTCTGGTAGTGTTGGGTGCCGGAATCACGGCATTGCAAGTAGCTGGAAATCTCTACGTCACCGCAATCGGTCCAGAGACGACCGCGTCGAGTCGCTTGAATCTGACGCAGGCCTTCAAATCCCTTGGCACAACGATCGCGCCGTATTTCGGAAGCCTTTTCATCCTCACGGCAGCCCCGAAGAACATGGACGAAGTGCGTCGAATGTCGGCGCAGGCGCTGGAGGCATATCGTCTGCAGGAAGCGTCGTCCGTTAAGCTTCCCTACTTAGGCTTGGGGCTTACGCTCATCGCGCTCGGCATTGTCGTTGCCGCGTCGAGGCTTCCTGCGATTTCCGGACCCAAACAGCGCGGCGCTAACTACTCCTTGAAATCAAAGGACAGTGTTTGGCACCATCATCATCTGGTGCTGGGGGCGCTCGCAATTTTTCTCTACGTTGGTGCGGAAGTCGGCATCGGAAGCTTTCTGGTTCTTTATTTCACGGAACCAAGTATTGGAAACATTCCGGCAAATGTTGCCGCACGATACGTGTCGGTTTATTGGGGAGGGGCGATGGTCGGTAGATTCATTGGTTCGGGAATCCTACGGAGGGTTCGCACTGGAACGCTGCTAGGCATCGCGGCGCTGGCCGCTTTTTCGTTGGTGGTCACTTCGATGCTGACGACAGGTCAGGTTGCCATGTGGAGCATCCTGCTGGTTGGATTCTTCAACTCGATCATGTTCGCAAGCATCTTCGCGCTGGGCGTTGCCGGCCTTGGACCGCTCACCGCCGACGCGTCGGGCGTGCTGGTGATGGCGATCGTGGGAGGAGCTGTAATTCCGCTGATCGGCGGATTCTTAGCTGATCGCATGGGGGTTCGCAGCGCCTTTATTCTTCCCTCGATTTGCTACCTCTATGTGCTCTTTTACGCCTTCAAAGGCTCGAAGCCTTCGCGAGCGCTGAATACACACCCTTGAGGGCATCAAGCGGATAATGTCTTGCCACGAGCCCAGAGCCGAGAGGTTCGTACGATTTTTCTCCTCGTCAAGAAAAGGCATTTTTAATGTAGTCGCAACTCACGATCGCTTCGCACACAGAACACACGAATACTTATTTAGTCGTTCATTCGTCGGCCCCATTATCCGGTTGCTGGACGATGCGTTTCTCTTTTCTTCCCAGCCAGCGTGTGAACCATTGCGATAAAGCATTCGAAGAGACGGATTCGAAAGCGACGCCGCCGGGGATCGAAAGTTCGACCTCCGTTCCCGCGTCAGGACGGCTTAGGACTGTCAATTTTGCTCCTATTTTTTCTGCTCGCTCGCGCATCCCCGAGAGTCCCCAGTGCCCTTCGCGGCCCGTTTCCAGTACTTGAGGGCCGATCCCGCAACCGTCGTCGCGTACGATTACGCGCAAGTTCCGCCCCGCATATTCAACCTTGACTTCGATGTTGTCCGCACGCGAGTGGCGGAACGCATTGATCACAGCTTCGCGGCCAAGTCGGTAGACTTCGTCCCAAACAACCAGGTTCAAAGGCCGTCGAACGCCTTCCGCGGTAACGCTGTAAGCGACGTCTTCCTGGCCGGGAAGTTCTTCCCGAATCTGCGAGAATGCCTGTTCGAGATCGTAGGACTCGCGCGGCGATACGCGAAGGCTTCGAACCGCATTTCGGCCCTCTTCACCCACTTGCCTCATCAACTCGATAACCCGCAGCAGGACAGGTTTGGCCGGTGCATCTGCGGGTAAACGATCATTTACGACATCAAGCTGCATGGCAGCGCTGAAAAATCCTTGTAATAGTGTGTCGTGCAAATCGCGCGCAATCCGCTCTCGCTCTTCAAGTCGCTCTTCGAGCCTCGTCTGCATTTGCCTCGCGAGCTGTCGCATTCGCAGGCGATAGAAAGCCAGGATGACGACCCCAGTGGCAAGGACGGCGCAAAGTCGGAACCACCACGTCTGCCACCACATAGGTTCGATGTCGAAGGGGAATGTTGCTTCGGACCCTTTCCAGAGCCCGTCGCTGCTGCTGGCGATCACGCGGAAGAGATATGGGCCGGGACTTAGATTGGTGTAGATCGCGGTGCGTACTGAGACCGGCTCGCTCCAGTCCTTATCAAAACCGTCGAGCCGATAGCGGTATCGCACCCGCTCTGGATTGGAAAGACTCAATCCCACGTAGCTAAACGTGACGCGCTGACGAGCGGCTGAAATGCGGACGCGGCTTCGGGGGTCCATAGGATTGCCGTCCGCGGAGATCGCCTCAACATGAACCAGTGCAGGCTCAGATCTGGCCGTGGCTCGACTGGGGTCCACGACAGAGAGTCCACGATTCATGGAAAACCAGATTCGTCCGACCGAGTCGGCAAGAACAGATCGATGCCGCTTTACGCCTTCCAAACCGTGCAGGCCGTCGTCAAGCGTGTACTCCCGCAAATCCGAGTCACTGAACTGGCCTTCGAGAAGCGCGCTGCGTTTGATCCGCAGTACGTGACTCGAAGTTGCGATCCAAAGCCACCCGCTGTTATCGTCCGCGATTCCGAATATCTGTTCGTGTAAAGAGTCTGGTACTTGGCGCGGCGCCTGCACATGATCGGAAGCGAAAAAGGCGAGGCCGGCGGCGCTCCCGATCCAGAGTACTCCGGAGGAGTCTGTCATCAGGCAGTACACATCCGCCGAAGGCAACCCGTCACTTGTGGTAAAGCCCCGCCACTGGCCATTCGACAGTGCATTCAGTCCATTCGGCGTGGCAAACCACATGGTTCCGTCGGCAGTTTCCGCGATCGAAGTAACCGTGTTCGATAGCATGCCATTCGCGGTGGTGTAATTTGTGAAGTGGCCGTTCCTGAACTCACTTACTCCACCACTTAGAGTTCCCGCCCACACGGCTCCATCCCGACTTTGCTCAACGGCATAAACACTGTTCTGGACGAGTCCGTCAGATTCTCTGTAAGTATTGGCTGTGACCGAGCTACCTTTGTAGCGCAGCCGCGTCAAACCCCCTTGTTGCCGGCCGACCCAGAGTTCACCTTCATTCCCACTGATTGAATAGATGACATCCCGCGCTAGCCCGTCATCGGTCACGCTTCCGATTCGCCCGTTTTTCAGCCAGTACAGACCGCCTTCCAAAGGGGCGAACCATGTGCGCTGCTCACTGTCGACGTATACCGGTCCATTGCTGTCAGATGGCAAACTGTCAGCCATAGAATAGGTAACAAACGCACTGTCACGCAGACGCTCAATGCCTAGCGAATCGCCGGTCCATATATTTCCCTCGCGGTCCTCGAACAGTGCGCTTACCGGCGCTCTAGGTCGGGTTTGGCCTTCGTCACGCGCCACGCCTTCAGCATTGAACCGCATGATCCCGTCCGCCGTGCCTGCCCAGATGTTTGAGTCTCGATCCCGGATCAATGCAAGAATCTGGAGGTGCTGAAGAGCACCTGGCACGCCGACCTGGGTGAGTTCTGTTCCGCTCCAGCGCGCGGTGCCTTTATCCGTGGCCACCCACAACTCGCGATCGCTGATAGGGAGAAGGCAGTTAATCTTTTGGTCAGGCAATCCATTCGCTACGGCAGTAATCCGCCCTCCACTCACGTAGAAGAGACCCTTGTCTTGTGTGCCCAGCCAGACCTTGCCGTCGGCGGTTTCTGTCATTGCAATCACTGGAGAGTAGGGTGTGGCCAGACGGTGAGTCACGACCCCAGTGGACCAATCCGAAAGGGTCGCGACATTGCTGCGAGTTTCTTGTGGCGTATTCGACGGAGAACCAGACAGATCTTCTTGCGACGTGAGCGGTAGAAATCCCGTCTCACTATAGCGGAGAGCACCAAGTGCGAGTGAGGAAACCAGAAAATCCCCATTCGAGGCCCTGTTCATAGCTGTAATACTGAAGGCCGCTTTATCGTGTCCCGGTTCAAACTTTCCGTCACGGTAACGCAGAACCTTGGTGCTCTGCAGACGTATCCACAGACTTCCTTCGGCATCGGCCGTCAGCCCCAGAACCGGGCCAATCAGTGGTGAACCCGGGGTCAATTCTTGGAAGAGGCGGAAGTTCAATCCGTCGAAGCGCACCAGACCCTTGTCTGCTCCGATCCACAAGTACCCGTCAGGGGTTTGCGCGATGGCGTGGACCGCCCCACCTGGAAAACCCTTTTCGCTCCCCCACCGGTCACGAATATATTGCGACAGCGTTCGGTTGGGGTCGATCGCATGTGCGGCGTTGGCGAGACAGAGCCCAGAGACGGCGGCCAGGAGCCACTTGAAGAGCCATTGCCTTCTGAAATGGCTGTCACGGAAGATATTGGAATTTCTCGACGACAACCTCGGCGTCCTTTTGCAAGGGGCTCTTATTGCTGGGAACCAGACATAGATTCATGACGACCGCGGCGTCGCCAGCGGTAGGAACTCCGGATGTGAAAACGTGTTGGTAAACGACAGGAGCCCCGGCGCGCATGGCAAATCCGCGGACAGTTTGAAAGCTTGCACGTCCGGACTCCCAACGAAACGAGTGTGTCAAAGTGCCAGCCGGTTGCGAGAACTCCGTCAAATTGCCTGGCGTGTAAAAGGGCTGAATGCCGTACTGCGCATTATTCTTATTCGCCGGATCGCCCCAGCGGCCGATCTCGATATCCATTTCCCGATAATACTCGTCGCCAACGTCGTCCCAGGTATACACGCTGAAAATGGCGGCCGGCTCCAATCGGGAAGTATCGCGCACCGTCAATACATAGGTTCCATACCCCAGACTTCGTGCCAGATGTATTTCCCCACAGTTCCAAACCTCTGCCTCTTTAGTGATGCGCAAATGGAGGGCTCCACTTCCATCAGTAAAAACATTTGCGGGATCGTAGGGATTGTTCATGCCGGCACGGTCGGCTCGAATGGTTCGAACTTTCCAATCGTATCCGCTGAAACGGAGCGGCTTTGTGGGCGCGAACTGGGTTGGGCCAACGCCCTTGTCGATCTCGACAGCGACAACCGAACCGCCTTGGGTGGGACGGGCGTCCATAGTAGGCGGCGGGTGATATCCCGGTTCGACCAATAGTGCGGCATATTCAAATCCCAGGTGGGTCGCGGTGCTCCAGGTCGAGTCCGCTCGAATTGGAATGAGAGCTTGGTCAGGCCACGGCTGCACCCACCAGGGACCACTCCTCGCGTACACAACAATATGCTGATCGGGGCGCGCACCGGTAACTCGCCCCGAGATAATATCCTCTCTTTCGCGGCCACCTTGTGCGTTGGGCGGGATCTTGGTGAATTCAATGCGAGGTTGGGCTGTACCTTGCCGCGAATGACAACCACTCAGCAGCATACAGAAGACTATGGGGAGAGTTCGTTTCCAAACGAGACTCGCAGATCGCCGCAGTTTCACACGACACCGTCCTCAGGCTGGCCCCTCACCCCGCCTATGCTATGCGAGTGATTGTACAACCGCCAGCGCGGCACAGAAGGAGTTAGCATAACGTCGCGATCTCAACAAACTGCCACGTACAACGCGGCATCCGGGGAAAACGAGAAATATAACCGATTCGCGAACACTTCTTTCGCCAACGCCAAGGACGACATTGCCGACTACGCCTCCGCCGTCGGCAAATCAACGTCGCCAATCCCTTACGCCCAAGGTCGTCAGGCTGAAACCGCCGAGAACCAAGAAATCGCGGATACGGATGCAGGAATGGCTCAATCCGCAGGCCAAACGCTTCAGGGGCAAGCCTTACGTACCGGGCACAACGCAGGCGGAGCGATCGCGGCAACCGAATACTTGATGTATAGGAAAATCAAATTTTGATGTCAGATGTAAATAAGTCATCTCCGAACGCAGGATCGCGGATGGCCGCACATGATGCCGGAGAAAGTAAGATACGCGTTCGGAGGAACGTAAGGAGATCGTTTTGGACCGGAACTTTGCGGTTTGGAGTGGAGAAGGGAGGAAAGCACACAGCGGAAATGCGAGGGGGCCTCCTATGGTAATTGATTAGGCGGAGCCTGCGGCGCGATCCTTCGCACCCAAATCATTCGCTCCCCCTTGTGATCCAGAAGCGGATCGCAGTCGAAGTCTTGCTTTAGGGAATCTGCCCAGGCCAAGCGTCCGGGCCGGAGTCTCGGTTTTTGTCCCAAAATGGCGAAGAGGGCAGCCGAGATCTGCCCCAGCGCGCGTGAAGCAAACAACCCGAAATACCGCACTCCGTGTTGGTAATGCTCCGAAATATGTTGGGCCCACCGGTCAACGAACTCCTCAAGCGAGTACTCCACCTCAACCCAGCAACCCAACTTTTTATCTTTGGTCCGAAAGGTGACGCTTCGTTCCCCAACGTCGGTGATGCGACGCTGGGCAATCGGAGGCCGTCTCAAGTAGCGACCATCGTATCGTAGGCGATGGTCTTTCGAAGCGGAGGATTGAACTTTGACGCTCCACCAGCATCTCTCCAGATGGATGAACACGTCTTCCATCTGGTCAACGGTCAAATCTGTCTGGAGCCGACCGGCTCGCAGGGCTGCGCGCAGCAACTGGATTACAGCGCCCCGCCAAAGCCTCATCAACCGGTCGCCGTCGTAGTACAGGCGCGACTTCCAGGAGCCGGAGGAGACGTGCAGCCCTCCCGCCATGACCATGGTGTGGACATGGGGATTGAACTCTAACCGCCCGTTAAAGGTTTGCGGGAAAGTGATGATGCCCACCTGCAGACCTTGTCGAGCAGCCGCCAAGGTCTGGATGGCATTCCCCGCGAAAGCGGACAGAGCCGGCACCAGGAAGCGATTGTCGCGGAAGAACGACCACAGGAGATCCGGCATGGTGAAGGTAATCCCCTTATACAGTCCGTCCGGCAGTGCAGCCTCGCGGTCTCGCCGCCAATCTATCGTGGCCTTGTTGCCCCCGCGCCTGCAGGGGACAAATGTAGACGCATTAGAATCTACTCCAAAAGGAAAGGGCACGCCATTTGGCATGCCCTCGGAAATTCATCTCTCACTTATATAGACACGAAGGAATCGGTTTTGGGGACATTTGTCTCATAATAATTTTTTGGTTTTTGTTTCAGTGCGATCGTCATCGGCGCGCGTACTGGATGACCCGCCATGATCGCCAGTCCTCTTCTTGGAAATCGTATCGCGGTACCGGGGTGGCCTTGGAGGGGAGGTAATCCAGAGTCTCATAGTCGTCGAGGTCTCGCCAAGCGCGAGCGCGAAGCGCCTTGCGCAACTCTGAGGGGATACCGTGCCTATAGAGCCGTTTCCATGCTGCCGCCCTTTTGCGCCGCTCGGGATCGCTAACCCCGGATAGGTACTGGGCTCGCGTGGAGTCCCAAAGCGCGAGCGCAAATCACCCCTCTTTCCTCTGCGTCCTGAACGATGCTCAGAGTCTGACTCGCTGCCTCAATATCCTTGGGGGTAACAAGCGCATTCCGTTCTATAATCCTGTCCCGTTGTTTAAGCCATGCGCGCTCTTCACGCGTTGGCACTGGCGAGAAAATTTGCGCGCGATATAACCTGCCATCTTCGCTAAATGGATCTGTCCATTCTTCGCTGCGTCGCTGTACATTTATGCGCACAAACATCAATGGAGCAGCCGACTGTTGCCATTTCCTTTCCTGGACTACGGCGACGAGAGTCTCTAGCGCGACTGCGTCAACCTTTAGCTCTTGCGCCAATTCGAACCATTCGCGCTCGTGACCATCCAATGCGAGCGTTAAGAACGGGTCTAGGCGCTGTCGGAGAGCAGTGTTCCTCGCCTCATTGCGTATCCTCATTTAAACGACTCTTTTCCTTGCCGGAGGAACTGCAAGAACTGCAGGTATAACTGGCCCCTTGGCTGACGGGCATCCGCGTCGACGTGCTATGCCCGCAACCACATCTCAACACGAAAGGCCCAGCGTGGTTAGCTGGATCGCTTGTCCGTTCTTTGACTACCTCTTGACAGACCGGCTGCGCCACATTTACTACTGATGGCGTGCTGTCAGACACAAGCGCAATATATGGACAAATTATGCGCCACGTCAAGCCAATAGTCGCCAACCCTGATACATGGGGAGCTACACCAAGCCGTGCCCTCTTTCCGAGCTGGCCACATAGAACTAAAACCTGTCCTGATGCTGACACGGCACTGACACGCGGAACAATCGCGAATTAACTGTTCTAAGTTATGATAGCATGCTAACTAGTGAAATAAAAATATACTTAGGAGTGGTGAGCGCGGAAGGAATCGAACCTTCAACCTACTGATTAAGAGTCAGTTGCTCTGCCAATTGAGCTACGCGCCCGTCCGTGGGTTTCTGCTTCGCTCCTGGGAATTCCGCATCATGGTTGCGGGTATGGGCGATTGCTCATATTGCAGCCGGGAAGCTGCTCTCCGGAATCACCGTATCGGGCGAATGCGATTACCGATGACGAATATAACACAGCCGCTCGCCATCATACCAACCTTGGCCGACTTGGAGATGCTGGCATGTGCTGACGCCAAACCCCGGCATTTTCTTCCGCAAATTTCTTATCGAATTGGGCTCGGCTGGCGACTTCTTCAGGACGAAAATAATGCGGATCGGTTTTGCCGTGCCTGTGCTGACTCTGCTCTCGATGTATCCGCTCGCGCGCGGACCGCGGGGTCCAACCTGGGCACTCGCGGCAAGCTCTTCTTAGGAACGCTGCTGAAGATCCGCCGCAAATGGAGCCACGGCATCGGACACACTTCGACTGGGCCGACGTGGCGGCGCAACCGGCGGACGCTGTTCTAGCGTTCCGAGAAGCGGAGTATCCATCAGTCCGTTTGGTTCCAGCACGGAGAGAAACCCGTGGCGGGCGCACATGGCGTCGATACGTCTTTGTTGCCCTGGGCTAAGTACCTTTAGGGGCAAAGTATCGAAGTTGCGAAAAATCCACAGCAAGTACAGCCGCTGCACGAATGAAGGGTTGAGATACCGTGGGCCCAGAGGCGTGAGGATACGAAGCACGCCTTGAGACAGCTTTTCCATCCACATAGCCGGATCACCTGACATTTGCAATCTTTAATGTCGTTGTCTTGGACCAGAGCAATCCAAGGGCCAGCATTATTGCACCAAATATTATGCAAAGGGAAGCAGAATCCTAAGTTTTAAACAATTTTTCACAGGCTCGCGGCGGGCAAATGACCACGTCGCCCCCTGACTTACATAGTGCCTTGCCTGGAATGAGTGCCCCCAAAACCTCCCGTCAGCTCGGAATCTCCGGCAGGGTCGCGATACTGCGGATGCTCGCAGCCACGCCAAACTGGCGGTCTGCTCCGGCGGGTTCCACCCGAATCACCGAGGCCTGGCACAACACCCAACGCTTTTCGCCGTCGGTGAGTTGGGCAGGGAGCATAAGCACCATCTCCAGTTCGCTGCCGACGAGGATTTCGGAGTCTGCGTATAGGAAGATCCCGCTCATGCTTAAGTCGCGGGTCATTCCCGTGGCTGGTTGGCCTTGCGATGATCGGATGGAGACGCCCGTCCGTGCGATTATGCGCTGGCGCGAGCGGCGGTCGGACTTGGGGTCGGACATGAAAGTCGAAGGTTATCACACCCCCGCTCTCGGAGAGAGATCCTTCACTTTGAGTCTGACACCGCGACGAACGCACCCAGGCCGATCAGCGTGAGTCCTGTGGCGGCGCGCTGCCTGCGGCGCAAAACCGCTGAAGATCGCAGACGCGCACCGATCGGAGCCGCCATGAACGTCACTATGAGGTCGCAGGAGGTATTCAATGCCACGCTGATCGTACCCAGCAGGAGGAATTGCCAGAACACTCTGCCGCTCGCCCGATTCACAAACTGTGGAATGAAAGCAAGAAAAAAGATTGCCGTTTTAGGGTTCAAAACTTCCGTCGCAATGCCTTGCCAAAAAGGATTTCTGGGAACTTGGCCGGCGGGGATTTCGATATCGCCCTCCTGATTTTCATGGGCGCCGACAACCATGCGAATGCCCAGGTAAATCAGATACGCCGCACCCGCATACTTGACCACGGCAAATGCGGTTGCGGACGTGGCCAGCACAAACGACAATCCCGTCGCTGCCGCCATGACATGCGTGAGACCACCGAGAAATGTTCCGAGACAGGACAGCACTCCCTCACGACGGCCTCCGGCAAGGGTGCGAGCAAGGACGTACAACATGCCGGGGCCGGGTGCAACCGCGAGCAGCGTGGCCGCGCCGAGGAACAGCGAAAACCGATGAGCATCGATCATGCAAGTGATTCTAAATCGAGACCCGAGCCGGTCGCGAGGAATCGGTCGGCATCGCTTTGTGCGAATCGTGGTTTAGCATAAAATCATGCCCGCAAAAGATTCCTCCCGGCGAATTGGGCTGGCCCGCGCGCTTTCCAAGCAGGGCTATTGTTCTCGCTCGAATGCTGTCGATCTAATCTGCGCCGGACGTGTGAGCCTGAATGGTGGAATCTGTCGCAATCCGGAAGCTCCAGTCCGCTTCGAACGCGACCGCGTAGAGGTGGATGGCCGACAACTGCCCACGTCAGCGAAACTTTACCTGATGCTCAATAAGCCTCGTGGCGTGGTCACGACGGCTTCCGACGAAAAAGGACGCGAGACGGTGTACGCATATCTTGACAAAGACCTGCCGTGGCTTGCCCCCGTCGGCCGTTTGGATAAGGCGAGTGAGGGGCTGCTGCTACTGACCAACGATTCCGAATGGGCCGCCCGCATGCTTGCGCCCGAAACGCATCTGGACAAGATTTATCATGTGCAAATCGGCGCGGTCGCAGATTCCGGGTTGATCGAATCTATTATTAAGGGAGTCAGAACTGACGATGGCAGTTTCCTGCGGGTAAGGAGTGCGCACATTCTGCGTGGCGGGGAAAAAAATACCTGGCTCGAAATTGTCCTTGACGAAGGCAGGAATCGCCACATCCGGCGCATGTTCGCGGCGCTTGGAGTTGAGGTGCTGCGACTGCTCCGCGTCGCAATTGGACCTTTGGTGCTGGGCAAACTGCCGAAAGGCGCTTCGCGACCGCTAACAAATGAGGAGAAACTAGCTCTGGATCGGGCCCTGCAACCGTCGCTCGTAGCCGCGCCACTCACCGGCAGAAGAGCAGCAAAACAGACCTAAACGCGAACTCAAGGAGACAACGGCGAGAAGTATAGTCGAAGGATTGTTTGCAGAAGTGGAGCCTTGCAGCGCAGCGTTCTACTTTATAAAGGGCAAGTTGGATAGGACTTTTGCGGCGAGTTCCAGTTGCTGCAAATCGTCCGAAGAGAAGTCCGGCCCTGCGGTAGCTGGATCAAATCCTTTGCGACAAACTTGAACTACACCCAGAACCTTCCGCTGTCCATCTAGAATTGGCGCGGACATCAGTTTTTGAATCGCGTTCTGGCCGGTTCGTTCCACATCCTCGGACTCTGGATTGTTCAGCTTCACGCTTTCAAAGATGCTAGCGTGTTTGACTTTCACGAAGGCGTTAAAAAGCTCTGTCTTCTTGGTTGAGGCGGTATGAGCGGCGACCGCGGAAGAACTGGAAACCGGGATCGATCCCGCAGTTTTCAGTTGTTCAGGGTGGACGAAATTCAGCAGACCCTTCTCCAGACGCATCAAGGCAACTTCGGTAGGCCGCACTCCGAAGAGCTTGGCCAGAGCCGCGCAAAACTGTTGCGGCGTCGTAGCCTGAGCCAGCACATGCTCAACCGACGCGTTCGAAGCTCGTGCCGGAGCTGCTGCTGTGCCGCTTTGTTCGAAATTTGTTTTGCTTGGCATATTCTTGGACTAACGTCGCGTTGCCGCCTGCATCAGCAGAACTATCGTGACGTATTGCAGTGGCGGCATCAAGTTACGGAAGTACTTTCGAGGCGCAGGAGACGTTGTTTTCGCAGCTCACTTAATCCTTGGTCAGGGCAAAGCCTTTTTCGCGCCAACCCCGGATGCCTCCGTCCATTGAGAGCACGTGGGTGTAGCCCATCTTCTGAAGGTTGTCGGCGGCCAGAGCAGAGCGAAATCCACCCCCACAGTAGAGCACCATGGGCGTCTCGGGATCAGGCACGCGCGCCTCAACATCGCGCTCAATGATTCCTTTGCCCAGATGAACCGCGCCAGGAAGGTGATCGGCCGCGAATTCGCTTTCTTCCCGCACGTCGACGAGCAGAAACTTTTCGCCCCGGTCGATTTTCGCTTTCACATCATCGATGGTCACTTCGTGAACGCGCTTCCGGGTGTCTTCGACGATCTTCAGAAAACGCGGGGAATGCTGATGAGCCATGGGTCCTCCATTCGTTCAATCTATTTTAGCGGAGGAATATTCTGGCGGGATGCAGCTACTGGTTTGCTTGGTGGGAAACCTGGGTGATCTCCGCTTCAGCGGGAACAATCGCGGCTCCGGAGGAGTGAAGCAGGCGTTGCAAATCCGCTTGCAGATTACTGCAGTCTTCTGCTCCAAGGTCGACAAATTCGAAAGGCTGAAGATAGCCTTGAGTCGCCCACATGGGAAACAGCATGCGTGCCTTGGTGCGTACGGTGCTTTCGCCGACGTGGAAAATCACTTCGACTTTGATCCCCTCATCCAACGGCGTTTCGAGATGCAGCAATCCTCCGGTGATCGAGAGCTGGTGCAGCTTGCCTCGAGTTTGCCGCCCGTTTTCCAGACAAACTAAAGACAAGACGGTGCCCGCAAGTTTCACCCGCGGAGCACGCGGTTTGGCGTTTGCTGCGGAGGCTTTGGCCATACTCTACGCTCAACTATTTCACTTCAACCGCGGTACGGGGGAGATTACGAAAGGCCCCGGCTGGTTTCCCGTCTCGCGAATGTTTACCGATAAATGAACATCATAGAAAAGGATGTATGCCCACAATCGCGCGCCCTCGCGCTAGACGTTTGAAAACACGGGGGAAGAAGCGTGGGACCCTCCATAGCAAGGGGATGGCAAGAAAACCAGTGGGCAGTTCCTTGTTCTCGGTTCTCAGTTTGTTCCTCAGGGAGCAAAGCGTTTGCTACGGCTTGTTCCACCCTCGCACCCGCGGCCACCATCGATTCACGTTCTGGCAATAGGCTTCGTAATCTGATCCGAATTTCCCACGCAGAGTTGGCTCTTCATAAAAGACGACGAACAGATGTATGCCGAGGGCTACGGCCATCACTACAGCAATCGCCACTGGGTTGGCGTGTCCGAAAACAATCCACAACCCGATCCATCCTGCAGCAAAGCCAAGGTACATGGGGTTCCGCACGTAGCGATAGAAACCCACCACGACCAGGCGCTGCGGCGGGGCCATCGGTGCAGGTGTGCCGTGCCCCGTCCAGCCGAAGTCCCAGATGCAGCGCAGGGCCACGGCGAATCCCAACACCGAGGGAAGGGCAGCCAGCCATCGCCACTGTGCCGCACCCGCCATTTCCACGCGGAATCCGAGCCACTGCGGCAGCAACCAGAACCACAAGGCGAAGAACGCGCCGCCAACTGCCAGCGAGGCCATCGCTGTCGGCCAGTGATCGCCGTGCGCGCCCGCTGGAGCGTTTCCAATCTGTCCGTCCGTCATATGTCCTCCTTAGTGCTTGCGATCTTGTTACTCCGCAATTCCTACGACTCGATTGAAGAATCCGATCAGGTACTTCCAAATCAGGTAATAGACGATCAAGACGGCGGGAAATACCAGCGCCACGTGCACGTAGTGAACGTTGACCACGCCGAAATAGATGAAACCGTGATCCGTCGTCTGCAGAAAACCCAGGCTGCGGCCGAGAAGAAATCCTGCCGGCGCGAGGATGAAGGGAAGGATCGCTCCGTGAATCCCCAGCGGCAGATTGACGCGCGAGCGCAAAGCCAGATGCAACATATTCCACACGCCAAACAGGTTGGGGATGACGGCCATAGGAAAAATGATCACACGCTCAACGGGGATCGGGACGTCGTAGACAAAGCGTGCAATGCTGAACAGAGTGAGTGCGACCAGCAAAAGCGGCGTTGGCACCGAGATTCCCGCCATGTAAGCGCGCAGATACGGATGATTAGTCATAACGTCTCCTTCTACAGGTGGTACGCGAATATCAGGATCAGCTTCGGGAAGAACAGAAACACGCCAACGCTCAAGGCAATCAGCGCCCAGTCGTACCACGGAACTCGAACGGGGTGGGCATCGAGTTTGCGCAATACCGCGGGCCATAGGTCCCGCCCTAGCTCGAGGTTCACCGGAGGTAAAGATTGTTTCAGAGCTTCGCGAATGTCCTGGTCGTCGTGTTCGGTCATCTCGTACTCAGTCATTTTTTTCCTCGTGTTCTTTCATTCAGGTCTGACGCCTAGCTGGCGTAGTTGTTTGCGCAGGATGCGAACGGCACGGAAGACGCGCACCTTGACCGCGCCCACTGATGTCCCCAGGGCATTGGCAATTTCGTCGTAGGGCTGCTCTTCCACCAACGCGAGCGTTGCCGCAACCTGCAACTTGGCCGGCAGGCGTCGAAATGCCTGCTGGATCTTCTCCCGCGTTTCACGCTGCAGGAGACCGTCGGGCTCAGGCGCGCCGGCGGGTTCAGCGAGCAAACTCTGCTCTGGGCGTTTGCGCCGGAGATGATCAAGCGCCAGGTTGGTGGCGATCCGCCGGGCCCAGGCTCCGAAGTTGCCGTCCGGCCTGAACTGGTGACGAGCCCGGTAAATGCGCCAAAGAGTTTCCACCGTCAGATCCTCAGCAACGCCCGGGTCGCGCACGATGCGAACGATCCAAGCGTAGACCTCGCCCTGGTACTGCCGAGCCAGCGTCTCGAAAGCATCGATCTCGCCAAGCGCAAATCGCCGAAGCAGATCCATAGGCGTTTCTATTTCTATTACGGGTTCGGAACGAATGGGTTACAAGTTTTTTCGGAGTTTGGCTGGTGTCCGGGCGAAAAATCAACCAGGTTGGGAGGGTGGGCTCATAAGATCCGGGCTATCAGTCTCGAACTCCGACACCTCCAAGCCTCTGATTTCAGGGGTAGTCTCGACAATCAACGCAGTCCCAAATTGGGATGAAGCTTAGCTAGGTAACGACCGATTTATTACCGCTGTTACTTTACTGTGGCTGCGGGCGGCCATAAGCTCCGGTTTATGAAGTTGAATGCCTTGCTGGTGTCGCGGGATTGCCCATCGCTAAGGGTGCTGGGGGCGCTTCTGGACGTGATGCAAATCGAGCAGCAGACTTGCCACTCGTCCGGCGAGGCAGTCGAGTTGCTGGTACAGGGCCACTATTCGGCCCTGGTAATGGATTTCGATCTGCCGGGCGCGGGCCAAGTGGCGCGAATGGCCCGTATGGCATCTGCCAAGCGAGAACCAGTGGTGTTTGCCATGGTTAGTGCTTTTACTCCGGTGGGCGGAGAATTCCCGTCAGTTGTGAACTTCGTCCTGTATAAGCCGCTTGCCTACGAGCAGGTGGCACGCTCGCTGCACGCGGGGCAGCGATACATGAAGCCGAATCCGCGGCACGCACCGCGCCATCCACTCGAAGCGCTGGTCTACCTTCGGTTCGGAGCGAAGGCTTTGCCCGCGATGGTGCTCGATTTGAGTGAGCAAGGTTTAGCCTTGCAGGCTCCGGAGCCATTGCCGCCGGTTGAAAATGTGCCGCTGCGCTTTGTGTTACCGGGAACCTCCGATTTGGTGGAAGCGACCGGAAAGGTCATCTGGACTGAAGACGATGGTCGCGCCGGAATGTTCTTTTCGCAGCTTACAGCGGCATCGCGACACCATCTCAAGAATTGGCTGGCCAAACGGGGCGCGAAAAGCAAGAACGCCGTGCGCGTGCTCTTGCCACCCCAAAGGTCGCGGCGCGGGGCGCACCCAGCACACTGAGTTCTCTGTAGAGACGTAGCTGGCTACGTCTCTGCCCCCGGGAGATATCAATTTCTCCGTGCTAGACTCAGTTCTCTCTGACAACGCCGCATGAGTGAGCTTACCTTCCTTCCAGCCGTTGTCATGGCTGAGCAAATCCGCAAGAGCGCGTTGTCGCCCGTCGAGTTGGTGGAAGCGCATCTCGCCCGCATCGAGAAGCTCAATCCGAAGTTGAACGCTTTCGTGCATTTGGACGCCGAGGGCGCGCGCCGTCAGGCCCGTGCGGCTGAAGAGGCAGTGACCCGTCATGAAAAGCTCGGCCCGCTGCACGGCGTTCCGATCAGCATCAAGAGTTCGATCGAAGTGACGGGTTTGCGTTGCGAATCTGGCACTAAGCTTCGGGCAGGCTTCGTGGCTGCACAGGATGCTCCTCTAGTGTCGCGCTTGCGCCAGGCCGGGGCGATCATTTTGGGAACTACCAACGCGCCCGAACTGCTCATGGCGTGGGAGACCGATAATCTTCTCTACGGCCGCACCAACAATCCGTGGGATCTCTCGCGGACCCCCGGGGGGTCAAGCGGGGGCGAGGCCGCGGCGATTGCGGCGGGATGTTCCGCAGGAGGCGTAGGCAGCGATGGCGGAGGCTCGATTCGCGTCCCCGCGCACTTCAGCGGAATCTGCGGGCTGAAGCCTACACCCGGTCGTATTCCTGCCACGGGACACTTCCCAACCTCGGTCGGACCGTTTGCTTTGCTGGGCGTGGTTGGACCGATGGCGCGGACAGTCGCAGACTTAAAAGTCTTGTTCGAGGTGATGCAAGGACCGGACCACGGCGATCCTTCGGCCGCTCCAGTGTCCGTGCGCTGGCGGGACCGCGACGATCTGAAGAAACTTCGTATCGGATATTTCGAGGATGACGGACATACTCCGGTCACGGCCGAGACGCGTGCGGCGGTGCGAGCTGCAGCTGCGGCGCTCGAGCAAGCGGGCTTTAAGGTTGAGCCTTTTCGTCCCGATGGGCTTGAGCAGGCGCGACAACTTTGGTGGCAGTTTTTCGGGATCGCGGGCGGCATGCTGCTGCAGCCGATGACCAAAGGGAAGGAGGCTCACCTGAGTCCGATTCTCAAACAGCATTTAAGCCGCGTTGCCGCCGAGCCGTCCCACACGGGTCAGACCTTGCTCGATACCTGGATCATGCGCGATGCGCTGCGAATGGAAGTCTTTTCCCAGATGCGTGAGTATCCCGTTCTGCTTTGCCCGGTTGCTTCTGTGCCCGCCTTTCGTCATGGCGAGCGCAGTTGGAACGTGGATGGCCAGACCGTGGAATATCTCGACGCATGGAGCTACACGGAGTGGTTCAACCTGCTGGGAACTGCGGCCGCGGTGATTCCTTTCGGGCGATCAAACGAAGGCTTGCCAATTGGAGTGCAAATCGTCGCCCGTCCGTGGGAAGAAGAGTTGGTGCTGGCGGTGGCTGCGGAATTGGAAGCGCAACGCGGGGATTGGCAACCGCCAGATATTAACCTCTGACAGATTTTTCCCTTCCCGTCCTCGGCGCGATTTTCCCTGCGGCCTCTGCGTTTTAAGATTCTTGTCGGTAGTGATAATGGATTTATACTATTTCTCCACCCTGAAAAAGCGATAACCTGTTGCCACCCAATCTCCTGCTTGCAGCCTGACGGCTCCAGAGATTGACACAAGCATTTAATGGCTCCTCCAACGCAATCCAGAGGCTTCTTCGCGTCCCGCGTATTGCCCGGGCTGATCGTGTTCTTGTTCATCTCGGCCACCTATCTCTACACCTTTCCTCAGCCGAATGTCTTCTATGCTGCGATCGTTTTACTGCACGTGGTTGCTGGCGTCATCGCCGCTGTTCTGCTGGCTGGTTTTCTTTTCCGACTGCTCCGGGATGGGAGCATCGCCTCACGCCTTGGTTGGGCGCTGCTTATCGCTGCAGCAATCCTCGGCCTGATTCTAATTAAGACGGGGACCCCGCGAGTAGAGTGGAACCTTCTCTATGTTCATATTATGCTGTCGCTCGCCGGCGTGGGCATCGTCGTCGCGGAATGGGCCGGGAAACGAGGCTGGCTTGCGCAAAGCGGCCGTGGCTCGATCATTCGCTGCGCGATCTGCCTGCTGGTGCTCGCTGGATTCGGACTGGGCGCGCGTTACTTGCGCGAGTCGCGCTGGAAAAATCAAGCCCGCATCGAGAATCCCTCAATGCCGCCTGCCACCATGAATGGCGAAGGCGATGGTCCGGATGGGCCATTCTTTCCCAGTTCTGCGCAAGTTTACGGCGGACAGAAGATTCCCAGCAAGTTTTTCATGGAGTCCGACTCCTGCAAACGCTGCCATGAAGACATCTACAATCAGTGGTTCAGCTCGGCGCATCATTTCTCGTCCTTCAACAATCAGTGGTACCGCAAGAGCATCGAGTATATGCAGGACACGATTGGCACCAAGCCTTCCAAGTGGTGTGGCGGATGCCACGATCCCGCCGTGCTCTACAGCGGCTTGATGGATACGCCGATCAAGCAAATCGTGCACCGCCCCGAGGCCCAGGCTGGGCTGGGCTGCATGATGTGTCATTCAATCGCCGACGTGAAGAGCAGCATGGGACAAGGCGATTTTTATCTCGAATATCCCAAGCTACATGAATTGGCAGCGACCAAGAATCCATTCGAGCGCATGCTGCACGATTTTCTGGTGAAGCTGAATCCTGAACCGCACCGCCGCGTGTTTCTGAAACCCTTCATGCGAAACCAGACGGCGGAGTTCTGCTCGAGCTGTCATAAAGTTCATCTCGACCTTCCGGTCAATCACTACCGCTGGATTCGTGGCTTCAACGAATATGACAATTGGCAGGCCAGCGGGGTTTCCGGCCAGGGGGCGCGGTCTTTTTATTATCCGGCGAAGCCTGCGCAATGCGCCGATTGTCATATGCCGCTCACTCGGTCGAGCGATATGGGCAACATCGATGGCCAGGTCCATTCGCATCGTTTCCCCGCGGCGAACACCGCACTTCCGACGGCCAATGATGATGCGGGCCAACTGAAGATTACCGAGGATTTTCTCAAGGGCGGTATTCTGAGCGTGGATATTTTCGCACTCTCTCCTGCGCGAGCGCAGTTGAAGCCGGGGGTGGCAAACCAGTCGGAGCTATCGACGACTTTTGCGGTCGGTGAAGAGGCGGAGACGAAAATTACTCCTGGCGGAGAAACCGACATCGTTCCGGTCACAGCGCCGTTGAATCGCGTGCAGCCGACCGTCCGTCGAGGAGATACGGTCCGCGTGGACGTTGTAGTCCGCACCAAGAAAATCGGGCACTTCTTTCCTGGCGGCACGGTGGATGCCTACGATACATGGCTCGAACTGAAGGGCGCGGATGACAAGGGCCAAACCATATTCTGGAGCGGCAGCGTCGAAGACAATGGCAAAGGTCCGGTAGAGAAAGGAGCACACTTTTACCGCTCGCTGCAGGTGGATGCGCACGGCAATCGCATCAACAAGCGCAATGCATGGGCCACTCGCGCCGTGGTGTACGTGCATCTGATCCCGCCCGGCGCGGCCGACACGGTTCACTACCGCGTAAACATTCCCGAGAACTCAAGCAACAAAATCACCCTGCATGCCCGCCTCTGTTATCGCAAGTTCGCGTGGTGGAATACGCAATTCTCATTCGCCGGCATTCCCGATCCGAATCAACCTAGCGCTGATGTCACGCCTGACTACGACGACAGAAAGTTTGCGTTCGCGGCTTCGCTGAAAGGAGTATCGGCTAGAGTAGAGAAAATTCCGGACCTTCCGATAGTAGCGTTGGCGGAAGACGAAGTTACGCTGAACGTAGCGCCGCACAGCTCTGCTGCTCCTGAGCCGAAGATTACTCTGCAGGCGGATGACTGGCAGCGCTGGAACGATTACGGCATTGGCTTGCTGCTGCAGGGCGATCTGAAAGGTGCACAGGCAGCCTTCGAGAAGGTGACGGAGGTCGCTCCCAAGAATCCTGACGGCTGGGTGAACATCGGGCGCGCCGCGGTTCAGGAAGGCGACATGGATCGCGCCCGCACCGTGCTGGCGAAAGCTTTGTCGTTAAGTCCAGACCTCGCGCGAGCCCACTTCTTCTACGCCAAAGTTCTGCGCAGCGATGGCCGCTACGATGAAGCGGCTGATCATCTCCGCAAGGTTCTCGTGCAGTATCCACGAGATCGCGTGGCGCTCAACGATCTGGGACGCATTCTATTCCTCCAGCGCAAGTACGCGGACGCCGTGAACGTTCTGCAATCTGTTCTCGCAGTCGATCCAGAAGACTTGCAGGCGCATTATGACCTGATGCTCTGCTACAACGGCATGGGAGACCAGAAGCAAGCCCACGAGCACGAGGTGCGTTACCTGCGTTTCAAAGCCGATGAAGCTTCGCAAGCCATCACAGGCCCGTATCGGCAACTCAATCCCGAGGACAACAACGAACGGCAGGCGATTCACGAACATCTTTCTGTGCCGCTAACCTCAGCTCGCGTAGGGACGGGTCTTCGACCCGTCCGGGCCGAGCGAAGCTCGGCGATCGCCAAAGTCTCGACGGGGATCTTAAGATAATGCGCAAGACGATTGTGTCGCTCTTATATTTGCTGCTGGGTGCATCCGCATCTGCTCAGCAGATCCAATTTCGCGATATCACTGCGCAAACCGGCATTCATTTCACGCACAACAACGGCGCCTTCGGGAAAAAATATCTGCCCGAAACCATGGGATCGGGCTGCGCCTTTATCGATTACGACAACGACGGCTGGCCTGACATTCTGCTGGTGAACAGCGAAGACTGGCCGGGACACAAGCGCGCCGATTCCACGTTGAAGCTCTATCACAACAACCACGATGGCACATTCACCGACGTCACCCTCAAAGCGGGCCTCGCGGTTTCGATGTACGGCATGGGCGTTGCCGTTGGAGACTACGACAACGATGGTTATGACGACATCTTCATCAGCGCTCTCGGCCAGAGCCATCTGTTTCACAACAACGGCAACGGCACGTTTGCTGATGTGACGAGAGCCGCTGGATTGTGGGGCCCGAATGAATTCTCGACCGGCGCCGCGTGGGTGGATTACGACCGCGACGGCAAATTAGATCTGGTGGTCGCGAACTACGTGCAGTGGTCCGAGAAGAGTGATCTCTACTGCACTCTTGACGGCGTGCACAAATCTTATTGCACGCCAGAATCCTATAAAGGTTCTTCGGCGCGGCTCTGGCACAACCTGGGCGGAGGAAAATTTGAAGACGCCACGCAGAAAGCCAAGTTCTATGATCCGACTTCGAAGAGCCTGGGCGTTGCGATCGTGGATTACAACGGAGATGGCTGGCCAGACATCCTGTTGACCAATGACACTCAGCCGAACAAGCTGTACCTAAATAAGCACGATGGTACGTTCGAAGAGAAAGCTGTCTCCGCGGGAATCGCATTCAGCGAGGACGGTGTGGCCCGGGCTGGCATGGGCGTGGATGCCGCTGATTACGACCGTTCCGGCCGCCCCAGTTTCATCATCACCAACTTCGCCAACCAGATGCTTTCGCTCTACCACAACGAGGGCAACGGCTTGTTTGTGGATGAGGCGCCGCAGTCGGAGGTTGGACATGCGACCTTGGTGACGCTCGGCTTCGGTTGTTTCTTCTTTGACTACGACAACGATGGCTGGCCTGATATTTTCGTCGCCGATGGGCATATTGAAAACGAAATCGAACGAGTACAGAAGCGTGTGACCTACGCCGAGCCGCCGCACGTTTTTCGCAACCTCGGCGGCGGGAAGTTTCAGGAAGTGACAGCCTCTTTGGGATCCGCATTTGCCAGCCCGAAAGTCGCTCGCGGCGCGGCTTCCGCGGATATCGATAACGATGGATCGCTCGACGTGCTGATGACGACGAATGGCGGCCGAGCCTACCTGTTTCACAACGAAGGCGGAAACAATCGCAGCCTGCGCGTAAAGTTGGTGGGCACGAAGTCGAACCGTGATGGTATCGGAGCCGTTGTGCGTGTAACCTCTGGCAAAGATCTGCAGTGGCAGATGGTCCACAGCGGATCGAGCTATTTGTCACAGAGCGAACTCGTATTGACCTTCGGCCTGGGCGAGAAACAAAAAGCCGATTCGATTGAAATCCTGTGGCCCAGCGGGCAGGTCGACAAACTATCGAACATAACCGGAAGCCAGACCATCACGATTCAGGAAGGTAAGGGCGTGCTGGCGAACAAACCCTACGGCAAGCCTTGGAGCTTCGCCGCACCTAAATAGAAAATCTCCTGACCTTATTAGTGCGGTGACACTTCGAATTCCCGCTCTCGTTGAGCCGATTTTCCTTCGTGTACCTTTGTGCCCTTTGTGGTTAACTGGTTTTTCGCATGACTAGGAACGTTCCCCTCGTTTGTGCCGGCGTCATTCTGGCAACGATCGCTATCTTCGCGGCCGCTCCCCAAAGCACTCCGACACAACCGGATAAATCTATCGAAGCGGCTCGTCTGAATAATCTCGGCGTCGCCTACATGAACCAGCAGCTCTTCGAAAAAGCGTTGAAGGCGTTCGAACAGGCGGCCGCGCTCGATCCGAAACTTTCGATCGCTCCAATGAACGAGGGCATCGCATTGCTCAACCTGGGGCGGATCGATGCGGCTCGACAATTTCTTGAACAGGCGGTTAAACAGGATCCCGGCAATCCTTACGCCTGGTACAACCTCGGGATGCTGGAAAAGAACTCCGCGAATGCGCAAGCTGCGGTCGACGCCTTCCGCCGCGTCACCGAAATTGATCCCGATGATGCGGACACCTGGTATTTTCTGGGCGCTTCGTATGCACAGAACAAACAATATCCAGAAGCAATCGACGCGTTCCAAGTCGCGTTGAAGCTGAATCCACTGCACGCTTCGGCCGAATTCGGGCTCTCCCGCGCCTACCAGCAAATGGCTGATCTCACTCGCGCTCGCGAACATCTGACGCGCTTTCAGTACATCACGCAAAACAAGTTAGGCTCGCCCATCAGCTTGGCTTATGGCGAGCAGGGAAAATATTCGCTAGCGGATGAATCACCGGTTGCTCCGGTCAAAGTGCCGCCCGCAATTGATGTGCGCTTCGTGGACGCCACTGAAAAGGCTGGGTTGCTGACTAAGACGCTTGCTCCTACATCGAACGATCTTCCATCGTATCTTGGGCCAGGGGCTTGCTTCCTCGACTATGACAACGATGGCCGCATCGATATCTTTCTGCCCGACAACGGGAGGGAAGGCGGAATGTCGCTATACCACAATTTGGGCAATGGCAAGTTCGAGGAAGTAACCAGGAAAGCGGGACTCGATCCGGCCTCGCACGCGATTGGTTGCACGGCCGGTGATTATGACAACGACGGGTTTGTCGATCTAGTGGTGAGTTTCAACGGGCGCGTGGTTCTTCTCCACAACGAAAAGAACGGTAAGTTCAAAGATGTCACCGAAGCCGCGGGCATCAGAAGCGACGGTTTCAACGCCGGGTTAACTTTCGTCGACTATGACCACGACGGCGATTTGGACTTGTTAGCCAGCCTAACGAGCAACAACCCCTGTTTGGACCCGCGAGGACTGTCGCCGCCGCCTTGCGGTAATATTCAGTTGCCCAATTTCAGCCGCTTGTGGCGCAACAATGGCAACGGAACTTTTACTGATCAGACCAACGAGACTATAGGCGAGAGCAACGCGCCCGAGGTTGCAAGCATTGGGACGGACTACAACAATGACCGCGCTGTGGACCTCGTCGTCACGGGCAGTTTTAAAGGGGGCACTGTCATTTTTGAAAACCGCCGCGAAGGGCGATTCAGCACTCAATTTTCCTGGCCGTCCGCCCTGGCGGTCAGCGCGGGTGTTGCTGCGTTAGATTTCAATCATGACTCCTGGATGGATTTAGCGTTTACCCATTGGGGTCAAACGAAAGAAGATCCTGGCCTTACTCTTTGGCGAAACAACCATGGGAAGAAGTTCGAACCGGTTTCGCTGCCCGCAACAAATTGGGTGCGTGGTTTCGGCATCGCTGCCATCGATTACGACAATGACGGCTGGGTTGATCTCGTTGCGGTTGGCGAGACCGCTGATGGACATGGCGAAGTGCGTCTGTTCCGCAATCTCGGACCAGACGGTTTCAAAGATGTCACCGCCGATGTCGGCCTCGACAAAATTCAGCTCAAAGACCCACGCGCCGTCATCACCGGCGATTACGACGACGACGGCGCTACCGACCTGCTCATCACACAGAATCATGGACCGGCTGTTTTGCTCCGAAACGAAGGCGGGAACAAGAATCACTGGCTGCGCCTCAATCTGAAAGGGCTTGCCGACAACAAGAGCGCGATCGGAACCAAAGTCGAAGTGTTTGCGGGAGGGACTCGGCAGAAATTCGAGATCGCGGGTTCGTCCGGCTATCTCGGACAGAATTCACCGTATCTTACCGTTGGCCTCGGGCAAGCGACGCAAGCCGATGTCGTTCGCATGCTCTGGCCGACAGGAGTTTTGCAAGACGAAGTCGAAGTCGCAGCCGATCGCGAACAACAATATCTGGAAATGAATCGCCGTGGAAGTTCATGCCCCACCCTTTTCGTTTGGGACGGCGATCGCTACCAGTTGGTTGGTGACATGCTCGGCGCGGGAGTGGTGGGACACTGGGTTGGGCCGGGCCAGCGCGACATCCCACGGCCCACGGAATACATCAAGATTGATCGTGAGGCCATTCGAGAAAAAGATGGCAAGCTAAGCTTCCGCTTCATGGAGCCGCTCGAAGAGGCCGTGTATCTCGATCAGGTCAAGTTGCTAGCGGTCGATCATCCCGCGGGACTTGAGGTGTACCCCAACGAATACTTCGCCAGCAGTCCGCCGTATCCGCCGTTTAAAGTTGTGGCCAGCCGGGACGCGCGCCCGCCGGCGGCCGCACAGGACGAGCACGGCCACAACGTCCTGCCCGATCTGCTGGCGCATCGGTACTTCGGTGATTTCGAACTGACTCAATTCGCAGGCTTTGCCCAGCTGCACAGTCTCGAGCTGGATCTAGGCGAACCCTATAGAGGCGGCCCGCTCTGGTTGCTGCTTCACGGGGAGGTTGAATATTACTCAGCGAACAGCATGTACGCTGCTTCGCAGGCTGGAGTCGAATCGATTTCTCCTTATGTCGAGGCGTTGGATGCCAGCGGGAAATGGATTCGCGTGATCGACGATATGGGCTTTCCCGCCGGTGGCCCGCGCACCATGACAGCAGACTTGACCGGGAAGCTGCCGGCCGGAGCGCGGCGCATACGGATTTCGACCAACCTGCAGATCTATTGGAGCAGCGTCCTGATTGATCGAACGAGTCAGGATCAGGACGTACGTCTTACGGCGATTCCGCTGGCTCGCGCCGATTTGCGCTTTCACGGGTTTCCTTTCAAGATCGAGGGCACACCGCCCGGCAACGTCGCGTACGTTTACGACAAGGCCAGCCCCACCGGGCCCTACACGCGGCCCGCGGGGACTTATACGCGCTACGGTGATGTATTGCCGCTGCTTAGTTCGCTCGATGATCGGCTTGTCGTTTTCGGATCAGGCGATGAAGTGGCTTTGGATTTTGATCCATCGCGACTTCCTGCCTTGCCCAACGGCTGGGCCCGCGACTACTTCTTCGTTGCCAATGGCTACGAGAAAGACATGGATTTCTACGCCTCCGACTTCACCAGCGTCGATCCGCTCCCGTTCCGCAACATGGACGGATATCCGTATCCTTCGGACCAGTCGTTCCCGCTCGACGACGCACACTTGAACTACATTCTGGAATACAACACACGTTACCTGTCGGGGAATGAGGCGCGAGGTTACAGGTTCGATTATCCGCCGGCAAAGTGATGTCAGTTTCCGCGCACGTAATCGTTTTAATAGTTGACAGTTTCGCTGCGGCATAATCCAATACCCGCACATGGCATCCGCTTCCACTGGCACTCCCGCTGCCGCGCGCCTGCGGCGAACTCTCACTCTTTGGGATCTGATCCTTTATGGCGTTATCGTAATTCAGCCGGTCGCGCCGATGTCTGTGTTCGGCGTGTTGAGCGACCGCGGCCATGGGCACGTGGTCACGACCATTCTGATCGCGATGGTGGCCATGCTGTTTACTGCGATCAGTTATGGGCGGATGGCGCGGGCCTATCCCAGCGCGGGTTCCGCCTTCACCTACGTCGGACAGGAGATCAACCCCGCGCTCGGTTACGTCACCGGATGGAGCATGGTCATGGACTACTTGCTGAATCCGATGATCTGCATCATCTGGATCAGCCAACAGGCGCACGTGTTCGCTCCAGGCGTGCCTTATGGAGCCTGGGCCGTGTTCTTCGCGCTGGTCTTTACCGCTTTGAACGTTCAGGGAGTGAAGACTTCCGCTCGGGTGAACACCGCATTGGCAGCGGGAATGGGCGTGGTGATCGCGATATTCTTTGTCGCGGCCGCTCGCTACATTTTCGGCAATCCGCATGACGGGGCTGCATTTTTCACCCGTCCTTTTTATGATCCGCAGACGTGGAATACGAAAGCGGTCTTGGGTGGCACTTCCGTCGCTGTGCTGACCTACATTGGATTTGATGGCATCTCAACGCTTTCGGAAGAGGCCGAGAATCCGCGGCGCAATATTCTACTGGCGACAGTGCTGACGTGCCTGGTGATCGGTGTTCTGTCGGCAGTCGAGGTCTATGCGGCTCAACTGGTATGGCCTGCGTCGCAGCCTTATCCCAACGTGGACACTGCGTTTACGTTCGTAGCAGGTCGCGCGTGGAAGCCTTTATTCGCGATCATCGGATTCACGCTGGTCGTCGCCAATTTCGGCTCGGGCATGGGAGCCCAGCTGGGCGCTGCTCGCCTGCTTTATGGCATGGGCCGCAGCAGTGCCTTACCTAAATCTTTTTTTGGCGTGGTGGATGCAAAGCGGCACGTTCCTCGCAACAACGTACTCTTCGTGGGGGTGCTTGCTCTAGCGGGCGCTTTCTTTCTGCCGTGGGTGGCAGCGGTTCCATCGATCTTAGTCGGCTTTCTCTCCAGCGGTTACAGCAAGGATCTGGGGACAACCACCAGCGGCTACGAACTCGGGGCGAACTTACTCAACTTCGGCGCTCTTATCGCTTTTATGGGCGTCAATGCCGCTGCCTTTGTTCGCTACTATCTCCATGAAAAACAGAAAAAGCTGAGCAACCTATTGCCGCCCGTCTTAGGTTTCGTCATTTGCCTGCTCCTGTGGTTGAACCTCAGCACTATGGCACTGATCTTTGGAGCCATTTGGATGGCCGTCGGGATCGCCTTCGGAGCCTGGAAAACGAAGGGTTTCCGCGGCAACCTGGTCGATTTTGAATTGCCGCCCGAAGAAGCCTGAACGGCTTCAGATCAAACAGAACTACCGATCAAGGAGATTCCATGCTGAGTTTGAACAAGATCGTAGCCTTCGTTCCCACGAAAGATCCGGCGAAGGCAAGGTCGTTTTACGAGGGAGTACTGGGATTTCGTTTCGTCAAAGATGACGGATTTGCGATGGTGCTGGATGCAAACGGAATCATGATACGAGTCGCAAAAGCTCCAGATTTCAAGCCGGCGCCCTTCACAATTCTAGGATGGCAAGTTTCAGAAATCGAGAAAGTGGTCGCCATGCTGCATGAGAAGGGCGTTGTCTTCGAAATATTTAGTTTCCTCGAACAAGACAAGCTGGGGATCTGGACGGCTCCCAGCGGCGACAAGGTAGCCTGGTTCAAAGATCCCGACGGCAATGTTTTATCGGTCAGCCAACACGTGTAGAGAATTGTGCGATTTGGTGCGATGACGTAATTGGGTTCGAAATACTCCGAGCGAGATCCCTCGGCCCGCTGAAGAAAACGCGGGCCTTCGGGGATGACCAGTTTTTAGCAAGTGAGCCGGACGACCTTTCAGCCGCCTAACTCCGCTTGATCCTGCCTTGGTTTATAATATCTAACTCGCCCTTGTACTCTGGAGTGATTAGACAATGATTCGATTTCTGCAGACCCCTGGCCCGATTAAGAAGATTATCCTTGGCGGATTGCTGACCATTATTTCTGTTTTCATGGTGATCACCTTAGTCCCTGGCTTTGGCAGCACCGACTTTTTTAGCACCGCACCCACGCGTGGCGTGGTGGCCAAGGTTGGTGGAGCCGATATCACTAGTCAGGAGGTTCAGCGCCAGGCCCGCGAGATGGTGCGCCAGCAATTTCCGCGGGGCGGAGCGCAGGCCTCCATGTTGCTGCCGTTCTTCGCATCGCAAGCCGCCCAGCAATTAATTCAGCGGCAGGCCCTGATTGTTGAGGCTGACCACCTCGGATTGCGAGCAACGGACGAAGCCGTGCGCGACGAATTGCAGCATGGCCGCTACAGCGAGACTTTTTTCCCGGGCGGCAACTTCATCGGCGAGGCTGCCTATGAAGAATTGCTGCAGCAGCACGATCTCACGGTAACCCAGTTCGAGCGCAGCGTGAAGGAAGACATTCTGATTGATAAGCTGCGCAACCTGATTTCGGGCGGCGCGATGGTCACGGATGCCGAGATTCGCCAGAAATTCGAGAAAGACAACACTAAGGTCAAGTTCGACTACGCGGTGCTGCGCAAGGATGACATTCTCAAAGAGCTGCATCCCACCGACACAGAATTGAAGGCCTTCTACGATCGCAACAAGGCATCCTACAACAACTCGATTCCGGAGAAGCGAAAAATCAAGTATGTGCTGATTGATACTGCGAAACTTCAGAGTGAGGCGCAAGTCAGCCAGCAGGATCTGCAGTCCTATTACGATCAGCACCGCGATGAGTATCGCGCGCCGGAGCAGGTTAATGTTCGGCAGATCCTGATCAAGACTCCCCTGCCCGGATCCGACGGCAAAGTCGATCAGAAGGGCGTGGACGCTGCGCAAAAAAAGGCGCAGGACGTACTCGCGCAATTAAAGGCTGGAGCCAAGTTCGAAGATCTGGCCAAGAAATATTCCGAAGACCCGAGCGGCAAAGATGGAGGATCCGTGGGCTGGATTAAGCGGGGAGGTTTTCCCGTCCCGGAGGTCGACAAAGCAGCGTTCTCCTTGCCCAAGGGTGGAACCAGCGAAGTGATCAATGCAGGTTACGCTTTCGTTATTCTTCGTGTGGAAGATAAGCAAGACGCCCACGTGAAGACACTCGCGGAAGTTAAGGATCAGATCGAACCCATCATCAAGCAACAGAAAGCTCAGCAGGCCGCGGATTCCGAGGCAAACGCGGTGCTTTCCCAGGCGCGCACAGCGGGTCTTGACAAGGCGGCTGCGGCGAAAAGTATGCCGGTAGTGGCGACGGATTTTATTAGTCGCACAGATTCTCTGCCGGGCATTGGGAGTTCGCCGCAGTTCACGGAGGCGGTGTTCAACGCAGCTGAAAAATCTCCGCCCGATCAAGTGCAGGTGCCGCAGGGCTTCGTGATATTTGAATTGGAAGCCATCAAACCACCGGCTACGCCGACATTTGAGGAGATCCACAGCCGCGTGGAAACGGAATTCAAGAACGAGCGGTCCGGCACTCTGCTGACGCAGAAGACGCAGGAACTCTCCGACCGTGCCAAGGCCGATCACGATTTGAAGAAGGCCGCGAAGGAGCTGGGGGCGACGATGAAGACCAGCGATTTTGTGCTGCCAGATGGGCAGGTTCCTGATATTGGTTCGATGTCTGGAGCCGCTTCCGTCGCCTTTAGCCTCAAACCAGGCGACATCAGCGGCCCGGTCGACAGTGGCAATACCGGCGTTGTGTTGGCAATTCTTGACAAGCAAGCGCCGACTGATGCGGACTTCGCTGCCAAAAAAGATCAGATCCGCGATACGTTGGTCCAGAACAAGCAGTCCGAATTGTTCGGGCTGTTCATGGCAAACCTGCGCGAGCAAATGGAGAAGTCAGGGAAGATCAAGATTAACCAGCAAGAGATGAAAGCCTTAACCAAGCAACAAGGCGAGGGCGAAGAGGGCGAATAGTGAGTAAGTAGAAAAGACTCGTACCTCGCCTGGCAGTGATGGAATTTGTCCCGCGTATCTCGAGTCTTGGAAATTCTCTTTAGCGAGAAGTGCAGGTAAGTCGTGAAGGCCAATCTCGCTGCGATCCTGATCATAGCCTCATAATTCAGATGGAACCGTAATCACATGTCATTTCCTCGCTTGACCGGAATTCTGCTGCATCCTACTTCGCTACCCTCGCGCGGTGGCGTTGGTGATTTCGGTCCGGTTGCCTACGAGTTCCTCGATTTCCTTGCGTCCGCGCGCCAGGGCCTGTGGCAAGTCCTGCCGCTGGGACCGCCCGCGAACGGGAACTCTCCTTATTCTTCGACCTCAGCCTTTGCCGGCAATCCGTTGCTGATAAGCCTCGAGCGCTTGGCTGAGCGTGGTTGGATTGACGCTTCACTCGTGAATGGACTTCCGAACCCCTCGGGTCCGGTCGACTATGAGCGCGTTTACGAACACAAAATACCTTTGCTCAATAAAGCGGCTCGCAAGTTTCTGGACTCGGCTCCCGCGAATGCAAAGTCCCGCTTCGAACGATTCCGCACGGACAACGAATGGTGGTTGGAGGACTTTGTTCTTTACGACGCTTTGAGGGATCGCTATCACAAGCAGTCGTGGAACACCTGGCCGGACGAACTGGCGCGCCGTGATTCCGGGGCTCTGCAAACTGTTCGCACTGAACTGGCTTCTGAAATTGCTGCCGGCCGGATCGTTCAATTCTTCTTCTATGAACAGTGGCGCGCCTTGCGCCTCTACTGCGCGCAAAAGTCCATCCGCGTGGTCGGCGATATCGCTATTTTTGTCGATTACGACAGCGCCGACGTCTGGGCTAATCGAGAACTGTTTCGTCTCAAGGACGACCTAAGTCCCGAGGCCGTTTCCGGTGTGCCTCCAGACGCCTTCAGCGCCACCGGCCAGCGTTGGGGGAATCCCCTTTACGACTGGAACGCGATGCGCTCGGAAAACTACCAGTGGTGGGTGCGGAGGTTGCGTTGGGCCACCCAGACTTGTGACTTCATCCGACTCGATCATTTCCGCGGCTTCTCCCAGTTCTGGGAGATCCCTGCCAGCGAGCCCACCGCCATTCACGGCCATTGGGTTGACGGCCCGAAAGACGAACTGTTTAACAAGCTGCGCGAGGAATTGGGTGGGCTACCCTTCTTTGCCGAAGATTTAGGCTACATTACGCCGGACGTGAACGAACTTCGCGAGCGCCATCACATTCCGGGCATGGCTGTGTTGCAGTTTGGCTTTGGCGATCCAGGCGCGCACATGTATTTGCCGCATCGCCTTACTTCTAACCGCGTCGTCTACACTGGCACCCACGACAACGACACAACTCTGGGCTGGTGGAACTCAGCAACCGACTACGAGCGTCGGTCTGCGAACGCTTACGTCGGACATTGTGAAGATGGAATCAACTGGGCCTTCATCCGCGCTGCCCAGACTTCCGTAGCCAGTTTTTCCGTAACTCCTCTGCAGGATGTGCTTGGTCTGGGTAGTGAAGCCCGTTTGAATACTCCAAGCGTCAAGAGTGGCAACTATCTTTGGCGATATCAGCCGGGCTCCCTAAAACACGACCTGGCCGAGCGCCTCGCGAACCTCGCCGAGGTTACAGACCGGCTCCCACAGCCAGTTTCCGTGCCGCCACGTGAAGAGTTCGCGGCTTAATCCGTGCGCGATTGTATAGTGCAAGATTATGAAAAAAGGCGCAGGGTTTCGAACGATTTCTCCGCTTCGGCTGTGGTCTCTATTGCCGCAACTCGAGACTTCGCACTTGCCCGACGTGCTGATGTTCGCCGCAGCCATTGCGCTGTTTTACGGCGTTCTGGTAGTCGCGCGAACTTGGCTCGGCCCATTCACGCCCGCGGTCGAAATTTCTCAAAGTCCACTGGCGCTTCCTGCCTACGCCGGTTTGTCGCTGTTGCGCATAACGCTGGCGTACGGGCTGAGTTTGGCGTTCACGCTCGTATATGGCTACATCGCTGCCTACAACCCAAGGGCTGAGCGTTTCATGATCCCGTTGTTGGATGTTCTGCAGTCGATCCCCGTGCTGAGCTTCCTGCCGGGAGTCATGCTGGCGATGGTTGCGCTGTTCCCAAGCCGTCAGTTGGGAGTCGAACTTGGAGCAATCCTTCTTATTTTCACGGGTCAGGTCTGGAATATGGCATTCAGTTTTTACGCCTCTCTGAAGAGCATTCCCCGCGAGATGCGGGAAGCAGCCAAGATTTACGGATTCAGTTGGTGGCAACGCTTCACGGAAATGGAGCTGCCTTTCGCCGCGATTGGCCTGGTATGGAACTCGATGATGTCGGTAGCCGGCGGATGGTTCGCCCTGATGGCTTGCGAGATGTTTGTCCTCGGCTCGCGCGATTTTCGGCTGCCGGGCCTTGGCTCCTATCTGCAGACCGCCGCCAGCGCCGGAGATACGCGATCGATTTTGTTGGGCGTCTTCACCATGATCGCCGTGATCGTGCTACTCGATCAATTCGTATGGCGACCGGTGATCGCATGGGCAGAGAAGTTCAAGGTTGAGCAAGTGGAAAGCGCCGAGGTGCCCCACTCATGGGTCCTCGGTCTGATACAGCATTCGCGCAGTCTGGCTCAACTGCGGCAAAAAGCTATCTTCCCACTGCGGGAGTCCCTCATGTCGTATTTTTCTCGACAACACAGGGCCGAACCGGTCGCCAACGCAGGTCCGCGATGGAGGACATGGCTGCTAGGCCTTCTGGGCATCGCCGCCTTAGGCCTGACGGGATACGCGGTGATTCGAGTTGCGATTTTATTGACTGGACTCGATCACTCCGAGGTCACTGAGTTGGGACGGGGACTGGGCGCAACATTTCTTCGCGTCATCGCGGCTCTGCTGATTGGCGCCGCCTGGACTATTCCCGTAGGCGTGAAGATTGGATTCAGCCCGCGCCTGGCTCGCGTGGCGCAACCGCTGGCTCAGATCGCGGCGTCCGTCCCGGCGAATGCTTTTTTTCCAGTCATTCTGCTGATCCTGATTCGTCTGGGAGGAGGACTCGGCGTCGGTTCCATTCTGCTGCTCTTGCTCGGAACGCAGTGGTACATTCTGTTTAACGTGATTGCCGGAGCGATGGCGATTCCCACGGACCTGAAGGAAGTCTGCTCGGTATGCCGCATCAGTGGGGTGGAACGTTGGCGAAAGCTGATCCTTCCGGGAATCTTTCCCTATCTCTTGACCGGCATGGTCACTGCATCAGGCGGCGCTTGGAATGCCAGCATCGTCGCCGAATATTTTCATTTCAAAGGCGAGACATTTTCTACCATCGGCCTCGGCTCCATCATTAGCCGGGCGACGGACAACGGAAATTTTACTCTGCTGATCGCGGCCACGATGGTCATGGCAGCCATGGTTGTCACCGTGAACCGTCTGGTTTGGCGGCGTCTTTACAGGCTCGGCGAAACCCGCTTCCGTCTGGAAAGCTAGACAAAAAAGCCGGGATCTTTCGACCCCGGCTGCAGTTGGCTGGTCGCCCGGATAAAATTAAGGCGTTTGCGCGGCGTGAGCGAAACGGGAGTCGCGCGCCGAAATCCTTCGCGCGCGAAGGATCTCCAATCAGCCCACACCGAATTTCTTCGTTAAGCGCTTCTGCGCGGACGCACGGTCAAGTCCCGCACCTGCGTCAGAATGCTCGACATCTGCATCCCGTTCAACTGGTTCACAAAGGGCAGTATCTCCGCGATAAATTGATCTTGCATCAGTTCGCGGACTTCTTCCTGCCGGTTGCGCTCGCCGCCTCTTAGCAGGTCGGGTACGGTGACCTCCAGCGCGCGCGCCAACCGCTCCAGAGAGGACAGCGTGGGAGTTGCCTTCTCGTTTTCGATCTTGGAAACGTAAGTTCGCGGCACGGACATACGCGCCGCGAGTTGACGTTGGCTGAGTCCATTGCGCAAACGCATGGACCGGATCGATGCTGCCAAGTGCAAGTGCCCGCGACCGTGGCCATTGGTTGGCATCAACTGCGGCGGAGGGGGCGTCGCAATTACTTCGGGCTCGTCCTCATCTAACGAGGCGTGGCAGCGGCGGCAAAGATCGTTACTGGTACGAAATTGAACCAGCAGGCAGCGATCACAGCGAACGACTTCCCTGGAATCTACTGGGGCAAGAGTGGTGGCCATCTAAGGTGTGGGAGGGCCAGAGCGGGCTTCTCCTGGAACCGCGCGAACCAAACTAGATACGGTTCCCAACCTGCAGCGTAATCTGCGGTACAACCCCTGTGGATGTCAAGCACAATCTGCACAGCAAACTCGAAGTATGATGCTAGAAAAGCAACATGACGCTCCGGGTGATGGACCCACCGTCGATGCTACTGAGGGCGATGTGAAGGGCACGGCTTCAGCCGTGCCACCAAAAGCCGCTAGGAGATGGGCCTTAGCCCCTGAGGTCTTCAGTCGCGATTACTTAACGGGCGGCTACGACTACGAGAGTTCGAGGAACAAGATGACGATTGATCGCGAAACAGCATGGTGTTTACTAACTGAGTTCACCCAATCGGAAAGTTTGCGGAAACATGCCTTGTCAGTCGAGGCTTGCATGCGCGCGTACGCACGAAAATTTGCGGTGAGTTCGACGGAACAAGAGCTTTGGGGTATCGTTGGCCTGCTTCACGACTTCGATTATGAAAAATATCCCAGCCTCGACGACCATCCATACAAAGGCAACGAGATTCTGAAAGAGCGTGGCTATCCCGAGGAAATCCGCCGCGCAATCATGTCTCACGCCGAATACACCGGCGTGACCAGAGATAGCCCAATGGAGAAAGCGCTCTTCGCCTGCGACGAACTGGCCGGATTCATCACCGCAGTCGCATTAATCAAACCGGGAAAATCTTTAGCCGAGGTAGACGCAAATTCAGTACGAAAGAGAATGAAAGACAAAGCCTTCGCGCGAAAAGTCAATCGAGACGACATCGTGAATGGCGCTGCGGCTTTGGGCCTCGATCTGGAAGGGCACATCACATTCTGCATCGAAGCCCTGAAGCCAATTGCAGATCAGTTGGGCCTCGACGGAAGCGCTGCTAAGACCGCCTAAACCACGTGTGGACAGCCACTCCCGGCTGTCCGGCCGAACTGGCCAGTCACGGGCCGAGAGTTGGAGTTACCTCAGCACCTCCGCCACATTCCCACTCGCAATTAACTCCGCGATCCGTGCGAAATCCTGATACATCACTCGATCTTTGTCCATAGTCGGACAAACCGACCGAATCGCAGCATACGCCTGCAGTCCGCGCTTGCCGGTCTTAAGCGGCACCACGAAATCCAATGCCTGTGCGGCAGCCATGGCCTCGATCGCCATCGCATTGCGGGTGTTCTCGACGATCCGCTTCAGCTTCAGAGCTGCCGTCATTCCCATCGAAACGAAATCTTCTTTGTTGCCAGAGGTAGTGATGGAATCCACCGAAGCTGGATGCGCAAGGATTTTATTTTCACTGACCAGCGCCGCAGCCGTGACCTGAGGCATCATGAAACCAGAATTGAGTCCTGCACCCGCGGCTAGAAACGGCGGCAGACCTTCATTCAACGCCGGATTCACCAGCCGCTCCAACCTTCGCTCAGAAATCCCGGCAAGAGCGCTCAGAGCAATTCCGAGAAAATCCAGCGCGAAAGCCACAGGCTCACCGTGGAAATTTCCTCCTGAAATAACGTCGCCTTCGCCGTCTGCCTGCTTCGGATTTTTCACAAAGACGAGAGGGTTATCCACCGCCGAGTTGACTTCAGTCTCCATCACCGCACGGCAATGAGCCAAAGTATCGCGCACCGCGCCGTGAACCTGCGGCATGCAGCGCAGAGAATACGCATCCTGCACCCGGCTGCAATCGCGATGCGACTCGCGAATCTGGCTGCCTTCGAGCATGCGCCGAAGATTTTCCGCAGTTTTCAATTGACCAGCGTGCGGGCGTGCTCCGTGAATACGCTCATCGAAAGCCGCATCCGTACCATGCAAAGCGTCGAGCGTGAGCGCGCCGATCACGTCCGCGGTGTCCACCAACGTTTCCGTCGCGAGCAGGGCTAGAATTCCGACCGCCAACATTCCTTGCGTACCGTTGATGAGCGAAACCGCTTCCTTCGCTTCCAGCACCACGGGTTTCGTTTGAGCTCGACGCAAAGCCTCCACAGTCGAAATGCGAATGCCTTTGTCGTCCAAGCACTCACCTTCGCCAATCAAAGCTAAAGCGAGATGGGCTAACGGAGCCAAATCCCCGCTCGCGCCCACGCTGCCCTGCGACGGAACAAACGGCGTGACCCCGCGGTTTAGCATCTCGCAAAGAGCATCAATGATTTCAGCGCGCACGCCGGAGAAACCCTTGGAAAGGGAATTGGCGCGCAGCAGTATCATGGCGCGGACTTCCGCCGCAGCCAACGGTTCGCCCACGCCAACCGCGTGCGAGCGCACCAAATTGACCTGCATTTCGCGAATCTGCTCGCCCGCAATGCGTACGTCACTGAGTTTGCCCACGCCCGTCGTGATCGCGTAAGACACCTGATTGCTTGCGACCAGCGCGTCTACCACTGCGCGAGCCCTGCCCACTCCGACCCGAGCATCAGGATCCAGAAGCACGGATCGCCGTTCGACAGCGACTTCCCGAACTGCTTCCAGACTAAGATCGTCGCCGTTGATGTGGAGTGCTTTCACGGATTCGTAGACCAGCTTTCAAAGATAAATGCAATGCTCACTTTTCAGTTCCCATCGCTGCCCGGAAGGCAGCTACGTACTTTCCCGGCAGCGGCACTTTCTTCATTCCCGGGTCGACCACAATATGCGTAGTGTCTCCTTCCGCTAGCAACGTTCCGTCATCGGCACGCACCAACTCATATTCGAACTGCACCATCGACTCACGAATGTACTTCAAATGGGTGCGAACAATAACCTCGTCGTCATAACGCGCCGGAGCCTTGTAGCGACAGCGCGCATCGATCACGGCGATGCCGCAGCCATCTTTCTGCTCCATTTCGCGATAAGAAAAGCCCAGTTGCCGCAGCAGTTCCACACGACCAATTTCGAACCACACAAAGTAATTGGCATGATAGACCACACCCATCTGGTCGGTCTCGGCGTACCGCACCCGCATCCGGGCCTCGCTGACCACCGGACGATGGTTCGCTCCTTTCATTCGCCGCTCCAGCGCGGCTTGCGCTTTTCCAGAAATGAGGAGACGCCTTCACGAAAATCCGGTGTGGCGCGGATTGCCGCATTCTCGCGTACGGCGGCTCGTACCTGCACGTCGAGTTCAGCCCGCGCATGCTCGCTGAGCAGTCGCTTGGTGCAGGCCAGCGACGTAGGACTATTCTCCATGAGTTGCGAGGCCAATTCCCGGGCTCGCTCGATCAGGTTTTCGGCGGGAACAATTTCGTTGATTAAGCCGATTCGAAGAGCTTCATCCGCGCCAATAATCCTGCCGGTGAGCAGCAGTTCCCGCGCTTGCTTTTCACCAACCTGACGTAGCAGAAAAGTCGAAACGATCGCTGGGATGAACCCAATCCGAACTTCCGTGTATCCGAACTTGGCTTCGGGCACGCTGAGCGTGAAGTCGCAAAGCGTCGCGAGGCCGCAACCTCCCGCGATCGCGGCCCCGTTCACCGCCGCAATCGTTGGTTTGGGGAAGTCATACAGCGTGCGGAAGAGGTGGGCCATCATTTCAGAGTCTTTCAGGCCCTGTTCCTGCGACCGACCCACGAGCGCTTTTAGATTCTCTAGGTCCATGCCCGAGCAAAATGCTTTGCCTGCTCCGGTGAGAATCACCACCAGAGCAGATGAGTTGGCAACTTCGTCCAGCACGGCCAACAACTCTTCAATAAGTTCGTAGCTGATTGCGTTGCGTTTGTCAGGGCGGTTAAGTGTGATCGCGGCCACATTCCCGTCGTGCGCGAGGTGGAGTGTCTTGTATTCCATTCAATCTGCCGCCGATGAATTCGTATACCTAGCCCCAATCTCCGTCGTCGCCCTCAGCAGCACATCGAGCGACTTCAACGGGGGCAGAGCCGCGCCACGCGCCGTCAACGCCTCGACCACTTTCTCCGTCGCAATATTGCCGACCAGCGCATCCTGAGCGAATGGACATCCACCCAAGCCGCCCAGCACGGAATCGAAACGCCGACAACCGGCGTCATATGCTGCAGTAACTTTCTCCGCTGCCTGTTCCGGTCGGCTGTGCAGATGTACTCCAATCTCCAGATAGTCGTACTTGGAAATCACTGCAGAAACAAGTTCACCAATCTGCCCCGGGCCCGCCATCCCAACTGTGTCCGCCAGTGAAATCATGCGCACGCCGTAAGATTCGAGCAGGTCGACCGCGTCAATCACTTCGCCCGAATTCCATTGATCGCCATATGGATTTCCGAATGCCATCGAGATGTATACGACTGTATCAACGCCCGCCTCTTCGCCTTTGCCTTTTATTTTCTCCAGCTCATCGATGGCCTCGTCAAGCGTCTGGCGCTGGTTGTTGCGTAGAAATGTTGATGAAACCGAATAGGGGAATCCCAACGTGCGGACAGCATTAGTATTGATGGCTCGCTGCGCACCTTTTTCGTTTACGACAATGCCAATAATCTCGAGGTCGTCCGGAGGATCGAGTTCTTTCAGGACCTCTTCCGAGTCGGCCATCTGGGGCACGGCCGCGGGAGAGACGAACGACGCAGCATCAATGTGCTTAAATCCGGCGCTAATCAAGGCTCGCAAATATTCCAGTTTGATGTGCGTAGGGATTTGCAGTTTCAAGCCTTGCCAGGCATCGCGCGGACATTCGACGAGTTTGACGGAATCAGACATTTCAAAAAACTTTGGCCACGGACGCACGCGGATTCTCACGGATGACTGCAGTTCAGCAAACCTTCCAGTTCGTGAAATCCCTGGCTAAGTTTGCAGTACTCCCACCTTGAACTCGGCCACTTCCGGATTCAGAGCCGCAGCCTCCAGAGCCAGCGTAATCGCATCGCGCGTTTCGATCGGATCGATGATTTTGTCGATCCACAACCGGGCCGCGCCATACCGCGGATCCGTCTGTTCGTCGTAAGTGCGCTTCACGGACTCGTAAAGCTCCTTCTTTTCCTCTTCGCTCGACTGTTTCCCGCTACGCTCCAGTTGCTTGATCTTGATTTCCACCAACGTACCCGCGGCTGAATCGCCGCTCATCACGGCATAGCGCGCGGTCGGCCACGCAAACAGAAAGCGCGGATCATAGGCTTTGCCGCACATGGCATAATGTCCGGCGCCAAACGATCCGCCAACGATCACCGTAATCTTCGGCACAACCGAATTTGAAACCGCGTTCACCATCTTTGCGCCGGCTTTGATGATGCCGCTCCACTCCGCATCGCGCCCCACCATAAACCCGTTGACGTCGTGGAAGAAAACCAACGGAATCAGATTCTGGTTGCAATCCATGATGAAGCGCGCGGCTTTTTCCGCGGACTCTGTGTAAATGACGCCGCCGAACTCGATCCGCTTGTGACCCTCGTGGTCGATCGCTTGTGCGTGCAGCTTCTGATTGGCGACAATTCCCACCGCGAAGCCGCCAATGCGCGCGTACCCACAGAGCAAGGTCTTCCCGTACTCAGCTTTATATTCGTCGAAGCGGCTGCCGTCCACGATGCGCGCAACAATTTCCTTCATGTCGTAAGGGCGCCCCGGCGAGGGATCGTAGATGCCATAAATTTCTTCCACCGCCAGCGCAGGGTCCTCAGGTTTCTTGCGATCCCACGGAGACTGGCGACGGTAACCCCACTTCTCGACGATCGCGCGAATCCGCGCCAGGCAGGCTTCGTCGTTTGGTTCGCGGAAGTCCACAGTGCCGCTGATGGCTGAATGCATGGCCGCGCCACCCAGTTCCTCGGCGGACACTTTCTGTCCAATTGCTGCCTGCACCAACGCCGGACCGGCGAGAAAAAGCCCGCTGCCGTCGGTCATAAGCACGTGATCGCACATCACGGGAAGATATCCGCCGCCCGCGACGCACATACCCATGATTGCGGCGATCTGCGGGACTCCCATTGCCGACATTACCGCGTTGTTGCGGAAGACGCGCCCGAAGTCGTCGGTGTCGGGAAATACATCTTCTTGCAAGGGCAGGAAAACCCCCGCAGAGTCGACCAAGTACATGGTCGGAACACGGTTTTCAATGGCAATGTTCTGGGCCCGGATGACCTTCTTCGACGTCATCGGAAAAAATGCGCCAGCTTTGACGGTGGCGTCATTTGCGATAATCATCACCAGCCTGGTGTGGATACGCCCTAGCCCGGTAATTACTCCCGCTGCGGGTGCCCCACCCCACTCTTCATACATGCCGAAAGCTGCGAAGGAGCCGATTTCGAAAAAAGTGCCGGGATCGACCAACAGGTTAATGCGCTCGCGCGCGGTGAGCCGTCCCTTACTGTGCTGGTTCTCGATTGCCTTTGGCCCACCCCCCTCGCGGATTTTTTCCTCTTCGTTGCGCACCTGAGAGACCATGTCGGCGAGGAAACGCATATTCGCTTCAAAGCGCGGGGAAGTCGCGTCGACGTGCGTTTCGAGGACGGTGGAAGTCGAGGCTACGTTGGATTCGTATCGGTCGGCCATGAAGAGAACGGCACCAGGAACCATTTACGGTATACCAGCGGAGCCGCACCGCGCAAACTGCGATTTAATTCCCCTGCAAGGTGTCGTGTATCCGGATTTCCCGAGTTGCCTCAGCGACTGGATCTTTCGCCACAGCATCGACCAGCCCATACCGCAGCGCGTCCCGGGCGCGGAGCTTCTCAGCCGTCACAAGGATTTCCAGTGCCTTTGGCTTGCCCACCAGCCGCGGCAAACGTTGGGTTCCGCCCCATCCGGTGATGAGCCCCAGCGCCGCCCCGCGATGTGCGAGAACGGCAGTTGACGAAGCGATTCGCCGGTGGCAAGCCAAAGCCAGATCAAGTCCGCCACCCATGCAGTATCCAGAGATCGCTGCGTACACCGGCGATGGGAAGCGGTCGATCGTATTCATCAGAGCTTGGCCCATTCGTGAGAATTCCAGTGCCTCGGGTCCAGTCAAAGCCGTAATCTCTCTGAGATCGGCTCCAGCCGAGAAGAATCTCTCGTTCCCCGTAACGATCAATGGTTCCGCGTTTCGCGCCAAGTCATGGAACACCTTCGTAAGCGCCAGCACGCAGGCCCGAGTGAGGCGATTCGTACCGTCTTCGGATCGGAGAAGCAAAACGCGAACACCATCACGCCGTTTGAGATGAAAAAACTCAGCAGTTAGCACTTGGCATTTGGCACTTAGCTGCCGCCGTCGCAATGCCAAGTGCTAAATGCCAAATGCTAAAGGCTTTTTTCCAGCCACTGATCTAGTCGGCAGCCATCTTCTTCCAACAGGAAGCTTCCTACTCCAAAACACTCGCCGAAGATGCGCTGCGACTCAAGATCGCGACCGGCGCGCGGGATCCATTGCTTCCCAACCTGATATTGGCTGGCCGTGAACCACTTCTGTGGCAGTACCTCAAGCAGTCCCGCTTGCAAATAGAAAACGTACAGGGCAAACGCCGGATCGTCGTTTTTTTTCGCCGGATAACTGGTGGGAACGATTAACTCATCCACCGACCGCAACTCTGCCGGGGCCTCAAACTTGTGCATGCCAACGTCGAGACCAAGCGGGACCTCAAAGTCCGCGATCGGGGCAGTGGTGGCGTAAATTCGTTCCGATGACTGTTTAAACCATCCTGCAATCTCTGCGAGATCGAAACCTTTAAGTTGGTCAGGATCAAAGCAGGCAAGCCGAATGCTGCGTCCTTCCGGACACCAAATGCCAAGACGCGACGGCGGAACGAAAAACGGGCGGCAGTATGTGTTCAAGGCCAGACGTGGCTTGTCGGGTTCCTGCACGAGGGCGAGCGAGACTACATAACCCAGCGGACCTTCGCTTCCGTGATGGGTCCAGGCAAAGCGCTGGCCAGAGGCGGAATTCACGCGAGGGAAAGTCTTCCAATACCAGGGAGTGGGCCCGATCGTGCGAGCCACAGCGTCGCGCAGGCGAGAAGTGCTGATCTCGCTCATCAACCGGCCGTCGGCACGGTGCGCGGTTTGATGTTGGCGCGAATGAATTGAACGATGGCGTCCATGGCCGTGCCCGGCTGGAAAATCGCGGCAACGCCGATTTGTTTCAGATGGGCCACGTCCTGATCGGGAATGATGCCACCGACAATTACGATCACATCGTCCATCTTGTGTTGCTTGAGCAGGTCCATTACCCGAGGGACGATCGCATTGTGTGCGCCCGAAAGAATCGACAGCCCGATGACGTTGACGTCTTCCTGCACTGCGGCGCTCACGATCATCTCGGGCGTCTGGCGCAAACCGGTGTAAATGACTTCCATACCGGCATCGCGCAGAGCACGCGCAATTACTTTCGCGCCTCGGTCGTGCCCGTCCAGGCCAGGCTTCGCGACCAGCACACGGATTTTTTGCTCAGTGGGCATTTTCTTCGCCCGCGCGGTCGTACACGTCCCCACGCGGATTGCGAACGTTCTAGGATACAACAGGAAAGCCAATCCTGTAGCACCCGGACGTGCGCTACACAGTCTTGATGTCCAAACTTCGCCACAGATACCAGCAGGCGATGCTGCGATATGGCTCCCACGGCCTGGCAATTTTCTCCATCTGCAGTGGTTTGGGCAGCTTGCGTTTGTTGTAGTGCTTCTTGATCGCCATCTGGACGCCGTAATCGCCCGTCGGCAGCACGTTTGGCCGCTTCAGCGTGAACATGAGAAATATGTGCGCGGTCCAAACGCCGACGCCCTTTACTTGCGTCAGGTGTTTGATAACCTCTTCGTCGGTCATCTCTCGCAGGCGAGTGAAGTCGAGTTCGCCACGGCTGGCGCGTTCTGCCATGTCGAAGAGATAGGACGATTTTTGTTTCGAGAGTCCCACGGCACGCATTTTCTCCGGCGTGAGTTTGAGGATTCCTTCTGGAGTGACCGGCTCTCCGGCAAGGTCCGCAAATCGCTTGAAAATCGTTACGGCGGCTTTCCCATTTAGCTGCTGATAGACAATGGCTTCAGCAAGACTATGAAACACCGGCTCGCCAAACTCCATGCGAAAGGGGCCGACGCGTTCGATGATCGCTCGCAATACGGGGTCAGATTTCTTCAGATGATGAATAGCTTTCCGCATGCGAAGATTAGACGAAAGTTAGAGTGAAGAGGATAGCAGAAGTCATTGCAGACACTTGGTTCCGGGGTAATGTTCGTGCGGAATCCAGACTTGGCCTTCGCTTCGGTTGTACCACCAACCTTACGCTCCGCTAACAATTTACGTAATGCTCGCTTCGGTGTAGGTTCCGTAGACCTCGCGCAGGGCGTCGCAAATCTCGCCGACCGTCGCGTATGCGCGCACCGCATCGACGATGTAGGGCATTGTGTTGGCTGGCGAAACGTTCCCACTCGACGCGGCGCTTGGTTCCTCAGCGGCAGCTTTCTTCAACGAATCCAGACAACGTCGAACTTCCTCGTTCGACCTCCTTGCTCGAAGAGCTCTCAGCTTCGCGCTCTGGTGGCGGGCTACGCTTTCGTCGATGTACAAAATGTGCGGGGATTCTTCTTCGATCACGAACTCATTTGCTCCGACGATGATTTTTTCTTTCGCCTCCGCGGCCCGCTGAAATTGATAGGAAGCTTCAGCAACTTCTTTTTGCGGATATCCCCGTTCGATGGCTTTGACCATGCCGCCCATCGCGTCAAGCTTGCCAAAATAGTCGAACGCTCCTTTTTCCATTGCCAGGGTTAGGTTCTCAAGAAAATACGATCCGCCCAGAGGATCAACCGTCTGCACAACCCCAGACTCGTAGGCAATGATTTGCTGCGTGCGCAGCGCAATGCGAGCGGCCTCTTCGGTGGGCAAGGCGAGGGCCTCGTCGTAGCCGTCGACGTGCAGCGATTGCGTTCCGCCCAGCACTGCGGCCATTGCCTGAATCGCAGCGCGCGCAATGTTGTTCAGCGGTTGCTGTGCGGTTAACGAAACGCCCGCGGTCTGCGTATGGAACCGTAACAACCATGTGCGCTGGTTCTTCGCCCGGAAACGGTCTTTCATCACCTGATACCAAATTTTGCGGGCCGCCCGATACTTCGCAATCTCCTCGAAGAAATCGTTGTGCGCGTTGAAGAAAAAGCTGAGCCTCGGACCGAATTCGTCCACGTCAAGACCACGTCTCTGCGCCCATTCCACATATTCCACGCCGTCATACAGCGTGAATGCCAACTCCTGCAGCGCGGTCGATCCCGCCTCGCGAATGTGATATCCGCTAATTGAAATGGTGTTGAAACGCGGCGTAAATTTCGATCCGAACTCGAAAGTATCGATCACCAGGCGCATCGACGGCGCGGGCGGATATATGTATTCCTTCTGGGCAATGTATTCCTTGAGGATGTCGTTCTGAATGGTTCCAGAAATCTTCTTCCAATCCGCGCCCTGCCGTTCTGCAACGACCAAATACATTGCCCACAGCACTGAAGCAGGTGAATTGATGGTCATCGAGACTGTCGTGTTCTCGAGATTAATTCCGTCGAAGAGGATTTCCATGTCCTCGAGCGAATCGATGGCGACACCGCATTTGCCGACTTCGCCTTCACTCGCCGCATGGTCGGAGTCGTAGCCCATCAGGGTGGGTAGGTCGAAGGCCACCGAAAGGCCGCCGCCGCCGTGTTCGAGCAGATACTTGTAGCGCTGGTTGGTTTCCTCCGGCGAGGCAAAGCCGGAGAACTGGCGCATGGTAAAAAGCTTGCCGCGATATCCGGTGGCGTGAATGCCCCGCGTGTAGGGCGGTTGACCGGGATAGCCGAGATATTGATCGTAATTCCAATCCTCGGGCAGATCAGCTTGAGTATAGAGGCGGCGGACAGGAACATTCGAAATTGTGGAGAAGCGTGCGTGCCCGTTCTCGTCGAGGTTGGTCCCTGTGGACGCGCCAATCGGCCGCTCGGGAGCCTTCTCGAGCGTCGGTGCTAAGGTCTTTTCCGCCCACCGTTTCTCAGCCTCGGAAGGATGGCGTCCCTCGAAAACATCCGCGATCGGATTCTCCGCGACTTGCGGCTTGGACAGTTTCTTATCAGCCATGAATACCCCGTCTAGCTTCGATGATAGGCGGGCGGGGACTCGTCTGCAAGGCGAGACGTAGCAAGCTACGTCTCTACGAGGGATTTATTCTGTCGAAACGTTGCTGGCATCGTTTGGACATGACAGTTCCCATGCTTTGGCATATTTCCACGAGACGTATGCTGAGTGATAGAGGTGCAGGAGCAGACCCTCGCGTCCGTCGAGAAAGCCGAGCCGGAAAAAGTAGTTGTAAGTGAAAGTCAACAGCGGTCGGATCACGATGTTAGTAACGCTGAATCGGCGATGACCCTTGGCCACGGCGACCTCGGCGCCCATCGAAGAATAGCTGTTCATGTGGTCGATGTAGCCGCGCAGCGTGGGATAGGCATTGTGAATCAGAGCATGGGAAAGCCTGCCGGTAGGGCCATTCACCTTGATCGTGGGATGCGCGCCGTATTCCTCGAATCTCCCGGCGCCGCGGCGAATCAGCCGCAGTTTAGGATCGGGATAGAAGCCACCATGCCTGATCCAGCGGCCGAGGAAGAAATTCTTACGTGGAATCCAGAAACCGCGCAAAGCTGCACTGGATTTCAGCGCGGCCTCCGTTTCTGTGGCAAGATCCGGTTCAAGCTCCTCATCTGCATCCAGTTGCAGCACCCAATCCATTGACGCTTTGTCCATGGCCGAATTTTTCTGCGCGGCGAAACCTTTCCACGCCTCGACAAACACCTTCGCACCGAAAGATCGTGCGATCTCGACCGTGCGATCGCTCGAGCCTGAATCCACCACGATGATTTCCCCCTTGCCATCGCGTACTAACGGCATCACGCTCTCAAGCGTGTTCGGGAGATTACGTTCTTCGTTCTGCGTGATCAAAACCACGGACAGCGTCACGCGTGGAAGGATACATCGGAGGTTAGGCCGGCTGAAAGTAGAAAGCACTCGGCCCTGCCCGTGAGCAAGGCCGAGTCAGAACACGGAGTTCAATACCCCGGAGGCTGCGGTTGCGAGGCCGCTCCGGGCTGCACTTCCTGGCGTGGTGCGATGTAGGGAACGTTCGGCATATGAGTGACCTCGCCCCGTTCGGCATCAGCCATAACGATTCCAGCGTGGTCGAGCAGAAGGCCGGTAGCGCGGTCCAACTCCACTCGTGCCTTTTCGTAAGCCGCCTTGGCGGAAACTAGATTGGACTCGGCCGTGGTCAGGCCCGACTGGTCCTGCAACACCGCGGTTGGGTTGGAAACCCCGACCTTCAATTTCTGCTGCTCGGCGTCCAGTGTCTCCCGAGCAAAATCAACCGCAGCCTGCGCGGCTTGCACACTAGCTTGATTCTGTTGCAGGGCGAACTGCGCGTTGCGCACCTCAATGCGAACCTGATTCGCAAGCTGCTGCAGGCGAACTTGCGCCTGTCGATATTCCAACTCAGCGCGCACCTGGTCCGCTTGCGCCTGCCGATTTCGGATTGGAATGGTGAGAGTCAGACCAATTCCCTTGTCGGATGCGGCGCCGTTGACGAGCTGACTCAAGGTGTTGGCGGTACTCACCGGCCCGCCATTGCGGAACGGAGGAGTGGCATTGCCAGGATTAAAACAGTCGGCGGTACCGCCCGTCGTACAAATCGGTACAAGCGGATTCACATTTCCGCCGACACCCGACCCGCCATAATATGCGAACAGCTCGAGCGTCGGGAGCATGGCGTTGCGAACCGCTTTATTGTTGAGTTCGCGGCTATTGAGGTCGATCCGCGACTCAGCCAATTCGGCGCGATGACTAAGACCGTCGGTGATCAGATCCTGGATTGGTACCACTGGTTCCCGTTCGGGCAGTTGCATGGTGGATATCGGAATCACGTCGGCTCCGCCAAGCGCCGGATCTTCAAGGGTGCGGCTGAGCGCGTTCTTCATGAGCAATTCCTGCAGCTCAAGGTTGGTTTGGGCGAGGATCAAATTCTGCTGGTCGGTGGAAACAGTGCTCTGCGCGCTCACAACCTGGATGGGCGGCAAAGTTCCGAATTGCACCTGCTGCTTGTTATCCGCGAGCGTCCTCTGCGCAAAAGTCAGCGCCTCTTGCTGGACCCTCACGTTTTCATAGGCGAACACTAGATCCCAATACAGATTTTCGATTTGGTCGACGGTGGTGATGATTTGCAGGCGAAAGGCCACATCGGAAATCTCGCGGTTATTCTTGGCGATGCGGATGAACCGCGTGTTGGGGACGAAGCCAAATCCTTGTAGCAAGTTTTGAGTAAGCCTGAACTGCAAACCCGAATTCACACTGGGAGAGTACGCGAAGCCGGGATCATTGGTCGTGACATGCGTGGTGTTGAATCCCACCGCAAAATTTGTGCCCCAATGAAAACCCTGCAAATAGTTGAAATCGGCGGTACCCGTATTGCTGTTGACGATGGGCAGCAGATTGGGCACGGTAGTGACTTGGGCAAAGTCCCGGTCCATTTGAAGGGTGCCGGTCACCACTGGATCGAAACTGGTGATGGGTGAGCCGATACCCAGAGTGGAGCTGACCAAACCGTTGGTACCTGTGCCCACGCCGCCCGCGGCTACGCTCGTGCCGCCCGTTCCCGACCCGACCGTTCCGCTTAGGCCGCCTACGCCGCCACCGGGCGTGTTTTGCACAATGCCCGTATTCACGCCCAAAATATTGGCGCCTGCTTCGGCGCGCAAAACGTCTGTATCGGCGATGTTCAGGTTGTAACGCGCCAACACGAGATCGAGATTGTTCTCGAGAGCCAGCGCCACCGCGTCATTCATCGAAAGCATGATCTTGCCGTCATGCATCAGCTGTTGAATGCGGTCGGTGTTGTTCAGGTTTGGCGGTGGCACGTACCCTGGTTTATAAGGAGCGATCAAATTGGGGAACTGCGACCGCGCTTTCGAATAGTCCACCGAGACGTACTGCTGTGATTGTGGCGCTGGCGTTGGCAAGGGCTGAGGCGCTTGCGGCAATCCAGATTGAGCAGGCTGCGCACTCTGTGCCCACCCGCTGAGGGTCAGCCCACCGGCTAGTGCAACCACGACAACCTGTCGCCTGGCGGAATTCAAACTAAGCAAACACATTTCTTTATCTCCTTTTGTTCTAGAGACTTCTTTGGTGAAGATTGCGACGCTTCTCAATATCGAGATTGGATGCCCCCAAATTCTAGGGGACACACTAGAGTAGCTTCCGAAGCAGCTAACTTTACGGGGGGAATTTGTAAAGATTTATAAAGGTGCGGTCGATTGCGGAGATGAAGAGCGCTACGCTGCCAGCGTGGACTTGACCTTACACAGCTTGTGGGACAACTCTTGGCGTTTGAGTTCTGAAAGAGCCTGGCTTTCGCGGAGCCTCAGCCCACCCTCCCGCATCCAATCAACAATACCTAAGGAGGAACCTATGCACGTTGTACTTGGAGCAAGCGGCAATACTGGACACATTGTGGCGCAGAATCTTCTGGCTGGCCAGCAGAAGGTTCGCGTCGTTGGCAGAAACGCAGCTCACCTGCAATCTCATGCGGCGCAAGGTGCGGAGATATTCATCGCCGATGTCACCGACGCGGACGTCCTCACCAAAGCCTTTCACAATGCAGACTCAGCCTACGTCATGATTCCACCCAACCCCGCCAGCGACGATCCCCTCGCTTATTCGGAACGCGCCGGCGATGCGATCGCGGCCGCTTTGAAAAATGCGGGCGTCAAGAATGTGGTTGCGCTCAGCAGCATCGGCGCCGACAAGAGCAAAGGAACCGGGCCAGTCATCGGCCTCTACAAACTCGAACAAAAACTCAACCAGCTCGAGGGCGCCAACGTACTCTTTCTGCGCCCTGGCTACTTCATGGAAAACACGCTGCCGCAAGCCGCTGTCATTTCCAAGGTGGGCTCCGTGGTCGGGCCAGTTCGCCCCGATCTCAAACTTCCAATGATCGCCACCCGCGATATCGGAGCCTTTGCCTCTGATGCTCTTGTGAACCTGTCTTTCCACGGTAAGCAAACCCAGGAGTTGCTGGGCCAGCGCGATATCGCCTACACCGAGGTTGCCGCGATTATCGGCAAGGCCATCGGCAAACCCGATCTCAAGTACATGCAACTGCCCGACGAACAGATGCGGCCTGCGCTGGTTCAGGCGGGGATGTCCGACCAGTTCGCCAGACTGCTTCTCGAAATGGCAGCCGCCCTGAACTCGGGATACATGCGCGCCCTCGAACCGCGCACGTCCCAAAACTCAACTGCGACGACCTATGAAGACTTCGTCGCCAAAGTCTTCGTCCCAGCCTATCAACACCAGGCAGCAGCGTAAGCAGTCAGCGGCGGGAAGCGTTGCCGCCTGTGATTTGTATGACTCCCACCAACCAAAGGCCACGCTCATTTCTGAACGTGGCCTTTTGTTCACGCTGATTTCGTCATTTGTTCTTCGCAGCTTCGCCCGCAAACTCCGGAGGCAAGGGATTGTCGGGCCTTTCCTCGTCCCACAAAATACTGAGCACCCACCAGCGCTTCCCATCATTGATCAGTTGAATGCTGTTAATGCCCCGCTCGAACGGCTTGGCTCCCGGAGCGCGCCGCGATTCGTAACTGCTGAAGACCTGCGTTACGTTTCCAAAACTTTGCGCTCGATTCACGATCGCATTTTCGTAGAACGGATCCTTCTTGAACACGTCTCCCGCCATCATCACAAAATCGTCGATCCCCAACAAATTCACCACCACGCTGCCGTCCGGTGCCTTCATAGTCTGTGTAAAGCGCGCCTGAGGAACAAACAGGGAACGAAACCGTTTCCAATCGCGATTACCCGCCGGACCCGAGATCACGTCATAAATCGCCAGCAATATGCTATCCAGCGACTTCACGTCCTCCGCGCGCGGAGAGGGAACCTGCGAAGCCAAGTCCGTACCCTGCGCACCTGACGAACTCGCTGGCTTGGCGTCCGACGAGCCATTATTTTGTGTTGAATTCTGAGCAAGAGCAACGACCGTAAGCAGCAGAACCACTCCCATCCTTTTCAAGATTCCTCCTAGAATAAGAATCTGCCCATCGCCCACACCCCGCGCATTCTCCGCACCGGGTCGCGACTTCCCCCGGGTATCGGATCAAGAATAATGCAAAACGGATGTCTCGCTGCGTCGTCCGTGCGTCGGAACGACAAGAGTTGTGTGGCTATCCCATGATCACGTGGGTGATCCCCTGCCACCAGGGAGGATTGTGTCGCCACATATATACCGCGAGGCCTTGGCCCACGATCAATAACGGCAGGGCATAGAGATACACCTTATGGACGCGCCGATCGACCAGCAGGTCGCGCGCGACCCCAAGAACCATCAGCAGGTCCAGGCAGAGATAGAAGAGACTGTGGTCGAACAAGTAGTCGAAGCGGCCAAAGGGCGCGTCCATAAGACCGCAGGTTGCGAGGAAGATCAGCCGGCGATGCAGTTCTGGTTTCGTGCGCCAATAGATGGCAAGCGCAATCAGCACGCCAAAGGCGATCATGTCATAGAACGGAACGCTCAGAAAAGCATCCGCGCCGCTCTGATGGAGTTGAACCGTGTCAAAGCGGGCCATGACGATGGCCGTGACAGTTCCGAGCGGAACCATCACCGTGGCCAGCCCGGCGCCAAACCATCCGATGGAGCGATGCCAACTGACTTTGTGTATACGGACCAGCGTCGACTGACCAATGAAGAAGGTCACCCACGCGGCGAAAGCCGCGCCGTGAATCCAGAGAATGAAGGGCCGCGGCACTGCAGGATGGAACAGGTTCTCGTTGACGGTCCGCTTGAAGCCATCGACCACAATCGCAGCCAGCAGCAGCGACATCGCGAAATAGAAATATCGATGCACGATCCCGTTTCGACCGGTCACGGTGGTCGTGGTCAGTTTTTTCTCCGGGCCCAGCGCAGGCCCGACGCGTTCTATGTTGACAGTGGACATGGAAAGGGTGAACCGGGACCCCCATCCATTTGCCCGGCCCACGCGAGGATACACGCCAAGCGCCCAATTCGCCATCGTTTTCCGATTCGATCGATTGAGAACTCCATCAACGCTCAAGTGTGGCGCGAGCGCCCTCGCCCGCGAAAGGCCGACACTACTCGCGCTCCATCCTCCCTCAGACCAACAATACCGAATAAGAGCGCATATCCGTGGCGGCCTCGCTCCGATAGCCAACTAAAGACACCTCGGCAAGGCACTATGGGGCACGTCCCAAAGCGCGTAGACATGTTCACTTCTCACAGCGTAATGGAAGCAATCACGCGCAAAATCGAAACGCGTCACAATCTTCGCTAAAAGGAAAGAGTCGCTATGAAACGATTTTATAGCTCGAGCGTCCTAAAACAATCTTCGCCCGTCAACCCACCGGCAGCTACGCGACACAAGCCGTTACGGCTTCGTCGATTGTTGCTACCGATTATGAGCCTGGTCGTCGCTGCATTTTTGTCACCGACGGCGAAGACTTTGGTCGGAAAATCCTTGGGTTCACTTTACAAGCCTAAACTAGAGTTGCTGGCGGCGGCCTTCGTAGTCGTTCAAGGGGAAGATCTCACAAACAACGGGATTCGCGAATCGACTGCGATATACGACGTCCGCGACCATTGCTTGGTCAGTGTCTTTGATTCGGTCAGAACACGTTCCAGTCCGCGGCCAGAAAACCCGCCGGGAGAGCTATTGTCGCAAGCCCACTTGTATAACGGCGGCAGATCTGCAGCCACGAACTCTCGGCTGGCGTTTTTGTTCAGTCTGCCCGGCAAGGTCACAATTGAGACTACCCCTAACCTGACGTTCACGACTCAAAGCTTGCAATCCGAGCTTCTCGGCAACGAAGAGATTGTCACCATTGCTAGCCTGCCTCCCGGGGCGGGTGGAATCGTGACGGCAAAGATTGCTATCCCCTCCTCATCTTTCTCCCTACAAACGAATGGAACTCGCCCAGACAGTGAACGTGTCATTCTAAATACGAATTCAGATTGACTCAGGGGGCGGGTTCTTTTCTTGGGCTCGGATGAAGTATCCGGCGCCAATACCAAGCCGATTTCGGCCGAAGAATCCATTCGACGCTATGCAACTCTGACCGGAATTCCTGAATTGAACTTGCCTATCTCGCTCCCGGGAGCAGCAAGTGGCGTGAGCATGCACGAATACAGAGTTGTAGACGGTGGTTGTGCACAAGCATCTGGAGCGGTTCATTTGACTTCTCGTGGGATCCGAGTGCTCTCGGCTACAACGAACCAGTGACAAAGCGGAAAAGGCCACGCTCATTTCTGAACGTGGCCTTTATTTATGCCGGCAACGACCTACTCTCCCCACAGACTTTCGCGTGCAGTGCAAACGGCAGGGTGGGGCTTAACTTGAGGCGCTAAGAAGCACCTGGGCAAAGTTCAAAATGAATAGGATGATCTTGTAGCGAGAGAAATGGGCTGGCGATAAATGCTAGTTTTCGGTTTAACGCCCTCGTATGTGGCTTCAGCGGATTAACCCATTCGTATAAAAACTCGTCGCCAACTCGTCATCAAACGGCCCTTTCTCAATGGCATTTCTGGGTTAATACAACACTGCAAAACAAAGCAGACAAAGGGGTTAACTGTGTTGATGATAGAATTTACAACGGTGGAAAGTCATAGGTTCGGATCCTATAGCGCCCACCGGTAACCAACTGGTGTTATGGAAGTTATCCCGCGTGCGCTTCCGCATCCCCGTTCTTGAAAATTCCGTTTACGGAAATTCGGCGCGACTTGGCCCCGGTTCGGGCCGGGTTCAGCCGAGTTCCGGCCGCAACTTTCATCGGGTCGCAGGTTTTATATCAAGTGAAATCTTGCCAAGGGCGCTTTGACCTTTGGTTCGCTTGGGCTGAGGATAAAGTTTTGGACGGGCAAGCAGGATGAAGATGAGGAACAGATTGAAAACTAACTTTGGGTTTCCCATAATGGCGTTCGTTGCGGGCCTTATGTTGCTTTGTGTGGCGGCAGTTTTGTGCGCGCAGGACTCCGGCATCAGTGCCGGCGGAAGGTGGATGGAATACGAGTCCCAGAATGAAATGACTTTGGTCAAATCGGCCAGATTCGAGCTGGAGGCTGACAATTCATTGCCGGGAAGCGAGTCGAGTCCGAAAATCATTCTCTTCTGCACCGGCGGCAAATTGAGTTTAGCCGACTTCCGTCCCAACGCCATGATCGCTCCACCCAACCGTCCTGGCTTCTGGGGCCAGCCGCAAATGCAGGTGAGTGTCCGCGTCGACAATTCCCACAGCAATCATGGGTGGAATTGGGTGAATGGCCGCTTCCTGTCGATGGACAAAGGAACCACGCGTGAGATGCTCGGAGCGCAAGTATTCAAAGTTGAGGTCGCGACTCCTCGGGGTCCGCAGATCGCGAGCTTTTCTCCTGCAGGGATCGACCTGGGTCGAGTGAAGCAAGCCTGCGATTTAACTCCGAAGAAGCCCTGAAGATTCACAAGGTGGGCGCGGGCGTTCCCGCGCGTGCGGCTGTAGCGGATGCTCCTGACAAGGTTGCCCACCCCCGGCGGGAAAGGTCCCAAAAGATCAGATAACCGGCAACCGCGGCGATCGACAAGAGGGAGGTTCCCCAGAACCACTGCTGGAAAACAAGTTTGCCAATGCCAAACAGGCATCCATAAACAAGTACGCAACCCATCACCCAGTTGAATGCGTTGCTAGCTACGTCTCGCACCTCCGGCAGGTCTGGAACGAGCCGCGCGATATGTTTCCATCCGTACACAGTCGGATGCACGCGTTTATAGAAGGCGATCAGAGTCTGCTGCGATTCCGGTTCAGTGATAAACGTCGCGATCAACCACGCGATGGTAGTCACGAATCCGGTGATGAGCGCCGTCTTCGCATAAACGAGGGCGTTATTACCCGAAATCGAAACGCGACTTAGCGCGATTGTCATCGCGGCCGCGACTGCCATCGCCGAAATCTCACTCCATGCGTTGATGCGCCACCAGTACCAGCGGAGGATGTAAACTGCGCCCGTCCCGAAACCGATATTCAAAACCAATTGCCAGCCCTGATTGATCGAAGTCAACTGCATCGCCGTGTACCCGCTTCCGAGCACCAGTAGTATGGTAAAAACCTTGCTGATCAAAACGTAGTGCCGCTCACTCGCGCCGCGCACGAAGAAGCGCTTATAAAGATCGTTCACCAGATACGAACTTCCCCAGTTCAATTGGGTTCCGATGGTAGACATGAACGCGGCCAGGAAAGCCGCCACCATCAGCCCACGCAAAGCGGGCGGAAGATAATCGCGCAATACCATGACGTAGCCTTGCTCCGGATTCTGGACAAAAGCGGTGCTCGGATGAAGCCCGCCATTCGGCGAATACACCACGATCGCCACCAGCCCGGTAATCACCCACGGCCAAGGCCGCAAAGCATAATGCGCAATGTTGAACCACAGAGTCGCGCCGAGCGAGTTCTTTTCATCTTTAGCGCTGAACATTCGTTGCGCCACATATCCGCCGCCCCCCGGCTCTGCTCCCGGATACCATGCCAACCACCACTGCATGCCGAGATAAACGATGAAGGTTAGCACCGGCAGCGTCCAAAGTGCGTTGGTGGTCAGGCCAAGATGAAAGTCGGGCAAGAATGCCACGGGATCCGCGGTTTGTACTCCCGTCGCGCGGACATTGTTCTCGATGACTTGCAGATGCATTTGCAGAGCCTGCATCCCGCCAATCTTCGATACGGCAACCCAGGCCAGCACAATAATCATGGTCATCTTCAAAGCAAACTGGAAAAGGTCGGTCACCAGAACGCCCCAAAGGCCGCCGATAAACGTATACAGTCCTGTGAACGGAATCAGAATGAAAATGCAAATCAGCAACGACGTGGAGCGAGGATCGCCTAGCGTCTGCTGAAAAACGTGACCGCCAATCGCGATTTGGACAACGCGCCCTTGAGCAATCGCCGGACCGAGCAGAACGGTGATGATGCTGACCATGGCCTGCGTCACCCATCCCAGGATGAAGCAGTTCATGAAAAGCCCCAGGTAGATGGCTTTGAACCCGCGCAGAAACGCCGCCGGCTTTCCACCGTAACGAAGCTCGACGAGTTGGACGTCGGTCAAAACCTCAGCCCGCCGCCAATAACGCGCGAAGAAGAAAACCGTCATCATTCCGCCGACGCAGGAGCCCCACCAGATCCAGTTTCCCGCGATACCCTGCCGCGCAACGAGCCCGCACACTAGCAATGGTGTGTCGGCGGCAAAGGTGGTTGCTACCATCGAAGTCCCCGCCAGCCACCAGGAAACATCGCGCCCCGAGATAAAAAATTCTTCCGTGTTCCCGCTAGCCCGGCGGCGGTAGTAAAGCCCGATCAGCAGATTGACCAGCAAATACCCAACGATGACAATCCAATCCGTAGAGGTAAGGGGCATGAGTTTTCCGTTGACCGGGACATTCTATCTGGTCGTGCCGGAAGCGCCAGAGGAATCCGATCACCGCTTCAGCGGGGATTGATTGACTTGTCAGTTTCGCCGACGTAAGATTTGCCGCCAGTGCGGACCCGGAACTGGAAAGTCGTGCACCTGGGAGACCACGGCGCGAAGCCGTATTTGCCTCATTGTTTGGTTCTTGGCACATATCTCCTGATGTGCGTGCAATTGTTCAATCTCGTCTCGCGCTACGCCGTTAACCTGCTCTTTTGGGACCAATGGGAGATCGCCGATGCCACGCTTTTCGAACACCATTCAATTTGGGAGATGTTCCGCTGGCAGCACGGGCCGCATCGCCAGGGCATCGGCGCCTTGTTGCAGAAGCTGATCGAGCCCAGCATTCATTGGAATGGCCGTTATGAAGCTTTCGGCATCGCCGTAATGATTGTGGTCTCAGCAGCGCTGGCCCTAGTGCTCAAAGTACGTCTGTACGGCGCCATCGATTACAGCGACGTCATAATTCCCATGCTGCTTCTAACCCCCCGGCAATGGGAGACTTTAGTGTTGACAACAAACCCGGCGCACGGTTCCTTGCCGTTGTTGCTGATTCTTTATTGCCTTGCATGGCTGATTCGGACTTATTCCTGGAAGTACGCTTGCGTCTTGCTGCTAAATTTTTTCTTGATCTATGACGGTTACGGAATATTCGTGGGTGTCGTAACTCCGGTATTGCTTGCTCTCGATTACCATGCAAACACCCGGCACCTGGGGCACAAGTATCGTTGGGGTAGCGGCGCGGCGCTGACGATATCGATCGCGTCCCTAGTCTCCTTTTTCGTCGGATATCAGTTTCAGTCAGGCGTGGACTGTTTCTCACTCGCACCTGATAATCCGGTCTTATATCTGTGCTTCGTGGCCCTGATGTTGACCAATGTTGCAGGTCTTAACATCCTGAGCCTGAAGCTCGCAACCTTGATCGGATCCATCCCGCTGCTTTTGCTTTTGGCCTCTCTCTGGCTTGTAGTCAAGAGATTGTGGGTGAGGCGGGGAACGGATATTTGGTTCCATCATGCTGTCGTCGCCGCGCTTTTAGCCTACAGCGTTCTCTATTGCTTCAATGCCGCCTACGGACGGCTGTGTCTTGGCCTGGCATACGCAATCGTTTCGCGATACACGCCGTACGTGGTTCTCGGTTTTTTCGGCCTTTACTTATACGCTTTATCGAATCCAACTCGAAACAAGCGCGTTGGACTGGTTCTGCTTTTACTTGTTTTTGCTACGCTGAGCGCGCGTCCGCTTAGCCGCTCGGAAACGTTGGTCGTCTCGCAAACGAGTGATGGCAAGCGCGCCTGGCGGGACTGCTATCTGGCGCGGCACGACATCCGTCAATGCGACGCGTTGACGGATTTCCAAGTCTATCCCCATCCCGAGGCTACGCGCATGCAGGAAAAATTGGACTTCCTGGAACAGAACCGCTTGAATCTCTATAGCGACCCGCGTTGACACCGGCAGTTATCGTTTGACTAACCGGAGAGTCCAGCCGTCTGGATTCTCAGGAATAATCAGGACCGTCCCTGGTGCACTGGCTTCGAATGTTCTTACATAAGAGGCGAAATGAGCGTCCTTGGAAGGCGCGATTCGCCAATCCCGGACAACTCCTATCAGCATCAGGATCATCAGCGTGGCCCCTATGAATTGGCTGAGCGGCCGGTGTCGCCGTCCGAGCAGGTACCAGACGACGGTCCAGATGAACGCAAGCGTCGGAAAGAACCAGTAACGAATACCGGACGTCCGGATTAACATGGCCCAAGCCGTTGAGCCGGGCAGCAACTGCGGCGTGAAAGGGCTGTAAAGGCAGGCGGCAAATACCACGGCGGAAAACAAAAGAAAAAGCTTCCATTCTAAGGACCCGTAAACGAAGCAGTAGACGATCAGCAATAATCCAGCCAGAGCAACAAACACAAGAAAGGGCATGATGTTCTGCGAGGCCAGCCCGTTCGATCCCAGAATCGCGGCAAGAAAGACTTGTCCAGCCACGATCCTGATCAGCCCTTCAGCGCTCGCACCGAGCGTCCAGTGGTCCCGGTGCGCCAACAGCAGTGCACATACCTGGATGGCCGCTGTGCAGATGAGAATGAAAACCCGCCAGCGTGCGAACGGTTCCCGCCTGCGCCCAAGTCGCAGTCCGGCAATCGGCAAAAGCAAGACCGCGAATGGCCCGGTGAGGCCGCAAAGAACGAAAATTGTGGTGTCGAAGACCTTCCAGGCGCGGTTGAACGGTGCCGAGGATAACAGCATAAGGCAGGCCACCAGCGCCAGGTGCCACTGACCCTCCTCAATTGTTACGTTCATTTCCGAGCTATTTGGCAAAGCCAAATAGGTGAATGCCAGAGTCGCGCGCAGTGATAGCGATCCCCAGGCCGAAAGCCGGCTGGAAAGCAGTAGCGGCACAGGCAAAATCTGGATGAGCAATCCTACGAGATTCATCACCAAGGGGGCCAATGCCAGCGGAGCGAGGAGCGACAATGCTGCGGCTAGCCGAGGGAGGGTTTGAAAGTAGCCGTCCTGAGCTCTGAATAGCGATACGAACCAGCCATTGTTATAGGCATCGGCAAACCAGATTTTCCCATCTTCCGCAAAGAACTGAGCGTGCAGGAGGGCATCTGGTTGGCGTGAGAACACCAACCCAAGGGCGACGCAAACGATAGCAAGCTGCCAGTACCAACGCAGGCCGAGTCGGTCGGGTGTAGACGGGCCTGTGGTCGCGATCGGCTCAGGTGTGGTCAATTGCACTTATTCAGCGGCATGTCTGTTTGCTGATCCCGAAGAGCAATGACATCCTGGTAGTGCCTCTACCAGCGCGGTTCGCGAGGCTGGCGGGCGTGGCCCTGATAGTCGTCGCGTCCTCCGCCGCCGCTCGAACGCCCGCCCCCGCCCGGACGTCCACCGCCCCCGGGTCGTCCGCCGCCGCGGGGACCGCCGGGGCCGCCGCGATCGGTCTTCGGTCGGGCTTCGTTGATATTCAATGCACGACCGCCAAGTTCTTTCCCATTCAGCGCCGCAATGGCTTTCTCGGCTTCGCCGGCATCAGACATCTCTACGAATGCAAATCCTCGGGAACGTCCCGTGTCACGATCAGTGACCACGCTGACTTGATCGATTTTGCCGTGGGGCTCAAACAAGGTCCGCAATTCCGCTTCGGTGGTGCTGTGAGGGAGGTTGCCAACAAAAAGCTTCTTCATGGATTTCCTTTTTCTCTGAGCCAACGCGAGACGTCAGATTTCGTCGGCGGGTTTGGTTGAGTGAGTCGCGTCGGAATGCAGGGCGCGCGGTTCAGTGGAGAGCGTGTTGCCTCGCAGCTCAATGGAGCCAGTTGGTTCTTTCAATCGCGAAGGCACACGCGGAGTCTGGTAAGCGCTGTTTTTTCGCGGCTGAAGTCCGGCACTGATTATACCCGCTCGCCCTCGGAAGCAAGGGAAAATATGAAAGTTGGGCTTCCGGAGATCGGAGGCGCGCGTCCGTTTCGGAGCTGTCGCCCGAACCGTCGCCGAGACGCGGATGTTACTTTGGAGGTAGCTCAGCGGCCAGCAAAGTTGACTCATCTGCTATAATCAAGCTGCGTTTGAACGAAATCGGTTGTCGAGCAGCTTCTTGCGTACCAGCTAGTCCTGCCCTCAGTACCTCCGACTCGCACCAACGTAAATAATCTGAAAAGGATACAAGCGACAAAATGGCAGAACAAGGAACAGTAAAGTGGTTTAACGACGCCAAGGGCTACGGTTTTATCAGCCGCCAGACTGGCGAGGACGTTTTTGTGCACTTTTCGGCTATCCAGGCGGGCGGTTTTCGCAGCCTGCAGGAGGGCCAGAGCGTAGAGTTCGAGGTCACCAAAGGGCCAAAGGGCTGGCAAGCTGAGAACGTTCGCCCTCTGTAAACCGGCGACGTTTAACTAAAAATCCGTGCCCGCCAACCGCAACAAGGGGCGGGCACGTTCTACAGAAACACACAATTCGCACTCCGGGATGGAGTCCTCTGCATGCAGGCTGAATCAAAAGGTTCTTTCGCTGTTATCCGCTACAATCTACGCACCTATGAGTCTGGTGGAGTTATGGCCGTGATAAAAGGCAAGGAAAGCGCCGAGGCCGTCCTCAAGCAGTTCGAACAGAGCCAGACTTCTGAAGATCGGCACATTGGCTGGCGCTACTTCCTCGAGAAGACCGATTTGAAGGCGGGGATGGATCCGGTCGAGGCCACGGCCCTACGGCAATCCCGTCTAGAGATTCGCGAAGCCGAAGCGTAGTCTTCAAGACCCTTTTTGCGCTCTTAAGTTTCAAAGCAAAACTTACAGACTGTCATTCCTCACAAAGCGAGGGATCTAGGTCCTTGTCCGCTTCATAAGGCAGTCCGCCATCAGTGTCGGCGCTCAGTCTGGCGCAGGATGACTGCGAAATTGCGACCACCGAACGCGAACCCTTGCTCAATGCGCCCGACGACTGCAAGTTTGACTCCGCTGCCGGGAACGCCGAATTTTTCGCTGAAGACCCACATGTTTCCAGTTCCATCGTCGAGCTGAAAAACGCCGCTGCCCATCGCTCCAAACGAATCGGTCACCCGTCCCGCGATCGAGATCTCTTTGCCGGCGAATCGGCCTGGATCCTGGTTGATCTTGGCTATGCTCTCGCGTGGAGGACATCCCGCTAACAACAACCCGGCCAGACCCACCAGCAATATCCAAAGGACTCTGCTTCGCATTCTCGCCACGACATTCTCCAACGCATCGAAGATGAAGGTTTCAAGCTATTGAACCCAAATCCGGGTGGGAAGTTGTCCGAACCGTGCTTGCAGACTTAGAGTAAACATAGGAGAAATCCAGTGTCGATGCTGGAACATATCGGGAGCCTGTTTTCCTACGACGACTGGGCCAATCGCGAAGTCTTAGGTTCGCTCCAAGCCCTGAATGCACCGCCCGTGCGCTCGGTCGAACTCCTGGGGCACATCCTTTCCACTGAGAGGTTGTGGCTCGAACGTCTGCTGGCGGAGAAGCAGACGCATCCGGTTTGGCCGCTGTTCACGCTCAATGACTGCAAGTTGGAAATCGACCAACTGCCCGGCCTCTGGAAGAGCTACCTGGCTTCGCTCGGCGAGGCCGGCCTCTCCGATACGCGCACTTACAAGAACACCAAAGGCGACACCTTCACCAGCAAGAAGCAAGACATCCTGCTCCACGTGGTCATGCATTCCGCCTATCATCGCGGCCAGATTGCCATGGATATGCGTGCCGCCGGATTCACTCCGGCTTATACCGACTTCATTCATGCCGTGCGGCAAGGGTTTGTGAAATAGGGGGACCAGCGGATGGATTTTGACGGCTAAGGTTTCCGAGGTAGAACGTCGCCACGACAACTGCCAGAATCGTAATTGGCAACGAAGCCGGCGACGTTGCCATGGGTAATTCTGCAGCCGCCCGGAGTTTCGCCGCCGGGAGCAGGAACGAGCAAAGGGATAGCACAAGCGCGGCGGCCCATTGCCACAATTGGCATGCAAACGCTCCCTTCACCAAGGCTCGCGCAACAACGCCCATCTTCCATATCCTTTGACGTTGGGCTAGGAGAACGAGTAAGGCGGGTATCAGCAAGAGCTCATTGTATGCAGCGAGTTTAGGAATAATCGCGAGGGTCACGGCGCTAACCCAGGCCAGCGTCCAACTGAAATTTTCCGATCCAGCGGGAGCCGTTCTCCAGCGCCAGCAGAGGACGAAGAGAACGCCGAACAGCGTCACTGAAAGCACACTTGCCAAGAATGATGGCAGCAGTACCTGTACGATCGATGGGTCCCCTGCGTAGGCCTGATAGCTGCGGATGGCGGCCAAGAACCTTCCGATCCAGTGAGGCAAAGCCGCTTCGCTGGCCATGAGAAGCACTGCCATGAAGGCAGCGAAGCTCCCGACAAGAAGCTTGCGCTTTGTCCAGCAACCCGTGGCCCAAAGTATGAGCCAAAAGATGAACAGGCAAGAAAGCTGCGGCTTTATGGTGGAGAGCGCCAAGAGAAGCCCACTGAGCACAAACCACCCACGAACCGTTGCGGCCACCGCAGACGCCAGCAGAACAACGACCAGCGCCGTGAGGTTTTGCATATGGAATTCTTGCACAGCCGGAAAACTGCCCACAGCAAGCACCATGCCCGAGATGACGAACAAACGGCCGGGGCGAAACCCGATTGCATACATCCAAAGAGGGACGGAGCACGCTATGGTCAACAGAAGAAACCAACGGAATGTCTCCATCACAGTTCGGAAAGGCAAGGTCAGCGTTGGCGTTAAGAGATAGACAACGTAGAGCGGATATGCGAAGGCAACCTGATCAGTTGGATCGGACGGGTTTTGGGAATTCAGGGGCCGTCCATAAAAGCCGGTCTGGATTTCGCGGGTTACCGCTGGACTGTAGGGATCTCGACCGTGTACGAGTAGTTCGCGAGCGCCCAACCAGCGCGGATAGAGATCCGAATTGTTGCCGATTGGTCTTCCTGCGGCCAGAGCCTTCGCCGTGTACGCGGGGGCGGCGATTTTATCCGCCCAGTACCACATGCCGAATGCGGCCAGCACGGACGCCGCTAGCGCAACCCAAGGAAGTACACGCGCTTGGTAGTCCAGCTTCACGTCAGTATTCTAACCGGTCGCGAAAATTACCTAGCTTCGTCCGGCAAGGCTGCGGCGGTTGGAGCCGCGCTTGAGCAATCCGAAGGGAGCGACTGCAGTGGGTGCAGCTCTGATTTTGTCCGTGCCCATCTTGTCCGTGCCAAAGCGTATTGACCGCACCAGGCGTTGACGATACGATTCGTTCCCATGCAGAGAAACGCAAAATTCGGTCGAAAGCCGGAAGAGTTGCTGAAACTGCGTGACGCGGCTTTGCAGTTGGGGATTAGCTTTCCCACCATTAAGCAATGGATTTACAAGAAGAAGATTCGCAGCATCCGGACCGCTGGAGGACACCACCGCATTCCGGAAAGTGAAGTGGACCGGCTGCTTTTCAGAACGCGAGGCCGGACGGAGAAGGAACGCAAGCAGGTGATCCGCCGCGTCAGCGGCCGCAACCAGCTCGTGGGACGAATCGACGCGGTCCGCGTCAGCGGTCTGATGGCGGAAATTACGATTTCGATTGGCGGCCAGCAAATTACATCGATTATCACGTCTCGTTCCGCGCGCGAGATGCAGCTTAAGCCAGGGCAGACTGCGGCCGCTCTGATAAAAGCTACGGAGGTGATGATCCTGCGTGTGTGATATCAAACGTCAGCTGTTCCTTCCCGCCGCGCTGTTAGCTTTGCTATTGCAAGCTGGCGCGGGGTTTTGTCAGCAGCTAACCGTACAAGGCGAGAACGGAAAACCGACTGTCTTGACACGGGCGGATATCGAGGCGTTGCCGCACGCCAAAGTCACCACAAGTGCATCAGGTACTTCTGTAACATTTGAGGGGGTCGCGCTTGTGGCCGTGCTGGAAAAAGCCGGAGTTGAGTTTGGGGCGAGTCTAAAGGGAAAGCGCCTGGCTTCATATTTGCTGGTGGAAGCGGCTGACAGCTATCGTGTCGTGATTGCCCTGCCCGAACTCGACCCGGCTTTCACGGATAAGCAGACTGTTCTGGCTTTCCTGAAAGACGGAAAGCCGCTGGATGAAAAGGAGGGGCCATATCGCGTCGTGATACCCGATGAAAAAAGGATGGCGCGATGGGTTCGGCAGGTAACGACGCTGAAGATTGTGGACGTGCAGTGAGTCGATCAGTCTTTCTGAATCATGACCTCAGTCGCTTTGACCACCGCGCTGACGGTATCACCCTTCTTGAGCTTGAGTTCGTCGGCGCTGCGACGGGTGATGGCACTCTCGATGAGGTTGTCGCCGACCCGAACGACAACATGGGCCATAATATCGCCGAGCTGAATTTCTTCGATTTTTCCACGCAGTTTGTTTCTGGCTGAGATTGGCATGACTTATTATAAGCCCGGGAGATTGCGCATGAGCGTTCGAAGGCTGAGCCTGATTGCGGTTCTATTGGTCAGCTCCATTTCGCAATTGTGTGGGGCACAGGAAATCACCGTGGCGGCGGCTGCTGACCTTCAGTTTGCCATGCAAGATGTGGCCGCCCGATTCCAGAAGGAAACGGGAAAAGCCGTCAAGCTTACCTACGGTTCGTCGGGGAATTTTTTCCAACAGATTCAGAACGGCGCTCCCTTTGACATGTTCTTTTCGGCGAATCTCGACTACGCAAAGAAACTGCAAGATGCTGGATTGACCGAGCCGGGAAGCTACTACGAATATGCGAAGGGCAAGATCGTGATCTGGGTCAGAAACGAGTCGAAACTCGATCTGAGTCCCGGAATGCAGGTGCTGCTCGATCCTTCGGTTAAGAAAATTGCCGTCGCCAACCCACAACATGCTCCCTATGGGCAGGCGGCCGTGGCGGCGCTGCAAAACGACAAGGTCTACGAAAAAGTGAAAGACAAGTTTGTGCTCGGCGAAAACATTTCGCAGACTGCGTCGTTTGTGGTCTCGGGCGCGGCCGATGCGGGCATTGTCGCCCTGGCACTGGCCTTGTCTCCGAATATGAAAGATAAGGGGCGCTATGTCGAGGTTCCCAGCAGCGAATATCCCGCGATCGAACAGGCATGCGTCATTCTCACCTCGTCGAAAAACAAGGAGACGGCGCGACAGTTCTTGGCGTTCGTCAAGACGGCTGCCATCGGCGATGTGTTGAAGAGCTACGGCTTCGACGTGCCGGGCGGTTCGGCGAAGTGAATTGCTGTTCGGAAGGTCATCGGCGTAACTCAGAGTAGCGGAAACAGCTGGTCAAATGGTCGTTCACCATGCCCACGGCCTGCATGAAGGCGTAGCAGATTGTGGTGCCGACGAACGAGAATCCACGCTTTTTCAAGTCCTTGCTCATGGCATCGGACTCTGCGGTACGTGCTGGAACCTGCTTGGCTGAGCGCCAGGAGTTCACTCGCGGCGATCCGCCGGTAAATTGCCAGATGTAGGCGTCGAATGATCCGAACTGGTCTTGTACTTTGAGAAATGCTTTCGCGTTTTGTAAAGCAGACGCAATCTTCAGACGATTGCGGACGATGCCTGCGTTGTTCATCAGGCGTTGGGCTTTGCGGCGGTCGTAGCGCACAATCTTCTTGGCGTCGAAGTTGTCGAACGCCGCGCGATAGTTTTCGCGTTTGTTGAGGATGGTGTCCCAGCTTAGACCGGCCTGGGCGCCTTCAAGTATGAGGAACTCGAACAGAATCGCGTCGTCGTGAGTGGGAGTGCCCCACTCTTCATCGTGGTAGCGGATGGAGAGATCGCCGCTTGGCCAGGGACAGCGGGTCGGAGTAGCAGAGTTCATGGTTAGTTGTCGAGATCAGAGTCGAGCAGCGCTCGAGCGGGACGGGTCAGAGACCCGTCCCACACAGGTAATCCAGTCCGACTGTACACAACTATTTCAGCGATTTTGGATCAGAGCGGTTCTTGGGCGACTTCTCGTTCAATAGGGCGATCAACTCCGCTGCGCAAGCAGGGCTTTTCACCTTTCCGTTGCGGATGATGTCTCTTGCGCTGACCTTCTTCCCGTACAACTTTTCGTTGGCGCTGCCGTCCGAGCGCAAGGTGGAACCTTCGAGCGAGACTCCGGCAAACAATCCCTTGTTGCGCGAGTAGGAGAGAATCTCGGCGGTCATCACGATGTCGGTCGCACCCTCGGCGGTACGTCCTTTTGGACCAGCGGCAGCCGAGGCGTCGGCTCCCAGCTTGACCTTGCTTTTCAGCAACGATCGCGCGCCTGCCGGGTTCATTACCAGGAGAACGAAGTCCGTAGCCTGGCCGCCAATCTGGAAGCCAAAGCTGCCGCCTTCCAACGCATACATGGCGGGCGGTCCCCAGGGTCCGGTATACGAGATTCCGCTTCGGCAGATCATGACACCGCGGCCATAGCTGGCGCCGACGACAAACGCGGCCTTTTTCACGGAGGGTAAGACGACGACGCATTCGGCTTTATCGAGCAGGTCCTGAGGGATGTCCTCGGGGACGTTGAGAATTTCTTTAAGCACATGGCCGGCGTTCTCGCACCGGTCAACTTCCGTGCTGTCGTCAGCAGCGAACGCGGGCAGCATGAGGGCGCACACGAGGAAGGTGGATAGCAGAGTTTTCATAAAATCTCCTTTTGGTTAGCGGAGCTATTTTACCCTGTGATTGGGTGAGACGTGGAATGAGCTTCCAAATATCGCGATGTGGGCACCGAAGCTGAAACGGCCTATGACCATTGAGTGCTCCTTTTGTAACTTGGCATTTGCTAAAGTGTCTCCTAGAGTTCTAATGAGCAAAACCGGCATCTGACGGGTGCTTCGGCCCATGGCGTGCATCTAATAAGGTGTGAAGAATGGGCTGGATAGAGGGCTAAGGTCGTAAGCGGGACTGGACGTGGAATGAAGTACATAGGAAAGTATTTTTTGCTCGCGGGAGTGTTTGTGGCCGTAGCCGGGCTGTCGCTGCGGGCGCAGGTGAATTATCTCGCACCAAGCAACGCGTTGGTCGCAGCGCCTGCTTCCAGTTTGGATTCCGGCCAGCCCGATGATTCCGTTCTCACCATCAAGAAGCGAGTCGACGAAGTCAATGTATTGTTCATCGCCACCGACAAACATGGCAAGTTCGTGCGCAACCTCGATGAGAAGGACTTCGCGATTCTCGACGATCACAAGCCGCCGCAATCGATTGTGAATTTCCGCCGCGAGACCGACCTGCCGATAGAACTCGGACTCTTGATCGACACCAGCGGATCGGTGCGTGGACGTTTCGACTTCGAACAGGATGCAGCCGTCACTTTTTTGCAGAACACGGTGCGCCCGAATTTTGACAAGGCCTTCGTTGTGGGTTTCAACGGGCAAAGTAAAATGATGCAGAACTTCACGGACAATGCCGCATTGCTCTCGGCGGCGGTGCACCGTTTACAGGACGGCGGTGGAACTGCACTTTACGACGCTATTTATCGAGCCTGCCACGACAACTTGATCAAGGATCGCGAGGACCATCCTTCGCGTCGGGCCATCGTCGTGGTGAGTGATGGCGAGGACAATCAGAGTGATTTCACCGAGGCGCAGGCGATTGAGATGGCGCAGCGAGCGGAAGTCATCATTTACGCCATTTCAACCGATGACAGCGGCCTCATCCTGCGCGGCGACAAAGTTCTGCAGCGCATCGCAGACGCGACCGGTGGACGTGCCTTCTTCCCGTTCAAGATGAAGGACATCAAGAACTCGTTTTCGGCGATCGAAGACGAGCTTCGGAGCCAATACATCGTTTCTTATCATCCGGCCGATTTCGAGGCCGACGGCCGCTACCGCCCGATAGAGATCACCGCCCTCAAGAAGGATCTTCAAGTGCGCTCCCGAAGGGGCTATTACGCGCCGCGACAATAAATAAGGCCTGTAGAGACATAGCTAGCTATATCTCTACAATGTAGGCCCAGGCTGGCTGGCAGTGCTACAATTTAGGGGCGCGAGCCGATTCATTGCGAATTTCCGCAAGACTGGACGGTACGCGCGTTCCCATGGCAGGTGGACCTTTGAAGCCGAAGTCTCTGTTCATCGCGAGCCTAGCGTGTTTGGTGCTGCTGGCCCCGGCCTATGCCAAGCGACGGCGGGCCACAACTGCCCCGCCAGTGACAGAAGACCAGCCTGCCCCTCAACCGCCAGCTCCGCCGCCTACTCTGGCTCAGCTACCAGCGACTCCTCCTCAGGTCTCATTTCAAGGTGGCCAATTAACCATTTCGGCTCAGAATTCTACCCTGGGCGACATCTTGAAAGCGGTTCGGGTGCAGACGGGTGCGACAATAGAGCTCCCCGGTACGGCTCCGGAGCGCGTGGTGGGACATTTCGGTCCGGCTCCGCCCCGTGATGTACTGGCGTTACTGCTCAACGGTTCGCACTTCAATTACCTTCTTCTGGGGTCGGCGACCGACCCGGGCGCTCTGGATCGCGTGATTCTGATGGCCAAGTCGGGCAGCCCGGCTGAAAGCACTCCGCCTCCGGCTACGGAGCAGGCGAGTGCCAGCAACCAGAACGTGTTTGCCCGTCCCATGACGCCGATGGCCGCCCCTGGCGGTGCCAATACGGTTGTCGCTGAAGGGGAAGACGCCCAAGAGGACGCTACGGACGATTCCACTGATTCTACCGATGATGCGCAGACCGACGATCAGACCGACCAAACTGACCAAGGGGACGACCAGGCTGCGACCGACGACCAGCAGCAACAAGACGGCCAGCAAAACGTCAAAACGCCGGAACAACTCCTGCAGGAACTGCAGCAACGGCAGCAGCAGATGCAGCAACAGGGAGTTCAACCCGGAGTTCCGCCCGGAATGCGGCCTTTCCCGAATCCTGGCGGTGCACCGCCGGTCCAGCCCGGTTCAACCAATCCGGCCCAGCCGCAGAACTAGCCAGTTAGCTTAAACTTAGCTTGTTAGCTGCTTCTAGGCGCTCGCCGGGCCGAGCGGATAGGCTAGCGTCCGCCAGCGTGGGCGGCGCGGGCTTGGGGAGCGAGCACAGGCCGTTCAGAAGGGCGCTGTCGAGACTGGCCTGCGAAGCTGTGAAGAATTCCGATGACGAAGCCGTAGGCGGATAAAATTCCAATTGCCAGCACGGTGACTACGGTGAAACAGAGGATGCCAACGCTCAATAAACTACCCAAGGTCCCTGCCCTCTTACGAATTGCCGCTCTCGGTTAATGTCGGCACGCTCCCCGAATCTACCTGCGTTGACGCTTGCCACTGTTTGCAAATAAGATACGTGAGTAGAGCTGCGCACCTCCACTTTCCAACATCTCTGTGCACCCGTCCACATTACGGAAGGTCACTGAAGGGTATTACTTTCGCGGTTTATGGCCATTACGAAGATTTCGGTGCGCGGGGCGCGCCAGCATAATCTCAAGAACATCGACGTCGAGATTCCCCGCAATAGCTTGACTGTGATCACCGGCCTCAGCGGATCGGGAAAATCTTCTCTGGCGTTTGACACCATCTATGCGGAGGGCCAGCGGCGCTACGTGGAAACGCTCTCGGCGTACGCTCGCCAGTTTCTGGACCAGATGGAACGGCCCGATGTGGATGCCATTGATGGGCTGAGTCCAGCGATCTCGATTGAGCAGAAGACCACCAGCCGGAGCCCTCGTTCCACCGTCGGAACGATCACGGAAATCTACGATTATCTTCGTCTTTTGTTCTCTTCCGTCGGAGTGCCGCACTGTCCGAAGTGCGGGCGGGCGATAAGCCGGCAGACGGCGGACCAGATCGTGCAACGCGTGATGGCCCTGACTCCCGAAGACCGGGTGATGGTCTTGGCGCCTATTGTGCGCGGGCGCAAAGGCGAGTTCAAGAAAGAGATGGAGAAGCTGGTGCAACACGGCTTCACCCGGGCGAGGGTAGACGGAGAGTTAGTGAATCTCGATGACGACCTTGCCCTCGACAGGCGGAAAAACCACACCATCGAGGTAGTGATCGATCGTTTGCTGGTAAAGCCGGGAATCGAGCATCGGCTTGAGCTTTCCGTCGGACTGGCGATGAAGCTGGCAGGCGGGCTGGTGCAGGTTGCGGTGGTGGGCGGCGAGGAACAACTTTATTCGGAGCGCTTGGCGTGTCCCGATTGCGGAATCAGCGTGCCGCAACTGGAGCCTCGGTCGTTCTCGTTTAACAGCTCGTATGGAGCTTGCCCCGAATGTCACGGACTTGGGAGCCGCTACGATTTTGATCCTGCGAAAGTGATTGTCGACTGGTCGAAGCCGCTGCTCGATGGCGGATTAGGGCCCGGATCGGCCTCGCAAAATCTCATCCACATGCTCCAAATCGCAGCCACTGCGCATGGTTTGGACCTCAGCACGCCTTTCGAAAAGTTTCCGGAGAAGGTGCAAAATCTGTTGTTGTTCGGCGAAGCGGGTAAAGGCGGTAAGACCGGTTTCAGTGGAATTCTGACCTACCTGAAGCGAGTGCTCGAGGAATCCACGTCCGAGAGCTACCGCGATTTCTTGCTTGATTATATGTCGGCAACGGAATGTCCCGCCTGTCACGGGCAGCGGCTGCGTCCGGAGAGTCTGGCGGTGAAAGTCAACGGTCTGTCGATCGCGGACTTTACCGGGCTGCCGGTTTCGCGTTCATTGGAATTGGCCAAGAAGATCGAACTCACCGGACGAGAGGCTGCCATCGCAGGCCGCGTGGTGCATGAGATTGTGGAACGGCTGCAGTTTCTGAACGCCGTCGGATTGGGCTATATCTCACTTGATCGCTCAGCCGCCACGCTTTCTGGTGGTGAGGGACAGCGCATCCGCTTGGCCACGCAGATCGGATCCAAGCTGAGAGGCGTGTTGTATGTGCTCGACGAGCCATCGATCGGCTTGCATCACCGGGACAACGCACGGTTGTTGAAAGCGCTCGAAGAGCTGCGCGATCTAGGCAACACGGTGTTGGTGGTTGAGCATGACGAGGAAACCATCCGGCGAGCGGATTATGTGATCGACCTCGGCCCGGGCGCAGGGCGGCACGGAGGGGAACTCGTGGCCCACGGCACGCCGGAAGAAATCATGGAAGTACCGGGCTCTCTCACCGGAGCCTATATCTCGGGCAGAGTCCAGATCGAAATGCGGACGGAGCGGCGGCCGACGAACGGCGCGGGCATCACCATCCTGGGCGCGCGTGAAAACAACTTGAAGAACATCGACGTCACCTTCCCACTGGGTGTGATGACCGTGGTGACAGGAGTCTCGGGCTCCGGCAAATCGACCTTAGTCAACGACATTCTCTATCGCGCGTTGGCCAGGACTCTGTACCGCTCGCGCGAAGAAGCTGGCGCCCACAGAGCGATTTCAGGCGCGGAGAACATCGACAAGGTCATTCGTATCGATCAGTCTCCGATCGGGCGCACTCCCCGTTCGAATCCGGCAACCTACACCGGAGTCTTTGCGCAGATCCGCGACCTTTACGCCATGTTGCCCGAATCGAGGGAACGAGGCTACAAGCCAGGGCGGTTCTCTTTCAACGTGACTGGCGGACGTTGCGAAGCTTGTCAGGGCGAGGGCCAGCGACGCATTGAAATGAGTTTCCTGCCCGATGTCTACGTGCTTTGCGAAGTCTGCGGCGGTCGCCGGTACAACCATGAAACCCTCGCCGTGAAGTACAAAGGATATTCCATCGCGGATTTGCTCGAAATGCCGGCATCGGACGCATTGCCGATTCTCGAGAACATTCCGCAAGTGAGGCAGAAACTGCAGACGCTGGTCGATGTAGGTTTGGGATACATTCACCTGGGTCAATCGGCGGTAACGCTGTCTGGCGGGGAAGCGCAACGCATCAAACTGGCCCGCGAACTAAGCAAACGGCAGACCGGGAAGACTTTGTATCTTCTAGATGAACCCACAACTGGCCTGCACTTTGACGACGTCAAGAAGTTGCTGGACGTGCTGCATCGCCTGACCGACCTGGGAAATATGGTCGTGATTATCGAGCATAATCTGGATGTGATCCGCAACGCCGACTGGATTATCGACCTCGGCCCTGAGGGCGGGGAAGATGGCGGACGCATCGTCGCCCAAGGCACGCCCGAGCAGGTCGCGCGAAATAAGAAGTCATATACCGGGCAGGCGCTGGCGGCGTATTTTAATGGAAGATCAAGAAAGACTTCGACACAGGAATTGCTGGCGTAAGGGTGTTGAGGATGTTCTCCGCGTACTCCGCGAGGTCTTCTCCGCGCCCTCTGCGATGAAAAGCTCTTATCGCCAGGGTCGCCAGGAAAAGCTCGCTGAGACAAACGCTGCTGGGAGCCGGGCATAGCTTTTCTTTTTCGTGTAGATTCAAAATGTCTCAGCTGCAATTCTGAATCGCGTGTCCTCACCTCCAAATCCGTTGTCTGATCCTGGTTTGCTTCCGGTGCCGGAACAGCCGGCGCCCGTAGTCGAGATCCCTTCCGAGAACCCGGTTTGGAGCGGATGGGATGTGCTGCAAATCGTGTTGCTTACCCTCGTCTCAGTTGTCGTTTTTCTCCCGGTGGTGGGTTTCGCTGCCCAGAGATTTCTATATCCTAAGGCCGCGTTCCTCCAAGTCGTGGCCTATCCGCTGGTGACTGTGGCCGGGCAAGGACTGGCCTATCTCTTGGTCCTCGCGTTCATGGTTTCGATTGTGAAGCGAGAGCCGGGCCGGGATTTCTGGCAGGCCCTCCGATGGAACTGGCCGAAACATTGGTCAAACTTTTTGCTGGCCGGGATCGTGTTGTCGTTTGCGTTGCAAGGGATCGCCCACGTTCTTCCCATGCCAAAAGAACTTCCAATGGACCGCTTTTTTCGGACGCCCGGCGAAGCATGGGCTTTGTCTCTTTTCGGGATAACCTTTGCGCCGCTGCTTGAAGAACTGTTCTTTCGCGGATTTCTTTATCCCGTGCTGGTTCGCCAGTTTGGTATCGCGATCGCGGTGCTCGCGACGGCAGCGAGTTTTGGCCTGATTCACGCTCCGCAACTGGGACGCGCCTGGGGGCCGGTGCTAGTGATATTTATCGTGGGACTTGCGCTGACCATCGCTCGCGCTGTAACCAAGTCCGTTGCGGCCAGCCTGATTATGCACGTCGCATACAACGCCACGCTATCAGTTTTGCTTTTCATAGGGACCGGCGGATTCCGCCATCTGGAAAGGCTCAATCAGTGACCCGTTTAAGGTAGGCGTCAGGCTTCGGGAACGACCGTAAATTGACTTGCAAAGCTTGAAGCCTGGAACCTGAAGCCCGAACCCCGCTTCATGTTATCTTAGATTTTCCATGTCTTCCGCCCGTCAGGAACTCTTGCGTCTGCTGGCAACCAAATCTTTTCGTCTGGGAGAGTTCAAACTCTCCTCGGGCGGGCAGAGCGACTACTACATCGATTGCCGCACCACAACTTTGGACGCGCGCGGTTCCCAGTTCACCGGCCAGGTGTTTCTCGAAGAAATTCGGCAGCGCGGATGGCGCCCCCAGGCCATCGGTGGCTTGACCATGGGAGCCGATCCGGTCGTGGTGGCGGTAGCCGTGACCAGTGGCGAAATTCATGGTTTTCTCGTCCGCAAAGCTGAGAAGCAGCATGGCACGGGGCAGCGGATCGAAGGCTTTCGAGAAAAGGGCGCACGCGTCGTGATCGTGGACGATGTTTGCACCACAGGCGCGTCCACGATTCAGGCCATCGAAGCGGCACGTGAATTTGGATTTGAAATTGCCGGCGCGATGTGTCTGGTGGAGCGCGAAGAGGCCAAGGGCCGTCCGAATGTGGAGAAAGCAGCCGCACCCGCGCCGTTTGTTTCGATCTTCACCGCAACCGATGTGCGCAAGGAACACTTACAGCGGAAGGACGAGACATCTCCGCCCATCTTCGCAGTGGCTGCCACTTGCGAGTTATGCGGAAGGCCCGCGGTGACGAACATGCCGCGGAATCGCTGCGAAGTACACAAGGCTTGAGCACAATCGCCGTGCCGACAATCGACATATGATTCAAACTTTGGAATGGACTGACAAGGGCGTACGCTTCATCGATCAGACGAAGCTGCCCACCGAAGAAACCTACGTCACCTGCAAAAATTACGAGCAGGTTGCCGACGCCATTCGCAACATGGTGGTGCGCGGCGCTCCGGCGATTGGTGTGGCTGCGGCCATGGGCATCGCTCTGGGGATGAAGAACTCAAAAGCCGAAACAGGTGGCGATCTGAAGCGTGAGTTTGACCAGATCTGCGAAGTCATAGGCAAGACGCGCCCTACCGCGGTCAATTTATTCTGGGCCATCCGCCGCATGCGCGATAAGTTCGAAACGCTTCGAGTACGCCCGCTCCCACAGATCAAGCAAGCTCTCGTCGCGGAAGCACAGCGCATGCACGCCGAAGATATCGCTGCCAACCAGGCGATGGGACGCTTCGGCGCAACCCTCATGCCCGCGAGTGGAGGCGTGCTCACCCACTGCAACGCAGGTGCGCTTGCGACTTGCGGCTATGGCACGGCGCTCGGAGTGTTCCGTGCCGCAATCGAGCAGGGAAAAAAACTCCATGTCTATGCCGACGAGACTCGTCCTTTTCTGCAAGGGTCGCGGCTGACCGCGTGGGAGCTGATGAAGGACGGCATTCCCACGACCGTGATTTCCGATAACATGGCCGGCGCGATCATGAAGCAGGGCAAGATCGGAGCGATTGTGGTCGGCGCGGATCGCATCGCGGCCAATGGCGATGTGGCGAATAAAATCGGGACTTATTCCGTTGCTGTGTTGGCGAAGGAACACGATATTCCTTTCTACGTGGCCGCGCCCCTGTCGACCATCGATTTCGACGCGCCGGACGGCAGTAAGATTCCAATTGAACAGCGCAACGAAAAAGAAATCACGCACATCGCGGGCAAGCAGATGACTCCCGACGGAGTAGGAGTGGAGAACCCCGCATTCGACGTGACCCCGGCGAAGTACGTGACTGCGATTGTGACCGAGCGCGGAATCGCACGGGCACCCTATGGCGAGTCGCTAGCGAAGTTGGCTGGTGTTGAGAGTGCGGCAACGAGCCTTTAGCATTTGGCACTGAGCATTTGGTCCCGCGAAAGGATTGCGAGAATCCTCCGGCGCCTGAGTGCCAACTGCTGGCCTTCATGTATCCCATCACTCAATCCCAAGTTTCATTCGAGAGCGGCGGCAAAGACATTCGTCTGGATTGTTTTCTGCCTAACGCAATCGGACAGCGCTTTCCCGCAGTAATCGGACTGCATGGGTCCGGGGGCGGACACGCCTCGATGGCCGACCCAGCGAGCCTTTTGGCCGAGCAAGGCTTCGCAGTTTACGTGCTCCATTATTTCGATCGCACGGCCACGACCGAGATCGATGGCCTGCAAACCATCTTCCGCCACTTTCCGCTATGGATGAAAACTTTGTGGGACGCAGTCAGCTTCGTCGCCCGCCAGCCGCAAGTCGATTCCGAGCGCATCGGATTGCTAGGATTTTCTCTGGGTGCATATCTCGCGCTGTCGGCTTCGGCCATCGACTCGCGCATTCAGGCCGTGGTCGAGTTCTTTGGTGGCATGCCTAAAGAGATGAAATTCTTTGCACGGCGTTTGTGTCCCGTACTTATCCTGCACGGTGACCAGGACAAAACCGTCCCGGTCGAAGAAGCCTACCACTTGCAGCAACTCCTCGAGAAGAAGCAGATCGCTTACGAAATGCAGATCTATCCGGGGGTGGGGCATGGTTTCGGCGGCGAAATCTGGCGCGACGCTGGGTTGCGGACGTTGGCCTTCCTCCAGAAATATTTGGTGGATGGCGCAAGCGTCAAACCTGAAGCCTGATTTTCCCCGAACTTTTCGGCCGGAATCTGCGTAAATTACACTAGACGACAAGGAGAGCCTGTCATGTTTACATTCCTCCTCTGGTGCCTGCTGTTCGTGTTGTGCTGGCCGCTGGCTCTGCTGGCGCTGGTGCTCTATCCGATCGTGTGGTTGCTGCTCCTGCCGTTCCGGCTGATCGGGATTGCGGTTCACGGAGTGTTGGAGCTAGTATGGGCGGCGGTAATGTTGCCAGCGAGACTTTTGACCGCGCCATTCCGGCTGTAATGTAGGCGCGGGCGTCATGGACCGTGATTCCTGGCGAAGAATTACTCTGCTTTCGCCGGTATGGCCATTCCTAATTCTTTCATCACCATCTGCAGATCTTTCCAAGTTTCTTTCTTCTGCCGCGGATCGCGTAGCAAAAACGCAGGATGATAAGTGACGGCAAGCTTAGTGCCACGGAAATCGAACCAGCGTCCGCGAAACTCGGACATGGGCGCATTGATCGCCAGGAGAGTCTTCGCCGCGACCGCTCCCAGCGCTACGATCGCCTTCGGTTTAATGGTTGCGATCTGCCGCATCAAGAACGGAGAGCAGGTCTCGCACTCATCCCGCTCGGGCGTTCGGTTTCCCGGAGGACGGCACTTGATGATGTTCGCGATGTAAACGTCTTCACGCCGCAGGCCCATGGCCTTGATCATGTTGTTGAGCAACTGTCCCGCGCGGCCAACGAATGGCTCGCCCTGCTGGTCTTCATCCGCGCCCGGAGCTTCGCCGATAAACATCAGTTCGGCTTTAGGGTTGCCCACCCCGAACACTATTTGCTTGCGTCCCTGTTTGTGCAGGCGGCAACGCGTGCAATCGCCCAAGTCCTCACGAATCAGGCGCAATGCCTGCACAGGATCAATCACTCCTGATTCAGGTTTCGGGTTTGCCACTTCGAAAATATTCTCTTCCACCAGTAGCGCGATCGCGGCTTTGGATCTTGGGGTCATCAAGTCTCGCTCTTCTGCCCGGATTGAGGGATTCTCAAGAATTGCTTTGTCTTGCAACGCGTCGAGGTTAGCTTCCGCGGGCTCGCGGCGGTAAAAATCGTAAATGCCCAACTCGTTGTAGTAGCGAATACGTTCGGAAAGGTGGCGCTTAAGTTGAGGATCCAGGATATCGGGCATGTAAAAGCAGTTCCCAGTTCTCAGATGACGGTTCTCAGCGAAGTCTAAGTTTTCAGCGCGGGCTTCAGATTTCGCAGCCGCACCACTTGGTCGAGCACACGTTGCGCGACTTCCCACTTCGTGGTCTCCGGGACCTCGGTTACTTCGTGATCAGTGATAATGGTGACCGCATTTCGATCCGTGTCGAAGCCCACGCCTTCGCGCGAAACGTCATTCACGACGATAGCATCGAGCGACTTCGAGGCCAGCTTCTTGCGCGCGTTTTCCAGGGCGTTCTGGGTTTCAGCGGCAAAGCCAATTACCAATTGCGACTGTTTGTGTCGCGCGATCTCGCCCAGGATGTCCACCGTAGGCTCAAGGTCAAGCGTCATGGGTCCGCTGCGCTTGATCTTTTGCGAGGCCAGAGATTTTGGACGATAGTCAGAGACGGCCGCTGTTTTGATCACGATCGTTGCCTGTGGCAGCAGCTTCAAAACCGCTTGTCGCATCTCTTCGGCCGACTCTACGCGCGTGACTTCAGCCGCGCCCGGCGGCGTCACAGCAGTCGGCCCACTCACCAGTAACACTCGCGCTCCACGCCGCAATGCGGCCTCGGCCAATGCGTATCCCATCCGACCACTGGAGCGATTGGAAAGATATCGTACCGGATCAATCTTCTCCCGAGTAGGGCCAGCCGTGATCAGCACCGTTTCGCCCGCCAATTCCTGTGAAGCGCCCAGCGCTTCAAGCGCGGCTGCTACGACAGCCTCGTTCTCTGCCAGGCGTCCAGGGCCCGTCATACCGCAAGCCAAATATCCAGTGCCCGGTTCCACGATTCTGACGCCGCGCTTTTTCAAAATCTCAAGATTCGCCTGCGTAGCGGGATGGTCCCACATGTTGACGTTCATGGCCGGCGCGACTACGACCGGCGCCGTGGTTGCCAGATAAAGCGTGCTGAGAAAGTCGCTGGCGATGCCCTGCGCGAATTTGGCAAGAACGTCGGCAGTTGCTGGCGCAACCAGCAGCGCATCGATGGATTGTGCCACCGCAATATGCTCGACCGCAGAATCAATATTCGGATGCTCGCCCGCACCCGCGCCGAACATGTCGGTAATGACTTTTTCGCCAGAGAGTGCCGCAAAGGTGAGAGGCCGGATGAATTCCTGGGCAGCGTGAGTCATGATGACCTGCACGCGAACGCCGCGATCTTGCAGCAGGCGGACAATGTCCGCCGCCTTATACGCCGCAATGCCGCCGCTGACGCCAAGAGCGATTTTCATGATTGCCGATGTTCAATTTCCAATTGCCGATTGCTCCATACCGAAGCATACCCGATCGGCAGCCGGCAATTGCGAGCCTTATTCTTGCCCCAACGCCTTGTCGAGCATTTCGCTGACTACTTCGACTGGCGACTTGGGCGTTTCCGGGATCACCCATTTCACCTTGCCGGCTTTGATTTCATCCTGCGCAATTCTGCAGGGTTTGCGGGAGTGAGTTTCGATTACCGGGGGCGCACCGCCTTGTAGTTGTCGTGCGCGGCGAGCGGCTACCAGAATGTATCGATAGTTGCTGTCGAACCCTTCAATCAACTTCATTGTGTTCTCCCCTGTGCTAGCGTCCGCCCGAAGTCGCTGCGGTCGCAAACGAAGCTATGATCGGCTGCAGGCGTTCCCGGATGTTGCTCAAGCGGCAACCTTCGGCCTTGGCCAGCGTTTCTGCATCGTCAGCGGATCCGTGAATCCCCGAGCGCTTGAGCCGTTCCGCGAGCAGGATCGCCGTCAGCGCTTGGATGGATTCATCAAGACGGTCGTTAACCAGAATATAGTCGTATTTCTCATAATTCTCAATCTCACGACTGGCCGTGACCAACCGGCGCTGGATAACTTCTTCCGCATCCAGACTACGCTTGCGCAGACGCGACTCCAAAATCTTGCGATCCGGCGGCATAATAAAAATACTCACCGCTTCAGGAAGCTTGCGCTTGATCTGCTCTGCACCTTGCACGTCGATGTCGAGCAGCAAGTCGCGCCCGTTCCGTTCAGCCTGACGCAGGAAACGTTTCGCCGTGCCGTAGCAATGGCCGAATACATCGGCATGCTCCAGGAATTCGTCCTTGCGCACCATTTCATCAAACTCAGAGCGCGGTACGAAATAGTATTCAAGCCCATTCTGCTCATTCCCTCGCGGCGGACGAGTGGTGTAGGAAACGGAAAAATCCAGTCCGGAAACGATCTCCCGAACTTTGTCCACCAGCGTCGACTTGCCCGAGCCCGAAGGCGCCGAAATGATGTAGACGGTGGTCATTCGAGATTCTGTACCTGCTCGCGCGCCTTTTCGATGTCCGCTTTCATGGATAATCCAAGCTCAGTGATTTTCATAGCTTCGCCGGCCAAACCCGAGGTTTTGGAAAGCAAGGTATTAGCCTCGCGGTTCATCTCTTGCAGCAAAAAATCCAGCTTCTTGCCGACTTCTCCACCTTCATCGAGCAGGCCCAGGAGATGCCTCACGTGTTGATCCAACCGCACCAACTCTTCCTGAATGTCGCTCCGATCGACCAGCAGCGCCGCTTCCTGCAGGATGCGTTCCGGTTCAATCTGTGAGCCGATCAACTCCTGCAGCCGTGTCTTCAAGCGCTCGGTATAGGTTTGCAAAACGGCCTGGCGGTGCTTCTCCACGCCTTCGCGGGCTTGCTGCACATGCTTCATGCGCTCGCGCAATTCGCGCTCCGTGCCGCGCCCTTCTTCCTCGCGCATTTGATTCAACCGGGCCAGCGCCTCTTCCATCTTGGAAAGAACCGCCGCCTCCAATCCATCGTCGACCGGCAAGGCTTCGGACTCCAGTGCGCCCGGTACGCGAAGAATTGCGTTGAGATCCGGCTCCGCCGCTAACCCGAACTCCACGGCCGCAGTGCGAAATGCTTGAATATAACCGCCCACGAGCTCCCGGTTCAGTGAAAAGCCTTCGCTCACGCCGCGTTCCATATTCAGAGTCAGCTCGACATGGCCGCGAGCCATCTTCTCCTTCAACCGCCGCCGCAGCTTCATCTCCAAGTCGTCGCTATCGGAGGGCATGCGGAAATGTATATCAAGAAACCGATGGTTCACCGACTTGAGCGACAAAGTGAAACCGAACTGGCCGTTGACCTGCCCTTTCACCTGCGCGAACCCGGTCATGGAGCGGATCGACATATTTCAGTGTAGCCGCGGGCGTCCACGCCCGTGCAAGCCCAGAAACAAACTCAACCTAAAACTCACTCCGCATGCACTTCCGGTCTCGGCGGTTCCGCTTCCGCAAATTGCAACTCGTATAAGCGGCGATACGTGCCCAGTTTCTTCATGAGCTCCTCGTGCGGCCCAATATCCGCAGTCGTCCCGTTCTCGAGCACCACAATTCGATCCGCGCGCCTCACCGTCGAAAGCCGATGAGCAATCACCACCACCGTGCGTCCAATCATCAGATTGTGCAGCGCCGACTGCACCAGGGCTTCTGATTCGCTATCCAACGCCGACGTGGCTTCATCGAGAATCAAAATCGGAGCGTTCTTGAGCAGCGCCCGCGCAATGGCAATACGCTGCCGCTCTCCGCCCGAGAGCCGCACGCCGCGCTCGCCAATCACGGTGTCATAGCCGCTTGGCAGATCCATGATAAAGTCGTGCGCCAAGGCCGCGTGAGCTGCCTCCTCCACCGCTTTCTGCGGCACGCCCGGCTGTCCGTAAGCGATGTTATTCCGTACTGTATCGTTAAACAGCACAGTGTCCTGCGCCACCACCCCAACTTGCGAACGCAGCGAGGCCAATGTCGTATCGCGCACGTCGCGTCCGTCGATGGTCAATCGCCCGGAAGTCACGTCAAAGAACCGCGGAATCAAATGCACCAGCGTGCTCTTACCCGCGCCACTCGATCCCACCACCGCGAGCACCTCCCCGGCGTGAACCTCGAGATTGATATCGCGCAGAATTTCGCGTCCCTCTTCGCCTTCTGAGTCATAAGAGAAGCAAACGTTCTCGAACCGGATGCTGCGCGAAAACGGGGGCAATGGCCGAGCTCCAGGCTTCTCTTTTACATCGTCATCCGTATCCATGAACTTGAAAATTTCGGAAGACGCTCCTAGCGCCTGCTGGAAATTATTGTTGAACAGCGCGAACTTCCGCACCGGATCGTACAGCTTGAAGACAGCCACGATAAACGCCAGAAACGTGCCGGACGAAAAAACGTGGTGATTGATCTGTTCGCGTCCCAACAGTAGAAGCAGGGCAATGGCGATCGCGCCAAAAATATCCATTAACGGCGAGCTGATGGCCACCGCAGCCACCGAACGCAAATTCGCGCGGAATAGCCGCTGTGCCGCATCCCGAAATCGCGCAATCTCCCAGCGCTCCATGCTGAAAGCCTTCACGATGCGGTTGCCGGTAATCGTCTCGTGCAGAATATTCTGAATGTCGGCCAGCTTGTCCTGGCCTCGTCTCGTCGCATGCCGCACTCGCCGCCCGATTCTTCCCGCCGAAAAGATAATCGCCGGCACGAACAAGACCAGCACCCAGGCAAACTTTCTGCCCAGCGCCACCACCACCAGCGCCGTAAAGATGAAAGTAAAAAACTGCTGCAGAAATTCCGCTAGCACGCTCGACATTGCGTACTGCACCCGCTCAACATCATTGACGATCGTCGAAACCAAAGTTCCCGTAGTGTGCTTATGAAAAAACGCCGCCGAGCGTTGCAGGATGGAATCGTAAAGGTCGTTGCGCAAATCGGTGATCATGCCGAACCCGGCGTAGTTCACCAGGTACGTGCCCGCGTAGTCGCAAATTCCCTTCAGCACGGTAGCCGCGACCAGGGCAAATGCCACCACGGTCCACGGATTCTGAAAGTGCGAGGGAACGAACTGCTGCAGGAAGATGGCACGCCCGCTGCCCGGAATCGTAAACAGTTGCATCCCGCGAGATTGCGAACCCGGGTTCAGCACGTGGTCAAAGATCGGTCCGATCAGCAGCAGGCGGAACGCATCCAGCAATCCCACAGCCGCCATCAACAGTACGGACGCCCCTACTGGCCACCAGTAAGGCGCCACATATCGTATGAGGCGTGTCAGTTGCCGCATCGGAAGCTCCCCATGCGCAGCCCAACCCGCCCTGCTACGGATGAAATCAGCATGCGTTGCAAGTCTTCATTCTACTTCAGTCGTCAGCCATTGGTCGTTCGTCGTTAGTCTTCGGTCGCTGGCAATTGGCAATACCATACCCTGTCATCCCGAGCGAAGTCGAGGGACCTTGCGTTGATCTTGACCAACGACCAACCACGAAACGACTACTATCCCGGACTATCCCGATGCACTACCTTCACTCGATAACCGGCCTTGCGCAAGCGTTTGCTGACGTCCTCCGCAATCATCACCGAGCGATGCTGCCCCCCGGTGCAACCAAAAGAAATCGTCAGATAACTCTTGCCTTCCCGAATGTAGTGCGGCAGTAGATAGACCAGCAGCTTCGAAATCCGGCTGATGAATTCCTTGGTTTGCGGAAACGACCGGATATACTTCGCCACCTTGGGATCGCGCCCGGTCAGCGGACGAAACTCCGGCACAAAATGAGGATTCGGCAGAAAGCGTACGTCAAACACCAGATCCGCATCTTCCGGAACCCCATGCCGGAACCCGAAACTCACGCACGAAACCAGAATGTTATTGCCCGACTCCTGCTTCTGGAAGCGCTCCGTGATATGAGATCGCAGTTCGTGGACGTTGAACTTCGAAGTATCGATTACCAGATCCGCCATGGCCCGAATGCGCCGCAGATGCTGACGCTCGGCGGCCAGCGATGCCTTCACCGTGGTTTTGGTGCCCAGCGGATGAGGACGCCGGGTCTCACTGAAACGGCGCAACAGCACCGAATCGGCGGCCTCGAGAAAAAGCATTTTGGTGGGCAGAACCCGCCGCACCGATTTCACGATCTCGGGCAGAGCTTCCAGTTGCGTGCCCTCGCGCACGTCAACCACCAGCGCGGTGCGCTCGATCTCGGAAGACTGGCCAGCCAACTCGGCAAACTGCGGAATCAGCGCCACCGGCAAATTGTCCACGCAGTAGTAGCCCAGATCCTCGAAAGCCTTGAGCACCGAGGCTTTGCCCGAGCCGCTCATCCCCGTGATAATGACCAATTCCGCACGCCGCCCACGGTCACGGACGACTCCCTCCCCAGCTTTACGCGCGCGCTGTTTACTTTTCCCCGTCGGCCGGCGAAGTGGCATTGCTGAAATGGTAGCAGGCCGACTCTCCACCTGCCAGTTATCCATCTAGGCGCAGCATCCAGCCTGACGTCTAAGCCATCGAACAGGGCCAACACATATTGTGCTGGACGACGCTCTGCGGGCCCCATTTATCGAGGGCTATTTGTTGGAAGAGACTGGGTTTCAAACTCTCAGGTGTGGTCCGGCTGAAGGAATGGGACGCCGCCCGATCTGTTCCTGAAACTTTCCAGGAGTTTTTACAGTGCAGCAGGAACGATTCGTTTGGTTTACATTCGATGCGCCCTGGTCGCGACCGATTTTACGGGGTGATTTCGAAGACTACGCCGGTATTGTATTTGCCGCCGCTCGACGCAGTGCCGAACAGATTGCCCTGCTTATCGATGACCACGCCGTAAGGATACGCGCCGTCCGAACCCTTGAACGAATGCAGAACGCTGTACTTCCATTCGCCGTTCTTCTGCGGCGTCAACTTGAAAACCTCGCCGCAGAAATAGGAACCGCAGGTGTTCCCGCCGTTAGCTACGCCATACAGGTTTCCCGACTTATCGAGAACTAGGTCACCCCAAGGGTAAGCGCCCAGGCTCACGTTAGGGAAACCATACAACATCGTCTCCTGCCATTTACCTCCGCTGGTCCGCTTTAGTTTGAAAACGGTGCCGTGGCCGTGCGGGCCCCCCTCATACGTTGTTCCGTAGGCGTTGCCTTCGCCGTCGACCACCAGCCCACCCCAAGGATAGAAGCCGTCTGTCTTGAATGACCCAAAACGGTGCATAACGTGGTAGGCCCAAGTGCCGTCCTGGTTGGGAGCCATCTGGAAGGCAGCTCCGCAGCCATAACCGTCAGAGCAGGGCAGGCCCCCGGCATAGTCGGTGCCGTACAAGTTGCCCCTGCTATCCCAACTAAAAGGAGCACGAGGCTCAGCCCCGTCAGGGCAATTCTCCTTCTCGCAAAAATTGTAGAGGTTAGTGTAGACCCAGCCAGCAGAGCCGGGCGACAGTTCGCCGACTGTGGTTCGGTACTCTGATTCGACCCCGAGTTCACCGTAAAGGTTGCCCGCACCATCGAGGATGACTCCCCCGACGTCTGTGCCGTAGCCTTCATAGATCAAGTCGAAGGCCCAGCCGCTGTCTTTTGGCGTCATCTGGAAGAACCAGTAGCTAGACAGACTGCCATAGAGGCTACCAAATCTGTCGAAGACCAAGGGGCTGTCGGGCCAGCCGCCGTTGTAGTAAGTACTGACATTCAGGGCTACGCTTTCGGTCCACTTACCGTCGCCCCCCCGGGTCATTCCGTATATCACTCCGCAGGGCCCATTGCAATAATTCGAGTTTCCCGTGCCCCCAGCAGCTGGCCCATAGAGGTTGCCGTTCGCGTCTAACGCAGGAGTGGCCAGCGGCGGTCCCCCGTTTCTGCTATCCGCGAAGTTATACAGCACGCTATATTCGCTGTCGGCCCATGCCATAGGTATCACAATAATCGCGATGGCAAACGCCAACGTTCCGACCAACTGCGTGAACCTCACCCGGCACCACCTTGTCCGGGCCAACTGGCCCCACTGGCGAGTGACGGGAGGCCATCCCACCGCCAACACTATACCACTGCTTGCAAGTGGCGACGCGGAAGCACGGAGCCAAATAGCCGCCCCCCACACCCGCTCAGTGCTAACTCAGGATTTCGTGCGACTCAGTCGTCAGGGTCACCGTCCTCCGGCCCGATCGGCGTGGTGTTAGTTGTTGTGTAGTAGTTCATAAAATAGTTTGCGTCGTAGGAGGGGCTCGTCGACAAAATCGGCGTGAAGTTGCGATATGGCCCCAGAAAGAAGTCCCAAAGCGGAACAACCGGATTTCCTTGGTAAACCGCGTCAAGCGAGTTGGAGTCAGCGTAAGTGTAGCCAGGCGGGGCAATCTGGGCGTTCTTACCGAAAAAATTATTCTCAGCGAATTTCAGAATGCTGCCGAAGTCGTGCGTCCACTCGGGCGGTGGTGGGTAGCTAGGAGACCCTGAGATTGCGCCGGAAATGGTGTGCGCCGGCGTATACGCCGACACCACCAATAGGGGCACGCGGAAGCCGTACACGTAGCCGCAACCCCAACCGTTGGGGGCCGGACAAGTCCATTTGCCGTTTTGGTATGTGCCGGTGTAGGTAACCGGCGGGGGAACATGGTCGTAGAAACCGCCCCAGTCATCCCAGGTGATGAAAATGGCGGTATCCTGCCAATAGGTTTGGCCGTTTGTATCCGTGCAAGTGCTCTTGCCGACGGCGTCGACTATGGTCGCGACATAGGAAGGCCCGAGGCCCGCCGTTGTTGCTCGACGCCTTGTTCGGCCCGCCGTTCTCGATGTCAACCCCCGGCTCGAACGGATCCTCGAATCCGCACCCGAGATGTTCGATAGCGCTGCTCCCGAATATGTTGTCCGGTGTGCGGTTCTCCTGGACGATGATCACGATGTGGTCGAAATGCGGCGGCGGCTGATAGTTTTGGGATTGTGCTTCAAATGCCACGACGACTGCGAACAACACGACAGCCTTCAGCGTGAGCTTGGTCACATGTTCTCCTTTGGAAATGCCGTTGGTTTTGGCTGGTCGATCTTGATAGTTGACTCTGGAAGGCGACGGACAGCCGAGCGAGACTTCTCGTGTGTGCGGGCAACGCGCCGTGCGCGTGCGGAATAGGACGGACAGAGGGACGATTGGCGAAGTGAGACACACTCACCTTCCCAAGCTTCCCCCTCAGGAGCTTCGCCAGCACCTTACGCTCAGCCGCGAGGACGCGTCAATACGACATTTTCCACAGCAGGAATAGCGGGGCGGCAGGACGCTAAGGTGAGGAAGCCTGCTCGTGACGCAATTTCGTCGGGCTTCCCGAGGACTTCGGTGTGCCTTTCAGAAAATCCGGTCTGGCGGCGGGTGCTGGACACTCGAACCAGCACCCGCCCCAGGCCGTTGCAGACTGAAGATTCAATCTACAGTGCAAAAATCAAACCAACTACTTGAACGCGATCACTCCGAACAACCCATCCGCGTTGTTGCCTGGTCCAGCGGTGAAGAAGAGTTGATTCGTCTTCCCGTTGTTTGCTGTTCCGCCGCCAAACTCGATGCCCCAAAGCTGATTGATTTTGATCGGCTTGCTGGATTTGTTCATGATCGTGCCCACAAACTTGCCAGTTTTAAGATTGAAGCCGTTGATGGTGCCCGTGTTGGTGTTGTTCGAGATCAGCAGGGTATTGCTCAGCGGACCGAAGTTTTTCGGAGCTATGGCAAATCCCCAAGGCTGATTCAGTGGTGTGCCCGAAGTAAACCGCTTCACAAACACACCCGCTTCCGTAAAGATGTCAATGTATCCGCCTCCAGCACCCTTTGCGCTGACATAGGAGACGTAAAGCTTACCCTTGATATCCTGAACGTTAAACACCACAAAGCCCTTCGGAATCTTTGCATCGGTAAACGACTTCACAAGGTTGAAGCCGTTGTCATACATATCAATTTTGTTGTTGTTAAAATCGGCCGCATAGAGGAAATTTCCTGAGCTCTTGCTGGTGATGGCCAAGCCGGTGTAGCTGGCTTTGCTGGACGAGTTGTTCACCGCAATCAGGGATGCCGAGGTATTGAACGTTGACCAACCCTGGATAGTCCCATCTAGCGTCGCGAACAGAAAGACGGATGGCCAATCGTCAATCTTAAAATCACTCTTCGAGGTGTCGTAAACAATCCCGGTCGGCGATCCCGGACCGCTTCCGCTGGCCGAAGGCACAATCACCTGCAGGCTCTGCGGGACGCCGGCGCCGTTATAAAGTGTGGACCAGCCGTCCCATTCATCACTAACCCAGAATGGACCGCCAGGACCGTAGACCAGCCCCCAGGCATTCTGCAAGAGTGGATCGACATTCTTGGCTTTGCCTGTCTGATTGGATGTCAGGTTGGTTAACGCGTACTGTGCCGAGGCCGGACTGGAAATGAAACCCAGCGCCAGCGCAAGCCACAAAGTCAGAGCAGTGGTACGAGCCCATCGACGTTGCATGCTGATTTCTCCTTTAAGGTAAAAAAACTGGTTAGAGGGCGGGGGGAGGACCCAATATCCCATGCAGGTGAGCACGCTGATTCGTCTTACCTGCAAGGGCCAGATATTAGGGCTCATTCAGGCATGGGTTGTCAATAGATTGTCACGGTTTTGTAAAATTATTTCGCCACCGTGACCGCCAGCTCGACGACAGCTCAGCCTCCCCCGTGGAACAAACTGAGAACTGAGAGCTGAGAACTGACAACTGGTTTTTGCTTTCTGTTTGTGGGCGTGCCACCTCCGGATCCGGGCAGGCGTCAATGCCGAATCTTCTGGTGTTCTTCTTTACGACCGGCTCGTACGGTTACGGGCTGAAACCATAACTCCTTTAGTCTTCGCGCCTTCCGTGGTGTATAACTACAAGCTAAGCCGAAGAGGAATGTTCCACGTGGAACACTCCGTCGATTCTCCAAGCCTCAACCCGATGTTACGATGCCAGTCAGTTAATCGCATGCCTGAATTCTGTGACGTCGCGCTAGCCGTGCCGCTGGACACCGCGTTCACTTACCGCATCCCTGACGGGATGCAGCCGGTGGTCGGCGGGCGTGTGCTGGTTCCGTTTCGCCATCAGCGCATGTCGGGTGTCGTCACCGCTCTGCATGATCGCGCACCCAAGGTTCAAACGAAGAATGTACTCAGCGCGCTCGACGCTTCGCCCGTGCTCGATGAACAACTTCTCCAGCTGGGCAAATGGATTGCGAATTATTATTTGGCCCCGCTGGGCGAAGTGTTCCGCACCATGCTTCCGCTGGCAGCGGAATTCAAACGAGCGATTGGCTATCGCATCACGAGCGACGGGCAGATGGCGCTACATCTTGCGGGAATGGCGGGCTCATCGGCGCGCTCGCGAAAGACGCCCGAAGAACAGTTGGCAGAGTTCCGCGTCCTGGATTATCTGGCCGAACGCGAGACGGTGCGGGAAGAGAGCTTGCGCGCCGCAACCCGCACCTCAAAATCTGTACTCGCTGGCATGCTGCGCAAGAAATGGATCGCGCGCGAAGACCTATCGGATGTGCGCGACGCCACTCGCACTATAAAAATTGCCGTGTTGAGAACAGCAGAAGGCAAGCTCAATTCGAATCAACAAGTGTTGATCGAAACCCTGGCAGCGGCGGGCGGGCGGATCGCCGTCGAGACCCTGCAAGCGCTTGAGATTCCGCGTACTACGTTGGGGACACTCGTGAAGCGTGGGCTGATTGAGATCGTCGAAGAGCCGGTTGAATTCACGGTCGCGAGCAAAACGATTCGGCCTTCGCCGCTGGACTTTGAGTTCAATTCCGCGCAGCAGGATGCACTGAAAAAGATCGAAGACAGCATACGCGCCGGCAAGTTCTCAGGCATGTTGCTGCACGGCGTGACTGGGTCGGGCAAGACTGCGGTTTATCTCGCGGCCATGCGCTCGGTGCTGGAGGCGGGACGGTCCGCCATTTTGTTGGTGCCTGAGATTGGGCTTACGCCGGCAGTGGCGGCTGATCTGCATCACGTCTTCGGCGACGAAGTTGCCATCCTGCACTCGGCGCTTTCTGATCAGGAGCGGGCGGAGCACTGGCATCGCATCAAGCGCGGGGAGGCGCACATGGTCGTGGGCACGCGGTCGGCCGTGTTTGCTCCGGTCGCAAATCTTGCGCTGATGATCGTCGATGAGGAGCAGGATTCCTCCTACAAGCAGGAGGAGACGCCGCGTTATCACGCGCGCGACGTGGCTGTGATGCGAGCAAAGATGGCTGACGCAGTCGTGGTGCTAGGCTCGGCCACGCCTTCGCTGGAATCGTATTTCAACGCAAAGAAGAATAAGTATGCACTGCTCGAATTACCGGATCGCGTGGAACAGCGGCCGCTGCCTGAGGTCGAAATCGTCGACATGCGGCAGGAGTTTCAGGAGACAGGAAAAGAGCAAGTGATTTCGCGGAAGCTCGCGGAAGAAATCAGGCAGCGACTGGATCGCAAAGAGCAGGTGATGGTGCTGCTCAATCGTCGCGGGTATTCGCCCGTGGCGCTGTGCCGCTCTTGTGGGAATCGAATGGAATGCAGAAACTGTGCCATTGCGATGACGCACCATAAGCGCTCGAACCGCATGGTGTGCCACTACTGCGGATTCGCAGCGCCGGTGCCGAAGGTCTGCGGCGAGTGTGGCAGCGAGTATGTCTATTTTCTCGGAACTGGATCGGAGAAGCTGGAAGAGTTGTTGCACGGATTGTTTCCGCAGGCGCGCATTGGGCGTCTTGATCGCGATACGGTTCGTGGCAACGAAGATTTTGAGCGGGCGCTCAACGCGCTCAACGAAGGTGAGCTTGATCTGCTGGTCGGTACACAGATGATCGCGAAGGGTCACGACATTCATGGGGTCACGCTGGTGGGTGTGGTTGGGGCGGATATGGCTTTGGGGTTTCCGGATTTTCGCGCGGCAGAGCGGACTTTTCAATTGTTGACTCAGGTGGCGGGACGCGCGGGGCGCGGGCAGACTCCGGGCAAAGTCATTTTGCAGACTTATTTTCCGGATCATTATGCAGTGCAGTATGCGGCGCAGCATGACTTTGTTGGCTTCTATGAGAAAGAGTTGCGCTTTCGCAGTTGGATGCACTATCCGCCGTACAGCGCGCTAGCCAATGTTCTGGTGCGCAGCGACAAACTGGATGAGGCGTTGCGATGGTCAGGGATTTTGGGCAAGTGGTTCGAGAAGACGCGGCATGAAGGCATCCGCGTGCTGGGCCCGGCGGCGGCGCCGATTGTGCGGTTGAAGCAGGACTATCGCTATCATTTTGTTTTGAAGGCAGCGAGCCGGGAGAAGCTGAACGCGACGTTAAGATCGATGCTCGACTATGCAGTTGATCAGAAGATTCCGCGGACGCAGGTGATCGTGGATGTGGATGCGGTGTGGCTGATGTAGGGGGAGGTTAAGATGAGGACTTCGACGCGTAAGGCATGAGTTCACGCCTTTGCAAAACCTAAAGGTGGGGGCATCCACCACGAGGCATTTCCGGATTGAGATTGTCGCCTCCCACCCTTGTCGCAAAGTGCGCGACAAGAATGGGGCACCCCTCAGTGTTAGTTAACTAGGATTAACAACGAGCGAAGACGCGGGCCACCCGCCTCGAGTTAGCCCTGTCACTATACGCGAAATCCTTCACCCGGCTGAAGCCGGGTTCAGGATGACGTCTTCGTCTTCATCTTGGATGCCGGTCGCAATTTCGACAACAAGTCCGCGGACAGGAGCGTCCTGGCGACATTGGTTTTGGTTATGGGGCTTTGCTTTGGAGGAATTCGCGGACTAGTTGTTTTACGTCGCGGTGCTGGCCGTCGACGGCGTAGTTGAGTTGGCGCATGTCGTCGTCAGAGATTTTTCCGGCTAGTTCGTCCAGGGCTGCTTTCACTTCCGGATGACTGGTTAGCGTTTCCTGACGAATGATGGGCACGGCTTCGTAGGGCGGGAAATAATGTTTGTCGTCTTCGAGGACGAACAGGTCGAGGGCTGGAATCAGGCCGTCGGTAGTATTGCCCGCGATGAGGTCGACCTGCTTGTCTTTGAGGGCGCGCGTGAGCAGGCCGAGATCCATGATTTGCGGGGATTCGGCGAAGCGCAGGCCGTAGGTGGCGACGAGTCCTTTGTAGCCGTCGGGACGCTCCATGAATTCGTAGCCAAATCCGGCGCGCCACTTCGGAGTATAGGGCGCGGCCTGTGCGATGGTTTTCAGGTTGAGGCGGCGGGCATCTTCGCCGCGAATCTCGATAGCGAAGGTGTCGTTGAAGCCAAATGGCGCGCCCACGGCCAGATTGAAGCGCTTCTCATATTCCGTCTTAACCTCGGTGTAGACTTTTTCGCGATCGGCGTTGGGCTTTTCTTTGAGGACCGCGGTGAGTGCGGTGCCGGTGTATTCGGGATAAATGTCGATGCGTCCGGCGAGAATGGCCTGCTGGCAAATGAAAGTGCCCGCGAGATAAAAGCGCCGCTCGACCGGAAGATTGGTCTTGGCTTCGATTTGCTGGGCGATGATTTCTCCGAGGATGAGCTGTTCGGTGAAATTCTTGGAGCCGATGACGATTAAAGTCTGGCGGGACGGTCCGCAGGCGGTTAGGAATACGGTTAGGAAAACCGAAAGCCAAAAGATCGTTGCGGACGGATTGTTGCTGGGGTGGGGCATGTTTTAAGAATCAGCTCTCAGTTCTTGGTTCTCGGTTCTCAGTTTCGTTATCAATTTGGGCTTAGCCGTTTCTCCACCCAGCCCAGGCTTATGTCGGCCAGCAAGGCCATGACGGCAGCGGGAATCGCGCCGGCGAGAATGACTTGGTTGTTCACCATGGCGAGGCCGCGAAAAATATATTCTCCCAAGCCGCCAGCGCCGATGGCGGCGGCGATGGTCGCTAATCCGACTGAGATCACGGTCGCGACCCGAACCCCGGCGATGATGACTCCCAGAGCCAGCGGGAGTTCGACTTGAAAAAGAAGTTGGCGATCGGTCATGCCCATGCCGCGTCCAGCCTCGATTACGGCGCGGTCCACGCCTTTAATGCCGACATAGGTGTTACGAATCATGGGCAGCAGAGCGTAGAGGGCCAGGGCCAGAATAGCGATGCGGTCGGCTCGTTCGCCGATCCAGGGAGCGGGCAGGAGGAATCCGAAGAGAGCAAGGCTGGGGATGGTTTGAATAATGTTGGCGCCGCCGAGCACCGGTTTGTTGAGCGCGGGGTAACGAGTGATCAGGATGCCGAGCGGGATTCCGATGAGCACGGCGAGGATGGTTGAGATTCCGACCAGCCACAAATGTTCCAGGGTGAGTTCGAGGACTTCGGTGTGATTCTGCAGCATGAATTGGTAGAGGTTCATAAGTGCTCGCTATAACTTGGTTTTAGAAGTCTACCGAGCTTCGCTCGGTGGCGGGGACGCCCGTCCTTCCATTGCTTTCACAGGACGGTGCCAAAGGCGTCTTTGTATGCGGAAGGCAGCGGCTCTGTGGAGGCGAGAAACTGTTCGGGGGTTTGCACGGCGATTACCCGGCCCGCTTCCATCAATGCGATGCGTGTGCCGAGTAACAGGGCCTCGCGCAAGTCGTGGGTGACGAAGACGACGGTTTTGCGTAGGCGCTTCTGCAGGTTGAGGAACTCGCGTTGCAATTCGGCGCGGGTGATGGGATCGAGAGCGCCGAAGGGCTCGTCCATTAAAAGAATGGGCGGATCCGCTGCCAGAGCGCGTGCGACGCCCACTCTCTGGCGCTGGCCCCCGGAAAGTTCACGCGGATAACGCGAGGCGATTTCAGGATCGAGTCCGACGAGCTGCAGCAACTCGTCAACCCGCTTGGAGATTCGATTGGTGTGCCACTTCTCAATCTTCGGAACCAGGCCGATGTTGCGCTCGACGGTGAAATGGGGAAAGAGTCCGACGTCCTGAATCACGTAGCCAATCATGCGGCGAAGACGGATTACATCCCACTCGGAAATGGGGCGCGAATCGACGAGAAGTTCGCCTTTGCTTGGAGTCAGCAAACGATTGATGAGTTTGAGGGTGGTGGTTTTGCCAGAACCGCTGCGGCCTAAGAGGACAAGCGTTTCTCCGCGTTGTACTTCGAGATTCAGATCGTGGAGTAGTGCGCGGGCCGCGTCGCCGTTGCCATGCAAGCGATAGGAGACGTTGCGGAATTCGATGGCCGGGCGAGTGTCGGGAGAATCGCTCATGAGTTCGTGACGGGCCGACGCTACAGCTCGTACGCTGCCGGCGGCAAACCGGTGATGCGAATTCCGGAGTGGCCTTTGTGCCGGATGTTGAGGCCGATCAGCAAGGCTGTAATCTGTTCCACGATACGCGCGTTTTCTAACTTGCCACCATCGATTGCACGAACGCCGGGAATCTTCGTTGCCAAGTTGCGCACGACCTGGACGGCAGAGGAATCATCGCTGCAGACAATTACATCGCAATCGACTGGGCCATCAGCATTCAGCAGTTCAGCTCCTGCATTGTGAAATGCGGCTACAACAGAAACACCTTTCGGCACGAGCTCCGCGGTCTCTTGCGCGGCGGAGCCTTGCCAGACGCCGAGCGTGCGAGTGGCGCGGCCGCCTACGCTTGCAGCTAACGGAACAGTAGTGTCAATTACGATGCTGCCGGGGTGAATTGCTGCTTTGAGTTGCTTGAGCAGCGCGGCATGGCCTTCGAAAGGAATTGTGAGCACGAGTAAATCCGCGGCGGCACAGGCGGCAGTGTTTTCGTTGCCGGAAATGTTTGCGCTTGTGCCAACTCTCTGTTTGATTTTGTCCGCGGCATCCTGGGCACGCTTGGCGTCTCGCGATCCGATGATGACGGTTTCACCGGCTTGCGCCCAGCGCAGAGCCAGACCGAATCCTTCGGGGCCAGTGCCTCCGAGAACCGCGATGGGCCGGGGCGCGCTCATGAGATGACAGTCATTCTTCTAGGCGAACTCGGGTTCGAGCAACTCCTCGGCAGTTAGTGCCTCGGGCTGCAGCTTGAGGTTGATTCGCGTGTAGACCGTATTGCGTTCGGCGGGGATGCGGCCGGCTTCGAGGATGAGCGACTGAAAATCTTCAGGGCTGGTGTATTGGCCGGCGGTGGCTCCGGCTTCGCGGGAGATGTTTTCTTCCATCAGCGTTCCGCCGTAATCGTTGGCGCCGGCGTGCAAGCAGAGTTGGGACAAATCGCGGTTCAGTTTTACCCACGATACTTGAATGTTGTTAATGGCGCCGGCCAAAAGAACTCGCGCCAGCGCGTGAATCTTCAGATGCTCGGCAAGGGTGGGGCCAGGGCGCGCGATCCCCTGATGGAAAAGCAGCGTGTTCTGATGCACGAAGCCGAGGGGAACGAACTCAGTGAAGCCGCCGGTCTGTTGTTGAATTTCGCGGAACAGCAGCAGTTGATTGACCCATTGCTCGGGCGTCTCGACGTGTCCGTACATCAGCGTGGAAGTGCTGCGAATGCCGGAGCCGTGCGCGGTGCGGATAACTTGCTTCCATTGCTCGGTGGAAAGTTTGTTGCGGGAGAGCACGAAGCGGACGTCGTCGTCGAGAATTTCGGCGGCGGTTCCGGGCAGAGTGTCGAGGCCGTTATCGCGGAGCATTTTCAGATAGTCGTCGAGCGACATACGGGTCAGTTCGACGCCGTAGACGATTTCCATGGGCGAAAATGCGTGTATGTGCATGCCGGGAACCGCTTGTTTTACGGCGCGCAGAATGTCGCGATAGTGAAACGGAGGCAGGCCGTGCGGCAGGCCGCCTTGAATGCAGACTTCGGTAGCGCCGATTTTCCAGGCTTCGCGCGCTTTCTGTGCGACTTGCTCGAGACTGAGAAAGTAGGTGTCGGATTCGCGCGGGCCGCGGCTGAAGGCGCAGAATTTGCAGCCGACGAAGCAGATGTTGGTGAAATTAATATTGCGGTTTACGACGTAGGTGACGATGTTTCCGACTAACTCGCGGCGTAGAGCATCGGCAGCAACGAGCAGTCCGAGGAGATCGTCGCCATCAGCGTTGGCCAGCAGCAGGCATTGTTCGCGTGTAAGCATGGCACCGTCCAGTGTTTCCAGCGCCTGCTCGAGAGCTACGCGTACGGGCCGGTTGATGCGAGGAGCAATATCTGACCACTCGAGCGCGGGAAAGTCTTGCAGTTCCGGCTGGGTAAGAACGCGAGTCATATGTCCTCCTTGATCAGAACCACATCAACGAAACAAATCAGTTGCTGCCGGCCGAATCAGATCCCGAGCTCGTCCGCGGCCGGGCCGATAACGGAATCCTCGAATGATACACGCGGGCGTGCGAGCTAGCTTGCCGCAGGCCAGGCCAGCGGCGCAAGCCAGTTCGTCGGCGACCGCCTCTATCGTTACCCGCAGCGAATAACCGTGGGGGTCGCGATCTCCACGATAATCATGCAAGGCTTGCATACCAGCGACGCCAATCGCAACCTCGGTGAGGCCTTCGCGCCATGGACGCCCGAAACTATCAGTGATGATGACGGGGATGGAAAGTCGCAGCCGTTTTTTCAACTGGCGATGGAGTTGAGCTGCGGAACGGTCCGGGTCTTTTGGGAGTAGGAGCGCGTGGCGGCCGCCATCGACGTTCGAGGCATCCACTCCACTATTGGCGCAGATCAAGCCGAGACGAGTTTCCGTGATCAGAACGCCGCGCTCGCGTCGCACGATTCGCTTGCTCTCTGCCAAAGCCACTTCGGTTACGCGCGCGTCGAGTTTGTAACGCTTCGCCCACACTCGCGAACTAGCGGAGGGGTTGATTTTGTCTAGAGGAACAAGTCGACCCTCTGCTTTGGAGACGATCTTGTGTTTCACGATCAAGATGTCGCCTTTTCTTGGCGTGAGCTTAAGATGCTTGAGAGCTTGGAGTAGTTTGTCTGTCAACGAATCGCCGGGACGGACATCATCAGCAAAAGGGATGGGAAGAATGCGAAGCTCCGAAAGGGCTGTCATTTTCGTGGACGGGTGAGGACGCTCGTCGCTCCATCGAAGCTATTCATTCGCGGCCAACGAAAGGTCGGTCAGGTCCCACTGCCTTGCCAGGCGCTGGGCGCGGGTTTCGCCAGGTGCGTCCGCTAGCTGGCGCAAGTCGGAAGGATTGTCGATGTCGAGAGCAATGCCAGGGAGCGACAGAACAACGCATGGCTTCTGGGTGGCGCGCGCTGCTGCCAGATGCGGTTTGAAGCTGTCGTTTCCAAAACGCAGTGGAAACAAACCTGCGGGACGTCGCCAGGCTGCGTTGGTGCCTCGTCCGTCCGCGGCGGGGGCGATTACGGAACCCTCAACCGGCGCAGCTTCCAGAATTTGCTCCAACTCAGAAGCACTAATCAGGGGAATGTCGCCGGGAATGACCAGCGTGCTGTCCATCCCACGAGACTCACAGAACCTTGTTGCCATTTCGATAGCATCCGTCTCGCTGCGATTTGCATTGTCGGGAATAATTTGGAATTCAAATCGTCGAGCCAGTTCGATCGCGAATGCATCACTGGTGACGACGCCGACTTCCGGTCGGCTTGCCCACGTGCCCAACGTTTCGAGCACGTCGAAAAGCATAGCCTGAGCCAGCTTGGTGCGAGTCGGTTGATCGAGTACCGATGCCAGGCGCTGCTTAGCGTTTGCCAGACTTTTGACGGGAACAAGGATCATGATGGTCCCGCGGCACGGGCAGTTTCCGCGCTCAGCAGAGCTAGGACGGTCCGCGCCAGTTTGGTTTTGTCGTCCGCAGTGCGCATGATGGTATTGGTGCAGTGTACGCGCAGTCCCGGGCGATCCAATTTCTTAGCTGCTTCCAGGTCGCGGACATCCGCAATCAGAATATCCAGAAAATCTTCGTAAGACTTGGCGACTCCTGCGATGGAGACGGGCAGTCCCTGCGCCGCCATTAAAGCGCCGGCCGGGCCGGACACTGCCGCGTCGCTAACAATTGGACTGATGGCGGCTACAGTGGCCGGCGTTTGCCGCAACGCTTCTCGAATGTCGGCGACGGCGAGAATGGGGCCGATACTAGTGGCGGGGTTGCTCGGCGCGAGAATCACGGCGCTGGCGGACATGATGGAATCGACTACGCCGGGCGCAGGCTCGGCGTCGGTGGCGCCAGCGAAGCGAATCGATTTTACCGGGTCCTGGTACCAGCGCTGAACAAAATATTCCTGGAAGCTAAGATCACCGACAGGCGTGTCGATCCTAGTTTCGACTCGCGAGTTGCTCATCGGCAAAATCTGGGCCTGTACGGCCAGCTTGTTGCAAATTGCGGTAGTGGCTTCGGTCAATGTTTTTCCCTGCGCCAAATATTTCGAGCGCAGCAGATGAACCGCGAGGTCACGATCGCCGACGTGGAACCAGATTGGCTCAGCCAGTTCGCCCATGGCCTGCAGGCAAAAGAATGTGTCACCCTTTACTCCCCAGCCGCGTTCTTTGCTGAGCAGGCCGGCCATTGCGTACGTGATCGAATCCAGGTCGGGCGAGACATACAATCCCCACCATTCCAGATCGTCCCCGGTGTTCACGATGAAGGTGAGTTGTTGGGCTGAGGCAACTTGCCGGAGACCCTCCACGAACTTTGCGCCGCCCGTGCCGCCCGTGAGCACGACGATCATGCCGGCCTCCGTGCGTAGCCTTCGCTATCGATCGCGGCTTTGACTTTCTCCGATAGCAAACCTGACGTGACGGTCACGGCTGGCACGAACTCAGGATAAACCGGCAACCGCTGACGTAAAACAAATCCTTTCGCTTCGGTCCGTAACTTCAGTTGTTCCAGGTGTGGCCACGGTTTCTCTGGATTGATGAAATCCGGCGTCAGCGGCGAGATTCCTCCCCAATCGTTAATGCCGGCATCGAGCAAATCATCATAGTACGGTGCAGAAAGATTGGGTGGGGCCTGAATGTTGACCTCTGGCATAAGCAGGCGTGCGACTGCGATGGTGCGCATCATTTCGCCCTGCGTTGGTTCGGGCCAGTCGCGCATGGGGATTTCGGGCTTGGCACGGAAGTTCTGAATGATTACTTCCTGAATGTGTCCATAGAGGAGATGCAGTTCGCGGATAGCGAGCAATGCGTCTACGCGATCTTCCAAAGTTTCGCCGATGCCTATCAACAAGCCAGTCGTGAAGGGAACATTTTGCTTGCCGGCTTCCTCAATGGTGTGCAGACGCTTTGCCGGAACTTTATCGGGAGCATTGTCATGAGCGGCCCCGGCGGCTAAGAGAGAAGCATTTGTGGTCTCGAGCATCAGGCCCATGCTCGGAGAAACCTTAGCCAGGCGCGCAATCCATTCGGCGCTCAGCAATCCGGGATTCGGATGCGGAAGCAGGCTGGTTTCGCGGAGCACCAGTCCGCACATGGCTTCGAGATAATGAAGTGTGGATTTGTATCCTAGAGTGCGCAGGGTTTCGCGCATTTCAGAAAATGCGAGTTCCGGTTTATCGCCCAGGCTGAACAGAGCCTCGGTGCATCCCATCTTCTCGCCCGCCCGCGCCACCTCGAGTACTTGATCCGGAGTCATCGTGTGCGCGCCCGGCTGGCCCGGATCGCGGCGGAAGGTGCAATAACCGCAGTAGTCGCGGCAAAGATTGGTGAGGGGAATAAAAACCTTGCGCGAATAAGTCACGATCCCCGGCTTGACGCGCTGCCTGGTTTCCATGGCAGCCGAGAGCAACGCAGGGAGGTCCTGCTCAGCGCAGCGAATCAGTTGGCAAGCTATGTCTCGCGAAAGCGGCATTCCTGCGCGCAGTTCGTCCGCGTACGAACTTGGGAGCTGCTGCCGCGTCCAGTTGGCCTGCCCTGCGCTCATGCTGCCGAAATCATACATTAGGTTCGCTACGAACGAATTGTCGCTCAAGGGGTAAGCATCCTGAACCTGCGGGACGTGATAAAACTTGAGGGCAGAAGGTCCGGGCGAGAACGCGCAGATTCCATCACCGGCCGGAGCCTTCAGTGTTCTATGAGCGTGACTCAGGCAGAATTTCGCAAGGCGATGGGCAGCTTTGCCACCGGAGTCACCGTTATCACCGTCGACTATGAGGGCGAGGTACACGGGATGACCGCCAACGCATTCACCTCGGTGTCCCTCGATCCCCTGTTAATTCTCGTCTGCGTCGATCATCGCGCACGAACTCACACTCATCTGCATGCCAGGAAACGTTTTGGAGTGAATGTTCTGGCGGAGGACCAACGGCCGGTTTCGGAATACTATGCCGATCCGAATCCCGACCACCGCCACGCTGAGCGTGAAGCAGGAGCCCGCTTCGATCGGACGCAGCACGGTACTCCGATCTTGCACGGTGCGCTGGCTTACTGCGAGTGTCGCCTGCATACGGCGCAAGACGCGGGAGACCATACGATCTTTATTGCAGAAGTGGAGGACGTCGTCGTGAGGGCCGGAAATCCTCTACTGTATTTTCGTGGAGAGTATCGGAAGATCGGAGGGGGAGGTTAGCGCTCGCGCTCGAAATGCCGCCCCGGGGCTGATTCCTAGTGTTATTTCGATTGGTTTGGTAGTCGCGAGGTGACTACGTTTGTTAAGCTTATCCGCCCACAGGGATTAAGGGCCTAAGAAACCATGTATCCGCGAGCGTTTCACTACCACCGCGCTGGTTCGCTAAAGGAAGCGGCGACTATGCTTGCCCAGCTTGGGGATGATGCGAAGCTGTTGGCTGGCGGCCAGAGCCTGATCCCGCTGATGAAGCTGCGTTTTGCCAATCCGGCTCATCTCGTGGATCTGAATTTTATTTCCGGCACTTCTTATATTAAGGAAGACAGTGGCACGCTTTACTTCGGTGCGCTGACCCGGCACGCGGAGATCGAAGCGTCGGGTGCCGCGGCGAAAATTCCTATTCTTCATGACTGCGCCGCAGGCATTGCCGATGTGCAAGTGCGCAATCGAGGTACAATCGGCGGCTCGCTCGCTGAAGCTGATCCCAGCGGCGACTGGGCGACGGTGCTCTTTACGCTTTCTACTGAAGTTCGTTGTCTTGCTACCAATGGCGAGCGCACGGTTTCTCTCTCGGACTTTATCAAGGACGCATACACTACGGCCCTGGTCCATGACGAATTAGTCAGTGAAGTAGCGATGAAAATGCCAGCTAAGGGAAGTGGCGGGGCCTACCTGGCGTTCAAACGCTCTGCCCCGGTTTATCCGACGGCGAGTGCCGCCGTGCAGCTCACGATGGACGACGATGTTTGTAAAGATGCGGCGATCGCGCTGGGTTGTGTCGGCCTGGTTCCGATAAGAGCAACAGATGCTGAAAGTGCTCTGCGCGGGCGGGCGCTCACAGAAAAGACAATCAAGGGTGCGGCTGAAGCGGCTCAGGCCGTTGCTGATCCGCAATCCGACATGCGTGGCTCGGCCGATTACAAACGCACTCTGGTCGGCGCACTGGTAAAGCGAGCCATCGAGATTGCGGTTCGCCGGGCTTGCGGCGAGCAGGTTGAGGTGGGCCACATTTATGCCTGATCGCTTTTATGTCTGACAGCATTGAAAACATCCCGATTCAGGTCACGGTCAATGGCAAGCCCTATAGCCGGAAGGTTGAGCCTCGCAAACTGTTGGTCGAGTTGTTGCGGGAGGATCTCGATCTCACCGGAACGCACGTGGGGTGCGACACGACTTACTGCGGCGCATGCACCGTGTTGATGAATGGCGCGGCGGTGAAGTCGTGCACCATGTTCGCGGTGCAGGCGGATGGCGCGGAAATCCTCACGGTCGAAGGACTGGAACAAAACGGCGAACTTCACCCCATCCAAAAAGCCTTTGGCGACTGCTACGGATTGCAATGCGGCTACTGCACGCCGGGATTGATGTTATCGACGTTGCAGCTACTGGTCCGGAGCAAACAACCGAATGAAAAAGAAATGCGCAAAGCCATTGCAGGAAACACCTGCCGCTGCACTGGATACCAGAATATTTTGAAGGCAATACAAGTGGCCGCGCAGAATATGAAAGGTGCTTGAAGTATGGCGATCAAGTTTGCCGGAGACTTTGAAGTCAAACGCACGCCGGAAGAGGTCCACGACTTCCTCATCGACCCGAATAAATTCGCGGCGCTACTGCCCGACTTCCAAGGCCTGTCGGTGCAGGACTCGACTCATTTCACCGTGAAGGTGAATGTCGGCATTTCTTACATCAAAGGCGTTGCGGAAGTGAAGATGGAATTGGCTCAGGCGGAGCGTCCGAAAGGGGCGCAGTATAAGGGGCAGGGAAGCGTGGCGGGAGGAAACGTTGCGCTGACCGCAGGATTTGATTTGTCGCCGCTCGACGACGGTGTTGGCACAAAAGTGGCTTGGCAGGGTGAGGCGCAGATCTTCGGACGGTTGACGTCGATGGCTGGCGGCCTGCTCGAGCCGCTGGGAAAAAAGCAAGTTCAGAAGTTGATTGACGGATTGCAGGCGGCGCTGCGATGAGGAGAGCGGCGTGAGCGCGACCAGGAAAGAGGGCGGGAAAAACTGGGTGGGCCAGGCGCTTCCGCGCAAGGAAGAAAACCGGTTGCTGCGCGGGCGAGGCAAGTTTGCCGATGACATCAAGCTGCGCGAAATGTCGTATCTCAAATTCGTGCGCTCGCCGTATGCGCACGCGAAGATTGTGAGTGTCGACGTTTCGTCCGCCGAGGCTCTTGCGGGCGTTGTGGCCGTTGTCACTGGGAGCGAAGTCGCGGCACAGACGCAGCCCTTCATCGAGATCGGACCGGATCCCTTTGCTCGGATCAAAGATTATCCCTTAGCTATCTCCAAAGTTCGCTACCAGGGCGAGCCGGTCGTCGCAATCGTGGCCGAATCACCCAGCTTGGCGGATGACGCCGCGGAGTTGGTTCAGGTCGAGTACGAAGCGCTCGATCCAGTCGTTGACGCCGAAGAAGCCTTGACCGACAAGAGCGTTCTGCACGATGAAGCAGGTACGAATCGTGTCTGGAATGGAGTCTTCGAATACGGAGATGTCGAGAAAGCTTTTCGCGAGGCGGCCTACGTCGTCGACATCGACCGCATGCATTTCCATCGTTTTTCCAGCACGCCACTGGAGAACAACGTGGTTATTGCGCGATGGAATCCGAAAGACGATCGCATCTACTACGAATGCAACAATTCGTTCCCGTCTTTCGCCATTCAGTTTCTGTCGGCGCATCTCGGCGTTCACATCGACCGCATCCGCGTGGAGACTTCCGATATCGGGGGCAGCTTCGGCATCAAGATTACGAGCTATCCGCAGATGGCCATGTGCGCGCTGGCTTCGAAGAAAGCTGGTGGACGGCCAGTTAAGTGGGTCGAGACGCGCACCGAACACATCACTTCGAGCGCCCACGGCAACGAGCGGACTTTCCGCGATACACAAGTAGCCCTCGATGAGAATGGCGTAATCACGGCGGTCGTATCGCGACACATTGATGACTGTGGAGCGTATCCGCGCTACGAGCCGCTGGGCTGCGTGATCTGGTCGCAGGTGTTTCCCGGAGTTTATCGCTTCAAGAATGCGCGAATCGATTTCACGCAGGTGGTCACGAATAAATGTCCAGTCGGACCGAATCGCGGATACTCTCGCATGCAACACTTGTGGTTTCTGGAGCGAGTCGTCGACGTTTGCGGGCACGAGTTGGGTATTCCAACTGACGAGATTCGTTTGCGAAATTACATTCGGCCGGAAGAATTTCCCTATACGACTCCGAACGGTTGCGTGTATGACTCGGGCAACTATCCAAGAATGTTGCAATTGGCGAAAGAGCGCATCGGTTGGGACGAATGGAAAAAGAAGCAGGTCGCGGCCCGCAAGGAAGGCCGGCTGATCGGAATTGGCATAGGCACGACTCTTGACTCGGGCACCAACAATTTTGGCCAGTCGCAGATCGTAAATCCGGGCGCGCCGTTTTCGGGCAACTCGCAAGGAGCGAACTGCAAGCTGGATATTTATGGCGAAGTTGTGGTCTCAGTCGGTTCCTGCCCGCAGGGCCAGGGACACGAGACGACTGCAGCGCAAGTCGTCGCTGATGTGTTGAACATTCATCCCGATCGAATCACGGTGCGGACTGGCTTCGACACCGAACGCAATGTGCATACGGGGTTTTCCGGAACCTATGCCAGCCAGTTCGCTGTATCAGGGCTTTCGGCGGTCCATGGTGCCGCGCAGAAACTGAAAACAGAAATCAAGCGCTTGGGGGCATTTCTGCTCGAAACCAAAGAAGACGATCTCGAATTCGGCACCGGCGAACAGGGCCCCGAGATTCGCGCCGCCAGCACCGGAAAATCCGTTAACTATTGGGGACTTGCCAACATTGTCAATGTAAACAGCGCCGTGCTGCCACCAGAGTTATACGAGCTGACGCTGAATTGCCGCTACGTCTGGCGAGCTCCCTTCAAAGTGCCGGACAAACAGAAGAAGTACGGCAACCTGACGTTGACCTACGCCTCCCAGTTACACATCGCGATCATTGAAATCGAGCGCGATACTTTCATCCCGCGCATACTCGACTATGTTGCGATCGACGATTGCGGCACCGTGATTAATCCGCCTATCGTCGAAGGGCAGGTGTATGGCGCAACCGCGCACGGCATCGGCGCGGCTTTGATGGAACATTGTGTCTACGATGCCGTTGGCAATATGCTTACCAGCACTTTCAGCGACTACACGCCGATCACGGCGATGAATATGCCGAAGGTGAAGTACGATCACATCGCAACGCCGTCGCCGCACAGCTACAGCGGGGCAAAGGGGATGGGCGAGGGTGGAGCTGCTCCGATTCATGCGATTTCTGCCGCGCTGCAGGATGCGCTGTTTGCCAGCGGCATCCTAATCGACGACTCGTTCAACAACGCGGACAGTCTATTCCGCGCGATGGTGGCGAAAGAAACCAGCCAAGCCGCGAAGCCGGTAAAAGTAGAAAAGCGGTAAGACAAGTGTTGCGCGGGCGCTCTCGCCCGCGTTTCGTGGAAGGATGAGAACCTTTGCATGAAGCGGGTTTGCATCGTTGGTTGTGGGGCGATTGGCAGCCTCTACGCGGCGCACTTGGCGCGGGTTGCGGAGGTATGGGCTTTTGTTCGTCGCGAAGATCACGCCAGAGCTTTAAACCGGGCCGGCCTGCGCGTGTCGGGGAAGCACGAATTTCATGTGTCGCTGAAAGCCACGACCCGTGCTGAGGAACTACCCGATTGTGAACTCGGTATCGTCGCAACCAAAGCCACGCAAGTCGAGGATTCCATCGCTCGCGTGGGGCATCGTTTCAATCAGGGCGCGATCATCTCTGCGCAGAATGGATTGGGTAGCGAAGAGATTATCGCGGAGCATACTCGCGGGCAAGTCATTCGGGGCACTACTTTCATGAGCGGCACAAAGCATAGCGACACGCATGTGCAGTTCGAACTCGACACCGCAACATGGATCGGTCCGTTTGAGCCGCGCCACACTGCATATGCGCTGGTGAAAGACGCAGCGGACCTTATCAATGCTGGCGGTTTGAAGGCCGAGGCGTTGCCGGATGCGCGTCCGGCGCAGTGGTCGAAGCTGATTTTCAATGCCTCGGTCAATGCAGTGTCCGCGCTAACCGGATTGCCGCACTCGCCGCATTTCGCGGATGAATCCGGCTTTGCCACGCTTGGACATCTGCTGCGCGAGTTGATTGCAGAAGGGAAAAGCGTGGCCCAGGCAGCGGGAATAAGGCTCCACGACGATCCGTGGGAGATGAACAAGATCGGCGCCATGACCAACCATCCGCCCTCGATGTTGTATGACATTCGTCATCAGCTGCCGACTGAGGTAGATTTTCTGAGCGGGGCCCTTGCGCGCCAAGCAGAGCGAGGCGGCGTGCCCGCACCGCTCCATACCGCTGCCTTCAGGCTAATCAAGGGCAGGGAAGCGTCATGGGCTTTCAAGGATGAAAATCGTGCAGTGGAACTGTAGAAACGTTGCTTTCAATGTTCAGGGATTAAAAAATGCCGTGGCCAATTGACGAAGCGAAATTAAATCGCGTCCGCGCGCTAATGAAAGATCAAGACTTAACCGCGCTGGTGGTGCGTGCTCCGGACAATCTCGTCTATCTTACGAATTACTGGTGTATGAAGGGATACGACGTGGCCGTCTTTCCACGCGAGGGCGAGCCAACGCTCATTGCTTTGGAACCACAGTTGGCGGACGCTGAGCGGAATTCCTGGACAAAGGACATTCGTTTGTTCAAGGGCTATCACGAAAGCGATCCTCGCCCGCCGCAATTTCGTGCCCTCGATCTTGCGCTGAAGGTACTGAAAGAACGCGGCCTCACTGACAAGGTTGCTATCGAGTTGAACATGGGCACGCAGGCCGTTGACCGCATGGTCGGCGAGCCCACGACGCCTACGCAAATGTATTTTGACGCGTTCGGTGAAGTCGCGGGTCAGGTGGTTGAAGCCACTCCGCTGCTCAACGAAGCACGCGCCATCAAAACGCCGCAGGAGATCGAACGTATGCGGCTGGCCAATGAATTGGCTGCACTGGCGATGGAGCACACTCGAGAGCATATGCGTCCCGGAATGAAGGAAAGCGAAGTGGGCGGGATGTATGAAAGTTTCGTGCACGGCGTCGGCGTCGGATACAAAGGAAAAGTAGAAATGGCGCGCGCTTTCACGCTGGTGTGGTCGGGAAAAGGAATTGCCACATTCACCGCCACGGGCGATCGCCCTATTCAAAAGAACGAACCTACTTTGCTCGAAATCTGGGTTTGCGTCGATGGCTATTGGACCGACCTCACCAAGAATGCGTGCCCAGGTGAACTTACTCCCGAATATCACACACTGCTCGATCTGCTGCTGAACGTTTTCAACGAAGCGATCACCTACGCACGGGATGGCGCGAGTTTACCTGATCTCGATCGTCTGATCCGCGCACGCATTGCCGACGGCGGATATCCCGGGCAGCCTTCCCATCCCATCTGTCACGGCGTGGGAGCGCGTGCGCATGAGTTCCCCTACGCGCATCAGGCCGGGACTGGCACGATCAGGAAAGGCATGGTGCTGGCCATCGAGCCGGGAATTTATTGGCCCGGCGGCGGTGGTCTGAGACTTGAAGATAATTTTTTGATTACCGATGAAGGCAACGAGAAACTTTGCAGCTATCCGGATGATTTTCGGCTGGCGGGACATCACTAAGAAACGAAAACTGTGGCCAAGTCAAACCGAGGTCCTACATCGAGGCTCAATCCGAAACTGGTTGAGAGAATCCTCGCCGAGGTCAAAGAAGAAGAAATCGTGGCCATGTGCTGCGATGTCATCAACATTCCCAGCCCCACCGGCAACGAAGCCAAAATGGCGGAGCATATGCGCGCCGCATGGGAAGCCATGCGCCTCGACGTTACCTGGCAGGAAGTCGAAGAAGGACGCGCTAATGTGATTGCGCGCTGGGAAGGCACTGGCACCGGTCGCTGCCTGATGTTTAACGGACACATGGATACCTCTAATACCGGCCAAGAAGAATTCCTCACTGGAATTGGCTACAAGCCGAACGCCGTGATCAAGGACGGAATGATTTATGGCCTCGGCATCTACAACATGAAGGGCGCGCTGGTCTGCTATACCTACGCGGTTAAGGCCTTGCAACGCGCGGGCGTAAAGCTTCAAGGCGACGTCATTCTCGCTGCGGTCACGGGCGAAATCGAAAAGACGCAATGGAGAGAATTCCGCGGCCGTGAGTACCGCGGGTACGGAGTGGGCACGCATTATCTGGTGAATCATGGCGTGCTGCCAGATGTTTGCATTCTGGGCGAGCCCACCGACATGCAAATTATTCTCGAACATTACGGCTCGCTGTGGGTGCGCATTTCGGTCACGGGGATGTACGTCCACACCGCGTTTGCGGCTGGACGCGCGGATCGCAACTCCATCCGGCGTCTTTACGATGTGCTCGGTGTGGTATTGAAATGGATGAAAGGTTGGGAGCAAAAGAACACGTATCGAGGACATAAAGGCGTTGCCAATCTTGGCTGCATCCGTGGCGGACAACCCTGGCGTGTAAGCCGGACCCCCGAACGCGCTGAGGTGTTCCTTGATCTGCGCGTCCCGCCGCATATGTCGATGCAAGGAGCCCGTCGCGCAGCCAAGTCGCTGTTCCTCGATTTGAAAAGACGTTATCCAGACTATGGTTTGGAATTTGAGACCTACGTCTCGGTGCCCGGCGCCAGCATTGCACCCGATCACGCAATGGTGCGCGCGATTGACATGCATCACCAGCGCGTGATGGGTGAAGCTCCTAAGCGCGACGTAGTGCTGTGGTGCTCGGATGCTTCGGTAATGACGCGTTATGGCATTGAGACGGTGAACTATGGTCCATCGAGCGGGCCGCGCAACGCCGAAGGCGAGAAGGTCAAGATCAAAACGCTGGTGGACATCACGAAGATTTATGCTCTGACCGCCGCTGAACTCTGTGGTGTGCAATAGGCAACTTCAGTCCCGAGGAAACTTTGCCAAGCCAAGTCGAAATCGATCGTCGCCATAAAAATATTCGAGCCGCAATGGAACAAGCAGGTCTCGACGCGCTCATTGTCTGCGGCAATCAGTATGCGGGTTTCGAAGGCGCTGTGTTGTATGTCTCGGGTTTCGAAATTGTGCATCGCTACGTCTATGCTCTGCTGCCGCTCACAGGCGAACCGACATTGGTGTTTCCCCGCGAAGCGCGCTGGATTGGCGACAAAGTTAAGCCGTGGGTCAAGGAACATGTCTGGCCCGATGTTCCAGGGAGTTGGATCTCTGACCACGCGCGCGAACGTGGATGGAAGCGAGTCGGCGTTTATGGGGTGAATTTCATCATGGCGGTTCGCGACTATCGCGAGCTGGCAAACGGTTCCTTTGAAATGGTGCCCTTTGATTTTGAGTTCGACATGGCGCGCGCCGTTAAGAGCGAAGAGGAACTCGCCGAGGTGCGCGATGCGATGGACATTATCGTCGACGGATTCTGGGCGCTGGTGGCGGCCTACGAACCGGGCAAGACCGAGGCGGAAATCATGGCCCCGGCCGTCGAACGATTCTTTGCTCGCGGCGCCGGTCCGCGCATGATGAACATCCTTCTTTCGGGCGCGCGCGGCGAGGCGGAGGTGTCATTCAAAGTTCCGGGCCATCGGGTAACTGCACTTGACGACTTGCTTTTGTATTCGCTCGAGGTTACGGGAGCTGGCGGCTATTGGGTGGAATTTTCGCGCCCGTTGATCCGGGGCAAACTCAGCCCGCGAACGCAGGCCATGGCGGATGCGTATCCGCGGGCGCTCGAAGCCGCGCGGAGGCTGATGCGTACGGGTGAACTCGCCAGCAGCGTTCATCGGGTTGTCGCTGAGACTTTTGCCAAGCATGGATTCGCGCTCGGCCATCTGTCCGGTCATAGTATCGGCACAACCATGCTTGAGTATCCTGCGATCGGCGCAAAAAGCGAAGTGCAACTTCAGGAGAATATGATTTTCTCGTTGCATCCGCAGGTGGTCGATCAAGAGGGCAAGGTCTGTCTGTACACGCAGGACACCTATCGGATCGGCAAGACGGAAGGCGAATGCCTCGCGGATGTGCCCTGGAAGTTTTACACCGGCACCGAGAAACCACGGAGACCTGAGCACCGGGAACTGAAAACCGCAGCTAATCTGAAAACGTCATAAGTCTCGATGAAAATCTGCATCGTCGGTTGCGGAGCGGTCGGAAGCCTGTTCGCAGCGCATCTTGCGAAAGCTGGCGAAGCGGAGGTGTGGGCCTACGATGTTTGGAAAGAGCACACCACCGCAATCCAACAGAACGGCCTGCTACTTTCCGGGGCGGAAGACTTTACCGCTCGCCTCAATGCGACGAGCGATGCCAAAGAATTGCCTCGTTGCGATTACGGTATTGTCGCAACCAAATCGATTCATACCCGGCTCGCGATCGCTGAGGTCGCAGACATTTTTGATGACAAAAGCGCGGTTTGCTCGGTTCAAAACGGCGTCGGCAACGAAGAAATCATTGCCGAGCGCGTGCAATTTGTGATTCGAGGCACCACATTCCCCGCAGGGCATCCGATTGCGCCGGGGCATGTTGGCTATGACATTAAGGGTGACACCTGGATCGGTCCTTTCGAGGAGACCAATACCTCGATGGAAAAAGTGGAAGAGCTGGCGGGACTTCTCACCCGCTCGGGGATGAACACGATTCCGCTGAAAGACGCTCGCGGCGCGCAGTGGACCAAGCTGATCTTCAACGCCGCCACGAATCCCGTTGGCGCGCTGAGCTTGTTGCATCACGGAGCGGCGACGCGGCATGAACCTAGCGGACAGCTCTTCAACGACCTGATCGCGGAGGGCGAGGCAGTCGCGAGGAAGCTGGGAATTGAGTTGCACGGTGACCCTCGGCAACTGGTGCAGAAGGGGGCGAACGCTCCCGGCAAGCACCACGCCAGCATGCTGCAGGATGTGTTCGCCAAGCGGCAGACCGAAGTCGATTTCATGAATGGAGCAATTGTGCAGTGGGGCGAAAAAGTCGGAGTTCCGACTCCGTTGAACAAGGCGCTCTGGCAACTCATCAAGAGTTTGGAACATTCATGGAACGATCCAGAGTGAAAGCTAGAAGCTGACTTATGTCGATCCCATTCAACATTGGCGTCCTCCAACTCAGCATGGAGCCGGTGCGCGAGACTGTTGCGATGGCGAAGGCCTGCGAAGACGCGGGGTTCGATGCGTTCTGGATTGCCGAGGCTTATCCCTGGTGGCGGAAACATTCGTTCGAGGCGCGATCTTCGACGGCAGTGCTTGCCGTGATCGCGGCCAAGACTTGCCGCATTCAGTTGGGGTGGGGCATCATTTCGCCGTACACGCGTCATCCTGTGCAGATTGCGATGGAAGCGCGGGTGATGCAGGATCTCGCCGGCAATCGTTTTCTGCTAGGCCTGGGAGCTTCCAAGATTTTCATGAAAGAGATTGGCGAGGGCGAAGGCGAAAAAGTCGGACCAGCGACGGTGATGCGCGAGAGTATCGAGATCATCAAGGGCGTACTCACGGGAAATGCTTTCGAATATCAAGGCAAGGTTTTTCAGGCGAACGTGCCGCCGCTCAAGCCGGATGCGCACACGCCGCGTGGCGTTCCGCCGATTTACGTTGCTGGAACTGGGCCAGTGCTGCAGAGAATCTCCGGTGTCGTGGGTGACGGACTGCTCACGGCCAGCATCACAACGCCGGCGTTTGTCCGCTATTCGCGCAAGAATATGGAAGACGGGGCGCGCAAAGCGGGCAAAGACCCGTCGAATCTTGTGCTCGGCTCGGTGATCGTCGGAAGCATCAGCCGAGATTCTGCCAAGGGCAAGGAAGGCGCGCGCGAGCAAGCGGCGATGTATCTCGCGAACAAAGTGCAGAACATCAAAGGCTCGGCCGACGTGCTGCTCGAATGTGCCGGGCTGAGCTTCGAGGAATTGCGGCCTATCGCCGACGCCATGGAAAAGGCTGGACGGAAAGCCGCCGCTCATGCCGTAACCGACGAGATCCTGCAAAAGGTTTGTCCGATTGCTGGGACGCCCGATGAGTGCATCGCGCGCATCGAGGAATATCGTGATGCTGGCTGCACGCACATCATGCTGGAAATCTGGGGCGACGACCGCACTGAGCAAGCCAAGTTGTTTGGCGACGCAGTGCTGACGCACTTTAAGCACTAGCCACGGATTTCCGTATTTACGCGGATGCTTTTACGATTTCTCGAAACTCGGCGTCGGTCAACAGGCCACGCTTCGCGATTGCACGCTTTTTGACCTCGGCCAGAATTGGTGCGCGCTGTTCGGGGGGTACCGTCAGGCCGAGTTCTTCGCATTTCAGATCGATGCTGTCGAGGCCGCTCTTTTTCCCCAGCACGATGCCGCGGCGAGCGTTCACCAGTTCTGCGGAATACGGTTCGATGGCTTCGGGGATGTGAAACTGGGTGGCGACAGCGCCGCTCTCGCGCATAAACAGATTTTCTCCCACCAGTGGCTTCCATGCATCCAGCGTGTAACCAGAGGACTTGGAAACTACTTCTGAGACCGCGCGGACTTTCGTTAGATCCAGGGCGACCGGCACGTCGTACAAACAGCGCAGCGCTAACGCGATTTCACAGATATCGGCGTTACCAGCGCGTTCGCCCATGCCATTGATCGTGCCCTGGATCCAGGTAGCTCCGGCGCGGACGGCGGCGATGGCGCACGCGGTGGCCATGCCGAAGTCGTTGTGTCCGTGGTAATGAACGGGCACGCTCGGGCCGACCCACTGGCACACTTCACGAACCAGAAATTCGATGGCTTCAGGGCCGCAGGCGCCGATGGTGTCCACGACCACGATTTCCGAGGCTCCGGCTTCGAGCGCTGCTAGATAGATTCGCTTGAGGAACTCGAGCTCGGTGCGGGTGCCATCGACTGCGAAAAAGGCAGTTGTAATTCCGTTTTGCTTGGCGATCGACATCGCGCCTATTACGCGGCGCAACACATCCTCGCGGGTCATGCCATAGGCCTTGAGTTTGATGTCGCTGGTCGGTGCCTCGATGACGGTGGCGCGCAGACCCAACCGCACGAGTTCGTCAATGTCTCCTTTCACTGCGCGGGAAAAGCCCCATAGCTCGGCCTTTAACTTTGCTTTCTGCATGAGCTGGATGGCCTCCGCATCTTCCGGGGAGACGCGCGGGAAACCGGCTTCGATGCGGCTGACGGCTAGTTCGTCGAGCTTGCGGGCGATTTCGAGTTTCTGTTCCGGAGAGAGGACGACGCCGACGGTTTGCTCACCATCGCGCAGGGTGGTGTCGTAGAAGTGAATCTTGGTTCGCGGAAATGCGCCGCGGATCTCCGGGCGGGCGTTCAATTCGCTGACCCAGATTTTGGAATTTGTTGTCATTTCGTTTTTGTCACCACAGAGCCACAGAGATGCAGAGAAACATTGGGTAATTGAGAAATCGGGTAATTTAGTAATTGAAAGCACGGCGAGTTCGTTGCCGACTACGCAATTACTCACTTCAGCGTTTCCTGCGTGGCCAGGGCCGCGGGCTTTTGGCCGTAGGCTTCTTCCCAGGAGATTATGCGGTTTCGCAGGATCCCGATGTTTTCGATTTCGCATTCCACTACGTCTCCCGGCTTCAGGTACCATGCTTTCGGATCGCCACTGAAAGCGGCTACGCCCGAGACTGTGCCGGTCGAAACCACATCACCTGCGCTGTAACCCATCGGCGAATAGTGTGAGAGAATCTCGGGAATCTTGACTGACATTTTGCTGGAATGAGAGCGCTGCCGCGATTGTCCGTTGACGCGCAGCTCCATGGCGAGATTGTGCGGATTGGGAATCTCGTCGGCGGTGACGATCCACGGGCCAAGAGGGCAGAAGGTGCCGATACCCTTGCAGAAGCTGAACACGCCGGACTTCATCTCGCGGCGCTGAATGTCGCGGGCAGTGATGTCGTTGAAGATTACATAGCCGCCAATGCGTTCCGCAGCCTCTTCCGGAGAAAAATGCTTGCCACCTTTTTTCAAAACTACGGCGAGTTCCAATTCGTAATCCAGTTCCTGCGTGAGGTGCTCGGGATAAATTACGGGCTCGTCGTGGCCGATGATGGCGTCGACGTTCTGGAAGAAGACGATCCACGGCATCACGGGATGGGAGAATCCGGCCTTGGTTGCTTCTTCGTGGTGCTCGCGGAAGTTGCCAGCGGTGTGAAAGAACTTGCGCGGAACGATCGGAGCCTTGAGTTTGACTTCGGCCGCAGAGTAAAAGATGGTCTCGCCTCGGGGCCCGGTTGCGCCGTCGTTCTTCAGTGCGTGGTCGAAGGCTTTGTGGGCGGCTTCGAGGCTGGTGTCGCCACCCTCGAATAAAGCAAGCATGTTGGGAGGGACCAGGGCGTCGGCGAGGCGCTCGAACGCGCTTTCGTTTTCGATCTCTCGCAAGTAGAGTGCGCAGGCGGAGTGCAGATCGACGAAGCGGCCGTCCTCCGTCATTGCGCCGATGCGCGCTCGTTGTACTGGATCCTCAAAAGTGACAAGTCGCATGGGAATGACGGAACCCTAGAAAGTGTATGGGTGGGCGTGGGAGTTGTCCAGGGAAGACCCGGTTTTGGCGCAGGGGTCAAGAGGCCGCCGACAAAAGTGCCTTAGCGAAAACGCTCTGGGTGCTCAGTATCTGAGGTCGCGTGAGGCAGACCCACCGGGACTCTCCACTACAGATATGTGTAATTAAAGTGAGGCGTTTGACTGGATTGACCGTGTCCCAGATATTGACAATATTTCGACTTGCCTGCCACTTTTTCCGTTGACACCAACCCGGGATGTGGTAGTTTTCTTAGGTTCCACTGCAGCCTCCCCTATGTGCCCGCCGTCGCAAAGAAGTAAGGAGAATTCTAATGCCATCCAAGATAGTTCACGCATCTGTTTTGGTTATAGCCGTCGTTCTTGTGCTTGGTTGCACGATCTGGGCACAATCGAGCGACGCTGACGCGGCTGTTGTCCCGACAACCCAGACGATTACCGCCAAATCCAAGGGCACGCTTGGACCGATCCTGTCGGGTTCGGATCCTCTTGGCCTAAATGGCGCAAGCGTGGGGCTTACGGTGCTGGTCAGTGAGTCGCTGTCGCCCAAGAAACACACCAGCACTTCCGCTACGTATACTCTTCCCGCGGGTGCCATCACAGTCGAGGAGGGGAATAACAAGTTCTCGACCACGTCGCCGTCCAATTTAATTGTCAAGTTGACGAGTACGGCGGACATTCTGACTCTGAGCTTTGTGGTCTCAGCAGAGGGTGAACAGATCGCCGTCACCGACACGGCATATCTGAAGGCGAAGAGTTGGACGACTGCGGTACTGAAGCACCCCAGAGTCTTCAAGCCCTCTCCGCAAAAGTTGACGTCGGCCAAGACCGCTGGCGGACCGGGCTCCCAACTCAAGTACACGATCGAGGGATCCACCACCGTTCTCGGCTTTGCCGGAACCGATTCCAACAGCGCTAAAGCGGATCCAGTACTCCCTGACGAAGACCAGGACTCGTTGGACGTGGACCAGTAAGGCTTGCAGTTGCGATCTATGAATCGGACTCCCCTCGCTCTTTCACAAGAGTGCTAGAGCGAGGGTTCTTTTTCCTCATTGCGGACCACGTAGCGTTTTTGGGGCAACGCTTCCTCAGCGGTCGAACCGCGACCAACGGCATGACTAACAAGGCCTTTTTTGAGCTTTGGTGACGGCCGTTTTACGAACCAGATTGTTTTATGAATTCTTCTCTCCCTGAATTTCGCGCGCCTACGGTTGTCGATCGCGCATTCAACCGGGTCTTCGGATTTCTGCTCGGCCTCGGTATTGGCTTTCCCCACAATTATTTGTTGCAAGTGCGCGGCCGTAAGAGCGGGAAAATTTACTCGACGCCGATCGATTTGTTGGAACTCGGAGGCAAGCGTTTTCTGGTGGCTCCGCGCGGGCGGACGCAGTGGGTGCGCAATGCGGAGGCGGCTGGAGAAGTGACGCTGAAGAAGGGGAAGACGAAGCTGAAGTTTCGCCTGCGAGCAATTCCCGACGCAGACAAGCCGGAGATATTGAAAGCGTATCTGGATAATTTCAAGCGCGAGGTGCAGACGTATTTTCCAGTGGCGGCGGGTTCGCCGGTTCAGGCCTTCGGCGAACTGGTGCAGAGTTATCCGGCGTTTGAGTTGATCGCGGTGTGATGGACCCGAATCACGCTTTCCGGGCAAAGATGTATGCCCTTCGGCTCGGGTATTCGACTTCGGGATAGGGTTCGCGTTCGACAACCTCTTCGATCGTGAAGCCCGCAGCCTCGAGATCGAGCCTGATATCTGAAGGCTGAAAGAGCAAGAAATCCATCGAGATCCTCATCCCCCACAACTCCTCCTCATGAAGCACTTCGTTCCCAGTGTGAAAGGCGAGCAGCAGAAGTCCGTCCGAGCGCAACACTCGCTGAATTTCGCGGAAGATGCTGGGCAGAGACTGCCTGGGAATGTTTACGATGGCGTAAAAGGCGGCGACGCCGGACAGAGTCCCGTCGGGAAGGTCGAGTGACAGCATATTTCCTTCGCGAAAAGGAATGTCGGGATTCAGCTTTCGAGCCTGTTCCAACATGCCGGGCGAAAGATCGAGGCCAAAGACAGACGAGCCGGCATCGCGCAAGTAGCGAGCTACGTGGCCGGGACCGCAACCCATGTCGCAGACTTCGCCGCGTCCACTAGTTCGTTTGGCAAAGCGGTCGAGCAGTTCGCGGTCGAGGGGCTTGTGCCGGAGTTCGTCGGCGATTCGGCGCGTGTACTCTTCAGCGAGGCGATTGTAACTCTCGCGCATGGAGTTGGTAGGGTCGTTCATAGGAGCCTGATTGGTTAGTGTAGCGGTCAAGCGGGCGTTCTTATCCGGTGCCCGGACGAGGCGTCCGGGGCAACGCGTTTACCGTTACTCACTCCAATACGCTGTCGTCCAGCTTTTTTCTGCCCCAGTCGGCTGCGGCTTGCACGAATGCCAGCACCAGCGGATGTGGATTTCCGGGCTTGGAGGAAAGCTGCGGCTGATACAAGGTCGCGATATAGAAGCGGTGAGTGGGCGATTCAATGGCGCGAATTTCACCCTTGGCTCCGCGGGCTACGACGGGAAATCCGGCCTCCATGGCGGCCCATTCGTAATCGGGATTGACTTCGAAATTACAGAAGAACTCTTCGGTCGCGGTGTCCTCCCCATAGAAGGATTGCAGATACGATCCTGGCCGCAAACGGATTTCGGGAATCATGCCGGAGAGTTTGGGCGCGTCTTTCTTGCGGTCTGGAACCGCGCAGGCTACCGGGCAGATAACGATGTTTTTGGAGCCGGAATTGTTTTCGGCCGTGTCTGCGTCCTTGATGCCAACAACGTTGCGGGCGCATTCGATGAGCGCGTACTGAAAGCCTCCGCACGTTCCGAGAAAAGGCCAGTCGCGGCGGCGCGCGAACTCGATCCCTTTCAACATCCCGTCGAAACTCTTGTACGGACTGCCGGGCGCGGCCCAGATTCCATCCAAGCTTTCCAACATTTTCTTGGCGTCGGGAACGAGAACAGATGGAGTTCCGATCCACTGGGAATCAAGCTTGATTTGTAGCTTGGTGGCGGAGTGTTGCAGCGAGTCGTTGATCGCGTTGTAGCCCCGCGATCCAGGGTCGAAGTCGCCAAGAATACCGATGCGAACGGCGTCGCTCACGGAGTAATTCTAATCGAGATGGTTTGGTTGTGGGGGTTACGGCAGTACGAAGGTTGATGACCCGGCGAAACCGGCTTCAGGGTGCGGGCTTTAGGTCCTTAATCTTATTTCGCGGCGCCGAAGGTCATGGGGATATCAACTTTGTCGGCTTCTTCCACTTTGAACATTGGTTGCGGGGTCAGGTTCATGAAATTGGCTACGAAGGTGTCGGGCATTTGTTGTATGCGGATATTGAAGGTATTCACCGAGTCGTTGTAGAACTCGCGGCGGTCGGCGATCTCGCTTTCTAGTTCCGTGATTCGGGTTTGCAGCCGCATGAAATTGTCGTTGGCCTTCAGTTGAGGATAGTTCTCGGCGACCGCAAAGAAGCCGCGTAGTGCTGATGTCATGCTGTGGTCGGCTTGCGCCTTTTGGTCGACGCTCACCGCTTGCTGGTATAGGCTGCGGGCCTGCGTGATCTTCTGAAGCGTGTCGCGCTCGTAGTCCATGTAGCCCTTGCAGACGTCGAGCAGCTTGGAGAGTTCGTCGTGGCGCTGCTTCAGCAGGATGTCGATGTTGGCCCAGGCTTTGGCGATGTCGTTTTTCAGGGCGATGAGACCGTTGAAGATCATGACTACGTAAGTAATCAGACCGAAGATCGCAAACAGGAATCCGAGTAGGACGATGGTGCTCATGTTGTTTTCCTTCTCCTAAAGATCGTTACAGCCAGTCGAAGTGTGCGGCCACGATGTAAACGCACAACAGGGTAAGCGCGGGCCCTCCCCAAATCATTAGTGTGGACTTCCAGCTTAGCGAGGTGACGACATCGCGCTGGCTGTGCCAGGAAATCAGGAATGCCGGATTGTGCGTGCCCTTCATCAATACGGTCGGGGGATGCAGGTCGAATGGCTCGAGTGCCAGGGCCGCCGCTGCAGATGAAGCCGGAGTGGCCACGACCGCGCGGCTCACAACGCCAGCCGCGGCCCAGGCGGCTGGATTCGTGATTCCCGCGTTCATTAAGGCTGCGGTGATCTTTTGCTGCTGTGCCGGGTCAGAAATTTTGGCGGGAGGCATGTCTTTCAATAAATGGATGCCGGAGGGTTCACCTTTGAACCCGGACAACAGCACTTTCCCTGCGGTCGTCACGTCGGTCTGCGGGGACAGGTCCGACAAGTCGGGTATGTGAAACGAGAGCGCGCTCTGCTCGGCCGTCAGGCTGAGGACTGGCGTTGGGCTCACGCTCAGGCCGGGATTATGAGCCAATGTTCCTAAAATAAAGAGCGAGTTTTTCGGCTTGATGCAATATTCCTCGACCTTGATTTTCTTGTCGGTGGAAACTCCGTGCCGCGCGAGGAAACCGGAAATATTGGAGGAAATCTCCATGGTGCTGGAGAAGAGGGACGTGCCGAATTCATCGTGGAAGTCACGATGGATGTCCATCTCGGCGCCTTGGGGATCGACCAGCATGCGTCCAGTGTTGTCGTCGAGAAAAAAAGGAACATGCAGCCGTTCGTCGGCGACTTTGACCCATTGACTGTTCTTGCCCCGCTGTTGCCATTGCCACGCGGTGGTGTGGAAGTAGTAACAAGGGACGCCGGTGATGGGCGCAGTCATGGTGTAGGGACCGACGGCGAGGCCGTTGATTTCAACCAGGCCCATGGCCGCGCTGCGGATCTTGGAAGCCGGTGTGTTCAGGATCAGACGCTTGCGCTGCAATAAATGGAAGCCACGGTAAAAGACATACACGCCGGCGAAAGCACCGATGACGGCGAGGGCGACGCCATCGTTTCTTGAATAGCGAAATAGCGCGAGCAGAGGGATCAAGTGATGGTCCGACACCCTGCCTTGACCGAGGCAGACGACGTCGTTCCGAGAATAGCGGAGAGGAAAATCGCGCCGCAGCGAAAACCGCGTTTCAAGCTTACCTTCGTAATGTGAGGGCGGAATTCTCACCCGGGCTGCGAAGCTGCTTTTCCAGCAGAGGCCTGCGGAGCCTTGCTCCGCTTCGACGGGCGGGGGCGCCCGTCCCCACGTGATTCTTAGTCACGCAGGTTTTATCGCACACTCACCGCTCGTTCTTTCAGGATCTCTTCTGCTGCGGCGATCGCGGTTTCCAGTTCCTGATCAGTGTTGTAGAAGTGCGGGGACATGCGGACTCCGGCTTTGGGGCGCCAGTCGACCATGATTTCGCGCTTCAGCAACTCGCGGCAAACTTCTTGTGAGTCGGGCATATCGATGGAGACGGTTCCGCCGCGCTTCTCGGGATCGCGGGGACTGTTCACTCTCCAGCCCTGTTTTTCCACGAGCTCAATCAACCTCGCGGTCTGCCGTTTTGATTTTTCGCGGATGCGCTGAACGCCGACTTCGGCGATGATCTTCAGTCCGGGCCGGCAGGCTTCGAGCGACGGCACATGCGAGGTGCCGTTCATAAAGCGGAACGGAGGATCGGTGTAGCGGATAGGTCCGGTCTCGAAGGCCATCGAGTCCTGATGCGCAAACCAGCCGGTGAACTTCGGTTCGAGCTTCTTGCCCAAATCTGGACGTACGTACAAGTAGCCGACGCCGGGACCGCCGCACAGCCATTTCAAAACTCCGCCACAGGCAAAATCGGTATTGAGAGCTTGCACATTGACCGGGACGGTGCCGAGCGACTGGAAAGTGTCGAGCACGACATAGGCTCCGACTCTGTGGGCCTTTTCGATGATTGCTTTTGCGTCCTGAATGAAGGCGCTGCGAAAGATCACGTGCGAGATCGGAACCAGCAGGGTTTGTTCGTCGATGGCGTTGAGCAGTCGTTCAGTTGGGACCGTGATCCCATCGTCCGTCTTCACCATGTGAACTCGCGCGCCGTAGGCTCTCTGGGCCTCCCAGAAATACATGACCGAGGGAAAGTTCATGTCGGTATAAACGACTTTGTTGCGCTTGCCGGAGAAATCGAAACAAGACGCGACGACCGCCTGACAAGTCGTGACATTCTGATGAGTCGAGACGGAACTTTTGGGCGCATTCATGAGAGCGCCAATCTCATCGCCGACTTCGGCAGCCAGCATCCACCATCGTTCTTCCCAGGCGCGGACGCCGCGCGTGGCCCAAGTATCGGCGTAACCTTTCATGGCGTCGTACACGCCGCGCGGCATGGCTCCCAGGGAGTTGCTGATCAAGTAGGTCGTACGCTCGAGGATAGGGAACTGGGAGCGGTAGCGAAGCAGTTCGTCGGTCATGGGAATATTGTACTGCCGAATCGTGCCGACCTTGGTCGGACAGCCCGGACAAGGGCATCCGGGCCTACGTGTTTATCGCCAAGGAATACCACTATGTTCTTCGTGTCGCTGTGTTGGTTGATCTTAGAAATCCATACGTAACGGTGAGGATTAAAAGGGTTGACACGCCACTGACCAAGCTGACCCGCGAGTCCCACCAGGTTTTGAAAACGGCAGCCGTGACTAGCGTTAGTCCCAGGATCGATCCCCAGGCACCGAGCGGCGAGCGCATGGGAAGGGCTTTCACTTGTCCCGAACTCATCTTCCGGCGGCATGAAATGTGGGCGGCGAGGGACACGACCCAGGACAGCATCAGGCCGAACAATGCGCCACTGAGGATGTACACGAAGGCGTTTCCAGGGACCCACATTTCGAGGACGACTGCCACAACGATCCCGTAGGAGGAAGCCACCAAAGCCAACTGTGGCGATCCGGCTGCATTCAGCCGGCCCAGCGCGGCAGGCGCCCATCCTCCGCGCGCCAGTGAAAACAACATGCGGGATGCGGAGTACAGATTCGCGTTCGCGCCCGAGAGGGCAGCCGTCAGAATCACGAAGCTCATCAAGCTACTGGCTGCCGGAATTCCCACGTTGCGAAACACGGTGACAAACGGACTCTCCGTAACGCCCGCCCGATTCCATGGCATGACTCCTGCGAGCACCACGATGGCGCCCAGATAAACGACGGCAAGGGTGATGAACGTCCACCTCACGGCGCGCGGGATCTCAGCCGGGGAGCGGGATTCACCAGTCGTGATGGCCACCATTTCTATGCCGCCAAAGGTATACAGCGCAAAGGTCATGGCCAGCAGGGGCGCTAGCACGCCTCGGGGAAAAAAGCCTCCATGCGCGGTGTATTGTGCGGGAACACGCGCGCCCGCCAACAGCGCCCCGCCGATGACGATGAACGTCACCATGGTCACGAGCTTCACCATGGCGAACCAGAATTCAAAGCGGCCATAGTCCCCGACGCTGCGGAGGTTGATGACAATCAACAGCAGCGAGAATAACGCTATCCACACCAACGCCGGAACTGCGGGAAACCAATAGCGCATGTAGGTTGCGGATGCGACGAGATTGGCACCTACCGAAACCGAGATCGCGATCCAGTATCCGGCGCGCGAGATAAATCCAGCCCAAGGGTTCAGATAGAGATCGGCGTACAAGCCGAAAGAGCCGGCGGCGGGATGCAGGCTCGACAATTCACCGAGGGCCATGGTGACAGTCCAGCTGATGAAACCCGCCAGGACGAAGCTCAGGATAACGGAGGGCCCAGCGATCTCCATGGCGGCGGCTGAACCCAGCAATAACCCGGTGCCGATTGAGCCGCCAACAGCAACCATGGCCATTTGGCCGGCGCTGAGTTGGTGGCGTAGACCGCCCTCCTGGTTCGTCCCGTCTTCCTGGGGCATTCCGGGACGTATATCAGAAAGCTCTTATTTCCCAAAGAGTTATTCCGCCTATGACTTTCGTAATCGCGTTTGGTCGTTACTTCGTTGCCCGTCCCGGTAACCTGCTCCTAGACTTTCTATGAGTTACTCCGCGCGACGTTCTCATGGCAGACACTGTAAGGCGAATGGACCGGGCTGAAATCACAAAACGTGTGGAGCGGGCCGAGAAGCTTCTCCAAAAGGGCAAGACAGCCGAGGCGTTGGAGGACTATCTGCAGGTTCTGGCGGCCGAACCCGGCAACGACACGGTATGCCAGATGGCCGCCGATCTGTGTCTTTCCCTGCAACGCATTCCCCAGGCGGTGAAGCTGTTGGGCGACCTTTATGAGCGTCAGATCCAGGTGGGCGACGCCACGCGCGCGAGCCTGACCTACAAGAAGCTGGCTCGCTTCGTGACTCCGACGTGGGAACAGAAATTGCGGTTCGGCGAACTGCTGGAGAAGTCCCACCCGAAGCAGGCTCTTGAGACTTACGAAGGTGTCTTTGAAGAGTTGGCAAAACAGGGGCGCAAGCAAGATTCGCTGGTAGCGTTGAATCGCGTCCTGGCGCTTGATTCCAGCGAAAAAAATTTGCAACAGCTGGGCGAGCTTTCGTCCGAACTGGGCGAGAGCAAAGCTGCGGCTGCGGCATTTCTGAAAGTGGCGCAGCTGACCCAGGCAGCCGGCGGAAACGCGGCGCAATGGGTGGAACGTGCCTACGCGGAAGATCCCACCGATCCTCAGATCGCCTTGGGGTACAGCAAGAATCTGCTGGAGCAAGGGCAGTCGGGCGCGGCCATTTTCGTGCTGGAGTCTCAAGTCAACGCCGGCTCTACTTCCGAGGAGTTGCGCGATACCTATGCCAAAGCGCTGCTGGCTGCCAATCGTCTGAGCGATGCTGAGCCAATCCAGTGGCAATTGTTCGAGGCAAATCCTGCGCGCGTGCAGGAAATCGCGAACTTGATCGGGCTCTTCATCGATGCCCAACAGGACGCCGAAGCCGTCGCCTTGGGACGGAAGCTGGAGCAGTACCATCGCCGCAAGGGAGATCGCCGCGCTTTCCTGACTATGATTCAGGACATCGCGGCGCGGCACCGTGCGTCCCCTGAACTGCTCGAGTTCATGGGCGAGCAGTTTAACGCGTCGAATCGGGAGAGCGACTATTGCCAGACTCTGCTCAAACTCTTTGATCTCTACTGCAGCGTGGGCGATTACGCGAAGGCGGCCGATTCTTTGGATCGCGCTGCCGAGGTGGATGCCTACGAGTCCGGGCACCAGAAGCGTTTGGAAATGTTGCGTGGAAAGATCGACGACAACCGTTTCAAGGTGATCGCTTCCCGCTTCTCCAGCATGGCCGACACGGCGGCAGCGCCGCTTGCGAATCAGGAGAAAATGTTAGGCGCCGCAGCGCTTCAGGATCTGATGCTGCAGGCGGAAATCCTGGTGCAGTACGGGATGCGCTCGAAAGCGGTTGAGCGGTTGCAGCGCATTCAGGAACTCTTTCCGCGTGAAGAGGAGCGCAACCAGGATTTGCGGCAGTTGTACATGACGGCGGGATTGAATCCGCAATATGCTGGATCAGGCCCGGTGCAGCCGCCTGCATCTTCGGTTCCCGCGGAGCAGCGGGGGCCGCAGGCTGGGCCGGCACAGTCCAGCGAAGCGGCTGACGTTAGCAGCTTCGCGCGCGTGGCCGAAATCACCCGTAAACTTTATCGGCAAAGCAACGCCGACTCGGTCATGTTGACCGCAGCCAAGGAAATCGGAGCGCAATGGAGGGTAAGCCGATGTGTGGTCGCCATGCGCAAGCCTGGACTGCACACCACCAGCGTAAAAGAGTATTGCAGCGAAACTATAAAGCCGGGAGAGCCACGGGCACTGGAGAAAATCGCAACCACAGTTCACGATCTGGCGATTAACCGAGGCGGAACTCTCACCATTGCCGATACGCAATCGAGTTCAGACTTGCAAGCAGTCCGTGAGGCCCTATCGCAGATGGGGGTTACTTCGCTGCTGGCCTTGCCTCTTAGCGATGGCGCGGAACACGTCGGCATCCTACTTCTCATGGACAGTAAGCCGCATGCCTGGGGGTCGAACGACGTGATGGTGCTCAAAACGATTAGCGACCAGATTGTGATCGCGCTGAACAATGCCGGGCTGCGCCGACTGGTGAAAAATCTCTCGGTGACGGACGAGCGCTCGGGTTTGCTGAAACGCGCTTCCTACCTCGACCTTCTTATGGCGGAAACGCGGCGCAACGCTCAGCAGAGTACTCCACTCACGGTTCTACTGATGCAGTGCGGCGAAAAAGCTTCCATGGTGAAGGAGTTCGGCGAATCGGCGGTGGAAGCGGTGATGCAGCAAATTGGCCAACTCTTTGCCGCCAATATCCGGCAGAACGATCTTGCCTTCCGCTACGAAACGACAACCATTGCCATCGTTCTCGGGGAAACGCCCGAGAAAGAAGGCATCATGGCGGCAGAGAAACTGCAAAGACTGCTGGCTCAACTGCGAATGCCAGAAAAACAAGAATCCATCCACTTCAACGCGGGACTTGCGGAGGCGGTAGTGCGCGGAGAGTTCGACCCCGTGGACATCGTCACCGAGGTGATCAATCGTGCCGAGCAAGCATTGCAAACTGCCGTCGCGCAGGGCACGGGGAAGATCGTTGCCATGGCGGCATCGTACGCGGCCGCGGCGGTGGCGTGAATTAAATTGTCGTGCTGTTCTCCGCGGAAAAAGCCAATCGCTGCGAGGAAATCTTCAAGTTTGTAAATGGAGATGCTACTCCTCCATCGCATTTGTTTGCCGCTCCTATCCTGCACTGTTAAACTAGCCAGTTTGGTTAGTCCATTCGGAAGTCTTCTGATCGCATGCATTCATACTCGAAGCGAAAACTAGGAAGCGAATGTTGAAGCCAGGGGACATCGCAATTGTCAGCGGGGCGCGTACGCCCTTTGGACGCTATTGCGGGAAGCTGAAAGATTTCACAGCTCAGGAACTCGGCGCGATCGCGGGTAAGGAAGCCATTGACCGCGCTGGGCTGGACCCGAAAGAATTCGACCACGTCGTGTTTGGCAACGCACAGCAAACTTCCGGCGACGCTCTCTACGGCGCGCGCCACGTCGGCCTGCGAGCCGGCGTGCCCATTGAAACCCCGGCGCTCACGGTGAATCGTTTGTGCGGATCGGGAATGCAGGCCATCGTCAACGCGGCGCAGATGATTCAACTTGGCGAAGCAAGTATTGTGCTGGCGGGCGGCATGGAAGCCATGTCGCAGGCGCCGTTCGTAATCCGCGGGCGCGATGGTTTTACTCTGGCTCCTGGCGGAAAGCTGGAAGACTCGCTCATGGTCGCGTTGCTCGACACCTATTGCGGTCTATACATGGCCAACACCGCGGAACTTTACGGAGAACAGCAAGGCATCACGCGCCAGGCGCAGGATGAATTCGCCTTGCGTTCGCAACAATTGGCCGACGCCGCGTATAAAAACGGCCGGCTACAGGAAGAGTTGGTTCCCGTTCCGCTCAAAGATCGAAAGGGTGAGCCATCCGGCGAGATGTTGAGTGAAGACGATCATCGGCGTCCGCAGACGACGATGGAAGGCCTGGCCAAGCTGAAACCGGCATTCGGCAAGAGCGGCACAGTCACCGCGGGAAATGCCAGCGGCATCGTGGATGGGGGCGCGGCGGTAGTGGTGATGTCGCTAGATGAGGCCGGCAAACGGGGATTGAAACCGTTAGGCCGAATCGTGGGCTGGGGCATTGCCGGGGTTGAACCCAAGCTGATGGGCCGCGGTCCGGTGCCGGCAACGAAGATCGCTTTGCAGAGAGCCGGACTGACTTTGGATTACATCGATTTGATCGAAGTGAATGAAGCTTTCGCAGCGCAGTATTTGTCGGTCGAGAAAGAGCTTGGCTTGGATCGCAACAAAGTCAACGTGAACGGCGGAGCGATCGCGCTGGGCCATCCGCTGGGCGCCACCGGAACGCGGTTGGTGATCACGTTGCTGTATGAGTTGCGGCGGCGGAAAAAGAAGTATGGGCTGGCGACAGCATGTATCGGCGGTGGGCAGGGGATTGCGATGGTGGTGGAGAGTTTGAATTAAAGTCTAGCCACGGATGTTCACGGATCAGAATCAAGAATCAGAGATCTATCCGCGAGATTCGCGTGAATCCGTGGCGGCTTTTTCTCGGGAGCAATGATGGAAATAAGGAAAGTTGGTGTTCTCGGTTGCGGGCTGATGGGTTCTGGCATTGCGCAAGTCGCCGCAATGGCTGGATTTGATGTGACTGTCCTCGAAGTTGAGCAGAAGTTTCTCGACAAGGGCTTTGCTGGGATTGAAAAATCGCTGGCAAAGTTTGCGGAACGACCTCCCGAGAAAGGCGGCATCACGGCCGAGCAGAAAGATGCGATTCGGGCACGCCTCAAAGGCACCACGAACAAGCAAGATCTGGCCGACTGCGACATCATGATCGAAGCCATCATTGAGAATGTCGAGGACAAGAAAAAGATGTACGCGTCCCTCGACGGCATTGTAAAGAAGGACGCCATCTTTGCTTCGAACACGTCATCCATTTCCATCACCGAACTTCTGACTTCGACCAAGCGCCCGGAGCGGTTTATCGGATTGCACTTTTTCAATCCGGTGCCGCTGATGAAGTTGGTCGAGGTCGTGCGAACCATCGCGACCGCTGACGACGTGTACGAAACAGCTTACGAGTTTGGTAAGAAGCTGGGCAAAGTGCCGGTGCGCACCAGCGACAAAACCGGATTCATCGTGAACCGGCTGCTGGTGCCCTATCTGCTCGATGCCATTCGCGCCTACGAGGAGGGAGTAGGTTCGATCGACGATATTGACAACGCCATGAAGCTGGGATGCGGCTATCCCATGGGACCGTTCACCCTGCTGGATTTCGTCGGCCTCGAAACGACCTACTACATCACCCACGTGATGTACGACGAATTCAAGGAGCGGCGATTCGCGTCGCCGCCGTTGTTGAAGCGGCTGGTCATGGCTGGTTGGTATGGGCGCAAGACGGGCAAAGGATTTTACGATTATTCGGATCCAAACAATCCGAAGCCGAATAAGCTATAAATTTTGCGAGATTTGTCATCCTGAGCGCAGCGAAGACTCTATGTATTCTGCCGCGACCAGAAAATTGCATAGGTTCTTCACTTCGCTCAGAATGACAGACATTGATTGTGCGCTGTGCGCTCGGCGCGAATGTGTAGCAGGTTGAACTTATGAACTTCGAAAACATTCTCTTCGAAAAGAAGAACGCGATTGCCTACGTCACCGTCAACCGTCCCAAAGTCCTGAACGCGCTCAACATGGCTACCATGGAAGAGCTGCGGGCGGCATTTCATGATGTCAAGAACGATCCCGGGACCCGCGTGGTAATCATGACGGGCGCTGGCGAGAAGGCTTTTATCGCTGGCGCGGATATTGGCGAACTTGCCAAGCATGACGCGGTTTCCGGCAAAGAGTACACGCATCGTGGGCAGAGCGTGCTCAACCTGATCGAGAACCTGGGCAAGCCGGTGATCGCGTGCATCAACGGCTTCGCGCTCGGCGGCGGATGCGAAATCGCAATGGCTTGCACCATGCGATTAGCCAGCGAAAACGCAAAGCTCGGCCAGCCCGAGGTGAAGCTGGGAATTATTCCGGGCTACGGCGGCACGCAGCGCTTGCCAAGGCTGGTCGGCAAAGGGATCGCCATGCAACTCGTCCTGGCCGGCGAAATGATTAGTGCACAAGAGGCTCATCGCATCGGATTGGTGAATGAGGTCACCACTCCTGCAGAACTCATTCCCCGCGCTGAAGCGGTTGCACAAAAAATCATCGCCAACGCTCCGCTTGCAGTTCAGTACGCCATGGAGGCAGTGAACAAAGGCATGGAGATGACACTGGCTGAAGGCCTGTACCTCGAAGCCGTGTTATTTGCTGTTTCTTGTTCTTCGGAGGATAAGAAAGAGGGGACCACAGCATTTCTGGAGAAGCGAAAGGCAGATTTCAAAGGAAAATGACGACCAACGATGGTCCGGTTGCCGTCGTCACGGGCGCCAGCCGTGGCATTGGAGCAGCCATAGCGAAGCTGCTGGCAGTGCGCGGCTACAGGGTCGCGGTCAACTATCTCAATCATGAAATTGCCGCCCAGCAGATCGTCGCTGAAATAAAGCAGAACGGTGGAAAGGCGCTGGCTGTTCAAGGCGATATGGGCGACGAGCGCGACATCATTCATCTATTTACTACAGCCGATCGCGAGCTGGCTCCGATCGAAGTTCTGGTGAACAATGCCGGCATTACGGGCGGCTTTGCCCGCGTCGAAGATGTGAAGTCAGAGAAGCTTTCCCGGCTCTTTGCTGTCAATATCAGTGGCCCCATCTTGTGTACTCGCGAGGCCGTGCGCCGAATGTCTACTGCTCGCGGTGGACGCGGTGGCGCGATCGTGAACATCTCTTCGCTTGCGGCGCGAATTGGCAGCGCGGGAGAGTGGGTTGCATATGCTGCATCGAAAGCCGCGATCAACGCATTTACAATCGGTCTCGCGCGAGAAGTAGCGACGGAGGGAATTCGCGTGAATGCCGTGGCTCCTGGCTTGATTGAAACGGATTTACACAGCGATAACGGCGACCCTGACCGTCTACAGCGTTTGAGCGGGACGATTCCGATGGGAAGGCCAGGAAGTGCGAATGAAGTTGCCGACGCGGTGGCGTGGCTGGTTTCGCCGTCCGCATCGTATGTAACTGGCACCGTGTTGGAGGTTGGCGGCGGACGCTAACATCTGACGCCTTCGAGCAGGAGCTGTGGTTTATGATCGTTGCTCTCCTGGTGGCGGATAGGCTTTTCCATCGCTGTTCCTGAGGCAGATTTATTATGAAGAGCGAGTCACGGCCTAAACGCGGAACTGCAGAGAAAAGTCTGGAACAGAAGATTCAGCAAAAGACCGTCGCGGGAAAACTCAGTGCCGTCGGACTTCACTTCGGAATTGTAGTATCGCGTTTCAACGAGTTCATCACCGATCGGCTGCTACGCAGCGCCTACGACACGCTGGTGCGCTCGGGGGCGAATGAAGACGATATCGAGATCATCCGCGTACCGGGTGCCTTTGAAATTCCATCCGCCGCTCGCACTCTGGCTGAAAGCAAGAAATACGATGCCATTATTTGTCTAGGCTGCCTGCTGCGTGGCGACACGGCGCATTACGATGTCATCGTCAACGAAGTTACACGTGGTATCGGTCAATCCGCGCAAGAGACAGGGGTGCCCCACGCTTTCGGTGTGTTGACCTGTGAAAATCTCGAGCAGGCCATCGATCGCGCCGGCTTGAAGATGGGGAACAAGGGTTTCGAAGCGGCATTGGCCGCCGTGGAAATGGCGAATCTGACGGAAGCTGTCAGCTCTCAGCTGTCAGCTCTCAGCAAAACGCCGAAATCCAAACTGCGCACCGCGAAAGAACATCGCCGTTGATACCGGAACTATCTCTTCTCTCCTGTAAACTGATAGCTGAAAGCTGACAGCTTCCCATGGGCACGCGCAGAAAATCCCGTGAATTCGTCCTGCAAATGTTGTTTCAGGCGGACATGGGCCGGCAAACTCCCGAGGAGGTCCGGCGAACGTTCTGGCGCGAACATCATTCCATCGAGAAAGATGTGCGTGGCTTCGCTGAAGACCTCTTCCGCACAGCTACTGACCGTACCGCGGAGATCGACGGATTGATCGAGCGTCATGCCGAACACTGGCGCATGGACCGGATGGCCACGGTCGATCGCAACGTCCTTCGTTCAGCAGTGGCTGAGTTAATGAGCTTTCCCTCTACCCCACGCGCCGTCGTCATCAACGAAGCGCTCGAGATCGCGCGTAAGTTTTCCAGTCCTGAATCTGTCAATTTCATCAACGGAGTGCTGGACAGCGTGGGCCGAGAGCTGGAAAAGGCATAAGAAGTCGTTGAACGGCTGCCGTCTACGGCTTCACCGCTAGCAAATCGGGATTACAAGTGATGGGAAATGGCCGTCCGGACGAATCCTGACACAGGCCCTCCGGAAACGGGATCTGCAGAATATCGCCGCCAGCCACGGTGCTCACCACGTGCACAGTCCCGTCGCTGGCGCCGACGAACAGCAATGTGCCATCCGGGGTGAGCGCGGCGTTAAGCGGCATTGGATTTCCCGCCAGGGCAATGGCCGAGGCTGCCTGGCCAGGAATATTAAACACCAGGATGCTGTTCAGATTAGAAGTGATCACGTAAGCGGTGGTTCCATCCTGCGAAATGATCAGCTGCTTAGGAACAAAATCGCCGTGACCGAGGCTGAAGGATGAAACGGGTCCATCCGTGACAACCGGTGTGCAGCCGGAGGGTGCAGTATTCACGCTGACGATGTCAATACCGGGCGAGTCCACCGCCAACATATGAAATGTGGCGGGCGTGTCTGAGGGCAACAATTTGGCCGCGCCCGGAAGGGTCGTTATGAAGGCCGGCACGGCGGGAACAGCTACGGTATCGGCGCGGCCATTGTCGCAGGTTCTCCAAACGCTTAGCGCCGAAGCAGCGCCTCCGGCGACGTAGGCAAAAGCACCCTCCGAAAGAAAGGATACGTCGCTGGCGGGAGCGGCCAGGGCAATGGTTCGGAGCCCATCGAGCTTCGAGTAGACATATAAAGTACTGCCTGCCACGATGTAGGCCTTCAGGCTGTCCGGAGAGAATGCGGCCGCGGTTGCTCCCGTAATTTGAAATGTTGGACTAGTGTTAGTGGCTGTGTCAAAAACAAACACGCGGTTTGGTCCATCTGCCGGTGACGTATCGGAGATGATGACTTTGCTTCCATCGGGAGCAACAGCTAGTACTTTGCCGGGCAGCCCTGCGAATTGTTCTACCGTATTCGACGAGGCATCAAGCACCGCCAGACCCGCGCTGCCCAGCAACCCGGAATTCGTCCCCAGATACGCAATGCTTCCTTGACCATTAAAGACCAGCGAGTTGGGCGTGGCGGCCAACGCCACGAAGTTACCCACGGTGTTCGCGGGGGAAGTGATGGGGGCGATCATGTTGAAGCACCCATCGGTGGTACCACAGCTGTCGCTGCTTACATACACAGTGGCGGTTCCAGTCGTCGTTCCGGTCGGGGCTACGACGAGGTTCACGACATTCTCGGGATAGATCGGCAAAGAGGGAGCGAAGCCTATATTGCAAGTGGGTGGAGTGCAAGATGCGACGATGGTGGCAGCGCCTCCACTCGAAGATCCGGTTGCCACGCCGCCGGCGGTTACGCTTATGGAACCGGAGTTGGAAGAACTCCAGGTCAAGGGAATTCCAGTAATCTGCAATCCTAGAGTATCGAAGATGGTCGGCGTAATCGTTCTCGAAGTGCTCGACGAAGTTGTGACGGCCAAAGAGATCGATTGCACCGGGCAAGTTGTGAAATAGATCGGCACACTATTCACGTTGCCAATGGTGGCGAAAAGGGGAGTGATGCCGGGGGTTTTGGCGGTCGCCTCGACTTGTCCGGGAAGCAAGAGACTGTCGGCAGTGGTCAGCGTTGCCACATTCGCGACCAGAGTTTGCCAGGTGAAGACCCCGACGGTGGAAGTAATATTTACGCCGTTACTGTACGCGGCTGCCTGGTAGTTCGAGGTCTGTCCTACCGAAAAACAAGGATTCGTGGGCGGCGGCTGGTTCGGCGGTACAAGTAAACTCACTGCGACTTGGTCGACATGCTGGTGTACGAAAACTGTGGTCGTAGGGCTGCTTACTCCCTGCGCGGACGCCGTCACTTGAGCCACGCCAACCCCTCCAGGCGTGCATATTTGCGGGTTGCTCAGCGAATCCCAACTGCCGGCGCAAACGAGGCCGTTGTTTGCTACATTCACTACTGCTGTGTTGCTGGATAGGAAGGAAATCGGCTCGGTGATGGTCGTCTTGGTAGAACTCAAGGCGGTCGCAGTAACAGGTTGGTATGTACCAATCTCCAGAGACAAGTATGGATTGGGGGTGAGTGTGAGGCTGGCGGGAACTGCGTAGGTTGCCGTGTGGACAGCGCTACCGCTGCTGCATCCAGGAAGACTACCTACCAGGAAAATGAGAAGAGCAACAAAGACCGCAAAAAGTGCAATACCGGACCTACCCATTCATCCTCCCCGCCCTCGCGGTTGCCCACGAGGCGAGCAAAGCCTCTAGGAATGTATTCGCCGTGAAAGATTCCCAGTGTAGAGGCTGCGAATCTTTTGAGCAAGTTGAGCCGTTTTGCGGGCGTCCGAGCCCGCAGGCGAAATCTCGAAGTAAGTTATGCCGCTCATAAATACGCTTGCCCTCGTCGCTTGTCGTCATTCGTGGGATGCAAGAAACGATGGTTGACGATGTGTGAAGAGTGTTGCTATATTTATAAAGTTCCGCGAGTTCATTCTGGCTTACCTGTCGACTGTGGATTCATTCGCTGCGCGTTTTCGGTGCGCGAGAGACCCAAAGAAAGCGGCTAAGCTCTAAAGATATACGTCTTCGGAGAGAGTTCCGGAGATGCCCTCGCTGAAATGCCCTGCGCGCACCTTCCGCCCGTTGGAAGGCTATGCGGGGCAAAGCGGACGAAACGGAGCACCTCCCGGGATTTGGACTCGGGCCTGGCGCCACCGTCGTCGCTGATCAGTCTGAACGGGAAACCGAAAATCTCTCATCGCATTTGTGCGTGGTGAGAAGCATGGTTGGCCGATCGCCATCCAGACCCTGAAACAGGGCGAATCAAAGCGGCGTCTGTGTGTCGACGCGCCCTATAGGCGCGCGAGCACGCGCTGAAGGAGCAGCAACGAGTGCCGACCTTTAATCAATTAGTGCGTGATGGCCGTAAGCGGCCGCGATATAAGACGGCCAGTCCGGCGTTGCAGGGGTGTCCGCAGAAGCGCGGTGTCTGCACCCGTGTGTACACGCAAACGCCGAAGAAGCCAAACTCGGCGCTGCGCAAGGTTGCCCGCGTGCGTTTGACAAATGGGATCGAGGTCACGACCTATATCCCCGGCGTCGGCCATAACCTGCAAGAGCACTCGATCGTGCTGATTCGCGGCGGTCGCGTGAAGGATCTGCCAGGCGTTCGCTACCACGTAGTTCGCGGCACATTGGATGCGGTCGGAGTGGCAGGGCGTAAGCAAAGTCGTTCGAAGTATGGCGCCAAGCGCCCGAAAGCATAAATATTTTCTGTAGAGACGTAGCTTGCTACGTCTAGCGGCTCGGGAAATGAGCCAGGAGCGAAAAGCTGAATGCCAAGAAAAGGACATACGCCCAAGCGGACAGTGGAAGCTGATCCGGTTTACGGTTCGGATCTGGTCACGAAGTTCGTCAACTCGATGATGTGGCAAGGCAAGAAGAGCACGGCGGAAGGCATCTTTTATGAGGCTTTGACCCGCCTGCAGGCGAAAGGCGGCGGCGACGAAGCACTGAAGCTGTTCACCAAAGCCGTCGAAAATGCCAAGCCGCTGCTCGAGGTCAAGACCCGCCGCGTAGGCGGCGCAAACTATCAGGTGCCGGTGGAAGTCAATGCCGACCGCCGTACTTCGCTGGCGATTCGCTGGCTGATTGCCTACTCCCGCGGACGCGGCGAGAAGGGCATGATCGACAAGTTGAGCAACGAATTGCTGGATGCCGCCAACGGCAAAGGCGCGGCCATCAAGAAGAAGGAAGACGTTCACCGTATGGCCGAGGCCAATAAGGCCTTCGCGCACTATCGGTGGTAGAGAGATTGAGCAATTGTGGAATCGGGTAATTGAGTAACTGTCACCGCGGTATGGATCTTCAATTACCAAATTTCCCAATTCTTAAATTACAAAATGTGAAGTAGTTCGAGCCCCAGAAAGAGTAGATTGTCGTGCCCAGAACAGTCCCATTAGAACGGTGCAGGAACATCGGCATTATGGCCCACATCGATGCCGGTAAGACCACTACGACGGAGCGCATTCTCTTCTATACGGGAAAGACGCACCGCATCGGAGAGGTCCATGAAGGCACAGCTACGATGGATTGGATGGAGCAGGAGCAGGAGCGCGGCATCACTATCACATCCGCCGCGACCACATGTTCCTGGCGCGATGTCCGCATCAACATTATCGATACTCCCGGCCACGTGGATTTCACGGCTGAGGTCGAACGCTCGCTGCGTGTCCTCGACGGCGCGGTTGCTGTGTTCGACGCGGTTCATGGGGTGCAGCCGCAATCAGAAAAAGTCTGGCGTCAGGCCGATAAATACGGGGTGCCGCGCATTTGCTTCATTAATAAGATCGACAAAATGGGCGCGGACTTCGAGCACGCGGTCGATACAATCCGCAAGCGTCTCAACGCCAAGCCGATTGCGATTCAGATACCGATTGGCCAGGAAGATAAGTTCAAGGGAGTGGTTGACCTGATCGAAATGAAGTCGATCATTTGGCAGGACGACACCATCGGCGCCGAATATATTACCGGCCCGATCCCCGCTGAGCTGCAGAAAAAAGCGGAAGCATTTCACACGCAGTTAGTCGAAACTGTGGCTGAAAACGACGACGAAATCCTCCACAAGTTCCTCGAAGGCGAGGCGATTTCCGCCGAGGAGCTGCGGGCGTCGCTACGCAAGTCCACCATCGATCTGAAACTGTTTCCAGTGGTCGTGGGCACGGCTTTCAAGAACAAGGGCGTGCAGCCGCTGCTCGACGCGGTCGTCGATTATCTGCCTTCTCCGCTCGATGCCGGCGAAGTGAAAGGTACCAATCCGGACAACGGTGAAATCATTACCCGCCATCCGGACGATAAAGAGCCGTTCTCCGCGCTGGCCTTCAAAATCATGGCTGACCCTTTTGTCGGCCAATTGACTTTCATTCGGGTTTATTCCGGCCAGATTAAGTCGGGAGACTCGGTGCTTTGCGCCGGACGACGACGCACCGAGCGCATTGGCCGCCTGCTCAAGATGCACGCCAACAAGCGCGAAGATATCAGCGAGATTATGGCAGGCGATATTTGTGCTGCGGTCGGTTTGAAGAATGTCAGCACGGGCGACACGATTTGCCACGAATCCCATCCCATCACGCTGGAATCGATTACGTTCGCGGTTCCCGTGATCTCGGTTGCGGTCGAGCCCAAGACTAAAGCTGATCAGGAAAAGATGGGCATGGCGCTGGGCCGTCTTGCGCAGGAAGATCCAACCTTCAAAGTTCACACTGACCCGGATAGTGGACAGACCATTATCAGCGGCATGGGTGAGTTGCATCTCGAGATCATCGTCGATCGCATGATGCGCGAGTATAAAGTCGAGGCGAATGTTGGCAAGCCGCAGGTGGCTTACCGCGAGACCATCCGCAAGAAAGCGGAAGCCGAGGGCAAGTACATCCGTCAGACCGGTGGCCGCGGACAATACGGCCACGCAAAGATTCGCATCGAGCCGCAGGAGCCAGGCAAGGGCTACGAGTTTGTCAACGATATCGTTGGCGGGTCCGTACCCAAGGAATTTATTAAGCCGATCGATCAGGGAATCAAAGAAGCCATGGAAGGCGGGGTCCTGGCTGGTTACGAGATGGTCGATGTAAAGGCTACGCTCTACGACGGCAGCTATCACGACGTCGATTCAAACGAAATGGCGTTCAAGATTGCCGGCTCAATGGCGTTCAAAGAAGCTGCCCGCAAGGCTTCGCCGGTGCTGCTCGAGCCAGTAATGTCAGTCGAAGTTGTTACGCCCGAGGATTACGCGGGTGTGATTATGGGCGACCTGAGCTCGCGCCGCGGACGCATTGAGGGCATGGAGCATCGCGCCGGCTCGCAGGTGATCAAGGCGATCGTGCCGCTGGCGGAAATGTTCGGCTACGCGACGCATATGCGTTCGAGCACACAGGGCCGTGCCGAATACTCGATGCACTTCGCGCGGTATGAAGAAGCCCCGCGCTCGGTGTCGGAAGAAATCATCGCGCGAGTGCAGGGCACAGTTAAGAGATAAACAGTGGGGCACTCTTTGTGCCCTCTGGAAGAAACAGTTCAAGAAAAGTACGGAGCTAGACGCAAATGGCGAAAGAGAAATTTGAGCGGAATAAGCCGCACTGCAATGTGGGGACGATTGGTCACATTGACCATGGCAAGACCACGCTGACGGCGGCCATCACCAAGGTGTTGCAGAAGCATAACCCGAAGATCGTGTTCCGGTCGTTCGACTCGATCGATAACGCGCCGGAAGAAAAGGCGCGAGGGATCACGATTGCCACGGCGCACGTCGAATACGAGACGGCGAACCGGCACTATGCGCACGTGGATTGCCCGGGCCACGCGGATTACATCAAGAACATGATCACGGGCGCGGCGCAGATGGATGGCGCGATCTTGGTGGTTGCGGCGACGGATGGTCCGATGCCGCAGACGCGCGAGCACGTTCTGTTGGCGCGTCAGGTCGGTGTGCCTTATATCGTGGTCGCGTTGAATAAGTGTGACGCGGTCGACGATCCCGAGTTGCTGGATCTGGTTGAACTCGAAGTGCGCGAGTTGCTGAAGAGCTATCAGTTTCCTGGCGACGATGTGCCGGTAATTCAGGTGTCCGCGCTGGGCGCGCTGAATGGCGAAGCTAAGTGGGAGAAGCAGATTGACGCGCTGATGGAGGCGGTCGATAAATCAATTCCGCAGCCGGCGCGCGAACTGGATAAGCCGTTCCTGATGCCGATCGAAGATATTTTCTCGATTCAGGGCCGCGGCACGGTGGTGACGGGAAGAATCGAGCGCGGCAAAGTGAAAGTTGGCGAGGAAGTGGAAATCGTCGGCTTCCGCGAGACGCGCAAGACGGTTGTGACGGGCGTCGAAATGTTCAAGAAGCAATTGGACGAAGGCATGGCTGGCGACAACGCAGGCCTGCTGCTGCGCGGCATCGCAAAAGAAGATGTCGAGCGCGGCATGGTGCTGGCGAAGACAGGATCGATCACGCCGCACACCAAGTTCAAGGCGGAAGTTTACATCTTGACCAAAGAAGAAGGCGGGCGGCATACGCCGTTTTTCAAGGGCTATCGACCGCAGTTTTATTTGCGGACGACGGA
>DATNNE010000112.1:0-17346 GCA_035601995.1 Terriglobales bacterium
ACTCCAGGACGTCTTCCTCCTGATTCACCGCCTTTGTAAGACCTTTGACAGTTCCAAAGGCCCGGCACGATTCTGGATTCTGCAAATGGCTTACCGTCGCGCCATCTCACGGCGCCGTTATTTGACCTCCCGCCACTTCTACACACACCTCGATCTCGACGACGCGGCAAGCCAACTTGCAGATCCAAGGATGAGTATCGGCCAGCTTGAGGACTCAATCGACGGAGGGCTCGAGAATGGCGCTCTTCAGCAGGTATTTGAGGCGCTGTCGGACGACCAGCGCCACACTCTTCGTCTCTTCTTTATAGAGGGTTACACCCTTGATGAAATTGCCGCCCATCTCGGTCAATCCCGAGGCAATGTTAAGCATCACTACTTTCGCGGACTGGATCGGCTGCGAAAAGAGTTTTTTGGTGGTAAATTGCCGGGTGAGCGAGCAGTATGATAAAAGTTCTTGTCCAACCTAGGAGTGGGGACGTTGTCGCGAACCGAACCCCATGACGAGTTCCTAGAACTCTGCGCCGTTTCGACCTCTGGCCAGCTCACTGAGGACGAACAGAAGAAGCTACAGGAGCATCTCGTTGTCTGCCAGTCTTGCCGCGAAGCCCTTCAGCAATATGAAGAGGTAGTCGGTCAAGCCATTCCTGCGATTGCGGCCAATGAAGAAAACGAAGAACCTGAGAGCGCGGAACCTGGCCCTGCCTGGTCACAGGATCGAGCCGAAACGGCTTTCTTCCAACGGCTCGCGCGGCAGGAAAAAAGCGAGCCTACCAAGTTTGGCGACACAAACGATGTTCCACTCACCCCCCGTCCACTTCCCCCATTCCCCAGTGCGTTGGCTTGGCGTCAGGTGTGGATGCTCTACGCCGCAGGAATTCTGCTTTTCCTGACCTTGGGTTTCTACGCCTATCGCGTGACCGTTCACCACTCGACCGAAGTTGCGCAACAGGCCCCACCCCAACCAACTGTCCAAAACCAAGTCCCTACCGCACAAAACCAAGTCTCATTGGAAGAGCAGCTGAGCGACGCCGGCCACGAGCGCGAAATCGCGCGTGCCCAGATCGGGCAGCGCGACAAGATGATCGCGGATCTTCGCCGCCAACTAGCACAGCAGTCGACCGAAATGGATCAGATGAAAGCGGCGCAGGCGAAATTGGAGAACGATCTGCGGGCCGGCGACGCGAGCCGGCAGGGCCTTACCCAGCAGCGAACCGATCTGGCGCAAAAACTGGACGCCGCCCAGACCAATTCCCACTCACTCCAAGGGCAGCTGGATTCTCTTGCGCAACAGTCTGCCCAAGATGCAGCTCGCGCCAAAGCCTCGGACGCGAAGGCGAACGATCTGACTCACCTGCTGCAACAGCGCGAAGCCGAGCTTGAGCAGCAGGATCAACTCCTCGCTCACGACCGTGACATTCGCGACCTGATGGGTGCTCGAGATCTCTACATTGCGGAAGTCTATGACGTCGCCCGCACCGGCGAGACCAAAAAACCCTATGGGCGCGTCTTCTACACACGGGGAAAGTCGCTGGTCTTCTATGCTTATGATCTCGACCAGCAGACGGAAGCGAAGAAGGCAAATGCGTTTCAGGCGTGGGGCCGACGCGGGCCCGACCGGCAAGAGGCGCTCAACCTCGGTATTTTCTACCAGGACAGCACCGCGGGGAAACGCTGGATCCTGAAATGCGAAGACCCCAAGACGCTGGCGCAAATCGACGGCGTGTTCGTGACGGTGGAGCCAAACGGCGGCAGCCACAAACCCAGTGGCAAGTCTCTCCTTTTCGCCTCCCTAAGAATCGACCCGAATCATCCCTAGCCCGGCAGTTCTGCCATCTTTTATTACTGATTCGTCCTAAAATAAGTGGCAACGTGGTACCTGCGCGGATTGTCCTGCGAACAACGTAGAGAGGGGGCTAGAACCCCGTTGGTCGCTGGAGAGCCTAAATGCGCTTCCCCTATGTCGTCTTGCTTTCCGCTTGCGCTTTGACGTTGGCCTTGCCGCTTCTCGCGCAATCGCCCAACGGGGTTATCAATGGCCTGGTTGCCGATCCTTCCGACCGAGTCGTCGTCGCAGCCGACGTGGTGGTTGCGAACGATGTCACCGGCCTAAAGTACGCCACGAAAACCAACAACGAAGGAATCTACGTCCTGCCAAACCTGCCTCCCGGCAGCTATCGGCTTCAGGTATCCAAGGTGGGATTCAAAACTCTCATCAAGCCGGATATCGTCCTCAACGTGCAAGACGCGCTGTCCATCAACTTCACGCTGCCGATTGGGGCATTTCACGAAACCATAACCGTCGAAGGCGGCGCACCACTGGTGAACACCGAAAATGCCACAGTGAGTACGGTGGTGGATCGACAGTTCGCAGAGAACCTCCCCATGAATGGCAGGAGTTTTCAAAGTTTGATCGAGTTGACTCCGGGAGTAGTTTTGACCACGAGCAACTCTTCGGACGGCGGGCAGTTTAGTATCAACGGCCAGCGTGCGTCGTCGAACTACTGGATGGTGGACGGTGTCAGCGCGAACATCGGAATCGGAGCCAGTCCATCACCGTTCTCTTTGCCTGGAAACGGTCTAGCTGGAGCACTTGGATCTTTCAGCGCCATGGGCGGCACCAACAGCCTTGTTTCCGTCGACGCCATGCAGGAGTTTCGCATTCAGACGTCGACGTATGCGCCCGAGTTTGGTCGGACTCCGGGCGGGCAAATCTCTATTGTTACTCGCTCAGGCACGAATCGATTTCACGGGACCGCCTTCGACTACCTGCGGAACGACGTCTTTGACGCGAGCAATTGGTTCAACGGCTACACCAACAATCCGCCGCTCCCCAAAGCCAAGGAACGGCAAAATGATTTCGGAGGCACTCTTGGAGGACCGATTTTCAAGGACCGCACCTTCTTTTTCTTTTCCTACGAAGGACTACGACTGCGCCTGCCGGAAACGGAACTTACCACCGTTCCCGATGCAGCGGCGCGAAGCTTCGCAATACCCGCGATGCAGCCTTACCTGAACGCTTTTCCGATGCCAAACGGGCCCGACAACGCTGTCGCAGGCACGGCACAGTTCGATGCCAGTTATTCGAATCCGTCTGGGCTTGATGCTTACAGCATCCGGCTTGACCATAAACTGACCGACAAAGTGAACGTTTTTGGACGCTATAACTACTCTCCTTCGAGCATCGCGCAGCGCGGGCAGGCTCCTTTCTACTCCCTTAGCACAGTTAGTTCGACCCAAATCGTAACCCAAACCGCAACGCTCGGAACCATGTGGGCGTTCTCCTCGGCGTTGGCAAACGACTTTCGTTTTAACTACAGCCGGACTAGCGGGAAGAGCAGTGGCTCCCTGGACGACTTCGGGGGTGCTGTTCCGCCAACGTCTTTATCGTTTCCGACCCCTTTCACGTCCGGTAACTCACTCCTGAACATCGACATTTTTTCCTTGCAAAACGGTTCCTTGGCAGCGGGGCCGTTCGGACGCAACGTGCAGCGGCAGCTGAATTTCATTGACAGTCTGTCCTGGCAGAAAGGTGCGCACAGCCTGAAGTTCGGGGCTGATTTCCGCCGTTTGTCACCGATCAACGAGCCCAACGCGTATGAGCAGATCGCATACATGGCGGACGTGCCAAACGCCGAGAATGGGAATCTCATCGAGAGCGTAGTCGGAACCAACCTCCCGGCGACATTGCTCTTTCGAAATCTCGGCGTCTACGCGCAGGACACATGGCGCACGACTCCCCGGCTAACTCTGACATATGGGATCCGCTGGGATGTAGACTTCGTGCCACGATCTCTGGACGGACCGAGCCTCCCGGCCGTGACCGGCTTTAACTTGAACAATTTTTCGAGTCTGGCGTTAGCGCCAGCTGGGACAGCACCGTACCAAACCAGCTACGACGCATTGGCGCCGCGCGTGGGCGTGGCATATTTGCTCGCCCAGAGCCGGGACTGGCAGACGGTGCTGCGCGGGGGGTTCGGAGTATTTTATGATCTTGCCACTTCCGAAGTTGGCAACAACATTGGTACTGGGACGTATCCCTTCGGCAGCACCGGATTCACTCCTGGCGGCACGTTTCCCCTAAATCCTGCTTCTGCCGAGCCCCCTCCGATTACGCCCGCCAGCTTGAGCTCAGGAATTCTCCTTGCGTTGGACCCCAGACTCAAGCAGCCGTACACGCTTGAATGGAACGCGGCCGTTGAGCAAGGTCTGGGGAGCCAGCAGGCGGTCAGTGTGTCTTACATTGGCGCCGCCGGGAAGCGCCTTATTCAGACAGCTTTTATAGCCGCCCCTACGCCGAGCCTTGAAGGGGCGGACTTGGTGGCCAATGTAGGAACCTCCAGCTATAACGCGCTCCAACTCCAATTTCAACGGCGCATGTCGCATGGCCTCCAATTGCTTGCCTCCTACACATGGTCGCATTCGATCGATACAGGTTCGGCTGGCTCGACTGCGGTCGTATCGAACAGTTTGATTCCTTCGGCGATCAGCGCAAACCGAGCGGCCTCCGGTTTTGACATACGGAATGCTCTTTCCGCAGGGCTTACCTATGACGTCCCCGCCCCGAAAGCAGGCCCTCTCCTGGATGCGCTCATCCGTGGCTGGTCTACCGAAAACGTTGTCCTGGCGCGATCGGCTCCGCCCGTGGACATCAGTGACGTGCTCCTGGGTGAGTTTGACGGCGGCGTCATAGGAGACACCAGACCCGACTTCGTTCCGGGCACGCCGGTTTACCTCTACGGATCCACGTACCCTGGCGGGAAAGCATTCAATCCAGCCGCGTTTACGAGCCCGCCTATCGATCCCACCACTGGACTTGCACTCAGGCAAGGGGACGTGCCGAGAAACTTTCTGCGTGGTTTTGGGGCGGCACAGTGGGACTTTGCGGTTCACCGCACGCTTAGCATTCACGAGCCAGTGAAGTTGCAGTTCCGGGCCGAAATGTTCAACGTTCTGAACCACCCGAATTTCGGACAACCGAGCGGAGCATTCGGCGTTTCCGGATTCGGCCTGTCCAATCAGATGCTGGCGCAAAGCCTCAGTAACAACAATCTTGGAGGTGGGGGGTTCAGTCCGCTTTATCAGATTGGGGGCCCCCGCTCGATTCAACTCGCCTTGAAACTGGAGTTCTGACTCTCTCGGTTTCTCAATCCAGCCAACTCGGCAAAAGAACTGAGGCACAACTATGTCTGACTGGCTGCAACTGCGATGGCGCCGATCATGGATAGGGGCTTGCCTGCTACTCGCGCTGACTATTACACCCTTGAAGGCGCAATCGACCCGACCAATCACCGTTTCGGACACAATCACAATGACAGAACTGGTGAATCAGGGGCCGGGTCTTCATGATTTCATGCAGCTGTCACCCGACGGCGAGCGCTTCGCGGTAGTCGTGAATCGGGGCAATGTTGCAACCGACGAGAGAGTCTTCTCGCTGCTTGTTTTTCGCTTGGCTGCGGTTTTCGACGAACCTGCTGAGACCGTGGCTCTCCTGAGTTCGTCTTCAAATGAAGATGCAATCGCCGATGTGCGCTGGCTGGATAACGACACGCTCACATTCCTGGGAATCCGGCGAAATGCTTGTGCCGAGGTGTATGCCGTCAATATAAGAACCAAAAGGCTACGACAGCTCACCGAACACCCAAAGAAGATAAATGCTTACGCCGTTGCGCCCAGTCTCAATCGGGTCATCTACACAGCCGACGCAGATCTTGGTTTCGAGAACGAGGATCCACGGAAACATGGATTCACGGTTAACGATCAGTCCCTAACGGACATTGTCATGGGGAACCTGACTCCCGCCCGACTTGCGTGGAGAGATCTCGACTATGAGGTTCCGCAAGAGACGTTCATTGAGCGATTGCCATCAAAGAAAATCATTCGGGTATCGAAGGGCGACCAAATCGTTGTGGTCCCGAACGGACTATTTCCGTATTCGAAGAACCCGATTTCTCCCAACGGGCGCTTTGCCGTAGTACAGGGGCTGGTGCATGTCCGCGACAGTTGGCGGATCTTCAGGAATCCCTTCCCGTCTACAGTGGACGGAGTGAGCGAGACAACGACTTATATGCTTGTCGATCTCACTTCCGGCGCCTCATCGTTGCTAATCGATGCGCCCTCAAGCCCGTACCTCAACTCGGTGGTGTGGGCTCCGGACAGCCGGTCGGTGGTGCTGGTCAACACTTTTCAGCCGACGAGTACAGCAAGCCACGACGACAAGACGTTAGAGTTCAAACAAACTGTCGTCGCGGAAGTCGATCTTGCCAGCCGCCGTGTTACCGTTATCCATGGGCCTGCTCTCGATGCGTCAATCGCGCAGGGAGTGGCCTGCGCGCAGGCCATCGATTGGAAGCCAGCAAGCGACTTGGTTCTATTCGCCGTCAGCAGGTTACCCGACAACCGCGGAGGGACCTGCGATGCCGATGAAGTGGCAACATATAAGAGGGCCGCATCGGGATGGCACGAAGTTGGTGTCGCCGACGTGGAATCCGCGTTGAGGTCGACACCGGATGGCAGCATCACAATCTCGATAGAACAAGGACTGAACACGCCTCCCAATTTGAAGGCAGTCGATCGCCGGACTGGCCGCAGCAAAATCTTCACAGACTTCAACCCTCAATTTCGATCGCTAAGATTTGCCCCAGTGACTCTGATTACCTGGACGGCCTCCGACGGGACCAAATGGTCAGGGGACCTGTACTCGCCACTGGACGCCAAACCTGCCTCCGGGTATCCGCTCGTCATCCAAACCCATGGATGTACCACGGATAAATTCGACATGACGGGGTTTGGCCCGGGAGGCGCGACGGGCTATGGAGCTCAAGTGCTGGCCAACAGGGGCGTGTTGGTTCTTCAAGAGGGGCACTGCGTGAATTCGAAAGAGAATTTACTAGCCGCTTCTCGTCCCTATTATTCTGCGGAGAGTGCCGAGCATGAAATGCTTGGTTACGAGTCGGCGATTGATCTGTTGGACAAGAGAGGGATGATTGATCGAAATCATGTCGGCTTGCAAGGGCACAGCGCGACATCCTGGACTGTCATCTACGCCGCCGCGCATCCGAAACCCAACTACCGGTATTCTGCAATTCTCAGCACCGCGCGGGGAGACTTAGGGTATTTCGGTTATCTTGCGACTACGTATGGACGCTTCTGGAGTTTGGAAGGAAACGGTGGCCCACCGGTTGGGAAAGGTTTTGAGACATTTCGGCGCACTGCGCTCCCCTTCAACTTGGAGAGCGTGACAACTCCCATCATGAGCCAAGAACCTGACGGGCTTCGGTATGTACCGCTGATGTGGGAGATCCATGAGAGTCTGAAGCTGCTGGGGAAGCCGGAGGAGTTCATCATCTTTCCTGATGGCACTCACAATCTCGTGAAGCCTTGGGAGCGACTAACCTCGCAAGAAGCCGCCGTCGACTGGTTTTGCTTCTGGCTTAAAGGGGAAGAGGACCCGGACCCCGCGAAGAGAGATCAGTACGCCCGCTGGCGCGCAATGCGTCACGCGGGAGAAGATCGCCCACAAGCCGAACCGTGAGTGCTTCGCGACAACTGAGCCGATCAGGCGAAAGTCATCAGGCGACGAGCTCGTACGCCCTGAGCGTTGCGCGCAGGAACCGTGGGAGGTTGGCAAGGTAGCGAACGTGTCCAGGTTGCGAGAGGAATGACACTGCGATGGTTGAATCAATCCAGAAAAGTCGCGAAGCCGCATCCAGAGCCGCTCGTAGCCGATCGTACGCTTGGAAATCAAGCCACGGATCGAGGTAAGCGTTGCACAGGTCGTCGTAATCCGGTTGCTTTCGCTGACTCGATGCGCACGGGCCGAAAAGAGCGGAGCCCAGTATGAAAAAAGGATGAGTAATCCTGGATAGCGCCCAGTCGATCAGCACAGTTCCTCCCGTTTCAGTCCTAAATGCGTTGCTTCGGTTCAAATCGCCATGAACTAGTGTATCCGGGAGGTCGGATCGGTAGAGAGATTCAAAGTCGGGCAAGGTTTTGCTTATGAGGCTGGATACTTTTCTCACCTCCTCCGCAGTTAGCTCATTGGGTGAGCCAATTTGCGAAGCAATGACGCTGTCGAGCATGGCTGCAATACCAGTCCCCAGCGCGGCCACGCCGTGATGTGGAACGCCGGCATGACAAAGCTCGCTCACAACATCTGCCGCTTCGATTTGGATTCTTGCCACGTCACGTAAAACAGCCGGCCAAACGTGCGAGCTGCCTTGTGTATCGAGTGGAGAGCCGGTAATGCCCTCGGTCACGTGAGTGTTGAGATCCGGACGGATGGGAAGGACGCGCGGGCAGGCACCCGGGATGTGGTGATTCAGGATCCCAAGCAGCGCCGATTCGTAAGCAAGAGGCTCCAATTGTGTCTTGAGATAATAGGTGCCGTTGACGCAGTCAATCCGGACCACGGCGCCGTTCGGGCATGTTCGCACTTGCGAGATTCCGCGTGTTCCGTGAAAGTGAGCCAGTATCCACGTTGAGGTGTTGGGCAGCCAGTTCGGCTGGCTCCACGATTCAGAATCATAGGGAGTTACGGCAGCAGTCAGGTAAGGGCAGAGGTCTTTGGTATGTTCGGACAAAGTCCCAGATTGATTCTCGAAACTGTCCGTCGGCACTGCGCCAGAGGATTCCACGTAGACGACCAGGAAGGGCGATTGCAGCGCGTTTCCCGAGATTACGAAATCTTCCGGAAAGAGCCACCGCAGGGCGTGAACCTTCAAACCCCAATGCTCATAAAAATGCCTGCGGATTCCCTCTAGGGCTGAGTCCGCATCGACATCAAGCACTAGTTCCAGATAGCCACTAGGAAACCGCACGACCTCAAGTCGTTCACCTTCGTTTCGAACCAGAATGATCTTGATCGTCGCCATTGTTCCAGGAGGTCCAAGTGCGCGAAGGGCGGATTGCCAGTCCGCCCCGCGCGCAAGGCTGTCTTACTCCGCTTCCAGCGCGGGTGGCGTTATCGGGAAGTACGTTTTGCCGGCCACTCCGGTTTCGCCCTGGTGTCCAAGCATGCCCTGAATCAGGACACTCGCACGTCCGACGTTGTCGATTTGAGGTGTCGAGTACATGTCTCCTCCTTTCTCCATCCTATGAAACCGTGCTGATCGAGTGGCGGATGGGATCGCTCGAAGAACTCAAGATGGGGTTCGATTCCACTGGCTGAGATACGCTCTCCTCCCGGTTCAGTGCTCGGCGGCGTGCTTCGATGGTTCTTAGTGAGCGGAGCCACTGTTCGATATTCATGAGTCGAAGTAGGGCATAGCTGTGGTCTATCCTGCCCATCGCGATTCCAACCATCGCTCTCGCCAAGGCGACCGGTTCTGCATACCCCCTCTGGCACACCTCAAGAGCGGCAGGATCGCCGATCTCGTGCCTCTCGCGTTCCAGTACGCGGCAGGGAGCTTCGTTTATCGTGGCTTTGCTCTTTCGCGTTCTGATCGGTTCCGGCAGCAAACCCCGTGTCGCACGTCTCATCAGAAATCGATCCTGGCCGGGGCGCGCCAGTTGGTTCATGGGCAATGAGAGCACGAAATCAATCAGTTCCTGGTTTGAGTACGGATGGCAGAAATAGATTTCTTGGTATCCCTGGAAATAGCCTGCTGAGAGGAGAGCGCGAAAGGATCGAATCACTATTTCGCGGACACGTCGACTGGGCAATCCAATACGCCTATTCACACGCATTCCCTGATCCCGCCCTGCCTGGGCAAGCCATTCGCGTGCTTTCTTGGTGACCCAGGGAAACATGTCGAGGTCCGACGGCAGCCAGCTGGTGAACGCACCCATTACCGCGATCGGCGACACGGCGTGCGACCGCAGCATCTGCCACAACGGAACTCCGGCGGCCCTACTCCATTCACGTCCTTGAGTTATCAGAGATTTGAGGTGCCACCCGGCGAGGAGGTCCGCAAGTTCCGGGCTGCCGCCTTGGTTCGACCAGAAAAGGTGATCACCTCCTATGCCCGTAAGTAGTACGCGAGCGCCAGCAAGTTTCATGGCCTTTGCGATGGCTCGATACCTTCCCGGCGTGAATCGGTGAGCGTTGGGTGTCCCCGTGAAGGTGGTGTCACTAAGTCCGAAAGTCGGTTGCTGAACACTCTCGGGAATGTGAATCCCTGCACGGCCCCGGGCCTTTTCAGCTATCCGGATGAACTGGCTTTCATCACAGGTGGTGGACAATTCAAAGGTGATCGAAGCGGTAGTGAGTTCGCTAGGATCACGGCCCATTTTTTGCAGAATGCGGTCAGCAAATAAGGCCAGCGTTGTGGAATCGAGCCCGCCACTCAATTCGCAGAACATAGGGTCTTTGGCGCGAAGCTTCTTCGTGATCGCATTCTCTACCTGGTGCCTCCAGGCATCCTCGTACTCTTCATCGGAGCGCAACTCTAATGTGGAGATTCGCTCCGGGTGCCAGACCGGAAACGGAGAAAGGATCTCGCCGGTGTGGTGAATCTCCACGTAGGTACCACATGGGACCGTGCATACATTCAGGAAAGGCGATTCGTCGATATCAGGTTGGTAATAAGCGTAACCGAGTGCGTAGGCATCATTGACGATGGGGTCGACGCCAGACTTGATTATCAGGTCATCCAACTCTGAGGACCATGCAATCTGTTTCCGCGAGGCGATATAGAAGAGTGGACGCGTGCCACAAAGCGAACGGAACAGAAAGAGCGAGTTAGCCCGTCCGTCCCACACTGCGGAGGCAATTTCACCTTGGAGGAGATCAAAACAACCGCGACCCCAACGTTCGTATGCGAGGAGAGCGAGCATCGCATCGCTGAGCGCGGTGCTCAAGGCAACACCGAGTCGGGAAGCCACTTCGTCGCGATTGTCGAGCCTGCCGTCTAAAGTGATTACTGATCCGCTTCCTCCGACAAGAGGCTGATCCTTTCTGTCCTCCGGTGCGATCAAGAGTCCACGGAATCCCATGCCGACAGATTTTGATAGGTGAACGTGGACATAATCTGGGCACAAATGTTCCAGCCCTTGAAGAAGAAACTCAATCTCGGAGCGAGATACTTCGCGATCGTCGAAGTAGTGAATCCCGGCCTGAATACTCATGATGCTGTCTCCGCACCGCTAGTACGAGCTGAGAGATTGGTAAAAGATCTTCACACGGGGGAAATCGCTTACGACTTTTCCACTCACCTCGACCCACGCGTGGGCAAGAAATGGCATGGGACGAACGCCAACGATCATATTTGCGCAAACCCCACGGTCCCGCAGCAGGCACGTCGTTAAGGCCGAGCGCTGCAGGCAAAGAGTCTTCTTCGGATACCAGATGGCAGCTCTTGCGACGGCACCGGATACTCCGTCGACTACATTGGATTCACTCGCGACGGGTCGATGTCTCACCGGCCACGATCTGACGACGGAACAGAGCGCTTCTAATGAGCGGCATGACAGAATTATGTCGAATAGCGCAAATCCCAAAATGCCCTTAACGATATCCAGCATTCTCGGTCCGGCCATCCGCGTCACTTGTTCTTGCGCGCTTCCAATGGGCGATCTGTCCCCATCTTGAAAAGGCTCGGGGACTGTCGGCTCAACTATCGAAACCGACTCGAGTGATAACCCTAGTTCGGCACTCCTGCAGATAAGGGTCTGCAAGTCCTCTCCTACGCGCGATGGGTCGACACCGTATCGCTGCGAGATCTTCTCGACCACCTGGTCCTCTGACATTCCGCGGCTCAGCATTGTCCACATCTCAGTGCCAACGGCGTTCAACTTCAACAACCGATCATGTTTTAGATCCAGCACAACGCCGCCGTCCGTTGTGATCGCGAGGTGAGAGAGGTTGCGCATCGGTTCTTAAGGAAGCAAAGTCGTTTGGCACTGCTCTTGCCGGCGATTTGCCAACTGAGTGGAATGTCTGGGTTGCACTCTGACACTCTCAGCCAGTTGAAGCCAGCAAAAGTTAGAAACTTTCGGTAAAGCAACCTAGTTGGGCGCATCTTGCGATGGTTCAATAACATGCCTTTCAACTTCTCGCGTCGCAGAAGTTAACGTGTCCGCTCTTGGGTCCTAATCGCAGTCATTGGTACTCTTCGCGACATCCTTCCGAAACCAGCAAAGGCACGAGTCGGCTTGATTCGCATCGCTTGCCCAAACTCTTTCATCTAATCGAGCATGAGTCGTGAGTTGGCAGTTTCGGTCCTTGATCTTGTGGGTATGCGAACAGGCGAGTCTGCGGGCAGCGCAATTGCCCGGTCGGTGGACCTGGCGCTGCATGTGGAGCGGTTGGGATACAAACGTTACTGGCTTGCAGAGCACCACTCTATATCTGGACTTGCCTGCTCGGCTACCCCGGTGTTGATTGGGCATGTGGCGGCAGCGACGAAAACGATTCGTGTGGGCAGCGGCGGAGTGATGCTGCCGAACCATGCACCGCTAGTCGTAGCGGAACAGTTTGGTACGTTAGAGGCGCTGTATCCAGGGCGAATCGATCTCGGACTAGGACGCGCTCCCGGCGGCGACGCTCCGACCATGCGCGCTCTGCGGCGGGATTTGCGGCAGACGGGAGATGATTTTCCTGGGCTGTTGGAAGAATTGCAGACATACCTGGGGCCGGAGAAGCCCGGGCAAGCTGTGAAAGCGATTCCCGGACAGGGCAGCCATGTGCCAATCACGTTGCTGGGATCGAGCGGCTTCAGCGCACAGCTAGCGGGCGCACTGGGATTGCCGTTTGCCTTCGCCGCGCATTTCGCTCCTGAGTATTTATATGCAGCGGCGCAACTGTATCGCGAGCATTTCCGTTCAAGTGAGTTACTACAAGAACCGTACTTGATGGTTGCCGTGCAGGTGATCGCAGCGGAGACGGATGCCGCCGCGCGGCGGCTATTTACGACACCGCAGCAGCGATTTCTGAGGTTGATCCGCAACCAGCCAGTGGAATTGCTGCCGCCAGTGGATTCGATGGAACCTCTATGGCAGGACTGGGAGCGGGCTGCCGTCGAGAACAGGTTGAGGGCAGCGATTGTGGGATCGGATGCAACCGTGAAGGCGGGGCTGGAGAGGTTGATGGGCGACACAGGCGCTGACGAGGTGATTGTCGTGACCGATACCTACGAACATAGGGACCGCCTGGAGTCATATCAGCGAGTCGGCGGCATTGCTACGATGGTCGAGCGGCGGTCAATCGTCGCCGCTGGAGTTTGAAGACGGGTTCCCCATCACCGAGTCGACTCTGGTCTAACTGTGTTGATGTGTACTCGTGGTGATTCCCAGTCAGGTCGAAACTTGGAAAATAGGCGGCGGGCAGGAGGCTGCCTGCAAGAACATCAATGAGTCAGGATCGCCGTCCCCGACAATTCGACCGTGCGAAAGAATAAGAACCCTCGCGAATGTAGAAAATGTCGTAAGCCGATGCGAGACAACAATGAGAGTTGATGCACTGAGGCGGCGCCGAATGTTCTGGAGCACCAATGCTTCCGCGGACGGATCGAGACAGGAGGTCGCCTCGTCCAGAATGAGAACCCGGGGGTGCTGCAGAAGGGCCCTTGCGATGGCAAGCCGTTGACGCTGGCCCCCAGAAAGTTGGCAGCCTCCTGGCCCGATTTGTTGGCGAAGGCCATCGGGCAGAGTTGCAACGAAAGATGAAAGTCCGACGCTCCGAATGGCTTCCTGCAGATCGTAGTCAGTGGCTGCCGGCTGCACAAAGCGGAGGTTGGAGGCGAGCGTTCCATCGAAGAGGACGGAGTCGCGGGGCAGGTAGCTGACGTGCTGGCGCAGGCTCTCCAGCCGAATGTTCCGGATGTCTTCGCCTCCAAGATGGATTGTCCCGCGAATTGGGTCATAGAGCCGCGCCATCAGCTTTGCCAGCGTGCTTTTGCCAGCCCCGTTCTCGCCGGCCATGGCGACGTGTTCGCCCGGCAGGATTCGAAGAACAGGAATGTTAAGCATGTCCCTTTGCCTCTGATAGCCGAACTCGACAGCCACGAATTCGATCTGCGGCGGGAGCTCCTTCGAAAGGTGGACAGCGGCAGCGGCATTTGCCACGCTCGGGCACAGGGCAAAAGCAGACTGCACCTGCCGGATACTGGCGAAGGTTCTCTGGGCCCTCGCGTAGAGGTCAGCGGCGCCACTGAGAGGTTCAAAGAGTTGTGTGACGAATCCGTAGAACGCTACCAAACTCCCCACGCTCAACGTTCCTGCCAGGACGCTCTCGCCGCCGTAGCCTATAACTGCGCACATAGCCAATACAACCGCCAGAGAACTCCACACGGTAAACCAAACACCAGTGGTGAAGAGCTCTTGCTGCGATCTGACCGCATGGGCCAGGAGCCGGAATGCCCTTCGTTCCTGGCGTTTCTCCTGTCCCAATAGTTGGATGGGGATCATGGAGGACAGATGTTCCTCCAGGAAGTTGCTCCATGCGAGTCGATCGTCCTGCACTGCGTCGGCGTTAGATGTGAGTCGGCTCCGGAAGTATTGCCGTGTGATCAGAAAGACCGGAACAAGGGGAACAACAGCCAGCGTCAATACTGGGCTGAGCAGGAACATGGTTGCCAGTGTGAAACTGGTCGTCAGGAACATGCGCAAAATCGCAGGCAGGAGGTCAGACCCGAAATACGCGACTTCTTCGATCGGTTCTTTGAGTGGATACATCACACTGCCAACCGGCGTGTTTTCGTAGTAATCGGCAGAGAGCGTGTCGAGGTGCCGCAGCAGGCCCACCCGCAACGTGAGGCCCATTTTCTGGGCTGCGCTCAACATCAGGTAGCTGCCCAGGCTGGTGAGTGCCATCCTGCCCTGGTAACCTAGGAAGATCAGCCCGACCGCCAATAGAAGCAGCCCTACATTCTTCTGCGGAATGATTTGATCGATCAACCACTTGAGCACGAGCGGAGTGAGAAGGGCCAGAAGACTACCGGCAGTGATGCACAGGAAACTGGCCACGTGCCAGTGGAGAAGTGGTCGGATCTGTTTTGCTAGCCAGCGGAGTTCGCTCGGGAGCCAGGACGACCAGCCATTCTGGCCATGTGAGAGAAGGGACAAGAACTCCACCTTGAAGGCCAGAGTATGCAGTTGTGGCCTACCCTGTCTAGAAAATGAGTGGGCTGTTCGCCCTTCAACCAATTCAGTAGTTTTCCCAGCAAACGGTCGGATTTCGGATCAGAGTGACCCATTCCGTCTGTACGGAAACTCGACAACTCACGGAAGCTTTCTTGCGATCGTGACGACTTGCCCGACCACTTCGATATCGTGACGGTAGCGGAACTGTTCCGGCCGATGAAAGTACTGGGAGTAGGGATGGACAACCAAGGTACCGTTCTCGATGCCGCAACAAGCGCACAGGTACGTTCCGTCCCGTTTGTGAAGGACCTACAACGGCTGTTGCCACAACGGCTTCGACGCGAAATGGACGGGCCTTTTCTTCCGGCGATTCACGAGGGCCAGCAGCCCGTTGGCGAGGTAAGGATGGAGAACATCATGTTTGCCACCGATCCAGAAGAAGTCATAAAGAGAAGCGTCTTCCAAGCCGGAAAGTGATCCGATGCATTCATGCAGGAAAAACGGTACTTCCTGGCACTCTTCAAGTAGCTGTTCCAGGAATCCTCCCCTGCCCAATGCGTCCTCAGGGTCAGTGGAATTCACCTGCGGGAATCTAGCAACGAAATGGTCGGGCATTGGCTCGGTGCCAGATTTTTCGAGGGCGATGCCAATTGCCTTCAAGAGTGTCTGAAGTGGCAAACCGTAAAGCGAGCAAAGAGTAACAACCTTCTGAACGTGGCGGGGCGGCGTATTGAGAAGCTCGTAATCGCACATGGAACTGGGAGAGATGAAGTATCTGTCGTCAGCGAGAAGATCCGCAATCCTGCGGCTCACTTCCGATGCACTGCGCAGTGATAAGTGCATGGTGGTGCGGGCGCTGCGCAGCAGTGGACCAACCTTTTCTTCGCGAGACAATGGGTGCGGTTTCCACTGCTTTGCCAGTTCCTTCGGAACTTCAGGCTGTTCAGCCACGAGCAAAGGCCGAATCTCAAGGTCGACTATTCCCAGAATCCTCGCCTCTTGTGGACGCCGTAACTCGACTTGGGCGTAAGAGAGTTGTGTGCTAATCGGCACGATGACCCTGTCTCCAACGGAGCGCAGACGGCAACAGAAGAACCCCTTATGGTGCTCGATGAGGAACAGGCGGCTGGATGTGCCATTCGCCCGGAGGACACCTTCGTCGGGAATATCTGGATTCACGCGTACAATGCTGCCCGGGACCAGGTCCGGAAAAGCGAGTGCATCTTGGGATCCGATCTTGGCATACAGGAAAGCTCGACCGTCGGCCGCAGACAGGGAACGGAGTCGTTTGGAACCCGATTGCTCCAGCAGTTGCCCGAGCGGCGCGATCGGAGGCGCAGGAATGTTGCCGATTCTGTTTCGCAGCCATGGAACCCAGGCGTAGGGGTCGGCCAGGGAAGAATCCAGAAGGATCGTGCGGCTTGATGGTAGGGATACCTGAAACCGTGCAATGTTCTCGAAGTCGGCGCCGAACAGGCGCAACCAATCCGACAGCCGATAGCCGGTGATGCCGCTTAAGGCAGCGAGTTGGTAAATGCTTGGGCTGAAGGCTCCACCGCGGAGGTCGTAGTAGAGATTGTGTGGAACGAAATAGGGAGAAGAACGCCCGTACAATGTCTCCGACCGTTGCGATGCCTGGTAGAGCGTAAGGTTCTTGAGCGCAAGAATGGATTGGATCCTCTCTGCAAGGTTCGTGTTGACTCGCGACCTCTGGCTACTGCGTTCTGGCACGTTCTCTCGCTGTTTCTTTCCGCGAGAATTTCTGGTCTGCGCCGATCAATGGACGAACGTGCTAGTACCAGACAAATAGGCGCCCGGATCTCGACTTTTCCCGAAGGCGCCTTCTGGAACATCTGCTCGCAGAGATTCAACCTCTATAGGCATGATGAACCGCAATTGCCACAACTATTTGTGGCCTGTCCGGGAGTGCGACCAAGCGGAGCTAATTTCGTAACAACGCTCGACACATACAACTTCTGGGGTCGAGACTTGCTGTCAGAACAGTGGTCGCAGTCCCGAACAGTGGCAAATCGCAACTATCTCCGGTAGATCGTGTTTTCGTAAACAAACTCTTACGGGTGTGGATAGAGGGATCACTTGCGGTAACATTAGGCTAATCTTCTCGGGGTAGGCCGTCTGATGTTGGCCTCGTCATCAAGCCCGGAACGCGGCAAGCGGCTCAGAGCCGAACGTGAGCGTCTGTGCTTGTCTCTCCGTGATGTGCAGCGTTTGAGTCGCGACATCGCGGAACGGAAGAAGGACTCGGAATACTACATTGCCCATGCTTCGCTTGCCGACATCGAGAACGGCAAACTGATTCCCAACATC
>DATNNE010000113.1:0-7084 GCA_035601995.1 Terriglobales bacterium
CCACCGGTTGATTCGCCAGTGATCCCTCCGAGCAAGATTGTGGACTTCAGTTTCCTCTATGCAAGGAACTGCGCAGGATGCCACGGGCCGGATGGAAAGGGCGGCGCTGCGATCGGACTTGGCGACCCGGTTTACCTCGCCATCGCGGACGATGCCACGATTCGCCGGATAACCGCCGACGGAGTTCCTGGAACCACCATGCCGGCGTTCGTGCAACATTCCGGCGGAATGTTGACCGACGATCAAATCAATGTCATTATCGGCGGAATTCGGTCGCGCTGGGCGAAGCCGGATGCTCTGCGTGGCGCCGATCCTCCGCCCTATCGAGCGCCCAGTCCCGGTGATCCACGGCGCGGTGCGGGCGTTTATGGAATCTACTGTTCGTCATGTCATGGCGCCGATGGCCGCGGCGGCCGGGCCAGCTCTATTGTTGATGGCTCTTATCTCGGGCTCGTAAGCGACCAAACCCTTCGGACCACCGTGATTGTTGGACGGCCCGAATTGGGCGCGCCCGATTGGCGTGACGATGTGTCCGGCAAGCCCATGACTTCCGAAGATGTCTCCGATGTCGTGGCATGGCTTGCCGCGCAGCGGCCACAATTTCCAGGCCAGCCGTATTCGACTGCATTGCAATTTCGAGGAGGAGTTCGATGAGTTTACCTGACGAACTGTCGAGACGCAGAATGCTGATGAAGCTCGGAATCCTGTTTAACGGCGCCGTCGGCGTAGTGTTGGGCGTGCCGATCGTGCGCTACCTTCTTTCTCCCGTGATTCGTGAACGGAGACCGGGATACGAATCGTGGCTCTCGCTGGGACCGCTTGGCCAGTTTCCAGAAGGTGAGACACGGCTCGCGAGTTATCGAAACCCAGTCGCGAATCCGTCGGATGGGGAGACCGCGAATATTCCCTGCTGGGTGCGGCGCGTGGCGGGTGACAAGTTCCAGGTGTTCGCGATCAATTGCGCGCATCTCGGGTGTCCGGTCCGTTGGTTCCCGCAATCTGGCCTATTTATGTGCCCGTGCCATGGCGGCGCTTACTACTCGGATGGGTCGCGCGCCTCCGGTCCTCCGGAGCGGGGACTATTTGAATACCCCTATAAGGTTGACCAACGCAACCTGTTGATCGACGCGGGCCAGATGCCCACTACCGGGGCTCCCACGGCGAAGCTGATCAACATCTCTACCGGGAGGCCACCGTGCGCTTGATCAGGGAAGTGGGCGACTGGTTCGATCAGCGGCTTCAGCTCGCCACGCCGATCCGAAAAACGATGGAGCATCCTGTCCCGCGCCGAACGGCAAGCTGGGCTTATGTATTTGGCAGCGCCGCGCTCACAGTCTTTGTGCTCCAACTCGTCACCGGCATTCTCCTCGCCCTCCTTTACGTGCCCTCCGCGGGAGAAGCATGGAATAGCCTCCAAATTCTCAATCACCAGGTGACACTCGGCTGGTTCATTCGCGCCCTGCACGGCTGGGGCTCGAATTTCATGGTCGCGATTGTTCTCATTCACATGGTGCAAGTCTTCCTTTTCGGGGCTTACAAATTTCCCAGAGAGCTGACCTGGATCGTGGGTATTCTTCTGCTGCTGTTGACGCTCGGAATGGCCTTTACCGGGCAAGTGCTCCGATTCGATCAAGACGCCTACTGGGGCCTGGGTATCGGAGCCTCCATTGCAAGCCGCGTGCCGGTTCTGGGGCCGTGGATTGTGAAGCTGTTGTTGGGAGGTCCGATCATTGCCGGCGCAACGCTTTCGCGGTTCTTCGCGCTGCACGTCTTCGTGATTCCGGGATCGCTGATCGCCTTTGTCGGCCTGCATGTGCTCCTGGTGCTGAAGCTCGGGATCAACGAATGGCCGATGCCGGGACGAATCGTTCGCCGCGCTACGTATGTGCAGGAATATCACGAACTGACGCACAAGGATGGCATTCCGTTTGTGCCGGGCGCCGTGGCGAAGGACATGTTTTTCTCCGGGTTCATCCTTCTATGCATCGCCGCATGCGCCTTGTATTTCGGCCCATTCGGACCGAGTGGGCAGCCGGATCCCACGATTATCCAGACAGTGCCGCGGCCGGACTATTTTTTCCTATGGCTCTACGCTGTACTGTCCCTGCTTCCTCCATCGATGGAGACACCGGCGCTGCTGATCGGACCGGTGATAGCGCTGGGCGTGCTCTTGGCGCTCCCATTTTTCTCCGGTGAAGGCGAGAAAAGCTGGAAGCGCCGCCCCATTGCTGTTCTCACGATTCTGCTGGTGGCGGTCGCGCTTGGTACGTTCACGCATTTGGCTGCCTATGCGCCGTGGAGTCCGGTGATGGACGCGTGGAGCGGCGCACCGATTCCAACCCTATATCTGAAGGGCCATACGGCACTGCAGCGGCAAGGGGCACTCGTTTTTCAAGCCAAGCAATGTCACAATTGCCACGCGCTGGGCGGCATAGGAGGCAAGCGAGGGCCGGAGCTGGATCGAGTGGCCGTCGAGCTCACCGAGGATCAGCTCATCCGCCAAGTGATCCAGGGCGGTGGCAACATGCCAGCCTACGGAAACAACTTGAGTCCCGCGGAGACGACTGCGCTGGTGGCGTTTCTCGAGACGCTCCACCCGGCCGAACAAGTTCCGGCGCGTGATGCCTCCCGTGAAGCTGACGTCGGAGCGCGCCCTTAGGCAACCAATGCCATTTCATGTCCATGGCGGTTTTCCGCTACCGCTCACCATGGCTCTGGTTGTCGTCGCGCTTGTCTACCTGCGCGGTTGGTATCAACTTCGGAGTGCCTTTCCCAATGTGCTGTCGATGTGGCGGCTTGTAGCGTTCATCAGCGGAATCTTTTCAGGATGGATCGCACTCGGATCTCCACTCGCTGCCATGGATCACCATTTGCTGACAGGCCACATGGCGCAACATCTCCTCCTGATGACCGTAGCGGCTCCGCTGATTCTGCTGGGCGCGCCCGCGATCACCTTACTACACGGCCTCCCCCAACACTTCCTTCGTAATATTCTGCGGCCATTTGGGCGATGGCCGCTGGTGCACGGGTTTGGAAACTGGTTTGGGAACTGGTTTGGAAACACTGTTACCCACCCCGTGTTTTGCTGGCTCGCCGCCACGGCCGCCGTCATCGGATGGCACGTTCCCGCATTGTTTGAATTGGCGATGCAGTCGGAAGCGTGGCATGTGGTCGAACAACTGTGTTTTCTTGTGGCCGGCCTTCTATTCTGGTGGCCTGTAGTCCAGCCCTGGCCGAGTCTCGCGCGGTGGCCCGAATGGGGCATTCCCCTGTATCTCTTCGTTGCGACGTTACCATGCGACGCGCTTTCGGCATTTCTGACGTTTTGTGGCCGAGTTGTTTATCCGCACTTTTTGTCCATGCATCGCCCGTTCGATATTTCCGCACTCGGAGACCAGGAGTGTGCGGGCGCGCTGATGTGGGTTTGGGTAACGTTTGCCTACCTGGCTCCCGCAGCCGTCATCACTATCGAAATGCTCTCGCCTCAAAGACGTTCTTCGAAAGTGGAGGTCGCCTGAATATGGCCCTCGAACCCGGTATTGCCGTACTTGAAGTGGTGCCTGTCGCGCGCCAGCATCGCACGGCGCGCCCCCATGCGCGAGTATCCGATTATTGGGCCCTGACCAAACCAGAAATTAACTTCCTGATTGCAATCGCGACCTTCGCCGGCTTCTACTTAGGTTTGCCAACTAAGCTTCATGCCTTCCCGTTCATGTTGCTGATTCACACTTTGTTAGGTACGTTGCTGGTATCGAGCGGGGCCAGTACGCTAAACCAGTATGTTGAGCGTCAGTTCGACGTCCAAATGCGCCGGACTCGAAGGCGGCCGCTCGCGGACGGCAGACTGGAGCCTTCGTCAGTTCTTTTGCTCGGAATTGTGCTGTCCTTTGCAGGCGGCATGTACCTGGCGATAGCAGTTAACGCAACAGCGAGTTTGATCGCTCTATTTACGCTAGCGAGCTACTTAGAAGTGTACACGCCGCTCAAAAGAAAGACTCCTCTATGCACTTTGGCCGGTGCCTTTCCCGGCGCCATGCCTCCACTGATCGGATGGGCTGCCGCGTCGGGGACGCTAAGCTTCGAAGCATTCATACTCTGGGCCATGCTGTTCCTCTGGCAGTTCCCCCACTTCATGGCTATAGCGTGGATGTATCGCGAGGACTACGCGCGGGCCGGATACCTGGTTCTTCCGCAAGGAGAGCAAGGCGGGCGCCTAATGTCCTGGCAGGCCCTCGTGGCTTCACTAGGTCTTATTCCAGTAAGCTTGAGCCCAACTGTGATCGGCGGCGCCGGTTCCCTCTATTTTGCTGTGGCCGTAATGCTGGGCGTAGGCTTTCTCTACTACAGCGCCCGTTTAGCCTATCAACGATCCAATGCCGCCGCGCGCAAATTACTGATGGCTTCCATTGTTTATCTACCGCTGGTGTTGCTCTTGATGGTGCTCGATAAGCGCTAGGCCTGAGCGTGTCGGCGGAACTAGGCCCATCCGAATTGAACTTCGGGGTGATTATCCGGGGATCCGCTTGCCTGCGGTCCGTCCGCTGCTCACACCAGCTTCCTCCAATAATCGCTGACGTCATACTTCCGCACCTCCTCCACGCATGTCGTCTGCAGTCCCTGCCGCGGAGAGAGTCGCTCATAGAAGTTGGGAATATCTTCGCGTTGATAGAGGATGCCGCAGGCAATGCGATCTTGAACCTGCGAAGCTAGTGTTTTCGCTCGCTGCAGATCGCTTGGATCATGACCATCGGCATTTGCATCGAAGTACCTCTCCAGCAGATACTCGTGCGTGGCGAAGTGGTTGTATGTCGGACACGCCTGGAGCATATCGACGAAGGCAAAGCCGCGGTGCTGGATGGCCGCTTTAAGAATACGGGTCATCAGTTTGATGTCACCGCTAAAGCCGCGTGCAACGAAGGTAGGCTCGAGCGCGAAAATGAAGTCCATGCTCGCTAACGTGCGCTCAGGAATGCCGTTTGGGTTCGTGTTCATCGGCTGACCCTGCCACGTGAGCGAACTCGCCTGGCCCGTCGTCAGTCCGTAGTTCGCATTATTGTGCAGTACGAACGTGATTGGATAATTGCTCCTCACAGCATGGACCAAGTGCGCGACTCCCTCCGAGAAAGTCGCACCATCCCCGCCGAAGGCGATGACCGGGACCTTCATATTTGCAAGCTTCGCGCCCGCTGCAAACGGGATGACACGACCATGGAGCCCATGAAAGCGGTAGCCCTGGATCTTGTCCGAACCGTTGCCGTGGCAGCCGACATCGTAGCAGAGGCACACTTGCCAGGGATGCAACTTCAACTCCACCAACGAATACTTCACGGCCGACCATATGCCATAGTTGCCGCAGCCGTCGCACCAGGTGCATTTGGTTTCCGCGTAGTATTCGGAAAGGGCACGTGGGGTGATCTGCAGAGTAGTGTTCATGATGACAAACCTGCGAGTTCGGGACCCAGGACATTCTCTTCCTTGGACGAAGTGGAAGCGAACACGCTGCCGCCCTTGGCTTTATCCGCCACTTTCTCCAGTAGCAACGAGAGAAGTTCTTCATAGAAGAACGGTCGGCCGTCATACTTCAGAATCTTGTCCGGGATATCCAATCCGCACTCCATTCTGATGAGCATGCCCAACTGTCCCTGGTAGTTCTGCTCTACCAGCACAATGCGCTTCGCCCTCTTCGCTAATCTTTGCAGCTCCTCGGTGCGGAGTGGCCAGAGATATGTGTAGTGCAAGTACGCGATCCTCCAATCTCGCAGCTCTTCGCTGCACATTACGTCTTGGATCACGTCATTGGTGCTCCCCCAGCCGATCATGAGCAACTCGATCTCGTCTTCATCAGATATCCAGTCAGCACCCTTCTTGCCGTGACTGGCCACGCTCAAACGGGGCTCGGGAAGCCCCGCTTTTAGGTTATGGAACTTCCGCATCCTTTTCTCCATTTGCGATTTGGCATTGCCCCACGTCTCGTCCACATCGCCCTTGGAATCGTGTTCATCGCCCTGCGCGCAGTATGTCGCCGCCTCGGTGCCGGGGAGCCACCGTGGCGAAATACCGCCCTCGACATTGGGATCATATCGATTGGAAGATTTCAGCGCCATCAGTTTCTCGGGACCAGTGACGAGGGTCCCCCGATGGATCCCAGCTTTCTCCAGATCGTAGGGTTCTTGAGTGTAGAGAGCCTCGGCGATCTGTTTTTCGGTGAGGACAATAACGGTAATTTGATACTGCTCTGCGAGATTGAACGCGACCGGCATCAAATCGAAGGCATCCTGGCTGTTGCTGACCGAGAGCACGCAGCGGGCGAATTCGCCAGCCGAGGTATTCACGGCCCGTAAAAGGTCGCCCTGAGCGGTCCAAGTGGGCAGGCCCGTCGCCGGGCCGGGGCGCTGCGCGAGCACAAAGACAGTCGGATTCTCAATCATGGCATTCAGAGACACCGTCTCGCTCATGAGATCGAACCCCACGCCGGATGTGGCGGTGAGCGCGCGGGTCCCCATGTACATCGCCCCGCTCACGATCTGCGCGGCAGTGATTTCGTCTTCCGCCTGCTTCACCACCATGTGGGTCTTATTTTCGAGATCAGCAATGAACGAAAGCAGCGGACTGGAGGGCGTCATCGGATAGCCGGCATAGAGGCGCACCCCCGCATGCATTGCGCCGAGGCCCATTGCTTCGCTACCGGTGACAAGGAGGTGGCTGGAGAATTCCTTATTCGGCGACGGCAACCCGATTGAGATCTTTCCTTTCTCCGGATCCACGAAGGAATATCCCTCATCGATGCATCGCATGTTGAGTTCGAGCAGAGCTTTCTTTTTCGCAAACTTCTCTCCGACGAGGGACTTGAGGGCATCAACCTCCTGATCAAGCATGGACCAGACGAATGCGGTAAGCAGAACATTTGACAGAATTGCCTTCCCGCCAAGGCGGGTTAGAATGTCATCTACCGGGAAACATAGGACTCGAAGGCTCCGTTCCTTGATCAACTTCTGATGACGCTCGGGAAACTGCCACCCAGGCGTCACGTGCAGCACGATCCCTCCCTCTTTCAGCTCCTCCATGTTGAGCTCGAGCCCGTGAT
>DATNNE010000114.1:0-3530 GCA_035601995.1 Terriglobales bacterium
TTCGTATTGCGTGGTTGTTGCGATGTGAACGTGCGTGACTGGATTCGCTTCCGCGGTGCGCGGTATCAGATCGTTCGCCTGTGCCTTAGAATAGACCAGATGCATCACCCGGCGGATTTTGTCCACCGTCGGATTCTCCAAGTCTTCTTCGTCCTGCACCGACTCCAACTACCCTTTGATTTCCGAGGGCTTGATCTTCAAAGCATCCTTCTCGCCAAATCGTGGTAGGAGCCGCTTGCGAATGATCCTTTCTCTGTCTTCGACAGTGGAAGCTGCTTTCGGCCTGCGTTTCTTCGATTCCGGTAGTGTGGCTTCCAAGGCGCGTTTTGAGCACACTGGGGCTGAGGCGTACGCTGGCCTCCTACGAACGAGTCACTGACATGAAGGGCCGCAGATCGCAATGCGAGGCCTTCACTTCGGAAGGCTATCCCGTCTAGCTCTCGCCAGCTCTCGCCAACCTCTTGTCCGGAATTGCTTGCAGTCATGGTAAGATGCCACGTTTCTATGGCTTTTCCTACAGTCGAGATTCGGCGCCGTCCCTCGATGGCATTTTTCGCGATTCTCGCCACCGTGATGGTGATCGGCTCTTACTTGTTTGTCATCCTGCTGGCGGCCGGCTGCGTCTATTTTCCCTACTTCTTCCTCTCCCGCTCAGATTCGGTTTCCGGCTCCGTTGTTCTTCTGTTTCTCTTTGGCATCATCATCGCCGCTACCATGCTCTGGATCCCGCGCCGCGACGCATTCACCGCCCCCGGAATGCTCCTCGAACGCTCTGCCTATCCTCGGCTTTTCGCCGAAATCGACAGCATCGCCGCGGCTCTCAACGAACCCGTTCCTCGCGAAGTTTATCTGATTGGCAACGCCAATGCCTTCGTCGCCGATCGCGGCGGGGTCATGGGATTTGGCAGCCGCCGCATCATGGGATTGGGCCTGCCGCTGCTTTCGACGATGACTGTTTCCCAATTTCGCGCTGTGCTGGCTCACGAATTCGCTCACTATTACGGCGGCGATACCAGCCTTGGTCCTTGGGTCTACCGGACCAAGGCTTCCATTGTCCGCATCTTCGAAAATGTCGGTTCGGTCCGCCAACTTGCTCGCATCGCCGTTCTGGGCCTGATGTACATGTTCGTCACTACGTTGTTGAAGTGGTACTTCGTCACGTTCCTTCGCATTATCAACCTCGTCTCAAGGAGACAAGAGTACCGCGCCGACGAACTTGCCTGCCTGGTCGCTGGCCGCCAAAATCTCATCGACGGATTGCGGGCAATCCACCGCACCGCTGCCGTCTGGCCCGCATATTGGAAGCAAGAGGTGCTGCCCGTTTTGAGCATGGGCAGCCTCGTTGCCCTCGGAGACGGCCTCACCCGTTTCATGGCTGTACCCCATATCTCAGAGGCCATCGGCAAGGGTCTGGAGACGAGGCTGCGGGAAGAGAAGACCAAGCCATACGACACCCACCCTCCGCTGCGGGACCGAATTGCGGCCGTGCAAAAGTTGCCCGACGGCTATGCTTTGCAGGATTCGCAGCCTGCCAGCTGTTTGCTTGAGAACCTGCAAAACGCTGAGATTCTTTTCGTGGAAAACTGCGTGGACGACCTACGACCGGGATCTCTGAACTACGTTTCGTGGGATGAAGTCGCTCTCCGAGTCACGATCCCAGGCTGGCAGCAATTCGTCTCGGAATATTCCGAACCCCTAAGGGGAGTTACTGCCGAATCCTTGCCCGATCAGGTGCCGAAGCTGCGTGAGATCGGATCTCGAATTCGCGACCCCAAAGGCATGCTCCTCTCACCGGATCAGAGAACAGCTCGGGCCGGGGGGCTTTTCGCGGCTGCTCTCGCCCTCGCGATGATCCGGAGTGGTTGGGACCTACAAATAGGACCCGGAATGTTTCGCATGTCCCGTGGCAATCACGAATTCAATCCATTTCTCGCTGTCAATCAGTTGATGACCAACAAACTCTCACGAGAAGCTTGGTGTGTTTTCGGCAAGCCTGCGTAATCCCGGTATAAAAACTACTAATGATTCAAGGACGATCTGCGCTAAGTCCGGGTGTACTTCGAAAACAGGAAATCCATGTCTTCTCCGACGCCATAGCCGAAGTCATGGCTGATGGTGCGCACACCATCTAACCTGGAGACCAGGTCATCCCGGCGGTCGGGCGATAGTGCGTTGGCGAACTTGAGGGCCTGCTCGAACATGCGTACCAAGGAAGCGAAGAATCCCTCATCATCGCTGTAAATGGCGTCGCAGAACCCTGCGGCTTGCTCGCAGTAGAAAACCATCAACTCGGCCACTCCCTCGGGATCGCCAACTGCCTTCTTGTAATCGGAGATGGCCTGCTTGGCTTGGGAGACAGAGGTGTCTTGATTCCGGAGGACGTCAGGCCAAAGCCACCGATCAATGGTTTTCTTATATGGTTCCAGCACGTCTCCGCCCAAACCAAAACGGGAATGGAGAAACACCTGATTGTCCTTGTGTGCACTGTAGAGACTCCGGATCAAGTCGAGCAGAGCTGCACGGTCAAAATCCGCGAGTTTTGCTTTGACATCGGTCCAGGTGGGGTGCGATTTTGATTCACGTTTGATGTTTCCGGCCATGAGTGATTCGTCCTAACTCTACGCGGAATCGGAGAGGGAGACGGTCCGCTCCAAGGTGTCGCGATAGTTCCAGGGCATCCACTCCGCGGGCGTAGTCTCCACTTCCTGAGCGTGAAGCTGCAACTCGGTCAGATAGTCGAAGGAGTTGGCGTCGCACAACTGACAAGTGTGAATCAAGCTCATGAACAGATCACCTACATCCGCCCCATTCAGCGTCCGATAAAACAAGGAATTCTTTCGGTGAAGAACCGTCCGCTTCAATGCCCGCTCAACGACATTGTTATCTAACGGCGCTCCGGCCTGCCGGAGAAACAGGGTCAAAGGTCGCCAGTGCCGCAATAAGTACGTGATCGCCTTGCCCAGCCCCGAGTTCGGTTCCGTCTTACGCCCGGCGAACTGCGCTTCCAGCCACCCATGGAGTTTCTCCATCACTGGGCTGCTGCGTTCTTGATGAAACTGCAGGCGCTCTTCTGGCCTCAGACCACGCTGCCGCGCCTCGGCATCGTGACCATACACCTGGCCCAGCAGCTCCAGTACATAGCGACATTGATCGGGAAAGTTCACCGCAACTTCCACGAACTGTCTTCTTCCGTGCGCTAAGCAATTTGCCAGCAGAATCTCTACCCCCGCAGCCAACTTCGGAGCATTGCGCGAGAGCGCGTCGCACATCTGAATAGGCGGGCCCAAGTGCTGGGCACGCTGCTTCAACACCTCGGCAAGGTTCTCGCCGGCATGCTGGCGTCCGGTGAAGTACAGCGCAATCTTCCAACCCTGGCTGGTGGACACGACGCCGCTGGTGAATACGCCCGTGCGCTCGTCCGACGGTTCGCGCGTGAGACGTAACACTCGCATGCTGGTGTCGTCGTTGTGTACCACCTCACCCTGCGCAGCCTGCCGGATTAACTCGTCGCGCGCCGGTTTGAGTAACTC
>DATNNE010000115.1:0-55789 GCA_035601995.1 Terriglobales bacterium
ATCTGACGTGGCCAAGATTTCTGTATGGTTGCAAATGCACGGCATGGAAATCGAAGAAGTTACAGCTGGCCGCCGTGTTATCGTTTTCAGCGGCACCGCAGCCCAGGTCGCCTCGGCCTTTCACACCCAGATCCACGCCTACAAAGTTGGCGATGAACTCCATCACGCCAACGCGACCGATCCTAAAATCCCCGCAGCCCTGGCTCAAGTCGTTGGAGGAGTACTTTCCCTGCATGATTTTCGTAGCAAGCCAGCGCACGGTCCGACCCGGAAACCAGTCTCCGACTACACCTCCGGCGGCGGCCACTACCTCGCTCCGGCGGACTTTGCCGTCATCTATGACCTCGCGCCTCTCTATCTAGCATCCATCACGGGCAGCGGCGAATCCGTGGCCATTGTCGCCCGCTCCAACATCTACCTCTCCGACGTGCGCCAGTTCCGCTCATTCTTTGGCTTGCCTGCCAACGATCCTCAGATCATCGTCAACGGAGCCGACCCTGGCATTTGGAATTCAGGCGAAGAGACCGAAGCCGACCTCGACGTGGAGTGGTCCGGTGCTATAGCTAAGAGCGCCACCATTCAGTTTGTCGTCTCCAAATCCACGAATTCGAGCGATGGCGTGGACCTCTCCGCGCAGTACATCGTCAACCATAATCTTGCGCCGGTCATGAGCACGAGCTTCGGTCTGTGCGAGGCAGCGCTGGGTTCTTCCGGAAACAGTTTCCTCAACAGCCTGTGGCAGCAAGCCGCGTCGCAAGGCATCACCGTTTTGGTTTCCTCGGGAGACAACGGAGCCGCCGGTTGCGATTCCGCCTCGTCCGCTAAGGCTACTCACGGACTCGGCGTCAACGGGCTTTGTTCTACGCCCTACAGCGTTTGCGTGGGCGGCACTGAGTTCAACGACACCTCGAATGCTTCGCTCTACTGGTCGTCATCGAACGCTTCCGGCACGCAGGCATCGGCGTTTAGCTATATTCCAGAGGTCGTTTGGAATGAAAGCGGCTCAGCGTTGTGGGCGGGCGGTGGCGGCGCAAGCGCCATTTACCCCAAGCCCTCGTGGCAAACGGGAGCCGGCGTCCCCGCCGACGGCAAACGTGACGTTCCGGATGTTGCGCTATCGGCCGCAGGCCATGACGGCTATCTGATCTATCAGAACGGCGCATTTTACATAGTCGGCGGCACGTCTGGGGCCTCGCCCTCGTTTGCCGGGATTGTGGCGCTCGCGGTGCAGCACGCGGCCGCCCGCCAGGGTAACGCCAACACCGTGTTCTATGCTCTGGCTAACAAGCAGAGAGCGGGTGGGGCAACGGTTTTTCACGACATCACCACCGGCAACAACAGCGTGCCCGGACAAACTGGTTTTAGCGCTACGCCGGGATACGATCAGGCGACCGGCCTCGGTTCGGTTGACGCCTCCGTGTTAGTAAACCACTGGGCCGATGCCACTGCGGTTCCCGCCTTTCAGTTGACAGCTTCGGCGACCTCTGTCGCCGTGATTCCGGGATCGAACAGCAGCATCACCATGACTGTTGTAGTCAGCGGAGGTTTCAACGCGGCCATCGCTTTCTCTGTGAGTGGATTACCCAGCGGACTCTCCGGCTCTTTCACTTCAGCTACGCTGTCCGCTCCTGGATCAGGCAGCAGCGTACTCAAGCTCACAGCGGCCAGCAGCGCCGCGCCGGGCGTCTATTCCGCCACGATCACCGCCAACGGCAGCGGCGTTACTCAAAGACAGACGCTGACCGTAAACGTGCCCGGCTTCTCTCTGACTCCAAGCGTAGCCAGCGTAACCGTCAGCTCAGCAGCCAAGGGCACGATGAAGCTCACGACCGCCACGCTCGGAGGCTTTAGCTCATCGGTCGCATTCTCCGTCTCCGGACTGCCCACGGGGATAACGGCCAGCTTCAGTCTTCAAACCTTGAGTGCGCCCGGCAGTGGATCCTCCACACTTACCCTAACCAAAGGATCAGGCGCAGTCGCCAAAAGTTCCGAATTCACCGTGACGGCTACCGGCGCATCCCTCACACGCAGCATAAACATTGGGTTGACAGTGAAGTAAGCATCGTACCCGGCTTTTGCCGAGGACTTTGCTGGCGCTGTATGTCTACAGGTAAGAGGAATCAGATCCCCAGAAAATTCCTGATCAGTTTCTTGCCTTCGCCCGTTAACACGCTTTCGGGATGGAATTGGACGCCTTCGACCGGATACCGTTTATGGCGCAGACCCATAATTACGCGGGAGCCACCGTTCTCGGGGGCGTAGGCGCTGATTTCCAGCTCCTTGGGCAGGCCTTTCTCTTGCACGATCAGCGAGTGATAGCGCGTGGCCGTCATCGGCGAAGTTAGACCCCTGAAGATCGTCTTGCCATCGTGTTGCACTTCGCTGGTTTTGCCGTGCATCAGTTTGGGGGCGCGCACGATTTCACCGCCGAAGGCAGCGCCGATCGCTTGATGTCCCAGGCACACTCCCAGCACCGGAACCTTGCCGGCAAAATGGCGGACCACGTCGATGCTGATGCCGGCTTCCTGCGGAGTACAGGGTCCCGGCGAAAGCAGAATGCGCTCTGGACCCATGGCTTCGACTTCTGCCACGGTTACCTGGTCGTTCCGGCGCACCACAACCTCGGCGCCTAGTTCGCCCAGATACTGGACCAGGTTGTAGGTAAAGGAATCGTAGTTGTCCAGAACAAAGACCATTGCGTATCAGCTTATCAAAATCTTAACAACGCAGAGGGCGCTGAGGACACCCGTAGAGGACGCCGAGAAAAGCCCTCCAAACTACAGTCTTGACACCGTGAACACAACACGCCATGCTTTACACGCCTTATTGGAGGGCTCATGGCCGAGGTTGAGCAAGACAACAAGCGGGCAACCCGTCGGTTCGCATTGCGCTTGCCTGTTTCGGTTACCTACGCCGACGGCGGTGTGCAAGAAAAAACTGCGCAGACGCGAGATGTAAGCGCTCGCGGCATCTGTTTCTATGTGGATTCGGCGATTGCCGCCGGAGCCAATATTGAATTTACGCTCACGCTCCCTCCGGAAATCACTTTGACCGAAAGCATTCGAGTGCGATGCAAAGGCAAAGTGGTGCGCGTGGATGACGGCGGCAACGAAGGCAAGGTAGCAGTTGCCGCGGTTATCGATGAATACGAATTTCTCTCGGAGCCCTGAACTCTGAGTTACGAGATTGCCGCTAGCTTCGGTCGGGCGGGGTAGCGCTCGTCGGCAAGTCCTCCTGATGACTTTCGTGCTTTCCCCAACACTTCTCTCCATTGCAGGCCAGTGGTATCGTTGCAATAAGCACCTATTTCTGAGATGAAGTCCCAGCCCTGCGTCCGGAACTCGCCTGCTGCACTCTTATTGCTCGCAGCATGGTTGATTGCCTCGGGTGCGGCGCAGTCGAATCCAAAGTTGCTGGCGACGACGGACGCGCCGGTCGTCGTGCGCAGCGTGAGGGTGCTGCCCGGTCCGGCGGTGGAAATTCTGTCCAGCCGTCCGCTGGTTCCGGTCATCAGCAATCTCGATAATCCGCCGCGCCTGGTCATTGATCTGCCAGATGCGGATTTGCCGAATGCGCTCTCGTCTGGAAGCAACAATCGGATCGAGTCGGCCAGCCTGGAAATTCGCCGAGTGCGGGTCAGCCAATATCAGAACGCTCCACCGGTCACCCGAGTTGTGGTTGATTTGCTCAAGCCGGTCGGACATACCTGGGATGCGGCGGGCAATCGCTTGATGGTTCGTTTGCGCTCCGTCGACGAAGTGACGGCCAAGCCGCCTTCTGTCCCGGCCTTTACCGAAGGCATTCAGCCGGTCGCGGTTCCGCTCGGTCCCGGCTCTTCGGGCACGTTAGTGCTCGCGGGCAGGCACGCGGCCGCGGGATCTACAGTGACTGCGGGCTCCGACACCTCCGTCCTGCGCTTGGAGCGAGGCGGCGAAGTGCTGGTGTGCCCGGGAACGACGGTATCGGTAACGTCTTCGCAGAACGGACGCGCCCTCATGCTGGGGATGAACACCGGCGCGCTCGAAGCGCATTACAATCTGGATGCGTCGGCGGATTCGATTCTGACGCCCGACTTCCGCATTTTGCTAGCCGGTCCGGGCGAGTTTCATTACGCTGTCAGCGCCGACTCGCGGGGCAATACCTGCGTCCGCGCCTTGCCCGGGAACACCGCTTCGGTCATCATTTCTGAACTTCTGGGAGACGGGAATTATCAGGTCAAGCCGACGGAACAGATTGTGTTTCACTCTGGCCGTCTGAATCTGGTGGACACGGCCGTGCCTGCCAGTTGCGGATGTCCGCCGCCTGAGATTCCTGTGATGCGCGCGGCCGCACCGTCAGCCCCGGTCTCTGACGCGAGTTTGATCTCACCGGTGCGGCTGGCTCAGCCGGGAGAAGAATCGAAGCCCATGACAGCCGGCAGCCTTCCACCCGAGACGGCTGCATTGCCTGCTTCGAAGCCCAACGATGTTCACGTGCAGGTGGATGCGCCTTTCGTATTTCGCGCGGAGGATCTGCCGGCCAAACCACCGGTCGCGAAGCCGGTTCCGATACCCCAAGTTGAGTTTGTTGTGGTGAACGACTTACCGCGACCAGCAACTTTCTCGACGGATGTTCTACCTCCGCCTCAAAGTCATCCCAAGCCGACGCACCACGGCGTCTTCGCCAAGATCAAGGGTTTCTTCGCAGGAATCTTCAGTTAGTGCGGCTCGCCTCCTTTGTGTACCTTTGGTCCTTCGTGGTTGATGAAGCGCACAAGACTAGAACCACAAAGGACACGAAGGTTCACAAAGGCACTTACGAGGCGCGGGCGCGGATAAAACTATTACCGTCGCTTCATGGCCGCTGCCAGCGGCGCTACCTTGTCCCGCAATTCGTCGGCGAATTCCTGGCCACGTTCGATAGCGTCCTCGGCAACTTCTTTGGCTTCGTCTTTCCAATCGTCCAGGGTTTCGCGGGCGTCGTCGTACTTGCGCCGCAGTTCTTTGCGCATTTGTTTCCCTGCCTTTGGCGCAAACAGAAGTCCGATCAGAGTACCTGCACCCAATCCAATCAACAGAAATGTGATCGCTGTCCCGGCTGCACTTGCTTCTGAAGATTCGTATTTCCCGACACGCATAAAAGCTCCTCTCCGTCGCTGAAAAATCTGATCATGAAAACCCGTAGCTTTGGATTCTGCAAACACCATTCTAGCTGCCTGATGCGACCTGTGCCGTGGATTTGTGATTGTTAATCCGCGAGAGATTTCCCATCTTGACCCAAGTCCTGTAAAATAAGCACTTTGAGCCTTGCGCCTGGCGGAAAATGTGGACTACCCGCGTCCGCCGGTTACCCGCAATTAAAGGAGATTCATTCAGTAATGTCTATTCCCGCCACCCAGCTTCGTCCCGGCATGATCATTAAACACAACAACGATCTGCACTCGGTTTTCAGCGTGGAACACCGTACGCCCGGCAATCTGCGCGCTTTTATTCAGGCGAAACTCCGCAACCTGCGCACCGGCGCCATGTTCGAGCATCGCTTTCGTTCGCCCGATCCCATTGAAAAAATCAACGTGGACGAGCAAGAGATGGAGTTCCTGTACGCCGATGGCGATAGCTACTACTTCATGGACACAACCAACTTCGAGCAGACCCATTTGACGCGCGACATTCTCGGCGACGCAGTGGACTATCTGATTCCCAACTTGCAGATCAAAGTGGAATTCTTCGATGGCAAAGCCGTGGGAATCGAACTGCCGCAGACGGTTGAGTTAACCGTGGTCGAGACTGAACCGGGGCTCAAGAGCGCGACCGCGTCCAGCGTGACCAAAGCGGCGAAGACGGAAACGGGCCTCGTGGTGCAGGTGCCGCCGTTTATCAATGAGGGTGAGAAGATCCGCGTGGACACGGCCGAGGGTGTTTATTTGTCCCGAGCTTGAAGACAGTCGTTAAGCATCGCTTGAGGATGCATTGCAGGATCGTCATAAGACAATTCTTGGTGGAGAGATGGCCGCGACAGAAAAAGCTGTTCTGACCCGCCGCTTTCTGGTTCGCGGTCGCGTTCAAGGCGTCGGGTTTCGTTGGTTTGTTGAGCGCGAGGCGCACATCCTCGGCATTGCCGGATGGGTGCGCAATAATGCCGACAGCAGCGTGGAAGTGTTAGCCATGGGCACCCGCGATCAACTTGCCGGATTGCGGTCGCGTCTGCGGGAAGGTCCGCGAGCTGCCCGCGTGGATGACGTCGAAGAATCCGAAGCAAAACCGATTTCCGGCCTGACAAGCTTTCGCATCGAAGGAGCCTGGTAAATGCCGACTAACGCAGTGCCAATTAAAGTGGCCGTCAATTGTGAGCCGCTGAAGAAACTGATTCGCGAAGTGCCCGATTTCCCCAAGCAGGGGATTCTCTTTTACGACATCACGACTCTGCTGAAAGACAAAACGGGATTCGCGACTCTGATCGATGCCCTCGCCGAGCACTACATCGACAAGAAAGTCGACTTGGTGCTGGGCATGGAAGCCCGCGGATTCATCTTCGCCCCCGCGTTGGCTTACCGGCTGAATGCCGGCTTCGTTCCCGTCCGCAAGCCCGGCAAGCTTCCCGCCGCAACGACGAAGTACGACTACGCATTGGAATACGGGACCAACACGCTCGAAATTCATAAAGACGCCATCCGGAAAGGCGAGCGCGTCATCATCGTGGACGACCTGTTAGCCACCGGCGGGACCGCCGAAGCCACGACCAAACTTGCAGCCTCGCTAGGTGCAAAAGTTGAGGGCCTGGGATTCGTCGTTGAACTCGATTTCCTGAAAGGCCGCGACAAGCTGGCCGAATACGACGTATTCTCCCTGCTACATTACGACAAATAGAGGCGGTTCCAAGCGAACCCCGCGAAACGGTTTCCGGTGGCTATTTCAGGCTGTCGCTCAGGTAGAGCTGTCCCAGTTGCGTACCGAAGGTAAAGGCTAGCCATCGGCCATCGGGTGTAATCGCGCTTGGACTGGAAGTGAGCCTCAGGCCAACTTGATCTTTCGGCGTCACCGTCTGCCATAATTCGCGCCCTCCCGAGACCAAATCAATCTTATAAATGCTGAAGCCGGTGGCGCCGTTGACTTGCACGAATACGTGCTCCGGGTCCGACGCCCATGCGATCGGAAAGTCTCCAGTTTGCAAACCAGCAGCTGGTTTGGTGCCACCGTCCGGTATGGGGACAATAACCCAGGCGCCCTTGCGAAGAATCAGGAGCGAGTGACCGTCGGGAGCGACGCCCGGCTCCACAAACCCGTCCGGGGACACGAGCTTGGGTGTTGCCCCGTTCACATCCGTGACGTACAAACCAGCGGCTTGCCCAGACTGTCTTGCGCCCAGGAGGATGTGCTGTCCGTCGGGAAACCAGTATGCCCATATCGGATCGATTCCGTCCCAGTGAAACACATGCCCCTTTCCCGGCCCGACCGGTACGATCCGGACACGCTGGGCCGGATCGCCTGCAAGCATTATCAGCGCCCATTTTCCGTCGGGACTGAGGTCCGTACCGAAACCGCCTTGTCCAATGCGCACCGCCGGGGAACCGTCGCTCTTGCGCACATAAACGGCGTAGTCATTGCCCGCTTGTTCCGAAAGATCGGTGAACAAAACTTCACTTCCGTCGTGCGACAACCGCGGCCCGTACGTGTTATCGAGCCAACTGAGATCGCGTTCTTCGCTTGAACCGTGCTCTACCAGGGCCATGGTTGTGCGATGCTCTTCTGTGGAAAGCAGGACGCGGCCCGATGACGAAATGTCGTGAATGCGGGTTGGGGCCGTTCCGCAATAAACGGTACGCGCCTTGCCCGATAGGCCGACGGCGTGAATGCAATACTGCTCGCCTGATTCCGCGGCGGAGAACCAGATTTCTTTTCCCGATGGTGCCCACGCCAAGCCCTCCAAAGATTCCCATCCAGTCGATAGAGAGCGTAAGTGTCCGGTGCGGTCAACCACCACGACTTCGCCCCGATCGTCAATGTTCGGGGGATGCCGGAACAGCGCAACCTGTTTTCCATCAGGAGAAACTCTCGCGTCACTGATCCAATTGTCGCCCTCGACCAACACTTTTCCCACGGGATATTCCAAGCGCCACTTATTGTCGGTGACGTCAATGACGGCAAGGTCATTCCCGTCCGGCGACCAATCCGCATCGAAAACATGTTCGAGTAGCTCGCGCGGCGCACCGCCGCCCATCGGAGAAGTAGCCAGAGTCCCGGCCCATTGGTAGTGAGCATAGTACTGCGGCCGCATCAAGACGGCCATCTGGCCCTGACGCGATATGGCCAGTAGCAAGGCACCGTGTAATCCCGCTGAAACCGATTCCGGATAGTCCTCCCGGATCACATAAGTGTCGGGCTCGCCGCCATTGAGCTTCGCGCTGTAAAACACTGTCTTCCCGTCGGGCGCGAATCGCGACCGTAGCACCTCACCTCGATGGAACGAGACTCGTGCAAACGACGGCGGCGGAGCGGCGCCAGGTTTCAAATACCACGCGATTGCAGCTCCCAATGCGAGGCAAAGCGCAGCTACAACGGCGACCACAACCGAACGAGAGGTTCCGGTTCGACCTTTGATGGCAGTTTCCGGAGCCGTCCTTGAACTGGTTCCACTCAGAGCCTCGAGAGCAAAAGCCAAGTCTTTCGCCGATTGGAAGCGCTGCTCCGGCTGCTTCTCCAGGCAGCGACGGACGATGCGTTCCAGTCCGGGCGGGACGGGATGCGCCATCTCGCTGATCTCCGGCGGATCTTCTTTCAGGATCGCGGTCATGGTTTCGGCTGCGGTATCGCGATGGAATGCACGCCGCCCCGACAGCATCTCGTATAGCACTGCGCCGAAGGCGAAAATATCAGTGCGAGAGTCGATGGCAGAGCCGCGCACCTGTTCCGGCGCCATATAGCCAGCAGTTCCCATAACTACGCCGGCTTCCGTCGGAGAACTGGTCAGGGTCAATCCTGCGGACTCTCCACTGCCGGCATTGGGCGCCACCTTGGCCAGGCCGAAATCGAGAATTTTTACCCGGCCTTCTTTGGTGACAAAAATGTTCTCCGGCTTCAAATCGCGATGGATGATGTTCTTGTTGTGGGCCGCCGCCAACCCCTGCGCAATCTGCACTGCGTATTCCGCAGCTCTCCGTGGCGGAAGCGGACCGGACTCAAGCTCCGCGCGCAAGCTATTACCTTCCAAAAGCTCGGAGACGATGAATGGCGTGCCATCATGCTCGCCAATATCGTGAATTGCCAGGATGTTGGGATGATTCAGAGCGGCCACGGCGCGTGCCTCCTGCTCGAAACGCCGCAAGCGGTCGGCATCGCGCGCGAAGGATTCGGGTAGAATTTTGAGCGCGACCTCGCGCCCCAGCCGTGTATCGCGAGCGCGATACACTTCGCCCATACCGCCTGCGCCTAGCGATGATTGGATTTCATACGGTCCGAGTTTCGAGCCAGAGGTAAGCGCCATCCGTGCTCGACATTATATTCCAGGCAGCGGGCTAGCAGCGGAACGGCGATTCCGGATGGAATGCCCTATCGCAGCCAGTGCGAGATGGCAAATCCGACCGCAGTCCAGCCCAGCGCGACCACCACCAACACCGTGGCAACCCCTAGAAGCCTGTCCCAGTTGAGTAGGTGCTTCCGCGGCACCGTACCCGCCTCGAGCCGGATAAGGCTCACCGACAAGCCAGGCCCGTACCATCGATTTTTCCCACGCCGGCCGAGGATATTTACTAACTCTATGACTTCATGGTCCATACCAACGCCTACACATCTGGAGATGTCTAAATCGCCGGACAAACTCCACCTGAGTTGTCACCGTTTGGCAAAGAATGGTTGACAAATCCCGTCTTGGGATTGCCCTTCCATTCTTCTCAGGCTGCCGCCTAACCAATTGCACTTTTTCCAGTGCACTGGAAGCGCCAAACCAGAGCGTTTGCGAATTATTAGTCGTTTGAATAGCGATCAGTTCCTGAATTGGAACGGCTGCGGTCAAGCGAAATTTCTGGGAGCACAAAGAGCTTGAACCACTCTTCGGCGGCTTCAGGCTTCAGGAGATCGGCTTCGCTCTAAGAATCGCGGAGGTTGAACAGGTAGAAATCGAATACTTCTCCTGAAGCCTATCGCCCGAAGCCTATCGCCCGAAGCCGGCCTTCCTATTGGTCAAGCCTTTGCGGTGGTCTCGGTCAACACCAACAACCCGTCTTTCGCGATATAGCTTTTCCGCCGGAACCAGTCTTCCATCGCGGCTTTCAATTCGGCAAGCGGGACGTGGGTGCCGATCTCCATCAGCCCGTCGGCCAAAGGCAGGGTATTGTCAAAGACAGTCGCGTTGGTGAAGTTCCGCATGGAAAAACTGTCCAGCCACTTCAGCGGGCAGGGCAGACGGCGGCCATTCTGCTCATACTCCACGCGAATCTTGCGGGCAAACATGAATCTGATTTAACCACAGAGGCACATCTATAGGACATTCGGGGTGCAGCAGACGCATTAGAATCACGTAGGCCCGGACGCCTCGTCCGCGCCTACGAGCACAGCGAGCGACGTTAGTGGGTCGGAGACGCGGGCGTCACCGGAGCCGGCGAGGCGCTTTCGCCCGCTCCCGTATTCACCAAATCCTTCAATTCCTTGCTCGGCTTGAAGAATGGAATCTTCTTGGCAGGGACTTCCACGCGATCACCCGTCTTCGGATTACGGCCCACGCGCGGCTTGCGCTGCCGCGTGCGGAAGCTGCCAAAGCCGCGAATCTCAATCTTGTCGCCCACCCGGAGCGAGCGCACGATGCTGTCGAAAATGGTTTCGACGATCACTTCACTGTCCTTGCGGGTTAACTCCGCCAACTGGGACACTTCATCGATCAGATCAGCCTTGGTCATACGCCTTTTCGCTCCGTAGGTGTCGTAATGAAAGTGGCTTGTGCCTGGGGTCGGGGCTCCCGAGCCACATCAGGGCCTGCATAACCTTCTCAAATTTCAGGGGTTGTGCGCAAGTGGCATTTTTAGGTCAGGCTTCAAGACTCAGGCTTTCGGCTTCGGGATTCGACGTTGCAGCGCCCAGAACTGATTCCTTGGAACTCCGATGTCCGTTCCTGAAGCCCGAAGCCGAAAGCCTGAAGCCGACTCTGCAGCCTGCCCCATCACTTCCACAAATAATAAAATCCCACCTGCTGATCCATCAGCTTCTCCCGCGTCGGCAGCCATTGCGAAATGTCCCCGAAAAGCAGATCAGCCAAGGTCTTGCGATCTTTGTCCGGACGGATCAGCACAGGCTCTCCCCTGATTCCGACGGACTTCGCGGTATCGTCCACAGCCGTTTGGAAGTCGCCAATTTGATCGATCAGGTGCATGGGCAGCGCTTCCTGCCCGGTCCACACTCTGCCGTCGGCAATTGCCTTAATGTCGGCAGCTTTCTGGTGTCGCCCATCCGCGACCGCTTCCACGAACTGGCCGTACATGTTGTCGATCAGCGACTGCATGTACGCCCGTTCTTCCGGAGTCATCTCGCGGCTGGGGTCGCCGGTGTCCTTGAGCGCACCGACCTTCAAGACTTCCGGTTTCAGCTTAGCCCAGCGCATGAGGTCGCCGTAATTCACCCATTCGGCAATCACGCCGATCGATCCAACCACGCTGCCATTGTCGGCATAAATCTTGTTGGTTGCGGAGGAGACGTAGTAAGCGCCGCTGGCGCCTACGGTGCTGATCGAGGCCACAATGCGCTTTTTCTTGTCGTCGCGCACCCGCTTGACCGCCCGATAAATTTCCTCGGACGCCGCCACGCCTCCACCGGGAGAATTCACCCGCAGAATAATGGCTTTGATGGAATCGTCGTCGCCGAATTTTTTAAGCTGCGGCACGATCACGCTGGAATCAAGAATCACGCCTTCCAGATCGATCACGCCAATTTTGTCGCCAAAGCCGTTGAGCGACGCGTGCTCTCCACCTGCGCGCAGCGTCAGATACACCAGCGTAAACACCGCCAGCACGAAGAGGAAGAAAACTCCTCCACCGATCACGATCCAGAGCAGAGTGCGGGAACGACCATTCTCAGCCATACAGTTTCAGTCAAACAATGACGGTAGTTTAGCACCGCTGGGCGCAGCTAGGGGACAATCACTCGCAGCGCCTTCCGGGCGACGCTCACTTCGATGGGCGTGCGGCAGACATACTCGCCGTCCGCATAAACATCCTGCGGTGCTTCGGTTTCGATCTTGAGGCGCTCCGTCTGAAAATATTCCACCTGCGGAATGCTCAAGTGGCCTCCGAAATAGACAGTGGGAAAGAGACAAAGAAGCTTGAATTTGTTTATCTGGCGGATGACGCAAACATCAAGCCGCCCGTCATCGAGCTGGGCCTGAGGCGCGATCTTCATCCCACCGCCGTACGATGGAGCATTGGCGAATGCCGTTACGATCGTCGCCTGCGTATTACGACTGACGAGTACATCCGGATTCTCGACGCCAGGCAGTGCGAGCGTCGTGGCGACCGGCGCGAATCTCCACAGCGCAAGCAGGAGGCTGAGAGCGTACCCACCGCTTGCGCGAAGCCAGCGCGGAAGGCGATTGGCGCGCCGGGAAATCTCTGCGTCCAGACCGACGCCACCTACGCAGCAAAAATAATGTGGCACCGGTAGCTCGGCCGCGACTCGCCGATCGGCGATCAACGGCGTGATTACGCCGAGATCAATCATTCGCACATTACCGCCCCCCGAACAAAACTTTAGCCAGGCCGCCAACGCAATCCGAAAGCTGCGCAGGCTCAGGGCGTTCGCAAAATCATTTCCGCTGCCGCAAGGCACCACCAGGACGGGAAGCTGCAATTTGACCAGTTGCGCCAGATGACGATGGACCGTCCCGTCTCCGCCGAAGACCAGAATCGCATCAGCCTGATCCGCGCTTCGAGGCAGATCAACGAGCCAAGCCGCTTCTGAATTCTTCTGGAACGGCTTCAAGTCTTTGATGGAAGATACTGGCCCGAAGATAGCGGCAGCACGCACGTCCGCGGAAGATTATCAGAAATACGACCGATCGCAGAACGTAGGTCCGGATTCTTCCCAGCCACAGTTGGTGGGTTGGTCAAGAAAGCGGTACAGTGGTCGCGACAGACATGGCGAATGAACTGAAGCAAAGCGATGTTGAAAAAGAAGCGGCCGCCCGCGCCAGCTTGCGCTTCGTACGCGATGGGAACGTTGTTGGACTCGGGACGGGATCAACCGCAGCCTATGCCGTGAGATTCTTGGGAGAGCAAGTTCGGGCGGGATTGCAAATCCATGGCATCCCAACTTCGGTGCACACTAAAGAACTGGCGACGAGCTTAGGAATTCCGCTGACCACGCTTGATGAAGATCAACAGATCGATGTCGATATCGACGGAGCCGACGAATTCGATCCGCAACTGCATCTGATCAAAGGCGGCGGCGGCGCACTTCTGCGGGAAAAGATAATCGCCTCGGCATCGCGGCAAGTCATCATCATCGCCGATTCCAGCAAACAGGTCGCGGTGCTGGGAAAGTTCCCGCTCCCGGTTGAAGTGATTCCGTTCGCCCAGCCCTTGGTCGCGAAGAGAATCACGGCGCTCGGAGCCACAGTAAAACTGCGGCAGGATGCGAAAGGAAATGCATTTGTAACCGACGAAGGCCACCACATCCTGGATTGCAGCTTCGGCCAAATCCCCGATCCACCCGCCCTGGCGCGCAAGCTGAGCGACATGCCCGGAGTGGTCGAGCATGGTTTATTTATCGACTTGGCCACCGTGGTGCTGTGCGCGAAAGGCGAGAACGTCGCGGAACTGCGTCGGAAGTAAGAAGACGTCAACCGACAATTTGCCGCAGAGCTTCCAGCAACCGCTCCACTTCTTCCGCCGTGTTGTAATGCGCCAATCCAATTCGCAGGAAGCCGCCGTCTTTTTCCACGTCGAGGTGCTCGGTGAGGTTCAGCGCGTAGTAGTTTCCGTCCCAGGTGAAGAAACCACGCTCGCCAAGCTGAGTAGCGAGCTCCAGCGGCGTGTGTCCTTCGATGCGCACCGCGATGGTTGGACAGCGCTGATCGAAGCGCTTCGGATCACTGATGCCATAAAGCTTCAGCCCGGGAATCGACAGCAATCCCCGGATGAGGCTTTCCATCAATCCGCGCTCATGCTTCTGAATGGCGTCATATGCAGCGAGCAGAGCCGCGCGACGCGTGGATGCCGACGGATTCGCGTGTCGTCCAAGATCGGCTAAATAGTCTACGCATGCGGCGATCCCTGCGATGCACTCATGATTAAGCGTGCCCCACTCCCAGCGGTTCGGAATCGCATCGGTGTTGGCCCGAACCTTGTAGGGCTGCAAGCGTTTCAAGTGCTCACGCTTGCCATAGAGCACACCCATATGCGGCCCAAAGAATTTGTACGTCGAACACACCAGGAAATCGCAGTCCAAAGCTCGCACATCGATCCGACCATGGGGCGCGTAATGGACGGCGTCAATGTAAGCCATCGCGCCCCGTTGGTGGGCAAGACGAATGATCTTGTTCACGTCATTAATCGTGCCCACCGCATTCGAAGCGTAGCCGACCGCGACCAGTTTGGTGCAATCGGTAATCTTGCGCGCCAAATCGTCCAGGTCGAGCGTGCAGTCGTCTTCGTGAATTCCCGCCATGCGGATGGTCACTCCGCGCTCTTCCAGCGCGCGCCACGGGGAGACATTGGCATCATGATCGAGATGAGTGAGCACGATTTCGTCTCCCGGACCCAGTTCGCGCCCGATCGAACGGCTGATGGCGAAAGTCAGCGAAGTCATATTGGGGCCGAAAACAATCTCGTCCGGGTCGCAGCCCAGAAAATCCGCCATAGCTGAACGCGCGCCTGCAATCATGGCATCGGTGCGGCGACTGGTCGCGTAGGCGCCGCAGGTATTGGCATTGTTACGCTTCAGGTAATCGGAAATGCCGTCGATCACACGCTGTGGAACCTGAGTGCCTCCAGGACCGTCGAGAAATGTCGCGGGATGTCCGTTCACGGTTTGCGCGAGCGATGGGAACTGGGAGCGGACCCAGCCGAGATCAAGCGCATCTGTCGTTTCGTTCTGAGTGCTCAACATAGGATTCATCTGTAGAGGCGTAGCTGGCTACGTCTCCTTCACCGCGCGGACTAAATCGGCCAGCATCCCGTAAGCCGTCGCTTCCAGTCCGGGATTGTTTTCGGTAATCGCCAGCCCCGGAAAGATGTCTGTCTCAAAATACACGATGGACGAACTTCCCGCGACCCAAGCCAGCGGATCGCTCAACGGCACCTGCTCCGGCCGGACGCTCGCCGTCACTCCCTGATCGGTGCGCTGAGCGCGGCACACCAGCTTATACGGCTTACCTTCGACCCGCGCAGCACGCACTGCTTCGCCGCTCAGTTTGCCAATGCCTTCACGCTGAATTTCTTCCAACCGTATCGGCATACCCATAAGCACTCGAACGAGAGCAGCGACTTTGACCGCTGCGTCCCCAGCCCTCAATGTCATTGCTGGGATCGGTTTCGGCAACGCCGATCTGCTGCGCCTTGGCAAGCGATTCATCAAAGCTGAGACCTTCTTCCATGCCGCTAAGAATGACATTCGTGGTCGAATTCAGAATGCCGCGAAATCCGTTTAGATGAATCGTAGGCAAATTGTCGCGAAACAAAGAGAAGATGGGAACGCCATCCATCACGGTCGACTCGAACAGAAACTTTCGCCCATTGGCAACCGCGAGACAATTCAGTTCTTCGTAGGCGTGAACGATGGGGCCTTTATTGGCGGTGATGGCGTGCGCGCCCATTTCCAGAGCGGCGCGAATATGATCAATCGCCGGCTGACCGTCGCGTGGGCTGAGAGACGTCGCTTCAAAGAGAATGTCGGCCTTCGCCAGACGCAACCAGCCGCGAACATCATGTGGCGCGGAAGCCCTCGTCCGCGCCGCTAGTTGATCACCGAGGAGAACCTGCACATCCAGCCCGTCGGGATCGGCAACCCAGTCCATCTTCCGTGTGGCCACGCCCGTAATGCGCCACGCGATGCCTAGCTCACGCAGTTCGTGATCTTTTTTCTGGAGCAGACGAAGCAGCGTCCGATTTACGTTACCGAAGCCGAGCAGGCAGAGATTGTAGGTACGAATGATCGATCTCCTGGGACGGTCCCGGACGCAAGATGCCGGACACTACAAATTAGCCCATCGTCGTCGTGTGCTCGGGCTGAATCTTGTAGATCACGCGGGTTTCAGACGGCTGCCGGTAAGGATACTTGTCGACGCCCAAATACTTCTTGGCCATTTTGTCGATGTGCGCGTCAGCTCCTTGCTCGGTAATCTCGACCACGCGGCCGCGGATCTCGAGGTAACGATAAGGGTTGTCGGGATCGATGATCGCCATGGCCACTCGCGGATCGCGACGCACATTGCGGTCTTTCTGGCGGCCCTTGGCTGAATTGAAAAGCACGTAATCCCCTTCCAAATCACACCAGACTGGGGTTACCTGTGGACGGCCATCGGGCATCAACGTTGCCAAGCTCGCAAAGGCGCGCTTGCTGAACAGATCGCGATATTTCTCCGGAATAGCCTCAGGCATCACTTCCTCCTTGCATTAGTATTGCCAAGTCAAGTCGAGAGAATTATAGACGGCATGGTGGGTTTCGTGTCATGGCGTTAGTTTCTGGTTGCAATCGGCAGGATTTACAATCTGCGTTTTGATCCCCGATTCAAAGAGAAGTTAATGCGAGAGCGAGCCCGAATTTCCCAACGCAAGTACACTGGCAGACTTTATCGAGAGCGAACCATGGCAATAGAAAACTTCCTCAGGCACGTCCAGCCGCGCAATTTCATCACTTTGCTTTTGCTCATTCTTTGTATCGTAGGCCACGCTGCTGCCGCCGACACATCAGCCAAACCAATTCCCACCATTGTCTTCATGACTGACTTCGGCACAGTCGACGATTCGGTGGCGATTTGCAAAGGCGTCATGTATTCGATTGCCCCGGACGTGCGCATTGTCGACCTCACCCATGAGGTTACACCCTTCTCTATTCTCGACGGAGCGCGCTTCCTTTACGGCGCGACCGCGTACTATCCGGCGGGCACAGTGTTCGTGGTGGTGATAGACCCGACTGTGGGCAGCACTCGGAAAGCGGTCGTCGTCAAGTCGAAGGGCGGGCAATATTTCGTTCTGCCCGACAATGGGTTGATGACGCTGGTGCAGGATCGCGATGGAATCGAGAGTGCCCGCGAGATCACCAATCGCGACTGGATGATCGGAGCGGCGCTGTCATCGACGTTTCATGGACGCGATATATTTTCACCCACCGGCGCACATTTGGTGCGAGGCGACGATTGGGCGAGTGTGGGACCTGAGCTTGACGTGAGCAAGCTGGTCCGTTTGGACATCGTTCCCGCGAAGCTTGATGAACGCGGCTTACGCGGAGAAGTGATCGCGACCGACGGACCCTTTGGCAATCTCGTCACCAATATCAGCGGCGAGGATTTTCTTAAGCTAGGCTACCCGCGCGGCCGGACAGTCCACGTCACCATCGGCAAGAACGAGATGGATATTCCGTTCGTGCGCACCTTCAGCGACGTGCCCCTCAAGCAGCCATTGTTGTACATCGATTCGCGAGGGCGTCTTGCCCTGGCCGTAAACCAGGACAGCTTCGCAGCCACGTATGGTGTCAAGCCGCCGGTCACAATTTTGATTCCGCGCGCGAGCAAGTAGTCACTTGTTGGTTACTCGCCAAAATCTTGTCAATAGGCAAAATCGGGTAATTATCCCTTGACAACAAGTAGAACAAAAGGTAATCTGTCTGTGTCGAGGCAATCCGATGAACCGCAGACAGACCATCCCGAAAGAACTTCGCTACACTCGCAACCAGTTCGATGCTGATTTCCCGAACGATGACGTTTGCCTAGAGCAGATCAAAGAACAGCGTTGGCCGGGTGGAATCGCGCATTGCGATACTTGCGAGAAGGACCGCAAGCACTACCGTGTGACCGGGCGCACTGCATACGCTTGCGACCGTTGCGGCCATCACATCTATCCGCTTGCTGGCACCATATTCGAGAAAAGCACTACTCCGCTCCGCATCTGGTTTCAGGCGATGTACCTCATGGGTTCGACTCGTTGCGGTATTTCCGCGAAGCAAATTCAGAGCGAGACTGGCGTTACCTACAAAACCGCTTGGCGCATGTTTAATCAGATTCGCAAGCTTCTGTCTGAGGACGTGCAACTGGAGGGGCCGACGGTGGAGATGGATGAGATGTATGTAGGCGGAAAACGTCGCCAGCGCACCATGTACGACCCTAGCAACAAAACTTGCGTGGTCGGGATAGTGGAGCGAAAAGGTGGCCGCGTTCGCGCGGTCATCGCAGATGACAATAGTCGCAAGACCCTCCACGACATTGCGAAGGAATATATCCTTCCAAAGTCCACTGTATTCACTGATGATCTAGCTTCTTACCACGGCCTAGAGAAGCATGATTACGAGCACAAGCGCATCAATCACAGCCAAGGCGTTTACGTGATGGGAGACGTGCATACTAACACCATCGAAGGATTCTGGTCATTGGTGAAACGTGGAATCGGCGGGGCCTATCACTCAGTCAGCAAGAAGTATTTGCAGACCTATCTCAACGAGTACGCTTTTCGGTACAATCACCGCGATTGCGGGAACTTGATTTTCCCGCTGCTTGTGGCTCGGGCTTCACAAACGGAGTTGCTGAAGCCTTCCGTACGAGCCGCAAAAAATCTTCCCGTGTAAACGTCGCATTCGTCTTCGTTTTGGTTTTCGTATTGCCCATTGTGTTTCCATTCTAGACGATATCAGGCATCACGAGCGCCTTAATCGTAGCCAAGTTCGCTTGGAGCCTTGTGATGTCGGTTTGGGTCGGGAACCCGCAGCCGTAACGCGCCGTCCGACTCTCATCTTGCAGCTCTCGATAATCGACGTAGATGTTCGTTAGCTTGGAGTCAGCAGATACGTGATTGTTCCTCATCGTGTGCGAAGTCGGAGGCGGATTCACGCCCTTCGCCACGAAGTATGCTTGGATGTACTGGAGAGCCGAATAAAAGAGGGCCGTCGCTTGCCAATCAAAGAAGGGATTGCCGAGCGTGGAGACAAAGTATTCGTTATGTTCAGCTTTGGCTTTGTGGTCGGCTTTTGTTGGCAAGGGTCGGGCTACCGTTTAAACGCAAGCACCCCCGCCGGATTCATGATCTCGGCTAGGCAGCGATTCTCGCGTGCAATGATCTGAAAGTCAAAATCAGAATGCTTCATTTCGCTCATGATTGCCTGTTCGCGCCGATAGATGTCAGCGCGAACGGTGTGATCGCGGTCGTTGACCACAGTCAGAACGCGAAACTCCTTCCCGTTGTCGATGGAATCTACGAACACTTTCTCCACCTTGGGAACGAGCGACAGCTCAAGACCAATGAAATCCCCTGGTCTCATGATCTGCTTAGTTCTAGTGGAAGGCTGCCACAGGTTCTCAGGAGCGGGCTGAATTTGAGGTACGCTAGTCAGCCTCACTGTTTCAAATTCGTTACTTTGCAGGCAATCCATAGTTCATCTCCTTCACTTCTTTTTCAGTCTATCCGGCGCATCCACCGACATCACGGGATTAGCGTTCACAACGTACGTCGGTTGCCCGTTTGGATCGAACAGCCCTTCGACCCTGAATACTTCGGCCAAAACCGTCTTCAACTTCAGTGTCGTGCCGTCCTGCAAAATGTACGAGTTCCAAGACTCCTTGTCGGTTTCAAACTCAACCGACTCTCCCCATAGTTCCTGTCCAGCAACGTTTAGCTTACGTTTTGCCATTGTCAAAATCGCAAAAACATCAGACGGCCCTGCGGCCCGGAAAATACACCTTGCCCATCAAAAAGTCAATAGATGCGAATACCACATGGTGCGTTGCGAGGGGGATTCGTTGCAAGGGAATTGCACATCTCCACAGAACCCAAGTACCATAACGGTACACTGTTCAAAAGCGTAACATGTCACCACCGTAGGTAATGTCATAGTCTCGTAAAAATTCGTAAAAGACTGAGGGCTGTTTTTCTCCTTGTCCTGAAGGGATAATTACCCAAAATCGACCCGAATGAGCTTAACTCGGCCGCACTTGCGCAATTTCTCGAACGAATCTTCAACCACTTACGAACGGATTTTGCGCGATTTCAGCTCAAGAAGAGTTTTTCAACAGCCACGCCTGATTCAACAGTCACTCCCAACATAGTCCGTCACCGGGAGCAATCGCGATCACTCCACACAACCTGATTTATCGGTGTCTTCCCACCGTGGCGCCCCAGCCGCGTCGGAAAGAGATTGAGTAGGTTTCGCATCAGACGAATCGTTAGTATGCAGGGGATCCCGTTTGGTTAGAACGCCTGGGCTACATGAGTTCCGCACTACTCCAACTCGGCCTGGGTTAGCTTGACCGCGCAGTACGCGGCAGTGGTTCCGCAAATGGTGGTTGACGTCGCCAGCGTGCCGAAATAGATGCTCGACGCCTGCCCGGCGGTGGAATCGTTGTCCACCATCATGGCGCTCGTCCCGCCAGCTGCATCGGTGGTATTCGTCGCCGTAATGTTAGGCGGGTCACCAGAGGCAACGAGAAGCGAGCTCGGCAAAAGGAGGGTGTACGCTGCCGCTGGATTTTCATTCACTCCCAGGAACAAGTAGTCCGGTCCACCCGTAGCAGTCGCGCCCGTCACAGTGCAACCGGCGCCTGTGGTCGCGGTGGGAATGGTAGCGTCGAAGGTGAAATTCGTTGCGGTCGCCGAGGCAACGGTTTGTATTCCGCCGTTGATGACGGCGATATCGCCGGCGGTGCAATTGTTGCCAGGGTTGGCAGCTACGCCCGAGAGGGTGATCAAGTCATTGGCGGCGAGCGTGTTGTTCGCTGTGACTGTGACCACGACTGTCGATGCCGTAACCCCAGTCACGGTGAACATCTGGGTGTTGTAGAACTCGGTGAGCGGAGAGATAGGCGACGCGTTGGTGCCCAGTTGAGGCTTGTCGTTGTTCGGCGGTGTTGTTTGCATGGTGGAACTAACAAACTGCAATTCTTTGAGCTGCTGGCCTCCGGTACCGGAGCTGGCGCCGATTATCTCCCCGTTGTTCGCCGCAGTGACACTCCCAATGCCCAAGGCATAATAGCGTTCGTCCGGGGTGGGGGCGTAGTTTGGAAAACCAGCGGTCGTACAGCTTTGATTTGCGCCGGTGTCGAGGCCCGCGAACACGACCGCAGTCAGACTATTGCTGCTGAATGAGAATTGGATAAGCCCGGCATTGCCCTCTGTTCCCGTGTCGCCCTCGCCGGTAGTGTTGGGGTTGCATGCCGCTACGACATAGCCAACCCCGTTTGTCGAGTCAATGATGACGCCGTCGCGAATGCCTCCGTTGATGGCACCTTGATTCGTGCTCCCGTTTATGCCGAGAGCAAGCGCCGTGGCCGCAGTACCCCCGGCCGGCGTCAATGCGTATAAGTTAGAGCTGCTATCGCCGACAAAAATATTGCCGGTGTCACCCACATCGACCACCGGGGACGCGAGGTAGTTGGACCCGGGGATAACAGTTGCGCCGCTGACCGCGCAGCCGGTACCGGTAGTCGCGGTGGGTATGGTAGCGTTGAATTCAAACTTCGTTCCGCTTAACCCCGTAGCAATCACGGTTTGTGTTCCATTAATCGCAGCCACGTCCGCTGCGGTGCAGCCGTTGCCTGTGTTCGCGGTTACACCCGCGATCGTGACCAACTCTCCGATACTAAGCGAGTTGGTCACGGTGACAGTCACTACGGTGGTGGTTGCCGTCACAACAGTCGGGGACAGTGACGCAGGGCTGGCGCTTACTTGCACCGGGAAATTTCCTCCCGCAAAGGCCGGCGGCCCGTTGAACGTCGGGGTGATTGCATAGAGGAAACCATTGTTATCGCCAACGTAGGTAGTGTCGTCCGCATAATCGGTGAAAGGGGATGAGAAGCTATCCGCCGCTCCGGCCACTCCGGTGGCTGCGTTGGCAGCAACTAAACCAAGGGGAAGCATGAAGTCCGTAGCGGTGCTTCCCGAAGTGCTTCCGGGGATTACCGGAGAGGTGGCGCACGTCGGCAATGTGGTCCCGCCGTTGTTGTTGCTGGCGCAGCTGGCGTTGGTTCCGTATTCGGTGCTGCCGCTGCCGAACGTTAACACGTGTAGGATCGCTCCGATGCTCGGGTCATTCTCCACGTAGGAGATCTCTGTGCCACCGAGCGAGAGTCCGGGCGAGGTGGCTACCGGTCCGACGCCGGAGGCGTAGGAAAAGATGAATTCCGGATTTGAGAGATTACACAGCGACGTCCCGGACCCGCTGTAGAGCTGGTTGAAGGCGACGACGTTGGCCTGCGCACCGTTCGTCCCTGCAGTAACCGTGCCCCAGCTGAAATTGTTTAGTGTATTTGCGTCAGTCAGGGTCACGCGATTCCCTGGCGTGAGCGCGGAAACTGCCACCGTATCCGCCGACGCAACCGCCACGACACGGTCGATAGCGGTACTACTGAGATTGCGATTGATTGCCGCCGCCAGATTGACCGCATTGGTGGCTATCGTGCTCGACACTTGGAAGTTTAGCCCTGTGTTCGAGCTCGCGGATGAGGTCAGAGTCAGAGTGACGCCCGTTCCGCCGGCCGGCGTTATGGTGATGGCCGTAGTGGCGCCAGTTTGCGGTTCGCCGGTAAAGGTGCCTACAACATTCGCGCGCGTGTTCCCAGTCGACGCATTGATGGGGAATACTGCGAAATCGGCGGCGCAGCTCGGCGGCGCGTTCACATTGAAGGTGTACTTGGCGGGAGACATGCCTTGGGCGACGCCGCCAGAGCCCAAGGAAATGGCCCAGTCCTTTTTCAGTTTGCGTTTTGCGTGCTTTCGCGCCCTTCCCTGCACCAAACCTGAATGCACCAGGCCTGAATCCGCCGGCGCATTCCCGTGCAGGAGCCACTCGGCATAGGCCCGTGGCTCGTTCCGCATTGTCGCCGCCTGCTCCGGCGTGAAACCCGCGGTGAAGAGAACGTGCCGTGAGCTCCAATCCATCGGCACTGGAACCGAACCGTCCGGCCTCGCGAAGTCCTGTCCGAACGCCGACGCGGTAAAGCTGACCGCCAGCCCGAACGCTATCAGCAGCAACGCCGCAAGTCTCGCAAAAAGAAAGGCCACGTTCTGAATCTGCGGAGTTTTAAGAGCGTTCATTGTCTATGCCCCTGCATGTCAGCATTCCGGGTATAGCCGCGTCGTATTACGGAGACGGATAAAGCCTCAAACCCTTGAAGGTCTGAGAGCCTTCCATGCTCACAGTGTAAGAAATGAACCAGAGATTGTCCCGCTTTGCGAAGTAAGAGTGTTCCTTGCTAGTACCCCCCACCACGCAGTACGAACCGTATAAAGGATCACTTGATGGTGAGTCGGGAAAATCTTGTCAATAGGCAAAACCTACCCGAATGAGGTTAACTCGTTGCATCTAAGCCAAATATAATTCTGGCAAACATGTCATAGTTACCTATTTCACATTGATATAATAGAAGTAGACAGTCAAAGAAAGGGACGCGGCCTCTCCAGGCCGCGTTTTTTATTGCCCAAATGAAATTACCCAAGACTCCACTCAAGCCCGCAATCAAGATCAAAATCAAGAATGGCAAGCGTCGCGGCGAATGGGCGGAACTGCAGTTCATCGCCGCGGCCGCCAAGCACGGCCTCCAGGTTTTCAATCCCTGGGGAGATTCCGCCAGCTACGACGCGGTCATCGAAACCCATGGCCGCTTCGTGCGCGTGCAAGTCAAATCCACCACCTCCCGCCGGCCCGAAGGATGCTACAAGTGCAACGTCCGCCCCGCCCGCGGCCGCTATAAGCGCGGTGCCTTCGATTTCATCGCAGTCTACGTTATCCCCGAAGACCTCTGGTACATCATCCCCGCCAAATGCATCTTCGTGCCCAAAAAGTCCGCCATCCTCCTCTACACCAACAGTCCAACCTCCCGCTGGGCCCCCTACAAAGAAAACTGGGACCAACTCCGCAACCACCGCCGCCGGACCGCATAACCCGAACCGATCAGCCGGAAGACATCGCCTGGACCACGCTCGATCTGCGGAAGTTGACCTCGATTTCGCCCAAAACTGTGATATGCTCCGCGGCACCGGATTGGGAAGTATCCGGCTAGCCCCAGGCGGTGACACTCCGATGAAAAACAACCTTTGAGGAGGGAGTCATGAAGATTTTCTCACGGGCCCTGGTTGTTGCAGCTTCTGTCCGGATGTGCCTCGTTGCATGGCCGCGCGGATTGTCCGCCCAGATCACGGTGCACGCGGCACCCAAATTTAGTACTTCCAGCCCACCACAGAGCGACCACGAGTTCACTGAGGACAACGGATTTATTGGCGGGACGGCCTCTGTTACCTGGAACTCCTTGGGGAGCGCGAGCACGGGTGTCGTTTGGGCGCTGGATTCGAACCTCAGCGGCATTCTCACCGACAAGGGAACCTATCGGGCAGCCGGTCCGGCTGGACTTTACATTTACCCGGCAATCCCCCCAGTCCCGTATGTGATAACAACACCAGCATTTGTGAGATTTGGGACAGCACAACAGACCTCCCGAATTACAAAACGGTCATGCCTGGCGCCGTCAAATTTACGGTGCCGACGGTGGTTGACGGATACGTATTGATTGGGGGCGGATCGCCCGGATATTTCGGAACGACCGCTTGCCCGGCTCCCACAACCCCGCCGTTTTCCTGTGCCGGTCAGCTGACCATCTTGGCCATTCCGCCGAAGTAGAGGTGAAGTATGAAGTCCGTTATCTTGATTGTCGGATTGGCGCTGGTGGTGGGTGCAACGGCTCTCCTGGCAGGGGATGCCGTCGTGCCCCAAAAATCCGCCGCAGTTTCGTTCCGCAGCGTCGTCACCGCCAACGGCCCGGTCCTCTACCCCTACTCCATTGCCGCCGGGGACTTGACCCACAATGGCATTCCGGATCTGGCGGTAGTTGGAGTCGAGGAGCCAGCTCTGTTACACGGCCTTGGCAAGGGCAATGGACGGTTCGACCGCTGGAGCGACACGGGTAACGCGGGCGACGCTCCGGACTTCGTGATTTTCGCTGACGTGGATCTCGACGGCAACCTTGACGCGGTCTCTGCCGATGGCGACGAGCCGTTCGTCACCGTCGCTTTCGGCGATGGTAAGGGAAATTTCAACCATGGCGTACAACCCCGTACCGGACGAGGATATGACACGCAGGAGGTCGCGGTGGCCGATCTGAACGGCGACGGCATTCCCGATCTAGTGGGAACGTCGATCGGAGCGGCTGGCAGTCCTGGGGGTATTTTCATCCTGCTAGGCAAAGGGAACAGAACGTTCGCCAAGGCTGTGAACATCAGCAGCGGTGGGCACAAGCCGAACGGTATCGCAGTCGGCGATCTTAACCACGACGGCATTCCAGATTTGGTGGTCGCAAACAGTCTCTCCAGTTCGGGGCCCGGAAACGTTGCGGTGCTTTTGGGCAAGGGCGATGGCACGTTTGAGAAACCTGTGCGTTACCAAGCTGGTGTCTACTCCCCCTGGCAGGTGGTCCTGGGCGACTTCAACGGCGACGGGAACCTCGACCTCGCGGTCCTCACCATCGACGGCGACGACGAAGACAAGATTTATGTCCTGCTAGGCAACGGTGACGGCACCTTTGGCAAGGCCAAGGCCTACAGATCCGGCATGTACCCGGGGTCCATCGCGGTCGCGGATTTCAACGGAGACGGTATATTGGACTTGGCCGTAGCCAACGTCACCGGTCCCAAGCCCAGTCATATCTCTATTTTGCTCGGCAATGGCAACGGGACATTTCAGCCTCCGATAGCTTTCCCTGTGGGCGTCAATCCAGCGTCGCTGATCACCGCAGACTTCAATCACGATGGCAAGCCGGACCTCGCCGCCCTGACCGGTTCTTCCGGGATCACTGTTTTGCTGAACACCACGCCGTTCCCCACCCAGCCGGCGTCGCATTGAGGCGGGCCTCGGTTTGAGAAGTTTAAGAAGCCGCTGTCGCAAAATCTCGATTACGCCCAAAATCCACTGATCGGATACCAGCCTGCGTTCCATACGTGGAGCCTTGTCAACCCTGTCCGCAAGGTCGAGTTCGAACTTTTACACCTGATCGGAATTCGCAGCGCAAACGCAAAGAACCCGCCACAACCGCGCCGGATGACTCCTGATGAACTCCTCAGTTCCTAGCTGGCCGGGCAAGATATAATGTCGTGTTGGTCTTTGGGATCATCGGTTTCTCTGCTGGCTGCCTGGCTGTTTTCCGCCCTTGGGAACTTTTGCTTGGGGGTACCCGTATCTGAGGATGTGCCCTGGAGCTTGATGGGCTTGGTGTATCGGGCAAGTGGAGATTTTAGCCGCGAAGCGGCGTAAGAGTGCAGCCCACGGCGTAAGCCGTGGGTAAAGTGAGAGGCCGACGAGCCCCAGCGGGGCGAAAGACTAGTTCTAACGCACACACTGAAGCTGCGCACCTTCAATGCGGGTCAACCAACACCTGCTTTATGAGCACCTGATTTATGAAGACATGGAAGAAAATTGCGATTGGGGCCGGGGCGGTGGTGGTGGTCGCCGCCATCGTGGGCTTTACCGTTTATCAGAGCCACAAGAATGTGGTCACGGTGCAGACCGGCAAGGCGCAGCGGATCGATCTGGTTGCGGTGGTGAGCGCATCCGGTGAAATCAAGCCGAAGACGTATGTGAATATTGGCGCCAACGCTTTCGGCAAGATCACCAAGCTGTTCGTCAAAGAAGGCGATCGGGTGAAGCGCGGACAGATGCTCGTGCAGCTGGAGAACGTGCAACCTGAGGCGGACATGGATGCGATGCAGGCATCGCTCGATGCGGCGCGGACGGATGCAGCGGCGGCAGAGGCTGCCCTGAATACGTCGGCGGCTGATCTCAACCGGGCGAAGTCGGATGCGGAACGCTCGGAACTCGACTGGACTCGGGCGCAAGGTTTGTATAAGGATGCGCTGATCTCCAAGTCGGATTACGACATGCAGAAGGCGAATCATCAGACCGCGGTGGCGGGTCTGGCGCAGGCACAGGCGCGGGTGGCGCAGGCCAAGGCGCAGAAGGAATCGGCGGATCGTCGCATTGGACAGGCCGATGCCAATCTGACGCACGCTTCGGATGTTTTGAAGAAGACGACTTATCAGGCGCCTTTTGATGGCGTCATCACGAATTTGCCGGTGCGCGAAGGCGAGACAGTAGTCATCGGAATCCAGAATGCCCCGGGCAGCACGCTGATGACGTTGGCCGATCTTTCGGTAATCACAGCCGAGGTTAAAGTGGATGAGACCGACATCGTGAATGTGCAGATGGGCCAGCCGGTGCAAGTGACGATTGATGCCATCCCGAAGAAGAGTTTCAAGGCAGTGGTGACTCAGATTGGGGATAATGCGATTGTGCGCTCGACGGGAGTGTCCACGTCGCAACAGATATCGACCAGCCAGGAGGCGAAGGATTTTAAAGTCGTGGTGACGTTGCAAGATCCGCCGGAAGATCTACGCCCGGGTCTTTCAGCCACGGCAAAGATCACGACTGCGACGCGGGGAAATGCGCTCTCGATTCCAATTCAGGCGTTGACGGTGCGGCGTCAGGCGGATCTCGTTCCTAAGGATGAAAAGGGCTTGGTGCAGGCGGCAGCGCCCGCGAAAGATCCGGCGAAAGATAGGGAAGAGGTCCAGGGCGTATTCGTGCTGCGCAATCATAAAGCGGAATTTGTCGCCGTGGACACCGGGGTTGCAGGCACGACCGATATCGAAGTGATCAAGGGACTTAAAGAGGGCGATGAGATCGTGACGGGCAGTTACAAAGTATTGCGCACACTGCGTCCTGGCAGCAGCGTGAAGGTGGATAACGCTGCGCCCAAGAAGGAAGAAGAAGAGAGCAGTTCGTAAGTTTGGTTCTAACCTTCGCGGCGATGGAGCGTCCAATGGAGAGCCGGCGAAGGGGGCAGAGAGCTAAGGAGCAGGAGAAAAGATCGGAGCGCGGGCAAGTGTCCCCAGAGGAAACGGAGAAAAGAATGGCTACAGCTGAAGTAATTAACATCGCGCAACCCGCAGTGTCCTTCTCGCCCGAGAACTTCATGATCAGCACGTTGGATTTATGGAAGACCTACGACATGGGCTCGGAGCAGCAGGTCCACGCCTTGCGAGGCGTAAATCTAAACATCCGCCGCAACGAGTACGTCGCAATTATGGGACCGAGCGGGTCGGGGAAATCTACTTTGATGAACCTGATTGGGTGTTTGGACACGCCTAGTAAAGGCCAATACTGGCTGAACAATCAGCAGGTGAGCGAACTGGATGATGATGAGTTGGCGCGCATCCGGAATAAAGAGATTGGATTTGTGTTTCAGACTTTTAACTTGCTGGCGCGCGCGACTGCTTTGCATAACGTGGAACTGCCGTTGATCTACGCCGGCGTGCCGGCGGAAGAGCGGGCGGAACGGTCGAAAGCCGCTCTGGCCTCGGTGGGCATGGAACAGCGAATGTCACACAAGCCGAATGAGCTTTCCGGCGGGCAGAGGCAGAGAGTGGCGATTGCCCGGGCGCTGGTGAATCGTCCGTCGATCATTCTGGCTGACGAACCGACCGGGAATCTGGATTCGCAGACGGGAAACGAAATCATGGCACTGATGGATCGTCTGCAGGCGCAGGGGAACACGATTGTCCTGGTGACCCACGAGCATGACATCGCTGAATATGCACATCGCGTGGTTTACATCAAGGACGGGGTGGTCGAAAAAGACGAGGTTAAGCGGTAGGATCGGTTTTCAGTTCCTGGTTCTCGGTTCTCAGAAGAAGCGCTCAGCCCGGTGGCTGGGCGTTTTGTTTGCCCGCCATTTTCCACAGCCGGGCGGTAAACCCGCTTCGCACTTGTATTGTCCCCGGCTTGCGCTACAATGCGTTCTTGAAAATGGCCCCTTTGGGATGCCGTTTTCCGGTATCTTGCTGAAATTCCGATGGTGTCGATGAAGAATTTAGTTGGCGGTGGTCCGGCAAAACCGGGCTAGACCGGATACTATGTTCGGTCACAGGTCACGGCGTCACAGTGAACGACTTGGCGTGGGAGGAGAATGATCATGAGATTGCGGATGTTCCTGGCTGCTTTGGTTGTTCTGTTGGCAACGGGGCTGGTTGCCCAGACATTTCGCGGAACCATTTTGGGGACGGTGACCGATACTTCGGGTGCGGTCATTTCCAGCGCGTCGGTAAAAATACACAACGTGAACACCGGGCAGGATCGATCCACTCAGACCAGCGCCGACGGCAGCTATACCGTGTCCGAACTGCAGATCGGGACTTATACGGTCACGGTTTCGCAGAGCGGATTCCAGACCTCCGTGACCAGCAGCGTGACCGTGGACGTCGGCGTCGAACGCCGTGTGGATGCTGCGCTCAAGCCCGGAGAAGTGGCGGTACAGGTGCAGGTCTCGGGCGAAAGCCTGCCTCAGGTAGAGACCACTACGAACGACCTGGGCGGCGTCCTTACCAGCCAGAACGTGCAAAATCTTCCGGTGAACGGCCGCGACTATACCAAGCTCATCTATCTCAACCCTGGCGTGGCCGGGTCTCCGGATCAGATTTCGGATTCACCGGGATCCTACGGCGAGTTTTCGATGAATGGCGCTCGCGGGCGATCGAACAATTATCTGCTCGACGGAACCGACATGAATGACGGTTACCGCAACGACCCGGCGATCAACGAAGCCGGTGTGTTCGGCACTCCGGCGACGATTCTGCCCATCGATGCTGTCGCCGAAGTCAACGTGATTTCGAACTTTCAGCCAGAGTACGGTCGGAACGCCGGGGCGGTAGTGAACATCGTCACCAAGAGCGGGACCAATGCTCTGCACGGGACGGCCGTCGAATATTTCCGCAATGACGCGCTGGACGCGCGCAATTATTTCAACTCGGTAGGCCAACCCAAGGCGCAGTTCCACAATAACCAGTACGGAGGCTCTTTGGGTGGACCGATCGTCAAGGATAAAACGTTCTTTTATGCCGACTATGAAGGCCAACAAGAGCCGGTCGGGGTGGTGACTCTGGCCTGCGTGCCTGATCCGGCACAGATCGCAGCGGACAAAGCCTACATTTTGGCAAACCCACAGCTCGGTACTTTGAACCCTGTGACCGCCGCATTACTGGCGCGCAATCCGTGGCCAGCGCCGAATATTCCCGGAACCTTCGGCGGCTCGCTGGTTGGAGTTGGTGGAGCTGAGGACAGTGGCTGTCCGAATGGACCGAACAGTTCGGTGATCTCGCCATCGTTTAACAAGTTGAGCAGTTTTATCGGGAAGATCGATCACAACTTCAACACCAATAATGTGCTTACCGGGCGCTATTTCTTCGGCGACAGTGTTCAGTCGTTTCCTCTGGCTCTGACCGCCACGGGTGGTCAGTTGCCGGGTTTCAACACCTACACGCCCACGCGAGTACAGCTGGTTTCTATTTCTTATGTCCACACGATTGGGTCGAACAAGGTGAACGAGTTGCGTGTCGGATGGAACCGGTTCGCGGAAGGATTTGTACCAGGGGACCAGAGTTTTCAACCCAGCTCGATTGGGCTCAATACTGGTACGGGTGCTGCCAACCAGGGTCTGCCAATTATTCTGATGGGCGGTTTTGCTCAACTGGGGGCGACCAGCAGCGTTCCGCGTCACCGCGTGGACAGCAATGATCAAGTGATCGATAGCTTCGGCTGGAAAGTCGGAAGCCACGATCTGAAGTTCGGCTTCGACTTTCACCGCACCAGCATTCAGCAATATTTCGATAAGTACTTCCGTGGAAGACTCCAATTCAACGGCGACACAACCGGATTCCCGCTGCAAGACTTCCTGCTGGGGGATGTGGGCGGGGGATTCCAATATTTCGGCGATTCGACCCGCCACACATTCGAAAACAACTTTGGCTTTTACCTACAGGACAGCTACCGGGTCACGCCACGGTTTACGTTGAACTACGGGTTGCGCTGGGACTACTTTGGGGTGATCGGCGAGAAGAACAATCTGCTCAGCAACATCACCAGTGAATCTCCGGCAGCCGGGACAGGGACGTTTACGCTGACCCAAGTGGGGCAGCCGGGACTGAGCCAACTGTACAACCCGCGCTACAGGAACTTTGCCCCGCGTGTCAGTATGGCTTGGGACGTGAGCGGCAAGGGTAAATCGGTGATCCGCGCCGGGTGGGGCATGTTCTTCGACTCCTTCTCGCAGGACGTGGTTCTGGGGCACTTGCCGTATGCACCTTTCTTTGATCCCGGACCGGCATACAACAACATAGGACCGGAGGCGATTCTTTCGACGGGCGCGACCGGCGGCACCATCGTTGCCGGCAGTCCGGTGTACGCGCCTACGACCACTTGCAGCTTTGAGTGCGACGTTTTCGGCTTCGACCGCAACATCAAGACTCCTTATATGGAGAACTACAACCTGAACTTCCAGCAGCAACTCACAAGCAAGACCATGCTGCAGATCGGGTATGTAGGATCGCAGGGCCATCATTTATGGCGGTTCTTCGATCTGGGCCAGCCGAGCGAGGCAGCGATTAATACGGCCGACTTGGCTTGCAATTGCATTAACGACTACGGCTCTGCGGCGCGGCCGTTCGCGGGGAATCCATACGGCGCGTTTTACGTGCTGCAAGAGAACTCCACCGGCCAGTCGAATTACAGCTCCTTGCAGGCCAGTTACCGGGTGAACGGATGGCATGGGGTCACGTCGATGGTGAATTATGTCTGGTCGAAGTCGCTGGATAATTCGAGCGACAGCGACGATTTTGAGCCCAACGCGGCGCAACCGAATGACAGCACCCGGCCTCAGCTCGAGTATGGTCCCTCCAACTTCAACGTGCCCAACCGGTTTACCTGGATATTCGCCTACGATCTGCCAAAAATGGGCGGCGATTGGCAGAGGCTCAAGAATGGCTGGGGCATGAACAGCACAGTCACTCTGCAGAGTGGACAGCCATTCCAGCTTAATTACAACTTCGAGGATGACTACAGTGGGAGCGGCAATGGTTTCGATCGGCCAGATGTGGTGGGACCGATTATTTACCATAAGAACACGCCGTCGAATTACCTGGACATGAGCTCGTTCGCCATCCCGTGCACGGTAGATGTCACGAATACCACGTTGACCGGGACGGCAAATGACTGCGTCCCGGGCACTCGTCATTTCGGAGATGAGGGGCGTGATTCTTTGAGTGGACCGACTTACAAACAATGGGACCTGGCGATTTATAAGACGACTGCGATTACCGAGCGCTTCAGCATGCAGCTTCGGGCTGATTTCTTCAATGTGCTGAACCATCCGAACTTCGCCAATCCGTTTTTGCCGGCGTTCATAGCGGACGCGGGAGGAACTGTCACGAATCCCGCTTGCGGATGCAGTTTCACGGTAAACGGGGGGGGGCGGGAAGTCGCGACTGGGGCATATCACATTGCAGCGACCGGAGACGTGGGCATCGGCAATCCCTTCCTGGGCGGTGGTGGACCGCGGGGAATTCAATTGGGGGCTAAGTTCACGTTCTAGTTTGTGGAATTTCGGGCTCCTCCTGCGGGAGGAGCCTTTTGTTTTTGCGGAAGATTGGCGGCGCCTTACTGGGGTTGCTGGACTTCTCCAATGGGGACGATTTTGGTGTCGGTGCGGAACTTCTTGTAGTCGCGATACGTGATGTCGTCTTCGACGTTGAAGTTTTTCAGCAGGGCGAGGCGCACGTCGATGGTTACGTTGATGTGCTGCGGCAGCCAGACTTCGTTGTTGATGCGGGTCTGCTCGATGATGGCGCGCGAGCCTTTGTGGATGCGGGCGAGGAACAGGCCCAAAGAAACCGTGTCGATGCACTGGATATCGAGTTTCTTCCACTGCGATTCGTCTTTGTCGATCCAGGCGCGGAAGCGGAATTTGGGCAGGATTTTGGCTTCTTTCAGGTGGGGCTCGTAGCCGGGCCTGGGTTCGCCGTCGATGACGTAGGTGTCGCGTCCTGAAAGTGACTCGACGCCTGCGAAGTGGAAGTTGTAGGCGTCGGCCACTTCGCGGACGAACTGGCGATCCTGCTCGCGATCTTTTTCTTCTTTTTTCTCGCGCTTGTTGCGTTCTTCTTCGGATTCGTCCTTGCGCTTATCGATCAGCTTCTGGATTTTTTCTTCTTCTTTTCTGGCGTCTTTTTCGGAGAGTGGCTTGTCGTCTTTTGCGATCAACCGTTCGACCTGCTCGCCGTAGATCTCCAGGATCTCGGAGGTCTTGGTTTCCGTGGATTTTGTCTGTCCGTTGCCGTCGAGTCTGTGGTGCTCCTCGTGCTGGATGTAGGTGTAGTCGCGCTGCCGCTTGTCATTTTCCATGTCATTTTCAGCAGTCTTGCGAATGAGATCGCGAATCTGGTCTTGAGAAAGCGAAGGCGCGGAGATGGTTGCTGGCGGAGGGTTGTCCTGGGCGAGGGCGCAGCCGAATGCGAGAACGAGGACGAGCGCGGGCTTGACGTGCATATTCATGTTACGTGATTAGAACACGGTCGGTTCCCGGCAGTTGCGTCCGAGTTATGGTTTTGCGGTGGGGAAAAGTCAAAAGCCTTTCATCGCAGAGGTCGCGGAGGACGCTGTGTTTTTGCTTACTTTTCTGCTCGGCCCAAGCAGCCGGCTCGGAAAGAGCGGTCGTCCAGGCGATGCAGGCGTTTGGCCATGCCGGTGCGGAGCAGCGGGTGATGGCGGATGGTAAACAGGTATTCGGCGATGAACCATAGAGGTTCGTCGGTGGTCATCCAGTGGCGGGCGTCGAAGCGGGCGAGATCGACTGGGCGCGAGAACGTTCGCAAGGAGCGCTCGCGGCGGAGATTGAAGTAGACGTCGAAATAACTCAGAGCGAGTTCGCGCAGGGTGCGATAGACGGGTTCACGGTAGCGGCATCCGGTGTAGTTGGATTTGGCGATGGCGCCCCAGTGTCCGTTGATGCGGTAAGCGGCCACGACGTGGTCGGTGTCGTGCTCGGCTTCGAGGTCGATGACCAGCGGAGGATGTCCGTTGGCTCGCAGGGCGGCTGCGGCCAGGGTCGCGCCTTCGAAGCAATGCGAGGTATTTTCGCGCAGGACACGGCGCGGGGACCAGGCTGTGTCCGCCAAGTGGTAGGGCATGTCGTCGAGGAAGCGCTGGATTCCGTGCGGGGTTTTCAGGCTGCGAAGTTTGCGTAATTCGGCGGGAGTGAAGTTGTCCATTCTTTAATTGAAGTTTATCGCGAGAAGCGAGAGACGGCGTTAACCACAGAGGACACTAAGGTTGACGAAGGAACGCGGCGGAAATCAGGCGAATAGCTCAGCGAGTTCGTGGGGTTTGTCTACGGTGACGTCGGGCGGGGTTTCGCAGAGCGTGTGGGGAGCGAAGCCGTAGGTTACGCCGCAGGTCCAGAGTCCCGCGTTGCGGCCAGTGATGACGTCGACCGAAGAGTCGCCGACCATCAGGGTTTCTTGAGGGAGGGCTTTCGTTTCTTTCAGAATCGTTTGTGCGCCCTTGGGATCGGGCTTCTTGGTGGAGAAGCTGTTTCCGCCATAAATATGGGTGAAAAAATCGGCGAGGCCGAGAGCTTCGACAATGGCGCGCGAGGGAATGACGGGCTTATTGGAAAGCACAGCCATCTGGCGGCGGATGCCGTCGGAGTTGCCGATCGCGGTCAGCATCTCTTTGATGCCATCGTAAACGTGAGTATGGTCGAGCTTGTGAACGCGATAGTAGGCGAGGAAGTGCTCCAGCCCTGCTTTTATGACGCTTTCATCCCGGGGATCGCCGAGAGCGCGGAGAACCAGGGTCGGAGCGCCGTCGCCCACGTAGGAGGCGATCACGTCGCCGGGGAGTTCGGGGCGTCCGAGGTGCCGGAGCATCGCGTTCACCGAGTGGATTAGGTCGAGGCGCGAATCGATCAGCGTGCCATCGAGATCGAAGATCAGCAGCTTGATCTTGTGGGGATCGAATTGGCGGTGGAACTTGATCATGCGCTTTCAGGATAAATGATAAGAAGCTATCAGCTTTCAGCTGTCGGCTTTCAGCCCGCGACATTTAGCGTTTGACAGTTAGCATCTGATCGCTGAGGGCCAAATTGCGGTTTTGGCTGAGAGCTGAAAGCTGCTGTTCTCAACCTCGATCTGGATTTACAATGGACGACGGATGGCGACCAAGACAGATCTTAAACCGGCCGGGGCCGACGAGAAAATCAGAAGCGCGGGCAAGACCTACGAGGGTCTTTCCCGTGAGCAACTGATTGAGGCCTACCGGATCATGTACACGTCCCGCCGCGTGGACGACCGGGAGATCCTGCTCAAGCGCCAGCAAAAAATCTTCTTCCAGATCTCGGGGGCGGGTCACGAGGCCATTGGTTTGGCGGCTGGCTTTGCCATGAAGCCGGGTTACGACTGGTTTTATCCCTACTACCGCGATCGCGCGCTCTGCCTGGCTCTGGGGGCGACACCTCTCGACATGCTGCTGATGGCCGTGGGTGCCGCATCTGACCAGCAATCGGGCGGCCGGCAGATGCCTTCGCACTGGAGCTTCCCACAGCTGAATGTGGTCACGCAATCGTCGCCTACAGGGTCGCAGATTCTGCAGGCGGTGGGTTGCGCGGAAGGCGGCCGCTACTTCGCGAGCCGTCCACAAGCCGCGAAGAAAAGCGAGGGCGACTACCGCCAATTCAAAGACGTAAATTTCCAGCGCGATGAGGTCACCTACGTTTCGCTGGGCGACGGCGCTACCAGCGAAGGCGAGTTCTGGGAAGCGCTGAACACGGCATCGAATTCCAAGTTGCCGGTGTTGTTCGTGGTGCAGGATAACGGTTACGCCATTTCGGTCCCCGTCGAGGTGCAAACCGCGGGTGGCAACATTTCGCGGCTGGTCGCGGGTTTTCCGAATTTCCATTTCGAAGAGATTGATGGCACCGATCCGGTTGCGTCGTATGCGGCATTTGCGAGGACGGTGGCCTACTGCAGGGCCGGCGAAGGGCCCGGGTTCGTCCATGCGCATGTGATTCGTCCGTATTCGCATTCGCTCTCCGATGATGAGCGGCTTTACCGGCCGGACGCGGAACGCGAACGGGACGCAGCTCGCGATCCCATTACGCGCATGCAGATGTTCCTGATTCGTGAAGGCATCCTCGACGAAAAGGGCATCAACAAGCTGGAAAAGCAAGTCGAGGACGACCTGCAGGTTGCCGTGGATCAGGCGTTGGATGCGGCTCCGCCCACTCCCGACACGATTATGCGGTTCATCTACTCGCCCGATCTGGATCCCACATCTTCGGAGCTGCAGACCGAACCGGCATCCGCTGCGCTGGCGGCGGATGGCAAGAAGATCGCTCCGAAAACCATGGCCGATCTGATCAATGCTACGTTGCGTGACGAAATGCGACGCGATGAGCGCATCGTGATTTTCGGCGAAGACGTGGCCGACGCCAGTCGCGAGCAGTATCTCGAAGAAAAGTTGATCAAGGGCAAGGGCGGCGTTTTCAAGTTGACGTACGGCTTACAGCACGACTTCGGATCCGACCGCGTCTTTAACTCGCCCCTCGCGGAAGCGAACATCGTGGGCCGCGCGATTGGCATGGCTACGCGCGGGATGAAGCCAGTGGTGGAGATTCAGTTCTTTGATTACATCTGGCCGGCGATGATGCAACTCCGGGACGAGCTGCCGCTGATCCGCTGGCGCTCGAACAACGGATTTTCTTCGCCCTGCGTGGTTCGCGTCGCCATCGGCGGATATCTGACTGGCGGGGCCATTTACCACTCGCAATGTGGTGAGAGCATCTTCACCCACACGCCCGGAATCCGAGTTGTGTTTCCGTCGAACGCATTGGACGCGGCTGGTCTGCTTCGTACCGCAATTCGTTGCGACGATCCGGTTTTATTCCTCGAACACAAGCGGCTTTACCGCGAGACCTACGGCCGCGCGCCGTATCCGGGGCCGGATTATACGATTCCATTCGGGAAGGCGAAGGTGGTGCAAGCGGGAACGGACCTCACCGTCATCACCTACGGAGCCGTGGTTCCGCGGGCCTTGCAAGCGGCGCAGAAGCTCGAACGTGAACATGGCGTCAAAGTCGAGTTAATCGACTTGCGCTGTCTGAATCCGTTTGACTGGGAGGCGATTGCGGCCTCTGTCAGCAAGACCAACCGAGCCATCGTGGCTTACGAAGACACTCTGAGCTGGGGCTACGGCGCAGAGATCGCAGCCCGGATCGCGGACCAATTGTTCGATCACCTCGACGCGCCGGTACGTCGCGTGGCCGCGAAAGACGTGTTTGTCGCGTATCAGCCGATTCTGGAAGACGCGATCCTGCCCCAGGCTGAGGATCTCTTGCGGGCGATGAAAGAGTTGGCGGAATACTGATTTTGGGTTTGCCGAAACCCAGCAAAACCTTGAAACGCAAAGACCGCTGAGAACACCCGCGGAGTACGCAGAGCGCGGCAAATTTTCCGAACAAACCTGGCCTTCCTGAAATTGAGAAAAGACCGCATCGAACAGGTGCCTTGCCGGCAATTCAGTGCTATAGTTCCAGCCCGCTATGGAATCTCAGTGAACTTAACCGTCAAAACATTCCGATTTTTGGGGAAATGAAATGAGAAGCAAACAGTTTGGGCCTTCCGTCCGCTGGGGGCTGGCGGTCAGCGCAATTACTCTCATTCTCGCGAGCAGCGCTTGGGCGGCGAACGAAGAAAAGGTCCTTTACACCTTTACCGGCGGCAACGACGGCGGAGATCCTGCAGCCCAATTGATCTTCGACGGCCCCGGGAACGCCTACGGCACAACTGTGGTCGGCGGGACATCCAACTTTGGCACTGTCTTCAAGCTCACGCCCCACGCGAATGGCAAATGGACCGAAACCGTTCTGTACAGCTTCCTGGGGGGCAACGACGGCAAGAACCCTTATGGCGGTGTCACGAAGGATGCCAAGGGGAACCTTTACGGTACGACCGTTGCAGGCGGCAGCGGCGGAGCCTGCAGCGGCGACGGTTGCGGCACGGTTTTCAAACTGACGCATTCCGGCAAGGTCTGGAGCGAGAGCGTGCTGTACAACTTCGCCGGGGACAGGGACGGGTCTGGTCCCGGCGGTGGCGTGGTCTTCGACCATAGCGGCAATCTTTACGGCACAACTCCCGACGGAGGGGATGTGAATGGCTGCGCCTGCGGTGTGGTCTACGAGCTGAGTCCGGCGAAGAGCGGTAAATGGAAGCAGACTGTGATTCACACCTTCACCGGCGGCAATGACGGATCCACGGGCTCGCTGGGTTTGTTGCTAATTGATCAAGTGGGCAATCTCTATGGTATTGCCGAGTTGGGTGGGGCTCACGGGGATGGGACCACATTCAAGCTGTCGCCGGCCTCGGGCGGCAAGTGGAAGATCAGTGTGCTCGACGCTTTCAAGGGCATGCCCCACGCTGGCTTTCCGTACGGCGGTTTGATTTCCGATGCTGCAGGTAGTCTTTACGGCACGACGTACTACGGCGGCGCGAACGGGCTGGGCGCCGTTTTCAAGCTGACTCTGGGTACGAACGGCAAATGGAGCGAGAGCGTGTTGTACAGCTTCAAAACTGGAACTGACGGCAACTCTCCGACCTCCACGCTTGTCTTTGACGGGCAAGGCAATTTGTACGGCACTACTTCCGCAGGCGGCGATCCCAATGGCGATGGCACCGTGTTTAAGTTGACTCCCACGTCCGGCGTCAAGTGGAAAGAGAGCGTAGTTCATCGCTTCAAGAACGACCTCGATGGAGCCAACCCATACTACGGACTGTCCCTAGACAAAGCGGGCAACTTCTATGGGACGACTGCGTCGGGCGGCGCGCACAGTCAGGGCGTGATATTTGAAATCACGCCCTAACTCGATTTCCACCGCCTTATTGTCAACGTCGCGACCAGAAGAAGCCCTTGGTGCCACAGTCTTCCCCTAATTCTTAAGGTTTGACCTTGAACACCGTCCCGTTAATGTTGAACAAGGTGAAGTTGGTGTAGGCCGTGCCATACAGGTTGCCGCGTGAGTCCCGGATCAATCCTGCCAAGGCTGTCGCGCCGTCCGTATTCCCGTTCAACTGGTGCAGAACAGTCATTTTGCCGCTCGTATTCAATTCGAACACGGTTCCGTAGAAGGAATTGGTGGTGCCGGTTTCAGTCGTTCCATAGAGGTTTCCCTCGGGATCCTGAATCAAGCCGCCATTCGGACCGTTCCCGTCCAGATCGCCCGTGAAGGTATGCAGCACCGTGAACTTTCCATTCGCGCTTATCTTGAACAAAGTTCCGCACCCAATGGGGGGACCGCTCGGGTCTTCGCAGTTGGTGCTACCGCCCTCGCCGGCCGCGCCATAGAGGTTGCCGGCTTTGTCGATGAGCAGGCCGGGCTGTGGAAGAGCTCCATCTGACCCTCCCCTGAAAGCGTGCAAGACGGTGAACTTTCCACTCGGAGTCAGTTTGAAAACCGTTCCACAACCGTATTGCACTTCCTGCGGACAGGACAGGTCCCCGCCGTAAACCGCGATCCCATAGAGGTTCCCTGCCGCGTCCTGCACTAAGGGACCGACGGCGTAGTTGCCGTCCTTTCCGCCGGTGAACTCGTAAAGAACGTCGAGCTTACCGGCTGTGTCTAACTCGTATATGGCTCCGCAGCCAAATAGACAATTGCCCTTGCCCCCGGCCAAAGTTGTGCCGTAGAAATTACCGGATGCGTCCATCAGCAATGACCCCGACGGAACTCTGACCCTCTTGCAGGTGCAACCCTGGAAGGCGAATAACAACTTTTCTTTTCCTTCCGGAGTAATCCGAAACACCACCCCGGAGCCGCCCGGGCCCTCGTCTGCGGTGCCGTAAAGGTTTCCCGCCTTGTCCTGAATGAGCCCAGAGTTGGGAAATGCCCCGTTGGAAATATCAAAGTCAAGCAGGACGGTTTCGTCATCGGATTTGTCTAGCTTGAAGACGACGCCATAAGTCTCCGTCCCACCCACAGAGGTAGTCCCATACAAATTGCCAGCCTTATCCAGAGCCAGACTCCCCAGTGGGCCCGACCCATCCGAGCCCACGAATTGATGCAGCACTGTGAAAGTCTGTGCCTGCGTCGGCAGAATTGCACTTAATGCGAACAGCAAAAGCGCCACTAGCCCACCCGAAACCAATCTTTTCATGGAAGCCCCCTTTGCGCCGAAGTGAATATCCGTCGCCGCCGAAACACTACCCTGAGACACCCACAACCTTGTCAGGGCCATGTAAACAGTTTGTCAAAGCGTTGTCGGCGGAATTTCGTAGGGTCACTTCGCTGAGGTCAACCGAACGCAAGGCCATCCGGCTCGCGTAGCGGGTGCCAAGCCTCTGGGTAGTAGGCGTAGGGGTCCGTGTGCGGGCGTCCCATGGGGCGGAACAGCAAACTTTGGCAGCCCAATACTTCGCGCACCCGCAGAATATACCAAGTCTCTTCAGGAAGTGACCGTGGCGACATTGCACCCAAGTATTCACAATCCCGGTTTTGCGATTCAGGAACCAAGTCGCAACCAAGACGACGGCGTCTCAGGACGGCCGCGTCTTTTCGAACAATCGGTCAAGCTTCTGCTCGTACTCGAGATAGCCGAGAAATTCGTAGAGCTCATCCCGGGTCTGCATAAGGGAGAGCACGTTCTTCTGAGTTCCTTCCGCGCGTATGGCCTTGTAGACTTTCAAAGCCGCCGCATTCATAGCCCGGTAAGCGGAGCAGCAATACAGAATCATATCGACGCCCACGCCCGCGAGTTCCTCGCGTGTGTAGAGGGGCGTCTCACCGAATTCGGTGAGGTTGGCAAGAATCGGAACCCGCACTTCTTTCCTGAACCTTGCATACATCGAGATGTCGGTCATGGCTTCCGCAAAGATCATGTCAGCTCCCGCTTCAACATAGGCAAGCGATCTCTCAATCGCGGCATTGAGTCCTTCGACGGCCAGTGCGTCCGTGCGCGCCATCAAGACGAACTCCGGATCGGTTTTGGCATCGACCGCCGCCCTCACTCGGTCCACCATCTCCTGAGTGGGAACGATCTCTTTACCCGGCCGATGACCGCACCGTTTGGCGCTGACTTGGTCTTCGATGTGGACCGCCGCAACGCCAGCTTCGATCATGGAGCGGATGGTCCGCGCGATGTTGAAAGCGCCGCCCCAACCGGTGTCGATATCCACCAGAAGAGGAAGCGTCGTCGCATCGATGATTCGTCGGGCATCGGTGAGCACATCTTCCATGGTGCTGATGCCGAGATCGGGGATGCCCAGCGAATTCGCGGCGACCCCGCCTCCCGAGAGATAAAGAGCGCGGAAACCCGTGGCCTGCGCCATCCGGGCCGCGTAGGCGGTGATGGCTCCAACAATCTGGAGCGGCTTCTCGGTGGCTAAGGCATCTCGAAAGCGCCGTCCCGGCGAGTCTTGTTTTGTGGTCATGGCGAAGGATGTCCTTTGCACGTGGGCTGGCCCATACAAACCCACTCATTTTACTCTCGAGGGTGCCCGTCCAAGCTGCGCTTAGGCGGAAGTTTCTCTGGGCCGAGCGCATCCGCGGTGGCCCACCTTTAGGTTCTTTGTAAAGGTGGGAACGATGAAGTCGGCAGCCACCGGTGAAAAATCCTGACGCAGGTTCACGAGCACCCCCTTGCCAAAAACCGCAAGGGTGGGCCACCCCGCAAACGGCTTCAGATTGTCTGCGCTGACAGCCATGCTGCCGCGATCAAACACACGGTAATCACCATTGAGAAAACGATAGGGAGGATAAAGAGATATCTCCAGCTCACCACCGTGATGGCGGCAAAGCAACTCGCGAACGCCCACGCAGTGCCGCGCATGAGGGCTAGAGTCTCTGCCGGAAGGCCACCGAGTTGCCACGCTAATATCGCCGCGAAAAGATAAAACACGCCGATGGAGAATCCAGCCGCAACAAAAAGGTCCCAATAGGTCCGGCTAAACCCCTGCACATCAAAATGAATGGACCGCATGGAGCCAAGAAGGGCATCAACTCCCCAAGTGGGATCGGACTGGCGAAAACCAAGGGTATGTCCGACCGCAAAAAACAGCAGAAGAACAGCCGCGATTCGATAAAACCGAGAGGCCTTCATGGCTTTGCCTCCAGAGATTACGGCTGGAGTGTACCACTGTGCTCGGCCCGCGCTTTATGATTTGATCCGCTCAAGAAGCCTGCCTTTGAGGAGTCGCCGCGTAAGCTGCAGGTGCTGCCTTGGCCGCGGCGGGTTCTGCGTTCCTCAGCAAGACTGCGAGACCCCGCGCACCGTCCATCTGGCTTTCTACAAGCAGCGCATGGGCCTGAGCCAGGAAGTGGGGATGATGGTCGAAGTGCCTGCTGGCGGCTTGCACCGTGTGCACCACGTGCTCCGCGGAAAACGCCTCGCGATGACTGCCGGCGACGCCGATCAGCAATCCCTTCATCAAAGCAAATTGGGCCGTCAGCCGGGCATACTCATGAGCCATTGAGGGCCGCACCCCGGCGCGCATTCCTTCGCGCAGGGGAAACTGGCAGCGCACGATGGTGTTGATCAGGTAGTTTTCCAAAATGTGGGGATGACGGTCGAAAAACGGCGCGTAGAAGCGGTCGTGCGCCAGAGCATAATGTGCGGTGAGGGATTCCATGGTTGCTCCCGGCCCATTACCAATCCCGGCTGTAAAGGCGTCGATACATTCGGAGAAGCGAGGAAGAATACTTGAGTCCTTGAGCAGCATCCCGGCCAGCTTTAGCACGACATGCAATTGCAAAGCGTTGTCCGTGGGATGGGTTTCCATGGCTGCTATCGCCGTGCGCAACCTGCCGGAGGCAGTCGAGGCTTCAAACTCGCGCAAGAACGCGGGAACTGCGATCTTGAGTTCGCCCTCGGCAATAGTATCCAGCCTCCGGCAAAAGATGCCGAGCAAAAACAGCCTCTGCCACAGTTCGTAACTTCGGTTCCGCACCAGAGCCAGCACGCATTCCCGGATGGACCAGAACCAGGACAGCAGCGAGCACTCCGCACCGGCCGGATTGTCTTGACTTTGCGGATTGTGGGGCGAGTCCGGTGGCCTCGGCTGGACCGGAGCAGGCTGAGTCGGTGCGAACAACCATGGATCGAGCAGGACCAACCGCGCCGCCTCGGGGCAGGAAAGCGCAAGCGCCTTCTCTTCGATACCGTTGATCGAATGAACAATGCGAGGATAAGAAGCGCACGCGTGAGAGAGAAACTCCGCACCGTACTCAGACTGAATGCGGCAAAGGCCGTCACCCTGGAGCATCGGACAGTAATTGGCGTCCGTCATTCGGATCTTGGCGAAAACCTCCGGTCCGGGGACGATTTGCCCGGAGCCGTCGACACAGACTGCATCCTTCGGCGTAATAAGACAGCTGATTTGAATCAGGTTTCGCAAGGGACTCGGAGGAAGTTTTCGATACTTCTCATAAGCCTCCCGGTCAACCGGAATGCCCCAACCCTTGCAGCAAGTGTCTTCGCAAGCGGAGCCAATGCAGCGAAATCTCTCGGCGTAGTCGGGGCGAACCAGTCCAGGCTCGGTCAATGGGCTCTCCTGCGGATCGGCACAAGCGCCTTCCGTCTTCGATGAGATAAAAGCAGGGATCTGTATGCAATCCTGGGGCCGAGCCGCTTGCGTCGAAGGGGAGCCTTTAGCGCGCTGCGGATGCTCACCAATTACCGCGCGGGACTACCGCGCCCGCGCGAAATGGGCAGCCTTTGCCCTGCAGGGAGATTCGGAGGCTGGGAAATTCGGGACAGACGGCACGTTCCCTCACCCGAACGTGAGGCCATTCGGCTCGCGCAGCAGGTGCCAGGCCTCCCGGTAGTAAGCGTAAGGGTCCGAGCCCACGTATCCCTTGGGACGGAAAAACAAAGTCCGGCGTTCCAATACCTCGCGCACCGGCAGGATGTACCAAGTATCTTCCGCAACAATGTAGACCGCGACAAAATCAATCTCAGACTCGGCGTAAGCCGCCCTGCTGTTGTAGTTGTAGACGCACAGCCGGTAAAGTCCCCGCATCACGCAGGTACTGGTTTTCACTTGTATCCGCCACAGGTTTCTCCCACCCTCCAGGATGAAATCGTAGCGATGCAGGTGCCCGTAGGGCAGCGCCAGCGAGAAGCCCAAGCTCGTGGCCTTGTGCATAAAAGCCACTTCGCCCAACTCGCCTTGAAGGGCATTTGGGCACGCGCGCCGCAGCCCAGCCTTTTGGACAGGGCTCTCCCCGGACGCTCGCTTGCGCCCACCCCAACCGCCCCTCATTCTGCTCATTGTGTTGGAAAAGCTTCCCGGAAAGAAACGCCTGGCAAAAGAAAAGGCGCAAGCCAGAAAGCTTGCGCCAAATTTAATCTCTACTTCTAGCCTAGCAGATTCAGGGGAATAACTATGACATGCTTTCCAGATTTATTTCATCCACCGAATCATCGACTTGGCGAGAATTGGATGCCTCAGGGGGCTTGACAAGATTCCGGCCAAAACCGGTTTGTGCACCGTTTTAGGTGCATTCGAACCATGGACAGACTTACGCAGGACGAAACTCGGGAACGCACGAGACGTTCCCCAAATTTCCGAAAATGGGGAGCGTCCTGTTCGTCCCTGGTTTCCCTCCAAAGAAGGGGCGCGAAATAGCTTAGCGTATGAGGTCAAGGTTGTTCGTCGCACGGAATGCGGTGTGGGCTGCGGAAGAAGGGGTAGTCAAAGTTGCCAGTGGCGCGCATCTCGCGTCACAACGTTGCGCGCCCTGGCCACCCGGTGTAAGATACAACCCGATTGGAGCAATTATGCACCGCAGTTACGCTCTAGCCGGGTCCTTCCTACTTGGACTACTGTGTGCTTCAGGAAATCCGATGTCAGCACAAAATGGAGCGCAGGGCTCGTCTAGAAGCAGGGACGACCAGACATGCAAGCAACCCGCTTGCTTCGCTGGGGATAACGGGAACAAGTCGTGTTACATCTGCGAATATAACAGGCCAAATCAGCACACGGTTTGCACCGACAAAGGCTCCCCGCGAGATAAGGATTATGCAATCAAGGGGAACGAGAACAAGGACAAAGACCAATGTCCCTCGCTGGACAAAAACCGCGGGATCATGGGGGCCGATCGGCAAAAAAATTAGCGCTTGTTACCCCCCCTTGCTGCTGCCGGTTTCTTCGTCGACGGACTCAATATTCACCAGGAGTTCTTTTCTCATCTGGGCCTCAACTTCGGATATTGCGGCGTCCAGGTCACTAATCTGCCCCGTGCCGCCGTCCTTCATTAACTGCGGAAGCTGTATCCCGATGGACCAAACTTGCGCCAAGCCTTTCGAAGTTTCAGGCGTCATGTAGAAACTATTGGTCCGCGATGAGCCATAGAGCTGAACGAGAACATCGGCCGCCTCCTTCTTCTTCACAAGGTCGTCCGGATTCCGTTCAAGGTTGTTGACGGCAGCCAACAAGAGAACCATGCGACGGTCCGCATCCTGATACACCGTGAACCGTTGCTGATAGAACTGCTGTGAGAGTGCGAGCCGAGTCGACAACAACTTACTGGCACGATCTATTTTCTCGTTCGTATCTTTTTGCAAATAAAAAACCAATACCCCCAGCAAAGCCGTCGCGAGGACCGGGAACAGCGCCATCGCCAGCTGCCAGCCCTTCGCATCCTTAGATTCAAGTTTCTTTATAAGTTCTTTGTGCCGGCTTTCCATCTCGCGCACGAGATTTGCTTCGGCGGAACTGATCAGGGCCTCCCGCTGGCGAAGAATTTTTTCGGTACCGTCGCCAATTGCAATCAGCACAGCTTTTTCACTGTCAGCCAATAACTGCGGAACCGATGGTGCACCCATACAGCCTCCGGGGAGAGAATTTATCGGGATGGCGGATTTACACCAGAAGCTTAGCAGATGTTGTCATAGGAGCTCAGGCTCACGACCAAGGGGAGCGCCTAGCTGTTGCCCGGGAATTCTATAGACTGCTGAATCTCTTTAGGGAGGGATCGAACTGCCTTATGGCGGGTGGCCCATTCAAGCCGTCCTTTGGCTTGAGTGGGGCAGTTCCGCACGACAGATTCCCCTTAGCCGAAACAGGGCAGACCACCTAGCCGCTCATCCTCCCGGCGGCAACAGCCAGGACTCGCGATCCGGCCTATAATTTGTGCATGCCATATTTATGGCAAACGTGCGATAATCGCTCCATGAACGAGGAATCGGTTCGCACCACCGTTGACATTCCGCGGCCTCTATACAGAAAGCTAAAGCAACAAGCGGCAGCAAGAGGTTTTTCCATCCGAGAACTTGTGCTCGCCGGTGTCAAGAGCGTTCTCTTGCAGGGCCAGAGGCCGCGTCCCAAGAGGGTACGATTCCCGCTCATCGTTTCGGAGGGTCCAAAGGTAAACGTGACCAACGAACAAATCTATGAACACGTTGAATTTCCTTGACGCCAACGTCTGGCTGGCTCTCCTGTGGAGCCGGCACGTGCATTCCGAAAGAGCCAGATCGTGGTTCGAGCAAGCCGGCGACGAACAATTTCACTTCTGCCGGTTCACGCAAATCACGGTTTTGAGGCTCCTTACAACCGAAACGATCATGGGGAAAGACACGAAGTCCATGCCCGAGGCCTGGAATTTATGGGATCGCATCTGGGCTGACGACCGGGTCGTTTTCCTTGCCGAGCCAGAGGACATCGAGAAGGAGTTCCGCGCGCGTTCGCGGCTGTCTAGCCGATCTCCCAAGGTCTGGGCCGATGCCTACCTTCTGGCATTCGCTTCGGTCGCTGGCCTGAAACTCATCACCTTCGACCAGGCACTGAGATCGTCCGGCAACAACGTGCTCGTACTCGAAGAGCAATAGAGGGTAGCCCATGCTTTCACCACACGCAGCCGGGTGGCCCGCCCTTCTCGCGTTCTTGCGAGGGCGGGATTTTTGGAATCCGCCGGCGTTGATCAGGTCTTTAGCCCTCGGCTGCCGCATGGAGAAATACGGTCTGCCCGACTTCCAGTCGACCGATGCGCATGACCGTGCCGTAGATTCCCGCGTTGTTCTGGTTCGCGCGAACCACCGCTTTCAGCACTCCTGGTGCCGGACTGGCTGTGTCGGGATCGAGGTTCACCATCGAGCAGCGGACGTCGCGCATGGTGACGGCGATGGCGGGGGCGCCGTCGTCTTCATCCTTTTTCCCGAATGAGAGCACGCCGCCCAACCACTCGTCCTCCTGGAACGGAACCGGCCGCAGTAAACGAACTACAACATTCGGGCGAAATCGTCGCACGTCCGAGGACAGCCCTGCGAGTCGCGCGATCTCACGCACCGTATCGGAGGCGATCACGGAGATGCTGGCGTCATCGAAGATGCCATGCTTCATCTGCATCATCTCCACCGGAGCTCCGTAGCGACGTCCAACCTCCGCGGCCAATTCCTCCCCGAAGACAGGCAGCTCTTTGCCAACCGGCGTACGAATATGCGTTGGAAGATCTCCGTGATCGCCGTCTCCACGCGCATCGCCTTCACCACGCAGCGGAGTAAACAGGACCAGGTCGGGAAGCTTGCCTGCGCTTAGCCACGGAAACCCGCTTCGGTCCTCAATCCGCCGGAATGCCAGGCGCCGGTCACCCTCGAGGCCGTGCCACCCCAGATTGGCGGCTTCGAGTGGTTCGCCGCGCATGGACTTCACGGGATACCGGAAGATCGCCTCCACTTGTCCGACTTCTATGAGCATGCTCGACCGTATGGTTGCATCGCGGGGGCGAGGCTAGGCCGCCTTTGATTTCGTTCTGCCTCCACCGCCGCCGCCTTTTCGAATCGCGTCTAACGCGATCGGACCTGCGCCGAAAAATATCAGCGTGAAGGCAATCGCCGCCACGGCGAGCGGGAACTCGAATCCGCCCTGCCCTTTAAAACCGTTGTGCCAGTGAATCTTCCAGATGGCAACCGACATGTCGATCAGCATGGCCACGGCCACGAAACGCGTGAGCAGGCCGACGATGATCAGGATGCCGCCGACGAATTCCGTACCCGCCAGCAGATAAGCCGTCCAGCCGGGGAATCCGATATGTTGCACCATATCGTGCACATGGGAAAATCCACCAAATACTTTGCCGTAGCCATGGGCAATCATGATGGCGCCGATCACCAGGCGTAGAACAAGAAGAGCCAGAGGTTGCAACCGATCGAGAAAGCGCAAAGTGTTTCCTCCAGGGAGAGCTGAATAGATTACCGTATTTTCCCGGCACGGCGGAACTTCGACCGCGATCCGCATAGGAGATTGACTGTGGTTTGGCTTTTTGCCCGGATTTGCCCGTAAGAAAAGGCCGTTTCTCCGCCTGTGCACGGACCTTCGTACCGTCTCTAGTACTTTAGTTACGGTTCCCGCGACCAGCTAGCTCCCCACGTCGACACACCACTTCCTATTGTGTAGTTAGGTAGAATTGATACCACATATAGACACACCCTTTAACTGCCTTTTGGTTACTTTCCATAAAACGGGCATAAAACAGGGAAAATCTCGGAGATTCGCCTTTAGCTCAAGTGCTTTCGGGGCTGATATATGCTCGGGACACCTGAATTCACTCGAACGCGTTTTTGTGCGAGGAATTCTTTTCAGCTTAAGCCCTTGGCCAGCGAGCGGCAAGGGGCGTGAGTTGAGCGAAAAGGGTTTGGAAACTATGGCCGACTCGCGGGAAGTCATGAATATTCGCCAGGCGTCGCAGTACTTGGGAGTGAGTCCGGACACGCTCTACAAGTATGTAGGCGAGCAAAAGATTCCCGCTTTCAAACTGGGCAACCGCTGGCGCTTCAAGAAATCGAAGCTCGACCAGTGGATGGAAGAGAAGTCCAGCCAGGTGGAAGCGAAGAGCAGAAACAAACCGAAGGCAGCTGCCAAAGCTGCCGGGCAACAGTAAAGGCGGGCACATGTTTGGATTCGGATCGAAAACGATTGTTGGTCTGGATGTGGGGTCCTCGAGCATTAAAGCGGTTGAACTTCGAAAGGGACGCAACGGGATCGAAGTCGCGCACCTCGGCCTGGAACCGCTGGCTCCGGATATTGTCGTGGATTCCATGATCGTGGACTCGGGCACGGTTTCGAGCGCGATCTCTAAGCTGTTTGCCGACAATCAGATCAAGACCAAGAGCGTAGCCACGGCGGTCAGCGGGCACTCAGTGATCGTGAAAAAGATCTCGCTTCCCTCGATGAGTGATCAGGAGTTGGCCGAGACCATTCAGAAGGAAGCGGCGCAGCACATTCCCTTCGATCTGGCCGATGTAAACCTCGACTATCAGATTCTCTCCGACGACGCCGGAAATCCGCAGATGGACGTTTTATTGGTCGCAGTCAAGAAGGACAAGATCCTGAACTACACCAACGTACTCTCGATGGCGGGCAAGACCCCGGCTATTGTGGACATTGATGCTCTCGCGCTGCAGAACTGCTACGAGTACAACTATGAACCCGCGCCCGGGCAGGTGGTGGCGCTTTTGAATCTGGGCGCCAGCGTGATGAACATCAACATCGTGAAAGGCACCACCCCGCTTTTCCCGCGCGACGTCAGCGTGGGCGGGCACCAGTACACAGACTCGCTCCAGAAGGAACTGGATTTGAGCTTTGACGACGCGGAGTCGCTGAAGTTGGGAAACAAAGTCGGCACTGTGAGCGAGGATGCGAAGACCCCGATCCTGCAGCAAGTGACCGAGATCATCGTGCTGGAGATTCAGAAGACATTCGACTTCTTCCGCGCCAGTTCGGCGGGCGAGCACATCGAGAAGATCTATCTGGCGGGCGGTTCCTCGAAAGTTCCCGGGCTGATTGAGGCGCTGCGGCAGGAGTTCTCGTTGCCGGTGGAGATTTTCAATCCCTTCCAGAAGATCGCGCCGCCAGTCGATGGACCGGGAGTGGATCTGATCGAGCAGAACGCTGGCCAGTTGGCAGTTGCGGTGGGTTTGGCCTTAAGGAGTTTTGAAAACTTATGATCCGAATCAACCTGTTGGGACAATCCAGACCGAAGAACAAGCGCGCCGCAGCTTCGGCAGCGGCGGTCATGGAGATGGGCGAGGTCGGCTCACCGAAGCTGAAAGTGGTGTTGGTGCTGGTGCTGGCGGGAGCGCTCAACTGGATGTACTGGTACCGCCTCGACAAAGAGAAAAAGCAGATCGCCACGAAGATGGCGGTCGCCGAGCAGCACAACCGCGAACTGGCCGACGTGAAGGCTCGCTACCTCGAACGGCAGCGTCAGGCGGAAAGCTACAAGCGCCGCGTCGACGTAATCGACCAGCTTCGGGCCAGCCAGGCTGGGCCGGTGAACCTGCTCAACACCATCGGGGACACCATCAACGGTACCGAAGCAGTGTGGCTTAACACCATGAAGGATCAGGGTGGCAGTGTGGATATCGAAGGCATGGCACTGAGCGCGGATGCCGTGGCCTCGTTGATTGAGAATCTGCAGAAGACGGGTTATTTCAAGAACATCGAAATCAAGGAGACGTTTCAGGACGAGACGTTTAAAGAAATGCAGGCATTTTCATTCGTTCTGATCTGCGAAAAGGTTAAGTCCTAAAGGCGGGAGAATATGGGGAACTTTGGCGAATTATCGGGTCTCAAGCAGTGGGCAGCCCTGGTGTTAGGGGCAGCGCTGATCACCGCCGCATTGCATTTCACGTTGTTCAAGTCCCAACGGGCAGCCAATGACCAGGCGCAATCGGCGCTGGACCTCAAGCTCCGCGAGAACGCCGAGCTCGAATCTTACGCGCCCAAGCTCAAGGACATGGAACGGCAGTTGGCGAATCTGAAACAGCAGCTGGAGATCGAGCGTCGCATCGTGCCCGACGACAAAGAAGTGGACGGCTTCATCAAGATGCTGGACGCGGAAGCCATGAAAGCAGGAATCGAGATTCGCCGCTATACCGCCCAACCGGTGTCGAGTCGTGAGTTCTATACCGAAGTTCCTTTTGAACTTGAGCTGGACGGCCCGTACTACTCGGTGCTGAACTTCTTCGACCGCGTGGGAAAACTGGAGCGGATTGTAAATATGTCGAACTTGCTGGTAGCGACCATAAAAAAGCCGAGTGAGGCCAAGGCGAAGCGTACCTATCAATACGCGCCAAACGAGACCATCGTGGCTACCTGTCAAGCGACGACATTCTTTAGTCACGACCTGGCGCCGCCCGCGGGCGCACCGGCCAAGGGTAAGGGAGGCCTATGAAGCTGGCGACTGCAATCTTAATACTGGGACTGGGATTGGGAACTGCCGGGGCGCAGACTCCGAGCATTCTCGACACCACCAAGGCCAAACTGGTCTCGGTGCAGCAGCAGAAGACGGCAGCTATTAACGCCGCGCTGCCGCCTTCACAGGGACAGAGCACGAACTCGCAACCTGCGGCCGCAAAACCAGCTGCTGGCCAGCCGGCAAGTCCGGCTCACGCGCAAACGGTGTCGCCGGCCCAGGCTTCCAAGCAGCCAGCCGTAGCCGCCCCTGGAGCGACAGCGCCGAAGACAGCGTCCAACCCGGCCGCACTAAAGCCGACTCCGAGGAAGAGGACCACGACGGTTGCGGTGAATCAGCCGAAGCCGGCGAAACCGGTGGTTGCGGTCGAAGACAAGAAGAATCCGGTCGACCCCAAAAAGGATGAGCACAAGACCATCAGCATGGCCGGTGGGCGTCGCGATCCGTTCCTGAGCCCGGTGGTAAACCACAGCGTGGGTGGCTCGGGGTGCAGCACCGGCAAGCGCTGCCTGGCGGTCGATCAGATAGCACTCACCGGGATTGTGAAATCGGACGGAGGCATGATCGCGGTAGTGATCAATGCCATGAACAAGGCGTATTTCCTGCGCGAAAACGATCCAGTCTTCAACGGATATGTGGTGAAGATCACCGGCGACTCGATCGTTTTCAAAGAAACCCTGCAGGACAAGTTAGGCAAATCGTTTACGCGGGAAGTAACCAAGAAGATTTCAACCCCGGCGGTTTAACCGGGTGGCAGCAGCCGGGTCGACCCGGTGGGTACGGCAACGAAATTTGAAAGACAGATCACGCGGCGAGCAAAACGCGCGCCCGTGGGGAGAAGGGAAATGCGAAAGCAATTGCTGGCTGTTTGGCTACCGCTGCTGATCTTGGCCCTGGTCGCAGGCGTCGAGGCCCAGAGCACGAGCACAGGCGCGGACACGCGTGCCACCGTACAGAAGGTGGACGTTATGCACGCGGATGACGGAATCAGCGTCGAGATCACCGCCCGCGGACAGGTGACGCCCAAGCTCAGCGCGTTGGGTTCGCCCGCTCGCGTCCTGGTGACTCTGCCCAACACCGTGGCAGCCACCGTGCAGAACCACATCAGCGTAGGCAGTGACGGCGTGAAGGGCGTGCGCATCGGCACCGATGGTCACGAGCCTCCGACCACCAGCGTGGTGATCGACCTGGTGCAGGCCTGCCAGTTCGAACTGCTTGCGGCCGGCGACAATCGAATCGTTGTCAAGCTGCACCCTGCGGTCGCGAAGACCAGCGCAAAGGCCGCCGCACCAGCGTCGGCGAAGCTGCAGACCACGGCGTTGACGGTTGTGCCAGCTTCAGTTGCGCCGACAGTCGCAGTGAGCAATCCAGCTGCTGTGCCTGCATCTCCAATTGCAGCTCCCACCGCCGCTCCAGCCACAGTCGCGGCTGACGACAAGACTTCGAAGCAGACCGCTTCAGCCACTAACTTTGCCTTTGTGGAACCTTCTTACCAGCAGAAGAAAGCCGACGACAAGGCTACTGCGGACGAGGCAGCTCCCTCAGACCGAGCCGCTGGCGCGGCGGCAAAATTCGTAGATAAGCCCGAGGGTGATTTACTGCCAACCCCGAGCGCTGCCATGCAGCCGCAGGCGAGTCAGGCTGGGTCTCTTCAACCCATCCAACCAGCGGTGAATCTGGCGGCGGAAGGAAAAGGCGAGAGCCACCTGGTCAGCCCGATTAGCGCTCCCAAATACACTGGCGAACCGATTTCGGTGAACCTGAAAGATGTCGATCTGAAAGATTTCTTCCGCCTGATTCACGAGATCAGCGGACTGAATGTTGTTCTCGATCCCAACGTGAAGGGCGGACTGACCATCGTGCTCGATGACGTGCCGTGGGATCAGGCGCTCGATATCGTTCTCAAGAACAACGATCTAGCCCGGCAACTTGATGGCAATGTGCTGCGCATTGCGACTCTAGAAACGCTGCGCCACGAAGCGGAGTCGCGCCGAGCAGAGCAGGAAGCCGAAGCCTTGGCAGTCGATAAGCAGACGGTCACGCGGTTCCTGAGCTATGCACACGCCAAGGACGTTCTCTTGACAGTGAAGAAATTCCTGTCGCAGCGCGGCGACGCAGTCGCCGATGAACGCACCAACGCGGTCATTATCTCGGATATTCCTGCCGTGATGCCAAACATCGACAGGTTACTCACGCAACTCGACCGCAAGACGCAGGAAGTCGAAATTGAAGCTCGCGTCGTAGCCGCCACTCGCAGCTTCGCCCGTGAAATCGGTACTCAGCTTGGGTTTGGCTGGGGCAACGCCGCGACCGGCGTAGGCGGCGCATCTTCCGCTGGAACCTCGCCACTATCGACTTTTGGCATCGTCCCCAAATACCCGATTGTCGGAACCACCCAACCCACAGCATCTACGGGAGTGCAGATTCCGTTGTTCTCGAACTTGGGTGCGACTGGCCCGACCAGCGGTTTTTCAATTATCAATGCCAGCTCCGCGGTGCGGCTTGATGCCATTCTCACCATGGACGAATCACGCGGACTGCTGAAAATTCTGTCTCGTCCGCGGGTAGTGACGCAGAACAACATTCAGGCTCTGGTCCGCCAGGGCGTACGCGTACCCATTGTGACTCAGGCGCAGTTGGGCGGGCCCCCGACCGTAACCTACGTGGATGCTTTCTTGAGGCTGACCGTGATTCCGCAGATCACCTCGGAAGGCACGATCTTCCTGAACGTCGACGTCGAGAATACGACGCCTGACTTCGGCGAAACAGTCAACGGCAACCCCACTTTGATCACGCAGCAGGCGACCACGCAGGTACTGGTCACCGACGGCGGCACGGTCGTCATCGGCGGCGTTATTCAGACCAACAACTCGATCAACGTAGACCAGGTTCCGCTCTTGGGCAGCATCCCGTGGCTGGGCAACCTGTTCAAACACACCACCGTGAGCACCACGAACCAGGAGCTGATTTTCTTCATCACTCCGCGAGTCATCCAGACCTAGCGACGAGTTAGCAGCAAAGACAGCCGTCGGTTCCCTGAAATACCTGTCAGGGGCCCGGCGGTTTTGTTTTGGACCGAGGGGTAAGAGTGTCCTGGCTCGCCCTGCTAAACTTCAATGGATGGACCACAAAGCTCGGCTGAGGAAGTTGCAAACCGACTTCGACGGCAACGCCCTCGATGCGCTGCTGGTTACGCATCTTCCGAACATTCGATACCTTTGCGGCTTTACGGGAACATCCGGCGTCTTGGTCATTCTCGAAACCGGCAGCGTGTTCTTTACCGATGGTCGCTACAGCGAACAAGCTCGGGCCGAGGTTAAGGGATCGCGAATAGTGATCGCTCGCAAGCCGCCGCTGGCCGCTGCTGCCGAATGGCTGGCAGAGAACCGGAACAAAGCCGGCCGCAAGAAATCACGCGGGCTGGGGATTGAGAGCGAGCACTTAACTGTTGCCGCACGTTCGCAACTCGCGAGCCTTCTGCGACACGACTTTCGGCTGCGAGAAACGCGAGGGCTGGTGGAGCGCGCCCGGATGGTGAAGGATGCGGACGAGATTGCACTGCTGCGGACAGCAGCGCTCCTCGGAGCGAGTTTGTTTGACCGGGCGCTCGAAGTGATCCGTCCAGGTGTGACGGAGAACGAAGTGGCGGCGGAGATGGAGTATGCCGCACGGCGGGCTGGCGCGGAGCAGATGTCTTTCCCCACGATCGTTGCTGCGGGCAAGCGGTCGGCTCTGCCGCACGGGCGCGCATCGGCGGCTGCGATTCCGTCCCGTGGATTCGTGGTCTGCGATTTTGGTGTTATACTCACGGGCTATTGTTCGGACCGGACCCGCACGGTGCACGTGGGCCGTCCCACCAGCGAAGCCCGCAGCGTGTATGAGGCGGTGCGGGAGGCGCAGGCCGCCGCCATCGAGACGGTAAAGCCTGGTGTGAACGTCGCCGCGATCGACCAGGCAGCACACAAGTTACTGAAGCAGCGAGGCTTAGAAAGACATTTCACACACTCGACCGGGCATGGTGTAGGCTTGGAGATTCACGAACCTCCACGCATCGCATCGGGACAGACGGAGATTCTGCGCCCCGGGATGGTGATTACCATCGAGCCCGGCGTATACATCGCGGGCAGCGGGGGCGTGCGCATTGAAGATATGGTGGTTGTAACGGAAGACGGGTGCGAAGTCTTGGCGCCCACGAGCAAGGAACTCATCACGATCTGAAGAGTAGCTATTCTTAATTCCCAGCCGGGAGTAATGCCCGGCCTCTGGGTTGGCGACAGAGAAGCAAGAAGCAGTCCCACCGCAAACCATGAACCAGAAAGAACTGAAAGAGCTCATCGAGTTCTTAATTGAAAAGGACATTGCCGAGTTCGAACTGGAGCGAGGCGATGTCAAGGTAAAAATCAAACGCGCCGGCGAGCAGACCGTGGTGCATGCGCGCGCGGAAATGCCTTACGTGGCAATGCCAGCGCCGTCGGTTGCGCAGGCTTCCGGGCCGGTGGCTGCGCCTGCTCCGCCGGCGCCTTCTGCACCGGTTGCGGTCGCACCCGTTCCAGAAGAGAATCTGCACATCGTGAAGTCGCCG